>NZ_JAAOLY010000015.1 GCF_011601275.1 Janthinobacterium lividum | reverse complement strand
GCGCGGGCACGGTCGACGTGCGCGTCACTTCAGCGGGTGGCACCAGCAACACCAGTGCAAACGATCAATTTACCTACGTGGCGGCGCCAGCAGTGACGAGCATTTCGCCGACTTCAGGTCCTGCGACCGGCGGCACCACGGTTACCATCACCGGCACGGGTTTTAGCGGCACGACGGCGGTAACCTTCGGCGCCACGGCAGCGACCGGCTTCACAGTCAACAGCGCCACGCAGATCACAGCCACGGCGCCAGCTGGCAGCTCCGGCACGGTCGACGTACGCGTCACCACGCCTGGCGGGACCAGTGCCACCAGCGCGGCGGACCAATTTACTTTTGTGGCGGCGCCGGCGGTGACGAGCATTTCGCCCACGGCCGGCCCGGCCACTGGCGGCAGTACTGTCACCATTACCGGTACGGGTTTTAGCGGCACGACGGCGGTGACCTTCGGCGCCACGGCAGCCACAGGTTTTGCCGTCAACAGCGCCACGCAGATTACTGCCACGGCGCCAGCCGGCACGGGCACGGTCGATGTGCGTGTGACCACGACGGGCGGCACCAGCGCCACCAGCGCCGCCGATCAATTTACCTATGTGGCAAAGCCGGTGGTGAGCAGTATTTCGCCAACCTCCGGCACAACTGCCGGCGGCACCACGGTCATCATTACAGGCACCGGCTTTAGCGGCACGACGGCGGTGACGTTCGGCGCCACGGCAGCGAATGGCTTTACCGTCAACAGCGCCACGCAAATCACGGCCACGGCGCCAGCAGGCAGCGCGGGCACGGTCGACGTGCGCGTCACTTCAGCGGGTGGCACCAGCAACACCAGTGCAAACGATCAATTTACCTACGTGGCGGCGCCAGCAGTGACGAGCATTTCGCCGACTTCAGGTCCTGCGACGGGCGGCACCACGGTCACCATCACCGGCACGGGTTTTAGCGGCACGACGGCGGTAACCTTCGGTGCCACGGCAGCGACCGGGTTCACAGTCAACAGCGCTACACAGATCACGGCTACGGCGCCAGCTGGCAGCTCCGGCACGGTCGACGTACGCGTCACCACGTCTGGCGGGACCAGTGCCACCAGCGCGGCGGACCAATTTACTTTTGTGGCGGCGCCGGCGGTGACGAGCATTTCGCCCACGGCCGGCCCGGCCACTGGCGGCAGCACTGTCACCATTACCGGTACGGGTTTTAGCGGCACGACGGCGGTGACCTTCGGCGCCACGGCAGCGACGGGCTTCACCGTCAACAGCGCCACGCAGATCACGGCGATGGCGCCTGCCGGCACGGGCACGGTCGATGTGCGCATCACTACCGCGGGTGGCACCAGCGCCGCCATACCAGCGGACAGGTTCACCTTTATCGCCGTGCCCGTTGCCGGTGATGTCAGCGCGACGGTGGCGTACGGCAGCGGCGCTACTGCGATCACCCTGAATCTGAGTGGTGGCGCGGCAACCTCGGTGGCCGTGGCGTCTGCTGCTTTGAATGGCACGGCAACGGCCAATGGCACCGGCATCACCTATACGCCGGCGGCAGGCTTTGGCGGCAGCGACAGCTTTACCTACACGGCCAGCAACGGCACTGGTATCTCGAACTCGGCCACCGTGACGATTACGGTCAGCGCGCCGACGGTGACGCTTGCGCCGACCAGCGTGGCTGGCGCAATCGTCGGTACGGCATACAGCCAGACCTTGACGGCTTCGGGCGGCAAGGCGAGCTATACCTACGATATCGTCCCAGGTGGTACCTTGCCGCCCGGTATAAGCTTGTCCAGCGGCGGTGTGCTGTCGGGTACGCCGACGGCGGCCGGCACCTTCAACTTCACCGCGCGTGCGAAGGATAGTTCGACGGGCAGCGGCCCGTATTCCGGTTCGCAGGCCTATACGCTGACGGTGGCGGCGCCGACGCTCGTCATCGCGCCGACAGCCCTGCCGGCGATGATGGTGGGCGTTGCCTTCAGCGACAGTATCACCACTACTGGCGGGACGGCCACGTATGGCTATGACATCACCACCGGCAATGCACCCGCGGGCTTGACGCTGGCGGCGAACGGCACCTTGTCGGGCACGCCTACCACGGCTGGCGCATACAACTTTACCGTCACCGTGACTGACAGCAGCACGGGGACAGGTGCGCCGTTCAAAGCGCAGATCAGCTATTCGGGCACCGTGGCCGTTGCTGTACCTGTTGCCGGTGACGTTAGCGTCAGCGTGGCGTATGGCAGCGGCGCCACGGCGATTGCCTTGAACCTGAGCGGCGGCCCGGTGACCTCGGTGGCAGTGGCATCCGCTGCTGTGCATGGCACGGCGACGGCCAATGGCGCCAGCATCACTTATATGCCGACAGCCGGGTATAGTGGTAGCGACAGCTTCACCTATACGGCCAAGAATGCCAGCGGCACTTCGGCGCCGGCGACCATCACGGTCGCAGTGGGCATCCCCAGTATCAGCCTGACGCCATCGGCCCTGCCCGATGCGACGGCGGAAGCGGCCTACACGGCAACCCTGACGGCGGCGGGCGGCAAGGCGCCATATACCTTCAGCATCAGCAGCGGCGGCCTGCCTTCCGGCTTGACTCTGAATGCATCCACCGGCGTCGTGTCGGGGACGACCAATGTGGCCGGCAGCTTCCCGGTCAGCATCAAGGTCACCGACAGCAGCACGGGGACAGGGGCGCCGTTCAGCACCACCAGCAGCTATACCTTGGCAGTCGCCGCTCCCGTAATTTCGGTGACGCCAGGCTCGCTGGCGGCACCGAAAGCGGGCACGGCATATAGCCAGCAATTGGCGGCCAGCGGCGGCGTCGCTCCGTATGCCTATACGGTATCGAGCGGCAGCCTGCCAGTGGGCCTCACCCTGAGCGGCAGTGGTTTGCTCAGCGGCACCCCGACAGCAGCCGGCAGCTTTACCTTCACGGTGCAAGCGGCCGATGCGCACCAGTTCACCGGCACGCGCAGCTATACCCTGGCTGTGTCGTCGGCCAATATCAGCCTGACGCCAGCCACCTTGCCCAATGCGACAGCGGAAGCGGCATATTCCGCGCCTCTGGCGGTGATGGGCGGCACGGCGCCATATACCTTCAGCATCAGCAGTGGCAACCTGCCGGCCGGCTTGAGCCTGAACGCATCCACGGGCGTGGTGTCGGGGACGACCAATGTGGCCGGCAGCTTCCCCGTCAGCATCCAGGTCAAGGACAGCAGCACGGGTGCGGGGGCGCCATTCAGTGCCACCAACAGCTATACCTTGAGCGTTGCCGCGCCCGCCATCACGGTGGCCCCGGCAACCTTGCCGGCGCCGAAAGTGGCCACGGCATACAGCCAGCAATTGACGGCCAGCGGCGGCGTCGCTCCGTATGCCTATACGGTATCGAGCGGCAGCCTGCCAGCGGGCCTGACACTGAGCGGCGGCGGTTTGCTCAGCGGTACGCCGACGGCGGCCGGCAGTTTTACCTTGACCGTGCAAGCGGAAGATGCGCACCAGTTCACCGGCACGCAAAGCTATACGCTGACGGTCGCTTCGGCCACGGTCAGCCTGACGCCAGCCAGCCTGCCCAATCCAACGGCGGAAGCGGCTTATAGCGCAACCCTGACGGCGGCGGGCGGCACGGCGCCACATACCTTCAGCATCAGCAGCGGCGCCTTGCCTGCCGGCTTGACCTTGAATGCGGCGACCGGCGTGCTGTCCGGCACCACCAATGTGGCCGGCAGCTTCCCGCTCAGCATCCAGGTCACCGACAGCAGCACGGGTGCGGGTGCGCCATTCAGCGCCACCAACAGCTACACCCTGGCCGTCGCTGCGCCCACCTTGAGCCTGACGCCGGCCAGCCTGGCGGCGATCCGCGCCGGCGACGCGTACAGCCAGCCATTCACGGCTGGCGGCGGCGTGGCGCCGTATGCGTATGCGGTGAGCGGCGGCGCCTTGCCGGCGGGCCTGGTGCTCGATGCGGCGAGCGGTGTGTTGAGCGGCACGCCGACGGTGGCGGGCAGCTACAACTTCACCTTGCAAGCGAAGGACGCGCACCAGTTCACGGTGCAGCAAGCCTTGACCCTGCTGGTGAACCAGGCGCCGCCGCCGGTGGCCAATGAAACGGCGACGACCTCGGCCAACCAGGAAGTGAGTTTGACCATCGCTTCCACGGATGGCAGCCCGATCACGGCAGTGACCATCGTCACGCCGCCGCAGCATGGGACCGTCACGGTGGTGTCGAGCGGCGCGGCGGGGGGAGGCAATCGCGCCTTCAAGGTGATGTATGTGCCGAATGCCAACTACTTCGGTCCGGACGCCTTCAGCTACACGGCGACGGGTCCGGGCGGCACCTCCGCCCCCGCCACGGTCAGCGTGACGGTGGCGCCGCGGCCCGTGCCCGTGCCGGTGGCCAAGACAGCCACGGTCCTGGCCGGCACGCCGGTGACCCTGCATGTGGCCGAAGGCGCCACGGGCGGGCCGTTCACGGCCGTGGCCATCACGACGCAACCTGCCAGCGGCACGGCGGTGGTCAACGGCATGGACATCGTCTACACGCCAGGCATCAACACCAGCGGCGAGATCCGCATCGGCTATACCGTGTCGAACGCCTTCGGCACGTCGGCGCCGGTGACCTCGACGATTACCGTCAATCCGATGCCGCAAGTGCTCAGCCAGAGCGTCACGGTGGTGGCCGGCCTGACGGTCAATGTCGACCTGACGGCGGGCGCCACGGGTGGCCCGTTCACGGCGGCCAATGTGCTGAGCGTGGCGCCGGCGGAAGCGGGCAAGGTGGTGGTGCGCGACGTGGGCACGGCCGGCAAGCCGTCGTACCAGCTGAGCTTTGCGGCCTCGGGCAAGTTCGCCGGCGCGGCCGTCGTCAGCTACACCCTGAGCAATGCGTATGCCACCTCGAAACCGGGTGTCGTCAACGTGACCGTGACTGCGCGGCGCGACCCGTCGGTCGATCCGGAAGTGATCGGCCTGCAGGCGGCGCAAGCGGACGCGGCGCGGCGTTTCGCCAGCGCACAGCTGTCGAACTTCACGCAACGCCTGGAAAGCCTGCATGGCGATGGCTGGGGACGTTCCAGCTTCGGCCTGAGCCTGACGCCGCCAAACGACAGCGGCAATCCGACGGCGGCGCTGGCGCGCTGGCAGGCGGACGAAGCGGACCGCGTATTCGGCACGGCCGTGAAACCGTTCATGCGCAAGGCGGCCTTGCGCCAGCCAGGCGCTGGTTTCAGCAGCGATGAACGGCAGCAGGTGGACGTCAGCGGCGCCACCAGCGGCTTGCCGGACATGCCGCAAAAGCCCGATACGCAGAAGCAGGCGCTGGCTCTGTGGCTCGGTGGCGCCGTCGACTTCGGCCAGCACTATGTGAATGGCCGCGACACGGGCTTCCGTTTCCGTACCAACGGCGTGAGCGTGGGGGGCGATTACCGCCTCAGCGACCTGGCGACCCTGGGCGTGGGTGCCGGCTTCAGCCATGACCGCAGCGACGTGGGCCAGAACGGCAGCCGCAGCACGGCCGACAGCGCCGTGGCGGCCGTGTATGGCAGCCTGCGTCCGAGCAAGGGCGTCTTCCTCGACGGCGTGCTCGGCTACGGCACCTTGCAGTACGACGCTTCGCGCTACCTCGCCGATGGCAGCGGTTTCGCCACCGGCGAGCGCGACGGCAAACAAGTGTTCGGCGCGCTGGTGGGCGGCATCGAGATGCGCCATGACACCTGGATGTGGTCGCCGTATGGCCGCGTGGAACTGATGTCGGCCAAGCTCGATCCGTACACGGAGAAGGCGGCCGGCATCAACGCCCTGAGCTACTTCAAGCAGACCGTGCGCTCGCGCATCGGCGCGCTCGGTGTGCGCGCCGAAGGCATCTATGTGGGCGGCCTGGGCACGTGGTTCCCGCGTGCGCGGCTCGAGTACCGGCATCAGTTCCAGGGCGCCGACGATGCGCGCCTGGCGTATGCCGACCTGGTGGCCGACGGCCCCGTGTACGTGATCCGCACGGTGCCGCAACAGACGGGCAACTGGGCGGCGGGCCTGGGCGTGAAACTGCTGCTGTCGAACGGCATGACGATCACCCTGGACTACAACAGCAATCTGAATATCGATAGCGGGCGTACCCAGTCGGTCATGTTCGGCATCGCCATGCCGCTCAGGTAATCACGTAGTCAGGCTAGCCCTGATCGCCGGCCCGGAGTCCATCCGGTCCGGCGATTTTTTTGCCCGTGCGCCGTCACAGCGTCCACGGATGTGCTTCCGCGCCGGCGACGATGCCGCCCAGCACGGCCTGGTCGCGTTCGGCATGGCTCTGGCGCAGGAACACGGGCAGGTCTGCCGCCAGGCGCGCGAAATGGGCGTCGCGGCACAAGGGGCCGGCGCCCAGCGCCCGGGTGGCCAGGTGCAGCACCAGGGTCGCCGCATCCTCCACGGCCAGGCGCAGGCGCAGCGCCAGGGCCATCGCATCGCTTTGCGGGTGTAGGTCGATCTCGGCGGCGCCTTCGCGCAGCAGGGCGCCGGTGGCGCGCAAGGCGCAGTCGATCTGGCCCAGTTGCGCCAGGCGCACGGGATCGGGGGCGGCGTGCTGCGCGCGCGCATGCAGGTGGCTGGCGATGGCGCAGGCCGCGCCATACCAGGCGGCCGCGATGCCGGCGCTGCCATGCCAGTAGCCGGGGCGGGCCAGATAGGCGCCGGGCGCGCCGACGGGAACGGCGCGCGCGGCGGAAAAAGTCACGTCGACGCTGGCGCAGGCGCGCATGCCGACGGCTTGCCAGCCTTCGTCCGTGACGCGCACGCCAGGCTGCGACAGGTCTACGGTGGCCAGGCAAGCCTGGTGAGCGTCGCTCCGGCAGCTGATCAAGGCATGGTCGAGGCCCTGCGCGCCGTAACACCAGGCCTTGCGCCCGTCGAGCACCTGGCGGCCATCGGCCATCTGCCGCAAATGTACGCGCGCGTCGGGCAGGTCCGCGCACCAGACGCCCCAGCTGCTGCCGACCGGCACACAGGGGCCGCCGAGTTCCGCCAGGATGGCGAGCGCATCCGTATGGCCTTCATACAGCTTGAGCAGGGACAGGTCGATGGCGGCGATGGCGGCCAGCATTTGCCAGCGCCGCAGGGTGGCGCCGTGGCCGGGCAGGGGGAGCTGGTCCAATCCCGCGTCGCGCAGGCGCCGCAAGCCTTCGATGGGGGCGAGGGCGCCGTCCTGCGGCTGCAACAGGGCAGTCAGCGCGGCGTCGGACGGCAGGGAGAACGCGTTGGTCGACATGGCAAGCTCCTTTTTTTAACAGGATAGCTTTCTGCTTTTGCAATGTCTGTCCGATTCTACACCTAGCCTTGCCAGCGGTATCGAGGCCTTGACGCTGCAGGGCCATGGACCCCGCAGCAACTCACGCGCTTATTTTTTTACGTACAGCATGTCGGGCACATAACTGCTGCCGTTATGCGAGAAGGTGTAGAGATTGTTGTCGCGCAAGAAGATGCCGCCTTTGATGGTTTGCGCCGGGCGCATGCCTTCGTCGAGCAGGCAGGTGGAACCGCCTTCATAGTCGATGCACCATTGCTGTTTGCCATCTTTCTTCACGTATTGCACGCCAGGTCCCGTGACGTTGAAGGTATAGGCGGGCATGGACAGATTCAGCTTGTCGATGCGCACGTTGGTGGCTGCCCCATTTTCCGTCAGTTTGACGAGGACGTCGGCCACGCCATCCGGTGTCGCGCTCATCTTTGCGGTCATGGTTTCCGTGCCCAGCAAGGTGCCGCTGCAGCCTGTCTTGAGATAGGTTTCGATGGTGGAGGTCAGTTCCATCGCGCCGCTGCCATCGGCCTTGGCTGCGACCACCATGGTCTGGCGTTCATGCTCGTCGCACGGCGCTTGCCAGGTACCGACGTAGGGTGCCAGCGTCGAGCCGGCATTCGAATTGCCTCCATCACTGCCGCCGCCACCGCCGCAGCCAGCCAGCAGTGCGGTGCTTGATGTCAGGAATACTGCCACGATTTTTTTCATGCTCCATCCTTTTATTCCGGCAAGCATGCGTGCCGTAGACGCGGCAACAGTATAAAAGGATGGATCAGGGGCAATTCTCACCGAATGTATTCGCCACTTGATTTACATCAAGGGCAGCTTGCAATTACCAGGCAGGGCGGCTTAAAACTCTTCCCAGTCATCGCCGGCCGGCGCCTTGGCTGGCGCTCTTGCCGCGGGCGCCGGCTTGGCCGGGGCGAGGCGCCTGGCTGGCGGCGGCGCCACTTTTGTCACCGCCGGCATTGCCTGCGGCGTCGTTTGTTGTTGTGCGCCCAGCTTGAATACGCTGACCACCTCGGCCAGGTGGCTGGCCTGGTCTTGCAGGCTTTCGGCGGCGGCCGCCGCTTCCTCGACCAGGGCCGCGTTCTGCTGCGTCACGCCATCCATCTGCGCCAGCGCCTGGTTGACTTGCGCGATGCCGTCGCTTTGCTCGTTGGTGGCGACGCTGATGTCGGCCATGATGGCGGTCACCTTGCGCACGCTGTCGACCACCTGTTCCATGGTGGCGCCCGCTTCGTCGACGAGCTTGCTGCCGGCCGCCACCTTGCCGACGGAGTCGTCGATCAGCAGCTTGATTTCCTTGGCGGCCGCCGCCGAGCGCTGCGCCAGGTTGCGCACTTCCGTGGCGACGACGGCGAAACCGCGCCCCTGTTCACCCGCGCGCGCCGCTTCCACGGCCGCGTTCAGGGCCAGGATATTCGTCTGGAAGGCGATGCCATCGATGACGGAAATGATGTCGACGATCTTGTTCGACGAGTCGTTAATCGACGTCATGGTTGCTATCACCTTGCCGACCACTTCGCCGCTCTTTTGCGCCACGCTGGAGGCGGAGGCGGCCAGTTGATTGGCCTGGCGCGCATGGTCGGCGTTTTCCTTGACGGTGCCCGTCAGCTCTTCCACCGAGGCGGCCGTTTCTTCCAGCGAACTGGCCTGCTGCTCCGTGCGGGCCGACAGGTCGTTATTGCCTTGCGCAATTTCCGCACTGGCGCGGGCCACGTTGTCGGCACTGGCTTGCACTTGCAGCAGCACGGCGTGGATTTTTTCCACGAAGGCGTTGAAGCCCTTGCCGATCACGGCCAGCTCGTCGGTACCCTTGACTTCCAGCTTGACGCGCAGGTCGGCGTCGCCGCTCGACAGGTCCGTCATGGTGCGGCCCAGGGTACGCAGGGGACGCGTCAGCTGGTTGACGACGAGAATCAGAATGCCGGCCGTGGCCGCCGCGCACAGCAGGGCGACGATCAGGGTATAGATCATCAGGTCGCGCGCCGAGGCCGTAGCCACGCTTTTCGGGAAATTCAGTTCCACGCTCCATGGCGCGATATCGGGGTGGATCTGCAGCGGCTGCAGCAAATGGATGTAGCCCTTGTCGTCCTCGTATTCATACGACTGGCCCTGGCGCACCTTTTCCAGGCCGGCCGCCGGCACGTCGTCGGCTTTCTTGCCGAGACGATCAGGCACGGGGTGGCTCGCGTACAGGCCGCCGTTCGAGATCAGGGCCAGCTTGCCGCCCTCGATCACTTTCAGGTCGGCGAGGATTTTCGCCAGGCGCGTGAGCATGAAGTCGGCGCTGGCCACGCCCTTGAAGCTGCCGTCGATCATGATGGGCGCCACCAGCGAGGCCATCAGGACATTCTTGCCATCGACGGGGTAGATGTATGGTTCCGTAAAGTAAGTCTTGCCTGTGCGCTTGGGCACGTCATACCAGTCGTTGGCGCCCGGTTTCTGGTCGAAGACGATGGGTTCGACTTGCAGCTTGCCGCCGGCGCCCCGTGTCCAGTAGGGCATGAAGCGGCCGCTGGCGTCGTAGTACGGTTTCTGGTTGGCGAAATCCGCATCTTTGCCGTCGAGCGCGTTCGGCTCCCACGTCACCGCCGAGCCCAGCAAGTCTTCGGAACTGGTCAATGTTGCCTTGGTCAGTTCATTGATCTGTTCGCGCTGCAGGGGCAGGCTGGCGCTCTTGGTGCCGCGCATGGAGCCGGCCAGGCTGGACACGCTGGACAGATTGCTGGCAATGCGCGCCTGCAGGGCGCCTGCCACTTCGCGCGCCGACGTGCGCGCCAGGTCCAGCGCGGCCGCTTCGGCGCTGGCGCTGCTCTTGTAGCCGATCACCGCCGCCGTGACGCCGAGGCTGAGGACGGCTAGCGCGGTGGCGGCGACGCAGATTTTACTGTTCAGTGAGAGTTGCATGATGCTGTTCCTTGATGGGGAGGGGTATTGGTGTCATGGACGTCGCGGATGGCGCGCCTAGAACGTCTTGCTGATGGCCAGCACGAAGGTGGCCGCGGCGGGATTTGACGTGTCGAACTGGCCGGCCGCATTCGGGATGCCGAGGGTGTAATGGTCGTAGGCATCGGTGGCGCCCCAGGCGCGCGTGAGTGCGGCGCTGGCGCTCCAGCCGCCGTCGAAGGCCCGGGTGACGCCGACCTTGGCGTCGCGCCAGTTCCACATGGCATTGCCCGTGCCCGCCACCCGGCCATTTCCGGCGTGCAGGTTCAAGCTCCAGGCATTGCCCAGGTCGACATTCGCGCCCACGTCCAGGTAGCCCGTGCCGCGCGCATTCGTGATGCCGAAGAAGTCGCGCGTGACTGTGCGGTTGTACTTGGCGTACAGCATCTTGTAACTGAGGCCCAGTGACAGTTCGCCATAGTCGTATTTCACGCCCGTGGCGCGGTAGACGGCGCCCGGATATTTGTAATAGTAGGCCAGCACGCTGTAGCCGAATTCGCCCACTGTGCCGCTGTAGCCGCCGTACAAGTCCCATTCGACGGTCGCATCCTCGATATAGCGGTCGCTGACGGTGGAAGCCCAGGTGCCCAGCGACCAGCCGCTCGGGTGCGCGTAGTCGGCCCCCGCCTGCAGGGCCGGTTTGCCCCAGGTCTGGCGAAAGCCGCGCGAAATGTATTGCGAGGTGAGACTGGCATTGGCGCTGAAGGTGGCGGCAGTGCTGTCCGTGCTCTGCGCCTGCACGGGCACGGCGGCCAGTAAGAAGAGGCAGCCGAGCAAGGATGTGGCAGGAAAATGGTGGTGCGATGGCATGACAGTCAGCTCCGTATTTGCTGGCAGCGGCCGTCCAGGCGCGTTGCCCTGATGGTTGCAATAAAAATGCGGAATGGACTTTTGTGAAGGCAAGGCGGCTTGTCTGCATGCCCGCATGAACAGGCACACATTCTCACCAAACGTAACCGAAAGGATAGGGGCTGGGGCTAGTGGAAGTCAATAAAGTTGCGCTGCGGAAAGCGTAAGTTGTTGTTTCCTGGCACTTTTTCATGCGCCTGTCACATTTGCGGCCTGCCACGGCTGGCCGTCTGTTGCAAGCCTGCCAGCAAGCCGGGCAGCGCCGCATGCAAGGCTTCCAGGTCGCCAGCATCCATATCGGCCTGCATTTCCACCCGGCCCGATGGCTGGCCCCAGACGACCTGGGCGCTGAGCCGGGCTCCCGACTCGAGACCCGTGACGCTGACCAGCAGGGCGACTTCTTCCGGGGCATCGTCGGGAACATCTTCGAGCAGGCAGGAAATGCCGAAGTGATAATCCTGGAAAGCGCTGGCCGTGCCGCTGGAAAAGGCGAAGACGGAGGCGAGCGCCCGTGGCGCGGCGACCGAGAGTGCGGGCAGGGCGGCGCGGAACAGGGGCAGCAAGTCGTTTTCCAGCTGGCGCACCAGCGGATGGGTGTGGGCGAGGACGGTCATGGCAGAGGGATCAGTTGGCGGCGCGCGATGTTAGCAGTTTTTGCGGCCGCTGTGCGCTTGTACTGGTCCTGGGCATTGGTCCTACCAGTGGTGTCAATCGTCATCGCTCGTGACGCGCGTGCGCACGAAATCGATGTGGCTTTGCATGGCCGTGCGTGCCTCTTCCGGCTGGCTGGCGCAGATCGCTACGCACAAGGTGCGGTGCTGCGACAGCAGGTGCAGCGAGGTGGCGTCGTCCTGCTGGCGCAAGCCCGTGCCATTGATGGTGATGTGTTCGCGCAGCATGCCGATGATGCTGGTGTGCAAGTGCAAAAACATGGTGTTGTGCGACGCCTGCGCGATGACTTCATGCAGGCGGGCATCGGCCTGCGCCTCGCCGTGCTTGTCGTCGCTGGCGCGCGCCTGTTCCAGCTCGGCCAGCAACGCCATGATTTGCGCGCGCTCGTCGCCGCTGGCCCGCTGCGCCGCAAAGTAGGCCGTCGCCCCTTCCAGCACGCGGCGAAATTCCAGGATGTCGTCGCGCAGGGCGGGGTGGTCGGCCACCAGCTGGCTCCACGGCGACGCCATGCCGGTGCGCAATTGATCCGTCACGAATACGCCGGCGCCGCGCCGGCTGCGCACCAGGCCCCGCGCCGCCAGCCGCTGTACGGCTTCGCGAACGGTGTTGCGCGAAACCTCATATTGCTGCGCCAGCAGGCGCTCGGCCGGCAGCTGCGCGCCCGCCGGCAAGCTGCCGTCCAGCAGGGCCGTTTCCAGCCGGCGCATCACCATCTCGACCCTGCCCCGCGTCTGCATGCCTGTCGCCATCGCTGTCTTCCGGTGTTGTTTTAAAGTGGTCCGAGCAATTTGAAGTGGCTCGCGGAAGCTGGAATTATGCGTGAACCGGTCATTCTTAACAACACACAGCGGCGCCGTAGCAACACACAGAGCGCCGGGGAGACACACTCATGCAGCCAGACCCGCGCCAGCCGCGCCGCTATCCGTCCGCACCGCTCCAGGTGTACCTGTTCGCCACATGCCTGGTCGACCTGTTCGTGCCGCAGGCGGGACTCGATGCCGTGCGCCTGCTGGAACGGGAAGGCTTGCTGGTGCATTATCCGCGCGGCCAGAGCTGCTGCGGCCAGCCCGCCTACAGCAGCGGCAACCCGGAACAGGCGCGCGCCGTGGCCCGCGCCCAGTTGGATCTGTTTGCGCAGCCGTGGCCCGTGATCGTGCCGTCCGGTTCCTGCGCCGGCATGATGCGCCACCACTGGCCGCAGCTGTTCCAGGACGATCCCGTCGCCGGCCCCAAGGCGGCGGAATTGGCCGAGCGCGTGTATGAACTGAGCGAATTTCTTGTCTGCGTGCTGCAGCTTGACCTGGCCGGCATGGCTGCCGCAGGGCAGGCCGATGAAAACGTGGTGCTGCATACCTCGTGCGGTGCGCGCCGTGAAATGGGCACGCGTCTGCACGGCGTGGCCCTGGTCGACGCCTTGCCCGGCGTGACCCGCATCGAACACCAGCGCGAATCGGAATGCTGCGGCTTCGGCGGCACGTTCTCGCTAAAACACCCCGATATTTCCGGCGCCATGGTCAGTGACAAGATCGCATCGGCCTGCGCCACGGGCTGCGACCGGCTCGTCTCGGCCGACTGCGGCTGCCTCCTCAATATCGGCCACGCCGCCCAGCACCAGGGCGCGCCGCTGCCCGTCGAGCACCTGGCCAGCTTCCTGTGGCGCCGCACGGGAGGCGCGCCATGAGTACGTCATTGACCGCCCGCGAACGCATGCTGGGACGCCTGCGCGCCGCAGCCCCTTCCGCACCCGAAGCGGTGGAGATCATCGATATGGCCATCGACCAGCATTACCTGGCGCGCCGCGCCGCGTCACCGCTGTCGGCACGGGACAGGATCGCCGCCATGCAGGCAGCCTTGCGCGCCTCGCATGCGGAGGTCGATTGCGTCGGCGTGGACACCTGGCCCGCCTTGCTGGCGCGGCGCCTCGGCGAACACGGCGTGCGCCGTTTGCTGCTCGATACCGGCAGCGCCGAAGGGCAGGCCTTGGAGGCCGCCTTGCCGGCTGGCGTGGAAACGCTGTCTTTCGCGCGTCCGCTGGCGCAGTGGAAGGGCGAATTGTTCGACACCGTCGATGCGGGATTTACCGTCGCGCGTTCCGGCATCGCCGCCACGGGCACCCTCGTCATCGCGCCCGATGCGGCCACGCCGCGCACGGTGTCCCTGGCGCCGCCCCTGCATATCTGCCTCGTGCATGCGAGCACCTTGCACGTGGACTTGCACGCGGCGGCGCGCGGCGAGCGCTGGATGGACGGCATGCCGGCCAACCTGGTGCTGGTGTCGGGCCCCTCGAAAACGTCGGATATCCAGCAAACGCTGGCCTATGGCGCGCATGGTCCGCGCTGGTTGTGGGTGCTGATCATCGATGATTTATCTGCCCATGAAGGAGGCCAGCCATGAACGCCAAGCCCCTGCAATTCGTCACACCGGCGAACTTCCATGCGCGCGCCCGCGCCGCGCTGGACGACCCGAAACTGCGCCAGAGCTTTCGCGGCGCCATGGATTTTTTACAGGACAAGCGCACGGCGCAATTCCCCGACGGCGACGAACTGGAACGCCTGCGCGATATCGGCGAAGCCGTGCGCCGGCACGCGCTGGCGCGCCTGCCCGATTTGCTGGTGCAACTGGAAGAGCGGCTGACGGCGGCCGGCGTGCAGGTGCACTGGGCCGAGGATGGCGAGCAGGCCAACGCCATCATCCACGCCATCGCCGAGAGAAATCGGGCGACGCGCTTCATCAAGGGCAAGTCGATGGCCAGCGAGGAAATCGAGCTCAATCACTACCTGGAAGCGCGCGGCATGACGTGCCTGGAATCGGACATGGGCGAGTACATCGTGCAGCTGGCCGGCGAAAAGCCGTCGCACATCGTCATGCCGGCCATTCACAAGACGAAGGCCGACATCGCCGGCCTGTTCGCCGAGCATATCCCCGACGCGCCCTACACGGAAGACGTCGACAGCCTGATCCAGACGGGCCGGCGCGCCCTGCGCCAGGCCTTCGTCGAGGCCGACATCGGCCTGTCGGGCGTGAATTTCGCGGCGGCCGACACGGGCACCCTGTGGCTGGTGGAAAACGAGGGCAATGGCCGGCTGACGACGTCCGTGCCGGACGTGCACATCGCCATCATGGGCATGGAAAAAGTGGTGGCCAAGCTCGAACACATCGTGCCGCTGGCCAGCCTCCTGACGCGTTCGGCCACGGGGCAGGCCATCACCACGTATTTCAACCTGATTTCCGGCCCGCGCCGCGCCGGTGAAAAGGACGGGCCGCGCGAAGTGCACCTGGTCTTGCTCGACAACGGCCGCAGCCAGGCCTACGCCGACGAGCAATTGCGCGCCACGCTGCAATGCATACGCTGCGGCGCCTGCATGAACCACTGCCCCGTCTATACGCGCATCGGCGGCCACGCCTACGGCACCACGTATCCGGGGCCGATCGGCAAGATCATTTCGCCCCACTTGCTGGGGCTCGATGCGACGGCGGACCTGGCCACCGCGTCGAGCCTGTGCGGCGCCTGCGGCGAGGTGTGCCCCGTGCGCATCCCGATTCCCCAGCTGCTGGTGCGCCTGCGCACGGAAGCGAACCGCAATCCGCATGAGGAAGTCAGCCATCCGCTGCGCGGGCAGGGCGCCAAGTTCAGCCGCGGCGAAAGCCTGATCTGGCGCTTCTGGAGCGGCGCCTTCGCACGGCCCGCCAGCTACCGGCTGTTCCGCTGGGCCGCCACGCGGCTGCGCATGCTGACGCCACGCGCGCAGCTGGGCTGGACGCAGCACCGCAAGCCCTTGACGCCGGCGCCGCGCAGCCTGGCCGACATGCTGAACGCGCGGGGCCAGGAAGAGTAGCGCCGGCCCCCACAGAAAAATACGCCGCAAAAAAAATAGAGCAAAGCCGTTTTTCAATCAACCCGCATCCACCGGAGGAGACCCGACATGCAAACCTGGACCCAACTTTATACACCGCTCGGCAGCTTGTGGCTGTCGTCGCTGGCGGCAGCCATTCCCATCATTTTCTTCTTCATCGCCCTGGCGGCGCTGCGCATCAAGGGACATGTGGCGGCCGCAGTCACCCTGGCGCTGGCGCTGGCTGTGGCCATCTTCGCGTACGGCATGCCCGTGCCGCAGGCGCTGGCGGCGGCCGGCTACGGTTTTGCGTACGGCTTGTGGCCCATCGCCTGGATCATCGTCACGGCCGTCTTCCTGTACAAGATCGTTGTGAAAACGGGGCAGATCGACATCATCCGCGCCTCCGTGCTGTCGGTCACGGACGACCAGCGCCTGCAGGTGCTGCTGATCGGCTTTGCCTTCGGCGCCTTCCTGGAAGGGGCGGCCGGTTTCGGCGCGCCCGTGGCGATCACGTCGGCCTTGCTGGTGGGCCTGGGCTTCAACCCGCTGTACGCGGCAGGCCTGTGCCTGATCGCCAACACGGCGCCCGTGGCCTTCGGCGCCATGGGCATCCCCATCATCGTGGCGGGCCAGGTGACGGGCATCGACCCCTTCCTGATCGGCGCCATGGCGGGCCGCCAGTTGCCGCTGCTGTCGCTGCTGGTGCCATTCTGGCTGGTCTTCATGATGGATGGATTCCGCGGCGTGCGCGAAGTGTGGCCGGCCGCGCTGGTGACGGGTTTGAGCTTTGCCGTCACCCAGTACTTCACGTCGAACCATATCGGTCCTGAACTGCCGGACATCACCTCGGCCCTCGTCAGCCTGGTGTCGCTGACCCTGTTCCTGAAAGTGTGGCAGCCGAAGAATGCGAAAGTGGCGCATGCCGTCGGCGGCGGCGTGGCCGCGCTGTCCGGCTTCGGCGGTGCGGGCGGTGCTGCGGCCGTGCGCGGCGCCGGCAACCGCGCCGCCTCGCCCTACACGATGGCGCAGACCATGCGCGCCTGGGCGCCGTTCGGCCTGTTGACGGCCATCGTCACCGTGTGGAGCCTGCCGGGCTTCAAGGCGTTGTTTGCCGCTGGCGGCGCCTTGTCTGGCCTGGTCATCAAGATCCACGTGCCCTACCTCGACAAGCTGGTGATGAAGACCATGCCCATCGTGGTAGAGCCGAAGGCGTATGACGCCGTGTTCAAGCTCGATCTGCTGTCCGCCGTGGGTACGGCGATCTTGCTGACGGCCGTGCTGTCGATGCTGATGCTGCGCATGAAGCCGCGCGAGGGTTGGAAGGCGTTTGTGGAAACGATCATGGAGTTGCGCCGTCCCGTGCTGTCGATCGGCCTGGTGCTGGCGTTTGCCTTTGTCGCCAATTACTCGGGCATGTCGTCCACCCTGGCCCTGCTGCTGGCCGGCAGCGGCGCCGCCTTCCCGTTCTTCTCGCCATTCCTGGGTTGGCTGGGCGTCTTCCTGACGGGTTCCGACACCTCGTCGAATGCCTTGTTCTGCTCCCTGCAAAATACGACGGCGCACCAGATCGGCGTGTCCGACACCCTGATGGTGGCGGCCAATACGACGGGCGGCGTGACGGCGAAGATGATCTCGCCACAGTCGATCGCCGTCGCCTGCGCGGCGACCGGCCTGGTGGGCAAGGAATCGGACCTGTTCCGCTTTACCTTGAAGCACAGTCTGTTGTTTGCCGTCATCATCGGCATCATCACCATGCTGCAGGCCTACGTGTTCACCGGCATGATTCCGCATTGAGCGGTCCGTAGAAGTACGTAGTAAAACTAGATGAATTGATAGTGAAACGTGCAGAAGGTCATGAAAATGACCTGATGCACTGCAACATATCGAAGATGGCCCGGCGCAATGCCGGGTCCGCGGCGATGCCTTCCGCATCGAGACCCGACCCCAGCAGGGGCAGGCTGATGCAGGCCTCGTCGATCAGGCGCGCCGACATGGTGCGCACCGTTTCGCGCAGGGCCGCCTGCGCATGGTTGGCGCGCGGCGAGGCGTTCAGCAGCACCAGCGGCTTGTCGATGAACGATTCATTTCCCACCATCCAGTCCAGCGCGTTTTTCATGGGGCCGCTCACGCCGTGCGCGTATTCGGGGCTGGCCAGCATCAGCACGTCGGCCGCCAGGATGGCGTCGCGCAGGCCAGTCACGGCCGGCAAGCTGTCGGCGTCGAGGTCGGGATTGAACAGCGGTAATTGCCCGAGTCCCTGATAGATGCGGATGTCGAATGGCGATGGCGCAAGCCCGGCGATGGCGCGCAGCAGGGCGGTGTTCAGCGAGGCAGCGCGCAGGCTGCCGGCGATGGCGAGAATGGTGATGGGCGTGTGCATCCCGCCTGTATAGCCCATCCTGTGCTCAAGCGCAAGGCGAGCAGGATGGCGCTATCGATGTTGCAACAGCCGGTGAGCGACTGGGTACTGCGTCACTCTTAACGGCTCAGGCCGCTCATCCAGCTTGGCTGCGGGTTGGCACGGGCCAGTTCGCGCATGCGGTATTCCAGATCGTAGCGGTCCGTCGATTCGGCCAGGTAGGCTTCTTCGTAAGCGCGTTCGCGGCGGTCGCTGCTGTGGTTCAGCCAGGCGCCAACACGTTTGGCGGCGTGGACCAGGGTGGCGACGATATTGCTGTTTTGCGTGGTGTGGTAAGTAAATGCGGTAGACATGGCAGACTCCTTTGAGTGGCGTGCCGCGTTGTGCTGCACTGCAATATAAGTATAGCGATTCCAAGTTATAAGGCTACTTTTGATTTCAAATGTCGGCTATTCATTTTTAGAATAACAGGCGGGAAAGCTGCGCAATACGGGGCTTTAAGGCATAATGCGGGCGCAGTATCGTAGTTTTACTACAAGACTGTTTTGTCCTGAATGTTGTTTTCTGACGCAGCCCGAAGGCGTGCCGCGCCCACAAGACATCATTTTGGCGAGAAACGGTCGGCCGTGCGCCTGCCGCGCGCAAGTAGCGCCATGCCTGCCCCTGTTTTACTGATGGCAGTCATGGCCCACGCTGATATCTGCGTGATGCTTGCGCGTCCTGGTGCTGCCCGGGTGGAAACGCTTCCATGCCTGGCAAGATCAACTTGGAATTGAAAAATGGAGAAGGTATGGAATACGTAAAGCAAGGCCAGGGCGTACCGTCCGCACAGGCCGGCACGCAAAACAATACGGGCGCCCTGATCATTGTCACGGTGCTGTTTTTCATGTGGGGACTGCTGACATCGCTCAATGATGTGCTGATTCCCCATCTGCGCTCGATCTACACCCTGACGTATGTGCAGGCGATGCTGGTGCAGTTCTGCTTCTTTGGCGCTTACGCCATCGTTTCGCTGCCCGCCGGCATGCTGATCAAGAAAATCGGCTACCAGCGCGGCGTCGTCGCCGGCCTGCTGATCGCGGCCGCCGGCTGCGCCATGTTCTACCCGGCGTCGACCGGCAGCTATGCGCTGTTCCTGTTGTCCTTCTTCATCCTGGCGGCCGGCATCACCGTGCTGCAGGTGGCGGCCAACCCGTACGTGACGGAACTGGGCGACCCGCAGACGGCGTCGAGCCGTTTGACCCTGACGCAAGCGTTCAACGCGCTGGGCACCACCGTGGCGCCTGCGCTGGGCGGCATGCTGATCTTGTCGGGCACCGTGCTGACGGTGCAGCAGTTCGACCTGCTGCCGGCGGCCGAGCAGCTGGCTTACCGCGCCAAGGAAGCCGCTTCCGTGCAAGGCCCGTATCTGGTGCTGGCCGCCACCCTGGTGATCCTGGCCGTGCTGTTTGCGCTGGCAAAACTGCCGAAGATTTCGCATGCCGATGATGCGGCCGCCCTGGCGCACGATGGCAACAAGGTATCGATCTGGTCGCACCGCCACCTGGTGCTGGGCGCGCTGGCCATCTTCCTGTACGTGGGCGGTGAAGTCAGCATCGGCAGCTTCCTGATCAACTTCCTGGGCGAGAGCCATATCGCTGGCCTTAGCCACGCCGACGCCGCCTATTTCGTCAGCTATTACTGGGGTGGCGCCATGCTGGGCCGCTTCGTCGGCTTTGCCGTGATGCGCTATGTCAGCCCGGGCAAGACCCTGGCCTTCAACGCCGCCGTCGTCATCGCGCTGATCCTCGTCGCCGTGTTCTCCAGTGGTCACACGGCCATGTGGGCCTTGATCGCCGTCGGCCTGTTCAACTCCATCATGTTCCCGACCATCTTCAGCATGGCCTTGAACAAGCTGGGTGCGCAAACGGGACAAGGTTCGGGCATCCTGTGCATGGCCATCGTCGGCGGCGCCATCGTGCCGTTCATCCAGGGCTTCCTGGCCGACCACATCAACCTGCAGCTGTCCTTCCTCGTGCCGGCCGTGTGCTACACCTTCATTCTGTACTTCGGCTGGAAGTACGCCAGCATGTACAACGACAGCGCCAAGTAAGCAAGGTGGCGTGATCAAGCAAAAGGGTGGCCTCGGCCACCCTTTTTTGCGTCAGTGCGCGAACGGCGTGCCCAGCACGTCCTGGCATACCTCGAGCCAGGCGCGCGCCGCGTGCGACAGATAGCGCCCGCTCCAGATATGCGCCACCTGCCACGCCACCTCCGGCTCGACGATGCGCACAGCCTCCAGCGGTTCGCCGGCCAGGCGGTGGATGAACGGCTCGGGCAGCAGGGCCACGCCCAGGCCCGCCGACGCCATCGCCACCAGCCAGTCCCATTGCCCGCTCTGGGCCGCGATCGTCGGCGCAAAGCCAGCTTGCACGAAATGCTGGCGCAGGCTGCGCGTGAGGGCGAAATCATCCTTCAATAACACCAGCGGCAAGTCGGCCAGCGCCTTGAAGGGCAGGGTTGTGCGGTTTTTCTGGAACGTGCCCGGCTCGGCCAGGGCCCAGATCGGGTAGCTGGCCACTTCCACGGCCACCAGATCGAGTTCCGGGTCGGCCGGCAGCACCGTCATGCCGATTTCCAGCTCGCCGGCCGCCACCTGGCGTTCGATCTGCTGGCCCGTGTCTTCCTGCAGTGTCAGGCTGATGTTCGGATGGCGCGCGCGAAACGCCTTTAATACGGGCGTAAACAGCACATTGATCATGGGCGGGATGCCGACCGTCAGGCTGCCGCGCTGCAAGGCTTGCGTGTCGCGCACTTCCAGCGTCAGCTGGCGCATATTGGCCAGCATTTCCTGGCCGTGCTGGTAGACGATGCGGCCCGTGTCCGTCAGGGTCAGCTTGCGCCCGTCGCGCACCAGCAGCTGCGCGCCCACCTCGTCTTCCAGCTGGCGCACCATCTTGCTGATGGTCGACTGGGTCAGGTGCAGCGATTCGGCCGCCTGCGTAAAGCTCGACAGGCGCACGGTTTCCACGAAATAGCGCAGGGAACGGATATCCAAGAGGGTGCTCGGCGTTGGCAAGGCATGAAAATATCGACTGGATGTGGCGAAATTAATTCATGCCATGCATGTGACCGCGATTTTATACTGATTCCACTTATGGGGCTGGTGTATGACAGCCATCCAGTTTGAGAATATGAAGAAGATCAGGAGCATCAGATGTACGAGGACCGTATCCGCCACCCGGGCTTGCTCGGCAAAATAATGAGCGCCGATGAGGCAGCCAAATTATTCCACAACGGCATGCGTGTCGGCATGAGCGGCTTTACCCGTGCCGGCGACGCCAAGGCCCTGCCGCGCGCGCTGGCCGAGCGCGCCCTGCAAGATCCATTAAGCCTGACCCTGATCACGGGCGCTTCGCTGGGCAATGGCAGCGACGGTTTGATGGCCGAGGCGGGCGTGCTGGCGCGCCGCATGCCGTTCCAGGTCGACCCTGTGCTGCGCGGCAAGATCAACGATGGTGAAGTCATGTTCATCGACCAGCATCTGTCGGAGACGGCCGAGCAGCTGCGTTCGGGCAACCTGGCCGCCGTCGATATCGCCGTCATCGAAGCAACAGCCATCACGGCGGCCGGCGCCATCATCCCGACCATGTCGGTGGGTAACTCCGCCGCCTTTGCCCAGCAGGCCACGCAGGTGATCATCGAGATCAACCTGTCCACGCCGCTGGCGCTGGAAGGCTTGCACGACATTTATATACCGCAAACCTTGCCGGGGCGCGAGCCGATTCCCCTCACGCGCGTCGACCAGCGCCTGGGCAGCACGGCCATCGCCATCGACCCGGCCCGCATCGCCGCCATCGTCATCACGGACAGCCCCGACAGCCCGTCGAACGCCTTGCCGCCCGACGCGGAAACGCAGGCGATCGCCGGCCACGTGATCGCCTTCCTGCAAGGCGAAGTGGCGGCCGGACGCATGGGGCCGGAACTGCTGCCCCTGCAGGCGGGCATCGGCACCATCGCCAACGCCGTGCTGCATGGCCTGATCGGCTCGCCCTTCCAGAACATGACGATGTATTCGGAAGTGCTGCAGGACAGCGCCATCGAGCTGCTCGATTCGGGCCAGCTGGCGTTTGCCTCGGCCTCGTCGATCACCTTGTCTGCCGCCGTGCACCAGAAGCTGATGGACAATATCGACCATTACCGCGCGAAGATCGTGCTGCGTCCGCAAGAGATCAGCAACCATCCCGAGATTGTGCGCCGCCTGGGCATCATCGCGCTGAACACGGCGCTCGAGTTCGATATCTACGGCAACGTCAATTCCACGCACGTGTGCGGCACGCACATGATGAACGGCATCGGCGGCTCGGGCGACTTCGCACGCAATGGGCAAGTGTCGATGTTCGTGTCGAAATCGGCGGCCAAGGGCGGGCGTATTTCCAGCGTCGTGCCGATGGTCTCGCATGTGGACCATACGGAGCATGACGTCGACGTGCTGGTGACGGAATGGGGTTTTGCGGACTTGCGCGGCCTGGCGCCGCGTGAACGGGCGCCGCTGATCATCGAGCGCTGCACGCATCCCGATTACCGCGCGCAGCTGCGTGCCTATTACGATGCGGCATGCCAGCGCGGCGGCCATACGCCGCATATCCTGGAGCAAGCGCTGTCGTGGCATGCGCGCTACCAGGAAACGCAGAGCATGCTGGCAGCGCAGTAAGCTTCGCCAGCATCAAGACAGGGCAGGTCGGTGGACCACCGTTCATGTCGCACTCCTTCGCGCGAACCGCGCCGTATCAGCGCAGGCGGCTTCACCCGACTGTCCGCTTTTTTGACGGGTGCGGTTTGCGCTGGATCAGACGTCAGGAAACGGGCGCAAAGCGCAGGCGGATGCCTGCCGTGACGACGGCGAGCAAGTCGTCGATATGCGCGTTCATTTCCGGGTGCGGCGTCCATGGGTCGCCCGCATCCATGACGATACGCAGCGACACGAGGCCGTGCAGCGACTGCCAGAAGATTTGCGTCATCGTGTGCAGCGCCAGCTCGTCCTGGCGTACCTGGCCCGCGTGCGCCAGTTCGCCGAACAGGTGCAGTGCGTAGGCATACGGGTCTTGCTCGATATTGCCGTGTTCGACGTCGACGGCGTCGACTTCCGCGTGCGGACGCAGTTCCATGAAAATCAGCGAATACTCATCGGGATGCTGGAAGCCGTACTCGATGTAGGCGCGGCCGACGAGGCTGATGCGTTCCCACGGGTCAATGCTGGTGTCGCAGGCGGTGCGCATGGCGCGCACCAGTTCCAGCAAGTCCTTGTCCATGGCCTGGGCGATCAAGGTGGCCTTGTCGCGGAACAGGGCATACACGACGGTGGTGGAAAAGCCGGCCGCCTCGGCCACCTTGCGGATGGAAACGGCGCGCGCGCCGCCTTTCTTGATGAGGTCTTTGACGACGTCGATGATGTGCTCGCGCCGCGCCTGCGCCTCGCGTAATTTTCTTTCCTGAATATTGGTCAGCTTCTTGTCCACGACTCTTTCCTGGCGACTCTATGAAAGCAGGAATTATAGGGGGCCGAGGGGCCGCCAATGTTTCTGGCATTGTTACAATTCAGTTTTTTGTCCGGTAGATGCGACAGTGGACCGATTTTTCGCGCTTTTGCCAGGCACTTTTCCATCGATGCCCCGGAATGGTGCATAAATTACTTGGCCGGCTTTGCGAACGGGGTCAAAGGGCGGAAAATAGCGGGATAGCTTACACTGCGTTTTTTAGCGCAACGGCGCTGGCCCACGAGGCAACGCCGGAACACTTACATTCGGACGGGATCATTACATGACCATTAAAATCAGCCAGAACTTCGACTCGGGCGCCATCGACGTGGTGAGCGCCACCAATGCCGGCGCCATCGACCTGAACTTGCGCAAGGATAGTCACGCCGACATCCACCAGTGGTTCCACTTCCGCCTGCAGGGCGCGCGCGGCCAGGCATGCACGATGCGCTTCCTGAACGCGGGCCAGGCCACCTATCCGGCCGGCTATGAAGACTACCAGGCCGTGGCCAGCTACGACAGCGAAAACTGGTTCCGCGTGCCGACCTCGTTCGACGGCCAGGTCATGACGATTTCGCACACGCCGGAACTCGACAGCGTGTACTACGCCTACTTCGAACCGTATTCGTGGGAGCGCCATCTGCGCCTGCTGGGCGAAGTGGCCGAGCATCCGCTGGCGCGCGTATCCGACCTGGGCAGCACGGTCGACGGCCGCGACATGAACATGGTCACCATCGGCAACCCGCAAGCGGAAAAGAAAATCTGGGTCATCGCGCGCCAGCATCCGGGCGAATCGATGGCTGAATGGTTCGTCGAAGGCCTGATCGACTCGCTGCTCGACGACGCCAACCCGATCGCGCGCAAACTGCTGCAGCGCGCCGTGTTCCACATCGTGCCGAACATGAACCCGGACGGCTCCATCCGCGGCAACCTGCGCACGAATGCGGCAGGCGCCAACCTGAACCGCGAATGGATGACGCCTTCGCTGGAATCGAGCCCGGAAGTGCTGTGCGTGAAAAACAAGATCCACGAAACGGGCGTCGACATGTTCTTCGATATCCACGGTGATGAAGCGCTGCCGTACAACTTTGTGGCCGGCAATGAAATGCTGGAAAACTTCACGCCGGCGCAAGCGGCGCACCAGAAGGCCTTCATCGAGCGCTACAAGCAGGCCAGCCCCGACTTCCAGGACAAGTTCGGCTACGCCGCCAGCAAGTACAAGTCGGACATGCTGACCCTGGCGTCGAAATACATCGGCCACCACTTCGGCTGCCTGGCGCTGACCCTGGAAATGCCGTTCAAGGAAAACGCCGACTTGCCGGATCCGGCCGTGGGCTGGAACGGCGCGCGCAGCGCGGCACTGGGCGCGGCCATGCTGCAGCCTATCCTGCTGTCGCTGGATTGAACGGCGTTGATCATGGGCGTCGAGATCGAGCGTAAATTCCTGCTGGCCGGCGATGCCTGGCGCGGCCTGGGGCAGGCGGTGCTGCTGCGCCAGGGCTATCTGTCGTCCGCGCGCGAACGCGTGGTGCGCGTGCGCATCGAGGGCGAACAGGCGATGCTGACCATCAAGGGCGCCAACGTGGGTGCCACGCGCGGCGAGTGGGAGTATCCGATTCCGCTGGCCGACGCCGCCGAACTGCTCGACGGCCTGTGCGAACAGCCGCTGATCGAAAAGTATCGCCACCGCATCGAACACGCGGGCATGGTGTGGGAAGTCGACGAGTTCCTCGGCGCCAATGCCGGGCTGCTGGTGGCCGAGATCGAGCTGGCTTCGGAAGACCAGCCCTTCGAGACACCTGAGTGGATCGGCGCGGAAGTCTCGGGCGATGCGCGCTATTACAATGCGAATTTGATCCGCCACCCGTTTTCACAGTGGTGATGGTGTTGTAAATGACGTTGCAATGAAAAAGGCGGAACCGAGGTTCCGCCTTTTTTTGTATGCGCTGGTGGTGTTGTCGGATTACGCGCCGCGCGCTAATCCGACCTACAGCCCATACCGGCATCGTAGGTCGGATTAGCCGGTACGGCGTAATCCGACCATGCCTTTACAGCATCAGTGGAAGTGTTCCGTGCCTTGCGGCGTATCTTCCGGCATTTCCGCATGCGCCAGCTCGCCGACAGGATCGGCAAACAGAGGCGCGCCGCAATCGTCGCAGTATTCACCGACAAAACGTTCCGCGTGGCGCTTGATCTGCGTCACGCCGGCGGCGTTCAGGTGCTCGATGATTTCATCGACGGGCGTCTTTTGCTTGTCCAGCGCGGCGATGCCGACCTGGATCAGGCCTTCGATCGGCGTGCCATCCTCGTCTTCCTGGCCGTACAAAGGCCAGACGATGCCGTAGATGACGTCCGGCGCCTGGCGCAGGGTGAAGGCGATGCGGTACTCGTCCACCTGGCCGTCGGCCGCTTCCTCGCCGAAGCCGGCGATGACGGCGCGCAGTTCCGACGGCTCGATGGCCAGGGTATGCGTCAGGTAGTGCACGGCGGCCCGTACGGAGACGGGACGTATCAGCTTGTCCGCTTCGCGGCATGCCACGTAATACGCTTCCGGCAGCAGCAATTCCAGGCCGCAGCCGGGCAGCAGGCGGGCGAACGTCGGCGTGGCCTGCGTGCGCCATTGTTCCAGGGCGGCGCTGCGTTCGGCGATGAAGTCGAGCTGGCTGGCCGGTGTCTGCCAGCGGAACAGCGGGGCGCCGCTTGGCGCCACCACGGCCACCAGCAGGTAACGCGTATCGGCCAGGAAGGGCGCCGTTTCCGCTTCTTTGCCCGAGGGCTTGACGGCCGTGCCTTTCAGGGCGGCCAGGGCCAGCTTTTGCGTCTTGGCATAGGTTTCGACGTGGCTGCGCGGCAGCTGGTCGATCGAATACAGCGTTGGGGCCATGGCCATCTTCGTGCCGTCGGCCAGCAGGTGGGCGGCGAAATGCGCCGACAGCACGCCGTGCGCGTCGCCGGCCATGGGGCCGGAAGCGATGGAAAAGCGCGTCCACGCGAGGATGGGCACGGCGACGAGCAGGGCGTCGTAGCGCACGTCTTCATGCGTGATGACGGTCGATTCGCTGACGGCTTCAACGCAGTCCATCAGCACGTCGTAGGCGTTCAAGTCATCCTTGAACAGGCTGCCCAGGGTGTTGTCGATGGTGTCCTGGTGGCCGGTTTTGAGTAATTTCTGGAGCTGCGTATCCAGGCTGTGTTCCCAGGACCGCTCTTCGAGACGGCTGGCTGCCTGTACGATCGCCTGGGCAAAGGTGACCAGGCGCTGGCTGTCGGCAGTCAGTTTATGGGATGAATCTTTGGAAGGACGACGCATAGCGGGATAAGAGTCTCGGAAAGTGAAAAAAATGGATCAGTCAAACAATGATAAACCCTTATAACCGTATTGTAGAGGATTCAGCCGCACGCAATACGTAAGCTGTCCTTAGATCATGCCAATAGTCGAAATTTCAAGTCGGAACGGGATGCAGGGACGAAAAAAAGCGCCGGTCGGAACCGGCGCTTCGATCTTGCATCACAGCTGGGCTGATTACTCGGCCAGCAGTTGACGCAGCACGAATGGCAGGATACCGCCATGCTTGTAGTAATCGACTTCGATCGGCGTATCAATGCGCAGCAGGACTTTGACTTCCTGGCTGCTGCCGTCGGCGCGGTGGATCACCAGGGTAGCCAGTTGCTGTGGCTTGATTTCGCCTTCGAGGCCTTTCAGGTCGAAGGTTTCCTTGCCCGTGATGCCCAGGGTTTGCACGCTGTCGTCGCCGATGAATTGCAGCGGCAGCACGCCCATGCCCACCAGGTTCGAGCGGTGGATACGCTCGAACGAACGGGTGATCACGGCTTTCACGCCCAGCAGTTGCGTACCTTTTGCCGCCCAGTCGCGCGACGAGCCCGTACCGTACTCTTCGCCGCCGAAGACCATGGTTGGCGTGCCTTCAGCAACATACTTCATCGCTGCGTCGTAGATCGACATTTCTTCACCGGAAGGCTGGTGAATCGTGATGCCGCCTTCGACCGCCGAACCGTCTGCCTTGGCAGGGATCATGCGGTTTTTGATACGCACGTTGGCGAACGTGCCGCGCATCATGATTTCATGGTTGCCGCGACGCGAGCCGTAGGAGTTGAAGTCCGCTTTCAGGACGCCGTTTTCCTTCAGCCATTTGCCTGCAGGACCGTTTTCCTGGATCGAGCCGGCTGGCGAGATGTGGTCGGTGGTGATGGAATCGCCGAACACGCCCAGTGCGCGCGCGCCTTCGATGCCGGTGGCCACTGCCGCTGGCGTCATCGAGAAGTTGTCGAAGAACGGAGGTTCCGCGATGTAGGTCGATTTTGGCCAGTTGTAGACTTGACCGGAGACGGTCGTGACTTTTTCCCACAGCTTGCCTGGTGCGCCCTTGACGTCGGCGTAGTTGTCCTTGAACACCTTGGCGTTCATGGCGAACTTCATCATGGCCGACACTTCAGCCGAGGTCGGCCAGATGTCGCCCAGGTAGACGTCCTTGCCGCCCTTGCCCTTGCCGACCGGTTCCGTCATCAGGTCGCGCGTCATGTTGCCGGCGATGGCGTAAGCGACGACCAGCGGTGGCGAGGCGAGGAAGTTGGAGCGGATGTTCGGGTGAATGCGCGCTTCGAAGTTGCGGTTGCCCGACAGTACGGCCGACGCGACGATGTCGTGCGTGGCAATGGCTGCGTTCAGCTCAGGCGTCAGGTCGCCCGCATTGCCGATACAGGTTGTGCAGCCGTAGGCGGTCACGCCGAAGCCCAGTTTTTCCAGGTAGGGCAGCAGGCCGGCGGCCGTCAGGTACTCGGTCACGACGCGCGAGCCAGGGGCCAGCGAGGTCTTGATGTGCGGCGCGACTTTCAGGCCGGCTTCCACGGCTTTCTTGGCCAGCAGGCCGGCGGCCAGCATCACGCTCGGGTTCGAGGTGTTGGTGCACGAGGTGATCGCGGCGATCAGCACGTCGCCGTTCGACACTTTCACGCCGTTCGTCGTTTCGTACACGGCAGCCAGGTCGGCCGGATTCTTGTTGAAGCCGTTTTCCGTGGTTGGCTTGGCGAACAGCTCGGCGAAGTTCGCCTTGACGTTGCCGATTTCGATACGGTCTTGCGGGCGTTTCGGGCCGGCCAGCGACGGAGCGACCGACGCCAGGTCCAGTTCCACCACGCGGGTGTAGTCGATCTCGCCGGCTTTTGGCACGCCGAACAGGTTTTGCGCCTTGAAGTAGCCTTCGAACGCGGCGATTTCAGCCTTGCTGCGGCCGGTGCCCTTGAAGTAATCGATGGTCGCTTCGTCGACCGGGAAGAAGCCCATGGTCGCGCCGTATTCCGGTGCCATGTTGGCGATCGTCGCGCGGTCCGTCAGGGTCAGCGATTCCGTGCCTTCGCCGAAGAATTCGACGAACTTGCCGACGACTTTTTCTTTGCGCAGCAATTCGGTGATGGTCAGTACCAGGTCGGTGGCGGTGCAGCCTTCGCGCAGCGCGCCCGACAGGTTCACGCCGATGACGTCAGGCGTCAGGAAGTAGACCGGTTGGCCCAGCATGCCGGCTTCCGCCTCGATGCCGCCCACGCCCCAGCCGACCACGCCGATGCCGTTGATCATGGTGGTGTGCGAGTCGGTGCCGACCAGGGTGTCAGGGTAGTACACGTCGCCGGCTTTCTTGCCTGCGTGGTGCACGCCGCGCGCCAGGTATTCCAGGTTGACCTGGTGAACGATGCCGAAGCCTGGTGGCACGACGCCGAAGGTGTCGAATGCCTGCATGCCCCATTTCATGAACTGGTAACGCTCGTTGTTACGCGAGAATTCCAGTTTCATGTTCAGGTCCAGCGCTTTCTTTTCGCGGTAGTGATCGATGGTGACAGAGTGGTCGACCACCAGATCGACCGGTACCAGCGGTTCGATCTTCTTGGCGTTGATGCCCATCTTGGCGGCCACGTTGCGCATCGCCGCCAGGTCGGCCAGCAGAGGAACACCGGTGAAGTCTTGCAGCACGACGCGCGCCACTACGAACGGGATCTCGTCGGTGCGCTCGGCGGTCGGGCCCCAGCTCGCCAATTGCTTGACGTGTTCTTCGGTGACTTTTTTGCCGTCGCAGTTGCGCAATACCGATTCGAGCACGATACGAATCGACACTGGCAGGCGGGAGACATTGATGCCCAGGCTTTTTTCCAGCGCAGGCAGGGAGTACAGCTTGCCCTTCTTGCTATCCGAAATATTAAAGTCCTTGAGCGTGTTCAGAGTGTTGCGGGACATGACCTCTCCTTGTTGGGTATCGTCTATTTATTGATTATTCAAATTACAAAACATGACTGAGCCCCCGAAGAGGCCCTTGCTACGCACATCAGCCGCCGGTCGCCGGCAGCACGCCCAGCGATGGCGCGGCTTCCACCACTGCCGTCGGCTTGGCTTGCTCCGCATCCTTGCATTCATTGGCCAGCTGGCGGCCCTGCTTGGAATCGAGCAGCATGCCTTTGGCCGGGATGCCGATCCACACGAGACCGTACAGACGGTTCTCGAAGCGGTTGGCGCCGGTGGTGGTTCCAACGCGGCTCAGGCGATGCAGGCGCTTCTTCCAGCGCAGGGCGATGTGTTTGTCGTCAGTAGCATTGGTGTAGATGGTAATTTTATTACCAAGTTCGCAATTGAAATCGGTGGAAGCCGAGCCGGCGGTGTCCGGTTCGTCCGATTCTTCCTTGTCGGCGACCGACATGGCCAGCGGATGGGCTTCCTTGGCGGCTGCCTTGGCCTTGCTGGTCTTGGCCTTTGGCTTGGCTTTGACAGCCTTGACGGCCTTGGGATTTGCCTCTGCCGTGGCGGCGAAGCTGGCTGGCGCCAGCGTGAGGGTCATGGCGCCCAGCGCGACGCTGCAGGCAATTGCTAATTTGGAGAGGGACATCGTGTAATTCCTGTCAGTTTTCAGTGGTGCTGGAAGAGGGGGCGTTAAGTAATGCAGCGGCCGCCTCGGGCAGGCCGAGGCCCGCCAGTTTGGCGCGTTGCAAAACGGTCCAATAATATCGGTAGCTGGCGCGGTCGTGCAAGCGGCCATTTTGCGCAATCGGTCCCCAGTTGGCGCGCAGCGCTTCATTGAGGATGTTGCTGGCCTCGTTGACTTCGGACAGGCGCGGAGTGAAGGCCTTGATGATGGGCTTGATCTGGTCCGGGTGGATGCTCCACATGCGCGTGTAGCCGAACTCGGCTGTCGCGCGCTGGGCGTCGTTGGCCACCACGGCCGAATCGCGCACGTCCGTCGTCACGTTATGCGACGGCACCTTGCCGTGCGCGTGGCAGGCGGCCGCCACTTCCAGTTTGGCGCGCACCACCAGCGGGTGCGTGAACTGGCCCGGCGTGCGCATGGCGGCGGCGGGAATGGCGCCGTAGTGGGCCGAAACGAAATCCATGATGCCGAAGGACAGGCATTCGACCTGGGGCAGGGCGGCGATGGCGTAGGCTTCGCGCAGCGCGCCATGCGTCTCGATCAGGATGTGCACGGGCAGGTTGTCGCGGCCGGCGCGGCGCGCGTGCAGGTTGATCAGGTCGATGGCCAGCATGGCGTCCTGCACGCCGGCCACCTTGGGCACGGCGATGTAGGCCAGGCGGGACGCGGCGCTGCAGATGATTTCCACGTCGCGCACGAAAAACGGGCTGTCGACGTCGTGCACGCGCACGCCGATGCGGTTGAACTGGTTCTCGTCGCTGGCCAGCAGGCCGGCGATCATCAGGGCGTGGGCTTCTTCATTGCCGGCGCTGGCGCCGTCTTCGCAGTCGAACGTGATGTCGAACAGGGGGCCAAGCTCTTGTTGCAAAGCAATCGATTTACGCATCAGCTTTTCAGAGCCGGCGTAGTGGTCGCAAGCGGCGAGCAACAGCGGCTGGCGTTTGCCTTGGAATAAAACCTCGGAAGGGTGCATGCTTAAGGCATTTCTGCAGGTAAAAACTACTTGAGAAAACAGCCGCGCCGCGAATCTCGCGGAGCGGCCTTCTTGGCGGGCGGCGCATTGCCGCGCCGCCAACACTGGACTTAGGCCAGCAGGTGTTTCACGCCTTCGCGCTCTTCGGTCAGTTCTTTCAGGGTCAGGTTGATGCGCTCTTGAGAGAATGCATCGATTTCCAGACCTTGAACGATGGTGTACTCACCGTTGTCGGTGGTGACCGGGAAGCCGAACACGGTGCCTTCAGGGATGCCATACGAGCCATCCGAAGGAACGCCCATGGTGGTCCACTTGCCGGCGGTGCCCAGCATCCAGTCATGGATGTGGTCGATGGCGGCGTTCGCTGCCGACGCTGCCGACGACAGGCCGCGCGCTTCGATGATGGCCGCGCCGCGCTTGCCGACGGTAGGCAGGAACACGTTGGCGTTCCATTCCTGGTCGTTGATCAGGTCCTTGACAGCCTTGCCGTTCACGGTGGCGAAGCGGTAGTCCGCGTACATCGTTGGCGAGTGGTTGCCCCACACGGTCAGCTTCTCGATGTCTTTCACGGCGGTGCCGGTCTTGGCAGCGACTTGCGACAGCGCGCGGTTGTGGTCCAGGCGCAGCATGGCGGTGAAGTTTTTCGCTGGCAGCGATGGCGCCGATTTCATGGCGATGTAGGCGTTGGTGTTGGCAGGGTTGCCGACCACCAGCACTTTGACATTGCGCGAAGCGACGGCGTCGAGCGCCTTGCCTTGCACCGTGAAGATCTGGGCGTTCGCTTCCAGCAGGTCCTTGCGTTCCATGCCTGGGCCGCGTGGACGCGCGCCAACCAGTACGGCCACATCGACATCCTTGAATGCGGTCAGCGGATCGGAGTGGGCGGTCATTTCCGTCAGCAGCGGGAAGGCGCAGTCGTCGATTTCCATCATCACGCCCTTGAGCGCCTTCTGGGCTTTTTCGTCCGGGATTTCAAGCAGTTGCAAGATGACAGGCTGGTCTTTGCCGAGCATGTCGCCATTGGCGATGCGGAACAACAGGGCGTAGCCGATCTGGCCGGCGGCGCCGGTCACTGCAACACGCATTGGGGTTTTAGCCATGATGAATCTCCAAAAATGGGAAAGAAAACGGGCTTGAAGCTGGGCTTACGCTTATCCGGAAAAACTATAATGATACCAAAACCGGCCCGCGCCACCGAATTGCTGGTGTACGCTGCCGTCACGCTTGTGCTGCATGAGGCCAGAGTGGCTGGCCGACAACATAAAACGCTGGCTCACAAGTTTTATCGAGGGCAGTTTAGGCCTCTGATCCCTATCTGTCAATCATATCTTATGTCTTATATAAGACAGATAACTGCGTGTGTTTTACTGGACGCGGGCAGTGATTTGTGTTGAAATGTCGGACTATGAATTCCGCCTCGTCCAATCTGACCAACAATGCCACTGCTGCAAGCGGGGCGGTCAGTCCGACCGCGGGCACCCCGGCCACGCCCGTCGCCGCGGCAGCCAGCACCGCCGCCGCCCCTGTCGCCGGCGCGAATGCCACTGCTGCCGTGACCGTGCCTGCCGCGACCGCATCGCCCACCTTCAGTCCCCTGTACCAGCAGATCAAGGCGCTCATCACGCAGAGCCTGCAATCGGGCGAATGGAAGCCGGGCGAACTGATTCCCAGCGAAGTCGAGCTGGCAGGGCGCTTCAAGGTCAGCCAGGGTACGGTGCGCAAGGCCATCGATGAACTGGCCGCCGAGAATCTCGTCATGCGCCGCCAGGGCAAGGGCACCTTCGTTTCCACCCACCATGAGGCGCGCGCGCATTTCCGCTTCCTGCGCCTGGTGCCGGACGAAGGCGTGCCGCATTATCCCGAAAGCAAATTTATCGAAGTCAAGCGCGTGCGCGCGCCGGCCGACGTGGCGCGCCTGATGGATCTGAAGTCCGGCGATGCCGTCATCTTCATCAAGCGCGTGCAGTATTTCGACGGCGTGCCGACCATCGTCGAGGAGCTGTGGCTGCCCGGCCTGATCTTCAAAGGCCTGACGGCCGAGCGCCTGGTGGAGTACAAGGGTCCCATGTACGGCCTGTTCGAAACGGAATTTGGCACGCGCATGATACGCGCGTCCGAGCAGATCCGCGCCGTGTGCGCCGACGCGGGCGCCGCGCAACTGTTGAATATCGATCTCGGCACGCCCTTGCTCAGTTCCGAGCGCGTGTCGTTTACCTACGGCGACAAGCCGGTCGAACTGCGCCGGGGCTTGTACCTGACCAGTCGCCATCATTATCAGAATGAACTCAGCTGAAGCGGCGGGGCGCCTGCGGGCGCCCGAACAAGCAGCAAGGCTGAAGTGCATCGCTTGCAAGATGCCTGCCGCAAGGCGGGCAACGGAGACAACGGAAAGCGCAGCGACAGCATGGCCCGCCCCGGCGGGCCGTGTTTTGCCGGCGATTCTGTAATTAAATTACGTGAACTACGGAAAGTAGCGCGGTATTTTGTAGTAAAAAACCATTTTGGTTATATGTAACAATAGATATTGGTATCGGTTGCGAAAATCGGCGAAAATCGCGGCTTCAATATTTAGTTGAAATTCAAAGGGGAGGTTTTTGTTATGTCTGAAGCCGTAAGAGAAGTACCAAAAAAAGAACGGCCGCAATTCCGTAACATCCATGTTACCGAATTGTCGAACTACCGCATGGCGATCGGCGCCATCGTCTCGATCCTGCATCGCATCAGCGGCATCATCATTTTCGCCCTGCTGCCGGGCATCCTGTACATGCTGGAACTGAGTCTGCGTTCCGAAATGTCCTACGCCTACTTCCAGGGCATCGCCTCGCACTGGTTCGTCAAGCTGATCACCCTGGGTCTGGTCTGGGCCTTCCTGCACCACTTCTGCGCCGGTATTCGCCACCTGTTCATGGACGTGCACGTCGCCGCCGAGAAAGAACCTGCGCGCAATACGGCCAAGTTCGTTCTGGTGATCAGTCTGGTACTGACCGCTCTGGTCGCTTTGAAACTGTTTGGAGTATTTTAATGGCAAACAATAACATCGGACCGAAACGCCTCGTTGTCGGCGCCCATTACGGCCTGCGCGACTGGCTGGCGCAACGCGTCACCGCCCTCGTCATGGTGGCCTACGTCGCCATCCTGCTGATCGCCTTCCTGACCGGCAGCAACTTCAGCTATGAAGGCTGGGCAGGTCTGTTCGCACAGCAATGGTTCAAATTAATCAGCCTGGTGACGTTTGTTGCCTTGTTCTACCACGCATGGGTCGGCGTACGCAATATCTGGATGGACTACGTGAAAAGCGTTGGCCTCCGCCTGACCCTGCAAATTGCCACCATGCTGTGGTTGATCGCTTGTGCCGGCTGGACGGTACAGATACTCTGGAGTGTGTAATCGTGGCAGCATATAAATCTGCAATTCCTACCCGCCGCTTTGATGCGGTCATCGTTGGCGCCGGCGGTTCCGGCATGCGCGCGTCGTTGCAGCTGGCTGAAGCCGGCCTGAACGTCGCAGTGCTCTCGAAAGTTTTTCCGACCCGCTCGCACACCGTGGCGGCGCAGGGTGGTATCGGCGCGTCGCTCGGCAACATGGCCGAAGACAACTGGTTCTGGCACATGTTCGACACCGTCAAGGGTGGCGACTATCTGGGCGACCAGGATGCCATCGAATTCATGTGCCGCGAAGCACCGAAGGTCGTGTACGAACTGGAACACTTCGGCATGCCATTCGACCGCAACCCTGACGGCACCATCTATCAGCGTCCTTTCGGCGGCCACACGGCCCACTTCGGCGAAAAGCCGGTGCAGCGCGCTTGCGCGGCAGCCGACCGTACCGGTCACGCCCTGTTGCATACCCTGTACCAGCGCAACGTGCGCGCCCGTACGCATTTCTTCGTTGAATGGATGGCGCTCGACCTGATCCGTGACGCCGAAGGCGACGTGATCGGTGTCGTCGCACTGGAAATGGAAACCGGCGAATGCATGATCCTGGAAGCAAAAACGACGGTCATGGCAACGGGCGGCGCAGGCCGTATCTTCGCCGCGTCGACGAATGCGTTCATTAACACGGGCGACGGCATGGGCATGGCGGCACGCGCCGGCCTGCCGCTGCAGGACATGGAATTCTGGCAGTTCCACCCGACCGGCGTGGCCGGCGCGGGCGTATTGATCACCGAAGGCGTGCGCGGCGAAGGCGGCATCCTGATCAATAGCGAAGGCGAACGCTTCATGGAGCGCTATGCGCCTACCCTGAAGGATCTGGCGCCGCGCGACTTCGTCTCGCGTTCGATGGACCAGGAAATCAAGGAAGGCCGCGGCTGCGGTCCGAACAAGGACCACGTGATGCTGGACCTGCGCCATATCGGCGCCGACACCATCGCCAAGCGCCTGCCGTCGATCCTGGAAATTGGCCACAAGTTCGCCAACGTCGACGCCACCAAGGAACCGATTCCTGTCGTGCCGACGATTCACTACCAGATGGGCGGCATCCCGACGAACATCCACGGCCAGGTCGTCACCCCGACCGGCCCGGATAATTCGGCCAAGGTTGTCAACGGCCTGTACGCGATCGGCGAATGCGCTTGCGTTTCCGTGCACGGCGCCAACCGCCTGGGCACGAACTCGCTGCTCGACCTGGTGGTCTTCGGCCGCGCGGCCGGTAACCACATCGTCAACAGCGGTCTGAAAGCCAAGGAAAACAAGCCTTTGCCAGCTGACGCAGCCGACTTTGCCATGGGCCGCTTGCAGCGCCTGGAAAACTCGACCGGCACGGAAACCGTGCAGGGCGTGGCGAACGATATCCGCGCCACCATGCAGAAGTACTGTGGCGTGTTCCGTACCGACGAAATGCTGAACAAGGGCGTCGAAGAAATCATGAAGCTCGACGAGCGCCGCAAGCACGTCTCGTTCAAGGATAAATCGATGGTCTTCAATACGGCCCGCGTGGAAGCGCTGGAGCTGGACAACCTGATCGAAACGGCAAAGGCGACCATCGTCTCGGCAGCGGCCCGCAAGGAATCGCGCGGCGCCCACGCCCAGGACGACCACCCGACCCGCGACGACGACAACTGGATGAAGCACACGCTGTGGTATTCGGAAGGCAACCGACTGGAATACAAGCCAGTCGTGACCAAGCCTTTGACGGTTGATACCTTCAAACCGAAACCACGTACTTTCTAAGGCTATACCATGGCACGCACTCTCAAATTCAAAATCTACCGCTACGATCCTGACCAGGATGCCAAGCCTTACATGCAAGACCTGACGGTCGAGCTGAAAGACACCGACAAGATGCTGCTCGACGCACTGCAGCGCATCAAGTCGGACGTCGATGACTCGCTGGCCCTGCGCCGCTCGTGCCGCGAAGGCGTGTGCGGTTCGGACGCGATGAACATCAACGGCAAGAACGGCCTGGCATGCACCACCAACCTGAACGAACTGACCGAGCCTATCGTGCTGCGTCCGTTGCCAGGCTTGCCGGTCATCCGTGACCTGATCGTCGACATGACGCAATTTTTCAAGCAGTACGATTCGATCAAGCCTTTCCTGATCAATGATTCGATCCCGCCTGAAAAAGAACGCCTGCAGTCGCCGGAACAGCGCGAAGAACTCGATGGCCTGTACGAGTGCATCCTGTGCGCATGCTGCTCCACGTCGTGCCCGTCGTTCTGGTGGAATCCGGACAAATTCGTCGGCCCGGCTGGCCTGCTGCAAGCCTACCGCTTCATCGCCGATTCGCGCGACGAAGCCACGGGCGCGCGTCTGGACAACCTGGAAGACCCGTACCGTCTGTTCCGCTGCCATTCGATCATGAACTGCGTCGACGTCTGCCCGAAAGGGTTGAATCCGAACAAGGCGATCGGCAAGATCAAGGAATTGATGGTCCGCCGCGCGATCTGATCCCCCTGATCGCATCCGCCGGGCGCCGTTTGCGGGAAGAGGGTATCCTCTCTTGCCTGCAGGCGGCGCCTGCAAAGCAGCAGCGTGCCGCAAGGCACACGTAAAGTGGTAAACCAAATGACAGAATCAATTTTGTCCTCGCATCAGGCCGACCCGGCCAACCGCGCCCGCCTGCGCTGGCGTTCACGCCGTGGCCTGCTGGAAAACGATATTATCCTGACCCGTTTTCTCGATGCGTATGAAACCGAATTGACCGATGAAGAAGTTGACGCGCTGACGCGTTTGCTGGATTTATCGGACAATGCGTTAATGGATCTGGTACTGGCCCGTAAAGAGCCGGAAGGCGAAGTCGATCTGCCGCATGTGCGCGCACTGCTGCAACGACTGCGCATTGCCTAGACGCCTGGGCGATATATTGCAAACGGTGCGAGTGGCGCGCTGTAGCACTGCCGAGTGCGGTGCGAATTGCAGCCAGAATTTTTGATTTTAATTTCGACTCACTCCCGAGAAGGAAGAGCCCATGAATATCTCTGACACAAAAGCTACCCTGTCGTTCTCCGATGGCAGCCCATCGCTTGAATTTCCAATCTACAAAGGCACGGTTGGCCCGGACGTCATCGACATCCGCAAACTGTACGCCGGTAGCGGCAAGTTCACCTACGACCCAGGCTTTATGTCGACGGCCGCCTGCAACTCGTCGATCACCTATATCGACGGCGACAAGGGCGAGCTGCTGTACCGTGGTTACCCGATCGAACAGTTGGCCGTCAACGCCGACTTCATGGAATCGTGCTACTTGCTGCTGAACGGCGAACTGCCGAACGCGGCGCAAAAAGCCAAGTTCGTCGACACCGTCACCAAGCACACGATGGTGCACGAACAGATGCAATTCTTCTTCCGTGGCTTCCGCCGCGACGCGCATCCGATGTCGGTCCTGGTGGGCACCGTCGGCGCGCTGGCATCGTTCTACCATGACTCGCTGGACATCAACGACCCGCGTCACCGCGAAGTGTCGGCCATCCGCCTGATCGCCAAGATGCCAACCCTGGTCGCCATGACCTACAAGTACTCGGTCGGCCAGCCGTTCGTGTATCCACGCAACGACCTGTCGTACAGCGCCAACTTCATGCACATGATGTTCGCCAACCCGTGCGAAGAGTACAAGGTCAACGACGTGCTGGTGCGCGCCCTGGATCGCATCCTGATCCTGCATGCGGACCACGAGCAAAACGCATCGACATCGACCGTCCGTCTGGCCGGTTCGTCGGGCGCCAACCCGTTCGCCTGTATCGCTGCCGGTATCGCCTGCCTGTGGGGCCCTGCCCACGGCGGCGCCAACGAAGCGGCACTGAACATGCTGAAAGAAATCGGCACCGTCGAGAACATCCCTGCCTTCATCGCGCAAGTCAAGGACAAGAACTCCGGCGTCAAGCTGATGGGCTTTGGCCACCGCGTGTACAAGAACTTCGATCCACGCGCCAAGCTGATGCGTGAAACCTGCTACGAAGTGCTGCAAGAACTGGGTCTGCAGGACGACCCGCTGTTCAAGCTGGCGATGGAACTGGAAAAGATTGCACTGAACGACGAGTACTTCGTGTCGCGCAAACTGTACCCGAACGTCGACTTCTACTCGGGCATCGTGCAATCGGCGCTGGGCATCCCCGTGTCGCTGTTCACCGGTATCTTCGCTATGGCCCGTACGATCGGCTGGATCGCCCAGTGGAACGAAATGATCGCCGACCCAGAGCAAAAAATCGGCCGTCCGCGCCAGCTGTTCGTCGGTTCGACCACGCGTGAAGTACTGCCACTGGACAAGCGTTAATCCAGAGCGGTATCGAGCAAACAAAAAAACGGGCTTCGGCCCGTTTTTTTATGCCGGGCTGTTATGCTCGGACCCTGGATGAACAGGAAGCACAACGCGATGAATGAAGAAACCTGCACCCCCAGCGGCGTGGCCCTGGCCGATACGGCATTTGGCTATACCTTGTCGCTGATCGGCGGCAAATACAAGATGCTGATCCTGTACGCGCTGGCGGAAAACACCGTGCTGCGGCACAACGAACTCAAGCGCCATCTCGGCGGCATCGCCTTCAAGACCCTCAGCGTCGTGCTGAAGGAGCTGGAAGCGGACGCGCTGATCGTCCGCAAGGAATATCCGCAAGTGCCGCCCAAGGTGGAATATTCGCTCTCAAGCAAGGGCGCCTCGCTGATCCCCGTACTGCATACCTTGTGCGAGTGGGGCGAACAGCACCAGCCAGTCTGACCCGGATACGCATGGCAAGGCGCCATTCCACGGCCAAGTAACTTACTTTTTATACTGTATGAGCAGTAAATGTGCGTACTTGTATAAAATACTCAGTATGGCTATGCTGTTTTTGCCTCTGCGGGCGCAACCACGCGCCACGGGGCAGGGTACCGGCTTGCCTGCTTTTCTATGAGCACGGGGCCGGCGCATTGATCTCACTTCAGGAAAGCAGCATGATGAAAACCCTCGTTATCGTCTTCCATCCCTCCATCGACAGGTCGGTGGCCAACAAGCGCTGGCTGCAGGAGCTGGCGCAGTATCCCGACCGCTACACCATCCACAACGTGCACCAGGCTTATCCGGATGGACATATCGACGTGGCGCGCGAGCAGGCGCTGGTGGAGGCGCACGCCAATGTGGTCTTGCAGTTCCCCGTGTACTGGTTCAACTGCCCGCCCTTGCTCAAGCAATGGCTCGATGAGGTGCTGGCGTATGGCTGGGCCTATGGCACGGGCGGCGATGCCTTCAAAGGAAGAAAAGTGGCGCTGGCCGTGACGGCAGGCATCCGCCAGGAAGACTTCACGCCGGAAGGCAAGTGGAACGTCACCCTGGCGCAGCTGCTGGCGCCGTTCGATGTCACCCTGGCGTATATCGGCGCCGACAACCGCCGCTTCTTTGCCTTCTATGGCGCGGAAGACGGGCCGAAGGAAAAGGGCTATGCCGAGCGGCTGGCGCGCAGCGCGCAAGCGTATGAGCGTTTCCTGGCCGCGTTGTAGGGTAGGACGGAACGGCTTCAGTTCAACGCCGCTTCCAGGTGGCGCAGGGCGACATGCCGGCCCTCTAGTGGCAGGCTGTCGCCCTCAAAGGGTTGTGGCAGGACGATGCGGCGCGGCGCATTGTGCTTGAGGATGCCGCCCCAGTGGGCGACCCTGGCGCCGGCCTGGCTGCGGATCGCCTCGACCGTGGCGCCGCTGGCGAGGATGTCGGCGTGCGGAAAGGCTTGCTGCAGCACGCCCAGGCCGAAATAGGCTTGCGGTTCGGCCGCGCTGATATAGATGGTGGTCAGGCGCTTGCCGCTGGCGGCGATGGTATGCGCTAACTGCGCCGCGTCGCCGCGCAGAAACTGGGTGTTGACGAGGATGGCGTCGGCCACGCCGCTCAGCAGCAGTGAAGTGGACGGTGCGCGGCCCAGCACATCTAGGCGGAAGGTTTCCAGGGTGCGGGAGGGGCGGGCGGCGCGTGCAAACATATTATTCTTTCTGCATTGGATGCTCTCCCGCATATTATCCTTTCGACCAGGTGCGACAAATAGGGTAGATTGCAATACTTAGTTGCATGGATCGGATGAATCGAGGGAGTACCGCATGGACCGCATCACCGCAGCACAAGTATTCGTCGCCATCGCCGAGCGGGGCAGCATGGTGGCCGCCAGCGAGGCGCTCGACATGTCGCGCGCCATGGTGACGCGCTATCTGGCCGAGATGGAAGAGTGGGCGGAGGCACGGCTGTTGCATCGCACCACGCGCCGTCTGAGCCTGACGGATGCGGGCGAGACCACCTTGGCGCGCTGTCGCCAGATGCTGGAAGTGGCCGGCGCCATGGCCGTCACCTCGCCCGAGGGCCTCGATACGCCGCACGGTTTGCTGCGCATCACCTGCTCGCAATCGCTGGCGCAGACGGCGCTCGCTGGCGCAGTAACCGCTTACCTGCGGCGCTACCCGCGCGCCGCCGTCGACCTGCAGATGGAGAACCGCGCCGTCAACCTGGTGGAGCAGCGCATCGACCTGGCGATCCGTATCACCAACGCGCTCGAGCCGAACCTGATCGCGCGCCAGCTGGCCAGCTGCGCGTCGGTGGTGTGCGCCGCACCATCGTATCTGGCGGCGCACGGCACGCCGCGCCGGGCGCAAGACCTGGCCCTGCACAACTGCCTGACCTATACGTATTTCGGCAAGAGCCTGTGGCAATTCACGCATGACGGGGAAGCGCTCACTGTCCCCGTCAGCGGCCGCCTGTCGGCGAATGAGTCGCTGGTCCTGCTGGTGGCCACGGTGGCGGGGGCGGGCATCGCCATGCAGCCGCGCTTTTCGGCCGCGCCGCTGATCGCCAGCGGGCAATTGGTGGAGCTGCTGCCCGCGTACCAGCCGCAGGACATGGGCATCTATGGCGTCTACACCTCGCGCCAGCACATGTCGCCCCTGTTGCGCACCATGCTCGACTTCCTGGTGGAGTGGTTTGCCGGCGATCCCGAGTGGCTGGCCGCCATCGCGGCAGGGCCGTTGCCGGGCAGACCAGTTGGGCGCAAGCGGCACGCCGGCAGGGCCGCCGATGTGCCGTAAGCACAACAGTGACAGGCTTGCAAGCCCGGGAAAATCAACAACACAGCTTACATTTGCTTGCCAAATAAAATTCAACTAGCCGTTGTTGCGTTACAATACCGCGTGCTATTCTAAATGACGGTATGCAGAATGCTGGTGCAATAAAAAAGCCCTTCCCCACAACTTGATGTGCAATCCGCTAACCGGTCAGGCCGTGTCGCGGAAGGTTAGATTAACCCGCTAATTCCTCGCGAAGCGCGAAGAAAGGTGAGCAATATATGCAGCAATTAACGACCAACTCCTACCTGTTCGGTGGGAATGCTCCGTACGTGGAAGACCTGTACGAGGCGTATCTGAACAACCCAGGCTCGGTACCCGATAACTGGCGTTCCTACTTCGACGCAATGCAGCACGTGCCTGCCGTCGATGGCACCAACAAGCCTGACGTGGCGCATGCCTCCGTCGTCGCCTCGTTCGCCGAGCGCGCAAAAGCAGGTCCGATCCGCACAGTAACCGCTTCCTTCGATGCCGAAATGGGCCGCAAGCGCGTCGCCGCCACGCAATTGATCGCCGCTTACCGCTACCTCGGTTCGCACTGGGCCAATCTGGATCCGCTGCAACGCCAGGAACGTCCGATGATCCCTGAGCTCGAGCCGAGCTTCTACGGTTTCACCGACGCGGACATGGACACCGTGTTCAACATCAGCAATACCTATTTTGGCCCGGAGACCGCCACCCTGCGCGATCTGCTGAACTATCTGCGCGATACCTACACGCGTTCGATCGGCGCCGAATTCATGTACATCTCCGACCCGGCCGAAAAGCGCTGGCTGCAAGAGAAACTGGAATCGATCCGCTCCACCCCGAATTTCACCCCAGAGAAAAAAATCCACATCCTCGACCGCCTGACCGCGGCTGAAGGCCTGGAACGCTATCTGCACACCCGCTACGTGGGCCAGAAGCGCTTCTCCCTGGAAGGCGGCGAAACCTTCATCGCCTCGATGGATGAAACCATCCAGCGCGCCGGCGAAAAAGGCGTGCAGGAAATCGTCATCGGCATGGCCCACCGCGGCCGCCTGAACGTGCTGGTCAACACCCTGGGCAAGGCGCCACAGGAACTGTTCGAAGAATTCGAAGGCAAGCATGGCGACGACCTGCCTGCCGGCGACGTGAAGTACCATCAAGGCTTCTCGTCGGACATCTCCACCGCAGGCGGCCCGGTCCACCTGTCGCTGGCGTTCAACCCGTCGCACCTGGAAATCGTCAACCCTGTGGTCGAAGGTTCCGTCAAGGCCCGCATGGACCGCCGCGGCGACGCGCAGGGCGCGCAAGTGCTGCCTATCCTGGTGCACGGCGATGCCGCTTTCGCCGGCCAGGGCGTGGTCATGGAAACGCTGAATCTGGCGCAAACCCGTGGCTACCATACCGGCGGCACGGTGCATATCGTGATCAACAACCAGATCGGTTTCACCACCTCGGATCCGCGCGATGCCCGCTCGACCCTGTACTGCTCGGACGTCGTCAAGATGATCGAAGCACCGGTCCTGCACATCAACGCCGATGATCCGGAAGCCGTGGTGCTGGCGACGCAGATCGCGCTCGACTACCGCATGGAATTCAAGAAGGACATCGTCCTCGACATCATCTGCTACCGCAAGCTTGGCCACAACGAGCAAGATACGCCGGCACTGACGCAGCCACTGATGTACAAGAAGATCGGCCAGCATCCAGGCACCCGCAAGCTGTACGCGGACAAGCTGGTAGCGCAAGGCGTGATCCCTGCCGATGGCGGCGACAAGATGGTGGCCGCATTCCGCGACGCCATGGACGCCGGCAAGCACACCGTCGATCCAGTCATCTCGAACTTCAAGAACAAGTACGCCGTCGACTGGCTGCCGTTCCTGAACAAGAAATGGACCGATTCGGCCGACACCGCCGTGCCGATGACGGAACTGAAACGCCTGGCCACCCGCATCACCACCGTGCCGGAAGACTTCAAGGTCCACTCGCTGGTTGAAAAAGTACTGGGCGACCGCGCCACCATGGGCCGTGGCGAAATGAACCTGGACTGGGGCATGGGCGAACACCTGGCCTACGCATCGCTGGTATCGTCCGGCTACGCCATCCGCCTGACGGGCCAGGACGCCGGCCGCGGCACCTTCGTGCACCGCCACGCCGTGCTGCATGACCAGAACCGCGAGCGTTGGGATGCGGGTACCTACATTCCGCTGCAAAACGTGTCGGACAACCAGGCGCCGTTCACCGTCATCGACTCGGTGCTGTCCGAAGAAGCCGTACTGGCCTTCGAATACGGCTACTCGACCGCTGAACCGAACACGCTGACGATCTGGGAAGCCCAGTTCGGCGACTTCGCCAACGGCGCGCAAGTGGTGATCGACCAATTCATCAGCTCCGGCGAAGTGAAATGGGGCCGCGCTTCGGGCCTGGTCATGATGCTGCCGCACGGTTACGAAGGCCAGGGTCCTGAGCACTCGTCGGCCCGTCCGGAGCGTTTCCTGCAGCTGTGCGCGGACAACAACATGCAAGTGGTGCAGCCGACGACGGCTTCGCAGATCTTCCATTTGCTGCGCCGCCAGATGGTGCGCCAGTTCCGCAAGCCGCTGGTCATCCTGACGCCGAAGTCGCTGTTGCGCAACAAGGACGCCGGTTCGCCGCTGACCGACCTGGCCAAGGGCGGTTTCCAGACCGTCATCGGCGAAGTCGACGACAAAATCGACGCCAAGAAAGTCAAGCGCGTGGTCGCCTGCTCGGGCAAGGTCTATTACGACCTGGTCAACGCACGCAAGACCCGCGGCCAGACCGACACGGCCATCGTGCGCCTGGAACAGCTGTATCCGTTCCCGCACAAGTCGTTCGCTGCCGAACTGAAGAAGTTCCCGAACCTGGTCGAAGTGGTCTGGGCGCAGGACGAGCCGCAAAACCAGGGCGCCTGGTTCCAGATCCAGCACAACATCTTCGAAGGCCTGGAATCGGGTCAACGTCTGGCCTACGCCGGCCGTCCTGCTTCGGCGTCGCCTGCTGTCGGTTACTATGACAAGCACTACGCCCAGCAAAAAGATCTGCTGGAAACGGCATTCTCGAAGCTGAAGGGTTTTATCCTGACCAAGTAAGTGGCAGGATAAGGGGCGCCATGCGTTGCCTGGCGCCTGCTTGCATACATCATGACGGAGCGCCGCCCTTGCTACGCAGGGGCGGCGCCGCAATAACAAAATAAACGGAGTTTTACATGGCACAAATCGAAGTCAAAGTTCCCCAGTTGTCGGAATCGGTTGCAGAAGCGACCCTGCTGGCATGGCACAAGAAAGTCGGCGAACCAGTCGCGCGCGACGAAAACATGATCGATATCGAAACCGATAAAGTGGTGCTGGAACTGCCGGCGCCTGCCGCTGGCGTGATCGTGCAGATCATCAAGGCTGACGGCGCTACCGTCGTCGCCGGCGAAGTCATCGCCATCATCGACACCGACGGCTCGGCCAAGGTCAGCCCGATGGAAGTGTCGGCCGTGCCTGCGCCAGCCCTGGCTGCCGCCGCGCAAGATACCGCTAGCGCTTCGGCGCCAGCCGCTGCGACCAAAGGCGATGTCGCCATGCCTGCCGCTGCCAAGATCCTGTCCGAAAAAGGCCTGTCCGCTGGCGACGTCGCCGGTTCGGGCAAAGACGGCCGCGTGACCAAGGGCGACGCCCTGGCCGCTTCCGCCAAGCCAGCTGTCGCGCCGCTGGCGCCAGCCGCTGCCAAGCCAGCGCTGCAGCAAGTTGCCACGCCGTCGGCCGCCAACCTGGGCGACCGCCCTGAAGAGCGCGTGCCGATGAGCCGCCTGCGCGCACGTATCGCCGAGCGCCTGCTGCAATCGCAATCGACGAACGCCATCCTGACCACGTTCAATGAAGTGAACATGCAGCCGGTCATCGACCTGCGCAACAAGTACAAGGACAAGTTCGAGAAAGAGCACGGCGTCAAGCTGGGCTTCATGTCCTTCTTCGTCAAGGCCGCCGTCGCCGCCCTGAAAAAGTACCCGATCATCAATGCTTCCGTTGACGGCAACGACATCGTCTACCACGGCTACTTCGACATCGGCATCGCTGTCGGTTCGCCGCGCGGCCTGGTCGTGCCTATCATCCGCAACGCGGACCAGCTGTCGATCGCCGACATCGAGAAAAAAATCGGTGAATTCGGCGCGAAAGCCAAGGAAGGCAAGCTGACCTTGGACGACCTGACGGGCGGCACGTTCTCGATCTCGAACGGCGGCACCTTCGGCTCCATGCTGTCGACCCCGATCATCAACCCGCCACAATCGGCCATCCTGGGCGTGCATGCGACCAAAGACCGCGCTGTCGTCGAAAACGGCCAGATCGTGGTGCGTCCGATGAACTACCTGGCCATGTCCTACGACCACCGCATCATCGACGGCCGCGAAGCCGTCCTGGGCCTGGTGGCGATGAAAGAAGCGCTGGAAGATCCTGCACGCCTGCTGCTGGACCTGTAAGCACTGTAGTCCCCCGGCGTAGCCGCCGGGGCAATGTAGCTGATACCCCTTGCCAGAAGACGCAGCTGGCTGATCTCAATGAAAGAGGATTCCTATGAACATCTCTGAAGAAATCAAGCGTCTGCACGAGTTGCACCTGGCGGGCGCCCTGAGCGATGCGGAATTTGCGCAAGCGAAAGCCAAGCTCCTGAGCAATATCAACCTGGACAAGCCGGACAGCACGTCCGGCGCCGGCGCCGATGCGGCTGCCGGTCCGGCGAACGACCTGGTGCAGGAATTCAACCGCCTGCGCCGTTCGCGCAACGACCGCTGGATTGGCGGCGTCTGCGGCGGCCTGGGCCGCGCTTCCGGCATGGAAGCGTGGATCTGGCGCCTCGTCTTCGTCCTGTTTACATTGACCTTCGGCTTCGGCGTGGTGATTTACCTTCTATTGTGGATTTTCGTACCAGACGAAGAGATTGGAATAACAAAACATGAGTACTAAACAATTTGACGTAGTTGTCATCGGTGCGGGCCCTGGCGGCTACATCGCCGCCATCCGCGCAGCGCAGCTGGGCTTTTCCGTCGCTTGCGTCGACGAGTGGTCGAACGCCAAGGGCGGCGCCGCTCCTGGCGGTACCTGCACCAACGTCGGCTGCATTCCGTCGAAAGCGCTGCTGCAATCGTCCGAGCACTTCGAACACGCGGGCCACAGCTTCGCCGAGCACGGCATCGACGTCGCCGGCCTGAAGCTGAACCTGGGCCAGATGCTCAAGCGCAAAGACACCGTCGTCAAGCAAAACAACGACGGCATCCTGTACCTGTTCAAGAAGAACAAGATCGCCTTCTTCCACGGCCGCGCCGCTTTCGCTGTCGCCGCCGCTGGCATGTATGACATCAGCGTGACGGGCGAAGCCAACGAAACCCTGACGGCCAAGCACGTGGTCATCGCCACGGGTTCGAACGCGCGCGAATTGCCGGGCGCACCATTCGACGAGAAACTGATCCTGTCAAACACGGGCGCACTGGCCATCGACGCCGTACCAGCCAAGCTGGGCGTCATCGGTGCCGGCGTGATCGGCCTGGAAATGGGCAGCGTATGGCGCCGCCTGGGTTCCGACGTCACCGTGCTGGAAGGCCTGCCGGTCTTCCTGGGCGCCGTCGATGAGCAGATCGCCAAGGAAGCGTCGAAGCTGTTCACCAAGCAAGGCTTGAAGATCAACCTCGGTTGCAAGATCGGTGCGATCACGCCAGGCAAGAAAGATGTCACCGTGGAATTCGTGGACGCCAAGGGCGAAGCGCAAAAAGCCGTGTTCGACAAGCTGATCATCTCGATCGGCCGCACGCCGAACACGAACGGCCTGGGCGCCGATAAAGTCGGCCTGCAGCTGGACGAACGCGGCTTCATCGCCGTCGATGGCGACTGCAAGACCAACCTGCCGAACGTCTGGGCAGTGGGCGACGTCGTGCGCGGCCCGATGCTGGCGCACAAGGCCGAAGAAGAAGGCGTTGCCGTGGCCGAGCGTATCGCCGGCCAGCATGGCCACACCAACTTCAACACGATTCCTTGGGTGATCTACACCTCGCCGGAAATCGCGTGGGTCGGCAAGACCGAGCAAACCCTGAAGGCGGAAGGCATCGCCTACAAGGCCGGCACCTTCCCGTTCATGGCCAACGGCCGTGCGCGCGCGCTGGGCGACACCTCGGGTATGGTGAAATTCCTGGCCGATGCGACGACCGATGAAATCCTCGGCGTGCACATCGTCGGCCCGATGGCGTCCGAACTGATTTCCGAAGCTGTCGTTGCGATGGAATTCAAGGCATCGGCCGAAGACATCGCGCGCATCTGCCACGCCCATCCGTCCCTGTCGGAAGCGACCAAGGAAGCGGCACTGGCGATTGACAAGCGCACGTTGAACTTTTAATTGTAGTTAGTCCTGCAGGGGCGCTCGCGGATTTTTTCCGCCGGCGCCCTTGTGCGTTAAAGCGAATCCCATGAACGTAGAAGAGTTTTACCAGCACGCGCTGCAGAAGCGTGATTTCAAGGCCGATGCCGCCCAACGGCGCGCGGTCGACCGCCTGCAGCTGTGCTATGACGAGTGGGTGGCCTACAAGGGCCAGCGCTCGAGCACCTTCAAGCGCCTGCTGAACCGTCCTGCCGTGCCGAAAGGCGTGTACATGTGGGGTGGGGTGGGGCGCGGCAAATCGTTCCTGATGGACAGTTTTTACTCGGTCGTGCCCCTGGTGCGCAAGACGCGATTGCACTTCCACGAATTCATGCGCGGCGTGCACCAGCAACTCGATGAATTGAAAGGCGTGGCCGACCCGCTCGACGAGGTGGCCAAGCGCATCGCCAAGAAATACCGCCTCATCTGTTTCGATGAATTCCACGTCTCCGACATCGCCGATGCGATGATCCTGTACAACCTGCTGTCGGCCCTGTTCGCCAATGGCGTGTCCTTCATCATGACGTCGAATTACGATCCGGACCTGCTGTATCCGGACGGCCTGCACCGCGACCGCATGCTGCCGACCATTGCCCTGCTCAAGGACAAGCTCGACGTGATGAACGTCGACGCCGGCGTCGATTACCGAGGCCGCGCGCTGGAGCAGGTGGAAAGCTACTACACGCCGCTGGGCGCGGAGACTGACAAGGCCTTGCGCGACGCCTACACGCGCATCGCCGAGACGGCCGACGAAGACGCGCGCATCCGCATCGAGAGCCGCGAAATCCATTGCCTGCGCCGCGCCGGCGGCATCATCTGGTTCGATTTCGCCACCCTGTGCGGCGGCCCCCGCTCGCAAAACGATTACCTGGAAATCGCCAGCCGCTTCCATACGGTGATATTGTCCGGCATACCGGCCATGTCGGCGGCGCAGTCGTCCGAGGCGCGCCGCTTCACGTGGCTGATCGACGTGTTTTACGACCAGAAGGTCAAGCTGATCATGTCGGCCGAAGTGCCGCCTGACGAGCTGTACACGAACGGCATGCTGGCCAACGAGTTTCACCGCACCGTTTCGCGTATCATCGAGATGCAATCGCGCGAATACATGGAAAAAGAACAGCGCGGCGCGGCCGACGCGATCGTTTGAGGCTAGGGATAATGGACATGATGGCAAATACACTATACAAGCTGGGTGCGGCGCTGGGCCTGGTCCTGGCGTTGTCCGCCTGCGCGCACCAGGGTGCGGCGGCATTGGATGAGGTCGGCGCGCCGCAGGTGCCCGCCACCCTGTCCGTGGAAGAAGCGGACGCCAAGCTGAAGCAGTCGGCCAGCGAGCGCGAGGCGGCGGAAAACGAGTTTGCCGCGCGCGAACTCGAGTGCTACGACAAGTTTTTCGTGAATAACTGCCTCGACAAGGCCAAGGAAAAGCGCCGCCTGATCCTCGTGCGCCTGCGCGCCGTCGACGCGGAAGCGAATTACTTCAAGCGGGCCGAGTCCGTGCGCCTGCGTGATATCGACCTGGCCAGGACGCAGGAAAGTGCGCGTCTCGACGCCGAGCAGCGGGCCGCGGCCGTGCCCAAGCCCGTGAAAGTGGTCACGCCCGAGCCGGCGCCGCTCAAGGCGCAAGGCAAGAGCCTTGCCGAGCGCGAGGCCGAGCAAGCGGCGAAGGTGGCGAAACAGGCCGCAGACGATGCCGCCGAAGCGCCGCGCCGCGCGGCCCGCGAAGCGCAATATGCGAAAAAACAGGCTGACGCCGTGGCGCGCCAGAAACGGGTGGCGCAACGCCTGGCCGAGCGCCAGGCCGAAGCGCAGGCCAAGGCTGCCAAGGCGGCGGCCGCCGCTGCCGGCACGCCGGCCGCTGCCGTGCCTGTGCCGCCGGCCAAATAACACTGCCGCGCAGGGGCACGCCGGAAATGGCGTGCCCTAAGACGCGCGGCAGGTTAAACTACGCACCATGGCTGCCTGCGTACGCTGCGCGCGCCGGTTTCCCAACACTGTTACCAACACTGCCTGGAACGCAACACATGAGCGATGTACAGCAAATAGAGCGGCGCCTGATTGAACTCAACGTGGAACACCGCGACCTCGATGCCGTCATCGAGTTGCTGATACTCGATGGCCACCATGACGAGCTGCAGCTGCGCCGCCTGAAAAAGCGCAAATTGCAATTGAAGGATCACATCACCTTGCTGAAAATGCAGTTGGTGCCCGACGTTCCCGCCTGAGGGGCGCCAGTAGCGTCCAGTCCAGCCTTCACCTAAGTATATTTTGACCGATCACAATTCATTGCCAGTAAACCCAGATGGCCAGCCGGCCGATCTGCAAGCCAGTCTGCCAGCCGAACCGCAGGCGGCGCCTGGCAAGCACGATGCCGACATTGAGCGCCTGTTTGGCGCCGGCGGCCCGCTCGGTCCGGCCGTGGGCAGCTACAAGCCGCGCCGTTCGCAAACGGAAATGGCGAAAGCCATCGCCAGCGCCATCGACAGCCAGACGACCCTGATCGCCGAGGCGGGCACGGGCACGGGCAAGACCTTCGCCTACCTGGTGCCGGCCCTGATGTGGGGCGGCAAGACCATTGTTTCCACCGGCACGAAGAACTTGCAGGATCAATTGTTCCTGCGCGATATCCCCACCGTGCGCGCCGCGCTGCAGGCGCCCGTTTCCGTCGCCTTGCTCAAGGGCCGTTCGAACTACGTCTGCCATTACCACTTGGAACGCACCTTGCAGAATGGCCGCATGACCTCGCGCGACGACGTGGGGCATTTGCGGGAAATCTCGCGCTTCATCAAGATGACCAGCTCGGGCGACAAGGCGGAGCTGGCCAAGGTGCCGGAAAACGCCATGATCTGGAATCTGGTGACATCCACACGCGACACCTGCATGGGCGCCGAATGCCAGTATTACCAGGATTGCTTTGTGATGAAGGCCCGCAAGGAAGCCCAGCAGGCCGACGTGGTGGTGGTCAACCATCACTTGTTCTTTGCCGACGTGGCCCTGAAGGACACCGGGGTGGCCGAATTGCTGCCATCGGCCAATACCATCATCTTCGATGAGGCGCACCAGCTTCCCGATACGGCGACCTTGTTCTTCGGTAACACGGTGTCGACCTCGCAAATCCTGGAACTGTGCCGCGACGTGCTGGCCGAGGGCCTCGCGCATGCGCGCGGCATCGACTGGGCCAAGACGGTCACGGTGGTGGAAAAGGCGGCGCGCGACCTGCGTCTGACGTTCCCGCAGGACATCGTGCGCCTGTCCTTGCCGCAGATCGCCCCGTCGAGCGACTTTTTCCCCGCGCTCGACACCCTCAAGGATGAGCTCGACGGCATGGTGGCCGTGCTGGAAACCCAGGCCGAACGGGCGGAAACGCTGGAACAGTGCCGGGTGCGCGGCGTCGAGCTGGCGCAGCAGCTGAGCGGCTGGAAGTTCGATCCGAAGGCGAAAGTGGCGGCCGGCGAAGAGGCCGTGTTCTGGGTGGAAGCGTTTTCCAGCTCCTTGCAGTTGCATAAAACGCCATTGTCAATCGCGCCGATCTTCAATAACCAGCGCGAAGGCACGCCGCGCAGCTGGATTTTCACGTCCGCCACCCTGGCCGTGAAAAATGACTTCAAGCATTTTTCCGAACAGATGGGCTTGACGGGCGAGCCGTCGCATACATGGCCGAGTCCGTTCGACTATGGTCAGCAGGGCTTGCTGTTCGTGCCGCAAAACCTGCCGCAACCGAACTCGCTGGGTTACACGGACGCGGTCATCGACTGCGCCTTGCCCATCATCGAAGCGGCGGGCGGGCGCACCTTCTTCCTGTGCACCACCTTGCGCGCCGTCAAGCGGGCGGCCGAGCGCCTGGCCGACGAATTCAAGCAGCGCGGCCTGAACTTTCCCCTGTTCGTGCAGGGGGAAAAGGGCCGCACGGAATTGCTCGACCAGTTCCGCGCGGCCGGCAATGGCGTGCTGATCGGTAGTCAGAGCTTCTGGGAAGGCGTCGACGTGCGCGGCGATGCCTTGTCCCTCGTCATCATCGACAAGCTGCCGTTCGCGCCGCCAGACGATCCCGTGCTGGCCGCACGCATCGAAGTGATGGAAAAGCAGGGCAAGAACGGTTTCATGCACCATTCGCTGCCGGAAGCCATCATCAACCTGAAGCAGGGCGCGGGCCGCCTGATCCGCGACGAAGGCGACCGGGGCGTACTGATGATCTGCGACCCCCGCCTCATTTCCAAGCCCTACGGCAAGCGCATCTGGCAAAGCCTGCCGCCGTTCAAGCGCACGCGCGATACCGCCGAAGTGGTGGAGTTCTTCCGCAACCTGCCCGCCAAGGGCGCTTAAATCCTGCTAGCCGGCGCCATCCGCGCGCCGGCGTATTTCCCTTTGTTATCAAGCGAGTAGCGGTTTTCCCGCAGCGCCCGCTTGCGCGCCTGGCATGCCATAAATCGGCGTGATCGCGCCATTTTCTGGCATTGTGACGCATGTCCAGGACGCCAGACACATCTTTGCGCCAGCGCAAATAGGGCTGTTGCTGAGCGGTCTACAGTGAGCGCATGCCTTGCAGGATCAAGGCGCGGCGATGGCAGGGCCGCACGGGGAACAGGGGGATGCCATGGAGATCCGCTACGGCTGTTTCTTGAGTTATGCACACGGCCAATATGCGTTCATGAACAAGTTCAAGAATGACCTGATCGAGGCGCTGGCGTGCTATCTGGAGCCGCACCTGGACCGCGAGGAGGTCCTGTTCATCGACAGCGAGCAACTGGGCGGCGGCGACGATATCGACCTGCGCGTGGCGCGCGCCATGTGCCAGAGCGTCTGCATGATCGTGCTGTACACGCCCAAATATGAAGCGCACGGCTATACGCGGCGCGAATTTGCCGCCATGCAGCTGATCGAGCAGGAGCGGCGCGCCTGGTATGAACTGCCCAGCCATTTGATCATCCCCATCATCATGACGCGCCATCCGGACGGCTTGCCGCCGCAAATCACGGAGTCGGGACTGTACGTCGATTTTTCCGGCTACACCCTGGCCAGCGGCGACCTGAAATCGAATCCGCAATACCTGCCCGACATCGAACGCATCGTGCAGCGCATCGCCACGCATTACCACTTGCTCAAGCGGTCAACACCGCCCGGCCACGATTGCAGCCGTTTCGTGTTGCCCGATATTCCACCGGAATGGCGCGCCATTCCGCCTCCACACTTTCCGCGTTAATCACGTAAAAGGTCCTGTCATGGAATGCCAACGCCTCTCCCTGCCGCCTTTGAGCGCCCCTGGTGAAGTCGTCACCTTCTATTCCTACAAGGGCGGTACCGGCCGCACCATGGCCCTGTCGAACATCGCCGTCCTGCTGGCGCGCCGTGAAAACGCCAGCGTGCCCGTGCTGATGCTGGACTGGGACATGGAAGCGCCGGGCCTGCACCATTATTTCGAGCAGCACGAGGAGCGGCCGGGCGTGCTCGAGTTTTTTGAAGCGTGCCGCCAGCAGCTCGAACGCATCAGCCTGGAAACGGCGGGCGGGCGCGCCGGCGGTCAGGGGACTGGGCGCGAGGATGCGGCGCTGGCCCGGCGCGTGCTCGACGCTATCGACTGGCAGCAGTACGTGGTGCGCGTCGACCAGGGCAGTCCGCTGTACCTGATGCGCGCGGGGCGCTTCGACGCCAGCTACAGCGAGCGCCTGGCGCAGATGCGCTGGGATCAGCTGTTCGACACGTGCCCGGCCCTGTTCCGCTGCTTCGCCGATACCCTGGCCCAGCATTTTCGCTACGTGCTCGTCGATTCGCGCACGGGCCGCACGGACAGCGCCGGAATCTGCACCACCTTGCTGCCGAAAAAGCTGGTGGTGGTTTTCACGCCGAACCGTCAAAGCCTGGAAGGTGTCGACGCGCTTGTCACGCGGGCCATCGAATACCGCCGCAGCCATGAAGACGAACAGCGTCCGCTGCTCGTGTATCCCTTGCCTTCGCGCATAGAAATGGGCGATGGCGCGCAGCGCGCCGAGTGGCGCCGAGGCGATGCGCACAAGGGTATCGCCGGCTTCCAGCCCATGTTCGAGCGGCTGCTGCGCACCTCCTATGGATTGCCGCAGGTCGCCCTCGACAGCTATTTCGACGAAGTCCAGCTGCAGCAGACGAAAACCTTTGCCTATGGCGAGCAATTGGCCGTGCGCATCGACCAGGGCGGCGACCGCTTTTCCCTCACGCGCACCTTCGAAGCTTTTTTGCAGTGGCTGACGGGCGGCTACTTCCCATGGCAGTCGAGCCGTGAAATCGCCTTGCTGGGCGCCATCAGCGAAGCGCGCCAGGCCTTGCTGGCCGAACCGGGCCGCGCCGTGGCCCTGCCGCTGGCGCGCGACCTGGCCCGCCTGGGCGAGCTGTACCGCAAGGACGGGCGCAGTGCGCAGGCGCTCGACGCCTTTCGCCAGAGTGTCGAGATCCGCGTGCGCCTGCTGGGCGAGGAGCATCCCGACAGCCTGGCGTGCAAGAGCGGCATGGCGCGTCTGCTGCGCCAGCTAGGCAAGCTCGATGAAGCCCGTTTCCTGGAAGAAGACGTGCTCGACGTACGCGAACGCGTGCTGGGTAGCGAGCATCCCGATACCCTGGCCGCACGGGCCTGCCTGGCGCAAACCCTGTTGCAGCAGGGCGAGCTGGCGGCGGCGCTATTGCTGCAGGATACGGTACTGGCCACCTATGCGCGCCAGGTGGGCGGCGAGCATCCGCTGACCCTCGATGCGATGGATGGCCGCGCCGCGACCTTGCTGCGCATGGGCCGGCTGGCACAGGCGCAGCAAGTGCTGGGCACGGTGGTGGCTGCGCGCGAGCGCCTGTTTGGCGCCGAGCATGGCGATACCTTGCGCAGCAAGCTGGCCCTGGCGCAGGCGCTGGGACGCGAAGGCGACCTGGAGGGCGCGCGGCGCCTGCTTGCCGCCGTGCTGCAGGTGCAGGAAAGGCGTCTGGGCGGCGATCATGCGGTCACCCTCTCCACGCGCGACTTGCTGGCCGACATCGTGGCCGGGCAGGGCGACTGGGCCGGCGCGCGCCAGTTGCATGAAGACCAGGTGGCGGCGCGCGAGCGCACGCGAGGGCTCGACCATCCGGAAACCCTGATGAGCCAGCGCAAGCTGGCCGAGGCGCTGCTGCGGCGCGGTGAACTCGATGCGGCGCGCAGCGTGCAGGAGCAGGTGCTGGAAGTGCATGCGCGCCTGCTGGGCGAAGACCACCTCGATACCTTGCACAGCAAGACGCAATTGGCCGGCACTTTGCAGCAGCAGGGCGACAGCGAGGCGGCGCGCCTGCTGGAAGACGCCGTCCTCAGCGGCAGCGACCGGCTGTTGAACGCGCCCGTCACGGGGCATGCGGACAGCGTGCTCGACGGCGCGCGGCATTTGCAGGAAACCATCCTGGCCGGCCGCGCCAACGGTCATGAAGGGGCCGAGCCGGACACCCTGGCCAGCATGATCTTGATGTTGCAAGGCATGATTGAGCGGGAACAGTATGCGCAGGCGGGCGAACTGGCCGAACATTTGAAGTCTTGCCTGCTGCGCCCTGGCGTGCCGGGCAAGCTGCGCCGGCGCGGCATGGCGCAGCTGAAAAGAATGTACAAGTTGCAAGGCGACCTGAATGCCTTGCTGGCCTTGCAGGAGGATGAAGTACAGGCGCTGGAAGGGGCGTTGTCGGAAGCGCGCATCGAGCAGCGCTGAGACTGCGCGCCATGTGCGCGCGGCAGCACAAAAAATGCTGCCGATCGGCGTGCGGCATGCGCAGTGTGGGCATTGCTTCAGGTAAAATCTCGTTATGAGAATTCTTATCAGTAACGACGACGGTTACCTGGCGCCCGGCCTGGCGGCCCTGGCCGACGCGCTCGCACCCATAGCCGACATCGTCGTGGTGGCGCCCGACAGCAACCGTTCGGGCGCGTCCAATTCGCTGTCCCTGGACCGGCCCTTGTCCGTGCACAAGGCTGCCAACGGCTTTTATTTTGTCAACGGCACGCCCACCGACTGCGTGCACGTGGCGCTGACGGGCATGCTCATCGAGCGTCCCGACCTGGTGGTGTCCGGCATCAACAACGGCCCCAACATGGGCGACGACACCCTGTATTCGGGTACCGTCGCGGCCGCCACGGAAGGCTATCTGTTCGGCATTCCCGCCATCGCCTTTTCCCAGTCGCAGTTCGGCTGGGCCAACCTGGACGCGGCTGCCCGCGTGGCCAGGGAAATCGTCGAGCGCCAGTTTGACGCCCTGCAAAAACCGTATCTGCTGAACGTGAACATCCCGGCCATCCCTTACGAGCAATTGCAAGGCATGGCGGCCACGCGCCTGGGCAAGCGCCACTCGGCCGAGCCCGTGATCCGCGCGCTCGACCCGCGTGGCCGTGAAATTTTCTGGATCGGTCCCGCCGGTGCGGCCAAGGAAGGCGGTCCTGGCACGGACTTCCATGCCGTTGAACATGGAAAAGTATCGATCACGCCGCTGCAGATCGACCTGACCCATACCACCCAACTCGATGCGCTGGCAAAAGGCCTGGCATGACCGCTCAATATGACTGACAAGCCGCGTACCTTCCCCCTTACCCTCGATTCGCTGGCCGGCAAGCCCGCCAGGCAGGGCGGGGGGCAGTCGCTGGCCCAGTCCCGGATCGCCACGCCGCAGACGGCCACGCAGAATGCGGCGCAAAACGCGGCGCGCGGCGTGGCGCAGCCGTATGGCGCGCAAGCGGCCATCGCGCCGTCGCGCGCGCAAGCCATCGCCAATGAGCGGGCGCAACCGGCTGTCGTGTCGCCGCCGCGGCAAAACCCGCTCGTTTCGGAGGCCGTGCGCCGGGCCATGGTGGCCCGCGTGGCGAAGCAGGGCGTCAAGGACCAGGTGGTGCTCGACGCCCTGCAAGCCGTGCCGCGCCACATGTTCATGGACGAGGCGCTGGCCTCGCAGGCGTATATCGACGCCTCGCTCCCCATCGGCCACCACCAGACCATTTCGCAACCGTACATCGTGGCGCGCATGATCGAAGTGATGCGCCAGGGCGGCAAACTGCAGCGCGTGCTGGAAATCGGCACCGGTTGCGGCTACCAGGCGGCGGTGCTGTCGCTGGTGGCGAAAGAGGTGTATTCGATCGAGCGCATCCGGCCTCTGCATGAGCTGGCGAAGGCCAATCTGCGCCCGCTGCGCGTGTCGAATCTGCGCTTGCAGTACGGAGATGGTATGCTTGGCCTGCCGCAGGCGGCCCCCTTCGACGGGATCATCCTTGCCGCAGCCGGCCTGGAAGTCCCGCAAGCCCTGCTGGAACAGCTGGCGCCCGGCGGGCGTTTGGTTGCGCCGGTGGGGGCTAAATTGCAACACTTACAACTCATTACCCGGGTGGGGAAAATGGAATGGACTAGCCAGACCCTGGAAGATTGCCATTTCGTGCCTTTGCGCCCGGGCACCATATGATCCCCGGATCAGCTAGCAAGCAGGACCTAAATATACATGCGAATGATTAAGAAAAACAATGTACTACTCTGCAGCCTTGCGCTGGCCGCCCTGTTGACCGGTTGCGGCACCACTGGCGTCCAGGCGCCAGTCGTCGAGCGCCATCCATCGACCAGCAGCGCCGCCGCCAGCGATCCGCGCGACCGCGACCCGGCCTATTACACGGTCAAGCGTGGCGACACCCTGCTGCGTATCGCCCTCGAGCACGGCCAGAATTACCGCGACCTGGTGACCTGGAACGACTTGAGCAACCCGAACGACATCAAGGTCGACCAAGTGCTGCGCGTGCTGCCGCCGACTGGCGACACGGGCGGCGCGCAAACGTCGGCCATCGTCATGCCGCCGTCGACGGAAATCAAGCCGGCCGCGCCTGTCGTGCCGAAGAAAACGGGGCCGCGCGGCGAGAAGCGCGCGTATTCCGACGCCACCCTGGCCGAATTGCGCGCCGATGGCGGCACCAGCGACGCCAAGCCTGCGCCAGCGCCGGCAGCAGCAGCCGTCGCCGCCGCACCGGCCGCCGCCGCGGCAGCCCCTGCCGCATCGGCGCCTGGCGACGAGAAGATCAGCTGGATGTGGCCTTCCGAAGGCAAGGTCATCGGCACTTTCGACGAAGGCAAGAACAAGGGCGTCGATATCGCCGGCAAGGCGGGCCAGCAAGTGGTGGCTGCCGGCGCGGGAAAAGTCATGTATGCCGGGAGTGGAATCCGTGGTTATGGTAATCTTGTCATCGTGAAGCACAGTAATAGTTTATTGTCGGCGTATGCGCATAACCGCAGCATCCTGGTGAAGGAAGGGCAGAACGTCAACAAAGGCCAGGCCATCGCCGAAATGGGCGATTCCGATGCCGACCGCGTGAAGCTGCACTTTGAAATCCGCCAGCAGGGCAAGCCCGTCGACCCTTCGAAATTCCTGCCTAACCGTTAGGTAAAGCAATGACACACGCGCCGCACGACCAGCTGGACGATGACCCGGAACTGCCGGAAGACGGGGCAGACGAAGTCGTGACGGACGATACCGGCGAACTCGACGGCATTGACGCCGTCGAGGCGGGCGAGGGCGGCGAGGTGGCCAGCGTCAGCGTGCTGGTCGAAAGTGTCGATGAACTGAAAAAAGTGCTGGCGGCCGAGCTGTCGACCGACACCACGCAGCACTATCTGAACCAGATCGGCACGCGGCCCCTGCTGACGGCGCCGCAAGAGGTGCATTACGCCACCCTTGCCAAGCAGGGCAATTTCGAAGCCCGGCAAACCATGATCGAGCACAACCTGCGCCTCGTCGTGTCGATCGCCAAGCATTACATCAACCGCGGCGTGGTCCTGCTCGACATGATCGAGGAGGGCAACATTGGCCTGATGCGGGCCATCGACAAGTTCGAGCCCGAGCGCGGTTTCCGTTTCTCTACTTACGCCACCTGGTGGATACGTCAGAGCATCGAGCGCGCCATCATGAACCAGGCGCGCACGGTGCGCCTGCCCGTACACATGGTGCGCGAACTCAATCAAATCCTGCGCGGCAAATACCACCTGGAAGCCCAGCACCACGACGGCAAGGATGCCACGGCGGAAGACATCGCCCACCTCGTGGGCCGTCCCGTGGAAGAGGTGCAGGATATCCTGGCCCTGTCCGAGCACGCCACCTCGCTTGACGCGCCGCTCGACAACGATCCGCAATCGTCGTTGATGGACATGCTGCCCGGCGCCAGCGAAGACAGTCCCGACGCGCGCGCGGAACACCATGAAATGACGGTGCTGGTGCGCGACTGGCTGACCAAGCTGCCCGACAAGCAGCGCGTCGTCATCATGCGCCGTTTCGGCCTCGACAATGACGATCCGGCCACACTGGAAACCCTGGCCGAGGAAATGGGCGTAACGCGCGAGCGCGTGCGCCAGATCCAGCAGGAAGCCCTGATCAAGCTCAAACGGGCTATGGCCGCGCGCGGCGTCGTGCGCGACTCGTTATTGTAGGACACCCGGTCCCGGTATTACCGGGGCCGCATCTGCTATCATACGCCCCGCTCGCGGCGCCTGACCTTTCCCCATTCTTTCAAGTTCCAGCGCGGCCCTGCGTCCTGGCCCACTCTTACCTATTGATCGCTATGCAAGAAAATATCATCGAAATCAAATCGCTCGACATGGACGCCCGTGGCGTTGGCCATATTGAGAACGAAGACGGCTCGCCGGGCAAGGTCGTGTTTGTCGAAGGCGCATTGCCGGGCGAGCGCGTCAGCTTTGTGACGTTCAAGAAAAAGAAGAACTGGGAAATGGCCCGCATGACGGCGCTGCACCGTGAGTCGGCTATGCGCGTGACGCCCAAGTGCAAGCATTTCGACAATTGCGGCGGCTGCTCGATGCAGCACCTGGAACCGTCGGCGCAGGTGGCGATCAAGCAGCGCGTGCTGGAAGATAACTTGTGGCATATCGGCAAGGTGCGTCCGCAAAGCATCATGCGTCCCATGTATGGCCCGACCTGGGGCTACCGCTACCGCGCGCGCCTGTCCGTGCGCCACGTCAAGAAGAAAGATGCCGTGCTGGTGGGTTTCCATGAAAAGAAATCGGCCTTTGTCGCCGACATGGATAGCTGCGAAATCTTGCCGCCGCACATCTCGGCCATGCTGCTGCCGCTGCGTGGATTGATTGCTTCGCTGTCGATCTTCGACCAGATGCCGCAGATCGAGCTGGCCGTCGGCGAAGACGTGACCGCCATGGTCTTGCGCATCATGGCGCCGTTGACGGCGGACGACGAAACGAAACTGAAAGCCTTCGCCGACGAATACGGCGTCCAATGGTGGCTGCAGGTGAAAGGTCCGGAAACGGCCGTGCCGTTCTACCCGCTCGACAAGCAATTGCATTACCTGCTGCCGGAATTCGGCGTCAAGATGCCGTTCAAACCCGTCGATTTCACGCAAGTGAACCACCACATCAACCGCGTGCTGGTGTCGAAAGCCCTGCGTTTGCTGGAAGTGCAGCCGACGGACCGCGTGGCCGACCTGTTCTGCGGTCTGGGCAATTTCACCTTGCCGCTGGCCACGCAAGGCAGCGAAGTGGTCGGCATCGAAGGCAGCACCACGCTGACGGAGCGGGCGCTGGAAAACGCCTTGGCCAATGGCCTGGCGGAAAAAACCTCGTTCTCGACACGCAATCTGTTCGAAGTGACGACGGACGACCTGATCGCGCTGGGCAAGTTCGACCGCATCCTCGTCGACCCGCCGCGCGATGGCGCCATGGCCCTGTGCCAGGCGCTGGTCGGCCTGTCGCAAGTGCGTCCTGACCTGCTGCCGAAACGCATCGTCTACGTCTCGTGCAGTCCATCGACCCTGGCGCGCGACGCCGGCATCCTGGCGCTGGAAGCAGGCTATGTGCTGAGCAAGGCGGGCGTGGTCAACATGTTCCCGCATACCTCGCATGTCGAATCGATGGCTGTATTTGATTTACCTCAGTAAGTCTGTCTGATACGGCGGGTGGCCAGGCTGGCACCCGCCGCTTCCGCGTTCAGCGGTGCAACAAGCTACCTCAATACCACTTACGCCGTGTTATAAAACTGGTCTGTCTTTTCCCGATCCAGCGTCTTTTTCCATTCTCTCTCTGCCGTTTTTTCATTGTCCAGTAGGACAACACGCCGTTCGCACCTGCCGCTGCGCTTTCTGCTCGAAGTGGTATTGCTCACTTTGATGCCACTTCAAAACCACTTGACCGCCTATTTTTTCAGCAGCATGCTGTTCTTGCAACTGCAAAAAAACAAGATCACAGGGTAGTTATTTACGAAGCAGAGTGGCATTTCTGCAAACCTGAACAGGAGACAACGTGGAAAATTTAATACTCAAAAAAACAATCAGAAACATGATGGTATGTCTGGCCAGCGGTGGCGTGCTGGCGGCATGCGGCGGTGGCGGCGACGCCAGCGCACCCGGCGGCTCGCAATTGCTGGCGGCCAGCACGGTGGTCGCGTGCGTGCCGTGGCAAGAGGGCGGCACGTATAATGCCGGCACGGTGGTCACTTATCTGGGTGCCAACTACACGGCCCTGGTAACGCAGACCGATCACGTGGGCTCCGGTTGGAATCCCGTTTCCACGCCAAGCCTGTGGAGCGCCGGCGGCACCTGCGACGGCGGCACCACGCCGACCCCGACGCCGACGCCCACCCCAACGCCGACACCAACCCCGACACCAACCCCGACGCCGAATCCAACTCCGACCCCAACGCCCACCCCGACACCGACGCCAACCGGCGGCACGTGCGCACTGGCCTGGGTGGCCGGCACGGCCTACAGCGCGGGCGCCACCGTCAGCTATGCGGGCACGAATTACCGCGCCAATTACTGGACGCAGGGCGACAACCCGTCGACCAGCAGCGGCGCCGCCGGCACGGGCAAACCATGGACCAGCCAGGAGATCTGCAGCACCACGCCGACACCTACTCCAACGCCGACACCGACACCAACGCCGACTCCAACTCCAACTCCAACGCCGACACCAACGCCGACACCAACGCCGACACCGACGCCAACGGGCCGCGAAGTCGGTTCCTACTTCGCGCAGTGGGGCGTGTATGGCCGCGACTATGAAGTGGCAAACGTGCACACGAGCGGCGTGGCCGACAAGCTGACCTTCATCAATTACGCTTTCGGCAATATTTATCCGAAAAACGGCGGCTATGAATGCGGCATGATCACCAAGGCCGAGCCGGGCGCGACGAATCCGAACGCGCCGGACGCGGGCACGGGCGGCGATGCGGAGGCCGACTACATCCGCACGCCGAAGCGCACCGTCGATGGCCAGGTCATTCCATGGGACGCTCCCTTGTCGGGCAACTTCCTGCAGCTGAAAAAGCTGAAGGCGGCGCACCCGAACCTGAAGCTGTTCATTTCGCTGGGCGGCTGGAGCTGGTCGAAGAACTTCTCCGTCGGTTCGGCCACCGATGCGCTGCGCAAGCAGATGGTGCGCTCGTGCATCGACATCTACATCAAGGGCAATCTGCCGGTGCAGGGCGGTCGCGGCGGCGTGGGTGCGGCGGCCAATATCTTTGACGGCATCGACATCGACTGGGAATATCCGGTCGGCGGCGGCCAGCCGTACAACACGGTCAGCCCCAACGACAAGCGCAACTTCACCTTGCTGATGGCGGAATTCCGCAGCCAGCTCGATGCGCTCGGTGCCGCCAACGGCAAGCGCTACCTGTTGACGGCGGCGGTCGGCGCCGGCAAGGACAAGATCGACAACACGGAACCGGCCCTGTACTCGCAGTACATGGACTGGATCAACCTGATGACCTACGACTTCCACGGCGGCTGGGAAAACAGCACCAACTTCAACGCCCAGCTGTTTGCCGACCCTGCCGATCCGTCGACGGGCATGGCGCGCGAATACGTGGGCGACAAGGCGGTGCAGTACATGATTGCCGCCGGCGTGCCGCGCGACAAGCTGCTGCTGGGCATACCGTTCTATGGCCGCGGCTGGACGGGCGTGGCGCCGGGGCCGAATGGCGATGGCCTGTACCAGCCGGCCACGGGCATGGCGCCGGGCACGTACGAGTCGGGCATCGAGGACTATAAAATCCTCGTCGCCAAGTCCGGCACGCGCAACTACCATCCCGTGACCAAGCAGTTGTACCTGTACACGGGTGCGGGCGGCCAGTGGTGGAGCTACGATGACCCGACCGTCATCGGCACCAAGGTGAAATACGTGAAGGACCAGGGCTTGCGCGGCGCGTTCTCGTGGGAACTCGATGGCGATGCGAATGGCGTGCTGGCGACCGAGGTGTGGAAAGTGCGGTAATACTGCGCTAGAGTAGGAGGCGGCCGGGCGGCATTGCTGCCCGGCCGCTTGTTCACATGAAAAAACAGGAGACGGGCGATGGCGGCGGTATCGACATTCGGAGTCAAGCAGAAAGAACAGCAGCCGGAACAGGAGCTGAGCCGCGAGTGGCGCAGCTGGATCGCGGAAAACCTCATGCTGGGCAGCGATCCGTCGGCGCTGATGCCGGTGCTGCAAAAGGCGGGCATCGCGGAGCCCCTGGCGCGCCGCGAAATCGAGCTGGCGCTGCAAAGCCCGTATCTTGCCGGTGCCGTGCGCCTGTCGAACCGCTTGGCCAAGCGCGACTGGGTGATCGATATCCAGCGCAAGCTGAACCAGCTGCGCGACCCCGAAATTCCGCGCCGCGACAAGCTCTCTGCGCAGGAATTCCTGGACGAGTATTACTCCACCAACCAGCCCGTCATCATCACGGGCATGATGGACGACTGGCCCGCCATGGCCAAGTGGAGCCCCGCCTATTTCCGCGCGCATTATGCGCAGCGTGAGGTGGAAGTGCAGTTCGGCCGCGAAACGGACGATCAGTACGAGATGAACAGCGTGGCCCACAAGCGCAAGATGGCCTTTGGCGAGTACGCCAGCCTGGTCGAGGGCAGCGGTGCGACCAACGATTTCTACATGACGGCGAATAACAATTCGCAGAACCGGCAAGCCCTGCGCGAGCTGTGGGACGATATCGGCCAGCTGCCCGAATACCTGAAGCAGGATGGCGGCCCCACGGGCTTTCTGTGGTTCGGCCCGGCCGGCACGGTGACGCCATTCCACCACGACTTGACGAACAACTTCATGGCCCAGGTCAAAGGGCGCAAGCGGCTGCGCATCATGGCTGCCTGCGAGGTGGCGCGCGTATACAACCAGCGCCACTGTTTTACGCCCGTCGACGGGCGCGACATCGACCTGCGGCGCTATCCGCTGATGGCCGACGTGCAGGTGCGCGAATGCGTGCTGGCGCCGGGCGAGATCCTGTTCTTGCCCGTCGGCTGCTGGCATTTCGTCGAAGCGCTCGACGTATCGATGACGGTGGCGTTTACCAATTTCAAATGGGATAACGATTTTTACAGCAAGTATCCATCGAATCACGACTTCTGATGGCGGGGCCAAGATGCCGCGAACAGCCGCCTTATGGGCGGCTTTTTTCATGCTGCGGTGCGCTTCTTGTATAAGATATTTCCGTAAAATAATTGATTAAAATCATTTTGAAGCAATTATTTTGATATGAATGGCCACGATGTTTCATTATCCAGATGCTCATGGCGGGCGGATAATTTGATGGCTGGCGCGGCGCCAGCACCGACAACATCTGGAGGCGGCAGGGCATGAACACGCAGCAAATGACACAGTTACAGCAAGCAGCAGGTAGTGCCGAACTTGGGCTCGACACGCGGCTGACCCGCGAAGCGGCCGAATTGCTGGCCAGGGCCGACATCCATCTGAATGGCCGCGCCGCCTGGGACATGCAGCTGCGCAAACCGGGCGTACCGGCGCGCGCCTTCGCCAGCGGCAACCTGGGCCTGGGCGAAGCCTACATGGACGGCGACTGGGATGCTCAGCAGCTCGACGAATTCTTTTGCCATCTGCTGCGCGCCCGGGTGGCCGACGACGTGCGCCCCATGCGCCTGGCGTTCCACGCCCTGACCGCGCGCCTGTTCAACCTGCAGACGGAGCGCCGCGCCTGGATGGTGGGCAAGGAGCACTACGACCTGGGCAACGCCTTCTATGCGGCCATGCTCGATCCGCGCATGACGTATACCTGCGGCTATTGGAAGGATGCCAGCAACCTGGCCGAGGCACAGGAGGCCAAGCTCGACCTGGTCTGTCGCAAGCTGCGCCTGGAGCCGGGCATGCGCGTGCTCGACATCGGCTGCGGCTGGGGTAGTTTCATGCGCTATGCGGCGGAAAAATACCAGGTGCAATGCGTGGGCGTGACGATCTCGCAAGAGCAGGTAGCCTATGCGCGCGCCATGCCGGGCGGCGAACAGCTGGACTTCCGCCTGCAGGATTACCGCGACACCGATGAAAAATTCGACCGCATCGTCAGCATCGGCATGTTCGAGCACGTGGGGCACAAGAACCACCGCACCTTCATGGAAGTGGCGCACCGCTGCCTGGAAGACGACGGCCTGTTCCTGCTGCACACGATAGGCAAAAACAAGCGCCATTCCACGTGCGACCCGTGGATCGACAAATACATTTTCCCGAATGGCGACTTGCCGTCGATCGGCCAGATCGGCGACGCCATGGACGATCTGTTCGTTGCCGAGGACTTGCACAACTTCGGCGCCGACTACGACAAGACCCTGATGGCCTGGCACGCCAAATTTGAGCTGGCCTGGCCGCGCTTTGCCGCCCGGCTGGGCGAGCGCTTCCACCGCATGTGGTCGTATTATTTGCTGTCCTGCGCGGGCGCCTTCCGCGCGCGCGACCTGCAGCTGTGGCAGTGGGTGCTGTCTAAGCAGGGTGTGCTGGGAGGGTATGATCGTGTCAGCTGATATCATGGACTGATGGATATCAATCAAGCGCGGACCTTCCTCGAAGTGGCGTCCTGCGGCAGCTTCATCATGGCGGCCGAACGCATGCACGTGACGCAGACGGCCGTCAGCGCCCGCATCCGCACCCTGGAGCAGCAGCTGGGGCGCCAGCTGTTCGTGCGCAACAAGGCGGGCGCGCGCCTGACGTCGGCTGGCGAGCGCTTCATGCGCCACGCGGCCACCATGGTGCAGGTGTGGGAGCGGGCGCGCCACCAGGTGGCCTTGCCGCCGGGGCGCGACGACGCCGTCAGCATCGGCTGCGAATTGAGCTTGTGGCCGCCGCTGCTGGGTGACTGGCTGATACGCATGAGCCGCGACTGTCCCGAGATCGCCTTGCGTGCCGAGGTCGACAACCCCGCGCGCTTGCTTGACGCCGTGCATGACGGTTCGCTCGACCTTGCCGTACTGTACAACCCGCCCCAGCGTCCGGGCCTGGCCAGCGAACTGCTGGCCGAGGAAAAGCTCGTGATGGTGACCACGCGCGCCGATGGGCAGATGCATGCCGATACGTATGTGTATGTGGACTGGGGGCCCAGCTTCGCCGCCAATCACCAGGCGGCCTACCCGGAGCTGAGCAGCCCGCCCGTGTCGATCTCGCTGGGGCCGCTGGCCCTCGTCTACTTGCTGGAAGTGGGCGGCGCCAGTTATTTCCGCATCGGCAGCGCGCAACCCTATCTTGATGCGGGCTTGCTGCACCGCGTGCGCGACGCGCCCGAATTCTCGCATTCCGCCTACGCCGTCTACGCGGCCCAGCGCGACAATCCGACACTCGACCGGGCCCGCGCCTGCTTGCTCGAGGTGGCGGAGAGAATCAAGTAGGTTCGACAGACGTAAAAAAGCCGACCCGAGGGTCGGCTTTTTTTGTCCTGCTCATGCGCATGAGCGCAGCGTTTAGTCGCGGCTGCCGCCGGCGAAGCCCAGCAAGGACAACAGGCTGGTGAAGATGTTATATACGTCCAGGTAGATGCGCAGGGTGGCCGAGATGTAGTTGGTCTCGCCGCCGTTGATGATTTGCTGCACGTCATACAGGATGTAGGCCGAGAAGATGGCGATGGCAACCATGGAAATCACGATCGACAGTGCCGACAGTCCCAGGAAGATGTTCGCCACCGATGCAAGGATCAGCACGATCACGCCGGCGAACAGCCATTTGCCCATGGCCGAGAAGTCGCGTTTCGAGACCGTGGCGATCGTCGCCATTACGGCCAGGATGGTGGCCGTGCCGCCGAATGCCGTCATGATCAGCATGCCGCCGTTCGAGTAGCCGAGCGTGCGCGTCAGGATAGGCGTGAGCATCAGGCCCATGAAGAAGGTAAAGCCCAGCAGGACGGCGACGCCGAGGCCCGAGTTCTTGGTCTTTTCAATCGCGTACATGAAGCCGAATGCGACGGCCATGAAGATGATGAAGCCCATGCCGCCGGTCAGCATCGGCAAATGCATTTGCACGCCGATGAAGGCGCCCAGCACGGTCGGGATCATGGACAGCGCCAGCAGCCAGTAAGTGTTGCGCAAGACCTGGTGGCGGACTTGCTGCATGCCCCCCGACAGGTCAAAGGTGCGTTGCATGTTCTGATTCATAGTGCCTCCGTGTTGTCAATTCAAATTACTGCTTTACCCAAGGATAGCATGGGGGCCGGAATTTGCCAAAAAAGCAGCTTAAGATTTCATTAAACAGAGGCCGGGCGGCAAGATGCCCCCTGCCTGTCTGGGTGATATGGGGTGGAGTATGGTAAAATCAAAGGTTGATTGAGTTCTCAATTTACCGTTTTAAACCTTACTTTTTATTGGAGTTTTCACACATGGCAATCGAACGCACCCTGTCGATCATCAAACCAGACGCAGTTGCAAAAAACGTAATCGGTCAAATCTACTCGCGTTTTGAAAACGCTGGCCTGAAAATCGTTGCAGCACGCATGACCCAACTGTCGCGCGAACAAGCTGAAGGCTTCTACGCAGCGCACAAAGAACGCGGTTTCTTCAAGGATCTGGTCGACTTCATGGTTTCCGGTCCAGTCATGATCCAGGCTCTGGAAGGCGAAAACGCCGTTCTGGCCCACCGTGACCTGATGGGCGCGACCGATCCGAAGAAAGCAGAAAAAGGCACGATCCGCGCCGATTTCGCCGATTCGATCGACGCTAACGCCGTACACGGTTCCGACGCTGTCGAAGCTGCTAAAGTGGAAATCGCTTACTTTTTCCCAGAACTGAAGGCTTAATTGCCTTAGATAACGTTATTTCCTGGCGTTATCTGTGAAATAACTTATCACCCCCTGTTCCCGCTGCGCTGTGGAGTTTTCGCTCCGGATGCGCGCGGGGACGGATTTTTAGAATAGACAAGATCATGAATACGACGACCCTCACCAACTTGCTGGACCTCGATCCCGCGCAACTCATCGCCTACTGCGCCGAGTTGGGAGAGAAACCGTTTCGTGCGAAACAATTGCAACGTTGGATACATCAGTTCGGCGCTTCCGATTTCGACGCCATGACGGACCTGGCCAAGTCGCTGCGCGACAAGCTGGCCACGCGCGCCGAAGTGCGCGCCCCGGCCATCATCAGCGACCACACGTCGACGGACGGCACGCGCAAGTGGCTGGTTGACGTGGGCAATGGCAATGCCGTGGAAACCGTGTTCATTCCGGAAGAAAACCGCGGCACCCTGTGCATCTCGACCCAGGCCGGCTGCGCCGTGAACTGCCGTTTCTGCTCGACGGGCAAGCAGGGCTTCAACCGCAACCTCAGTGTTGGCGAGATCATCGGCCAGCTGTGGATGGCGGAATTCGAATTGCGCCGCACCAAGGGCATCGAGCCGGGCCCGAAAGGCGAACGCCAGATCACCAACGTGGTCATGATGGGCATGGGCGAGCCCCTGCTGAACTTTGAACCGACCGTCACGGCCCTGAAATTGATGCTCGACGACAACGCCTACGGCCTGTCGCGCCGCCGCGTGACCCTGTCGACGTCGGGCGTCGTGCCGATGATGGACAAGCTGTCGCAGGAAGTGCCGGTGGCTCTGGCCGTCTCGCTGCACGCCTCGAACGACGCCCTGCGCGACGGGCTGATTCCACTGAATAAGAAATACCCGCTGAAGGAATTGATGGCGGCCTGCAAGCGCTACCTGGAATTCGCGCCGCGCGATTTCATTACCTTCGAATACTGCATGCTCGACGGCGTCAATGACAGCGACGAGCACGCGCGTGAACTGCTGGCGCTGGTGCAAGACCGCGAGTTCGGCGTGAACTGCAAGTTCAACCTGATCCCGTTCAACCCGTTCCCCGAGTCGGGCCTGTTCCGCTCGAAAAACCCGCGCATCAAGGCCTTTGCCCAAGTACTCATGGATGGCGGCATCATCACCACCGTGCGCAAGACGCGCGGCGACGATATCGATGCGGCCTGCGGCCAGTTGGCCGGCGAAGTCAAGGACCGCACCCGGGTGCAGGAACGCATGGAAAAGATGACTGAGTATCAACAGAAATTTGGCGCCAATTTCGGCAAGATCGTGGAGATCCGCTCCTGATGCGGGGAGGCATGGCTTATCCTGGCGTACTTGCCGCGGCTGTTGTCAGCCTGGGCGTGCTGCTGGCCGGCTGTGCTTCCACCGCGGACAAGGAGCAAGCCGCATCTGTCGAGCAGCGCGCCGCCTTGCGCTTGCAGCTGGCCAGCGCCTATTATATGCAAGACCAGTTTGTGGTGGCGTTGGCCGAAGCGGAGCAGGCGGTCCAGCTGGTGCCGGGCAACGCGCAGGTGCGCGGCATGCGCGCCCTGATTTTTGCCGCTCTGCGCCAACCTGTCGCTGCTGAAAAAGATTTTCTTTACGCATTGCGCCTTGCGCCCCACAATCCCGAGTTGAGCAATAATTATGGCCTGTTTCTGTGCCAGACCGGGCGCGAGGCGCAGTCGCTGGCGTATTTTGATGCCGCATTGCAAGATGCCGCCTATGGCACGCCCGAACTGGCGCTGCATAATGCGGCCGCGTGCAGCCTGGTCATGAAAGATTACCCGCGCGCCGCCAGCTACTGGCTCAAGGCGGAGCGCATCGCACCTGGCGCGGCAATCACCTATGCCGGCCTGGTGCGCGTGTATTACCAACAGCAAGACTACCGGCAAGCGGCTCATTACCTTGAGCGGCTCGGTAAAGTAGCGACAATGGAGAGCCAGACGGCCGATGTGCTGTGGCTCGGGATCAAGGTGCAGCATAAGCTCGGGGATGCGGGTGCGGAAGCTGGCCTGGGGGCGCATTTGCGCAACCACCATTCCGGCTCCCCCGAATATGCTGCTTATCAAAATGGGGCGTTTGATGAGTGAGACAGGGATACCAATGAATTCAGAGTGGGCAGAAACGCCTCAGCAGCAGCCCCAGGGCAATCTTGCGTTGGCAGGGGCACAGTTGAAGGCGCAGCGCGAAGCGCTGGGCTGGCCTGTAGAGCAGGTGGCCGACCAGCTCAAGCTGGCGCCGCGCCAGGTGATCGCGCTGGAAGAGGGCGACATGGCGGCCTTGCCGAACCTGGCTGTGGTGCGCGGTTTCGTGCGCGCCTACGCCAAGGTGGTGCGCCTCGACGCGGCGCCGCTGGTGGCCATGATCGAAGTCCACCCGGCGCCGGCGCAAGACCCGGCCGCGCCCGTGCGGCGTGAAATTTCCGCCACGTTTTCCGAATCGCGCTTCCCCTCGATGACGCAGCGCTCCTCGAACCAGACTCCCCTGTGGATTGCCGGCGCCGTGGCCGTCGTCGTGGCGGCCGCCTTTGGCGCGTATAAACTCGGCTACGTGCCGGCCAGCCTGCTGTCCTCGCAAGCCGGGAAAGAAACATCGCATGCGGAAGTGGGGCCCGTGGAAACGACCCTGATCAAGCCGGGCCAGGACTTGACGCCCGTGCAGTCGCCGTCCGTGCCCCTGATTTCCGTGCCGCCGCCGCCAGGCAACGATACGCAGACGGGCGCACCGGCCTCCGCCATCGCTCCGGCGCCGGCCGCCGCCGTGCCGCCAGCGGCCGTGCCAGCCCCGGCGACTGCCTCGACGGCTGCCGTCACGCCGCCTGCTGCCGCCCCTGCCGTGGGCGCAAATGCGCTGGTGCTGAAGGTGGAGCAGGATTCCTGGGTGGAAATCCGCCGCCCTGGCAGCGCGCCGCTGATTTCGCGCATGGTCAAGGCGGGCAGCACGGAAACGTTCGATATCACGGGTCCGGCCACTCTGGTGGTGGGCAAGCCCGGTGTGGTGCAGGCAACTCTGCGCGGCGCCAAGCTGGAGCTGCCGACCGTTGCCGGTGGCACGATCTCGCGCGTCAGCATCAAATAATTGCAGTAACCGTTCAAGCAAATTCAGAAGATAATATTATGGCTACCTCGAAAACAGCGATCGGCTCCGGTCCATCCGGCCGCCGCGACAGCCGCAAGGTGCTGATCGCGCACGGCCAGCGCCAGATCTGGGTGGGCGGCGACGCCCCCGTGGTGGTGCAGTCGATGACGAACACGGATACGGCGGACGCCATCGGCACGGCGATCCAGATCAAGGAACTGGCGCGTGCCGGTTCGGAACTGGTGCGCCTGACGGTGGACCGTCCGGAAGCGGCCGCGGCCGTCCCGTACATCCGCGAGCAGCTCGACAAGATGGACATCGACGTGCCGCTGGTGGGCGATTTTCACTACAACGGTCATACCCTGCTCAACGACTACCCCGATTGCGCGCGCGCGCTGTCGAAGTACCGCATCAATCCGGGCAACGTGGGCAAGGGCGCCAAGCGCGACACGCAATTTGCGCAAATGATCGAAGCGGCTTGCCGCTACGACAAGCCGGTGCGCATCGGCGTGAACTGGGGCAGCCTCGATCAAGCCTTGCTGGCGCGCATCATGGATGAAAACGCGGGCCGCGCCGAACCGTGGCCGGCGCAAGCCGTCATGTATGAAGCGCTGGTGACGTCGGCCATTGAAAACGCCGTGCGCGCCGAAGAACTGGGCCTGGGCCGCGACAAGATCATTCTGTCGTGCAAGGTCTCGGGCGTGCAGGACCTGATCGCCGTGTACCGCGAACTGGCGCAGCGCTGCGACTATCCGCTGCACCTGGGCTTGACGGAAGCGGGCATGGGCAGCAAGGGCATCGTCGCCTCGACGGCGGCCCTGGCCGTGCTGCTGCAGGAAGGCATCGGCGACACCATCCGCATTTCGCTCACGCCCGAACCGGGCGGCGACCGTACGCGTGAAGTCATCGTCGGCCAGGAAATCCTGCAAACCATGGGCTTGCGCAAGTTTGCGCCCATGGTCATTGCCTGTCCCGGTTGCGGCCGCACGACGTCGACCACCTTCCAGGAACTGGCCGACAACATCCAGACGTATCTGCGCGAGCAGATGCCGGAGTGGAAAAAATCGTATCCGGGCGTGGAAGCGATGAACGTGGCCGTCATGGGCTGCATCGTCAACGGCCCCGGCGAATCGAAGCATGCGAACATCGGCATCAGCCTGCCCGGCACGGGCGAGTCCCCAGCCGCCCCCGTGTTTGTCGACGGCGAAAAAGTCGTCACCCTGCGCGGCGAACGCATCGTCGAGGAATTCCAGGACATCGTCTTGAAGTATGTACAGAGTCACTATGGAAACACGGTTGCCGTCTGAGCCTGATCCGATAAAAAAGTAAAGAAGAACACTATGTCCGAAAATAAAAAACTCGACAAGATCACTGCCGTCAAAGGCATGAACGATATCCTGCCCGCCGACGCTCCGCTGTGGGAATTGTTTGAAAACACGGCGCAATCCGTGCTGCAAAGCTACGGTTTCCAGCAGATCCGCACGCCGATCGTGGAAGAAACGAAATTGTTTGCGCGCGCCATCGGCGCCGTGACCGATATCGTGGAAAAGGAAATGTATTCGTTCACCGATTCGATGAACGGCGACAATCTGACCCTGCGCCCTGAAGGCACGGCCGGCGTGGTGCGCGCCGTCGTCGAGCACAACCTGGTGTACGAAGGTCCGAAGCGCCTGTGGTACAAGGGCCAGATGTTCCGCCACGAGCGCCCGCAGAAGGGCCGCTACCGCCAGTTCCACCAGTTCGGCGTGGAAGCCATCGGTTTCACGGGCCCGGATATCGACGCCGAGATCATCATGCTGTCGCGCCGCCTGTGGGATGACCTGGGCCTGGAAGGTATCCGTCTGGAACTGAACTCGATCGGCGACGCGCAAGAGCGCCTGCGCCACCGCGCCGACCTGATCGCCTACCTGGAAAGCCACAGCGAGCTGCTCGACGAGGAAGCCAAGCGCCGCCTGCACAGCAATCCGCTGCGCATTTTGGATACCAAGAATCCTGCCATGCAGGATCTGGTCAATGGCGCGCCGAAGCTGCTGGACTACCTGGGCGAGGAATCGCTGGCCCACTTCCACGGCGTGCAGAAGATCTTGAATCACAACAATATCCCGTTCACCATCAACCCACGCCTGGTGCGCGGCCTCGATTACTACAACCGCACGGTGTTCGAGTGGGTCAGCGACAAGCTGGGCGCGCAAGGCACGGTGTGCGCGGGCGGCCGTTATGACGGCATGGTGGAAATGTTCGGCGGCAAATCGACGCCAGCAGTCGGCTTCGGCATGGGCGTCGAACGCCTGGTGCTGCTGATGAAGGACGCGGCCGAGCCGGAACAGCCAGCCCAGTGCGACGTCTACCTGGTGCACCAGGGCGAGCAGGCAGGCTTGCAAGCGTTCGTGCTGGCAGAGCGGATTCGCGATGCGGGCCTGGACGTTGTGCTACATTGCGCAGCGAGCAACGGTGGCGGCAGCTTCAAGACGCAAATGAAAAAGGCCGATGCCAGCGGTGCGGCGTTTGCCGTAATCATGGGCGATGATGAAATCGCCAACAACGTCGCGACGGTGAAAGCCATGCGCGAAGCCGATGCCGGCGCGCAGCAGAACACGGTGCCGTTCGACGATGTCGTCGATTACGTGGTGGACCAGATCATCGGCGACCACGATTGCGGCCATGACCACGGTCCTGGCGGCCACGTGCATCATCACCACTGATTTGCAGCAAGACCGTTCTACCCTCGATCAACTACTCATTAAATCTGACGACCCATGGCATACGATCACGAAGAACAAGAACAACTGGCAACCCTCAAAGCCTGGTGGCAGCGCAATGGCAATCTGACCTCCTGGGTCCTGATCGTGGCGCTGGCAGGCTACAGCGGCTGGGCTGGCTGGCAGTACTACCAGCGCACGCAGGCTGCGCAAGCGGGCCAGTTGTACGACGAATTGCAAAACGCCATCGCCGCCAAGGATACGGCCAAGGTGATGCGCGCGGCCGGCGACATGCAGTCGCGTTTCAGCGGCACGGCGTATGCACAGATGAGCGCCCTGGCCGCGGCCAAGGTGGCGTTCGACGCGAACGACCTGAAAACGGCCAAGACCCAGCTGCAATGGGTGGCCGAGCATGGCACGGAAGAGTACAAGTCCATCGCCAAGCTGCGCCTGGCCGGCGTCCTGCTGGATGAAAAAGCCTACGATGAAGCGCTGAAAGTGCTGGCAACGGCTTCCGTGGCGCAATTTGCCGGCGCCGTGGCCGACCGCAAGGGCGACATCCTGGTGGCGCAAAACAAGCTGGCCGATGCCCGCACGGCCTACCTGGCCGCATTGGCTGCGACGGACAAGAACAATCCAGGCCGTCAACTGATCCAGGTCAAACTGGAAGCGATCGGTGGTACGGTGCCGGAAGACAAAGCCAAGGCTGACAAGGCTGCCGCCTGACAGGAACACTGATGGCGTGGCCGGGCGGCGTTATGCGCCGCCTGCCTTGCCCTTACAAGTACAAGAAAAAGGTTGGATAACACTTATGCGTGTCACTGAAAAGCTGGTAGCTGCAAGTCTGTTGGCCCTGATGGCCGGTTGCTCGTCGTGGAACCCGTTCGCTTCGAAAGATCCGAAAGTCGAACCGGCCAAGCTGGTCGAGTTAAAATCGAGCATCGCCGTGCGCGACGCCTGGAAGTATTCGATTGGCAAGGCCGGCGTGTACGCGTTTACGCCTGCGCTGGCCGGCAACAGCCTGTACGTGGTCAGCGCCGATGGCGCGCTGGCGCGCCTGGATGCGGCCAGCGGCCGTGAAACGTGGCGCGTCAAGGCCGGCAGCGATATCACCGCAAGTGCCGGCAGCGACGGCGCGGTCGTGGCCGTCGGTGCCGCCAAGGGCGCCGTGCTGGCGTTTGACGCCGATGGCAAGCAGCTGTGGAAGGCGCAGGCATCCAGCGAAGTATTGACGGCGCCCGTCGTGGGGCAGGGCGTGGTCGTGGTACGCAGCGTCGACAACCGCATCGTCGGCTTCGACGCCAAGACGGGCGAGCGCAAGTGGACGGTGCAGCGCGCCACGCCGGCATTGACCCTGCGCAATGCGCCGGGCATGGTGCTGGGCGGTGCGAACATCTACGTGGCCCAGCCTGGCGGCAAGCTGCTGGCGCTGACGGCGGCGACCGGTGTGGTACGCTGGGAGATCGTCGTCAGCGAACCGCGCGGCGCTACCGAACTGGAGCGTGTCTCCGACATCGCCGGCACGCCGGTGGTGTACGAAGGCGAAGTGTGCGCCGTCACGTACCAGGGCAAGGCGGGCTGCTTCGACGCCGCCACGGGCGTGCCGCGCTGGACCAAGCCGATCTCGTCCGATGTGGGCGTGGCCGTCGACCAGCGTTTCGTGTTTGTTGCAGATGACCAGGGCGCCGTCGTGGCGTTCAGCCGCGAAGGCGGCCAGAGCGCCTGGAAGAATGAGGCGCTGGCGCGCCGCCGCCTGTCGACGCCGGCCTCCTACGGCCGCAGCGTCGCCGTTGGCGACTATCAAGGTTACATCCACTTCCTGTCACGGGAAGATGGCGCATTAATAGGTCGTGTCAGCACCGACGGTAGCCCGATTGTTTCGGCTCCCGTTGTTGCCGGTTCGAATTTGATTTTTCAAACCCAATCAGGGACAGTGACCGCTCTCGCGGTCGAGTAATACAATGAAGCCGGTAATTGCACTAGTAGGTCGACCCAATGTTGGGAAATCGACTTTATTCAATCGTCTGACCCGCTCGCGCGATGCGCTGGTGGCGGATTTGCCTGGGTTGACGCGCGATCGTCACTATGGCGAAGGCCGTGTCGGCGAACGTCCCTTCCTCGTCATCGATACGGGTGGTTTCGAACCCGTCGCCAAGGAAGGCATCATGCACCAGATGGCACTGCAGACCAAGCAGGCCGTGGCCGAGGCCGACGTGGTGGTGTTCATCGTGGACGGCCGTCAAGGCCTGACCCCGCATGACAAGACCATCGTCGACTTCCTGCGCAAGAGCGGCCGCCCGGTCTTGTTGGTGGTCAACAAAAGCGAAGGCATGCGCTACACGGCCGTCGTGTCCGAATTCTATGAATTGGGCATGGGCGATCCGTATGCGATCTCGTCGGCGCACGGCGACGGCGTCAACGACCTCGTCGAAGTGATGCTGGACCTGGCGTTCGCGCAGCGTCCGGATGAGCCTGAAGAGCTGGAAAAGACCGACCGCGGCATCAAGATCGCCCTCGTCGGCCGTCCGAACGTGGGCAAGTCGACCTTGATCAACACCTTGCTGGGCGAAGAGCGCGTGATCGCCTTCGACATGCCGGGCACGACGCGCGATTCGATCGAAATCCCGTTCGAGCGCGATGGCCAGCAATACACCCTGATCGACACGGCCGGTATCCGCCGCCGCGGCAAGGTGTTTGAAGCGATCGAGAAATTCTCGGTGGTGAAAACGCTGCAGTCGATTTCCGAAGCCAACGTGGTCGTGCTGATGCTCGACGCGCAGCAGGATATCTCGGAGCAGGACGCGCACATCGCCGGCTTTATCCTGGAATCGGGCCGCGCGCTGGTCGTGGCCGTAAATAAATGGGATGGCTTGCAATCGCACGAGCGCGATGAAATCAAGATCGATATCGACCGCAAGCTCGATTTCCTGTCGTTCGCGCAAATGCATTTCATTTCGGCGCTGAAGGGCACCAACATCGGCCCACTGATGAAGTCGCTCAACGCCGCGTATGCGGCCGCCATGTGCGACCTGTCGACGCCGAAGCTGACGCGCGCCCTGATCGAGGCCGTGGAGAAGCAGGAGCCGCGCCGCAAGGGCTCGATCCGTCCGAAGCTGCGTTATGCGCACCAGGGCGGCATGAACCCGCCTGTGATCGTTATTCACGGCAATGCGCTCGACGCCGTTGGCGATCCGTACAAACGCTATCTGGAAAAACATTTCCGCGATACGTTTGCCCTGGTCGGCACGCCGCTGCGCATCGAACTGCGTACGGGTAAAAACCCGTTTGCACGCACGCCTAGCAAGTAAATAGTTAACGGCTGAATTAAGTGCATATTAAGGCGCCGCAGAGATAATGCGGCGCCGACAGCCAATTAATGGCTTTTGCACAGAAATAATAAAGTGTTAATGCGCCATGCGCGACAGCGATCGCGAAAACAGGTTACAGTAGCTATGACGCATCTTTCTTTCTTTGAAAGGTGTGAGAGCACTTGAAATCAAGCGAGTCGCCTCCAATTCTTACACAACAACATAAACAACGGAGCTGTTATGAGCAACAAAGGGCAACTGTTACAAGACCCATTCCTCAATGCATTACGCAAAGAGCATGTTCCTGTCTCGATCTACCTGGTCAATGGCATTAAATTGCAGGGCCATATCGAATCGTTTGATCAATATGTCGTATTGCTGCGCAATACGGTGACACAGATGGTGTACAAGCATGCCATCTCGACAGTGGTGCCGGCCCGTGCCGTCAATCTCAATATTGAATCTGAAGCGGAGTAAAGCGTTGAGCTTGACGGCCCAGCGCCTTTCACCCTCCATCGCCCCCGTCCGCGCCAGCGGCGCTGATGCGTTTGCATCGGCGTCGGCGTCCGCCGCAACTCATCAGATGCCATCATGCGCGCGGCACTAGTCGGAGTTGACTTCGGTCACAGCGACTTCGCCGCCAGCATGGAGGAACTCATGCTGTTGTCGCGTTCGGCTGGCGCAGACCCGATTTCCACCATCACGGCCAAGCGTTCCAGTCCCGATTCCGCGTATTTCGTCGGCAGCGGCAAGGCCGATGAAATTGGCGACGTCGTCGTCAACGATGGCCTGGAAATCGTCATCTTCAACCATGCCCTCTCGCCTGCCCAGCAGCGCAATCTGGAAAAGCGTCTGAATGTGCGCGTGCTCGACCGTACCAGCCTGATTCTCGACATCTTTGCGCAGCGCGCCAAGAGCCACGAGGGCAAGCTGCAAGTCGAGCTGGCGCAGCTGCAGCATCTGGCCACGCGCCTGATCCGCGGCTGGACCCACCTTGAACGGCAAAAGGGCGGTATCGGCTTGCGCGGTCCCGGCGAGACGCAGCTCGAGACCGACCGCCGGCTGATCGGCGACCGCGTCAAGGCCTTGCGCGCCCGTCTGGAAAAGCTGCACAAGCAACGCGAAACGCAGCGCCGCGCGCGCGGCCGCAATCACACATTCTCGGTGTCCCTGGTCGGCTATACCAATGCCGGCAAGTCGACCCTGTTCAATGCCGTGACCAAGGCCGGCGTGTATGTCGCCGACCAGTTGTTCGCCACGCTCGACACCACCTCGCGCCGGGTTTACCTGGGGCAGGAAGTGGGCAACGTGGTGATCTCCGACACGGTCGGCTTCGTGCGCGAATTGCCGCACCAATTGGTGGCCGCCTTCCGCGCCACGCTCGAAGAAACCATTCATGCCGATTTGCTGCTGCACGTCGTCGACGCCGCGTCGCCGGTGCGCATGGAGCAGATCGAGCAGGTCAACCTGGTCTTGAAAGAGATTGGCGCCGATCATATTCCGCAAATCCTCGTGTGGAACAAGATCGATGCGGCCGGGCTGGAGCCTTCGGTGGAGCGCGATGAATATGCTACGATCAGTCGCGTGTTCGTCAGTGCGCAGAAGGGCAGTGGGCTCGACCTGCTGCGCGATGCGATTGTCGAGATGGCCAGGAAGGCGCCTCGTTCGGCCCACCTGTATCAGAACGATGAAGCACCGCAGGAAGATCAGTTTGACGGTCAGTACGACCAGCACGATGGCGCCGCCCCGGACCAGGACAAAGAGCCTGGCGAGGACGATAGGATTTCCACCCACTCCCAAGTCGGAACACGATAGTTATGCTTGTCTCCCTACTCAAAAAAACAGGCTTGAAGTTGTCCCTGAACGATCCCCGCTGGGGCAATCGCAAGGACGACGGCAAGAAAGCCCAAGAAGGCAAAAAGCCCGGCGAAGGTCCGCCGGACCTCGATCAGTTGTGGCGCGATTTCAATCAGCGCCTGAACGCTTTTTTCGGACAGAAGAACCGTCCCGACAACGGCGGCAATAACAACGGCGGCGGTGGTCCGCGTCCCGACATGAAGGGCGCAGGCATCACCGCCGGCGTGGTCGGCGTGATCGCCGTCTTCATCTGGCTCGCCAGCGGCGCCTTCATCGTGCAAGAGGGCCAGAGCGGCGTCGTGCTGACGTTTGGCCAATACACGCGCACGGCGCCGGCCGGTCTCAACTGGCGCTGGCCGTATCCGTTCCAGACCGATGAAACCGTCAACGTGTCGCAGGTGCGCACGGTGGAAGTCGGCTATCGCACGTCGCTGCGCAACAAGCAGGCCAGCGAGTCGCTGATGCTGACGGACGATGAAAACATCATCGACATCCAGTTCGCGGTGCAGTACACCTTGAAAGATCCGGTGGAATGGCTGTTCAGCCTGCGCGACCAGGAAGACACCTTGCGCCAAGTCGCCGAGACGGCGATCCGCGAAGTGGTGGGCCGCAGCAAGATGGACTTCGTGCTGTATGAAGGCCGCGAAAAAGTGGCCTTTGACACGCAAAAATTGATGCAGCAGATTCTTGAAGGTTACAAGGCTGGCGTGTTGATCAATAACGTGACGATGCAGGCCGTGCAGCCGCCGGAGCAGGTGCAAGCCGCCTTCGACGATGCCGTCAAGGCAGGCCAGGACCGTGAGCGCCAGAAGAATGAAGGCCAGGCCTACGCCAATGACGTCATTCCGAAAGCACGCGGCGCAGCATTCCGCCTGGTGCAGGAAGCCGAGGCCTACCGGGCCATGGTGACCGAGAACTCCGAAGGTAATGCGTCGCGCTTCAAGCAGGTGCTGGTCGAGTACCAGAAGGCGCCGGCCGTCACGCGCGACCGCATGTACCTGGAAACGATGCAGCAAGTGTTCAGCAGTGCCAGCAAGGTCATGGTTGACGCGAAGACGGGCAGCAATCTGCTGTATCTGCCGCTCGACAAGTTGATCGCCCAGCAGGCGGCGTCGGACGCCTCGGCCGCGGCAGCGCGCGCCGCAGCGGCCGCACCCGCAGCCAATACCGTAATTCCACAGGAAGCCATGCAGACAGTAGAAGTCAATTCGCGTCGCGACAGCCGCTCTTCGCGTGAACGGGAGAGCCGCTAATGAACCGTATCGTAGCCGCCCTGATCGCGGGCTTTATCGCGATCATGCTCCTTTCCTCGACCGTGTTTGTCGTCGATCAGCGTAAGTATGCGGTCGTCTTCGCCCTTGGCGAAGTCAAGGACGTGATCAGCGAACCTGGCTTGTACTTCAAGCTGCCGCCGCCGTTCCAGAACGTCATCTACCTGGACAAGCGCATCCTGACGCTCGACACGCCGGAACCGGAGCGCTTCATCACGGCCGAGAAGAAGAATATCCTCGTCGACGCCTATGTGAAGTGGCGCATCGTCAATCCGAAGACATATTTCCGCAGCTTTGGCGGTGATGAAAGCCGCGCCCGCAACCGCATGTCGCAAATCGTCAAGGCCGCGCTGAATGATGAAATCACCAAGCGCACGGTGCGCGAAGTGATCTCGGGCGAGCGTGGCAAGGTGATGCAGGCGATCAAGGCCAAGGTGGCGGCCGAGGCCGAGGCCATCGGCGTGGGCATCGTCGATGTGCGCCTGAAGCGCGTCGATTACGTCGAGCAGATCAACAACTCGGTGTATGAGCGCATGAAGTCCGAGCGCGTGCGCGTGGCCAACGAGCTGCGTTCGACCGGTTCGGCCGACTCCGAGAAAATCCGCGCCGACGCCGACAAGCAGCGCACGGTGATCCTGGCCGAAGCGTACCGCGAAGCCGAGAAGATCCGCGGCGAGGGCGACGCCAAGGCGTCGCAGGTCTATGCGGAAGCGTTTGGCCGGAATCCGGAGTTCTACAAGTTTTACCGTAGCCTGGAAGCCTACCGCGCCACCTTCAAGGACAAGGGCGACGTGATGGTGGTCGATCCGAGTTCGGAATTCTTCAAGTACTTCAAGGGTAACGGCACGGCCGCTCCGTCCAAGAAGTAAGACAGCATCGGGACTGCCCCCGGCCGCAAGACCGGGTGCAGCATGAGCGGGGCCGGCGTCATTGCCGGCCCCGTTTTTTTGTGCCCGTCAGGTTGTTGCGGGAAGGCGTAAAATGCGGTGTTTTTAGGGCTGCGCGGCAGCGTTTCGGACAACTTATCCCTAAAGGCCCGTGTTTTCGCGTAAAATATCAGGTTCGGCCTCTTGCCTGGCTCGCCCGCCGCTGCCTCGCATGATGCATTTTTCAACTTTCTTCCGTATCTCGCTCCCTCATGCCGAATTGGCTTTTGCCCGAAAATATTGCCGATGTTCTGCCGTCGGAAGCGCGCAAGATCGAAGAGCTGCGCCGCCTCATGCTGGATAATTTCCGTCTGTACGGATATGAACTGGTGATGCCGCCGCTGCTCGAGTATCTGGAATCGCTGATGACTGGCGCTGGCAAGGATACCGACCTGCGCACGTTCAAACTGGTCGACCAGCTGTCTGGCCGCATGCTCGGCCTGCGCGCCGACATGACGACGCAAGTGGCGCGCATCGACGCCCACCTGCTGAACCGTGCCACCGTGACCCGCCTGTGCTACGCCGGCAGCGTGCTGCATACCCGTCCGTCGGGCTTGCACGCCACCCGCGAACCGCTGCAGATCGGCGCCGAAATCTATGGCCACGCCGGCCTGGAAGCGGATGCCGAGATCCAGGAACTGGCGCTCGCTTCGCTGGCACTGGCCGGTTTCGACAGCGTCCGCCTGGATTTGTCGCACGTCGGCCTGTTGCGCGCTATCATTGCGCAAGACGCCGCCGCCGTGCGCGACGAAGCTGCGCTGTACATCCTGCTGCGCGCGAAAGATGCGCCGGGCCTGCGCGCCCTGACCGCATCCTACGATGCCGTCACGCGCGAGGCGCTCTTGGCCTTGCCGAACCTGTACGGCGACATCGACGTGCTGGCGCGTGCGCGCGAAGTGCTGCCGCCGCTGCCGGGCGTGCTCAAGGCGCTGGCCGAACTGGCCGCGCTGGCAGGATCGGCCCTGGGCCGCGCCGAAGTGGCGATCGACCTGGCCGACCTGCGCGGCTACCAATATGAAAGTGGCGCGATGTTTGCGCTGTATGTACCTGGCTTGCCGAACGCGGTTGCGCGCGGCGGCCGTTATGACCACGTCGGCGAAGCGTTCGGCCGGGCACGTCCCGCGACCGGCTTCTCGCTCGATTTGCGCGAACTGGCGCGCCTGCTGCCAACGGCGGAACGGAAGCATTCGATCCGCGCCCCATGGGGCAGCGCGCCAGAATTGAAGGAAAAAATCGCCGAGTTGCGCAAGGCGGGCGAGGTCGTGATCCAGAATATGCCGGGTCACAGTAATGAACAAGACGAGTTCGAGTGCGATCGCGTGCTGGTACTTGCCGATAATGGTAGTAGCTGGATTCTTAAAAACTTAGGTTAAGTGATGTCAAAGAAAATTATGGCAAAGAACGTCGTTGTCATCGGCACCCAATGGGGCGATGAAGGTAAAGGCAAGATCGTCGACTGGTTGACCGATCACGCCCAAGGTGTGGTGCGCTTCCAGGGCGGCCACAATGCAGGCCACACGCTGGTCATCGGCGGCGTGAAAACCGCGCTGCAGCTGATCCCCTCGGGCATCATGCGTCCAGGCGTCGCCTGCTACATCGGTAACGGCGTGGTCGTTTCCGTGCCTGACGTGCTGCGCGAAATCGACAAGCTCGAAGCTGTCGGCGTCGAAGTCGCCTCGCGCCTGAAAGTGTCGGACGCGGCGCCCGTGATCCTGCCTTACCACACCGCGATCGACCTGGCGCGTGAAGCCAAGCGTGGCGATGCGAAGATCGGCACCACGGGCAAGGGCATTGGCCCGGCCTACGAAGACAAAGTGGCGCGCCGCGCGATCCGTATCGCCGACCTGCTGAACGAGAAGCGCTTTGCCGAAAAGCTGGCCGAAAACCTCGATTACCACAACTTCGTGCTGGAAAACTACCTGAAGGCCCCGAAGGTCGACTATCAGAAGACCCTCGACGACGCGCTGGCCTATGTGCCGCGTCTGCGTCCGATGGTCACCGACGTGTCGAGCGCGCTGTACAAGGCGCACAAGGCCGGCGCCAACCTGCTGTTCGAAGGCGCGCAGGGTTCCCTGCTCGACGTCGACCACGGCACCTACCCGTTCGTCACCTCGTCGAACTGCGTGGCCGGCAATGCCGCCGCCGGTTCGGGCGTGGGTCCTGGCATGCTGCACTACATCATGGGCATCACCAAGGCCTATACGACGCGCGTCGGTTCCGGCCCGTTCCCTTCGGAACTGCCAACGGATGCGGGCGTCGGCCACCACCTGGCGCAAGTCGGCCATGAATTCGGCACCGTGACGGGCCGTGCCCGCCGCTGCGGCTGGTTCGACGCCGCCTTGCTGCGCCGCTCCGTGCAGATCAACGGCGTGACGGGCATGTGCCTGACCAAGCTGGATGTACTGGACGGTATCGAAACGCTGAAACTGTGCACCGGCTACACCATCGACGGCGTGGCCACGGACATCTTCCCATCGGGCGCTGAAGAAGCCGCCCGTTGCGTGCCGGTGTACGAAGAAATGCCAGGCTGGACGGAAAGCACGGTCGGCGCGAAATCGCTGGCGGCCCTGCCGGCAACGGCCCGCGCTTACATCAAGCGCATCGAAGAACTGGTCGGCGTACCGGTGGACATGGTTTCGACCGGTCCGGATCGTGAAGAAACGATCGTGCTGCGTCACCCATTCGAGTAAGCTGCTGGACACAATCCGCCGCAAGGCGGATTTTTTTAATCACGCTAATAATAAGATTCCACTATCATGACTACCCCACAATCGAACGATCAACACCTCTGGGTCAACTGGGAAGAATACCACCGCCTGATCGAGCGCCTGGCGCTCAAGGTCTATGAATCGGGCTGGAAATTCGACCAGGTATTGTGCCTGGCGCGCGGCGGCGTGCGTCCCGGCGACGTGTTCTCGCGCATTTTTGACTTGCCGTTGGCCATCCTCTCGACCAGCTCCTACCGCGAAGACGCGGGCACGGTGCGCGGCGACCTCGATATCGCCAAGTACATGACCATGACCAAGGGCCCGCTGGCCGGCCGTATCCTGCTGGTCGACGACCTGGCCGATTCGGGCGTCACCCTGGACAAGGTCACGCGTCACCTGAAGGAAAACTTCCCTGACGTGACCGAAGTCAAATCGGCCGTGATCTGGCTGAAGGGCTGCTCCGTCGTGCGTCCCGACTACTTCCTCGACGAGCTGCCGCACAATCCGTGGATCCATCAGCCGTTCGAAGACTACGATGGCCTGCGTCCGCACCAGTTGGCGGCGTGGATCAAGAAGGGCGAAGCAGGCAAGTAATTGCGTGCGCGCTTGCAAAAAAAAGACGATCGTGTATCGTCTTTTTTTTCGTCCAAGGAAATGCCATGACCATATTGACGACGGCGCGCCTGCGCCTGGAACCGATCACGGAAAACCATTACGAGCGCATGCGCACGCTCAACAGCGATCCCGAGGTGATGACCTATCTGAACGCGGGCCAGCCCGAAAAGGAAGAAGACACGCGCGCCGCCGTCAAGCGCGTCACGGGCCGCTGGGCCGAATGGGGCTATTCGTGGTGGGCGCTGATACGCCTCGATGATGGCGAGATGGTGGGCATGGCTTGCCTGCAGCATCTCGATGGCGACAAGAGCAAGCCGCATGAAATCGGCTGGCGCCTGGCCCGCACGGGCTGGGGCCAGGGCTATGCCAGCGAAGCGGCGGCCGCCATCGCCGCGCATGCGTTCGACGTCGTCGGCGCGCCCGAAGTGGTGGCCGTGGCCCATCCCGACAACGCGGCCTCGATCAAGGTCATGACGCGCCTGGGCATGCAGTACGTGGGCATGGAGCGCCATTACGATATCGACAGCGTTGTGTACCGCCTGGCGCGCCCATGACGGCAAAGCGCAAGCCTTTGAAGCTGGGCTGCGCCTACGGCGTGCGGTTTTCGCCCGATGGCGCGTACCTGGCCGTGCTGGGACGCGACCTGGTCTTGTGGGACGTGGCGGCATGCCAGAAACTGTGGCGCGGCAAATTCATCGCCCATTGTTCCAGCATGGCGTTCTCGCCCGACGGCAGCCGGCTGGCCATCAAGAGCACGACGGGCCAGATGGCTGTGGTGGATAACGAGGCGGGTCAGCTGCTGCTGAATTTCCAGAACAAAAAGGATGGCGAAGGCTGCGGCCCCGCATGGTCGCCGTGCGGCCGGTATCTGGCCGATGGCGGCTGGGATGGCCGCCTGCGCGTGCGCGACGCGCAGACGGGCGAAGTGCTGTTCACGCAGGAGCACCCGGGCGAGATGCTGCGCGCAATCTACGCCATCGATGGCGGGCGGCGTTTGCTGGTCCTGCATGGCGTCAAATCGGTGGACGAGGGACAGGTGCAGCCGCCCGACTACTGCAGCGTGTGGGACTGGCCCCTGCAGGCGGGAGGCGGCCGCGTGGTGCTGTCGCTGCCCAAGCTGGCGTCGTGCGCTCCATCGCCCGATGGAGAGCGCCTGGCCGTGCTGCATTACGCGGGCGGCGAGGAATTCTTATCCGTGCATGCGATGGGCGATGGCCGCTGTCTGGCCACGGCGCCCGTGGAGGCGGGCGGCGGCACGGGCGACGCCTTGCGCTGGCTTCCCGACGGCAGCGCGCTGGGACGCATCGGCAAGGGCAAGCTGCTGTTTTATGGCTGGCCCGAGTTAAACGTCCTGGCGCAGGAAGATTTTAGCTATCCCTGCGCGCTGGACTTTTTGCCTGGCTCGTCATTGGCCGCCATCGGTTCATGGGAATCTGGCATGCTGATGGATCTGAACGTTCACAAGGAAACCCCATGATCACCTGCTACCTGCGTTACATCATCGACCCATACAAATTGCGGGAATTCGAAGCCTACGGCAAGTTGTGGATACCGCTCGTCGAACGCTTCGGCGGCCAGCACCACGGCTATTTTTTGCCATCCGAAGGCGCCAGCAACGTGGCCCTGGCCATGTTCTCGTTTCCCAGCCTGGCCCTGTACGAGCGGTACCGCAGCGACTCGATGCAGGACGCCGAATGCCAGGCCGCCTTCCGCTATGCCGAAGAGACGCGCTGCATCGTCAGCTACGAGCGCAGTTTCTTCCGCCCCGTGTTTGCCTGAACGGGGTTAATCGCGCTGCAGCCCGCCCGCCGCCTAACTCAGGCTTGCCAGGTAGCGCAATCCCGTGATGCTGGGGAAGAAGCAATACACGCCGCCGCGCGTGATGACGCTGCGCGAGAAATGCTGCAGTTTCTTATTGCCGCTGCCCTTGGCGCCCACGCCGGGCAAGGTGAAGGAACTGACGCTCGGGTCGTTGATGCCCAGGAACACGTCCTGGCCGCTGATGTTGAGCGTGGCATTGCCCGCCTCGGGGCCGGCCGGGCCGACGGCCGATTTGACGAAGGTATCGTCATCGTTCCATTGCTGCATCAGGAATTCGAACTGATTGCGCAGGTTGGCATTGATGAAATAGCCGACCAATCCCCGCTGCTCCGTGATGGGTGTAACCGGATCGTATTCGCTGCCGTAGGGCATGGCGCGCCGCACGATGCGGTGGTGGCGGGCCGAGGTGCCCACGACGCCTTCATCGCGCGGATTGTTGCGCCGGATATGCGCGCCGATCGGGCATTTCAGGCCCAGCGTGTCGTCCAGTTCCGGCTGCGCATCGACATAGTGAAAGCGGTTCAGGCTGGCGTCCGGCAGCACGGGACCCGGCTCGTCCGGCGCGAGCACGAGCGGATTGCCGTTGCGCCAGCGTCCGCACATCTTGGCGGCCACCATTTCGGTGCTGAGTCCGGAGCTGGCCGCGCCCTGGCTCAGAATACTGTCGAACAGGGGCACGTCCTGCTCCAGGATGCGGAAGGCGGCATAGCTGCCATTGGTGGACAGTTGCGGTGGCTGCACCTGGTAGGTGCCGCCGTTTTCATTCGGATAGCCGAGCAGGAATTCCCCCGTCTTGACGCTGTTGAGCGGGTCAGGTTCGTGCTCATGTTCGTGCTTGCGCGGCGGGGCGCCGTCGACGTCCGGCTGGGCGATGTTGTCGCGGTAGCCGAAATGCACGCGGTTGCCTGGCAGGGCCACGCCATCGTGCGCATACAGTTCACGCCAGCCGGCGGCAAAGGCGCCACGCAGCTTGGCCGACGTTGCCTGCAGCACTTCCTCCGATTCGCTGACCCACAGGCTCAGCATCGCATGCACCTGGCCGGCTTTGGTGGCCGGTCCCAGGTTGCCGAGCCAATGTTCGGGGGCGCTGTCGCCCACGTCGCCCACGGCGGCGACGCTGGCCGGATCGGCCGCACCCCGTTGAAATGCCTGGTCGAAGGTGGCCAGGTCGGCCGCGGTCACTCCCAGCGCGGACAGGCCGGGAGCGGTAAAACTGAGATTGACGAAGCAGGGCGGCTTGGGATGGATATGGCGCGCGGTGGTAATGGTCGGCAGCCCGTCGCTGCCGTCGAGCAGGGCCGCGATGGTGCGCCGTGCCTGCGCCGCATCCGTGATGCTGAAGATGAAATGGCGCGCCAGGTTGACGCGGTAGCCGCGCAGGATCGTGCCTTGCACGTCGTCGTAATCGATGGTGGGATCGGCCATGCTGTCTCTCCGGGGGCTGGGGTGGTGGGGCCGCTTGCGCAGCCCCGGCGTGGCGTTGTCTTTAGACGGAAGCGAGGATTTGCTGGACGGTCTGCGGATAGGCGCTATACAGACCCGTGTTGGGCACGTGCTGCGCGGCGTCGTTGGCGGTGATGAAGGCTTCGAATGCGGCCACATGGTTGGCAACGGGCATCAGCGCCTTGCCGCCCACGACAAACTGCAGCAGCGCGTCGAATACTTCGCCCAACTGCGCCACGAAATCCTCGATGTAGCCATTGAAACTGCCGTCATACTCGGTGATCACGCCGATGATCAGGGTGTCGGAAGTGCCCGTCTTGCCGATGTCGGGCAGCAGATTGGCTTGGGAGCGGTCAAACAGTGTGAAGCGGGCAAAGTGCACGGTACCGATATCGGTGAGTGCGGCATTGATCTTCGTCTGGTATTCCTGCAACGCGGCGGCGATGGAGATCGGATTGGTGCCGGGTAGTACCGGCATCAGTAAGCACAGTGGATTTGCCATGGGAGGGCTCCTCATTACGTGGTTGTCGGGACGACCGACACTACGCCGCAGCGCCCACTGCGTCAAAAACTATATTTCTGCATTTGTTGCTAAATGTATACTATTTCAACATGATAGTTGCTATGAAATGCGGTCTCATGTGAAGAGTCGCCGAGGCTGTCCGGCACCGGCGGGCACTCTGCCGCCAGGCTGTTCCAGCCTGTTTCGGGAAGCGCAAGGGGCGCCGTTGGCAGCGCCGGGTTCTGAAGGGTTTATTTGAGGCGCGCTGCATCGCCCGCTGTCAAAACCGGATGGGGCAAGGCGCCGCGGTTCCTTCGCCGAAACCGGCGTAGCCGGACCGCGCGCTGAGGTTCAGCGACATGCTGCCTTTGTCCGGTAAATAGATGCAGTATTCGCCAGTCGCCGTGATGACGCGGTAGATGCGCTTGGGGTCGTTTGGTGCGCTGAACAGCTCGATGCGGGCCGCTTCGAACCACTTTGGCTTGACCGCCGCATGCGCTTCCGCAAACCCCTTTGCCAGACGCGTCCGCGGCGTATCGGGCGGCGCCACGAATTCCTGCGGATGCTCGGCGCGCAGCTGGCGGTCGATGGCGCCGGCTGCCTGCAGCGCCTGTTGAGCGAGCGGGAGGGCGCCGGTCTTGGGTGCGGCAGGCGCAGGTTCTGCCGGCGGGGCGTTGTCTTGCGGCTTGCCCTGCGCCGATGCGGTTGCCTCTTTTGGAGGCGAGGTGCTTGCCGCGCTGGCTGGGCGGGCCGGTGGGCGCGCAGGCGCCGGCGCCGGATCGGGCCTGGCAGGGGGAATGACAGCTTTCATTGGCGGCAGGGGCGGCATCAGCTGCAGCCAGATCCGGTCATCGTGCTCGATTCCTGTGTGTACAGGCCGCGTGGCGGCCCAGAACAGCGCCAGGTGCAGCAGGACAATCGCGGCGATGTAGCGGCCATGGGGACGCTGGCCGAGAGAAAAATCTGCAAGGTCGATGCCCCTATGTTCCCTGCCGGCCCAGGCCGCCACGCCTCAATCCTCGGCCTGGAATTCGCTGGCCGAGACGAACAGATCCCACGAGGCGATGAACAGGGCCGCCACCACGGGCCCGATGACGAAGCCGTTCAGGCCAAACAGAGCCATGCCGCCCACGGTCGACAGCAGCACCACGTAGTCGGGCATCTTGGTATCTTTGCCCACCAGGATGGGGCGCAGCACGTTGTCGACCAGGCCGATGACGAAGACGCCGAAGGCGGCCAGGCCCGCGCCTTGCCAGATGGCGCCCGTGGCCAGGAAGTAGACGGCCACGGGCGCCCAGACGAGGGCGGCGCCGACGGCCGGCAGCAGCGACAGGAAAGCCATCAGCACGGCCCACAGCAGGGGCGCCGGCACGTCGAGGAACCAGAACGCCAGCCCGCCGAGGGCGCCCTGGGCGATCGCCACGAGGATGTTGCCCTTCACGGTGGCACGGATCACCGTGGTGAAATTGGTGAACAGGCGCTGCTTGTACTTGCGGCTCAGCGGCACGGCGCCCTTGATGCGGGCCGACAGGGTCGAACCATCGCGCATGAGGAAAAACAGCAGGTACAGCATGATGCACAGGCTGGTGAGGAATTCGAAGGTATACAGGCCCACGTTGATGGCTTTCACCGCCACCACCTGGCTCACCTGCGTGGCGCCCTCGGCTAGCTTGTCCTGTAGGCTGGCCAGGCTGGTCAGGTTGAAGCGGTCGAGCAAGTTGATCAGCCATTGCGGCAGCACCGCCATGATCTTATTGAAGAACATGGCGACCGTGATTTCGCCCGACCGTACCATTTCCACGACGCTGGCCGCCTGGTTCACGAGCGACACGGAAATGAGCGACAGCGGCAGGATCACGATAACGATGATCAGCAGCAAGGTCAGCAGCGACGCCAGGCCGGCGCGACCCCTGGTTTTCAGCAGCAGCCAGCGGTACACGGGCGCGAACAGGATCGCCAGGATGACGCCCCAGAAGATGGCGCCCGCATACGGCGCCAGTATCCAGCCGAAGCCGATGGTGACGATGCTCAGGAGGAGCAGGAACACTTTCTGGTGCAGCGTGAGGGTAGGCATGGGCGGTAGCGGAATGATAAGGGTTGAGTTGTCCCATCATAAGCGAGGCATGGTGCGGCGCGCCATACAATTGTCGTGATGCGTGCGCGAGCGCGCCTGGCGCCGGGGGCTGGCAACGCGGTGGCGGCAATTCCAGTAAGCTGTCGCTCCAGGCGTTCCATCCCGGGCGCCTTTGACTTCGATTTCAGGAACGCGCGTGGCCGACAATATTCACTTTTATGAACCTGCGCAGGGCCATGGCCTGCCGCATGACCCTTTCAACGCCATCGTGGGGCCGCGGCCCATCGGCTGGATTGCCTCGCGCAGCAGCGAGGGCGTGCTCAATCTGGCGCCGTACAGTTTTTTCAACGCCTTCAATTACCATCCGCCGCTGATCGGTTTTTCCAGCATCGGCCGCAAGGATACCTTGCGCAATATCGAACAGACGGGCGAATTCGTGTGGAACCTGGCGACCCGTCCGCTGGCCGAGGCGATGAATATCAGCTGCGCGCCGGCGCCGCCCGAAGTCGATGAATTCGCGCTGGCCGGCCTGACGCCGGCCGCCTCGCGCATCGTGCATGTGCCGCGCGTGGCCGAAAGCCCCGTGTCCTTCGAATGCCGACGCACGCAGATCATCGAGCTGCAAGGCGTCAATGGCGATGGCGTCGGCAGCTGGCTGGTGCTGGGGGAAGTGGTGGGCGTGCATATCGCGCGCCACCTGTTGACCGACGGCGTGTACGACACGGCCGCCGCCGCGCCGATCTTGCGCGGCGGCGGTCCGGCCGATTATTTCGAGATCGGACCGGACAGCCTGTTCCACATGCGCCGGCCCGCCTGGCCGTAACATCACGCCGGGAGCGGATGGCGCTCCCTGACGATGCCGCGATAGATCAGCCACGTCGCCAGCAGGCTGATGGCGCCGGCGCCTGCCATCCAGTAGCCTGGCGCCGCCTTGTCGCCGGTGCTCTCGATCAGCAGGGTCGACACCAGCGGCGTCATGCCGCCGAACAGCGCCGTGGCCAGGCTGTAGGCGAGCGAAAAACCCGTCGTCCTGACGCTGGCCGGGATGATTTCCGTCAGCGCGACGATGGTGGCCCCGTTGTAGCTGCCGTAGAGGAAGGACAGCCACAGCTCCACCATCAGCATGTGGTCGAAACTGGGATGGGCGACCAGCCAGGACAGGGCCGGATACGCCGTCAGCACCGTCAGCGCCGAGCACACGGCCATGATGGGCCAGCGCCCGATCCGGTCGGATAGCGCACCCATGACGGGCAGCCAGATGAAGTTCGACAGGCCGATGCACAGGGTGACGAGCAGGCTTTCCTCGGTGCTCAGCTTGAGCACGTTCTTGCCGAAGGTCGGCGTGTAGACGGTGATCAGGTAGAACGCAACCGTCGTCAGCACGATCAGCATCGTTCCGGCGACCACCAGCGGCCAGTTGAGGGCGATCGTCTTGAGCATTTGCCGGAACGTCGGATGCGACTTGCGCGTCAGGTAGGCCTCGGTCTCCTGCAGCGAACGGCGGATGTAGAACACCACCGGAATGATGGAGCAACCGATGAAGAACGGGATGCGCCAGCCCCAGTCCGCGATGAATTCCTTGCTCAGGGTTTCATTGAGAAAGTAGCCGAGCGCGGCGGAAAAGATGATGGCGACCTGCTGGCTGGCCGATTGCCAGCTGACGTAATAGCCCTTGTTGCCGGGTGTTGCCATCTCGGACAGGTAGACGGATACGCCGCCCAGCTCCACGCCGGCGGAAAAGCCTTGCAGCAAACGCCCGATCAGCACGAGGAACGGCGCCAGCAATCCGATGGTGGCATAGCCGGGCACGAAGGCGATCAGCGCCGTGCCGGAAGCCATGATGGCCAGGGTGAGCACCAGGCCCTTGCGGCGGCCGATACGGTCGATATAGCTGCCGAGGATGACGGCGCCCAGCGGCCGCATGAAAAACCCCGCGCCGAAGGTGGCGAACGTCATCATCAGGGCCGCGTATTCGCTGGTGGCGGGGAAGAAGGCCTTGGCAATGTACGTGGCGTAAAAGCCGAACAGGAAAAAATCGTACATTTCGATGAAGTTCCCGCTCGTCACCCGGATGACGGTGGCGATGCGGGAGGGCGGACGCACTTGCGCGCGCGGCGTTGCGGCCTTGGCGATGGGTGCGGCGGTGGAGGGAATGGCCATGATTTACCTCGATGAAAGATGAGTGACGTCGCCTAGTGCGCCGCTGTCGCTGGCGCCGCTGCCGGTTCCAGTCCTGTCGCTTCGATCGCGCCCGCGTTGGCGGGGGCGGCGAGGAAGCGCAGCAAGGCGAGGCCGGCTTCCGGTTCCTTGCCGCCCGGGACCAGCGCCGCCGAAAACTGCGTCATCTTCTGCACTTCCGGCGGCAGCAGGCCGACGATGTCGATGCCTTCGACCGGCAGCAGCTCGCTGCGCTGCTGGCAGCCGAAATCGGCCTGGCCATGGGCGATGATTTCGCCGACGGGGGTGGCGGGAATTTTTGCGGCCTTGCCCTGCATCTGCTCCGAAATCTGCAACTTGTTCATCAGCTGTGTCTCGATGTAGACGCCGCTGGCGCTGTCCGAATAGGCGACCTTGTCCGCTTTCAGAAAGGCGCTGCGCAAGCCCTCGGTGGTGCTGATGTCGGGCTTGGCCGCGCCGCGCCGCACGGCGCAGGCAATCGGCGAATTGGCCAGGACCACCTTGCTGCCGGGGACCAGGCGGCCTTCCTGCATCAGCTTGTCGAGCGCGTCGCCCACCATGATGACGACGTCGATCTGCTCGCCGCGCGCCAGGCGCGCCGGGATCGCATTCTTGGTCGTGCCCATCGACGGCCCCCATTCGGAAACCAGATGGTCGCCGCTGGCGCGTTCGTAGGCGGGGGCGAGGTTTTTGTAGGCCTGGGCGAAACCGCCCGAGCTGACCACGCGGATGTCGGCGGCATGGGCCGCGCCGGCGGCGAGCAGCATGAAGCCGGCCAGTATGGGGGCGGAGCGCCGTACGAGGATATGTTGAAGCATGGTTGTTTCTCCTGTCGTTAAAATTTATGCATGAGGCCGAGCGTCAAGCCCATGCCTTTGCGGTCGTTGGCCCGCGTTCCCGTGACGCCGGCCGCATCGCCTTGCCACGTGGTGTAGTCCGATTCGAGGTACAGGGTCGAGCGCGGCGAGAGCGTTTTTTCCAGGTAGGCGAAAGCACGCTGGAAGCCGTCGTCGACGTGGCCCGTGGCGCTGCGCCGCACCTTGTAGTAGGCGGTAGTGAGCAGCACGTCCTGCGCCATTTGCCGGCTTACGCCGGCCGACATCACGCTCTGCCGGACCGACTTGCCGGCGCCCACGTCGGCGCGGTTGACGCCCAGGTTGGCCTTGAACTGCCAGGCGTCCCTCTTGTAGGCGGCGCCCACGGTGGCGGCGTCGAGGCTGCGGTTGTCGCGATTGCGAAAACGCATCACCGCCCCGGACACGGCCAGCCCCGCCTGCTGGTACGTCAGGGCGCCGCCCCAGGTCGACAATGGCGACGTGGCGCCCGCCACCTCGCCAAAGGAATAGGCGGCGCGCGCTACCACCGGCCCGAGGTTGGCGCTGGCTTTCACCATGTTGTCGAGCCGGTAGAAGTTGTCGGCATAGCCGCTGCTGCCGTATTGCTGGCCGAACGAGTGACGGCCAAAAGCCGTATTGCTCAAGCCCGTGATGTTCACGTTCGGATTGAAGGAGGCGTAGCGGATGCCCAGCGGGTCCACCGGTGCGATGGCGTCGGCCAGCAAGGTCGCCTGGCGCCCCAGGGTCACGGACCCGAGCGGTGACTTGAGCCCGACCCAGGCTTGCCGGTCGAACAGCTTGTCGGATTTGGCCGCGCTGCCCGTGTCCAGATTCAGGCCACCCTCGAGGCGGTACAGCGCCTGCCAGCCGCCGCCGAGGTCTTCCTGGCCGCGCAGGCCCCAGCGGCTCGTGTTGTTGATGCCGCTGCTGACGGCGGGCGTGGTGCCGCCGGGCGTGGGCGCATTGGCGGCGTTCAAGCCTTTACCATAGCGGATGCCGGCATCCGCGATGCCATACAAAACCGCGCCGCTCTGGGCCAGGCAGGTGCCGCTGGCCGCGAACAACAGCGCGAACGTGGAACAATGTCGCATGGTGTCTCCATCTTTTTTGGGGTGATGCCTTCTTGGTGAGGCTCAGCATTAAGTCCCCATCATCGTTGAAATGGCATAATTTGATAATTGCAATTTTTCCGGAGATTCATGCATGCAGCGCATCAATTACGAGCTTCACGATTTGCAGGCCTTCGTGGCTGTGGCGGAGCGCAACAGCTTTCGCCAGGCTGCGGCCGACCTGTTCCTGTCGCAGCCGGCGCTCAGTCGCCGCATTGAAAAACTCGAGGATGCGCTGGGGGTCAAGCTGTTCGAACGCACCACCCGGCGCGTGCAGCTGACGAATGTGGGACAGGTGTTTCTGGTGAACGTGCGCGATGCGCTTAATGGCCTCGAGGATGCCGTGCTCGGTGTCGCCGACCTGGCCGCGCACCGCACCGGGACGGTGACGTTCGCCTGTGTGCCGTCAGCCGTGTGGCACTTCCTGCCGGACGTGCTCAAGCGCTTCAGCGCGCAGTTTCCGAAAATCCGCGTGCGCGTGCATGATGAAAGCGCGCAGGATGTGCTCAACCTCGTGCTGACAGGCGAGGCCGATTTCGGCATCAGCTTTACGGGCGCGGAAAATCCGGAGATTCTTTTCCAGCCCATTTATGTCGAGACCTACGTGCTGGCGATGCGGCACGATCACCGGCTGGCCAAGCGCAAAAAGCTGAGCTGGAAGGATACCGTCGATGAACGCTATATCTCGGTGGCCAAGTCGAGCGGCAACCGCAGCGTGCTCGATGCGGCGCTGGCCGGCGTGGAAAAGCACCCGTGGATCTCGTGCGAGATCAACCACGTGTCAGGCATATTGGCGCTGGTGGAGTCGGGCTTGGGCGTGGCGGCGGTGCCGGGGCTGTCGATTTTGCCGGAGCGGCAAGGCACGGTGGTCGGCGTGCCGCTCGTTAATCCCGCCGTGAAACGGACATTGGGCCTGATCAGCCGGCATCAGCATGCGATGCCGCCCGCGTCGCGCACCCTGTTCGACATGATGAGCGCGAGCATAGGCAAGCAGGGGCGGAGGGGATGAGCGGTCCTATTTTTGCATGATGGGATCGCGCCCGAGTGTACGCGCCAGCGCGCCTCCGTCGCCGCGCCAGAATTCGCGGTCGGCCAGGCGCACGCGCTCGGCCGCGTGCTGCATGTGTTCCATGGCCGCCTGGCGCGCCCGCTGCGGGTCGCCGTCGGCGATCGCCTGGACGATCTTTTCATGTTCGCGCCGCACTTCGATGGAAAAGTCCGTGCGCCGCGCTTCATTCGCGCGCGTCACCTTGACGGCCGAGCGGATCGGGTCGGCGAACATGGCAACGAATTTTGGCCAGTAGGGATTGCCCGTCGCTTCGGCGATGGACAGGTGCAGGCGCACGTCTTCTTCCACGCCGTCGACGCCGGCCGCCACGGCTTCCTCGATGCGCCGCAGCGCGTGTTCGATGTCGGCCAGCTGGCCCGGCGTGCGCCGCACGGCCGCCAGCGCGGCGATTTCCGCTTCCAGTCCCTGGCGCACCTCGATCAGGTTCAGCAGCGATTGCACCGACTGTTCCGTCAGCTCGTCGCCCCGTTCGCCCGTCTTCGCGCCATCCTGCGCGCACACGAACGTGCCGCTGCCCTTGCGCGTGGCGACGATGCCGTCCGCCTGCAGCAGGGCGATGGCTTCGCGCAGCACCGTGCGGCTGACGCCGAAGTGGCTGGCCATCGCCTGCTCCGACGGCAAGCGCGTGCCGCCCGCCAGGCCATCGTGGTGGATTTGCTGGCGCAGCCGCGCCGCCACCCGCGCGCCCAGGGTGCCGGTGGTGAAACTGCCTGCGGCGGGCTCCGGCGGGGGAAGGGTAAAGTGAAACGTGCGGTCCATCGGGTACATCCTTGTGCTAGCGGTTCTCATCGGGCTTGCCTGCTTGCCATTATATGGAATATACAGCTTGACACACATAAAACACACACATAATATACATCCATACAAATTTTAGACAAGTTGCCAGCCACCACCGGTGGACCATAAAAACCCGGCACGGTCGATCCCCCAGCGATCAGGAGACAAGCATGGACGTATCACAAGCATTGCCCGGGCAGCCGGCCGGCGCCGCCGCCAGCCAGAAAACCATCGATGACGCCGTCTACCGCAAGGTGACGTGGCGCATCATTCCCTTCCTCATGCTGTGCTACATCGTCGCCTACCTCGACCGTGTGAACGTGGGCTTCGCCAAGCTGCAAATGCTGGCCGACCTGCAGTTTTCCGAAACCGTGTACGGCCTGGGCGCGGGCGTGTTCTTCCTCGGCTACTTCCTGTTCGAAGTGCCCAGCAACGTGATGCTGCACAAGATCGGCGCGCGCGTGTGGATCGCCCGCATCATGATCACCTGGGCCATCATCTCGGGCGCCTTCATGTTCGTCACCACGCCGACCCAGTTCTACGTCATGCGCTTCCTGCTCGGCATCGCCGAAGCGGGCTTCTTCCCCGGCATCATTCTTTATTTGACCTACTGGTATCCGTCCGAGCGCCGCGCGCGCATGGTGTGCACCTTCATGGCCGCCATTCCCGTGGCGGGCCTGATCGGCGGCCCCCTGTCGGGCTGGATCATGGAAACCTTCGCCGGCTGGCACGGTTATGCGGGCTGGCAGTGGATGTTCGTGCTCGAAGCGATTCCCGCCGCGCTGATGGGCGTGGCCGTGCTGCTGTATCTCGACAACAGCATCCGCGCCGCGAAGTGGCTGACGGAAGATGAAAAAGTCATCCTCGAGCAGCGCATCGCCACGGAAGCGCAGGGCAAGGTATCGCACCCGTCGATCCGCGCCATGTTCGCCGACCCGCGCATCTGGGTCATGGCCCTGATTTATTTCTGCTGCGTGATGGGCCAGTATTCGTTGACCTTCTGGCTGCCCAGCCTGATCAAGGCTGCCGGCGTGACGGGCGTGCTCAATATCGGCCTGTTCACGGCGATCCCGTACTCGGTGGCCGTGGCGTCGATGATTTTGCTGGGCCGCAGCTCGGACAAATACCGCGAACGCCGCTGGCACATGGCCATCCCGCTGGTGGTCGGCGCCGCCGCCATCGTCTGCAGCGCGCTGGCCGGCGCCCACAACACGGGCTGGGCCATCTTCTTCCTGACGATCGCCGCCGGCGGCATCCTGGCCGCTTCACCCATGTTCTGGAGCCTGCCGACGGCTTTCCTCGGCGGCGTCTCGGCCGCCGCCGGCATCGCCGCCATCAACTCGGTGGGCAACCTGGCCGGTTTCGCGGCGCCGTACATGATCGGTTCCATCAAGGACCTGACACAGTCGACCGACATCGCCATCTACCTGCTGGCCGGCATCCTGGTGTTCGGCGCCTTCATCATCATGCGGGTGCCGGCCAAACTGGTGAACAAATAAACAAATGGAGCAAATAATGAGCGCAACAATCGAAAAAGTGGGCGTGATCGGCTTGGGCGCCATGGGCATGGGCATCGCGCAATCGTTGCTGCGTGCCGGCTTTGACGTGCATGCCTGCGACGTGCGGCCCGAAACCGTGCAAACGCTGGTCGACCAGGGCGCCCATGCGGCGCAGTCTCCCGCCTCGCTGGCGGCGCAGGTGCAAGCCTTGCTGATCGTCGTCGTCAATGCGCAGCAGACGGAAGCCGTGCTGTTTGGCGAACACGGTGCGGCCAGCACGCTGGCGCCGGGCAGCGTGGTGATCGCCTGCGCCACCGTGGCGCCGGAGTTTGCCGAAACCCTCGGCGCGCGCCTGGCAGACATGGGATTGCGCTTCATCGATGCGCCCATTTCCGGCGGCGCGGCCAAGGCGCAAGCCGGCGAGATGTCGGTCATGGCGGCCGGCGCGCCCGATGCATTCGACGCTTGCGCCGGCATTTTTGACGCCATCTGCGCCAAGCTGTACCGCCTGGGCGAACAGCCGGGCCAGGGTTCGAAAGTCAAGATGATCAACCAGTTGCTCGCCGGCGTGCACATCGCCGCTGCCGCCGAAGCGATGGCGCTGGGCTTGCGCGCGGGCTGCGACCCGGATGCCCTGTACGAAGTCATTTCAAACAGCGCCGGCAGTTCCTGGATGTTCCAGAACCGCGTGCCGCACATTCTGAAAGGCGACTACACGCCGCTGTCGGCCGTGAATATCTTCGTCAAGGATTTGGGTATCGTGCTCGATTACGCGAAGAAAAGCGTGTTTCCATTGCCGCTGTCTGCCACGGCGCACCAGATGTTCATGCAGGCGTCAGCTGCAGGTTTTGGCGGCGAGGACGACGCGGCCGTCATCAAGACTTTCCCGGGAATTACTTTGCCCGAGAAGGCGTCACTGAATCAAGAGGAACCATCATGACCGTACTACTGGGATGTATCGCCGACGATTTCACGGGTGGCACCGACCTGGCCGGCATGCTGGTCAAGGCCGGCATGCGCACGGTGCAGCTGATCGGCGTGCCGCAAGGTCCGCCGCCAGCCGACGTCGACGCCGTCGTCATCGCTCTCAAGTCGCGCACGAATGCGCCCGAGGAAGCCGTGGCCGAATCGCTGGCCGCGCTGGCCTGGCTGCAGCAAGCCGGATGCAAGCAGTTTTACTTCAAATACTGCTCCACGTTCGACTCCACGCCGCGTGGCAATATTGGCCCTGTGGCTGAAGCGCTGATGAGGGCGCTCGACACGGATTTCACGATTGCATGCCCGGCTTTCCCTGCCAACGGCCGCACCATCTACAAGGGCAACCTGTTCGTCGGCGACGTGCCGCTGGCCGAATCGGGCATGCGCGAGCATCCCCTGACGCCGATGACGGATTCGAACCTGGTGCGCGTGCTGCAGCAGCAGGTGCAAGCCAAGGTCGGCCTGGCCGATTTCTCCGTGGTGGAGAAGGGCGCCGCAGCCATCGCCCAGCGCTTCACGGACTTGCGCGGCCAGGGCTGCCATTTCGCCGTCGTCGATGCCGTCTCGAACCGCGACCTGGAAGCCATCGGCGCCGCCTGCGCGGACTTGAAACTGATCACGGGCGGCTCCGGCATCGCCCTGGGACTGCCGCAAAATTTCCGCCAGCGGGGCCAGCTGGCGTCATCGTCCGCGGGTCAGGCGGGACGTTTGCCGCCGCCGACGGGTTTGCGCGCCGTGATCTCGGGCAGCTGCTCGGTGGCCACGCAGCAGCAGGTGGCGCACATGCGTGAACTGGCGCCGGCGTTCCACGTCGATCCTTTGCAACTGGCTGCCGGTGGCGAAGTGGTCGATGCGGTCGTCGCGCAGGCGTTGGCATGGGCGGCAGAGCACCTGGCGCAAGGCCCGGTGTTGATCTATGCCACGGCCACGCCGGACGCCGTGCACGCCGTGCAGGCGCAGCTGGGCGTGGAGCGGGCCGGCGCCCTCGTCGAGGAAACCCTGGCCGCCATCGCGCAAGGCATCGTGCGCCTCGGCGTGGGCCAGCTGATCGTCGCCGGCGGCGAAACCTCGGGCGCAGTGGTGAAAGCGCTGGGTGTGGCGGGCTTGCGCATCGGTCCCGAGATCGACCCTGGCGTGCCGTGGACGCAAGCCTTGCCGGTGCCGGGCGACGATGGCATGGCGCCCTTGGCGCTGGCGCTGAAGTCCGGCAATTTCGGCACAGTGGACTTTTTCAGCAAGGCTTGGCAGGTGCTGGCATGAGCGCCACCGAATCGCGCCAGCGCGAACAGATCGTCGACTTCGGCAAGTCGCTGTTCGAGCGGGGCTTGACGGCCGGCAGCAGCGGCAACCTGAGCGTGCGCCTGGATGACGGCTGGCTGCTGACGCCGACGAACGCCAGCCTGGGGCGGCTCGATCCGGCGCAATTGTCCAAGCTCGATTGGGATGGCAATTTGATCAGCGGCGCGCCGCCGTCAAAAGAGGCGTTCCTGCACCGCGCCATGTACCAAGAGCGCGGCAGCGCCGGCGCCATCGTGCATTTGCACTCGACCCATTCGGCCGCCGTGTCCTGCATGTGCGGCTTGAACCATGACGACTGCATCCCGCCGCTCACGCCATATTTTGTAATGAAGGTGGGGCGCTTGCCGCTGGTGCCATATCACCGGCCGGGCGACCCGGCGCTGGCGGGCGCGATTGGCGCCATGGCGCGCAAGCACTCGGCCGTGCTGCTGGCCAATCACGGTCCCGTCGTGTCGGGCACCAGCCTGGAAGCGGCCGTGTACGCGGCCGAGGAACTGGAAGAGACGGCCAAGCTGTTCCTGCTGCTGCGCGACGTACCCACGCGCCCGCTCGACGCGGCGCAGATCGCGGACCTGAAGCACACGTTCAAACTCGACATATAAGATTCCCAAGGAGATACCGCATGCCCCGTTTTGCCGCCAACCTGACCATGATGTTCAACGAAGTCCCATTCCCGCAGCGCTTTGCCGCCGCGGCGCAGGCGGGTTTTAAAGGCGTCGAATTTCTGTTCCCCTACGATTACGCGCCGCAGGAAGTGGCCGGCTGGCTGCGCGAGCACGGTTTGACAAATGTGCTGTTCAACCTGCCGCCGGGCGACTGGGGTGCCGGTGAGCGGGGCATCGCTTCGCTGCCGGGTCGCGAAGAAGAATTCCGCGCCGGCGTGGCGCGCGCCATCGAGTATGCGCTGGCGCTGGGTACGCCGCGCGTGCACATGATGGCGGGCTTGCTGCCCGTTGGCGCCGACCTCGCCCTGCACCGCGCCACCTACCTGGCCAACCTGCGGTACGCGGCCCGGGCCGTGGGCCAGCACGGCATCGAGCTGTTGATCGAACCGATCAACGGGCGCGACATGCCCGGCTACTTCCTCGTTACGCAGGCGCAGGGCCATGCGCTGCGCCTGGAGTCGGGCGCGCCCAACGTCAAGGTGCAGATGGATTTTTACCACACGCAGATCGTCGAGGGCGATATCGCCATGACATTCAAGAACAACTTCGACGGCATCGGCCACGTGCAGATCGCCAGCGTCCCGGCCCGCAATGAACCGGACGATGGCGAAGTCAATTACCCGTATCTGTTCAGGCTGTTGGACGAGCTGGGCTACGATGGCTGGATCGGCTGCGAGTACCGTCCGCGCGCGCGCACTCAGGATGGCCTGGGCTGGCTGGCCGCTTACAACAAACAAGGAGCATGAAAAATGAAAGTACTGATTACCGGCGGCGCCGGTTTCCTGGGACAGCGCCTGGCGCGCCAGTTGCTGGCGCAAGGCCAGCTGACGGACAGCCACGGCCAGTTGCAAACGATCAGCGAGCTGGTACTGGTCGACGTGGTGGCCGCGCATGATTTCAACGATGCGCGCGTGACAGTCGTCACGGGCGACATCGCCGACGGCGCTCTCATGCGCGCCACCATCGATGCCCAGACAAGCTCGATCTTCCACCTGGCCGCCATCGTCAGCGGCCAGGCGGAAGCCGATTTCGAGCTGGGCATGCGCATCAACCTCGACGCCTCGCGTTTGCTGCTCGATATCTGCCGCGAACTGGGACACAAGCCGAAGGTCGTGTTTACCAGTTCCGTGGCCGTCTATGGCGGCAAGCTGCCGGACGTGGTGCAGGACACGACGGCCTTGAACCCGCAGTCGTCGTACGGCGCGCAAAAAGCCATCGGCGAATTGCTGCTCAACGATTACAGCCGGCGAGGCTTTGTCGATGGCCGCGTGCTGCGCCTGCCCACCATCAGCGTGCGTCCGGGCAAACCGAACAAGGCCGCGTCCTCGTTCGCCAGCGGCATCATCCGCGAACCGTTGAATGGCGAGGCGGCCGTCTGCCCCGTGGCCACAGATCTGCGTCTGTGGCTGCTGTCGCCGCGCGGCGCCATCGCCTCGCTGATCGCCGGCCATGAACTGGCGGGCGAGGCGTTCGGCGCCAGCCGCACGGTCAACCTACCGGGCTTGAGCGTGAGCGTGGGCGAGATGATCGCCGCACTCGAAGAAGTGGCCGGCAGCGAAGTAACAAAGCGCATCAGCTATGCGCCCGATCCGGCCGTCGAGCGCATCGTCAAGAGCTGGCCCGGCGCCTGGGATACGGCACGTGCCGAAGCGCTGGGCTTGACGGCCGACGCGGATTTCGCCGCCATCATCCGCGCGTATATCGACGACATGAAAGCGGCGGGCTAGGCGTTTGTTTTCAGCTGCGAGCGGCGATAGTCTAGCGGCGTACTGCCCACCAGTTCCGCAAAACTGCGGCTGAAATGGGCCTGGTCAAAAAAGCCCAGTTCCTGCGCCAGGCTGGCCAGGTCGGGCGCATCGGGCTGCGCCAGGCGCCAGATCGCTTCCTGCAGGCGGTAGCGCTGGATCACCCACTTCGGCGGCACGCCCACGTAATTGGCGAACAGGCGCTGCAGCCGGCGTTCGCCGATACCCATTTTTTCGCACAGCTGCGCCACGCTCGCCGGGCCATTGTGGGCCGCCGCCGCGGCAGTCAGCCTGGCGGCCAGCAGGGCGGCGTCATCGACCTGCGGCAGCCTGGCCAACAGCAACGCCTGCGCCTGCGCCACCATGGCCGTATCGCCGGCTTGCCGCAGCACCAGCGCCTCGGCTTGCTCTGCCGGCATGTCCAGCAGGGCATCGGCGGCGATGGTCGTATCGGTGAACGATGACAGGGGCTGCGTGATGAACGGGCGCAGGCCGCCCGGCGCAAAACGCATGCCCAGCACCTTGCCCGCTCCGGTCAACGGCCTGTCAAAGGCGCCGCGCACGACGCCATGGATGGCCGTGCGCCCGGCGTCGAATACCAGGTGGGCGTTCGGATAGGGCAGCACGCGCTGCGTCTCCGGCGCGCAACCCCTGCTGTCCCATTCGACCACCCAGAAGTAGTCGACGAACGGCGCCAGCGCGGTGTCCGGTGGATAGGTCGCCAGCCGTATGCGGCGCGCTGCGGCCTGCGGGTCGACGATGCCTTTCGGCGCCTGGCCGCGCGCGGCGAGCACATTGCGCGTGCTGTCGGCTTTATCCAATATTTGTCTCCTGCGCGGCCTTAAGCTGGTTCTCTCGCATCGATTGAAAGGGAATCATGAAATCACACAGTTTGTCCGGCCTGATGCTGGCCGCATGTTGTCTATCGGTGGCGCCAGCCGGCGCCGCTTCGTCTGCAGAGGGAGATCATCGCATGCAAGTGCACGCCACGGGAAGTTTCAGCATTACCATGACGCCATCCGTGGCGCCCCAGCGCGCGGGGCGCACGACCTTGGGCAAGGTACTGCTCGACAAAGTCTATGCCGGCGACCTGGTCGCGACGGCCAGGGGCGAGATGCTCAACGCCGTGACCGACACCAAGGGCGCGCCGGCTATGTCGCCTTGGAAGCCATCACGGGCGTGCTGCAGGGCAGGGAGGGCAGCTTCGTGGCGCAGCATGCGGGCACCATGGCCGATGGCAAGCAGCTGCTGTCCATCGTCATCGTGCCGCATTCCGGCACGGGGCAGCTGACGGGCATCAGCGGGACGCTGGCCATCCGCATTGAAAACGGCCAGCATTTCTACGACATCGACTATTCGCTGCCGGCGCCGTAGGCGGGCCAAGGCACGACCCGGGCCCGGCCAGCCGTTTATTTGCCCAGTATCGACGCCACATTGTCGGTGCCCGGCGCGCCGAACAGCTGCTGCTTGAGTATGTGCAGCTGGTCGCGCACTTGCGCCGCCTTTTCGAACTCGAGGTTCTTGGCGTGGTCGACCATCAGTTTTTCCAGGCGCTTGATTTCCTTGCTGACCTGTTTCTCGCTCATGGACTCGAACTTGGCCGCTTCCTGCGCCACTTGCAGGGTTTCGCGCGCTTCCTGCGGGCTGTAGACGCCATCGATCATTTCGCGGATCGATTTCTTCACGCCGATCGGGATGATGTTGTTGGCCGTATTGAAGGCGATCTGCTTGGCGCGGCGGCGTTCCGTCTCGTCGATGGCGCGGCGCATGGAGTCCGTGATGCGGTCGCCATACAGGATCGCCGTGCCGTTCAGGTTACGCGCGGCGCGGCCGATGGTCTGGATCAGGCTGCGCTCGGAACGCAAAAAGCCTTCCTTGTCCGCGTCGAGGATGGCCACCAGCGACACTTCCGGCAAGTCCAGGCCTTCGCGCAGCAGGTTGATCCCCACCAGCACGTCGAAGGTGCCCAGGCGCAGATCGCGCAGGATTTCCACGCGCTCCACCGTTTCGATATCGCTGTGCAGGTAGCGCACCTTGATGCCATGGTCGCCCAGGTATTCCGTCAATTGCTCGGACATGCGCTTGGTAAGCGTGGTCACCAGCACGCGCTCGTCCTTCTTGATGCGCTCGACGATTTCCGACATCAGGTCGTCCACCTGGCTGCTGGCCGGGCGCACGATGATTTGCGGGTCGACCAGTCCCGTGGGGCGCACGACCTGCTCGACCACCTGATCGGAATGGTTCTTTTCGTATTCGGCCGGCGTGGCCGAGACGAACACGGTCTGGCGCATCTTCTGCTCGAATTCCTCGAATTTCAAGGGGCGGTTGTCGAGCGCCGACGGCAGGCGGAAGCCATAGTCGACCAGATTCGTCTTGCGCGAGCGGTCGCCGTTGTACATGGCGCTCAGCTGGCCCGTCAGCACGTGCGATTCGTCGAGGAACATCAGCGCATCGGGCGGCAGGTAGTCGACCAGGGTCGGCGGCGGCTCGCCCGGCAGCGCGCCGGACAGGTGGCGCGAGTAATTCTCGATGCCCTTGGTGAAACCGATTTCCGCCATCATTTCCAGGTCGAAGCGCGTGCGTTGTTCCAGCCGCTGTTCCTCAATCAGTTTATTTTCCTTGCGGAAGAACTCGAGGCGCTCGCGCAGCTCGTCCTTGATGGTTTCCACGGCGCGCAGCACGGTGGAGCGGGGCGTCACATAGTGCGAGCCCGGGTACACGGTGAAGCGGGGAATTTTTTGGCGCACTCTGCCCGTCAGCGGGTCGAACAGCTGGATCGATTCGATCTCGTCGTCGAACATTTCCAGGCGCACGGCCAGTTCCGCATGCTCGGCGGGGAAGATGTCGATCGTATCGCCGCGCACGCGGAAGGTGCCGCGACCGAAATCGACTTCGTTGCGCGTGTACTGCATCTGGATCAGGCGCGCGATGACGTCGCGCTGGGCGACCTTGTCTTTGACGCGCAACGTCAGGATCATCTGGTGGTATTCGTTCGGATTACCGATACCGTAGATGGCCGAGACGGTGGCGACGATGATGACGTCGCGCCGTTCCATCAGCGACTTGGTGCACGACAGGCGCATCTGTTCGATATGCTCGTTGATCGACGAATCCTTTTCGATGAACAGGTCGCGCTGCGGCACGTAGGCTTCGGGCTGGTAGTAATCGTAGTAGCTGACGAAGTATTCGACCGCGTTTTGCGGGAAAAAGTCGCGGAACTCGCTGTACAGCTGCGCCGCCAGGGTCTTGTTGGGCGCAAAGACGATGGCGGGCCGGCCCATGCGCGCGATGACGTTGGCCATGGTGTAGGTCTTGCCCGAACCGGTCACGCCCAGCAGGGTCTGGAAGGCCAGTCCGTCGGCAATCCCCTCTGATAACTGGTCGATTGCCGTGGGCTGATCGCCGGCCGGAGGGAAGGGCTGGTGCAGCTTGAACGGGGAGTCCGGGAAAGAGATAATTGCGCTTTCCGCCTCGCTGGCGGTAGATAATTCGGGCATGTGAATCAGACCTTTGTTAGAATAGTGCTCTGCTGGCGGCCCTGGCGTTGTATTTTGGGGCGCTGTCTACAACTCCGCTGTGAACCTGCTTCCAATCGAATCCAATCTTATCATGACGAACCCAACTGTTTCTGCCAGTCTGTTTAGCGCCATCGAGATGGCCCCACGCGACCCGATCCTGGGCATCACCGAAGCATTTAACGCGGACCAGAATCCCGCCAAAATCAATCTGGGCGTTGGCGTCTATTATGACGACAACGGCAAAGTGCCTCTGTTAGCTTGCGTACGCAAGGCAGAAGCGATCCTGATCGAACAGGCGGCGCCACGCACCTATCTGCCGATCGAAGGCCTCGCCGCCTACGACAAGGCTGTGCAAGAACTCGTATTTGGCGCCGATAGCGCCGTAATTCAAGAGCGCCGCGCGGTGACCGTGCAAGCCATCGGCGGCACGGGCGCACTGAAGATCGGTGCCGACTTCCTGCAGCGCTTCGCGCCGGGCGCCCAAGTCTACATCAGCGACCCGAGCTGGGAAAACCACCGCGCGCTGTTCGAAAACGCCGGTTTCGTCGTCAATAACTACACCTACTACGATGCCGCCACCCATGGCGTGAACTTCGACGGCATGCTGGCCAGCCTGAACGCCATGCCAGCCGGCTCCATCGTCGTGCTGCACGCGTGCTGCCATAACCCGACCGGCGCCGACCTGAGCGTGGCCCAGTGGGATCAGATCATCAGCGTGGTGACCTCGCGCGGCCTGGTGCCGTTCCTGGACATGGCCTATCAAGGCTTCGCCAACGGCATCGCCGAAGACGGCGCCGTGGTGCGCCGCTTCGCCGACGCGGGCGGCCCGCTGCTGGTGTCGAACTCGTTCTCGAAATCGTTCTCGCTGTATGGCGAGCGCGTGGGCGCCCTGAGCGTCGTCGCATCGAGCGCCGATGAAGCGGCCCGTTTGCTGTCGCAGCTGAAGCGCGTCGTGCGCACCAACTACTCGAACCCGCCTACGCATGGCGGCAAGGTGGTCGCCACCGTCCTGGCCACGCCGGAACTGCGCCAGCTGTGGGAAGAGGAACTGGCCGGCATGCGCGTGCGCATCCGCGAAATGCGCAACGCCTTCGTGGAAAAGCTGAAAGCCAAGGCGCCAGGCCACGACTTCGAATTCGTGCGCCAGCAAATCGGCATGTTCTCGTACTCGGGCCTCACCAAGGAGCAGGTGGCGTCGCTGCGCGAGCAATCGATCTACGCCGTCGACACGGGCCGTATCTGCGTGGCAGCATTGAACTCGCGCAATATCGACATCGTTATTGACGCGATCGCCAAAGTGCTTTAATATCTTGCTTCTTCGGCGCTGCATGCAAGTGTGGCGCTGATGGCGGTAGAAAGTCGGCGATGGCCGTGTTTGTGAAGATGCAGTATCAGTCTTGCAAATATGGAACAAGCGACATATAATATTGCCTCTTTTCCCTGATAGCTCAGTTGGTAGAGCGACGGACTGTTAATCCGCAGGTCCCTGGTTCGAGTCCAGGTCGGGGAGCCAGAATTCGAAAGGCCACGTTGAAAAACGTGGCCTTTTTTGTTTTTGCGCCGCTGGTGTATAGCTTGGGCCAAGATGAGATTTCCCCTTTGGAAATCTGGACAGCGCCAGGTTTGGCCTATATAATACGGCCTCTTTTCCCTGATAGCTCAGTTGGTAGAGCGACGGACTGTTAATCCGCAGGTCCCTGGTTCGAGTCCAGGTCGGGGAGCCAGAACACGTAGCAGCAGAAAGCCCAGCCTTCACCGGTTGGGCTTTTTGCATTTCAGCGCGCCGCGATTGGCGCGGGCAGGGTCCCGATGATCGCCTGCTGGAATTTTTCCGGCTCATCCTGGTGTATCTGGTGTCCCGACTGTTCAAATACAAACAGCCCCTTCCTTGGCGCTTGCAGCTGCTCAAAATAGTCTTGCGTGATGCGGGTGGAGGTCTGGATGTCGTTCTTGCCAACGAAGAAATAGACCGGGCAGTCGACTTTCTTCAAGGTCTTCGGCAAATCGATATGCATCACCTCGTTCCACACGGGCGACCAGGCTTTGGACCATTGCAGAAAGCCGGTCTTGAAGCCATCGCTGGTGGCGAATGTTTTCCCCTCTTTATGGAAAAGCCATTTGCGCAGGTAAAACAGGTCTTCATCCCGTTGAAAGGGGATATGCACCTGCGCCAGTTCTTGGCTGGCGACGGCATCGTCCCGGAAATGCGTCTGCAAATTAAGCAGCAATGCCTTTTCGCTGGCCAGCTGACTGATGACGGGATTGACGGCGAAATACGCGTGCAGCAGTTCCGGATGCTGTTCGACGATATGAAAGCCCAGCACATTGCCCCAGGAACTGCCCAGCAAGTATATTTTTTCCTGCCTGAGCTCTTTGCGCAGAAACATGATGACCTGGTAGGTGTCCTGCTCCATCTGCGCGACGGAAGGCTGGCTAGGCGACGGATTGAGTTTGAGGGTTTTTCCCGCATCGCGCTGGTCCCATTGCACCAGCGTAAATCTGTTTTTCAGGATGGCGGTAAAGGCATCCGCGTTCTTCATCATCGAACTTCCCGGTCCGCCCGATAAAAAGAGCAGAACAGGTTTTTTTGAGTCATCTGTCTTGATTTCCACATACTGCTTGATGCCGCCGATGTCCGGTGTCAGCAGTGCGTCGATGGCAAGCGCTTGCGCTTTGCAGGCAGAAAATGGCATCAGGGTGATGAATAACACTGCCAGTATTTTTGTCATGGTCTGATATGAATGGTTGCCTGCGGGTAGGGGGTGTCCATGGGGGATATTATCCGAATAGCATGTTGCATACAGAAAATATGTGCGGTGTGGCCGACCGTTGCCTGTGTGCTTTTTCGTTTTGCGCTATCCTGAATGCAACCCCATAGGAGATCCGCCACCATGACCTGTTCAATTCCGTTGCGCCATATCGTCCTGTGTGATTTTCTCGAGGACATCACACCGGCCAAGCATGCCGAGCTGGTCTATGAATTTTCCCAGCTTAAACACCGTATTCCCGGCGTGCTGCAATTCGAATGGGGGCCGAACGTCAGCCCGGAAGGCCTCGACGACGGCTTTACCGATTGCTTCACCTTGACCTTCGATGGCGCCAGCGCGCGCGACGTGTACCTGGCCCATCCTGCCCACCTCGCTTTTGTCGATCGGCTCAAGCCATGGCTGGGGCGGGTGCTGGTGTTTGACTATCAGCCCCGGGAAAATCCGGGTTGAATGGCGATACGCGTAATTTTTTTAGCGTAAATCTGGACAACTGAAAATTTGCCCTATAGAATGCGGCCTCTTTTCCCTGATAGCTCAGTTGGTAGAGCGACGGACTGTTAATCCGCAGGTCCCTGGTTCGAGTCCAGGTCGGGGAGCCAGAACATCAGCAGTATCGAAAAGCCCAGCCTTCACGGTTGGGCTTTTTGCATTGCGGCAATGAAGTGCGTGACATTTCACGCAGATTTGCCTAAAGGCATCTGTCATACTGGCATCGTACGTTTGCTGCCTGTGGATGAAAACAACCTTTCCTATGAAGAATCTCTGCGCCCTGGTGTTGATGCTGGCCGCCGGCACGGCCTACGCGCCCCTTGCCGGTGGCCAAGGGCGCCAGCCGGCATCGGAAGCAAAGGTCAAGCAGCAGATCATCGCCGAGTCGATTGCCGCCTATCCTGGACGCTGCCCCTGTCCCTACAATGCCGCCAAGAATGGCAGCGCTTGCGGAGGACGCAGCGCATGGAGCCGGAAGGGCGGTTATGCTCCCATCTGCTATGAACGCGAAATCAGCAGCGAGATGGTGCGCAGGTGGCGCGAGGAAAATGCCGCCGCGCTATGACTATTGCCCCGTGCGCAACGCTTCCAGCGCCAGATAGCCAGGCTGCAATTGCGCGGCGATGGCGGCCAGGCCGCTTGCCGCGGCCACTGGCGGATCGCCGTGGTAGGCCGTGCCGTATTTCGCATGCACGCCGCCCCGTGCGCGCATCGCTTGCAACTGTGCCGGCGTGGGGGCGATGCCCAGGCGGGCCAATACATCGCTGAACACGATATCTGGCAATTGCTTGTAGTGAATTAACTGCAGCTGGCCGGCAGCCGCATGGGGCAGGGCCGCGTCGAACAGGCTGGCCAGCACGAGGCCCGCATAGCCATCGATATCGCCGGGTTCCAGCTGGTGCGCGGGCAGCGGCAGTTGTGCCGGGTGCAGCATGCCGGGCACCATTTGCGGGCCGCGCTGGCGCTGGTGCGAGGCCAGCACGGCCAGCGGTTCGCGGTAGACGAACAGACAGGGTGTGCCGGGAAACGCTTGCCGCAGCAAGTCCAGGCTGTGGATGTGCCAGCAGTCGAACTTGATGATGAAATGCGTCTCGTCCCCTGAGCGGCGCTGTCCCAGTGCCAGGATGGCCTGGCGCAGCAGGGCGATGCCGTTGCTGCCCGCCGTGCCATCGTGATGCAGACGCAGCAGCGAGTCGACGACGGTTGGCTCGGACAGCACCACGCATTGCGGCAAGGTCGCCAGCAATTGCGTCAGCAGGGTTGAGCCGCAGCGCGAGACGTGGAAGATGAAGGCGTCGGGCGCCAGGCCATCGCCGAGCGTGGCCATCATGGCCAGCGCCGCGAGCGGCGTGCGGCAGACGCGGCGCTCCTCATGCGGCTGGCGCGCCAGGGTATTGACAAAGAACGCTTCGCTGAACGCCGTTTCCCCCAGGTGGCGCCAGCACATGGCAGCGTCCACCAATGTTTCGCCGCGCTCCACATACAGCGGATACCAGCCGCGCAGATCCATGCCCTCGTGCCATGTCACCGGCTCTCCCTTGGCCAGCAAACGTTCCTGCTGGGCCAGGCCTGGCGCGGCGTTCACGGCGCGCTCCCTTCGGCCAAGGCAGACAGTTGGCTGGCCAGCGCCAGGCTGGCCGGCGAGGAAGATAGTTGCAGCTGCGCGATGACGGCCCGCACATTGCCGTCGTTGATGCTGGGGTCGCCATATTTACGGGACGCTTTCGGCACGAAGCCGGCCGAGGCGAACAGCGCTTCGAGCCAGGCGTTGGTGATGCAGTCGAGCACGAGGTGGATGCGCGGCGCCGTGCCCTGGTTGTGCACCGCGTGCAGGCAGCTGGCGTCCATGTACCAGGCGTGGCCGGCCGTGAAGTGCACGTTCTCGCCATCGATGGTAAACAGCACCTGCGGCGTAGTGTGAATGGGGATGTGGATACGGATCAAGCCATCGGCCAGCGAGGTGCCGGCGTCGCGGTGCGCGCGGATGATGGCGCCTGGCGCCAGGGCCATCAGGCGTGCGGCGCGGATCTCGCAGGCGAAGCAGGCGAGCACCTCGCGCAGGCAGGGGCAGCGCGCCAGTTGCGGCGTGCCGGCATAGGCGGCGCCGTCGACGGGCATGATGTCGCCGGCTGCTCCGCCGGCCGAACGCAGCGGTACGCAGCTCCAGCCCTGGTCGTAGGCGCCCGTATTGAAATGGCTGATCCACTCGCCGGCGGCGAACCGGTCGCTGTCGCCTTGCATGCGCGCCACGTCAAAGCGCAGCGGCAGCCGCAGCCAGGTGCTGGGCGGAGTCGGCGCCGGCACTATGTCGCGCTCCATTCCAGTTGCTCCTGCACCTCGTTTTCCCCGCGTAATCGAAAGCCCAGCCGCTGGTACAGCGCGCGCGCCGCGGTGTTGCTTTTGTTGACGGCAAGGTGGATCCGGCATTGCTGGGCGCCCGCTTGCGCCTGCAGGCCGCGCAGCACGGCGCTGCCGGCGCCCCGGCCTTGCGCGGCGGGCAGGATGGCGATGTCGACCAGGTGCAGCGCCTGATCCTGGCGATCCAGGATCAGGCGGCCGATGGGCGTGTCGCCGTGCTGCAGCACCAGGTACATGGCCTGCGGATACGCTTGCCGGTAACCGTGGCTTTGCATGCGCTGCTGCATGGTGATCAGCTGCTCGATGACGGCGGGATCGGCCGGCATCTGGCGCAAGTCGTCGCGCGTGGAGCTGTACAGCGCGGCGGCAAAGCCATCGTCATCGTCGCGCTGGACGCGCAACTGGTAGGGGGCGGAAAGCGGAAAGTCGTGCATCGGTGCTCCGGTAGGTGGTGGCGATGGGGGCGATGGGGCCAAACGCGCAGGCGTTTATTTATTTGCTATGCTGCCAATTTTTCCGCGCACTTGCAATCATTTCAAGGAAGCCGCCATGCATTCTGTCTTTATCCTGCCCTGCTTGTGGAGTTGCGCGTGATTTCGGCGCGCGTGGAACTGGCCGCCATGGCGGCCGCGCTGTGTGATCCGCAGCGTTCGCTGTCCAGCCTGGTCGGTGAAACAGTGCAGCTGCGCCAGCTCGTCGAGCGCCATTCGCGCCTGCCCATGGACGGGCAGGACGGCTTGCGCGACGGCGAAAGTTTTCTCCCCAGCGGCTGGGCCATCTCGCCCGTGCAGGCCGGACTGTGCGCGCGCGAGCCCTACCGTAGCGCCGCCTTCATCCAGGGCCTGGCGCTGGCCGTGCGCGAGCGGCTGGACATGAGCGGCGGGCGGCCCGTGCGCGTGCTGTATGCGGGCTGCGGTCCGTTCGCCCTGCTGGCCCTGCCGGTGATGGCCGTGCTGGACGCCAGCCAGGTGCAGTTCGCCATCCTCGACGTGCATGCGAAAACCCTGAACTATGCGCGCGAGCTGATCGCCGCCCTGGACCTCGATAGCCACGTCGCCGAGTATATTTGCGCCGACGCGGCCGCCTACCGCATGCCTGCCGGCGCCATGCCGGACGTGATCGTCAGTGAAACCATGAATACGGCGCTGGGCAAGGAGCCGCAGGTAGCCATCCTGCGCAATCTGCACGCGCAAGCGCCCGCGGCGGTGCTGCTGCCGGCAGCCGTCACCGTGCACCTGGGCCTGGACCGGCGCAGCCCTGGCGAGCCGTGCACGGACTGGGGCCGCGTGTTTGCGCTCGACGCGGACGCCTTGCACGCCTGGCAGCATGAACAGGGCGACAGCCTGCCGGCCGCCAGCATCCGCCTGCCCGACGTGCTGGAGCAGGCGCCGCGCTTGCTGACGCGCATCCGCGTGCATGGCGGCATCGTCCTGGGCGACCATGAGTGCAGCCTGAACCTGCCACTGCCTTTGCCGGGCAAGCCTAACCTGGCTGGCGGCAGCGTGCTTGATTTTCGCTACCGACTGGGCGGCCAGCCGGGCCTGGAATTTCGCCTGTGCTTGCCTCGGATCGGGCAGGGCGGGCGCATGTAGCAATGCTCCATTGGCAAACAATTTATTTATGTAGGATAATATGGAACCGGTTCCATCTATGCGCAAATGCAATGTAGCGCAATCATCGAAGTCAATAAAACAACAAGTCTTGCGGGAGTCTCATGAACCATCCAGGCACTGAACCATCTGCAACATCCGTTTCCTCCCTTCCCCGCATTAGCCGCCGCCACGCCCTGATCGGCCTGGCCGCCTTGCTGGCGCAGGCCGGTTTCTGGAGCAATCCACTGTCCGCCGCCCAAGCGCCGGCCAGCGTGCCGGCGACCGGACTGGCGCCCGCCACCATGCTGTTCTACACCTTGTCGCAAACGATCACGGGCCACCGCGACCTGTCCGCCGCGACGGCGGCGCGCATCGAACAAGCCATGCGTACCAACGTGCCCGGTTTCGCCGACCGTTTGCCGCAGCTGGGCGCGCTGCTCGTCACGGGCCAGGAAGCGAAAGTCCTGCTGGCGGCCGCCACCGCCGCCGATGCGAGTCTGCGCGAGCTGGCGCTGGCCATCGTTGCCGCCTGGTACACGGGCACCGTCGCCGGCAATGTGGCGCAGGGCACGAAATCCATCGTCGTCGCCTATGCCGAGGCTTTGATGTACCGCACGGTGGCCGATGGCCAGGTCGTGCCGACCTATTGCAATTACGGCCCCCTGTGGTGGCTGAAGGCGCCGCCGGCTGTGCGCGTTTCCGCACCCGTGGAACCGAAACCCGTACCGGCCCCGGCCACTACCGGCACTCCCGAACCGAAAGGCAAGCAAGCAAAATGAAATCACCCCAATTCAAGAGTAATGGCGACGTCGTCGCCGATGTCGTCATCGTTGGCACGGGCGTCGTCGGCGCCATGATGGCCGACCAGCTGGCCGCGCAAGGCCATTCCGTGATCATGCTGGAAGCGGGCCTGCGCATCGAGCGTGGCCAGGCCGTGGAAAACTGGCGCAACATGCCGTTCGAAAACCGCGTCGGTTCCGACTTCCAGGGCCTGTATCCGCAGGCGGAGAATGCGCCCGCGCCGCTGTACTTCCCGAAGAATAACTATGTGGAAGTGTCCGGTCCCAACGGCAGCAGTTTCCAGCAGGGCTACCTGCGCACTGTGGGCGGCACGACCTGGCATTGGGCCGCGTCGTGCTGGCGCCACTTGCCGTCCGACATGCGCATGAAGAGCGATTACGGGGTAGGCCGCGACTGGGCCATTTCCTACGATGAGCTGGAACCGTACTATTGCCGCGCCGAGCAGGAAATGGGCGTGGCCGGCCCCAACGATCCCGCGCTGCAGTCGCCGAGCGAGCGCAGCGCGCCGTACCCGATGGACATGGTACCCTGGGGCTATGGCGACAAGCGCTTCGCCGAAGTGGTCAACCCGCACGGCTACCGCTCCGTGCCCATCCCGCAAGGCCGTTCGACGCGTCCATGGCAAGGCCGCCCAACCTGCTGCGGCAATAACAATTGCCAGCCGATCTGCCCCATCGGCGCCATGTACAACGGCATCCACCACGTGGAACGGGCCGAACTGAAAGGCGCGGGCGTGCTGGCCGAGGCCGTCGTCTACCGCATCGACACGGACCAGAACAACAGAGTGACGGCCGTGCACTGGTATGACGCCAAGAAACAGTCGCACATGGCGACGGGCAAGGCTTTCGTGATTGCCTGTAACGGCATCGAAACGCCCCGTTTGCTGTTGCTGGCGGCTAACCAGAACAATCCGAACGGCATCGCCAACAGTTCCGACCAGGTGGGCCGCAACATGATGGACCACTCGGGTTTCCACTGTACCTTCCTTGCCAATGAACCGATCTGGACGGGTCGCGGCCCCGCGCAAAGCAGCTGCCTGGTGGGCCCGCGCGACGGCGCCTTCCGTGCGCAGTATTCGGCCAACAAGATGATCCTCAATAACATCACGCGTGTCGGACCGGCTACCCAGCAGTCGTTGAAGCTGGGCCTGGTGGGCAAGGATCTCGACGATGAAATCCGCCGCCGCGCCGCGTTTGGCGTGGATTTGTCCATCAGCCTGGAACCGCTGCCCGAAGCGCATAACCGTTTGACCTTGAGCAAGACGCGCAAGGACCCGCTGGGACTGGCCTGTCCCGACATTTACTATGACGTGGGCGATTACGTGCGTGATGGCGCGAAGGCCGCGCATGCGCAGCTCAAGCACATCGGCAAGCTGTTCGGCGCCGTGGAATTCCATATCACCGACAGCCTGAACGCGAATAACCACATCATGGGCGGCGTCATCATGGGTTCGAATCGCGCCGATTCCGTGGTCGACGGCAATTGCCGCGCCCACGATCACGCCAATCTGTGGCTGCCCGGCGGCGGCGCCATGCCGTCGGCCAGCGTCGTCAACACCACCCTCAGCATGGCCGCGCTCGGTTTGCGCGCGGCTGACGACATCGCCCGTACCCTGGCAAGGGAGGCCGCATGATGCGCCGTTTATTGCTGAGCCTGACCCTGGCGGCCGGCTTGCCGCTGGCCGCGCATGCTTTGCCACCTGTGCCGCCGGCGCCGCCCGTCACCCTGACCCCGGACCGGCCGGCCGCGCCTGTCGCCGCCAAGTCCGATGCGCGCTTGGAGCGGGGCCGTTACCTGGCCATCGCCGCCGATTGCATGGCTTGCCATACGGCAGCGGGCGGCAAACCGTATGCGGGCGGCTACGCCATCGATTCGCCGCTGGGCACGATCTACGCGACGAATATCACGCCGTCGAAAAAAGGCGGCATCGGCCACTACACGGAAGCCGATTTTGCGCGCGCGCTGCGCGAAGGCGTGCGCGCCGATGGCAGCCACCTGTATCCGGCCATGCCCTACACCAGCTATGCGCAGCTGACGGATGCGGACGTGGGCGACCTGTATTACTACTTCATGCAGGCCGTCAAGCCCGTCGACGAGCCGGCGCGCCAGACGGCGTTGCCGTTCCCGTTCAATGTGCGCCTGTCCATGCTGGGCTGGAATACCTTGTTCCTCGACAATAAGCGCTTCGTGCCCGACGCGGCGAAGAGCGCGCAGATCAACCGCGGCGCCTACCTGGCCGAAGGCCTGGCGCACTGCAGCGCCTGCCATACGCCGCGCAATGCGCTGATGGCGGAAATCGGCAGCCAGACCCTGGCCGGCGCGTCGCTCGGTTCCTGGCATGCGCCGAATATCACGTCCGACAAGGTCAGCGGCATCGGCGCGTGGACGGATGCGGAAATCGCCGCCTATCTGAAGACGGGCCACGTGGAAGGCAAGGGGCAGGCGGCGGGCGGCATGGCCGAAGCCATCCAGAACAGTCTGCAATATTTGCGCGACGACGACGTGGCCGCCATCGTGGCCTGGCTGCGCACGGTGCCGCCCGTGCGCGCACCGGGCCAGACCAAGGCTGCCTTCAGCCACGGCAGCGCCGCCAGCGAAGAGCCGCTGCTGCGCGGCATGGCCAGTTCCACCGAGCACCATTCGCTCAATAGTGGCGCCGTGCTGTTTTCCGGCTACTGCGCCAGCTGCCATTCGGCCAGCGGCGCGGGCAGCACGGAACAAAGCTATCCAGCGCTGTTCAACAACACGGCGACGGGCGGCAACACGCCGGCCAACCTGGTCTCGGCCATCTTGTTTGGTGTCGAACGCAAGATCGAAGGGGAAGAGCACGAAGCGTTCATGCCCCGTTTCGACCAGCGCTCCTACGTGCAGCCCTTGACGGACGAGCAGATCGCGTCGATCGCCAATTACGTGCTGAAGCAGTACGGCAACCCGGACGTGTCCGTCACGCCGGCCTACGTGGCGCAGGCGCGCAGCGGCGGCGAGAAACCCGTGCTGGCGCGGGCGCAACCGTTTATGCTGCCGGGCGGCATCGTGGGAATCTTGCTGCTGATCGCGCTGTCCGTATGGCTGCGCCGGCGCCGCCAGCGCAAAGAGTAATGTCGAAACGGCGGTGAATATGAACGTTGGGCGCAACTTGCAGTAAAATGCAGGCTGAAAAATGGTTACGAGCAATCGTAGCCATTTTTTATTCTGGCTCGATCCTGGCGAGAGTCTTCGCCATATTTGAAAATTGACAATGTCCCATTCCTTGCATCACCAATTTCTACGTTTCGCCGCCGTCGGCGCTTCCGGCACGGCGGTGCAATACAGCGTGCTGTGGGGCGGCGTGGAGTGGGCCGGCATCAGCGCCGCCTTTGCTTCCGGCATCGGCTACATCATGGGTTCCGTCGTCAACTACCTTCTCAATTACTTTTTCACGTTCAAGAGCGACAAGGGCCATGGCGAGGCGGCCAGCAAATATTTCACCTTGCTGGGCATCGGCTGGTGCATCAATACGGGCCTGATGTGGCTGCTGGTACACCAGCTGGGCTGGTATTACTGGCTGGCGCAGGTGCTGGCGACGGGCATCGGGCTGGTCTGGAATTTTGCGGGCAGCCGCTGGTGGGCCTTCAAGCCGGCCGGCGCAGCGACCAAGTAACTGGTTATTGCAAGAAAAAAATGCGTCTTGGCCAAGACCAGGCGCGCGGTTTTACCAAAACAAGGGGTTAATCATGCAGTTCCTGGAACGCTATTTCAAACTGAAGGACAACGGGACCAATGTGCGCACGGAGCTGCTGGCCGGCCTGACCACGTTCCTGACGATGGCCTACATCATCTTCGTCAACCCGTCCATCCTCGGCGACGCGGGCATGCCGAAAGACTCCGTCTTTGTCGCCACCTGTCTGGCGGCCGCCATTGGCACGCTGATCATGGGCTTGTACGCGAACTACCCGATCGCGCTGGCGCCGGGCATGGGCTTGAATGCGTACTTCTCGTACACGGTGGTCAAGGGCATGGGCATGAGCTGGGAAGTGGCGCTGGGCGCCGTCTTCATTTCCGGCTGCCTGTTCATCCTGGTGAGCCTGTTCAAGATACGCGAGATGATCATCAACAGCATCCCGCCCGCGCTGCGCACGGCCATCACCGTCGGTATCGGCTTGTTCCTGGCGATCATTTCCCTGAAAAGCGCCGGCGTGGTGGTGTCGAATCCGGCCACCATCATTGCCCTGGGCGACTTGCACCAGGCGGCGCCCATCCTCGCCATCCTCGGCTTTTTCATCATCGTCGCGCTGGACCGCCTGAAAGTGCCGGGCGCCATCCTGATCGGCATCCTCGCCATCACGATTGCCAGCTTCTTCTTTGGCGGCAACCAGTTCAACGGCATCGTCTCGGCGCCGCCCGCCATCGAACCGACCCTGTTCAAGCTCGACATCATGGGCGCGCTGTCGATCGGCATCGTCAACGTGGTGCTGGTATTTTTCCTGGTCGAATTGTTCGACGCGACGGGTACCCTGATGGGCGTGGCCAACCGTGCCGGTTTATTAAAAGACGGCAAGATGGAACGCATGAACAAGGCCTTGCTGGCCGACAGCACGGCGATTGCCGCCGGCGCCTGCCTGGGCACGTCGAGCACGACGGCCTTCGTGGAAAGCGCTGCCGGCGTGCAAGCGGGTGGCCGCACGGGCTTGACGGCCGTGGCCGTCGCGCTGCTGTTCCTGGGCAGCCTGTTCTTCGCCCCGCTGGCGCACACGGTGCCGCCATACGCGACGGCCCCAGCGCTGCTGTATGTGGCGTGCCTGATGCTGCGCGAACTGACCTTCATCGACTGGGATGACAGCACGGAAAGTATTCCCGCCGCCATCACGGCACTGATGATGCCATTTACCTATTCGGTGGCCAGCGGCGTCGCCTTCGGCTTCATCACCTATGCTGTATTGAAACTGTTGACGGGCAAGGGCAAGCAGGTGTCGGTGGTGGCTTACATCATTGCCGCCATCTTCCTGTTCAAGTTTATCTATCTGGGCGAATAGCGGTTTTTTTCGTCTCATGTGACATGTAATGAGGCCTCCCGTGCATCCGCATCGGCGGCCTTTTTTGATGGCGCGGCTTACATCAGCAGGGCCGCCACCAGATCTTTTTTTGCCTCGCCGGCGCTGCCGTCGAAGCGCAGGGCCGCTTCCACGTGTGCCAGGTGCTCGACCATCAGGCGCGCCGCCAGGTCCGCGTCGCCGCTGCGCGCCGCCTCGAGAAAGCGGCCGTGCTCGTCGCACGAGCAGGCGGCGGCGTGGCCGGACTGGTACAGCATGGCGATGAGCGAACTGCGGCCCACCAGTTCGCGCACGATATCGCCCAGCACGGCATTGCCGGCGATATCGGCCAGCAAGACGTGGAAGTCGCCCAGCAGTTGCGAGCGCAGCGGCGTCGCTTGCGCCAGCGCCTGGCGTTCCGCTTTCAGGTGCCGCTCCAGCATCCTGTAGTCGGCAGGCTTGGCCCGCGCGACGAATTCGCGCGCCAGGGCTGCTTCGATGATGCGCCGCGCGGCAAAGATGTCGCGCGCCTCCGCTTCAGTCGGCTGGCTGACGAAGGCGCCCTTGTCGGGCACCATGCGGATGAGTTTGCCTTTCGAGAGACTCAGCAGGGCGGCGCGGATCTTGGTGCGGCTGACGCCGTACAGCCGGCACAGCGCTTCTTCGCGCAGCCGCGTGCCGGGCGGCAATTGGCGCGCCATGATGGCGGCCGCGATATGCTCGGCAATTTCCGCCGAGCTGTCGCCGCTGCCGGCTTTGTCCACCAGGGTTGCGCTTGATTCTGTCATGTCGGGTGAGAGCAGTAAGCCAGGGGCAAGGCGAGCCTTGCAAGCGCATGTCCGCGCGGCGGCGTGGTTGACGCTCCGCTGACGGCATGCCGTTGTGCGCCTTGCGTGTCGGCAAGGCCTGGCTATTCTACTATCTTGCGTGGCGCCGCGCAGACGGGCGCAGCCAGTCGGCGAGGGGTGCTCCCTGGCAGCGTGTTTTGCTGGCCATGCAGCAACAACTGGACATGGGAAATTTTGACGTATATAATTCGGCCTCCTTTCCCTGATAGCTCAGTTGGTAGAGCGACGGACTGTTAATCCGCAGGTCCCTGGTTCGAGTCCAGGTCGGGGAGCCAGAACAAGCAGCAGCAAAAGGCCACGTGGCAACACGTGGCCTTTTTGTCATGCGCGCATGGTTTCCATCCATGCTTGTCATCCCGTCAGTGCATCGACGGCATGCGCAGTGTTTCCCGGATCAGGGATCGACAAACACGTCGAAGCGGACCTTGAGCGGGCTGCCCCACGAGATGTCCACCCAGGCCTTGAAGCCGCCTTCATACGGAGCGATGTTGTACACGGCCATACGGGCTGAACCAATAAAACGGTCCTGAGGCGTCGCGCCATACTCGCTGATGTTGAGCAATACGCGCGAATTGGCATGCACGTTGGCGTTGGCGAAGTTGACCGAAGGATGCACGCCATTGGCGCTCCACGTGTAAAAGGTGGTAAAGGCGGCGGAACTCAGGTTCAAGTCCTGTGCTGCCGCGCCTTTGGCACTTTGGCCTTCCTGTTCCATCGGCGCATCGGTTTCATCCAGTGCCAGGTTGCTGCCGGTGCGGTGTTCTACTTTCATTTCCATGATGTGCTCCTGATCGATAGTTTGGACGCCGCGCCTGTCGTCGTGCGGCAAGACGCCCTATCTGTGTTGCCGTGACGGCCAGTGTCACGTCCTGGCTGATAAGGTAGCCGCCTGCTCCATGCTGTTGGAGTAATTCATTCTAGGCGTACACAGAGTGAGAAAGCGCGCCGGCCGGCGGGAAAAGCGGCACTCGCTTGTGCTGGCGCAAACACCTTGCGGGCAAGCGCAAGATCTTTTCCAGCAGGCTATTTTTACGGGGGCGCCACGCATGCCGCGCAGGACAATGGCACAATAGGCCCAGCCGACCTGCCGATACGGAACCCGTTGCGAGCCTAGCCCATGCCGATACTGAACCTGAGTGCCGAAACCGATATCTATTACGAACTGATCGAAGGCGACCCCGCCAAGCCCTGCCTGGTATTCCTGCACGAGGGACTCGGTTGCTGTGCGATGTGGAAAGATTTTCCCGCGCAGCTATGCCAGGCGACGGGCTGCCGCGGCTTGCTGTACGACCGTCACGGCTATGGGCAATCGTCGCCGCTGGCGGCGCGCCGCCAGCTCCATTATTTGCACGACTACGCGCTGTGCGAGCTGCCGCAAGTGCTGGCGGCACTGCTGCCGGGACAGGATCATTTTCTCGTCGGCCACTCCGATGGCGGCAGCATCGCCCTGATCTATGCGGCGCAGCAGCCGCCGCGCTTGCGCGGCATCATCACCGAGGCGGCGCACGTGTTTGTCGAAGGCATCACGCTCGATGGCATACGCGAGGCGGACGCGGCATTCGGCGCGGGCAAGTTGCGCGCACTGGCGAAATACCATGGCGACAAGACGGAGAGCATCTTCAAGGCCTGGTCGGACACTTGGCTCAGCTATGGCTTCCAGTTCTGGAACATCGAATACCTGCTGCCCTCCGTCGAATGCCCGGCGCTGGTGGTGCAGGGCAGCGAGGACCAGTACGGCAGCGCGGCCCAGGTCGACACCATCGTGGCGCAGGCGCTCAACGCCATGCCCGCCATGGTCGAGCAGTGCGGCCATACGCCGCACCAGGAGCAGCCACAAGCGTTGCTGGCGCTGATGGAAGGTTTTTTGCAAGGCCGTATGGATGCGGCCACTCACCCGAGAAACACATGATAGGCCACCTCGATCACCTGGTATTGACCACCCGCGACAAGCCGGCCTGCATCGATTTTTATACCCGCGTGCTGGGCATGCAGATCGAAACTTTTGGCGCCGGCCGCCACGCCTTCAAGTTTGGCGGGCAAAAAATCAATCTGCATGAGGCCGGCAAGGAATTCCTGCCCAAGGCGGACTTGCCCACGCCCGGCTCGCTGGACCTGTGCTTCATCGCCGCCGTACCGCTGGACGTCTTCATCGCCCACCTGGCGGCGCTGGGCATTGCCATCGAGGAAGGGCCGGTGGCCCGCACGGGCGCCAATTGGCCCATCCGCTCCGTGTATCTGCGCGACCCGGACCGCAACCTGATCGAAGTGTCCGAGCGCGTCTGAGGTTTCATCCGGCGCCCAGGCGTTCAATGGCAGGCGGGATCGCTGTCCCAGCGGCCCGAGCAGATGCGCGAACGGCACAGCATGCCTTCGATCAGGCCCAGCTGCTGACAGCGCTGCAACAGTTCCGCCGTTTCCTCTTCCTGTTTGCGCAGCACCACATCGCGTACGGGCTTTGCTGCGCCTTCCTGCCGGTGCGCATGGGCCACCATCGCCGTCAGCAAGGCAACGTCGCTGTCGCCGGGCGCGGCAGCCGGCCTTGGTCCCTGAGGACGCGCGGCCGCCTGGCGCACGGGCGGCGGCCTCTTGGGTGACACGCTCACGGCTGCCACCTCGGGCAAGGGCGGTCCCGCCGTATTGACGATGGTGGCCGCCTGCTCCGTGTGCGGCAGCAGCGTTGGCGCCGGCACGGCGGGCGGCGCCATGGCCTTGGCGGGTGCCGGCGGCAGGGGCAAGACGTCCGTGTCGTAGGCCAGCACGGCCGTGACCAGCACCGCCAGTCCCAGCGCGCCAGCGGCCCCGTGCCGCCAGCCGGGGCGCCAGCGCAGGGCCGGCTTGGCCGCAGGCGCGGCGACGCCATGTTCGAGCTGCGACAGGATGCCCTGGCCTTCGATGCGCGCGCCAGCTGCGCCGGCCTTGCCCAGCAGGTCAGGACCGCGCATCTGACCACCCCCGGTTTTCAGTAAAGACAAAATATCACCTCCGCAGTGGATCAAACTCGACTGACCTTGATGTAAACCGCGCTCATGCGGGCCGCGGACGCCTACGATCTAGCGATACCGCCGAGCAATGAATTGCCCGGCCCCGCCGATTCCCGTCACGGAGCGCCCCCATGTTCGTCGCCCTGGTCCTGATGTATTTCCTGCTGGCCTGTCTTGCCTGCTGGCTGCTGCTGTTTCCCGGCGGCCGCGCCATCGTGCTGCACACGCTCGTCAACCTGGGCTGGCGCATGCAGCGGCGTGCACAGGGGCTGCAGCGGGGCGGCGGCGCGCAGTGGCAGCGCATGCAGCGGCACACGGGCTCGGGCATGGCGCGCGCCTGGCAACTGCTGTGGCGGCATCGCTGGCTGAGCCTGGCAGGCGGCGTGCTGGTCATCGTGCCGCCGCTGCTGGCCTGGCTGTCCAGCGACCGCATCGCCCTGCGCGGCTATGCCGATCAGCAACACGTCATCAATGACCAGGTCAGCGACTTGCTGAAAGGCGAGCAGCTGGTGCCGCCTTTGACCCTGCCGCCGCTGCTGTTTTCCACGGCGGAAGTAACGCAGCTGCGCCCGCTGCTGGGCGGCGCCAGCCGCAACTGGCAATTGCTCGACCACGATTTCGCGCAGCGCCTGCTGCTGGTCTTCAAGATCATGAAAGACGTGCATGGCTACGACATGGTTTTGTTGGAAGGCTACCGCAGTCCCGCGCGCCAGGATCAATTGGCGGCGGCTGGCCCGAACGTGACGAACGCGAGGGCGTTTCAAAGCTATCACCAGTATGGCCTGGCGGCCGATTGCGCATTCATGCATGAAGGAAAGCTCATCATTTCTGAAAAAAATGCCTGGGCCATGCGCGGCTACCGTTTATATGGCGTGACGGCCGAATCGGTGGGCCTGCGCTGGGGCGGGCGCTGGACCATGATGGACTTTGGCCACACGGAATTGCCGCAACCGCGCGTGCTGGGCAAGTAAGCCGCGCCAGCCATTCTAGCGCCGCGTATCGGCCTGAATTTCACAGCTGCAAGTCTGCTTGCGCAGCGTCAATGGCCTGCCGGTGCCTGCCGCGCGCTGGCGCCAGATACTTGTCGTATGTCAACAAAGGCGCGCCGCATTGCTGTCAGCATGGGCCGAATCCGCCTTGCTTTGCGACCTCACCCTGGGCTTATCATGCTGCGACGACTCTGGCATTTCCTCACCGACAGCCGCCAACTGACCATCCTCGGTTTCGTGGCGCTGGCCGTGTTCCTGTACCTGGGCGCCGAGGTGCTGGAAGTGGCGCTGATCTGGGCTCTGGTCTTGCTGCTGCTGGCCTTTGCCACCTGGCTGGGCTTGTGGTTGTGGCGCCGGCGCCGTGCGCGGCGCGATGCGCAGGCGCTGGGCCAGGCCATCCTCAACGAGGCCGAGATCGCCGCCGCGCAGGCGGCCTCGTCCTCAACGGCCAGCAACACCCAACAGGGCGAACTCGACGCCGTGCGCACGGGCATGTTGGCCGCCATCGAGACCATCAAGACATCCAAGCTGGGCCTCAAATCGGGCGCCGCCGCCCTGTACGAATTGCCGTGGTATATGATCATTGGCAACCCAGCCGCCGGCAAGAGCAGCGCCATCCTGCATTCGGGCCTGCAATTCCCTTTCGCCGACGGCAAGGTCGTGCAAGGCGTGGGCGGCACGCGCAACTGCGACTGGTTTTTCACGACGGACGGCATCGTGCTCGACACGGCCGGGCGCTACTCCGTCGTCGACGAGCACCGCGGCGAATGGTTCGGCTTTCTCGACCTGCTGAAAAAATACCGGCGCAAGGCGCCCATCAACGGCATCCTCATCGCCGTCAGCATCGCCGAATTGAAAGGCGACCCTGACGTGGGCATGCAACTGGCGCGCAGCCTGCGCAAGCGCGTGCAGGACGTCATCGAACGCCTGGAAGTGTTCGCGCCCCTGTACATCGTGTTTACCAAGGCGGACCTGATCGCCGGCTTCACGGAGTTTTTCGCGGACGCCGAGCGCAGCGAGCGCGAGCGCGTCTGGGGCGCCACCATGCCCTACCAGCGCAAGCTGCCCACGGCCGACTTGCTGGCGTTTTTCGACCAGAGTTTCGATGAATTGCACGATGGCCTGACGGAGCTCAGCCTGGCCAATATGGCGCACCGGCAACGCAAGACGATGGCGCCCGGCGTATTCACTTTTCCGCTGGAATTTGCCGCCATCAAGCCGGCCTTGCGCGCTTTTATTGCCACCCTGTTCGAGGAAAATCCGTTCCAGTTCCAGCCCGTGTTCCGCGGCTTTTACTTTACCAGCGCGCTGCAGGAGGGTGAACCCGTCAGCGCGTCTTCGCAGCAGGTGGCACGCCGCTTCGACCTGGCCTTCGCGCCGGCCCCGGCCGTGGCGCCCTCAGGCGCGCGCCAGCATGGCTATTTTCTGCTGGAGCTGTTCCGCAAGGTGATTTTTGCCGACAAGCACCTGGTGGCCAACTATGCCAACCGGGCCAAGCTGCGCTTCAAATATGCCGTGTTCTTTGCCGCCACGGTGTCGCTGGGCGTCTGCCTGGGCGGCTGGAGCTGGTCCTACCTGGGCAACCGGCAACTGGTGGCCAACGTCGAGGCCGATCTAAATAAAGTGGTGAAACTGCAGGAGCGGCGCCTGGACTTGCAGTCGCGCCTCGAAGCGCTCGAGATTTTGCAGGACCGCATCGAGCAGCTGGACGCGTACCGCACGCAACGGCCGTGGTCCTTGCGCCTGGGCCTGTACCAGGGCGAACTGCTCGAACGCAAGCTGCGCGAGGAATATTTTGCGGGCGCGCGCCAGGTCATGCTCACCCCAGTGGCGGGCGCGCTGGAAACCTTGCTGTTCGAGATGAACGCCAGCGCCGACCAGCTGCAGCCCACGGCGCGCACGCCGCAGACGCCGGCAGCTCCTGCAATGCCTTCCGCTGCGCCGCGCAATGTCCAGTATCAGGCGGCCAGCGCGACGAATGTGGAAGACGCCTACAACGCGCTGAAAACCTATCTGATGCTGGCCGATAAAACGCATGCGGAAAGCAGCCACCTGAATGACCAGATGACGCGTTTCTGGCGCGGCTGGCTGGAGGGCAACCGGGGCGCCATGCCGCGCGAGCAGATGATACGCAGCGCCGAGCGGCTGCTGACGTTTTACCTGGCGCAGATCGGCGACCCGTCCTGGCCGCGCATCGAACAGAAGCTGGCGCTGGTCGACCAGGCGCGCGAAAACCTGCGCCGCGTCGTGCGCGGCATGCCGGCGCGCGAACGCGTGTATGCCGACGTCAAGGCGCGCGCCTCGACGCGTTTTCCTGGCATGACGGTGGCGCGCATCGTCGGCGAGCAGGATCAGGCACTGCTGGCGGGCAGTTACGCCGTCTCCGGCGCCTTTACGCGCCAGGCCTGGGAAAAGTTCGTCGAGGGCGCGTTTCGCGACGCCGCCAACCGCGAGTTGCAAAGCGCCGACTGGGTGCTGAAAAGCGCCTCCACCGACGACCTGACCCTGGAAGGCAGTCCGGAGCAGATCGAGAAAAACCTGGTGGCCATGTACAAGGCCGACTACGCGCGCGAGTGGCAAAAGTTCGTGCAGGGCGTGGCCGTCGCCGACCTGAAAGGCTTTGACGGCGCCGTGCAGGCGATGAACCGGCTGGGCGACCCACAGGCGTCGCCGATCGCCAAGCTGCTGACGACCATTTACGAGGAAACCTCGTGGGACAACCCGGAGCTGCAAAATGCGCAATTGCGCAAGGCCGAGCGGGGCATCATCGCCTGGTTCAAGGAAACCGTGCTGCGCCGCGCGCCATCGCAGCTGACGGCCAATCCCGGTCTCAATGCGCAGATCGACCCGGCCCGCCTGGACAAACCGATGGGTCCCGTGGGACGCGAATTTGCGGGCGTGGGCAAGCTGGTGGCGGCCAGGGACAACAATGCCTCGCTGATGCGCGCCTACCTGGAAGCGCTGTCGAAACTGCGCAGCCGTTTGAACCAGTTGAAGAACCAGGGCGACGCGGGACCGGGTGCGCGCCAGTTCATGCAGCAGACCCTGGAGGGCAGCGGCTCCGAACTGGCCGACGCCCTGAAGCTGGTCGACGAGCAGGTGCTCACGGGGATGAGCGACGCGCAAAAGCAGGCGATACGCCCCATCCTCGTGCGCCCGCTGATGCAGACCTTTGCCGTCATCGTCGCGCCGGCCGAACTCGATATCAACAAGACCTGGGCGGCGCAGGTGTACGAACCGTTCCAGAAATCGCTGGCCAACAAATATCCATTCGCGCCCGCGGCGCGCATCGAGGCGAGCAACCTGGAGATCGGCCAGTTCTTCGGCCCGGAAGGCCTGGTGGCGAAATTCGTCACCACGTCCATGGGTCCCTTGGTGGTGCGGCGCGGCGACGTGCTGGCGCCGCGCACCTGGGCCGACATGGGCATCAGCCTGGCGCCGCAGGTGGTGGCGCGCTTCCCCGGCTGGATCGCGCCGCTGGGCGCGGGTGGCGTGGCGGCCACCTCGACGGCGGCGCAAACCGTCTTCCAGATCCAGCCGTCGCCCGCGCCCGGCACCCTGGAATACACGGTGGAAATCGACGGCCAGCAGCTGCGTTATCGCAATACGCCGGCGCAGTGGACGAACATGGTGCATCCGGGTCCGCAGGGCGCGGCGGGCCAGCAAGGCGCGCGCATCACGGCCGTCACCTTCGACGGACGCACGGTGGAATTGTTCAACGAGCCGGGGCAATTCGGCCTGAAGCGCATGATCGACGCGGCGGCCAAGAAACGCAAGGAGGGCGGCGTGTTCGAACTGCGCTGGACGCGCGGCGAGGTAGCCGTGGCGGTCGACCTGAAGATCACCAGCAGCGCCGAGACGACAGGCGCCGGATCCGCCACGGCGGTGCAGGAGCAGGGCTTTCGCGGCATGCAGCTGCCCGAGACGATCGTTGGCGCTCCAGCACCCGCGCCGGCCATCGCCGTCGTTGCTGTAGCGCCAGCGGGAGTGTCGCCATGATGCGCGCGGCGCAGCAGGTGCGCCTCGGCTATTTTGGCAAGATCCCCGCGCGCGGCGACTTTATCAAGGCTTGCGACAATCACGCGCTGGTGCAACTGCTCGACGACTGGCTGGCGCAGGTCATGACCGCGCTGACGGTGGAACCGCGCTGGAAGCTCAATTACGACGCCCTGCCGCCGCTGCGCTTTGCCTTCGTCGGCACGCGCAGCCGGCGCGCCATCGCCGGGCGCCTGGAAGCGAGCAACGACCAGTCGCTGCGGCGCTTTCCCTTCATGGCCATGGGCGCGCTGGAAGTCGATGACGCCGAAGCCTTTGTCGCTTGCAGCCCGCTGGTGCTCACGCCCTTGTGGCAGCGCGTGGAGCAGCTGTCGCAAGGCATCGTGGCCAGCGCCGAACCGGGGCCGGCCCTGCTGGCGCTGGCCGGCAACGTGGTCGAAGTCGAACCGGCCGCAGCGTGCCATGCGGAGCGGCTGGCTGACTTCCTGCAGGCGCAGACCGTGCATGGCCTGCAAACGATGCTCGCTTCGCCCGCGTTCCCCGTGACGGCGCGCGAATTGCTGCTGGGCCTGGGCATGTTGCTGCGGCCCGTGCGCCGGAGCGGCTTGCCGCGCCTGGAGAAAAGCCTGGTGCTGCCGCTGCCGCAAGGCGCGCAGCTGCGCGAACTGGTGGCCAGCTTCTGGCTGCACCTGATCGCGCCTTTCCTGCGCCAGGCCGATTTCGAACTGGCGCTGTTCTTTTCCCATCTCGACGAGGCGCCCGTGCTGGTGATCGGCTTTTGCGGCGCCGACCCGCATGGCTTGCGCGCGCTGATTGACCCGCAGGCCGGCTGCGAACGGCTGATCGTCTTCGACCAGCTGGACTGGGTCGAGGAGCAGCTGGGACACGATGCGGCGCTGCGCCAGTTTTCCGCTTGCCTGCAGCAGGAGCAGCTGTCGCTGCGCTCGGCCTGCACCATGTTTGCCGATACCTTTGCCTGAAGGATTGCGATGAAATCTCCCGTCATGTTCCTGCTGCTTGCCGCGGCCATTCCCTGCCGCGCCCAGGCGCAAGCGCCCCAGACGCCGATGCCGAGGCAGATCCTCGTCACGGGCACCCTGGCCGACGAGGCGGGCAAGGCGGCCGTGCTGGCCCGCCTGCGCGAACTGTATGGCGCCGAGCGCGTGGTCGACCAGATCGCCATCGGCAACGTGGCCGTGCCGGCCAACTGGAACGCTTACGTGCACAAGCTGATCGCGCCGAACCTGAAGCTTATTTCACGGGGCCAGATCAGCATCGACGGCAGCAACGTCAGCGTGCGCGGCGAAGTGGCGAACGAGACGCAGCGCCAGCAGATCGCCAGCGACATCGCCACCAGCCTCAATCCCACCTACGTCGTCAACAACGGCTTGCGGGTCAGGGCGGCCGAGGCCGAGCAAGGCTTGCTCGATGCGGCGCTCGATAAACGCATCATCGAATTTGACAGCGGCAAGGCCACCATCACGCCGGCCGGCCTGGCCATCCTCGACGAGATGGCGGCCGTCATGCTCAAGCTGCGCGGACGCAAGGTCGAGGTGATCGGCCACACGGACGACACGGGCCTGCGCGCCAGCAATGTGACCCTGAGCCAGGCGCGCGCCGAAGCCGTGCGCGCCTACCTGGCCGGCAAGGGCATCGTGGCCGATTCCGTGCTGGTGTCGGGCCAGGGGCCGGACCGTCCCGTGGCGAGCAACGCGACGGCCGATGGCCGGGCGAGAAACCGGCGCATCGAGTTCAGGATTGCACAGTGATCAGGGGAGTGTGATGGTCAGGTGCGCTGGCCGCGGCGCCAGCTTGACCAGGTCCGCATACGCGGCCAGGGTCGTTTGCGTGCCGCGCGTCAGATGCGTTTTCAGGCCCAGGTAGGCGCAGATGGCCAGCAGGGCGAAAAAGCTCGACAGCGCCCACAGCGGCACGTCGCTGCCGCGTTTGTTGACCACCTGGTCGGGCCGTTCCGCGCGCGGCGCGAAGCCACGGCTCTTGCCCTTGATGTGGGCGATCTCGTCGCCCAGGCGCGCCGTCAGGTAGCTGAGTTTTTCGCCGCCGTCGATCGCATACTTGCCCTGGAATCCCAACAATAAACACATGTGGAAGACCTGCAGCGCCTGCACGCGCATGGCGCCCTTGCCGCGCAAGGCGTCGAGGCGGTCGAAGAAGTGTTCGCCGGCCAGCTGGTCGCCAAAGATCAGCAGTTGCAACGGGCGCCTTTCCCACTGCTTGCGCAGGGCGAACGGCGAGGCCAGGATGATTTCATCGACGGCCGCGCAGAACGCATACTTGGCCGCCTCGATATCGTCGCCATCGGCGCGGATTTTTTTCGCCTCGCGTTCGAAGTCGTCGAGGAAGGCCGTGATGCGGTCCATGAAGCTTTGCTCGTCGCCGGGCGCCGAGCCGTGCTTCAGCATGAACAGCATATAAAAGCCTTCGTGCATCAGGTCCAGCAGGGCGCTGCCGGCATGCCGGCTGCTGCCTGCAGGGGCGGAACCGCGTTGTCCCAGCAGGGAAGGCGCTGCGCGCCGTTCGATGAGCTGGCTCATGCCGTCACCGCGATCAGTTCGAGCTGCAGGTCGCGTATGCCGGCTGGCACGTAGACGGAAATCGACTGCGCCTTGAGCATCTGCTCATACAGCGCGCCACGGTTTTCAATCGCAAAATAATAGGTGTCGGGGCGCACGGGAATGGCGGCCGGCACTTGCGGCGCATGCGACAGCTTCAGGCCGGGCATGGCCGTGAGCACGCATTTCTCCACGTCGTCGGGTGCACCCACTTTTACGCGCAGCGGCACCACGTCGACCAGTTCGATGGCGGGCATGGCGGCGCGAATCGCCAGGTACAAGGTGGTGTGCTGGTCGATCTTGCCCGAATCGAGCTTGCCCAGGTGGTACGAGGGCTTGTCCTCGAGCAGGGTGATGGAAAAATACTTCGACGAGATGACGGTGTCGAGCAGTTCGCGGATGATGGCGTCGATGGCGTCAAAGCAGGCGCCCGGCTGCGCGTGGTCGTAGGCGGGCAGGCTGGCCAGGGTGTAATGCTTGGAGTAGCTGAGCAGGCCGCCGGCCAGGCCCAGCAGCGCTTCGTACAGGCGCTCCGGATGCAGGGCCGGATGGCGCACATAGTGCATCAGGGCGGCGGCGGCCGTGCTGACCGTGTGCAGCAGCCAGAACGAGGACACGTCGCCCGAGCGGAACTCGATCACATTGCGGCTCGGTTCGCGGTGGTGGCCGTGCAGCGCGCCCACCTTCGCCTGCAAGGCGTCGAGCAGGTGTTCCAGCACGCCCTGCAGGCGCGGCGCGCCGGCGATCGCCAGGCTGGGCGCCATGAACGAGGGCACGGGTTCGAAGCCGCCCGACACCGTGCGCCGCAGGGCGATCAGCGGCAGGCAATCGTAGGAGCCGCGCGCTTCGCTGTCGGGAATCAGGCGCACGGTTTTCTTCAGGTAAGCCACGTCGGCCACGGCGGACTCCGTAAACAGGTCGGGCGTGGCGCGCATGGCGTGCGCAAAGCGCGTGGCCGCCGGCGTACCTGCGTTTGACCCCTGCGCCGTGTAATTCATGCCTTCGCGGTTGAGGATGGGCAGCGCCGCGTAATACGTCACTTCCTGCACCGCCGGCGGCAGCGCTTCCAGGTCCACCGGCGGGGGCAGGGCATCGCCGCCCGGCGCGCCGTCGCCCAGCGATTCAAACACTTCGCCGTCGCGGAAGATCGCCGACAGGGCTTGCAGGCGCAAGGTGCCCGTCTTCAGTGCCGCCAGGTCCCATTCCATGTGTGCCACGCCCCACAGATAGGGATGCAGCGCGCTGGCTGTATGATGCAGGCGCGCTTCGTGATACTGATCCTGGCGCTGGAAATGCTGCGGCCGCAGGAACAGGCCTTCTCCCCACAAGATTTTCGCTGCCATGCCCATCTCGGTTCTCCTTGAATGTGTGGCGTGTCTGTTCGTGTTACTGGCAGCGCGGGGCCGACAGCGCGGGCATGCCGCTGACGCTCAGCGCGCAGGCATGCAGACCGATGGTGATGCCGCCCCGTTCCGCGTCGGCGGCGGCAAAGGTGGCGCGCCAGCGCTGCGCCGCGGGTGCGCGGAACAGGGCCACGACGCCGATGAAATAGGCTTCCTTGCTGACTTTTTCCTGCACTTCGTAGCGCTGGCCCGGCACCAGCAGCACTTCCTTCACTTCCATCAGGTCGGCGCCCAGCGCGGCCTTTTCGCGCTGCGCGTCGAGGAAGCTGTCGTAGGGCGCCTGTTCGAAGGCGGCGCTCTGGCGCAGCTTGTAGATACGCGCCACCAGCGCCAGCGGCCGGCCGCCGGCATCCGTGTTGAGGCGCTGCGCCGCATGCAGGCGGATGCTGACGTTACGCGGCGGCTTTTGCGCGTCGGGCAGTTCCGGCGGCGGCTTGGCCACGCCCGCCATCTGCAGCGCCGCGTTGGCCAGGTTGCTGATGGCGCCGCCCGCACAGCCGGCCTGCGACGATGCCAGCAACAGTAGCGCGATGGCGCGGGCCAGGCGGTGGAACGGGGCATCAAAGGGCATGGGCGACCTTTGCGAATTGAAGGGTGGAAATAAAAGTGCTGCAGTCATTTAAACGCATGCACTGGCGACCTGCTTGCGTTGGCGCAAGATCGGTCTGCGATCAAGACAATTACTGCGCCAGATCAGGTTTCCTATCGCTGCACGCGGCTGTGGCGTGGAACTTCTTCTTTGCTGATTAATCTCAATTTGGCAAAAAATTGCCGATCAATAATAGTCTCCACCAAGGCGCCGCCCATTGTTCCCAGCGGTAGCGTCCTCCACGTGAAGGAGCACCCCGATGAAGCCAGCCACCATGTTGCCCCGTATTGCCTGCCTCGCCAGCGCCTTGCTGCTCACCGCCTGCGCCACGCCAGAGCAGCCGGCGCCCAAAAAACCTGCCGCGCCGACCTTGGCGCAAGTGATGAGCGAGGCCGATGCGGCCGCACGCGCCGGCCAGTTCGAGCGCGCCATGAGCCTGCTCAAGGTTGGCGGCGGCAGCTACCCGTCCGACAAGGCGCCGTGGCTGCAAATGGCGCAGATGAAGTTCGACCGAGGCCAGTACGGCGACGCCATCGGCCATGCGCTCGAAGCGCTGGAACGCGACCCGGACGACAAGGTGGCCAACAGCATCGTCGCCGTCAGCGGCTTGCGCCTGTCCGGCAAGGCGCTGGCCGACCTGTCGCGGCAAAACAATCTGAATGGCTCGCTGCGCTCGGAAGCGCAGGACCTGGCCAAATTGCTGCGCGCAAGCATCGGCGAAGAGGTACTGGTGCCGCCGGCCAAGCGCCCGCCGGCAGCCGGCAAGCGCGCAGCCGGTTCCGGCACGCCGGCGGCGAAGGGCGCGGCGGCGCCAGGCAGCGCGGCCGATCCCTTCAGCGGCCTGAAATAAACGAGCATCCCCACCATCCCCTTGCAAAGGAAGCGACATGTCCAAGTCCGACAGCGTGCAAAAGCGCCTGCAGAAGATACGCGCGCCGCGCGTGCAAATGACCTACGACGTCGAGATAGGCGACGCGATTGAAAACAAGGAGTTGCCCTTCGTGGTCGGCGTGCTGGGCGACTTTGGCGGCAATCCGGACAGCGAAAAAAAACGCCTGAAGGACCGCAAGTTCGTCGCCATCGACGGCGCCAATTTCGACGAAGTGCTGGCCGGCGTGGAGCCGGTGGCCCGTTTCGCCGTGCCGAACCGCCTCAGCGAGGCGGGCGGCACCTTCGCCGTCGATCTGCATTTCCGCTCGATGGATGACTTCCGCCCGGAATCGGTGGTGCGCCAAGTCGACCCCTTGCGCAAGCTGCTCGAGGCGCGCACCAAGCTGGCCGACCTGCGCAACAAGCTGGCTGGCAACGACAAGCTGGAAGACTTGCTGACGGAGGTGCTGAACAACACGGACAGCCTGGCCACCCTGAAACCGCGGTTCCCAGTGCAGGAGGATTGAGATGAGCGCCCAGGCAGAAGCCCCAGATGCCCTTGCTGTATGCACGCCCGGCGCGCCGGCCGCCACCGATTTGCTCGACCAGATCGTCGAGCAAAGCCGCGTCGCCAAGTCCGGCGCCGAACATGCGCGCGCACGCGACCTGATCTCGGAACTGGTGGAGCAGGTGCTCGACGGCACGGTGCTGATGTCCAGCAGCCTGTCGGCGACCTTGGACGCGCGCGTGGCGGAAATCGACCGCCTGATCTCGGCCCAGCTCAGCGAAATCATGCACGCGGCGCCGTTCCAGCAGCTCGAGCAAAGCTGGACGGGGCTGCGCTACCTGGTCGGCAATTCCGATACGGGCACGCGCCTGCAGATCCGCATGTTCAACGCTACCAAGCGCGAACTGGTAAAGGATTTCCAGGCCGCGCTGGAGTTCGACCAGAGCAGCATGTTCAAGAAGGTGTATGAAGAGGAATTCGGCACCTTCGGCGGCGCGCCGTTCGCCGCGCTGCTGGGAGACTTCGCCATCTCGCGCCAGCCGGAAGACATGTATTTCGTCGAGCAGATGTCGCACATCGCCGCCGCCGCGCACGCACCGTTCATCGCTTCGGCCGCGCCGGAACTGTTTGGCCTGGAAAGCTACGGCGACCTGGGCAAGCCACGCGACCTGGCCAAGGTGTTCGACACCATCGAGTACGCGAAATGGAAGGCCTTCCGCGAATCCGAGGATGCGCGCTACGTCGGTCTGACCTTGCCCCGCTTCCTGGGCCGGCTGCCGTTCAATCCCGTCGATGGCACCACGGTCGAAGGTTTCAATTTTGTCGAGGAAGTCGACGGCAGCGACCATCACAAATACCTGTGGTGTAACGCCGCGTATGCGTTTGGCAGCAAGCTGACGCGCGCCTTTGCCGACTACGGCTGGTGCGCCGCCATCCGCGGCGTGGAGGGCGGCGGCCTGGTGGACGACCTGCCGACCCACACCTTCAAGACGGACGAGGGCGACGTAGCCCTGAAATGCCCGGCCGAAGTGGCGATCACCGACCGACGCGAAAAGGAATTGTCGGACCTGGGCTTCATCTCGCTGGTGCACTGCAAAAACACGGCGTATGCGGCGTTTTTCGGCGCCCAGTCGGCGCAGAAAAGCCGCAAGTACAACAGCGACGCGGCCAATGCGAACGCGGTGCTGTCGTCGCAGCTGCAGTACATCTTCGCCGTCTCGCGCATCGCCCATTACATGAAGGCCATGATGCGCGACAAGATCGGCAGCTTTGCCGCCGCCTCCAACGTGGAAGATTTTCTGAACCGCTGGCTGATGCAGTACGTGCTGCTCGACGATAACGCCAGCCAGGAACAGAAGGCGCAGTTCCCCCTGCGCGAGGCGTCCGTGCAGGTGCATGAAGTGCCGGGCCGGCCCGGCGTGTACCGCGCCGTGTCGTTCCTGCGGCCGCACTTCCAGCTTGATGAATTGTCCGTTTCACTCCGTTTGGTCGCGGAGTTGCCGAAGTCGACCAATTCCTGATTTACCCATCTTTCAACCACAGGAGCACACCATGGCAATCGATGTATATCTGCAGATAGACGGCATCAAGGGCGAGTCCACCGATGACAAGCACAAGGACTGGATCGAGTGCAAATCGGTCAGCTGGAGCGTCGAGCAGCCGAAGTCCGCCACCGCCTCGACGGGCGGCGGCCACACGGCCGAACGCTGCGAGCACAAGGACATCGTCATCTCCAAACTGGCCGACCTGGCCTCGCCGGTGCTGCTGCAGACCTGCTCGGCCGGCAAGACCATCCCCAAGGCGCGCTTCGAATTCATGCGCGCCGATGGCCAGGGCGAGCGCGTCAAGTACTTTGAAATCGAAATCGAAAATGTGCTGATCGGCGCCGTGACGCCGAACGTGGAAGAAGGCGACATCCTCGGTGAGCACGTCGGCTTCAAGTTCTCGAAAGTGAAGTGGAAATACACGCAGCAAAAAGTGACGGGCGGCGCCGGCGGCAATACCTCGGGCGGCTGGGACCTGGCCGCGAACCGCGTGGCTTGATCGATGGTACGCGGCGCGCGGCGGCCACCAACGCCCGCGCGCCGCGCCGACTTTTCAGGAGAGCGCATGGACAGTTATGTACCAGGCCTGTTCGACCGCCTGATGGGCGACGGCGGTGCGGCGGCGGGCGGCGCGGCGGTGCGCCTGTCGCTGGAGCAATTGAAGGATGCGGTGGCGCGCGACCTGGAAGAGCTGCTCAACACGCGCGTGGCCCTGCCGCCTGGCGCGCTCGACGCTTATCCGGAATGCGCCGCGTCCATCGTCAACTATGGCCTGATCGATTTCGCCGGCATGTGTTTGTCCAGCAGCGATGACCGCGCCCGCATCTGCGCCGCGCTGAAGGCCGCCATTGAACGCCACGAACCGCGCCTGCGCAATGTGCGCGCCCGTCTGGAGCGCGAAGCGGGCGCCATCAACCGGGTCGGCTTCGTCATCAGCGGCACCCTGGCCGTGAAGGCCGGCGGCGAAACGGTCAATTTCGACGCCGTGCTGCAGCCATCGTCGCTGCGCTATTCGATCAACCGCAAGGGAGCCGCCGCATGAGCAATAACCTGAAAACCCTGATCGCCAAACTCAACGACACGGCGCGTACGGCCGCCACGCGCGCCGCCGCCATCTGCGTGGGCCTGGGCCAGTACGAAGTCGATATCGAACACTTGTTCCTGGCGCTGCTGGAGCAGGAGCGCAGCGACTTCGTCACCATCGCGCGGCGCAGTGAAATCAGCCTGACGGCGCTGGAGGCGGACCTGCGCCGCGAGATCGGCGGCTTCAGGACGGGCAGCGCGCGCACGCCCGTGTTTTCGCCCCACTTGCCGCTGTTGTTCGAGCATGCCTGGCTGATTGCCTCGCTGGGCATGGCGGACGCCGCCCGGCCAGCCACTATCCGCAGCCGGCATTTGCTGCTGGCGCTGCTGACCGAGCCGGAACTGTCGCAGCTTGCGTATCGCGGCTCGAAACTGTTCGCCCGCTTCAGCGTCGAACAATTGAAACACCAGCCGGACAGGCTGACGGCGGGCTCCGGCGAGGAGGAAAGCGCGGCAGTGCCGCGGCTTTCCGACACCGGCGACGATGCTGTTGCTAGCCTGGCCAGCAAAACCCCGGCGCTGGACCAGTTCACCACGGACCTGACGCAGCTGGCGCGCGACGGCAAGCTCGACCCCGTGATCGGCCGCGAGACGGAGATACGCCAGGCCGTCGACATCCTGCTGCGCCGGCGCCAGAACAATCCGATTCTCACGGGCGAGGCGGGCGTGGGCAAGACGGCCGTGGTGGAAGGCCTGGCCTTGCGCATCGCCGCCGGCGACGTGCCCGAGGTGCTGCAGGGCGCGCACATCCACGCGCTCGACATGGGCTTGCTGCAAGCTGGTGCCAGCGTGAAGGGCGAGTTTGAAAGCCGCTTGAAAAATGTGATCGACGAGGTGACGAAAAGTCCGCACCCCATCATCCTCTTCATCGACGAGGCGCACACGATGATCGGCGCCGGTGGCCAGGCGGGGCAGAACGACGCGGCCAATCTGCTGAAACCGGCGCTGGCGCGCGGCGCCCTGCGCACGATCGCGGCCACCACTTGGAGCGAGTACAAAAAGTATTTTGAAAAGGATGCGGCGCTGGCGCGGCGCTTCCAGGTGGTGAAGGTGGAAGAGCCGAGCGAAGAGATTGCCTGCGCCATGCTGCGCGCCATGGCGCCGCTGATGGAGCGCCATTTCGGTATCCGCGTGCGCGACGCCGCCATCGTCGAGGCCGTGCGCCTGTCGCACCGCTACATCAGCGGGCGCCAGCTGCCCGACAAGGCCATCAGCGTGCTCGATACGGCGTGCGCCAAGGTGGCGCTGGGCCAGTGCGCTACGCCGGCGCAGCTGGAAAACGCGCACCGGCGCCAGGAACGTATCGGCGCCGAAATCGACGCCCTGGCCCGCGAGGCTGCCGATGGCGAAGCGCCCGATAAAGCCGGCGCCGCGCGCCTGGCCCAACTGCGGCGCGAACATGACAAAGGGCAGGCGGCGATCGCGGCGCTGGCGCAGCGCTGGGAGCGGGAAAAGGTGCTGGTGGCGCAGATCGGCGACTTGCGCGCGCAGCTGCGCGGCGAGCGGCCGGGCGAGGTCGGCGCGGCGCAACTGCTGGCGTTGAAGGCAGAACTGGCAGCACTGCAGGGAGAAGCGCCGCTGTCGCCGCTGGAAGTCGATGCGCAGGTGGTGGCCGGCATCGTCGCCGGCTGGACCGGCATCCCGCTGGGGAAAATGCTGAAGGACGAAATCCGCACGGTGCTGACCCTGGATGGGGCGCTGCGCGAACGGGTGCTGGGACAGGACCACGTCATCGACGCGGTGGCGCAGCGCGTGCGCACGGCGCGCGCCAGCCTGGACGACCCGAACAAGCCGCAAGCCGTGTTCCTGTTTACGGGGCCGTCCGGCACGGGCAAGACGGAAACGGCGCTGGCGCTGGCCGATCTGCTGTATGGCGGCGAGCGCAAGCTTATTACCATCAACATGAGCGAGTACCAGGAGGCGCACAGCGTGGCGGGCCTGAAAGGCTCGCCACCAGGCTATGTCGGTTACGGCGAAGGCGGCGTGCTGACGGAAGCCGTGCGGCGCCAGCCCTACAGCGTGGTGCTGCTCGATGAAGCGGAAAAAGCGCACCCTGATGTGCTGGAATTGTTCTTTCAGGTCTTCGACAAGGGCGTGCTCGATGATGCGGAAGGGCGCGAAGTCGATTTTCGCAACACTATCATCATCGCCACCTCGAACCTGGGTTCGGGCGCCATGATGGCCGCCTGCCTGAACCGGGTGGCGCAAGACTTGCCCACGCCGGCCGCGCTGGAAGAACTGGTGCGCCCGCAACTGGTGGCGCACTTCAAGCCGGCCCTGCTGGGACGCTTGAAGGTGCTGCCCTTCTATCCCTTGAGCGACGCGGTGCTGGCCGAGATCATCGCATTGAAACTGGTGCGCATCGGCGCGCGCATCGCGCGCAACCACCAGGCGCAGTTCAGCCATGACGCGGGCCTGGTCGACGCCGTGCTGGCGCGCTGCACCGAGGTCGATTCGGGCGCGCGCAATGTCGACCAGATCCTCAACGGCAGCCTGCTGCCGGCGATCGCCGAAGCGGTGCTGGCGCGCATGGCCGAAGGCGAGCCGGTCGCGTCGATACGCGTCAGCGCGAGCAAGCAGGGGCAGTTCAAGTACACGATCCGATAATCCACCTTCCGGAGAGCGCCATGTTCAATCTGGAGCAGTTGCTGCACCCCGTCAGCGCCGTCAGTCCATGCGGCGGCGACATCACCTTCAGCCAGGAGCTCGACGCCATCGCGCGGGCGCGCCAGCACGACGATCCGAGCCTGGACCAGGGCGAGTGGGTGACGGCGCTGAAGGAGGCGGACTGGCCGTTCGTGGCGACGCGCTGCGAACAGCTGATCGCCACGCACAGCAAGGATTTGCGCGTGGCCGTGTGGCTGGCCGAGGCGCATGCGAAAACGCGCCACTTCCGTGGCCTGGGCGATGGCTACGCGCTGCTGGCCGGCCTGTGCGAGCGTTACTGGGATGGACTGTTTCCGCCGGCGGAAGAGGGCGACCAGGAACAGCGCATCGGCAATGTCTTCTGGCTGCTGTCACGCACGCCGCAGCTGTTGCGCGAGATCCCGCTGACCGAAGGCGCCGATGGCCTGTACTCGCTGCAGGATTTCGATGCGGCGCGCCAGCGCGCGGCCGCCAGCCTGGCGCAGGGCGCAGCGGATCAGGGCTGGGGCGATGCGCGCCAAGACGAAGGGGCGACCCTGGCGCAGATGGAGGCGGCGCGGCAACGGAACTCGCGCGCATTTTCCGACGGCTTGCTGGCCGATGCACAATACTGCATGCAGTCGCTGCTGGCGTTCGAGCGCAGCGTCGATGCGCATTTCGGCGCCGATGGCCCGAGTTTTCGCGCCGCGCGCGAGGCGCTGGAAAGCGCCATTCATTTCATTGCGCCGCTGTCACCGGATGCGGACTTTGCCGGCGCGCCGCCCGCCGCCGGCCAGGGCGTCGGCAGCAGCGGGGGCGCCATCGTGCAGCGCCAGCAGGCGCTGGCCCAGTTGCGCCAGGTGGCCGATTTTTTCCGCCGCACGGAGCCGCACAGCCCCGTCGCCTACCTGGCCGACAAGGCCGCCAGCTGGGGCGAGCTGCCGTTGCACCTGTGGCTGCGCGCCGTCGTGAAGGATTCAAGCACCCTGGCGCAGCTCGACGAGATGCTGGGCACGAACAGCGCAAACGGGTGATGGCGCTTGCCCCTTCCATGCTACTCTTCGGGCATGTTCAGAATGCTCATCCTGCCTGCCGCGCTATGCCTGTTTATCGCGGCCAGCGCGCGGGCGGAGGGGCCGACGCCGCTGGTGATCTATGGCGACGACGATTATCCGCCGTACTCTTACGTCGACAACGGCCAGCTGAAAGGTATTTATACGGAGATCGTGCGCGAAGCGGCGCAATCGATGCCGCAGTATGCGGTGCAGCTGCGTCCCGTGCCCTGGAAACGGGGCGTGCTGATGCTGCAGACGGGCGAGGCGTTTGCCCTGTATCCGCCGTATTCGTGGCGCAGCGAGCGGCCGTATGTGCGCTATTCCGTGCCGCTGCTGATGGAGCAACTGGTGGTGCTGTGCAATCAGGACGTGCTGGCCAGGCGCAAGCTGAAGCAGTGGCCCGCCGATTACGCCGGCTTGCACATCGGCGTGAACGCGGGTTTTTTGCTGGGCGATGCAAAGCAGACGGCAGCCCTGCACGCGGCCAACATCGTGTTCGATACGGCCAAGGGCACGCGCACGAATCTGCTCAAGCTGATGCGCGGGCGTATCGATTGCTATGTCAGCGACCGCCTGTCGGCGCAGTGGGAATTGCAGCGCATCCGGCACGAGGGCGCGCCCGGCACGCTGATGCAGACGATACAGGAAACGGCGCAACTGGCCAGCCAGCAGGGCCATCTGGGTTTTACGGCGCGCCGGCCCGCCGCCTACCCGTATCGCGATGATTTTATCGAACAATTCAATGCCGCCATCGTGCGCATGCAAAACAATGGCGCGATCCGCCGCATCGTCGAGCACGCGTTGCTGCCCTGACGCGGCTACCCTGATTCAACCGATGGAGAAAAGCATGAAAAAACTACTATTGCTGTGTTTGCTAGTACTGGGCGGTTGCGTCGGCCGCCCGGATAATATTTACCCCGTCAGTCAGTTCGATACCACCCGGTATCTGGGCAAATGGTATGAGATTGCGCGCCTCGATCATTCCTTCGAGCGGGGCCTGAGCCATGTGACGGCCGATTACAGCCTGCGCCAGGATGGCGGCCTGAAAGTGCTCAACCGCGGCTACAAGGATGCGGACGCTGTCTGGAAGGATGCGGAAGGCAAGGCGTATTTCGTCGACAAGAAAGACGTGGGCTACCTGAAAGTGTCGTTTTTCGGCCCCTTCTATGGTTCCTACATCGTCTTCGATCTGGACCGGCAAAATTACAGCTATTCCATGATCAGCGGTCCCGACAAATCCTACTTCTGGTTGCTGTCGCGCACGCCAACCATGGATCCCGCCCTGCAGCAGCGCCTGATCGAGAAAGCCGCTGGCCTGGGTTTCGACACGTCAAAATTGATCTACGTGAAGCAAAACTGACCCTGCTTGCCTGCCGCCCGTTCGTGGCGGCATACCACCTTCTGGTTGTTGCTTTCCTGCATGTTATTTCTTGCAATACCACTCTGATTCACTCACAATCTGCTACAAAGTAGTGCGCTGCGGCGCGCTGCCATTCCGGTGGCGCAGTGTCCGTTGCGCCACCACTCGTGATTGCCGCACGGCAGATGCCTGCTATATTGATACGTAGCAGTAAGTCGGTTTCGTGGCGTCTGTGCATCGTTTTCTTCAGATAGGAATCACGCAATGAAAAACCTCAAAATCGGCGTACGTCTCGGGGGCGGTTTTGCCGCAGTCCTGCTCCTGTTGACGAGCCTGACCGTGGTGGGCATCGTGCAGATGCAAAGCGCCAGTAAGGAAACCGATGCGCTCGTCAACGTCAAGGTGCGCAATGAGCGCCTGATCGGTGAGTGGACCAAGGTCATCGAGGTGAACGCGGCACGCACGGCGGCCGCCTGGAAAGTCAGCGATCCCGAACACCAGAAGCAGTTTGAACAGGAAATGGCGGTCTCGTCCGCACGCGCCACGGAAATCCAGAATGACATCGGCAAAAGCGAGCTGAACGCCGAAGAACAATCGCTGTACCAGGAGGTGTTGAGCACGCGCAAGGCTTACACGGAAGTGCGCAAGAATGTGTTCAAGGCCAAGAATGCGGGCGACCTGGAACTGGGCAAGCGCCTGTACGAAGGCGACATGGCCGCCAAGCGCGACATCTACCTGGCGGCGCTGAAGAAGCTGGAATTGCTGGAAGCTAAATTGCTCGATGAAACGGCCGCGCAAATCCGTTCGCGCTACGAAAATGGCCGTCTGCTGCTGATCTCGCTTGGCGTGGTCGCCATCTTGCTGGGCGTCGCCTGCGCCTACTGGATCACGCGCTCGATCACGCGTCCCATCACGCGTGCTGTGGAAGTGGCGGAAGCCGTTTCCGCTGGCGACCTGACCAGCCATATCGTCGTGGAAAGCCGCGATGAAACGGGGCAATTGATGCATGCGCTGAAAAACATGAACGATAGGCTGGTCAGTATCGTCGGCCAGGTGCGCGCCGGCACCGAATCGATCAGCACGGCGTCGAGCGAAATCGCCGCCGGCAACCTGGACTTGTCGTCGCGCACGGAAGAGCAGGCCAGTTCGCTGGAAGAGACGGCCTCTTCCATGGAAGAGCTGACGTCCACCGTGAAACTCAACGCCGACAATGCGCGCAGCGCCAACCAGCTGGCCATCGACGCGTCGCAGATCGCCAGCAAGGGCGGTGTGGTGGTGTCGGAAGTGGTCAGCACCATGGGGTCGATCAACGATTCCTCGCGCAAGATCGTCGACATCATCAGCGTCATCGATGCCATCGCCTTCCAGACGAATATCCTGGCCTTGAACGCGGCCGTGGAAGCAGCCAGGGCCGGTGAGCAGGGCCGTGGTTTTGCCGTCGTTGCTTCCGAGGTGCGCAACCTGGCGCAGCGCTCCAGCGCGGCGGCCAAGGAAATCAAGGGCTTGATCGGCGATTCCGTGCAAAAGGTCGAGGCCGGTTCACAACTGGTGGACAAGGCGGGCCGCACCATGGACGAGATCGTACAAAGTATCAGCCATGTGACGCTGATCATGAACCAGATCACCGACGCCAGCGATGAGCAGCGCGCCGGCATCGAGCAAGTCAACCAGGCCATCGGCCAGATGGACCAGGTGACGCAGCAAAATGCGGCTCTGGTGGAGGAAGCGGCCGCAGCTGCGGAATCCATGCAGGAACAGGCGGCCAAGCTGGCCGACGTGGTGGGCCTGTTCAAGCTCGATGCAACGCAGCACTATGTTTCGGCCAGTGCTGGTCCGTCCGTGACGGCGTCTGCGCCAGGAAAATCTGCCATGCGACCTGCCATGCGGCCCGCCATTCAGCCTGCCAAGCACCGCGCGTCGGCACCGGCCGTGGCGGCACCCGCGCCGGGCAAGGCGGCTCAAGCGGACGCCGTGCGTGCACGCGCGCCGAAGGCGCCGGTGGCGTCCGGCGCCGACGAATGGGAAGAGTTTTAAGCGCAGTTTCCCCGTGGCATGGCGCGGGCGCTACAATCGCGGCTTGAAGACAGCCGCGAACGCGCTCCGCCATGACCACCCGCCGTATCCCCAGCCAACCCCCCAGTAATACTTCCAGCCATACCTTCAGCCAACCCGCTGCATCGTTCCCCCCGGCTGAACCCGCAAAACGCGCGCGCTGCCCAGCCTGCCTGCGCGCCGTCTCCAGTTGCATCTGCCGCTGGATCGCCCCCGTTTTCCACGCGGTGGAAGTGCTTATCCTGCAGCATCCGCTGGAAGTCCACAATGCCAAGGGCAGCGCCCGCTTGCTGCACCTGAGTCTGCCCAACAGCCGCATGCTGACGGGTGAGCAGTTTGCTCCCGAAACGCTCGCCGAATTGCTGGCCGACAAGCACAACGTGCTGCTATATCCCGATACGCCAGGTGACCGTTCGCTGGGCATCCCGCCGCCGCCAGCGCTCGACCCCGCCATCTTGCTCGATTCGGCCAGCTTGCAATTGGTGGTGCTGGACGCCACCTGGCGCAAGAGCCGCAAGATGCTATATAAGAACCCCCCGTTGCAACAGCTGCCGCGCCTGCCACTGCGCGATACGCCCGCTTCCCATTACCTGATCCGCAAGGCGCACGCGCCAGACCAGTTATCGACCTTGGAAGCAACGTGTTACGCCCTCATGCAGTTGGAGCGGGACGCGGCCCGCTTCGTTCCCCTGATCACGGCGTTTGACGGTTTTGTCGCGCAGCAGTTGAGTTATGTCATGCCGCAGGGTGAAAAAGCTTGAAATAGCACCATGGCAGCCCTTGATATTGACCGGACAGCGGCATAGTATACTGTACGTATATACAGTTGATGGGGTCGTTCATGAAAGCAATCATTCCAGAACACGATGACAGCTTTGCCGGGCAAGCCATGTTGCCGCCGCAATCGCTGAAAGCTCACAAAGGCCGTGGGGCCGTCTCGAACCTGCAAGGGCGCTACGAGGTGCATGCGCGCGCCGGCTTCGATGACGGCTGGAGCGTAGGCGGTCTGGATGGGGCGACTGAGGAAGAGGCGGCGCCGGCCTGGAAGACGCAGGTCAGCGACGAGCAGGCGCGCACCATCCTCACGCGCAACGCTTCGCCCGATTTGCCGTTCAACGTTTCGCTGAATCCATATCGCGGCTGCGAGCATGGCTGCATTTATTGCTTTGCCCGTCCCACGCACAGCTATCTGGGCCTGTCACCGGGGCTGGACTTCGAAAGCCGCATCTACGCCAAGGTGAATGCTCCCGAACTGTTGCGGCGCGAACTGGCCAAGCCGTCGTATGTGCCTGAACCGATCGCCCTCGGCGTCAATACCGATGCGTATCAGCCGTGTGAGCGCGAGCGGCAATTGACGCGGCGCGTGCTGGAAGTGCTGCACGAGTGCGACCACCCCGTGGCGCTGATCACGAAATCGTCGCTGATCGAGCGTGATATCGACATTTTGGCACCCATGGCGGCCAAGCATCTGGCGGCCGTGGCCGTGACTGTCACCACGCTCGATCCAGCCATCGCGCGCACCCTGGAACCGCGCGCGGCTGCCCCGGCGCGGCGGCTGCGCACCATCCGTACCCTGACGGAGGCGGGCATTCCCGTGGGCGTGAGTATCGCGCCCATCATCCCGTTCGTGACGGAACCGGAAATCGAGCAGCTGCTCGAAGCTGTGCGAGACGCGGGTGCCATCCATGCCCATTACGTCGTGCTGCGCCTGCCGTGGGAAGTGAGTCCATTGTTCCAGCAATGGCTGGAAGCGCACTTCCCGGAACGGGCCCAGCGCGTGATGAATCGGGTGCGCGAAATGCGTGGCGGCAAGGATTACGACAGCGCGTTCGGCGCGCGCATGCGGGGCGAAGGCGTGTGGGCTGACCTCATCCGCCAGCGCTTTGAAAAAGCCGTGCACCGGCTGGGGCTGCACGGCAAGGGCGGCCGCTTCAAGCAGCTCGATTGCACGCAATTCCGCCGGCCGCTCGTGGTGCCGCCGCTGGGCGCGAAAGTGAAAAATGGCAATGCGGGGCAGCTGGATCTGTTTTAAGAAGTTAAACGGCGCTATCCTGAGTCTTTGCCTGGATTTGCGCCAGATGCTGCTCGATGGCGAAGACATGCGGGTCGCTCTTGCCCAGCTCGCGCAGGGCGCTGGCCAGGTGCAGCAGGTATTCGCTGTTCGGGCCGCTGGGGCCGTTTGATCGGGCTATCTGGCGCGCGATATCCAGTTCCGGGGCGGCGCCCAGGAAGGCGGCGTTTTCCTCGTTGGCGATGTACACCAGTCCTTCGACCTTGCCGCCATCCTCGAAGGTGATGTCGGTGGCCAGGCGCAAATAGCCGTTCTTTTCGCGGTGGTCGAGGTGGGCGAAGACTTCGGGTGTGATCAAATAAGCCATGCCGTCACACACGGCGCCTGCCTGCGGCACTATGGTGGCGACCCGGCCCGGCGCCATCGGCGTGCCGCGGTGGTCGTGCGAACCCTGCCAGAACCGCCGCGTCCAGCCGGCGATACTGGCGGGGCGGCGTTCGATGTAGGGGAAATCGGCCTTGTAGATCAGCGAGCCATAGCCGAACAGCCAGACCTGTGCATGGCCGTCGAATCTGTTCATGCGCTGATTGATGGCGATGGTGGCGGCGTCGATGGCGGACAGGTCGTTCTGGACAGGCTGGGTCATGGTGTGAGCGGCAAAGGGCGATGCGCCATTATAAAGCGGCGCCAGCCGGGCCGCCTGCGGACAGGGTGTTGCGTGCCGCACCGCCGCCCGCTCCCACGTTCCACTCGTGCGTCTCGACAAAGCGGAACAGGAAGGCCATGAAGCTTTCGGCGGCCGGCGACAGCGAACGGCCCGTCTTCGTGTAGACGAAAAAGCGCCGCGTCAGTTCCGGCTCGTGCAGGGCGCGCATGTGCAATTGATACAGCTTGACCATCGGTTCCGCATACGGCAGGCAGACCGTGATGCCCAGGTTGGCGCTGACCATGGCCAGCGCCGTCGTCATGAACGTGACTTCGTTATAGGGATTGAGCGACAGCTCGCGAAATGCGCCGTGCATGTCGCGCAGCAGGCGTTCCGTGAACTGGCCCTGCAGCGAGATGAACGGATAGTCGCCCACGTCGGCCCAGGTGACCCTTTCCTTTTGCTGCAGCGGGTGCTGTTCAGGGAAGACCAGCACGAAGGGCATTTCGAACAGCACTTGCGCGGCGATTTCCGCCGTCGGGTCGCGTTCGGGGCCGATGCCGAAATCGACTTCGCCGCTGAAGACGCGCGCCGACACGTTTTCCACCGGGCAGTCGACGAGGCGCAGCTGCACGTCCGGGTGCGCCTGGCGGTAGGCGGCGATCACTTCCGGCAGCAGGGTGCACGCCATCATCTGCGGCGCGGCGATGCGCACCATGCCCGTTTTTAACGCCTTGCGCTGGGCGATGCCGGCCATGGCGCCGTCGAGGTCCTCGATCATCTTTTCAAACAGCGGATACAGCTCGCGGCCGATTTCCGACAGCTGCGTCTTGCGCGTGCTGCGCTCGACCACTCGTACGCCCAGCACGCTTTCCAGTTCCTTGATCAAGCCGCTCAAGGCCGATTGCGTCACGTGCAGGTATTCGGCGGCCAGGGTAAAACTGCCGGTCTTGGCCAGCGCCACGAAGGCGCGCATTTGCCGCAGGCTGGGACTCATAAGATAATCCGATAAATCAATGGTTAAAAATTGTTTGTATGATAGCTGTAACTCGATTCTAATGGTGAAAAGCTGAAAAACAGGCCAGCCATCGCGCCCACGGCGCCATCCATTGGAGACACACCATGAAGATCAAGCAAATCCACCATGTCGCCTACCGCTGCATCGACGCGAAGAAAACCGTCGAGTGGTACGTCAAGCATTTGAACATGAATTTCGTCCTCGCCATCGCCGAAGACCTGGTGCCGTCGACCAAGGCGCCGGACCCGTACATGCACGTGTTCCTCGACGCGGGCCAGGGCAATGTGCTGGCCTTTTTTGAACTGCCGACGCAGCCGCCGATGGACCGCGACCGCAATACCCCGGCCTGGGTGCAGCACCTAGCGCTGGAAGTGGGCAGCATGGAAGAGCTGCTGGCCGCCAAGGAACGTTTGGTGGCCGGCGGCGTCGAGGTGCTCGGTCCCGTCAACCACGCCATCTTCCAGTCGATCTATTTCTTCGACCCGAACGGCCACCGCCTGGAACTGGCGGCCAACGTGGGCACGCCCGACATGATGGACAAACTGGACGCCGTCAAATGGGAAATGCTGGAAGAATGGTCGCAAACGCGCCGCGCGCCCAAGCACGCCGCCTGGATGCACGCGCCGGCCGACGCCTGAACGCATTAGACCGCCACTTTCTGACAAATACACCGAACAAGGAACACCATGAAACTCGCAACCCTGAAAAACGGCAGCCGCGACGGCGCCCTGATCCTCGTCAGCCGCGACCTGCGCCAGTACCAGCGCGTGGCCGCCATCGCGCCCACCTTGCAGGCCGCGCTCGACAACTGGGACGCCGTCGCGCCGAAACTGGAACAGGCCTACGCCGACCTGAACGCGGGCCAGGCGCCGGACGCGCAGCCGTTTGATGCGGCATTGTGCCACTCGCCGCTGCCGCGCGCTTACCAGTGGGCCGACGGTTCCGCCTACATCAATCACGTGGAACTGGTGCGCAAGACGCGCAACGCGGAAGTGCCGGCCTCGTTCTACACGGACCCGCTGATGTACCAGGGCGGCTCGGACAGCTTTATTGGCCCGCGCGATCCGATCTTCGCCTTGTCCGAAGAGTGGGGCATCGACCTGGAAGCGGAAGTGGCCGTCATCACGGGCGACGTCGCCATGGGCGCCGGCGTGGACGACGCGGCGAAAGCGATCCGCCTGGTCATGCTGGTCAACGATGTCTCGCTGCGCAACCTGATCCCGGGCGAACTGGCCAAGGGTTTCGGCTTCTTCCAGTCGAAGGCGGCCAGCGCGTTTTCGCCCGTCGCCGTCACGCCCGATGAACTTGAAGGCCACTGGGCGGACAGCAAGCTGCACCTGCCGCTGCTGGTGGATTTGAACGACAAGCCCTTCGGCAAGCCGAATGCGGGCGAGGACATGACCTTCAATTTTGCCCAACTGGTGGCGCATGCGGCCAAGACGCGCGAACTGGGCGCCGGCAGCATCGTCGGTTCCGGCACCGTGTCGAACAAGCAGGGCAACCTGTTTGGCTCGAGCATCGAGAACGGCGGCGTCGGTTACTGCTGCCTGGCCGAAGTGCGCATGTATGAAACCATCGAACACGGCGCGCCAAAAACGGCGTATCTGAAGTTCGGCGACACGGTTCGCATCGAGATGCGCGACGCGGCGGGCGCCAGCATCTTCGGCAGCATCGAGCAGACCGTGGCCGTGTACGCCGGCCGCGCCTGAGGGGAGGGCGCGCCATGAAGCTGTACACCTACTTTCGCAGTTCGGCCGCCTACCGCGTACGCATTGCCTTGAATCTCAAAGGCATAGCTTACGACAGCATCCCCGTGCATCTGCTGCAGGATGGCGGCCAGCAGCTGCGGCCAGCCTACCGCGCTGTCAACCCGTCGGCCCTGGTGCCGGCGCTCGACGACGATGGCGCCATCCTGACGCAGTCGCTGGCGATGCTTGAATATCTCGACGAGACGCGGCCAGCCGTGCCGCTGCTGCCGGCGGACGCGCTGGGACGCGCCAGGGTGCGCGCGCTGGCGCTGGCGATCGCCTGCGACGCCCATCCGCTGACGAATCTGCGCGTGTTGAAATATCTGAAAAACACCCTGGGACTGTCGGACGAGGCCAAGCAGGAGTGGTATCGCCACTGGATGGCCGAGGGCCTGGCGGCCGTCGAAGCGCTGCTGGCGCAGGGCGATCCGGCCGGCACGGGCCTGTTCTGCCATGGCGACAGCCCGACGATGGCCGACTGCTGCCTGGTGCCGCAGGTATTCAATGCGCAGCGCTTCGCCATCGACCTGGCGCCGTATCCGCGCGTGGCGCGTATTCATGCGCATTGCGCCGCCTTGCCCGCGTTTGCGGCCGCCCATCCGGCGCAGCAGCCTGACGCGGAATAGGACGTCCGGTCAATAAGGGGCGCAGCTTCAGCTCCACTCGACCCTGTCCCGTCCGCCATGTTTGGCGCGGTACAGGGCCTGGTCGGCGCGGATCAGCAGATCGGTCAAGTTGTCCACTTCCCGTCTGGCTGGTGCCGTCGATTGCGGCGTATTGGATGTCACGCCGATGCTGATGGTCAGGCTGACCAGTTGGCCATCAGCGCATTCCACGCGCAAGCTGGCTGCCGCCAGGCGCAGGCGTTCGGCCACGTCCAACGCCACTGGCAGCGGCGTCTCCGGCATCAGCAGCACGAATTCCTCGCCCCCAAAGCGCGCCGCCGTATCCATGCCCCGCGTGACGCTGCGCAGCACTTGCGCGACGGCAGCGATGGCGCGGTCGCCCGCGTCGTGGCCATGGCCGTCATTGATGCGCTTGAAGTGGTCGATATCGATCATCAGCAGCGACAGCGTATGACCGAAGCGCTGGGCGCGCTCAAGCTCCTCTGTCAGCCGCAGGGTCATCATGCGGCGGTTCCCCAGGCCCGTCAGCGGGTCGGTCGTGGCTTGCTGCTCCAGCCGGGAGTTGGCTACCAGCAGTTCCAGGGTGCGCTGCAAGACCCGTTCCTCGAGCATGTCGCGCTCCGCATGCAGGGCCGCCACGCTGGCGCGGCGGCTGCGCTGGGCCAGCAGCAGGGCCGTGATCAGCGCCGCTTGCAGCGCGATCAGCGACAGCCCGGCGATGATCTGCCAGTGGTATTGCGCCCACACTCCCTGCGGCCGGTTCAGGATGCGTGCCTCGCCGGGCAGGTTGCGCAAGCCGAAACGCTGTACCGCGGCATCGTCGAAGATATATGCCTGCATGCCGTCCGGGTCGGGCGTTCTGCCCAGCAGGATGCGCGCGATGGTGCGCCCGACTTTCTCTCCGCTGATGACATAGCCGCCCACCACGCCGGGCAGTATCAGCGACTCCACGCTGGTGAAAATGGGCACGGCGCTGCGCGAGGCCAGGTCGCGCGCCATGACGGGGGGCGTGGTGCGCTGCCCCAGCTCGTCGCGGTAGACGGGCAGCAGGTAGATGGCGCTGCCCTCTCCCAGCGTGCCGGTGCGGCGCCACAACTCTTCCTGGCTCAGGTGATCCCAGAACTCGACCTTGAGCCGGTCCTGGTAGGGCGCGATGGCGGCGCGGATGGCGGCGATCCACGCCTGGCCGCGTGCGCTGGCGTCGCCGACGATGGCGATATGGCGCAGTCCAGGCGTCACTTGCAGCATGACGGCGACGGCCTTGCCGAAATCGTGGCGCACATCGAGATTGACGCCGTCGGCAGGCACCCAATCCTGCCGCCCCTGGTTTACATAGTAGCGGGGCACGCCGGGAAACAGCTTTGGGTGCTGGCTCAGGAACTGGGCTGCCAGGTAGTTTTCCGTGATGATGGCGTCGAACTGCACCATCCTGTACTTGGTTTGCAGATAGGTTTCCAGTCCGGCTACGGCAGGCTGTTCGCCCACGCGCACGGAATCGAGCCGCTCCTCGTAGATGCCGGGCGCGAGGCGCCAGTTCTCGTTCGCCAGTTCCGCGCTCATGCCCTTATGGATCAGCGTTTGCCACTGCGAGGAAGCATCGCTGCCCAGCGAATACAGTACCAGCACTTGTCTTGGCGCAAAACGCGGTGCGCTGAGCTCCGCCAGGTCTTGCGCATGGACGGGGGCGTTGCAGCATAGCCATAGCAGAAAGCTCAGGCAGGGCAGGCGTATCGCGGCGCGCAATCGTGTGAGGTAAGGACGGGGCATGGACAGGGCAGTGTGTTGAGAACTTGCCCAGGCGCAATGAGCGTTAGTGGATGGAAGAATCCGGTCAGCACTATTTCTTGATGTGGCTCAAGTTCCAAGGAAACCAGTCTAGCATTGCCGGCCTCGATTGGCGCAGATTGCGTGCAATTTTTGATACTGTTGTTGCGATATTGGTATCGCGGTGAAATGTAGAAATTGTGCTCATTCAACAACGCAGGCGTACCGGTGCGCTACAATTTGCGTTTGCCCAAATATTTCACGCCCCCATGACCGTAACAACCGTTCCTGCCAGCATCACCGATGCCCTGTCCCTGGCGCATGCCTCCTGGCGTCCCATTTTGCAACGCGGCTTGCACGCCGTGATGGCGGCCGATCCCGCCTACCTGCCGGCGCTGGCCATCGACGATTACCTGCCCACGCAGGGCCGGCTGTTCGCCGCGTTTGCCCTGCCGCTGGCGCAGGTGCACTACGTGCTGGTGGGCGAGGGGCCGTATCCGCGCGCCGACAGCGCTACTGGCGTGTGCTTCATGGATGGCGCCGTCGGCAGTCTGTGGTCGGCCACGGGCCTGTCGAAGCCCGTCAACCGCGCCACGTCCCTGCGCAACTTCATGAAAATGTTGCTGGTGGCCGATGGCCAGCTGCAGGGCGGCGATACGTCCGGCGCGGCCATGGCGCCCGTGGCGGCGGCCGCGCTGCAAGCCGGCAGCGGCGTCATCCAGACCCTGCCTGACTTGCAGCGCAAGATGACGGAGCAGGGCTTCTTGCTGCTCAACGCGGCGCTGGTGTTCCGTGCCCACGTGCCGCCCGTGCAGGATGCGCGCGGCTGGTTGCCTTTCCTGCAGGTGGTGCTCGAAGCTCTGGCGCAGCAGAATGGGACGGCAGCGCCGCAACTGGTGTTGTGGGGCAAGATTGCCGAGCTCATCAAACGCTTGCCGGTGGCGGCGTCCTTGCCGCAGGTGACGGCGGAACATCCGTATAATCTGTCCTTTATCGGCAATCGTGACATGCAGGCCTTGTTTGGCCAGATGCAACTATTGCGTGCTTGAGATTGAATTGACGCCATCTGGCGGAAGTGCGGGGAATATGCAAATCAGTAACGTGGAAGAATTGAAGGCGTGGATCGCGGCGGGCGGCGTGCCCGACTTTCTGTATTTCTGGGGGCACACGCCGGCGCAGCCGCAGATGCCCGATAAAAGCTGCTTCAGCCAGTGGTTCCCGTCGCCATTCAGCCTGGCCGGCGTGACGTATGCGACGGCCGAGCATTACATGATGGCGCAAAAGGCGGCCCTGTTTGGCGACACAGCCGTCCAGGCGCGCATCGTGGCGGCCGAACGGCCGTCGGAAGTGAAGAAGCTGGGGCGCGAAGTGGCGAACTTTGACGCCAAGGTGTGGGAAGCGGCGCGTGCCGGTGTCGTCTTCGATGGCAACTTTGCCAAGTTCTCGCAAAAGGCTGCGCTGCGCAAGTTTTTGCTGGGCACGGGCGAGCGCGTCATCGTCGAAGCCAGTCCCGTTGACCGCATCTGGGGCGTGGGCCTGGCGTCGGACAATCCGCGCATCCTGGACCCCGCCAGCTGGGACGGCTTGAACTTGCTCGGTTTCGAGTTGATGAAAGTGAGGAGCGCCTTGCGCGCTTGAGCCGTACTGTTGTTTTCCTGATGCCGCCGCGCCTGGCGCGGCCGGCCATGCCCCTGCCAGCCCTGTGGTCATCGAGGGGCGCTCTGACAAACCCCGCCGAATTTGTTATACTTGACTAAATCATTCAACTACTCAGGGTTTGAGAAGTTGAAAAGCCGCAATATTTTAAACTAGTTGAACCGAGGATGTATGCGTCTGACTACAAAAGGCCGTTTTGCCGTGACTGCGATGATCGATCTTGCCCTGCGCCAGGGTAAGGGTCCGGTCACCTTGTCCGGCATCAGCCAGCGCCAGTCGATTTCCCTGTCCTACCTGGAACAGCTGTTCGGCAAGCTGCGCCGTCATGAGATCGTCGAATCGATCCGCGGTCCCGGTGGCGGCTACAGCCTGGCGCGCCGTGCGGACAAGGTGACGGTGGCCGACATCATCATCGCTGTCGACGAACCGCTGGACGCCACGCAGTGCGGCGGCAAGGAACATTGCCACGGCGCCGACGCGGCTACGGGTGCGCGCTGCATGACACATGAATTGTGGTCCACACTCAACGAAAAAATGGTCGATTATCTGGATTCTGTGTCCTTGCAGGATTTGGTCGACCAGCAGAGACAAAAGATTGCCGAACAAAGCGTGATGGTGATGCATCGTAACCACGCCGCCATCGGTTGAATATTACAAAATACTAAGTTGCTGATTGCAGGAGTTATTGATGAACGCCCCAGAAAAAAACGTAGGCCAAGTGCACTTTGAAACCGCACCGCATTTCCCGATCTACATGGATTACTCGGCCACCACGCCGATCGATCCCCGCGTCGCCGACAAGATGATTCCCTACCTGCGCGAGCAGTTCGGCAATCCGGCATCGCGCAGCCACATGTATGGCTGGACGGCGGAAAAAGCCGTGGAAGAAGCGCGCGGCTACGTGGCGGCCCTGGTGAACGCCGATCCGCGCGAAATCATCTGGACCTCCGGCGCGACGGAAAGCAACAACCTGGCCATCAAGGGCGCGGCACAGTTCTACAAGACCAAGGGCAAGCACATCATCACCGTCAAGACCGAACACAAATCGGTGCTCGACACGGTGCGCGAACTGGAACGCATCGGCTTTGAAGCGACGTATCTGGAACCGCAGGACAACGGCCTGATCACCGTCGAGCAACTGGCCGCGGCCGTGCGCCCGGACACCATCCTCGTGTCGGTCATGCTGGTGAACAACGAAATCGGCGTGATCCAGCCGATCGACGAGATCGGCGTGTTCTGCCGCTCGAAAGGCATCATCTTCCATTGCGACGCCGCGCAAGCGACGGGCAAGGTTGTCATCGACCTGCAAAAGACCAAGGTCGACCTGATGACCTTCACGGCGCACAAAACCTACGGCCCGAAAGGCGTGGGCGCCCTGTACGTGTGCCGCAAGCCGCGCGTGCGCCTGGAAGCGCAGATGCACGGTGGCGGCCATGAGCGCGGCTTGCGTTCCGGCACCCTGCCAACGCACCAGATCGTCGGCATGGGCGAAGCATTCCGCATCGCCAAGGAAGAAATGGACAGCGAAATCGGCCGTATCAAGGCCTTGCGCGACCGCCTGGCCAAGGGCTTGCAAGAGATCGAAGAAGTCTACATCAACGGCGACATGGATCACCGCGTGCCGCACAACCTGAACGTGAGCTTCAACTACGTCGAAGGCGAGTCGCTGATCATGGCGATCAAGGATATCGCCGTGTCGTCCGGTTCGGCCTGCACCTCGGCCAGCCTGGAACCATCGTACGTGCTGCGCGCCCTGGGCCGCAGCGACGAACTGGCGCACAGCTCGATCCGCTTCACCATCGGCCGCTTCTCGACCGAGGAAGACATCGACTTCGCCGTGAACCTGCTGAAATCGAAAGTACACAAGCTGCGCGAACTGTCGCCGCTGTGGGATATGTTCAAGGACGGAATCGACATCAATTCGATTCAATGGGCAGCCCACTAACCAATACCGCGGCCCCTGTTGACGGGGCCGGCAAGAATATTAAAGGAGCATCAAAATGGCTTACTCGGACAAAGTACTCGATCATTACGAAAACCCGCGCAACGTGGGCGCTTTCGACAAGGGTGATGAAACCATCGGCACCGGCATGGTCGGCGCGCCTGCCTGCGGCGACGTGATGAAACTGCAGATCAAGGTCGGCGCCGATGGCCTGATCGAAGATGCGAAATTCAAGACCTACGGCTGCGGTTCGGCCATCGCGTCGAGCTCCCTGGTGACGGAATGGGTCAAGGGCAAGACCCTGGACCAGGCGCTGGCCATCAAGAACACGCAGATCGCCGAAGAACTGGCCCTGCCGCCAGTGAAGATCCACTGCTCCATCCTGGCGGAAGATGCCATCAAGGCGGCGGTGTTGGATTATCAGACCCGTCACCCGGCAGCAGCTTAAACGTTGGTAGCCCGCCCCAGCCGCAAGGCCGGGGCAGTTACGGAGAAATACATGATCACACTGACCGAAAAAGCGGCGAAACACATCAACCGTTATATCGAACGGCGCGGCAAGGGCATGGGCCTGCGCTTCGGCGTGCGTACCACGGGCTGCTCGGGCCTGGCTTACAAGCTGGAATATGTCGATGAAGTGGCGGCTGAAGACAGCGTCTTCGAATCGCACGGCGTGAAAGTCTTCGTCGACCCGAAAAGCCTGCCTTACATCGACGGCACGGAACTCGATTTCGCGCGCGAAGGCTTGAACGAAGGCTTCAAGTTCCACAATCCGAACGAAAAAGACGCCTGCGGCTGCGGCGAGTCCTTCAGGATTTAAACAGCTGGCAAGACCCCGGTCGGTGCGCTGTACCCATCGATTGCGGTACAGCGACCACTGACCATTATGCAAAACCACTTCGAATTATTCCAGTTGCCGGCGCAGTTCTCGCTCGACATGAGCGCGCTTGACGCGGCCTACCGCGACGTGCAGGGCAAGGTCCACCCGGACCGCTTCATCAACGCCAGCAGCGCTGAAAAGCGCGTGGCGATGCAATGGGCCACGCGTGCCAATGAAGCCTACCAAACCCTGAAAAGCCCGCAAAAACGCGCGCAATACCTGTGCGAAATCAATGGCGTCGACCTGCAGACGGAGTCGAACACGGCCATGCCCGTCAGTTTCCTGATGCAGCAGATGGAATGGCGCGAAGAACTGGGCGACGCCCGCGCCGGCAAGGATGCCGACGCGCTCGACGCCCTGGACCGCCAACTGCGCGGCGAACGCAAGGCCTTGCTGGCCCATGTGGCGGCCCAGCTCGACGCGGCCGACTATGTGAATGCCGCGCAAAGCGTGCGCGCCCTGATGTTCCTCGACAAATTTGGCGAGGAAGTCCGTTTTGCCTATGAGGCGATTGAAGTCTGATCTCCGGATAGCTTGACCGGCGTGCCAAGCGCCAGTCTGGCGCGCGTCTTATAATGCGCGACAGGCATCAACCGCATCACGCAAAAAATTAATCGAGGCACGAATACAATGGCACTTCTGCAAATCTCCGAACCAGGCATGTCGACCGCGCCGCACCAGCACCGCCTGGCCGTCGGCATCGATCTGGGCACCACCAATTCCCTGGTCGCCACTGTCCGCAACAGCATTCCCGAGGTGCTCAACGACGAGGAAGGGCACTCCCTGCTGCCGTCCGTCGTGCGCTACCTGCCGAATGGCCACGCGAACATCGGCTACAAGGCCCTGTCCGCGCAAACCACCGACCCGAAGAACACCATCGTGTCCGTGAAACGCTTCATGGGCCGCGGCCTGGCCGACATCGCCTACGCGGAAAACCTGCCCTACGATTTCCAGGACACGCCTGGCATGGTGCAGCTGAAAACCGTGGCCGGCGTGAAAAGCCCCGTCGAGGTGTCGGCGCAAATCCTCGCCACCTTGCGCCAGCGCGCGGAGGATTCGCTCGGCGACGACCTGGTCGGCGCCGTCATCACCGTGCCCGCCTATTTTGACGACGCGCAGCGCCAGGCAACGAAAGATGCGGCGCAGCTGGCCGGTATCAACGTGCTGCGCCTGCTGAGCGAGCCGACGGCCGCCGCCATTGCTTACGGCCTCGACAACGCGTCCGAAGGCGTGTACGCCGTGTACGACCTCGGTGGCGGTACCTTCGACATCTCGATCCTGAAGCTGAGCAAAGGCGTCTTCGAAGTGCTGTCCACGGGCGGCGACTCTGCTCTGGGCGGCGACGATTTCGACCGCCGCCTGTTCTGCTGGATCAGCGAGCAGGCCAAGCTGGCGCCCCTGTCGGACGAAGACACGGCCATCCTGATGGTGAAAGCGCGCGAGATCAAGGAAACGCTGTCGACCAAGCCGGAAACGATGATCGACGCGGCCCTGAACTCGGGCGAAGAGATCCACCTGCGCATCACGGCGGCCGACTTTGCCGCCATGACGCAGCATTTGGTCGCCAAGACCATGAACGCCATCAAGAAAGCCTTGCGCGACGCGAACGTGGACGCGGACGACGTCGACGGCGTGGTGATGGTGGGCGGCGCCACGCGCATGCCGCACGTGCAGCGCGCCGTGAGCGAATTCTTCCACACGACGCCGCATGCGAATATCGACCCGGATAAAGTGGTGGCGCTGGGCGCCGCCATCCAGGCGAACTTGCTGGCCGGTAACCGCGCCGCTGGCGACGACTGGCTGCTGCTCGACGTGATTCCGCTGTCGCTCGGTATCGAGACCATGGGCGGCCTGGTGGAAAAAATCATCCCCCGTAATTCGACGATCCCATGCGCGCGCGCGCAGGAATTCACGACCTTCAAGGATGGCCAGACGGCGCTGGCCGTGCACGTGCTGCAGGGCGAGCGCGAACTGGTGAGCGACTGCCGCTCGCTGGCGCGCTTCGAGCTGCGCGGCATTCCGCCGATGGTGGCGGGCGCCGCGCGCATCCGCATCACCTACCAGGTCGATGCGGACGGCTTGTTGTCGGTGTCGGCGCGCGAACTGCGCTCGGGCGTGGAAGCGTCGATCAGCGTCAAGCCGGCCTACGGCCTGGGCGACGACGACATCGCCCGCATGCTGCAGGATTCGTACACGTCGGCCGACGTCGACATGGTGGCGCGCGCGCTGCGTGAAGAGCAGGTGGAAGCGGAACGCATCCTGCTGGCCACGCAGTCGGCGCTGGACGAGGACGGCGGCTTGCTCGACGACGCCGAACGCATCACCGTCGATGGCTTGATGAACCGGGTGCGCGACGCCATCGTGCAATCGCAAAGCGGCGCCATCGACCACCAGGCCTTGAAGCTGGCGATCGAGCTGCTTGCCGACGGCACCGAGGATTTCGCCTCGCGCCGCATGGACCGCAGCGTGCGCAGTGCCTTGACGGGTAAATCTCTGGACCAGGTCGTACAAGACTAATTGAACAGCGCGCCGCCGCGAGCATAGCCTGCGGCGGCCGCGCTCCGAATGACAGACTGAAAGAAGAAACCATGCCACAAATCGTTATCCTGCCGCACGCCAAGCTTTGCCCGGACGGCGCCGTCATCGAAGCACCTGCCGGCAAGTCCATCTGCGACATCCTGCTGGAAAACGACATCGACATCGAGCACGCCTGCGAAAAATCGTGCGCCTGCACCACGTGCCACGTGCTGGTGCGCGAAGGCATCGAGTCCCTGAACGAAGCGACGGAACTGGAAGAAGACATGCTGGACAAGGCCTGGGGCCTGGAAGCCGTGTCGCGCCTGTCGTGCCAGTCCATCGTGGCCGAGGCCGACCTCGTCGTCGAAATCCCGAAATACACGATCAACCAGGTCAGCGAAGGCAGCCACTAACATGAAATGGTCCGACATCACCGCGATCGCCGAAGCCTTGTTCGACACGCATCCGGACATCGATCCCCTGACCGTGCGTTTCACCGACCTGCATAACTGGGTGGTGGAACTGGACGGCTTCGACGATGACCACACGCGCGGCGGCGAAAAAGTGCTCGAGGCGATACAGATGGCGTGGATCGATGAAGCGCGCTAAGGGCGCGGCAGCCGCCGCCACCGCAGTCGCTGCGCCGAAAGACGTCATCACGGCCGCCAGCAACATGCCCGAGATCAAGGATGGCCAGTCGGTCGCCTTGCTGCAGGAATTGCACATCCTGACGCGCGACGGCAAGATGAACCAGGACAGCCGCCGCAAGCTCAAGCAGGTGTACCATCTGACGCAGTTCATCGAGCCGCTGCTGCGCGAAGTGCAGCTCGATCACCCTGGCGTCTCGCTGGTCGACCACGGCGCCGGCAAATCGTACCTCGGCTTCATCCTGTACGACCTGTTCTTCAAGAACGGCAACGACGGTTCGCACATCTACGGCATCGAGACGCGCGAAGAGCTGGTGCAGCGTTCGCAGGAACTGGCCAAGAAATTCAAGTTCCCCGGCATGTCGTTCCTGCCGCTGTCCGTGGCCGAATCGACGGAATCGAATTTGCTGCCGCAGCAGATCGACATCGTCACGGCCTTGCATGCGTGCAACACGGCCACTGATGATGCGATTCACTTCGCCTTGAAGAAAAAGGCGAAATTCATGGTGCTGGTGCCATGCTGCCAGGCGGAAGTGGCGTCCGTGTTGAAAAAGAACAAGGGCAAGAGCCTGGGCAAGAACGTCTTGACGGAACTGTGGCGCCACCCGCTGCACACGCGCGAGTTCGGCAGCCAGATCACCAACGTGCTGCGCTGCCTGCAGCTGGAAGCCCATGGCTACCAGGTCAGCGTGACGGAACTGGTGGGCTGGGAGCATTCGATGAAGAATGAACTGATCATCGCCAGTTACAAGAACCTGCCGCGCCAGCGCCCGACGGAACGCTTGCAGGAAGTGCTGCAAACCTTGGGCCTGGAAGAGATGGGACACCGTTTCTTTGCCGAGGAATTGGCCAAGGCGCAGGCCTGATTGCTGGATTACAGGGCAAGCCGCTAATCCGACCTGCCTGATGCGCCACGTAGGTCGGATTAGCGCAGCGTAATCCGACAACCACCGGGCAATCGGCAACAACGGCAACAAGAAGGGAGGAGCGGGTCGGTTACAATACCGGCTTTCTCCTCCCTTGCTTTTTGCACCTCCCCATGACCACACCAATTGAAATGCCCACCGTCCGCCTGGCCAAGCGCCTGTCTGAAGACGTGCCCTGTTCGCGCCGCGAAGCCGAGCTGTATATCGAGGGCGGCTGGGTCACGGTCGATGGCGTGCTGGTGGAAGAGTCGGGCGCCCGCGTGGCCGACAATCAAACGGTAGTGCTGCTGCCGAACGCGACCCTGGAAGAAATGCCGCCCGTGACGATCCTGCTGCATAAGCCGGCCGGCACGAATGGTGGCGTGGGCAGCGAAGGCAAGCCAGCATTGAGCTGTTTGCGTCCCGAAGAGATTTTCACGCCGGAAAATGTGGCCCCCAGCTCCGTCACGCGCTTCCTCAAGCGTCATCTGATCGGTTTGACCATCACCAATCCGCTCGACACCATGGCGTCCGGCCTGCTGGTGTTCACGCAGGATTTCCGCGTCGCCCGCAAGCTGGTTGACGAAGCGAAAACCGTGGAGCAGGAATTCATCGTGGAGGTGTCGGGCGCCATTGCCGAAAACGGTCTGGCGCTGCTCAATCACGGCTTGCCCTTCAATGGCAAGCCTTTGCCGCCGATCAAGGTCAGCTGGCAAAATGAAACGCGCTTGCGCTTTGCCCTGAAAAACGTGCAGCCGGGCCAGATCGCGCACATGTGCAAGATGGTCGGGCTGGACGTCGTCGCCATGAAACGCCTGCGCATCGGCCGCATCCCGATGGGCGCCATGCCCGTGGGGCAATGGCGCTATCTGCAGGGTTACGAGCGCTTCTAAAGTTGCGGCGCCGTGATGGAATGGCTTTCCGCAAAGCTTTTCCATAGCCGTTCGGCAATATTCAAGGCGATGGTATCGGCCTTCTCTTGCAGGGCGGCATTGCCCATGCTTTCCGTCGTGGCAAAGAACAGCGTCAGCCAGCGGCGGAACATGCAGGGCGTGAGGTGTTCCATTTGCGCATGCTGGGCCAGCGGCTTGCCGTGGTAGCGCATGGTGCCGCGCAGCAAGCCTGACCAGAAATCGATCAATGTTGCCAGATGAGCATCCCAATCCTTGACCTCGGCGGCAAAGATGGGGCCCAGCATTGCATCGTCGCGCGCGGCCGCATAAAAGGTGTGGACGAGATGTTTGACTTCGTCTTCGCTGCAGACTTCCTCGCGATAGGGAGCGAAGCGTGTGTGGGGGAGGGGGGCGGTATTCTTCATGGCATGCCATGATCGCAGAGCCCCCGTGGCGCTTCAATGACCCAGGTCAAGCCGCGTAAAACTCAGGCGGCGACTTTCTTCGGCTTCTTCGCGGGGGCTGGCAATTGCACGATCTGCGTGCCAACCAGCTTGTCGTGCAGGAATTGCCCATTGCCCGTGAACAGGGCCGTGCTGGACCAGGCCAGGATGCCAATGCCGATGGCGCCCAGGGCCGTCCAGTGCTGCAAGTCCAGCAGATACGACACCAGCAGGGCTGGAAGCAGCCACATCCATGACAAGACGTAGCGGTAGGCGGCCACGCGCAGCGGCACGTGGGTATGGCCCGGTAGCACCAGTTGCAAGCGCCACGTCTTCATGGCCAGGGTTTGCCCTTCGCGGCTCCACTGATGGATGAAATACGCGCCCATGACGAGGAAGGCCAGGCATTGGCGCATGTGCTCCGTCAACGGCGTATGCGCGCCTTGCACGGCCAGTTCAAACAGCAGGAACGGCAAGAACAGCACGGCCAGGGCCAGCAGCGACTCGTACACCATGGAAATCAGGCGGCGCTTGATCGTGGGATGGGAAGTGATGCTGGCGGCAGGCGTGCTATTTGACATTGGTTGGCAGTGGGGCTGGCGTGGCAGGTGGCGTGACGGGCACGGCGGGGGGGGGCGCGGCAGGATCGCTTGCCGGCACGGCCGTCGCTGCGGGAGCGGGCGGCGGGACGGGCGCGGCGGCAGGCGCTGCCGGGGTGGCAGGCGCCATGAG
>NZ_JAAOLY010000014.1 GCF_011601275.1 Janthinobacterium lividum | reverse complement strand
GCCACTCATGGCGAGTCGTTGGTGCAGCAGGGAATTCACGCAGCACCGCTGCGTGCCTGCGTAACGGTTCGCCCTTGCAAGGGCGAACTCCTTGGCAACATTAATCGCCACTCATGGCGAGTCGTTGCCGCTCCATGAATTCCTGCAAGGTATCGATGCCGCGCAGTTGCAGTATCGTATTGCGCACGGCCGCTTCCAGCAGCACGGCGATGTTGCGGCCAGCGGCGACGGGGATGACGACCTTGCGCACAGGCAAGCCCAGCACGTCTTCCGTGGGGAACAGGAATGGCAGGCGCTCGACTTCTTCTTCCAGCGCGTTGCGGCGTACGAGGTGGACGATCAGTTTCAAGCGCATCTTGCGGCGCACGGCCGTTTCGCCAAAGATGGCCTTGATGTCGAGTAAGCCCAGGCCCCGAACTTCCAGCAGGTTTTGCAGCAGGGGCGGGCAGCGGCCTTCGATCATGTTCGGCGCGATGCGCGAGAATTCGACGGCGTCATCGGCTACCAGGCCGTGGCTGCGCGAAATCAGCTCCAGGCCCAGCTCGCTCTTGCCCAGGCCCGAATCGCCCGTGATCAGCACGCCCACGCCCAGCACGTCCATGAACACGCCATGCATGATGATGCGCTGCGCCAGTTTTTTGGACAGGTAGACGCGCAGGAAGTCGATCACTTGCGCGGCCGGCAGCGGGGTGGAGAACAGGGGGATGTTTTGCTCGTCGCAAATGGCGAGGATGTCGGGCGGCGTTTCCAGCCCTTGCGCGATGATCAGCGCGGGCGGACCGCCGGCGATCAGCTCGCCGATCACGTGGGTGCGCGTGTTGACCTTCAGGCGCTGGTAGTAATTGATTTCCTGGTGACCAAAGACCTGGATGCGGCCCGGGTGGATCAGGTTCAAGTGGCCCACCTGGTCGGCGGCCGACGAGACGTCGCCCGAGATCAGGCGCTCGCCGCCGGGGAAGCCGGCGAACCAGCCCAGTTGCAGACTTTCACGATTATCGTCGTACAGGCGTTGTATCGTCAGCGGCGTTTGCAACATGGCAGTCTTCTTCAGGAGTGGAGGAATACCTGAAGTTTAACCCGCCGCTTGCAGACTGGGTTGCCAATTGACGATGCGCGAATGCACGGATTTCGGTTCCGGATCCGTGGCCAGCGCCGTACGGAAGGCATCATCGGAAAACATTTCGGCGATTTCCGACAGGATTTCCAGATGTTGCTGGGTGACATGATCGGGAATCAGCAGGAAAAACAGCAGATTGACGGGCTTGCCATCGGGCGACTCGAAGGGAATCGGCTCGGCCAGGCGCACAAAGGCGCCCAGCGGCGATTTCAAGGTTTTACTGCCCTTGACTCTGCCATGCGGCACGGCCACGCCATGTCCCAGACCAGTCGAGCCCAGGCGTTCGCGGGCAAACAGATTGTCCGAAACGGTAGAGCGGGCGATGCCGTAATTGTTTTCGAAGATCAGGCCGGCTTGCTCGAAGGCGCGCTTTTTACTGGAGACTTCCAGATCCAGCAGGACGTTTTCGAGGGATAATATTTTGCTAAGATTAGTCATGACACTCAATGAAATGGTGCAATGCGCAGAGGGCTTGCGAGCCGAATTATAGGCCTGTTTCGGCGGCCTGTAACGCCAATTCTCAACAGTATACGCCCGCTGCGGGCGCAGTGGACGCTACAGCCCACGTGGCCATCATTTTAGCAAAAAAATAACATCGGCGTGTATCGGCTATTTCTTGATTAAAAAAACACGCGGCGCGCCGGTTTTTCCGCCGCCGAATGCCGATTTTCCGATTTTTCAGCGTCTGTGACATGCTCTGCGGCACTACTGCAACGTTGTTTTAAAACACAGCCAACATTCCTGCTGGCATGGTTTTGTTGTTTGCCTGGAGGTGCTTGGTTGTTACTGACGGGCGTTGCGCAGATTGCCCGGCATCGCTCCCGTGCTGAAGTTGCTGCGCCATGGATTGATGTCGAGGCCGCCGCGGCGCGTATAGCGCGCATACACGGACAGTTTTTGCGGCTTGCACTGACGCAAGATATCGACAAAGATGCGCTCCACGCATTGCTCGTGGAATTCATTGTGCTCGCGGAAACCGATCAGGTAGCGCAACAGGCTTTCCTGGTCGATCTGCGGCCCAGCATACTCGATCTGCACGCTGCCCCAGTCGGGCTGGCCCGTCACCAGGCAATTCGATTTGAGCAAATGCGAGACGAGTTTTTCTTCCACGGGCGCTTCATCCAGGGCAGCTTTCAGCAGCAGCGGCGAAGGCGTGTATTGCGTGATTTCCAGGTCCAGACGGTCCAGCAGCACGCCGTTGAATTCGCCCATTTTCAGCTTGCCGAAATCTTCCTGCAAGGTCAGTTCCACTTGCACGGGCGCGCCGAAACCGTTCGATAAATCCTGCTTGAGCAGGGCCAGCAGCGCATCCGGGCTGTCCAGCTTGGTCTGGTTGAACGAGTTCAGGTACAGCTTGAACGATTTCGATTCGATGATGTTCGGTGTATCGGCGGGCGCGCTGACCTTGGCGATGGCCACCTGCGGCTTGCCGCGCTGGTTCAGCCACGACAGTTCATACGCATTCCAGATATCGAGGCCAAAGAACGGCAGTGTGCCGTGCAGCTCCAGCTCGTCGCGTTTGCCCTGGCGGGGAATGGGAAACAGCAGTTCCGGCGCGTAATCGGTGCGGTAGGCGGAGCTTTTGCCCAGGGGAGACAGTTCGGCGAGGTCGTTGGTGGTGGTCATGGTCGTGTGGCGTGAATTCAGTCAAGGACGCATGGTAGCCTATTTCACCCCAGTATAAATACCGGGGTGAATTCGCCATTTAACCGAGGAACAGTTTATACACAGGATTGCTGCTCTCATCCCAGTAACGATACCCGAGGGTATCGAGGAAGCGGGCGAATTCTCCCATCTCATCGGGCGGCACTTGTAAGCCGATCAGGATGCGGCCCACGTCGCCGCCCTGGCTGCGGTAATGGCACAGGGAAATATTCCAGTTCGGCGCCATGCTGTCGAGGAAGCGCATCAGCGCGCCCGGGCGCTCGGGGAATTCGAAGCGGTACAGCAGTTCGTCCTGGGCCAGGCGGCTCTTGCCGCCCACCAGGTGGCGGATGTGCGACTTGGCCAGCTCGTCGTGGGTCAGGTCCAGGGTCTTGAATTCGTGTTCCTCGAAGGTCTTCGCCAGCACGCTTGACTCATGCCGGTCGGCAATTTGAATGCCGACGAACACGTGCGCGGCTTTTTCATCGCTGATGCGGTAATTGAACTCCGTCACGTTGCGCGCGCCGATGAGCGAGCAGAAGCGCTTGAAGCTGCCCCGCTGTTCGCGCATGGTGACGGCAAACACGGCTTCGCGGAATTCGCCCAGTTCGGCCCGTTCCGCGACAAAGCGCAGCCGGTCGAAATTCATGTTCGCGCCGCTGGCAATGGTGACCAGGGTTTCATTGTTGACCGGGTGCTTGGTCAGGCTGGCCCGTTCCACATACGCCTTGGCGCCGGCCACGGCCAGCGCGCCGGAGGGTTCCAGGATGGAGCGTGTATCCGTAAACACATCCTTGATGGCGGCGCAGATGGCGTCCGTGTCGACCGTGATGATTTCATCGACATACGCCTGCACGAGGCGGAAGGTTTCCTCGCCGGCCAGGCGCACGGCCGTGCCGTCGGCAAACAGGCCCACGTCGTTCAAGGTCACGCGCTCGCCGGCCTTGAGCGAGCGGGCCATGGCGTTCGAATCGACGCTTTGCACGCCGATGATCTTGATGTCGGGGCGAATCTGTTTCACGTAGGCGGCAATGCCGGCGATCAGGCCGCCGCCGCCGATGGGGGCGAAGATGGCGTGGATGGGGCCGGCGTGCTGGCGCAGGATTTCCATGCCGATCGTGCCCTGGCCGGCGATCACGTCCGGGTCGTCGAACGGGTGCACGAAGGTCAGCTTCTGTTCCTTTTCCAGGGTCAGCGCATGGTTGTAGGCATCCGTGTACGACTCGCCGTGCAGCACCACTTCCACGTTCACGCCCCCGCGCCCCTTGACCGCCTCGACCTTCACCAGCGGCGTGGTGGTCGGCATGACGATGACGGCACGGCAACCCATGCGCGCAGCGGACAGGGCCACGCCTTGGGCATGGTTGCCGGCCGAGGCGCAAATCACGCCGCGCTTGCGTTCCGCTTCGCTGAGCTTGGACATCTTGTTGTAGGCGCCACGAATCTTGAAGCTGAACACGCTTTGCATGTCTTCGCGCTTGAAGTAAATCTGGTTGTTCAGGCGCTGCGACAGGGCAGGGGCCAGTTCCAGCGGCGTTTCGGTGGCGACGTCATAGACGCGGGCGGTCAGGATTTTCTTGAGGTAGTCGATGTTCATAGTCTGCAAGCAAGTGATTCTGGGCCAGAAAGGGTCTGGAGCGTGTCTGTCGATAGCGGCGGCGCGGCGGCGGATAGCCTGGCGACAATAATGCTCTGTGGAACTGCGGGCGGGTATGCCTTTGCCGGCCGGCGCGATGTGTGCGGCGCCCAGGCTGCTCTTCATTATAATGGAGAGCCTTACTGCATCGCGAAGTGTTCCATGATCGAATCCGCAATCGCCTGGCTGCTGCAGCTGATCGCAGCACCGGAAGTCGGGCTGACATCGGTCTTTCTGATCAGCTTTATTTCCGCCACCTTGCTGCCGCTCGGCTCGGAGCCGGCCGTGTTTGCCGTCATCAAGGCCAATCCCGCGCTATTCTGGGCTGCCATCGGCGTGGCCACCCTGGGCAATACCCTGGGCGGTATCGTCGACTACTGGCTCGGCTACCGGGCCAAGCAGGCGTTTGCCAAGGAGCGCGACACACGCTGGTTCCGCTGGCTGGCCCGCTATGGCGCCAAGACCATGCTGCTGGCCTGGCTGCCGCTCGTGGGCGACCCCCTGTGCACTTTGGCTGGCTGGCTCAAGCTGCCGTTCTGGCCCAGCGTGGCCTACATGGCTGTCGGCAAGTGTGCGCGCTACCTGACCATGACGGGCTTGCTGCTGTACGTGCCCGATGGCGTATGGCACCGGATCGGCCAGATGCTGGCCTGAATGGGACTGCCTGCAACGCCAGTTTGCCCCATTTTCGGGCAGGTCGATAGTTTGTAATAGAGTCCGATTCTTGGCATTTTTGCGTCAAAAAATCATGGAAACTTGTTTTTTATTCGCGCAAAAGAAGGCTTTTCCGTATTTGCTATGGGGGCGGATGAGGTGCTTAAACCTTGGGCGGCATAAGGCTGTTCCCGCATGGTGCGGCGCAATAAGATAAAATGGCCCTTTAGGGTCCAGTCTATATCGTCACCACACTCCATGAACGCTCCCGCACAAATCCAAGCTTTACTGGCAGAAACGCCGAATGGTCCCGCAGCAAGCCGCCTGCGCGAAATCCCGTATAACTACACGTCGTTTTCCGATCGCGAGATCGTCATACGCCTGTTGGGGGAGGACTCCTGGCGCCTGCTCGACGAGCTGCGCGGCGCCCGTCAGACGGGCCGTTCGGCCCGCATGCTGTACGAGGTGCTGGGCGATATCTGGGTCGTGCGCCGCAATCCCTACCTGCAGGATGACTTGCTCGACAATCCGAAGCGCCGCCAGGGCTTGATTGATGCCTTGCATCACCGCCTGGCCGAAGTCGACAAGCGCCGCCTGTCCATCGATGCGGCCGGCGGCGACGCGCTGGCGGCCGGCGAAGCGCCGGAAGTGGCCAAGGCGCGCAGCGCCAACGTGGAATTGCTGCTAAAGGCGGCCAGCAAGGCCGTGGCCGACTTTGGCGACGAATTCCGCAAGACCTATGACTTGCGCAAGCGCACGGTCAAGGTGCTGGGCCGCTACACGGAAAAACACAATGTGCGTTTCGACGGCATGACGCGCGTGTCGCACGTGACGGACGCCACCGACTGGCGCGTGGAATACCCGTTCGTCGTGCTCACGCCGGACACGGAAGAAGAAATGGCGGGCCTCGTCAAAGGCTGTATCGAACTGGGACTGACCATCATCCCGCGCGGCGGCGGCACCGGCTACACGGGCGGCGCGATTCCCCTGACGCCGATGTCGGCCGTCATCAACACGGAAAAACTCATCACCCTGGGCGCCGTGGAAATGACGGTCTTGCCGGGCCTGACGCACGAATACGCGACGATCAATTCGGGCGCGGGCGTGATCACGAACAAAGTGTCGGAAGCGGCGGAAAAGGCCGGTTTCGTGTTTGCCGTCGACCCGACGTCCGCCCATGCTTCGTGTATCGGCGGCAACGTCGCCATGAATGCGGGCGGCAAGAAGGCCGTGCTGTGGGGCACGGCGCTGGACAACCTGGCCTCGTGGCGCATGGTTGACCCGAACGGCGACTGGCTCGACGTCACCCGCCTCGACCATAATCTGGGCAAGATCCACGATATCGCACTGGCACGCTTCCAGCTGGAATGGCGCCACCCGAGCACGCGCGACGCCGCGAAACCGAACGCGCCGTTCAAGACGGAAATTTTGGAAATTCCTGGCCGCAAGTTCCGCAAGGAGGGCCTGGGCAAGGATGTCACCGATAAATTCCTCGCCGGCTTGCCGGGCATCCAGAAAGAAGGCTGCGATGGCCTGATCACGTCGGCGCGCTGGATTTTGCACAAGATGCCGAAATTCGCTCGTACCGTCTGCCTGGAATTCTTCGGCCAGGCGCGCGACGCGATCCCGTCGATCGTGGAAATCAAGGATTACCTCGACGGCTTGCCGGCGAAAGGCGAGCAATACACGACCCTGCGCCTGGCGGGCCTGGAACATCTGGACGAGCGCTACCTGCGCGCCGTCGGCTACGCCACCAAGTCGAAGCGGGGCGTGTTGCCGAAGATGGCCCTGTTTGGCGACATCGTCGGCGACGATGAAAACGCCGTCGCACAAGCGGCGTCGGAAGTGGTGCGCATTGCCAACACCCGCGTGGGTGAAGGTTTTGTTGCCGTCAGCCCGGAAGCGCGCAAGAAATTCTGGTTAGATCGTGCACGCACGGCGGCGATCGCCAAGCACACCAACGCGTTCAAGATCAATGAAGACGTGGTGATTCCCCTGAACCGCATGGGCGAATACACGGATGGCATCGAGCGCATCAATATCGAGCTGTCGATCAAGAACAAGTTGCAACTGGCCGACGCCCTGAGCGCGTTCTTTGCCAAGGGTAACCTGCCAATCGGCAAGAGCGACGATGCATCGGATGACCGCGTCGATGATGCTGAAATGCTGGGCGACCGTGCTGAACAGGCGCAACAGCTGCTGGCGCAAGTCACGGCACGCTGGACCTATCTGCTGGCCCAGCTGGACCGTCCGCTGGTCGACGCGAAGGGGGAACTGGCCGAACTGGGCATGGAGCGCTTGCTGCCCGTGTTCGAAGCGCGCCTGGAAACGCAGCCGAACGCGACATTGTTCGACGTGGTGCAGGACCGCACCGTGCGCATCACGTGGAAGCAGGAAATCCGCGCCCAGCTGCGCCAGATCTTCAACGGCGCCGCCTTTAAACTGATCCTGGACGAAGCGACGGCGATTCACGCGCGCATCTTGCGTAGCCGCGTGTTCGTCGCGCTGCACATGCATGCGGGCGACGGCAACGTGCACACGAACTTGCCCGTCAACTCGGACAACTACGAAATGCTGCAGGACGCCCACGAAGCCGTGGGCCGCATCATGATTTTGGCCCGTTCGCTCAATGGCGTCATTTCCGGCGAGCACGGTATCGGCATTACCAAGCTGGAATTTTTGACGGAAGAAGAGATCGGCGACTTCCGCAGCTACAAGCAGCGCATCGATCCGGAAGGCCGTTTCAACAAGGGTAAATTGCTGAACTTGCCAGGCATGGGTGCCGACTTGCGCAATGCCTATACGCCATCGTTCGGCCTGATGGGCCACGAATCGCTGATCATGCAGCAAAGCGATATCGGCGCCATCGCCGACAGCGTCAAGGATTGCTTGCGTTGCGGCAAGTGCAAGCCTGTCTGCTCGACCCACGTGCCGCGCGCCAACTTGCTGTATTCGCCGCGCGATAAAATTTTGGCGACCTCGTCGCTGATCGAAGCGTTCCTGTACGAAGAGCAGACGCGCCGCGGTATTTCCATCAAGCATTGGGAGGAGTTCGAGGACGTGGCCGACCACTGCACGGTCTGCCATAAATGCGTGACGCCTTGCCCGGTCAACATCGACTTCGGCGATGTGTCGATGAACATGCGCAACTTGTTGCGCAAGATGGACAAGAAGAGCTTCAATCCTGGCACCAAGGCCACGATGATGTTCCTCAACGCCACCGATCCCGTGACCATCAACGCCACGCGCAAGGTCATGATCGGCTGGGGTTACAAGGCGCAGCGCCTGGGCCACGATTTGCTGAAGAAGTTTGCCAAGAAGCAAACCAAGGCGCCGCCGCCATCGACGGGCAAGCCGCCCGTCAAGGCGCAGGTGATCCACTTCATCAACAAGAAAATGCCGGGCAACCTGCCTAAGAAATCGGCGCGCGCGCTGCTCGATATCGAAGACGACAAGGTCATCCCGATCATCCGTAATCCGAAGACGACGACGGCCGATACGGAAGCCGTGTTCTACTTCCCCGGTTGCGGTTCGGAGCGTCTGTTCTCGCAAGTGGGCCTGGCCACGCAAGCGATGCTGTGGGAAGTGGGCGTGCAGACGGTCTTGCCGCCGGGCTACCTGTGCTGCGGTTATCCGCAGCGGGGCGCGGGCGAGTTCGACAAGGCCGAGAAGATGATGACGGACAACCGCGTCCTGTTCCACCGCATGGCCAACACGCTCAATTACCTGGATATCAAGACGGTGCTCGTGTCGTGCGGCACTTGCTATGACCAGCTGGCCACGTACCAGTTCGAGAAGATTTTCCCCGGCTGCCGCATCATGGATATCCACGAGTATTTGCTGGAGAAAAACGTCAAGCTGGAAGGCGTCAACGGCACGCGCTATATGTACCACGAGCCATGCCACAATCCGATGAAGCTGCAGGAATCGGGCAAGACCATCAACTCCCTGATCAGCACGGTGGACAACGTGAAGATCGAGAAGAATGACCGTTGCTGCGGCGAATCAGGTTCGCTGGCTGTCACGCGCCCCGACATTTCCACGCAAGTGCGTTTCCGCAAGGAAGAAGAGATGGTCAAGGGGGCCGACAAGCTGCGCGGCGACGGTTTTACCGGCGACGTGAAAATCCTCACCAGCTGCCCGTCGTGCCTGCAAGGACTCTCGCGCTACAATGACGATTCGGGCACGACGGCCGACTACATCGTCGTCGAGATCGCCAAACACTTGCTGGGAGAGAACTGGATGCCGGATTACGTGAAACGCGCCAATGACGGCGGCATTGAACGGGTGCTCGTGTGACCTGCGATCTGTGCACACTGCTGGACGGCTACGCCAACAAGCAGGGTCTGGAGACCTTGCTGTGGCGCAGCGAGCGGCTGTCCGTCGTGGCTGTCGATGACGCCGCCTATCCCGGCTTTTGTCGCGTGATCTGGAACAAGCACATCAAGGAAATGACGGACTTGACGCCTGGCGAGCGCAACTACGTCATGGAAGTCGTGTGGCAAGTCGAGCTGGCCGTGCGTGAAGTGATGCAGCCGGAAAAGGTCAATGTGGCCAGTTTCGGCAACATGACGCCGCACGTGCACTGGCACGTGATTCCCCGTTACCGCGACGACGCGCATTTCCCGAACCCCAGCTGGGCTGTCGTGCAGCGCGAGACGGCGCCCGAGGTGCTGGCCGCGCGCCGCGCCCTGCTGCCGGCCTTGCGCGACGCCATCATTCAACGTTTATCCGCATAAAGTATCGTCATGACTGAAAAAGCAGCAACACCGCAACCGACCGGCTTGACCGTGCACAACCAGTCGCGAGTGCTCGACGTGGCGTTTGACGATGGCAGCGAATTTGCGCTGCCGTTCGAATACCTGCGCGTGTACTCGCCGTCGGCCGAAGTGCAGGGCCATGGCAAGGGCCAGGAAACCTTGCAGTTAGGAAAACGCCTGGTGGGCATCACGGGCATCGAGCCGGTCGGCAACTACGCCGTCCAGCCGACCTTCAGCGATGGCCACAATTCCGGCCTGTATACCTGGGCCTACTTGTACAAACTGGGCGCGGAAAAAGACAAACTGTGGCAAGCCTACCTGGACCAGCTGGCGGCAGCTGGCTATCCCGGCGACAGCGGCCGCGACGCCAAGGCCGACATGACGGTCAAGCAATCTTCCGGCCACGTCCACGGCCCTAGCTGCGGTCACAAACACTAGGGTAAAAATAATGGGTAATCTTGTCGGATTGCCGCCGCCCCGTTCGTCGTATGGATGCCCGCGCTTGCGGGCATTTTTCTTTTGGAGAAGAGACTATGGAATACATGATCCTGATCTATGCCGACGAGGCGCGCTATGCCGCCATGCCAGACGAGCAGATGGCCAGCCTGATGGCCGACTTTGCCAGCTATACGCAGGCGCTGGAGGCGGCCGGCGTGCTGCGCGGCGGGGCCGAGCTGGCGCCCGTGGGCAGCGCCACCAGCGTGCGGGTGCGCAATGGCAAGCCCGTCATCACGGATGGGCCGTTCGCGGAAACCAAGGAGCAGCTGGGCGGCTACTATCTGCTAGCCTGCGCCAACCTGGACGAGGCGCTGGCCTGGGCCGGGCGTTGTCCGGCGGCTTCCCTGGGCACCATCGAAGTGCGGCCCGTGACGGCTTGACGATGGCCGGCGACGCCGTTGCGGCCGTCGAGCACGTCTTTCGCCAGGAAAAGGGCAGGGTGCTGGCCGGCCTGATGCGGCGCTTCGGCGACCTGGGCCTGGCGGAAGATGTGTTGCAGGAAGCGTGCCGCAAGGCGCTGGAACTGTGGCCGCGCACGGGCATTCCCGATAATCCCGCCGCCTGGCTCAGTTCGGTGGCGCGCAATGCGGGGCTCGATCGCAGGTGCTGCACGTAATCTACCTGGTGTTCAGCGAAGGCTATTGCGCCAGCGGCGGCGACACCCTGCTGCGCGCGAACCTGTGTGCAGAGGCGCTGCGCCTGGGGCGGCTGCTGGACATCCTGCAGCCGTGCCAGCCGGAAGTGCAGGGGCTATTGGCCTTGATGCTGCTGCAGGCGTCGCGCGGCCCGGCCCGTTTGTCGCCCGAGGGGTATTTGATGACCCTGGAAGAGCAGGACCGGCGCCTGTGGCAGGGGGACTTGATTGCCGAGGGACTGGCGCTGCTGGAACTGGCCTTGCCTGCGCGTGCGCCAGGGCCATACCAGTTGCAGGCGGCCATTGCCGCCTTGCACGCCAAGGCGCCCACGGCCGGGCAGACGGACTGGCGCCAGATCAGCGCCCTGTACGGCGCCTTGCTGCGGCACAAGCCGGAACCCTTGATTTTGCTCAATGCCGTGATCGCCTGCGCCATGGCGCATGGGGCCGCACACGGCCTGATGTGGCTGGAGCGGCTGGAAACCGTGCCCAACCTTGCCAGCTCGCATTATCTGCACGCGGCCCGGGCCGACTTGCTGCGCCGCCAGGGCGACCGGCCGGGGGCGCTGGCGGCGTATGCCCAGGCGGCAATGCTGGCTTCAAATGCAGTGGAAAGGCAATACCTTCTCCGGCGTCACGGGGAAATGCGCCTGCCGCTTGTATAATGCTCCCAAGTTCAAACAGACTGCCTACCATGACCAATACGACCCATTTCGGATACAAAACAGTTGCAGAAGACGACAAAGTGCGCGAAGTCGCCAAGGTGTTCCATTCCGTCGCTGCCAAATACGACGTGATGAACGACTTGATGTCGGGCGGGCTGCACCGTCTGTGGAAGACGTTCACCATTGCCAATGCGGGCGTGCGCCCCGGTTTCAAGGTGCTCGACATTGCCGGCGGCACGGGCGACCTGTCGAAGGCGTTCGCCAAGCAGGCGGGCCCGACGGGCGAAGTCTGGCTGACCGATATCAATGAATCGATGTTGCGCGTGGGCCGCGACCGCCTCTTGAATCGCGGCCTGCTCACCCCCACCATGTTGTGTGACGCGGAGAAACTGCCATTCCCCGATAATTATTTTGACCGTGTCAGCGTGGCCTTTGGCCTGCGCAACATGACGCACAAGGACGTGGCGCTGGCGGAAATGCGCCGCGTGCTGAAACCGGGCGGCAAGCTGCTGGTGCTGGAGTTTTCCAAGGTGGCGGCGCCCCTGCAAAAGCCGTACGACCTGTATTCGTTCTCGGTCCTGCCGTGGTTCGGGCAGAAAATCGCCGGCGACGCGGAAAGCTATCGTTACCTGGCCGAATCGATCCGCATGCATCCGGACCAGGAAACCCTGAAGACCATGATGGAAACGGCGGGCCTGGAACGCGTGCAGTACTACAATTTGACGGCAGGCATTGCCGCTTTGCACACCGGTATCAAGATGTAATGCATCAACGTTGGTGTTTTTAGGAGATGGAATGAAATTGAAGAAATTTATGGTCGGCATGATGCTGGCCGCGACCACGGTATCCATGCTGGGCGAGGCGCTGGCCCGTCCCATGGGCGGTGGCCGTTCGTTTGGCCGCCAGTCGCAAAACGTGGGCCGCCAGGCGCCCGCACCGGCGCCGACCCCGGCACCGGCTGCCGCGCCACGCCAGGCGCAACCTGCTCCAGCTCCCGCACCGGCACCTGCCGCCAAGGCACCGAGCCGCTGGAAGGGGCTATTGGGCGGCGCACTGCTGGGCCTGGGCCTGGGCGCGCTGCTGTCGCATTTCGGCCTGGGGGGCGCCCTGGCCAGCATGATCAGTACCCTGTTGATGGTGGCCTTGCTGGCCGGCGTGGCCTACTTCATCTACCGCATGGTGCGTGGCAAGCGTGACAGCAACACCAGCGGCAATGCGCCGTTCGCCGGCTTCGGCAACCAGCCTGCGCCAGCGGGCAACGTGCCTGACATCGGTTCGCGCATTCCACCGCTGCCGCCGCTGCAGCCTGTCTCGTCCGGCGTAGGCCTGGACAAGCCGGTGCCGGCTGCCGCGCCATGGGGTGTGCCAGGCGACTTCGACAAGGAAGCGTTCCTGCGTCACGCGAAAAGCAATTTCATTCGCCTGCAAGCGGCCTGGGACAAGGCGGACGTCAACGATATCCGCGAATTCACCTCGCCGGAAGTGTATGCGGAACTGCGCATGCAAATCCAGGAACGGGGCGCGCAGCCGGACTTTACGGACGTCGTCACCATCGATGCCGAACTGCTGGGCATCGAGACGAGCGTCAATGATTACCTGGCCAGCGTGAAGTTTACTGGCCTGATCCGTTCGGCGCCGGGCGCGGCAGCGGAACCGTTCGCGGAAGTATGGAATATGTCGAAACCCGTCAGCGGCAATAGCGGCTGGGTCCTGGCAGGCATCCAGCAATTGAATTAATTGTAAAAACTTGCTGAATACTGGCTTAAGTCCATGCGGAATGCATGATGCTTAACAGATATTTCCTGCTGAACTGGTAAGATCGAAACCGCCCACGTTGTTTTACGGGCGGTTTTTTCTTTTTGGGGGCGCGAAGCGCGCAACATGATGGCACCACTTTCCGATCTTTCCCTGATGACGCCCGTCATCGCGACACTCAACCACTTGCTGGCGCAAGAGCCGTGGGCGCGCCAGCAGTTGGCCGTCCATGCCGGCAAGCTGGCATGCATCGACACGGGCGCCGTGGCCTTGCGCCTGCGCGTCGACAGCGCCGGCATGCTTGAAGCGGCTCCCGGTGCGGCGCCGGCCGACACGCCGGCCAACGTCACCATCCGCGTAAAATTGTCCGACGTGCCGCTGATCCTGCAAAACCGCGAGCGGGCGTTTTCCTACGTCAAGATCGAAGGCGATGCCGAGTTTGCCAATGCGATTTCGCAATTGAGCAAGGGCTTGCGCTGGGAAGCCGAGCACGACCTGGAAAAGGTCGTTGGCCCCATGCTGGCCACGCGCCTCGTTGCCGGCGCCAAGGATGCGGCCGCCTTTGTGCGCACGGGCCAGCAAAAGCTGGCGGAAAACGTGGCCGAGTATTTTCTCGACGAACAGCCCATGCTGATCCGTCCTTCTACCTTGCAAGAGTATTCCGCTGGCGTGACGCGCGTGCGCGATGACGTCGAACGCCTGGCCAAGCGCCTTGCCCGGCTGGAAAAGGCGGCCGCCGCCGTTCAGCCGCAGTCCTCCTCACCGGATTTGTCTACATGATATTGAAATTCCTGCGCCTGTTTAAAATCATCCGTGTTTCCATCAAGTACGGTCTGGATGAGATAGCGATTTCTGGTCTGCAAGTTCCCCGCACCGCCAAATTGATCGATACCCTGATTTTCTGGCGCGACCTGTCGTCGCCACGGGGCTTGCGCCTGCGCCTGGCGCTGGAAGAGCTGGGCCCGATCTTCGTCAAATTCGGCCAGGTGCTGTCGACCCGGCGCGACTTGATGCCGCTCGACATCGCCGAAGAACTGGCGCGCCTGCAAGACCGCGTGCCGCCTTTCGATTCCGACCTGGCCATCGCGCAAATCACCAAGTCGCTCGGCGCGCACCCTGACCAGCTGTTTGCCCGCTTCGAGCGCGAGCCGGTGGCGTCCGCCTCGATTGCCCAGGTGCACTTTGCTACCCTGAAAGACGGGCGCGAAGTCGCCGTGAAGGTTTTGCGTCCAGGCATGAAAAAGCTGATCGACGAAGACGTGGCGCTGATGCACATCGCCGCCGACTGGACCAGCCGCCTGTGGGCTGACAGCAAGCGCTTGAAACCGAAAGAAGTGGTGGGCGAGTTCGACAAATACCTGCACGACGAGCTGGACCTGATGCGCGAGGCGGCCAACGCCAGCCAGCTGCGCCGCAACTTCGCCAACTCGGACTTGCTGCTGGTGCCGGAAATGCACTGGGATTACTGTTCCAGCAGCGTCATCGTCATGGAACGCATGGTTGGCATCCCCGTGTCGCAGACGGAGCGCCTGGTGGCGGCCGGCGTGGATCTGCGCAAACTGTCCAGCGATGGCGTGGAGATTTTCTTCACGCAAGTGTTCCGCGACGGCTTTTTCCATGCGGACATGCACCCCGGGAATATTCTCGTGTCCATCGCGCCCGACTCGTTCGGCCGCTATATCGCGCTGGACTTCGGCATCGTGGGTACCTTGAACGACTACGACAAGGATTATTTGTCGCAAAATTTCCTCGCCTTCTTCCGCCGCGACTACAAGCGCGTGGCCGAGGCGCACATCGAATCGGGCTGGGCGCCGAAAGACACGCGCGTCGATGAGCTGGAAGCGGCCGTGCGCGCCTGCTGCGAGCCGATCTTCGACCGTCCGCTGAAGGATATTTCTTTTGGGCAGGTTTTGCTGCGTTTGTTCCAGACTTCGCGCCGCTTCAATGTGGAAGTGCAGCCGCAACTGGTGCTGCTGCAAAAGACCCTGCTCAATATCGAAGGCCTGGGCCGCCAGCTGGACCCGGAGCTGGACCTGTGGCAAACGGCCAAGCCCTACCTGGAAAAATGGATGAGCAACCAGGTGGGCCCGCAAGGCTTCATGGAGCGCCTGCGCGCCGAGGCGCCCCGTTATGCGCACATCTTCCCGCAACTGCCGCGCTTGCTGCACCAGGCTTTGACGGTGCATGGCGAGCCGCGTGAAAACGATGTGGAATTGATGAAAACCTTGCTGGCGGAACAACGCCAGACGAATCGCCTGCTGAGCTTTATCGTCTACTTCGTGGGCGCCTTCGCCCTCGGCGCGCTGGGCTTGCAAGTGTTCATGCGCTGGCATCAACTGCCGTTTTAAAGGCTGAGGACGTAAGTGATGGCTGACTTCAATACCCGCGATCCGCTCTCGCCCGCCTTCTGGGACGAGCGTTTCGAGAAGCAATTCACACCCTGGGACCACGGCGGCGTACCGTCGCGCCTGCGCAGCTTTGTCGCGGGCAGCCCGGCGCCGCTGCGCTGCCTGATTCCCGGTTGCGGCTCGGCCTATGAACTGGTTTTCATGCTCGATCACGGCTGGGATGCCACGGCCATCGACTTTTCGCCGGCCGCCGTGACCGCCGCGCGCGCCGTCGTCGGCGAACGGGCAGGGCAGGTGGTGGAAGCCGATTTCTTTGCCTGGGAACCTGTTGCGCCGCTGGACCTGATCTATGAACGGGCCTTTTTGTGCGCCATGCCGCGCGCCATGTGGCCGCAAGTGGCGGCCCGCTGGGCGCAGCTGCTGGCGCCGGGCGCCATGCTGGCTGGTTACTTTTTCTTTGACGATAATGCCAAGGGACCGCCATTTGGTATTTCACGGGAGAAACTGCAGGAATTGCTGGCGCCGCATTTCGACTGCCTGGCCGATGAAGCCGTCGATGATTCCATCGCCGTCTTCGCGGGCAAGGAGCGCTGGATGAGCTGGCGCCGCCGGGCGGACTGAGGCAGGGAAGGAAAGCGGCGGGGCATTTTCCGCTGGGAATGGCGGAAAAGCTTTATAATTCAGGGTTTTTGATGATTTTCTCGGAGTAGAGATGCCGATTTACGCTTACCGTTGTGACGAGTGTGGTTTTGCCAAGGATGTCTTGCAAAAGATCTCCGATCCAGTACTGACGGTGTGCCTGTCGTGCGGCAAGCCCAGTTTCAAGAAACAATTGACGGCCGCCGGTTTCCAATTGAAGGGCACCGGCTGGTACGCGACCGATTTCCGCGGCGGCACGGCGCCCACCACGGCCATTCCGACGGGCCCGGCCGACAACGCCAAGCCTGCCGCGGCCGCCGACAGCGCGCCTGCCGCTGCGCCTGCTCCCGCCCCGGCTGCAACCGCGCCGAAAGCGGACTGAAAGCGCGCCGCGCCGATACGATCCATTACCGAGAAACTGATGCGTAAATACTTTATTACCGGATTACTGATTTTGGTGCCCCTGGCCATTACGGCCTGGGTCCTGAATCTGGTGATCAGCACGATGGACCAGTCGCTGCTGCTGGTGCCCGGCAGTACGCAGCCCAGCGTCTGGTTCGGCCACAAGGTTCCCGCGCTGAGCACCATTCCCGGCCTGGGCACGGTATTGACGGTACTGATCGTGTTCTTCACGGGCTTGCTGACGAATAACCTGGTCGGCAATTACGTGGTGAAACTGTGGGAAAAATTGCTGCAACGCATACCCATCGTCAATTCCCTGTACTCGAGCGTCAAGCAAGTGTCCGATACCCTGTTTTCCCCGTCGGGCAATGCGTTCCGCAAGGCCGTGCTGGTGCCGTATCCGCACCAGAACTCCTGGACCATCGCTTTCCTGACCGGTGTGCCGGGCGGCGATGCGGCGAACCACCTGGTGGGCGACTTCGTCAGCGTGTACGTGCCGACGACGCCGAATCCGACATCGGGCTTTTTCCTGATGATGAAGCGCAGCGATGTCGTCGAACTCGACATGAGCGTCGATGCGGCGCTCAAATATATCGTCTCGATGGGCGTGGTGGCGCCTGCGGAAGTTGTTGCTGTACCGGCCCCGGCAGCCAAAGAATAAAGGCAGGCGTCCCACGTGGGACGTGGCCGGATTGAACACTCACTAACCTGAACTGAGAATTTTATGTCTATGCGTACTGAATACTGCGGCCTCGTTACCGAAGCCATGCTGGGACAAACCGTCAGCCTGTGCGGCTGGGTACATCGCCGCCGCGACCACGGCAGCCTGATTTTCATCGACTTGCGCGACCGTGAAGGCCTGGTGCAAATCGTCTGCAACCCGGAACAAGCGGAAATGTTCAAGGTCGCCGAAGCCGTGCGCAACGAATTCTGCCTGCGCGTGACGGGCGTCGTGACCAACCGTATCGAAGGCACGATCAACAACAACCTGAAGTCGGGCAAGATCGAAGTGGTCTGCTCGGAGCTGGAAGTGCTGAACCCTTCCGTGCCCGTGCCGTTCCAGCTGGATGACGACAACCTGTCGGAAACGACGCGTCTGACGCACCGCGTGCTGGACCTGCGCCGCCCGCAAATGCAGAACAACCTGCGCCTGCGCTACAAGGTGACGATGGAAGTGCGCAAGTACCTCGACGCGCTGGGCTTCATCGACATCGAAACGCCGATGCTGACCAAGTCGACGCCAGAAGGCGCGCGCGATTACCTGGTGCCGTCGCGCGTCAACGCGGGCAGCTTCTTCGCCTTGCCGCAATCGCCACAGTTGTTCAAGCAACTGTTGATGGTTGCTAACTTCGACCGTTATTACCAGATCACCAAGTGCTTCCGCGACGAAGACTTGCGCGCCGACCGCCAGCCTGAATTCACGCAGATCGACTGCGAAACCTCGTTCCTGACGGAACAGGAAATCCGCGACCTGTTCGAAGACATGATCCGCGTCGTCTTCAAGAACACCTTGGACATCGATCTGCCGAACCCGTTCCCGGTGATGGATTTCGCCGAAGCGATGGGCCTGTACGGTTCCGACAAGCCGGACATGCGCGTCAAGCTGGTCTTCACGGACTTGACGGAAGTCATGAAGTCGGTCGAGTTCAAGGTCTTCAACGGCGCCGCCAACATGAAAGGCGGCCGCGTGGTTGCCCTGCGCGTACCGCAAGGCGGCAGCATGCCCCGTTCGGAAATCGATGCCTACACGCAATTCGTCGCCATCTACGGCGCCAAGGGCCTCGCTTACATCAAGGTCAACGAGAAAGCCAAGGGTCCTGAAGGCTTGCAGTCGCCGATCGTCAAGTTCCTGCCTGCCGACGTGCTGGCCACGATCCTCGAGCAGACGGGCGCGCAAGACGGCGACCTGATCTTCTTCGGCGCGGACAAGGCCAAGGTCGTCAACGACGCCATCGGCGCGCTGCGCGTGAAGATCGGTCACAGCGAGTTCGGCAAGAAAGCCGGCCTGTTCGAAGACGTGTGGAAGCCATTGTGGGTGGTCGACTTCCCGATGTTCGAGCACGACGAAGAAGCGGACCGCTGGACGGCAACCCACCATCCGTTCACGGCGCCGAAAGACGGCCATGAAGACATGCTGGAAAGCGATCCGGGCGCCTGCATCGCCAAGGCTTATGACATGGTCTTGAACGGCTGGGAACTGGGCGGCGGTTCGATCCGTATCCACCGCGAAGAAGTGCAGTCGAAAGTGTTCCGCGCACTGAAGATCGACGCCGAAGAAGCGCAGCTGAAGTTCGGCTTCCTGCTCGACGCCCTGCAATACGGCGCGCCACCGCATGGCGGCCTGGCATTTGGCCTGGACCGTATCGTGACCATGATGACGGGTTCCGAATCGATCCGCGACGTGATCGCCTTCCCGAAAACCCAGCGCGCGCAAGACTTGCTGACCCATGCGCCGTCGGAAGTAGACGAGAAGCAATTGCGTGAACTGCACATCCGTTTGCGCAGCGCCGAGCCAAAAGTAGTGTAATGAAGCATGCGGCTGCCCTGGCGGCCGCTGTTTGATCCGCTATGCAAAAAAAGGCGCTGTCGTGGCGCCTTTTTCATTGTTGATATGACTCATAAAATTCCTGTTTCCGTGCTGGTCGTCATTCATACGGCTGACCTTGACGTCTTGCTCATCGAACGCGCGGGCCAGCCCGGTTTCTGGCAATCGGTGACGGGTTCCGTCGATGCCGTCGACGAACCGCTGCTGCAGACGGCCGCGCGCGAATTGTTCGAGGAAACTGGCATCGTTGCCGATGGGCGCGATATCGTGCTGCGCGACTGGAACTTGTCGAACGTGTACGAGATCTACCCGATCTGGCGCCACCGCTATGCGCCCGGCGTGACGCGCAACACGGAACACGTGTTCAGCGTGCAGGTGCCGCGCGACATCGCCATCACCCTGAGCCCGCGCGAACACTTGCAGTACGCGTGGCTGCCCTACCTGGCCGCGGCCGACCGCTGTTTCTCGTCGTCCAACGCGGAAGCGATTCTGCAATTGCCGGCCATGACGGGCCTGGCGCGTCCCACCTGATTTCCCTAGAAAGCATTCCATGTTGAACTGGTTACATTTGACTGCGCAGCAAAAACTGCTGGGCACCCTGGGCATCGTTTTTTGCCTGTGCTTTATCTTCCTGCTTTTCAGCTCCACCGTGCCTGGCCGCACGCCGCCGATCGGCATGCCGTTGATGGCGATCGGCTGGCTGCTGCACCCGGGCGCGTTTGCCAAGGGCAAGCGCACCGTGGCCTGGCGCGGCGCACCGTTGCTGGTCAAGATCGTCTGGGCGGCCGGCATCACCGCGTTGATCGTCAGCGTGACGGCTGGCGTGGGGCGCATGCTGGCCTGATTGTGTGCGTTTAGGTGCGCACGCGCACCTACGCTGGCGCCGCGCGGGCCCTGTCTGGGAGTAGAATCAAGGCATGAAAATCCGCGTAGCAACTTATAATATCCACAAGGGTGTCTCCTCCGTGCGAGGCTTGCCCCGCGTGCATGCTTTAAAACAGGCGATCGCCCTGTTCCATGCCGATGTCGTCTTTTTGCAGGAAGTGCAAGGCAAGCATGACCGCAATGCGGCCCGCTTTGGCGCCGAGAAAAATGGCCACAAGCATTGGCCGGAAGCGTCGCAGCATGAGTTCTTTGCCGGCGCCGAGCACCATTCCGCCTACGGCATGAATGCCGTGTATGACCATGGCCACCATGGCAATGCCTTGCTGAGCAAATTCCCCATCGCCTCACAAACCAACCATGACGTCTCCGACCATGCCTACGAGCAGCGCGGTATCCTGCATTGCGTGCTCAAGACGCCGCAAGCCGACGTGCACTGTTATGTCGTCCATCTGGGCCTGTTCGAGTCGGGACGGGGCCGCCAGACGCAGGCGCTGATCGACGCCGTCATGGAATCGGCGCCGGATGGCGAACCCGTCATCATTGCCGGCGATTTCAACGACTGGCGCAACACGCTCAGCGACAAGCTGCGCAATGCGCTGGGCGTGGTGGAAGTATTCGACCAGCGCGCGTCGAATTCCGCCCTGGGCGACCTGGTGCGCACCTTGGCGCGGCGCCAGAGCAAGACCCCCACGCCCGTGCCGGCGCGCACCTTTCCCGCCGCCTTGCCGTGGTTCCGCCTGGACCGCATCTATGTGCGCGGTTTCCACGTGGAAGGCGCGCAAGTGATGCATGGCACCTTGTGGGCAAAACTGTCGGATCACGCGCCGATCGTTGCTGCTTTGAAACTCGCGTAGACTGCCGGCATGCGTACAGTCAATTTCATCGCCCACAACGACATCAAGCTGCTGTATTGCGGCACCGATTACTTTCCCGCGCTGATAGCCGCCATCGATGGCGCGCGCTCGGAAGTCTATTTCGAAACGTATATCTTTGCCGACGACGCCACGGGCACCCTAGTGCTCGACGCCCTGAAGCGTGCCGCCGCGCGCGGCGTGCTCGTTTGCATGATCACGGACTGGTTCGGCACAGGCAACCGCCGTGTCAAGGCCATGCATGCGGAACTGGAAGCGGCCGGCGTGCATCACCGCATCTTCAACCCATGGTTCCGGCGCGGCATCACGCGCACGCACCGCAAGATTTGCGTGGCCGACGGCGAGATTGCCCTGGTGGGCGGCATCAATATCAACGACGACATGTTTTGCGACTACGACCACAACATCAGCCTGGAAGCGCCGCGCTGGGATTTCGCCGTGCAGGTGAAGGGTCCGCTGGTCGACGCCATCCATGAAGAAGTGCAGGCGCAGTGGGCGCGGCTGGGCAAGATGAATCTGGTGCGGCGTATCAAGCTGTACCGCAAGATGCGCGTCGTCAGCAAGGAGCTGGCGAAGAACCCTGTTGTGGCCGGCTTTGTCGTGCGCGACAACCTGCGCAACCGCCGCACCATCCAGCGCGCCTACCTGCAGGCGCTGGGCCAGGCGCGCAAAAGCGTGATGTTGGCCAACCCGTATTTCGCGCCAGGGCACAAGCTGCGCCACGCGCTGGCCCAGGCGGCCCAGCGGGGCGTCGACGTGGTGCTGTTGATCGGCGTGGGCGAGTTCCGCATGCAAGACGCCGTGGCGCATTCGTTTTACCCGAAACTGCTGGCCGCCGGCGTGAAAATCGTCGAATACCGCAAGACGCAGCTGCACGCCAAGGTGGCCGTCGTCGACGACGACTGGGCGACGGTGGGGTCCAGCAATATTGACGCGCTCAGCCTGTTCCTCAACCAAGAGGCGAACGTCGTGATCAAGGACGTGGCGTTCGCGCAAAGCTTGCGCCAGCATATCGAGCAGGGCGTAGCCGACGGCATCGTGATTCACCAGGATGATTTCAAGCACATCGGCCGCTTCCGGCGCATCGGCTATGAAGCCGCCTTCCTCGTGTACCGGCTGGTGATGCGCATTTTTTCAGTAGGCAAGTACGCATGAACGAGATGACCACGGTAAGGCTGGACAAATGGTTGTGGGCGGCGCGCTTCTTCAAGACGCGCTCGCTGGCCAGCGAAGCCGTCGATACGGGTAAAGTCAAAGTGGGCGGCGAGCGCGTGAAACCGGCGCGCAGCGTGCGCGTGGGCGACGAGCTGGCCATCGACAATGGCGCGGAGACGTGGGAAGTGGCCGTGCTGGGCCTGTCCGACAAGCGCGGCGCCGCGCCCGTGGCGCGCTTGCTGTATGGCGAAACGCCGGCCAGCATCGCCCGCCGCGAGCAGTTGGCAGAAGAGCGCAAGCTGTTCCGCGAGCCGGGCACCACCATCAAGGGGCGGCCGACCAAGCGCGACCGCCGTCAATTGAACAAGGCAGGCGGCCTCGACTGAGGCCATGCGGCAGGGCGCATGCCGCTTTTGCCTGCTTGAAATCGCTACAAACACGCAGGCAAAAAATGCTGCGTTGCACCAATAGAACACCGGCTCTAAAGTTCCCGTTTGACTTTTACGTGGTAGTGGATAATAGTACGAGCGTTCGGATTTTTTCGAAGCGTGCTTTTTTTTACCCTCGCTTCAGTCCGCCAAATCGGCAACATCACTTTGAGAACGGACATTTTGAATACTTCAGTCAAATTCATGCGCAAGGGCGAACTGACCCGTGCAGCCATCCTCGACGTGGCGCTGGACCTGTCCAGCCGCGACGGCCTGGAAGGCCTGACCATAGGGCTGCTTGCGGACAAAATGAACATGAGCAAGTCGGGCGTGTTTGCCCACTTTGGCTCGCGCGAAGACTTGCAGATGGAAGTGCTGAAGCTCTACCACTATCGTTTCGAGCAAGAAGTCTTTTTCCCCAGCATGAAAGAACCACGCGGCATCCAGCGCCTGCAATCGATGTTTGCGCGCTGGGTCAAGCGGGTCAGCGTGGAAATCGCTTCCGGCTGCATCTATATCAGCGGCGCCGTCGAGTATGACGACCGTCCCGGTCCCATCCGCGAGGCCCTGGTGGCCATGGTGCGGGCCTGGCAGGGCGCGCTGCTGCGCAGTGTCGAGCAATCGATCGCCACGGGCGACTTGAAAGCGGACACGGACGCCCAGCAGCTGGTGTACGAGATGTATGGCCTGATCCTGGCCCTGCATCACGATGCGCGCTTCCTGCGCGTGCCGGGCAGCATCGAACGGGCGCAAGCGGGCTTCATCCGTCTGCTGGCGTCGTACCAGAATTGCGTCACAAGCAAATAAGCCGTCAGGCAGTATCCGCAACAACGCACACGCACTTACAAGTACAACACTTTAGCTAATCGCCTTCAGGAGAAAATTATGGGTCAATACGTCGCGCCAATCCGGGATATGCAATTCGTCCTGCATGAGTTCCTGCAAGTGGAAGAAGAACTGAAGCAAATGCCGTCGTACGCCGACGTCGACGCCGACATCATCAATCAGGTGCTGGAAGAGGGCGGCAAATTCACCTCCGAGGTACTGTTCCCGCTGAACCACTCCGGCGACCGCGAAGGCTGCCACCACGATCCCGTCACGAAAAGCGTGACCACGCCTAAAGGTTTCAAGGAAGCCTACAAGCAGTACGTCGAAGGCGGTTGGGCGGCATTGGCTTGCGATCCGGAATACGGCGGCCAGGGCTTGCCGGTCGTGCTGAACAACTCCTTCTATGAAATGCTGAACTCGTCGAACCAGGCCTGGTCCATGTACCCAGGTTTGTCGCACGGCGCCTACGAGTGCCTGAAGGAACACGGCACCGACCACCAGAAGGAAGTCTACCTGCCGAAACTGGTGTCGGGCGAATGGACGGGCACCATGTGCCTGACCGAGCCGCACTGCGGCACCGACCTGGGCCTGCTGCGCTCGAAAGCGCTGCCTGAGGCGGACGGTTCCTGGACCATTACCGGCAACAAGATCTTCATCTCGGCCGGCGAGCACGACATGGCGGAAAACATTTTGCACCTGGTGCTGGCCCGCGTGCCGGACGCGCCGGAAGGCTCGAAAGGCATCTCGCTGTTCCTGGTGCCGAAATTCCTGCCGAACGCCGACGGCACGGTCGGCGAGCGCAACCCGATCACCTGCGGCGCCATCGAAGAAAAAATGGGCATCCACGGCAATTCGACCTGCCAGATGAACCTGGACGGCGCGAAAGGCTGGATCATCGGCCAGCCGAACAAGGGCTTGAACGCCATGTTCGTCTTCATGAACGCGGCCCGCCTGGGCGTGGGCATGCAGTCGCTGGGCCTGACGGAAATCGCCTACCAGAACGCGCTGATCTACGCCAAGGACCGCACGCAAATGCGTTCGCTGTCCGGCATCAAGAACCCGGAACTGCCGGCCGACCGCATCATCGTGCACCCTGACGTGCGCCGCATGCTGCTGACGGGCAAAGCCTACGCCGAAGGCGCGCGCGCGTTCACCTCGTACGTGGCGCTGCAGATCGACCGCGAACTGCACCACCCTGACGCCGACGTGCGCAAGGAAGCGGCCGACGAAGTGGCGCTGCTGACCCCTGTCATCAAGGCTTTCATCACCGACAACGCCTGGATCGCCACTTCGGACGCGATGCAAGTGTTCGGTGGCCACGGCTACATCTCGGAGTGGGGCATGGAGCAGTATGTGCGTGACGCGCGCATCAACATGATCTACGAAGGCACGAACACGATCCAGTCGCTGGACCTGTTGGGCCGCAAGATCCTCGGCGACAACGGCGCCAAGCTGCGCAAGTTCGGCGAAAAGATCAAGGCTTTCGTCGAAGACAACGGCACCGATGAAGCGATGAGCGAATTCGTCACCCCACTGGGCGACTTGGGCGACAAAGTCACCAAGCTGACCATGGAAATCGGCATGAAGGCCTTCCAGAATCCTGACGAAGTGGGCGCGGCATGCGTGCCTTACCTGCGCGTCGTCGGCCACATGATCTACAGCTACCTGTTCGCGCAGATGGCCAAGATCGCCCTCGAAAAAGAATCCAGCGGCGACAAGTTCTACACCGCCAAACTGGCTACCGCACGTTTCTACTTCGCCCGCTTGCAGCCTGAGACGGCAACCCTGATCCGTCAGGCGCGTTCCGGTTCGGCCAACCTGATGGCACTCGACGCAGACCTGTTCTAAGACTTGAGGAAAATATGACCAATTTCATCGTTAAAAAAGTAGCCGTCCTCGGCGCCGGCGTGATGGGCGCGCAGATCGCCGCCCATTGCATCAACGCGAAAGTGCCGGTCGTGCTGTTCGACCTGCCGGCAAAGGAAGGTCCAAAGAATGGCATCGTGCTGCGCGCCATCGAGAACCTGAAAAAGCTGTCGCCTGCCCCGCTGGGCAACAAGGACGACGCCGCGCTGATCCAGGTAGCCAACTACGAAGACAACCTGGACCTGCTGGCCGGTTGCGACCTGATCATCGAAGCCATCGCCGAGCGCATGGACTGGAAACACGACCTGTACCAGAAGGTCGCTCCGCACATCGGCCCGAACGCGATCTTCGCCTCGAATACCTCGGGCCTGTCGATCACCAAGCTGGCCGAAGGCTTCGATGCGGACCTGAAATCGCGCTACTGCGGCGTGCACTTCTTCAACCCGCCGCGCTATATGCACCTGGTCGAAATCATCCCGACCGAGTTCACCAAGCCAGAGATTTCCGACCAGCTGGAAGGCTTCCTGACCACCACCCTGGGCAAGGGCGTGGTCCGCGCCAAGGATACGCCGAACTTCATCGCCAACCGCGTGGGCGTGTTCGGCATCCTGGCCATCGTGCACGAAGCTGAAAAATTCGGCCTGTCCGTGGACGTCGTCGATGATTTGACGGGCGCCAAGCTGGGCCGCGCCAAGTCGGGCACCTTCCGCACGGCGGACGTGGTCGGCCTGGACACCATGGGCCATGTGATCAAGACCATGCAGGACTACCTGCCGAACGATCCGTTCGCCGCCGTCTACAAGACGCCGGCCGTGCTGGCGCAACTGGTGGAAAAAGGCGCGCTGGGCCAGAAGAGCGGCGCAGGCTTCTACAAGAAGGTCGGCAAGGAAATTCAACGCCTCGATTTCGCCACCGGTGAATACGTGGCCGGCGGCGCCAAGGCTGCCGACATCATCGCCCGCATCCTGAAGGAAAAGGATCCGGTCAAGAAGATGAAGGCGCTGCGCGAATCGACGAATCCGCAAGGCCAGTTCCTGTGGGCGATCTTCCGCGACGCTTTCCACTACATCGCCATCCACCTGGACACCGTGGCCGACAATGTGCGCGACATCGACTTCGCCATGCGCTGGGGCTTCGGCTGGAACGTGGGCCCGTTTGAAACGTGGCAGGCATCGAACTGGCTGCAAGTGGCCAACTGGGTCAAGGAAGACATCGACGCCGGCCACGCGCTGTGCAACGCGCCGCTGCCAGCCTGGGTCTTCGAGGGTCCGGTTGCAGACAAGGGCGGCGTGCACACGCCGGAAGGTTCGTACTCCGCCGTGTCGAACAGCTTCGTGCCGCGTTCGACCCTGTCCGTGTATGACCGCCAGCCGTTCCGCGCGCCAGTCCTGGGCAGCGGCGCCATCGACGGCAAGACCGCCGGCACCACCGTCTTCGAAGACGAATCCGTGCGCGTCTGGCATACAGGCGACGATGTGCTGATCATCTCGTTCAAGACCAAGATGCACGTGATCGGCGAAGGTGTCATCAACGGCCTGAAACTGGCGCTGGCCGAAGCCGAGAAGAATTTCAAGGGCCTGGTGATCTGGCACGCCGACGCAGCCGAAGGCGGTGCCTTCTCGGCCGGCGCCGACCTGCAATCGGCACTGCCGGCGTTCATGCAAGGCGGCGTGAAAGCCGTCGATCCGATCATCGCCGAACTGCAGAACACCTTCATGTCGCTGAAATACGCGAACGTGCCGGTGATCGCCGCGGTCGCTGGCCTGGCACTGGGTGGCGGTTGTGAACTGGCCCTGCACGCATCGAAACGCGTGGCCTCGATCGAGTCCTATATCGGCCTGGTGGAAGTGGGCGTGGGCCTGATTCCTGCCGGCGGCGGCTTGAAGGAAGCGGCGCAGCGCGCCTACAAGGAAGCCAAGGGTAACGACATCCTGCAATTCCTGAAAACGGGCTTTACCAATGCGGCCACCGCCAACGTGTCGAAATCGGCGCTGGAAGCGAAGAAGATGGGCTACTTGAAAGAAGACGACGTCATCGTGTTCAACGCCTACGAGCTGCTGCACGTGGCCAAGGTCGAAGCGCGCGCCATGTTCGACGCCGGCTTCCGTCCGCAACTGCCATCGCTGATCCAGGTGACGGGCCGTTACGGCTGGGGCACCATCAAGGCGCAGTTGGTCAACATGCGCGACGGCGGCTTCATTTCGGCGCACGATTTCAAGCTGGGCGAGATGATCGCCGAGATCGTATCGGGCGGCGACGTGGACCAGGGCAGCTTCGTCAGCGAACAGTGGCTGCTGGATATGGAACGCAAGGCATTCCTGGAGCTGTTGAACCATCCGAAAACCCAGGAACGGATCATGGGCATGATGCAAACCGGTAAGCCGGTACGCAACTAAGCCTGACGTCGATGACGATCCTGTCCATTATTTTTAAAGTATTGCTGCGCGTGAGGCCAAGCATGGTGTATGACCGTATCAAACAACAGATGATGGACACCTTGCCCTTCGTGCGGCTGCTGGGGATCAGCATCGACGACATCGGCGCCGGCACCTCGAAGGTGTCGATGCCGGAAAATCCAAAACTGAATAATCATCTGGGCACGCAGCATGCGGGCGCCTTGTTTACCCTGGCCGAAACGGCTTCCGGCGCGGCCATGGCTGGCGGCTTCGCCGAGCTGATACTGGGTTTGCGCCCGGTGGCCAAATCGTCGCGCATCGAGTACCAGAAGGTGGCCCGGGGCGCGACGCGCGCCGAAGGCCGGGTACCGGGCGACCTGGCTGCCTTGAAGGCGCAGCTGGCGCAGGACGGCAAGGTGGCGTTTCCCGTGGCAGTCGATATTTTCGACGCCGAAGGCACGCTGGCGGCACAGGTGACGGTGGACTGGTATTTGTCGCAGAAGCGATAGGCCAGCATCCCGGACATTCGACAGAACACGAACCTCGTTCAACATCTTTGAAAGAACAAAATGAGCAAACAACTTCAAGACGCGTACATCGTCTCTGCAACCCGCACCCCGATCGGCAAGGCTCCGCGCGGCATGTTCAAGAACACCCGCCCGGACGACCTGCTGGTGCGCGTGCTGCAATCGGCTCTGGCGCAAGCGCCTGGCCTCGACCCGGCTTTGATCACCGACGCCATCATCGGCTGCTCGTTCCCGGAAGCGGAGCAGGGCTTCAATATCGCGCGTAACTCGGTGCTGCTGGCCGGCTTGCCGAAAACCGTGGGCGGCGTCACCGTCAACCGTTACTGCGCTTCGGGCATCACGGCGATTGCCATGGCGGCCGACCGCATCCGCGTGGGCGAAGCCGACGTGATGATCGCCGGCGGCATCGAATCGATGTCGATGGTACCGATGATGGGCCACCACCCATCGATGAACCTGGACATGTTCAGCGACGAGAACATCGGCATGGCTTACGGCATGGGCCTGACGGCAGAAAAAGTGGCGCAGCAATGGAAAGTGTCGCGCGAACAGCAGGACGCGTTCTCCGTTGAATCGCACCGCCGCGCCATTGCCGCGCAGCAAGCCGGTTTCTTCAAGGCGGAAACGACGCCCGTGGAAATCATCACGCGCACACCGAACCTGGCTACCGGCCACGTCGATGTAACGCGCCGCACCGTCGACACCGACGAAGGCGCGCGCGCCGATTCGTCGATGGAGTCGCTGGCCAAGCTGAAGCCGGTCTTCGCCGCCAAGGGTTCCGTCACGGCCGCCAACAGCTCGCAGATGTCCGACGGCGCCGGTGCGCTCTTGATCGTCAGCGAAAAAATCCTGCGCGAGCACAACCTGACCCCGCTGGCGAAATTCTCCTCGTTCGCCGTACGTGGCGTGCCGCCGGAAATCATGGGCATCGGTCCGAAATTTGCGATTCCTGCGGCATGCGCCGCGGCCGGCATCACGCAAGACCAGCTGGACTGGATCGAGCTGAACGAAGCGTTTGCCGCGCAAGCCTTGGCCGTCATCGGCGACCTGGGCCTGGACCCATCGAAGGTCAACCCGATGGGTGGCGCGATTGCCCTGGGCCATCCGCTGGGCGCCACCGGTGCCATCCGCGCCGCCACCGTGATCCACGCACTGCAGCGCACCAAGCAGAAGTACGGCATGGTCACGATGTGCGTGGGCGCCGGCATGGGCGCAGCAGGCATTTTCGAACGCGTCTGATGACACCTGGCATAAGCTGCTGCGCGTTGCGATTCGCGGCCTGCGATGCTCACTGCCTGGGCGGCCTCGTGCTTCGCACAGCTGCGCGTCTCGGCCACAACTCGCTGCCGCTCGCTGCGCTTCTGCCAGGCGTCGTGACGTAGGTGGTCAGACAGGATTAGTCAAAACTTGGGCGCTGGGGATACCTCGGCGCCCTTTATCTTTTTGGAGACGACATGGATATTTTGTGCAGCAAGAGCGAGGGTATTCTGACCCTGGAATTCAACCGCCTGGAACGCAAGAATGCGCTCACGGGCGCCATGTACCAGACCCTGGCCGATGCGCTGGTGGCGGCGGAGACGGACGATGCGGTGCGCGCCATCCTGATCTGCGGCAAGCGCGAGATTTTCACGGCCGGCAACGACCTCGACGACTTCATGAAGACGGCGCGCCCGAAGGATGGCTCGCTCGACCATGACCGTCCCGTGTTCCAGTTCATGCGCGCGCTGTACGGCAGCAGCAAGCCCGTGGTGGCGGCTGTTTCCGGCCCGGCCATCGGTATCGGCACCACCTTGTTGATGCATTGCGACCTCGTCTACGCGGCGGACAATGCCAGCTTTTCGATGCCGTTCACGCAGCTGGGCCTGTGCCCGGAATTCGGCTCCAGCCTGCTGCTCACGCAACTGGCCGGCTATCCGCGCGCGGCGGAAAAACTGATGCTGGGCGAGTCGTTCCCGGCCAGCGAAGCGCTGGAAATGGGCCTGGTCTCGAAAGTCGTTCCCCTGTACGACTTGATGACGTTCGCGCAAGGCCAGGCCGCTAAGCTGGTAGCCCTGCCGGCCGCCTCCATCCGCGCCACCAAGCGATTGATGAAACAAAGCCGCATGGAGCCGATGAAGACGGCCATCGCCGAGGAAAACAAACTGTTCAGCGCCATGCTGGGCGGCGCCGAGGCGAAGGAAGCGTTTACGGCCTTCTTTGAAAAGAGGAAGCCGGATTTCAAGAAGTTTGCATAAGGCGGGGCCTGACATCTCGTCGGGCCGTTCGTTGAGTGTCACAGAAGTCGGGATTTTTCTCGCATAAGTTGAACAGAGGTTGCTTGGATGGACTTCAGCATTCTTAAGCTGATTCTTTAGCGCTGCTGCGCAGTGCCAGACTTGGATGATTTGAACAATCACGCCTTGATCTGATAGAGCAGGAGTTAGTGGCGGTGGACAACGAGTTCCGGCGCTCCGAGTACAAGCTCGCGCCTCAGGAAAGGGCCTCAGAGCAGGATCTTGGCCTCTTGGCCTCTGGGCTGATGTCGCTCGGGAGTGGCATCGAGGTGCAAGCATTGCGAAGGTCCGCTTGCCTCATTGCGGACGGTCACGCCCTTTAATGGACGGTGGTACGCTTGGCCAGTTGCCGTCTGAATTGGCTCACAACGAAGAAACAGATCATGGCGCCGACTAACCAAGCCAACCGAATCAGAAGGGATTGCGTTTCCCTTTGAACCACCCGGCGAGCCCGGCGATGAATTGCGGAAGGTAGTTTCTCTCCGGCGCCTGCAGTGCGTGCCCTGCGCCGGGATATTCGACAAACGTGAATTTGTTGCCGGGATGGCTGGCGAAAAAGGCGTGCAATTTGCGGCCGGATTCGATCGGGACGCTGTCGTCCTTTTCGCCCATCGCTACGACCACGGGAATGTCGAGTTTTGCGTACGTGGGCAGTGGATCGTAGAACAGGTGTGAACTCCAGTACCGGTAAGGGTGGCCGAAGAATTCCTTATCGAGGCTGTCCGGATCAGCTTTGATGGCGGCATACGTCTGCAGGAGCTGCGCACGTGAGAACAGCGTCGCATAGGGCGCGACGCCGCGCGCTGCGAAGACCAGGAACTCTTCGCTTTGCGGCAGCCCGCCGCTGCCCGCCACCGCAAGCCAGCCGATTTTTGCGCTGCTCGCGGCTGCAAGCGGCGCGACCGTGCCGCCCTCTGAAAAGCCGACGATCGCCAAGCTGCGCGGGGCCAGGGAATGTAGCCGGGGCTCGACATCGATGAATGACAGCGTGTCGCCTACCCGACGTTCTAGAACGTCCTCGCGGCTGTACGCCTCCGAACAATGCTCTCCGTCGTCGCCCTTTTCGATGCCCGCCTTTTCCAAGAAGTAGAGATCGATGGGTACCGGGTAGTGCTCAAAAAAGGACGGCACGCGCGATGCGAAATCCCGGCAGCCCGAGCCGCTGACGAGCACGATCGGCGTGGTTTTTCCTTTCGCGTCGCTATCGTGCAGATGGTAGTAGCGGCGCGGTTTGCCATCGATGCGGATCGTCGCTTCGTCATAGGCACGTGCCGCTAATGCGGACGTCGCGGCCAGTGCACCACACAGGCAGACCAGCAGGTTAGCGAGGAATCGCCGCGTCATGAGAATGCAAGCTGAACGATAAGTTGATTTTTCGGCATTTCTTTGTCCAGTAATTTCGTTGTCCGCTGTTTGCTGGTTGCGGTAGCTCGTAGCGGCCAGTCTAGCGACTTTGGTCGACAATGCGGAAATTTCTGCGCGGTTGGACTGGGGCCGGCGAACGTCGGCATCCGCCCCGAAGCTGACGTTGCGGCGAGTTGGAAATGTTGCCGTATGAACACTACGGTAAGCGCAAGAGGTTGCGTCCCTGTTCAACAAAATTCGTTGCAGCCCCGCCGAAGCCTGAACACTGGTCCGCACTCACTACGTTCGCATGCTTGTCATCGATGTCCACGACAAGTGTGCAAAGCGAAGGGTCATCGATAGTGCCGTCCTCTTTGAAAATCGGTTCTTTCAATGTCAGACGGTTTCCTTCGCGCGTTGCAAGGCCTTGGATATGGCCGGTATGGTGCGAAGGGTTCGGCGCGACGATGGAGAAGTCGATGGCGTACGCATTGGTATCGACCTGAGTCACGCGTAGGCGATTGACATCAACGGGCGAGTTGGCGGTGTTTGCTTGATACGTCAACGTAACCGGGGCGGTTGCCTGCGCTTGTGCGGTCGACGCACAAAGGGCAAGAGTGCCAACGACAAACCATTTTTTTTGCATGCCTTACCTGTATATTTTGTTTTGAGCGCGATGAACTCATCATTCTTGAAGATGGCGGCTTCACTAGGCTACGCGACAGAATCGAAGGCATGGTGCCCGTCCACCGTTCAGGTCCGTATCCGGAATTACGACCCGCGCCAGCTGCAGTCTTTCTGGTGGCATTATAGCAAGGACGCGACTTGCAATCTCACGCATCGTAATTGTTCCAGTACGGTCGCCCGGGCCCTGGAAGCGGCTATCGACGGCGCCGTTGGCCGCCTGTATGGCGACCGCGCAGGCTGGAGAGTGTTTTTCCGTATCCTGGCTACGCCGGAACTGTGGGTCGCCGCCCAGATCCGCAAGCGTGCCGAGACGATGGCGTGGACGCCCGGGCTGACGCTCGATTATTCCCGAGCGCTCAGCATGCTGGCCGACCCGCGTCCGTTTGCCTGGTGGAAATTGGCAAGGACCGCCTTCAGCCGGATGGCGCAATTGCGCCGCGAATGGCGCGCTCAGGATGGCGCCGTTGATCTTCGCGAGCAGCCTGATGAAAACACCATGCGTGACAAGTGCGCTTGGGTCGCAGTCGTTGCATTGAAACAGAAGGTCCTAGACGACTGGTCTAATTGTGCTACAATGCCTCGCATGAAAGCTGAATACACCGACGTGCGCCAGCACATTATCGACCAGGGCAAGGCCATCATCACGCGCAAGGGCTTTGCCGGGGTGGGGCTGAACGAGATCCTGTCGGCTGCCGACGTGCCCAAGGGCTCGTTCTATCATTACTTCAAGTCCAAGGAATTGTTTGGTGTAGCGATGCTGGAGGATTACGTCACCGGCTACCTGGCGGAAATGGAGATCGTGCTGAGCCCGCCCGGCCAGAACGCGGCCCAGTCGCTGATGGCGTATTGGGCCAGCTGGACCAGCGCAAGCCTTGATGGCAGCGGTTGCGACTGCCGCTGCCTGGTGGTCAAGCTCAGCAGCGAGGTGGCGGACATGTCGGAGCCGATGCGCGTGGCGCTGCTCGATGGCACGCATCGCATCATCGCCAGGCTGGCCCTGGCCATCGCGCGGGGCAGGGTGGACGATTCGCTGCCATCGGTGGTCGATCCGGCGCAGATGGCCGCCACCTTGTACCAGCTGTGGCTGGGTGCGGCCATGCTGACGAAGCTGCGGCGCGATGCCAGCGCCTTGCAAACGGCGTGGCGTGCGACCCTGGCCATGTTGCAGCTGCCGCCGGACAGCGACCGATAAACGGTAAACAAGGCAAACAAGCGGACGCACCATGTCCGCGTTTTTTGAACTGCATTCTAGACGACCAGTCTAATAATAAAGGAGCAGCAGCATGAAGAATTTTGAATTCCATAACCCGACCAAGATCGTGTTCGGCGCCGACACCGTCGCCAAATTGTCCGCCTTGGTGCCGCACGACGCGCGCGTGCTGATCTTGTACGGCGGCGCCAGTGCCGAAAAGACGGGCACCCTGGCCGAAGTGCGAGCTGCTCTTGCGCTGGGCCAGCGCAGCGTGCAGGAGTTTGGCGGCATTGAACCCAATCCCAGCTATGAAACCCTGATGCGCGCCGTCGCTCAGGTACGCAGCGATAAGGTGGACTTCCTGCTGGCAGTCGGCGGCGGCTCGGTGATCGACGGCACCAAGTTCGTCGCCGCCGCTGCCCTGTACGACGGCGAGCCATGGGAAATCGCCGAGCGCGGCGGCGCCAATGTGCAGCGCGCCTTGCCGTTTGGCACGGTGCTCACCTTGCCTGCCACGGGGTCGGAAATGAACAGCGGCGGCGTGGTGACGAAAAAAGCCACGCATGACAAGCTGAGTTTCCGCAGCCCGCTGCTGTACCCGCAGTTTTCCGTGCTCGACCCGAGCAAAACGTTTACCTTGCCGGCCACGCAGGTGGCCAATGGCCTGGTCGACGCCTTTGTCCACACGACGGAACAGTATCTGACCTATCCTGCACAGGCGAAGGTGCAGGACCGCTTTGCCGAAGGCTTGCTGCAGACCCTGGTCGAGATCGCGCCGCAGGCCGTGGCCTCGCCCGACGATTACGCCACCCGCGCCAATCTGATGTGGACGGCTACCCTGGCCCTGAATGGCTTGATCGGCGCCGGTGTGCCGCAGGACTGGGCCACCCACATGATCGGCCACGAACTGACGGCCCTCTATGACATCGACCATGCGCGCACCCTGGCGCTGGTGCTGCCGGCACTGCTGGACGTGCAGCGCGAGCAGAAACGCGGCAAATTGCTACAGTATGGCGAACGTGTCTGGAACATCAACAGCGGCAGCGACGACGAGCGCATCGATACCGCCATCGCCCGCACGCGCGCCTTCTTTGAAGGCCTGGGCATCGCGACCCGTTTGTCGGCCTATCAGCTGGGCCAGGAAGCGGTGGAAGCGGTACTGAAACAATTGGAAGCACATGGCATGACCTCCCTCGGCGAACACCGCGATATCGACCTCGCGCGCAGCCGCCGTATCCTCGAAGCAGCACTGTAACCCTGACATAAAAGGAAACAACATGAACATCCTGATGGTACTGACCTCGCACGATCAACTCGGTAACACCGGCAAGAAAACCGGCTTCTGGCTGGAGGAATTCGCCGCGCCCTACTATGCCTTGCAGGAAGCGGGCGCCAAGCTGACCGTGGTCTCGCCTAACGGCGGCCAGCCGCCGCTGGACCCGAAAAGCGACGAGCCGGGTTCGCAAACGGACGCCACGCGCCGCTTCAAGCAGGACGCCGCTGCGCAAGCCGTGCTGGCCAACACGGGCAAGCTGGCCGACGTGAAGGCGGGGGACTTCGACGCCGTGTTCTACCCGGGCGGCCATGGCCCGCTGTGGGACCTGGCCGAAGACCCGCACTCGATCGCGCTGATCGAGCAGATGATCGTCGCCGGCAAGCCCGTCGCCGCCGTCTGCCACGCGCCCGGCGTGCTGCGCCACGTGAAAGCGCTTGATGGCACGCCGCTGGTGCGCGGCAAGCAGGTGACGGGCTTTACGAATACCGAGGAAGATGCCGTCGGCTTGACGGCCATCGTGCCTTTCCTCGTCGAGGACATGCTCAAGGAAAATGGCGGCGTGTACTCGAAGCTGGGCGACTGGCAGCCGTACGCGGTCACCGATGGCTTGCTGGTCACGGGCCAGAATCCCGCATCGTCGGAAGCGGCCGCGCAGGCGCTGCTCAAGCTGCTGGCCTGATGCCAGGCTAGTGCGTCCGGCCGCTGGTCGTCACACAGCAGTGTGTCCAGCGGCCATGCCCGCCAGGATCAGACCGACCGAGGCGTGCCAGGCTGTCTCGCTGGCCGGCCGGCCCGCCAGCGCATAGCCGTGCAGGAAATCGACGAGCGCATCGCGCCCCCGCAGCCGGGTTTTCCTGTCCAGGCCGAGGCCTTCGATGGCCTGCTCAAACAGCGCCGTGAACCGCTCGGCCACGTCGGCTTGCTCCACCAGTCCGCGCGCCATCAGGCGCACGAAATACGGCGTGGCGCTGACCAGTTCCAGGTACAGCGCGCACAGCGCTAGCAGGCGCCGTTGCGGCCCCTGGCGTTGCGTAAATGGCGGCTGGCGCGGATCGAGCGCGGCAAAACGCTGTGCCATCAACGCCAGCAATAACTCCTCTTTTCCCGCATAGTAGTGATACAAGGCCATGGCATCGACGCCCAGGTTCTGTGCCAGCGCGCGCATGGAAAATGCTTCGCCTTTTTCTTCCAGCAGGGTTGATGCCGTCTGCAGGATGCTGGCGCTATCCAGCGCGGGCAGAGCGCGGCGCGGACGTCCGGCGCGGCGCACGGGAGATTCCATGGCTTGAAGTTTTGGGGTTTTCATGGGCATAATTCTACACCGTAGAATTAAATCAAGGAGCACCCATGCAAAAAACTTTCGTCAGCGTATTTCTCGGCATCAGCATCGACGGCTGCATCGCGGGAGAAAACGGCGACCTGTCCTGGCTGGCCGAACTTGCGCCCGACTCGCCCGACGCCACCGGCTACACGGCGTTGATGGAGCAAGTCGATACCTTGCTGATCGGCCGAGCCACGTATGACGCCGTGCTGGGGTTCGAACCGTGGCCGTATGCGGGCAAGCGCGTGGTGGTACTCAGCCACCGTGCCTTCGCACCGCGCCATGGCGAGCAGCGCCGCGCAGGCAGCGTGCGGGAAGTACTGGAAGCGCTGGCAGAGGAGGGGTGCCACCACGTGTATCTCGATGGCGGCGCCGTCATCCGTGCCGGTTTGCGCGAGGGCGTCATCGACAGCCTGACCTTGTCCGTGCTGCCCGTGGTACTGGGCAAGGGCGTGCGCTTGTTCGAGGATGGCTTGCCGCGCAGCGACTGGCGCCTGGACGACACGCGCCAGCTGCCCAGCGGCGTGGTCCAGCTGCGCTATCGGAAAAATTAAACCGTGCTGGCGAGGTCGACGATAAAGCCGGAATCGTAGCGTTCATTTTCCGGCGTGCCATCGGGCCGCTTGTAGCCGCACGGGTTGCACACGACGCGGCAATCCTGGATGCGGTAGTCGAGCGAGGCATGCATGTGGCCATGCACCCACAGGTCGGCCTGCGCCACCAGTGCATCGAGCTGCGAGGCGAAGGCGGGCGAGCCGAGATTGGTCGCGTATTGCTCCTCCACCGACAGCATCGAGGGCGCCATGTGCGTGATGACGACGGTCTTGCCCTCGAAGGGTTGCGCTAGCTGCCGTTCCAGCCAGGCGCGGTGCTGCGCGTGCAACTGCGCCGTGTCGGCCGCGCACAAGAGGCGCGGCGTGTCGCCGCCCGTGCTGATGCGCTTGTAGTCTGGCATGTAGCTTTGCGCCGCGCTCAAGGCTTCTTCCCGGCGCTCCGCGCCGAACAGCAAAAAATCCGTCCACAGCGTGACGCCGAGAAAACGCACGCCGTTCAGTACCATGGCGTCGCCATCGAGCAGGCGGATGTTGGCGCCGTGCGCATTCGCGCTGGCGCAAGCGTCGCGCACGGCGTCCCGCATGTGTTCCAACTGGTGGCCATAGCCCTCGTGATTGCCGTGCACGTACAGCACGGGTAGGGCGCCGAAGGTGCGCGCGGCCCAGGCGATGGCGTTGCAGCCCGTGTCGATGTCGCCGGCCAGGATCACCACGTCGGGGCGGCTGGCGGCAAGGTCGATGGCGGGGGTGTCTTCACCCCAGACTTCCAGGTGCAGGTCGGACAGAATCAGCAAACGCATGGCAGTGGGCGCGGCAAGGCGCACGGCAGGTCTATGGACCTCTATCGTAGCGCAAGTTGCCGCGTCCGACTGCTTGACCGCATGAGGGGACGACGTTACCCTGTGGCATCGATTACCGCACACTCATTACTGGAGCCGCATGCCGCCTTTCTTCCTTTCCAAGACTTTGCTCAGTATCGCGCTGGCCTCCTCGGCGCTGCCGTTTGCCGCGCATGCCGCCGCGCCCGCCGTCGATCCCCTGACGCAGCCGATCGCCTCGCCGTATGCGGCGCAGTGGAACCGCCCGCAGCAACCGGCGCGCATCCACGGCGACACGTATTACGTGGGCGTGGGCGGCTTGAGCGTGGTGCTGATCGACACGCGCGAAGGCTTGATCCTGATCGACGGCGCGTTGCCGCAATCGGTGGCCGCCATCAAGGAGCATATCCTCGAGCTGGGCTTTCGCCTGGAAGACATCAAGTTCATCCTGAATACGGAAGCGCATTTCGACCATTCGGGCGGCATCGCCGCCCTGGCCCGCGACAGCGGTGCGCAAGTGGTCGCCAGCCCGCTCGGTGCGCAGGCGTTGCGCGCGGGTTCGGTGCTCGCCATGGACCCGCAAGCGGGCGAAATCGATCCCATGCCGGCCGTGGAAAACGTGCGCGAAATCGCCGATGGCGAAACCTTGCAGCTGGGCGGCGTGACCGTCACGGCGCGCTACACGCCTGGCCATACGCCGGGCAGCACCAGCTGGACCTGGGTGTCGTGCGAGGATGCGGAGCGCACGGACTGCCTGAACGTGGTGTTTGGTGCCAGCCTCACGCCGGTGGCGGCCGACGACTTTCACTACCTGGGCGATGAACGCCATGCGGACCTGACGCCGGCCTTCCGCCAGGTCATGCGGGACTTCGCCAAACTGCCGTGTGACATCCTGATCTCGGCTCATCCCGATCACTCCGGCGGCGACCGCAAGCTGACGCAATTGCTGGAAGGCGCCACGCCGAATCCCTTTATCGATGCCCAGGCGTGCAGCCAATACGCTGCCAAAAATGAAGCGAAGCTCGATGCCCGCATCGCGAAAGAAAAAGCGACTGCGACAAAATAACAACGTTGGCGCAGTCGCCACGAAAAGCGGTTGACGCACTGCAGCATCCGGCGCAGAATCAGCGTCCGCAGTTCAGATTAACCCAACAAAAGAAAGGATACCCATGTTCGAGCAGGCTGGCAGCAAGTCGACTTATCACTAGCCCCGCGCATGACGCTCGGGGCAATCGGCAGTATTGCCGATCCCGAGCCGGTGTCCTTCAAACCCCGGTGAGGAAACTTGCCGGGGTTTTTTGTTTTGCACGACGGGTTGAAAGGAAACACCATGAAAATCAAAGTGAAAGCGACGCCCAAGCCGCGCAACCCGCTGGTCGCGGCCGCCAGGCTGCGTGGCGGCGCAGGCGCGCACCAGTCGGAGGCGTCGCCGCGCGCGGCGCGCAGGGCCGGCAAGCACCGCCTGCAGCAATGGCTGGCGGGCCGCCTCAAAGCTGACGATTAGCCGGCCGTTAGGTCAATGATGAAGTTCGGATCAAAAGCGGGATTTTGCGGCGCGCCGCTGCGCGTCTTGTAGCCGCACGGGTTCGATACGACGCGGCAGCGGCCTATCCGGTAATCGCGCGAGACGTGCAGGTGGCCATGCACCCACAGGTCCGCCTGCGCGGCCAGGTCGTCCAGGCGCGAGGCGTAGGCGGGCGAACACCCTTCGCTGCCGTAGGCATCGTCGACCGAGAGCAGCGACGGTGCCATGTGGCTGATGACCACCGTGCGTCCATCGAACGGTTGCGCCAGTTCGCGCGCCAGCCACGCTTTTTGCTGCGCGTGGAACATGGCCGTGTCGGCCGCGCGCAGCTTGCGAAAGCCCATGCCGGCCAGGCGGATGCGCTTGTAGTCGTTCATGACGGCTTCCGCGTCGCGCATGGCCGCTTGTCGCGTATCGTCGCCCAGCAGGCGGAAATCCGTCCACAGGGTGGTGCCCAGGAAGCGCACCATGCCGCCTGCGGGGTCCGCCAGGATGTGCGTGTCCGCGTCGAGAAAGTGCACGTTGGGCGTGGCGGCGCAGGCCGCGCGCAGCTCCTGGCGCACCTTGTCCAAGTGGTGGCCATAGCCTTCGTGGTTGCCATGCACGTACAGCACGGGCAGGCCCGCAAACGTGGTGGCGGCCCAGGCGACGGCGCGGGTGCCCGTGTCGATGTCGCCGGCCAGGATGACGGCGTCGGGGGCGCTGAGCGCGAGGTCGCCCTGCGGCGCTTTGTCGCGCCACAGCTCGTGGTGCAGGTCCGACAGTATCAATAAACGCATGCTGTTTTCACGCCGCTTGAAAGAGCACCATCGTACCTGAAAACCCTCATTCTTCCGGCAGTGCGGCGAAGCTGTGCGCCAGGTAGTCGATCAGCGCGCGCACGGCCGGCAGCAGGCCGCGCCGTGAGGGAAACACGGCATGGATGATTTCGCGCTGCGGCCGCCATTGCCCCATCAGCTGCAGCAGGCTGCCATTGGCCACCTGTTCGGTGATCATCATCGTTGGTAGTTGCACCAGGCCCACGCCGGCCACGGCCGCGTCGCGCAGGGTCAGCATGTCGCCGGTGACGAAGCGCGGCGTATGGCGCAGCTGGGCGCGCGCCCCATTGGGGCCATGCAGATCCCATTGGTAGTGCTGTTGCGGCATGCCCAGGGCCAGGCTGGGCCAGTCGGCCAGGTCGGCCGGCGCCTTCGGCAGCGGTGCATCGGCGAACAGCAACGGGCTGCCCACCATGCACTGGCCCCGTTCGGCCAGCACGCGCAGAACCAGGTCGCTGTCGGGCAGCGGCGGCGGGCGCACGCGGATGGCCACGTCGATGCCTTCGGCCACCAGGTCCACGCGGCGGTTGCTCGCTTCGAGCAGCAGGGTCACTTGCGGATGCTCGCGCATGAAGCCGGCCAGCATGGGCGCGACCAGCGACTGCAGCAGGGCGATGGGGCAGGACAGGCGCACCGTGCCGCGCGGCGCGGCCCGCGTCAGTTCGATCGCCTCCTGCGCCGCTTCCGCTTCCACCAGCATCGCCTTGCAATGCTCGTAAAACGTCTGCCCCACGTCGGTGACGGAAAAATGCCGCGTCGTGCGTTGCAGCAGGCGCGCGCCCAGGCGCTCTTCCAGCAGCGCGATGCGCCGGCTCAGTTTGGATTTCGGCATGCCCAGCGCGCGCCCGGCCGGCGCGAAGCCGCCATGGTCTACCACCTGCACAAAGTAATACAAGTCATTCAGGTCCTGCATGCCGCCTCCTGGATCGTTCTATTTTTGGAACGATGATGGCCTATTTTACCGTCTACCCGCTTCATCGTTGCAAGCGTATTTTGTTTTCATCGTAATGCAAACCCCAACAGGAGATCGAGATGAATAAAGTCACAGGTATCTACAGCGCACCGCGCCAGCACTGGGTAGGCGACGGCTTTCCCGTGCGCTCCATGTTTTCGTACAGCGGCCATGGCAAGCAGCTGAGCCCCTTCCTGCTGCTCGACTATGCCGGCCCCGCCGAGTTTGCGCCCGGCACCCGTCCGCCCGGCGTCGGCTCGCACCCGCACCGCGGCTTTGAAACGGTGACCATCGTCTACCAGGGCGAAGTGGCGCACCGCGATTCGACGGGCCAGGGCGGCGTGATCGGTCCCGGCGACGTGCAATGGATGACGGCAGGCGCCGGCATCCTGCATGAAGAGTTTCACTCGCCTGCCTTCACGCAGTCGGGCGGCACCCTGGAAATGGTGCAGCTGTGGGTGAACCTGCCGGCGAAGAACAAGATGACGGCGCCCGGCTACCAGGCCATCGCCAGCGACACGATACCCACGCTGGCGCTACCCGACGCTGCAGGTTCCGTGCGCGTGATCGCCGGCGACTTCGACGGCCAGCATGGCCCGGCCCGCACGTTCTCGCCGATGCAGGTGTGGGATGTGCGCCTGGCCCAGGGCAAGCTGACGGAGCTGCCGGTGCACGCCGGCTGGAGCACGGCGCTGATCGTCCTGCATGGCACGGTACTGGTCAACGGCGAAAGCGTGGTGCGCGAAGCGCAGATGGCGCTGTTCGGGCGCGATGGCGACAGCATCACCGTCGAAGCGAACAACGACGCCGTGGTGCTGCTGCTGAGCGGCGAGCCGATCGACGAGCCCATCGTCGGCCATGGTCCCTTCGTCATGAACACCGAAGCGGAAATCGCGCAGGCGTTCGAGGATTTCAACAGCGGCCGCTTCGCCCGCATCGCAAAGTAATTCGTGCAGTACCCGTGCCGCATCCCGCGGCACGGTTTTTCAGGAGACCCCCATGAGCACCCCCGCCAACTTCCAAGGTTTGCCACCGATGATCGATCCCGACGACGCCGTCATGCTGCTGATCGACCACCAGAGCGGCTTGTTCCAGCTGGTGCGCGACATCGAGCAGCACGCGCTGCGCGGCCACGTCACGGCGCTGGCCAAGCTGTCCCGCCTGGCGAACATGCCGACCTTCACCACCGCTTCCGTGCCCGACGGCCCGAATGGCCCCTTGATCCCGGAAATCCACCATTTCAACCCGGAAGCCGTCTATATCCCGCGCACGGGCCAGATCAACGCCTGGGACAATCCGGCCTGGGTCGAAGCGATTGAAAAGACGGGACGCAAGACCTTGCTGATCGCCAGCACGCTCACCAGCGTGTGCATGGCTTTCCCCACCATCAGCGCGCTGGCGGCCGGCTACAAGGTGTTTGCCATCATCGACGCCTCGGGCAACTGGTCGAAGATGGCCACCGACATCACCATGGCACGCGTGACGCAAGCGGGCGCCGTGCCGATCGACACGTATGCCGTGCTGGCTGAAGTGATGAGCACCTGGAACCGCGCCGATGCTATGGAGTTTGCCGCCATCATGACGGACCACATCGTGCCGCCGTACCGAGCGCTGATCGAAAGCTACGACAAGGCGCAGGGCGTGCAAAAGAATGGCCGCGAAACCAAGCTGGAAATCCTGGAAGCGGCTGCCAAGGGCTGATTGCCGCTACGGCGCTGCGTAGCTGTTGCGTATCGCCGCCAGCACGCCGCGCTGTTCCAGGCGCGTGATGGCGGCGTTCAGGCGCGCCAGGTCGGCGGCGCTGGTCGTGCGGGCATTGAGCATCAGGTGCACGGGTGCGCGCAAGGCCAGGAAGGGCAGGGTGCTCAAGGCAACACCCTGCAGGCGCGCTTCGTGGCGCACGGCCAGCACGTCGCCCAGCAGCAGGTCGGCGCGGCCCGCGTCGAGCATGAGGATACCTTGCCGGAAGCTGCCGAACGCATTCAGGCGGCCTTGTTTTTCCAGCGCCGGACGGGCCGCCGCATAGTCTGCCCCATACCAGCCCACCTTGGGCGCCAGCAGGGTGGACTTGCCGCGCGCGAGCTGCGCGAAGCTGCCGGCGTGGTGCTGCACGGCGGGCGCGCCGGCCTTGCCGAAGACACCGACGGTTTCATCGCGGTAGCTGACGCTGAAACGCGCATACGCGTGGCGTTCCAACGTCTCGGACGCGGCAGGCATCAGGTCCAGTCCCCCTTTCTGGAACAGCAGCTGGCGCCGCGCCGTCGGCAATTCCGGCAAGGTGACCAGGGTGCAGTGCGCTTCCTTGAAAATGGCGCGCAGCAGTTCCAGGTCCAGGCCCGTATAACCGCCCTGGGCGTCGCGGTAGACGTACGGCGGCCACTGCTCGAGCGCCATCGTCATGCGGCACGCCAGGGCGGGCAGGACGCTGCCGAGCAGTGTTGCCGCAAGCAGCACATGGCGCAAGCGCATGGACATCTCCGCAGTGGTTCAGGGGCTAGTGCTTCCCAATTTGCCAGAATGGCCACGGAAGTCAAGCAGTGCTTGGCCGGTTGCGGATATCAAATGGGCTATAGTGGCGGCGTGCCTTCACTTAAAGGAAATCCGCTTGACTCCCCCGCTCGAGATCGCCGCCAATGTCTTGATGACTGCCTCCATCGTCCTGGCCGGACGCAACAACATTCATTCCTGGTGGATCGGCATCGTCGGCTGCGTGCTGTTTGCCATGCTGTTTTTCCAGGTCAACCTGTACGCCGACGTGATGCTGCAACTGTTTTTCATCGTCACCTGCGTCATCGGCTGGCTGCAATGGCGGCGCGGCGCCGGCGGCAAGCCCTTGCCGATCACGCGCACGGGCTGGCGCAGCCTGGCCTGGGTGGTACCGGCCGGCATCGCCTCCGTGGTGATCTACGGCATGCTGCTGCACCGTTTCACGAATGCCTACGCACCGTTCATCGATTCGGCGGTGTTGGTATTTAGCATCATCGCGCAATTCCTGCTGATGAGCCGGCGCATCGAGACGTGGGCCTTCTGGCTGCTGGTCAACACGGTGGCCGTGCCGCTCTACTACAGCCGCGGCCTGCACCTGACGGCCGTGCTGTATGCGGCCTACTGGGTCAACGCCGTCATTTCCTGGTACTGGTGGAACGTGCAGGCACGCCGCGCGGCGGCCATGCCGCAGGCGATGGCCGACGCCTGATATTGCCAAAAACCAAGTCCTTAGATCCAAATCGTATATACATTCAATTTTTAATTCGTTCACCCCATAAAGACACCGGGATATAGTGGCCTTTCCCCGCTTACCGGTGTCTTTTATGTTGCGCTTTACCCTTTCTGCCTGTTTTTACGCCGCCCGGCACCAGCTGACCATGCAATGCATGGCGCAGTGGATGCCGATGCGTGCCCGTCCACGCATCCCGTAATTTCTTCATTCCCCGTCGTCGTTTTGCCCGCAGGCCAATCCGGTCCGCGTGCCCCTGCTCGGCCTTTTTTATCTGAAAAAGGCTGCAATCCCAATAAGAGGAAACCATGTTCAAACCACTCGCCATCAGTCTTGCCATCGCCGCTGCCTTTCCCGCCGTCTCCAGCATCGCCCACGCCGAGGACGACATGCTGCGCGTCAACGTCACCGGATCGAATATCCGCGTCAGCGAAAAGGAGGGCGCCAGCGCCGTGCAAGTCATCACGGCCAAGGAATTGAAAGCCAGCGGGAAGACCAGCGTGTCGGATGTGCTGCGCGCCATTTCCGCCAACAGCGGCAACAGCTATAACGAACAATATACGGGCAGTTTCTCGGCCGGCACGTCGGGCCTGTCGCTGCGTGGCATCGGCCAGAAAAATACCCTGATCCTGGTGAACGGCAAGCGCGTGGCCAGCTATGCGACGGCGCAAAATCTGCAGGAAACCTTTGTCGACCTGAACAGCCTGCCGATGGCGGCCGTGCAGCGCATCGAGGTGCTCAAGGATGGCGCCTCGTCCATCTACGGTTCCGACGCCGTGGCCGGCGTCGTCAACATCATCCTGTACAAGGAATTCACGGGCACGGACATCACGGCGCAGTGGGGCGGCTCGACCGAAGGAACGGGCCAGCATGAAAAGAGCGCGGCGCTGCAGACGGGTTTTGGCAAGCTCGAGGAAGACGGCTACAGCCTGGTCTTCTCGATCGACGCGCAGCAGCGTGACAAGCTGCAGCAAAGCGACGTGGCGTGGATGCGCGACGCGGACTTCCGCAAGCAGCAGCGTGGCGCGCTGGGCTGGGTCGCCACCAATTATGCGGGCAGCGATCCCACGCGATCCCTGGGCGGCGTGCGCAGCCCGCTGGAGCTGGTCAATTATGGCGACATCTCGCCGGGCAAGACGGGGCAGGTGCTGGCGTATAACCCGTCGCCATATAAAACCCTGATACCCGGCATCCAGCGCGTGCACACGGCCGCGCGCGCTACCTTCAAACTGAATGCGGACACGGAAGCGTACGTCGATTTGCTGCACAGCTATTCGCGCGCCGACCAGACCTTCAGCGCGCCGCTCACCGTCAACAATGCCACGCGCGTGTGGAACAACGCCACCCAGGCGCTCGACACGATACCCGTCGTGCTGCCCGTGGGCCATCCGAATAATCCGGGTGCCACGCCCTTGCCGTTCACGGCCACCCTGTTCGACCTGGGGCCGCGCCTGAAGCAGGACCGCGTCACGTTCTACCGCGCGCTGGCGGGCGTGAAAGGCACCCTGGCGGGCTGGGACTGGGATGCGGCTGTGGGACACTCGAGCAGCAAGCTGGAAGAAACCGTGCAGAACTTCGTCAACCGCTACGAATTCCAGAAGGTGCTGGCTGACGGCAGCTATAACTTCTTTGACCAGTCGCAAAACAGCGAAGCCGTGCGTAACCGCTTGCGCCTGTCGACCTTGCGTCCGGCCGAGTCGACTCTCGACACCGTCGATTTCTCGGCCGCGAAAGATCTGTGGCAATTGCCGGCCGGTCCGCTGGGCTTTGCCGCCGGCGCCCAGTGGCGCCGCGAAAAGATGGATTCGCAAACCTCGACGGCCGTGCTGTCGGGCACGGAGCTGCGCCCGGCCATCAATATCATCAACGGTTCGCGCAGCGTGTCGGCGCTGTTTGCCGAATTTAACGTGCCCGTCGTGAAAGACCTGTCCGTCAACCTGGCGGGCCGCGCCGACCATTACAGCGATTTCGGCAATGCGTTTTCGCCGAAAGCCAGCGCGCGCTACCAGGCGGCGCCGTGGCTGCTGGTGCGCGGCACCGTGTCGCGCGGCTTCCGTGCGCCGTCGCTGCCGGAAATCACGCAAAGCACGGCCGTCAGCTATGTCAGCGTGCTCGATCCGCGCGACCCGATCACGCCCACGCAGACGCGCGGCGTGACGGCCATTACCATCGCCAATACGGCGCTGCGTCCGGAACGGTCGAATAACCTGAACCTGGGCGTGGTGGTGTCGCCGACCAGCAGTTCGAGCATCGGCCTCGATTACTATCGCATCAAGCAAGATGGCGTGATCGGCACGGAAAGCGCCACCACCACTCTCGCCAACGAAGCGACGGCGCCGCAGAAGATCACGCGCGATGCCGATGGCCGCATCACGACCCTGTACCGCCAGTACCGTAACCAGGGACAGCGCGAAGTGTCGGGCATCGATCTCGACCTGCGCCAGCGCTTCGTCGACAAGGAGTGGGGCAAGCTGACCCTGGCCGGCCAGCTGAGCCGCGTGCTGCGCTTTGCCGAACCGCTGTCGGATGGCGCGCCGCTGACCGATGGCGCCGGCACGAATTATTTCGGTTCGATTCCGAAATGGCGCGGCGTCACCTCGGCCACCTGGGAGCAGGGCAAGTGGTCGTCCACGCTCACCTGGAATTACGTGGGCAGTTATGCGCAGAATACGCATCTGGATGAATCCGTGGCGGCCTTCAGCACATTCGACGTCACCACCAGCTGGCAGGTCACGCCAGCGGCGAACGTCACCTTCATCGTGCAAAACCTGGCCAACAAGCGCGCGCCGTGGGATTACTCGGCTTCGGGCTTCGACTATACGCAGGCCGACCCGCGCGGCCGCTTTGCGTCGTTAAAACTGAACTATAAGTTCTAAGCGCCCGCCGCCTGCCGCTGCCCCGTCTGCTCATGCAGACGCTGGCGGTAGGCGCTGGGCGTGACGCCCATGCGTTCGCGGAAGGCCGTGGCAAAGTTGCCCGCGTTGTGAAAGCCGATCAGCAGGGCGATATCCTGCACGTCGATCTCGGTCTGCTGCAGCAATTCCACGCCGCGCGCGATGCGCGCTTCGCGGATGAAGGCGAAGACCGTCATGCCTGTCTGCTCGCGGAACATCAGGGTCAGCTTTTCGCGGTAGGTGCCCACGCTGCGGGCGATGTCGGACAGGTTGGGCAGGCTGCCCAGGTTGTCGAGGATAAGTTGTTTGACGGCATTGACGAACACGAGGTCCGGATGTTGCTGCCGGTCGCTGACCAGGGACGCGGCCGGCAAGGTACTGTTGCTTTTACGCATCAAACCCAGGTGGATATGGATGCGTGCGGCCAGTTCTTCCGGCAGGAAGGGCTTGGAAATGTAGTCGACGCCGCCCACTTGCAAGCCCATGACGCGTTCCTTGGCGGCATCGGCGCCGCTGAGAAAGATCACGGGAATCTCTTCCGTCTCGGGATTGGCCTTGAGCAAACGGCACGCCGTGTAGCCATCCATCTCGGGCATGCGCACGTCGAGCAGGATCAGGTCGGGATGCGTGGCCAATGCCAGCTGGTAGCCCTGGTAGCCATTGAAGGCAATGCTGAAGCGGTAGGGCTGCTCGCTGAGCAGCTCCATCAGCATGCGCTGCTCGAACGCGGAATCGTCCACAAGCAGGATATTCTTTTTGATGGTTTCGCTGGTCAATGGCATGGCATGGATGACTTAACCAAATAGCAAGTTGTGGCTTATTATGCCTCGCTTTTTCTTTTTTTTCTGCTTTTCTCGTATTTCAAAAGATGTTTCTCCGCCAGAAGAAGCGCGGATTTCCCAGATCGCCAATAATCCACTCATGCATTGATTTTAAGCAATGTCGATTGCAAAAAAATCTGTTTTGCAAATGCTGCAAACAATGCCGGAGTCCCCGGGTTCCTGACTCTCGGCACAAGTATTTTGTCGTCCTGGTTTGCGTGCCCAAGAAAACGCCGGCAATACCGTGACTATCCTCGACGCCCCTCATATTGGTGGGCTCATTAATGATGTTCCATCATCAGGAGGTATCATGTTGCGAGTTATTTTTCCCCGCCTTATCGTTGCCGCCAGCGTGGCGGTTGCCGCCACGGCGCTCCTGCCGCGTGGCGCCGACGCCGCCGTATATCTGAACGGCAACGCCACCACCACCTTTGACGTTACCCTGAAAATCATCGCCAACTGCACCATCGCGGCGGCCAATCTCGACTTTGGCCAAAGTCAGGGTGTACTGGCTACTGCCGTGAACGTCAATACGACCGTGAACGTCACCTGCACCAATACCACGCTGTATAACGTGGGCTTGACGGCCGGCTCGGGCACGGGATCGAGCGGCACCACGCGCTATATGAGCGGCACGGGCGGCAACCTGGGGACGGTGCAATTCAATCTGTACCAGACGGCCGGCAGTACCTTGTGGGGCGATACCCAGGGCACGAATACCGTCGGCGGCACCGGCAACGGCTCATCGCAGCCGATCACGGTGTACGGCAATATTCCGCCGCAGGCGACGCCGGCGCCCGATACCTACAAGTCGACCATCACGGCCACCGTGTACTTTTAAGCCAGGCGCTGCGTGAAGGCCGGTGCTGTTTCCCTGATGAAAAGCGTGCTGGCGCTGCTGGCTTGCTGTGCGGCGGGCGCGCACGGCGCCAATCTGCAGATTTCGCCGGTGACGCTCAATTTGCGCGCCCCACAGAATGCGGCCGGCATCAGCCTGCAAAACCTCGGCGACCAGCCCATCTACGGGCAGGTGCGGGTGTTCGCCTGGGAGCAGCGCGATGGCGAGGAAACCTTGGCGCCGACACAGGAACTGGTGGCCAGTCCGCCCATCGTCGAAATCGCCGCCAACAGCCGGCAGACCATCCGCCTCGTGCGTGCCCAGGCTGGCCCCGTCGCGCAGGAAAAAACGTATCGCGTGCTCATCGATGAAGTCAGCCGCGAGGATGCGGCGGGCCGCAGCGGCGTCGATATCCGCCTGCGCTACTCGGTGCCCGTGTTCGTGCTGCCGGCCGGTGCGCCGGGCAAGGAAATACTCGACTGGCAAGTCTTTCGCGAGCGGGGTGAGTGGATGTTGCGCATCAAGAACAGCGGCAATTTCCATGCACAGATCGGTGCGATGACGTTGACGAACCAGGCGGGCAAGGAATTTGTCGTCAGCAAGGGGCTGTTTGGCTATGTCCTGGCCGCACGCATGCGCGTATGGCGCCTGCCCGTCGCCAGGGAGGCTGAACTGGATGGACCGTTGAGTATTGCGGCAAACGTGAATGCAAAGGCGCTCGTTGCCACGAATTCGACACCTTGAACTGGGCCGCCATGGCGGGCGGGCTTGCCGCGAACCGGGTTAAACCATGAGACGCGCACTGGCATCCTTGCTGTTGCTGTTGCTGTTGCTGTTGCTGGCCATGGCACCGGTGGCCAGGGCCGATGGATCTGCCGCCGAGACGGGCGCCGATCCGGGTCCGGCCAGCTTGCCGAGCGATCCGATGGCGCCGAATGAACTGTATCTGGAGGTGACTGTGAATGCTGAATCAACCGGGCTGATCTTGCGCTTTACCCAGGTGGGCAAAGGCTTGCGCAGCAGTGTGGCGAACCTGCAGCAGCTGGGGCTGGACCCGGCGCGCCTGTCCACACCCGGTCAGACCGACGTGGCGCTCGATGCGATTCCCGGACTCAGCTATGACTATGATGCGGCGCGCCAGAGCGTGTCGCTGCAGGTGGCGGATGACTTGCGCTCGCCGTACCGCATCAATGCGCGCCTGGCCCCGCAGACGCCGCCGTCGCGCGTCACGCCCGGCGCCGTCCTCAATTACGAAGCCTATGCGGAACTGGGCCGGACGCGGCGCGCCGCCATCTTTAACGACTTGCGCTATTTCAATGACAGCGGCGTGTTCAGCAATACCGGCACCGTGAACCTGGGGTCGGACCAGCGCAAATACATGCGCTTTGACACCTTCTGGAGCCATGCCGACCCCGAGACCCTGCAAATGTGGCAAGTGGGCGACCTGATTTCGTCTTCGCTCAGCTGGAGCCGCGCCGTGCGCGTGGGCGGCGTGCAGTGGCGCAAGAATTTCCAGTTGCGTCCTGACCTGCTGACCTTTCCCGTCGCCTCCGTCGATGGCACGGCGCTCGTGCCCTCGTCGCTGAGCCTGTACGTCAATGGCGTGCAGCAATATGCTGCCAGCGTGCCCAGCGGCCCGTTCGTGCTGAACCAGGTGGCCGGCATCAATGGCGCGGGGCAAGCCACCCTCATCACGCGCGATGCCCTGGGGCGCAGCGTGACGACCGTGCTGCCCCTGTACGTCGATACGCGCATGCTGGCCAGCGGCTTGAGCGATTATTCGGTCGAGGCGGGCGCCGTGCGGCGCGACTATGGCCGCCGCCTGTTCGGCTATGAACGCCAGCTCGTTGCCAGCGCTTCCGTCCGCCACGGCGTCAGCGACAACTTCACCATCGAAGGCCATGCGGAACTGGCTGCCGGCCTGTATCAGGCGGGGGCGGGCGCGCTGGTGCGGCTGGGCCAGGCGGGCGTGCTCAGCGGCTCGCTGTCGGCCAGCGCCGGCCATGGCCGTGGCGTGCAGCTGGGCGCCGGCTACCAGTACATGGGGCCGGGCTTCAGCGTCGACGTGCAAAGCGTGCGCGCCAGCGCCGGGTTTGGCGACCTGGCTTCGCGCGACGGCAGTCCCGTGGTGCGCGCGGCGGATCGCGTCACCGTGAGCTTGCCCTTGCCGGCGGGCAGCAGCATCAGCAGCAGCTATATCAGCTACCGCACGCCCGGCGCGCCGCCATCGAAGCTGGCCACCCTGGGCTATTCGGCCACCCTGTTTCACGGCCTGTTCCTGAACGCCAGCCTGTTCCAGGATTTGCGGCAACGCGAGAAGCGGGGATTTTATGTCGGCCTGAGCATGGCCTTCGACAACAATCTGTCCATCAGTACGAGCAGCAGCCGGCAAAACGGCGAGAGCGGCCGCAGCGTCAGCGCGCAGCGCGCGGCGGACTTTGGCGGCGGCTTCGGCTGGAATTTACAAGCTGGCACGGTGGGCGGCAATGCCTACCGGCAAGCGCAAGTGGAATACCTGGGCAATGACGGTCGCGTGAGCGCGCGCACGCAAAGCAGCAGCATGGGCAATGCCTCCTCGCTGGGGGCGGCCGGCGCGCTGGTGCTGATGGATGGCCATGTCGAGACGGCGCGTCAGGTGGGCAACGGTTTTGCGCTGGTCTCCACGGGCGGCGTGGGCAATATTCCTGTGCTGCATGAGAACCGCCAGATCGGCGTGACGGGCAGGAGCGGCTATCTGCTGGTGCCGAATTTGAATCCGTATGGCAATAACCAGATCAGCATCGCCACGGATGAACTCGACGTCGACGCGCGCGTGCCCGTGACCAATATGACTGTCGTGCCGCAACACCTGGCCGGCGTGCTGGCGGCCTTTCCCGTCGAACGCTACAGCGCCGCCACCGTCATCGTGCAAGGCGCCGATGGCAAGCCGCTGACCACAGGCTTGCCCGTGCTGCATGTGCAAAGCGGCAAGCAGACGGTCGTGGGATTTGACGGCATCATTTTCGTCGACGACCTGCGCGAACAGAATCAGTTGCAAGTGGGCGAGGGCGACAGCGCGTGCACGGTCGGCTTTGCGTATGTGCGCCCGGCCGCGGGCGGCTTGCCCGTGATCGGGCCGTTGCGCTGCGCTGCCGCTGGCGCCGGGGGAGGACGCTGATGCGCCGCCTGCTGCTATGGCTGACCTTGCTGCTGGGCTGCGCCTGGGGCAGTGGGGCGCAGGCGGCCGATACCTGCACGGTCAGCATGACGAATATTAATTTCGGCTCCGTCAGCCCGATTTCCGGTACCGATTACGTGGCGCAGGCCACGGGCACCTTCAGTTGCCTGTTTTCGTCGCTGAACCTGGGGCAGTTGCTCACGCCCAACGCGCAAGTGTGCATTTCGCTGGGACTGGGCACGAATTCCACGTCGGCCCTGCCGCGCAAGCTGGGCAACGGTACCAATCGCATGGAATACAACGTGTATGTGGACAATTCGTATGCGACGGCGAAGATCTGGGGCGGCGCCGGCGTGGCGGGCGCGCCATCGACCTTTGGCATGATCCTGTCCGCCGGCTTGCTGGCCCCGCCCGGCACGTATTCCACCACCTTTACCGTGTACGCCAAGATTCCTGCTGGCACGGCGCTGGCCGCCGTGCCCACGGTCGCCAATGCCAATACCATCTATACGTCGAGCTTTGCGGGCGTGGGCACCTACACGTACACCACGTATGGCCTTGTCAACCTGCAGGGTTGCACGGCCACCAGCGGCAGCTTCGGTTTCACGGTGAGTGCCACGGCCGTCAACGATTGCACCATCGCGGCCACGCCGATGGCGTTCGCCAACGCCTCCATCCTGACGGGCAACTTGCGCAGCACCAGTACCTTGTCCGTGCGCTGCGTGAATAACAACGCCTACCAGATTGCCCTCAATGGCGGCAGCGTGGCGGCCAACGTGGCCAACCGGCAAATGAAAAATCTCTTAACGACGGATAAGGTCAGCTATCGGCTGTCGTCCACCCTCGATGGGCCGCTCTGGGGCGATGGCACGGCGGGCACGAGCATGGTGACGGGCACGGGGACGGGTTCCAGCGTGCCGCTGACGATTTACGGACGCGTGCCGGCGCAGGTGTCGCCGCGCCCCGGCGACTACAAGGACACGGTGACGGCAACGATTTATTTTTAGAACGTGACGGTAACGAGGCCGGCGCCCGATGGCGTTGCCTGCTGGTGCAGCAGATAGGGTGTGTTGTGCTTGCAGTGCACCTGGGTGCCGCTGCGCTGCGAGACGACGGTGCACGCTTCCTGCACGACGAAGGTGGCCTGGAAGGACGCAGAAGACACGGTACCGGCGGTGGTGGTCTGGCAAAGGGACAGGGCGAGCAGGGCAGGCAGTACGGCAAGCTTCAAAGGGGTCATCGTGAACGCATCGAGTGAAAAACGGGCGTGGGCAGCAGCGCTGGAAGGCGTGGCTGGCACCGTTTTTCGCACCGGGATTGGGGGAGCAGAACCAGCCATGATTGTACTGGAACAAGGAAAGTGTGAGTTTTCGTGTATTTTCAGCCCGCCGCAAGGGCAAGCACCTCACTTTCAAAATGATAGTCACTAAGTTTCCGTATTGCAACTGAAATACTTTCGATTGTTGTGTTGAATCAATGTGAGGAGATGGCCATGAAACATACCAATTTTAATAATCTGCCTTGCCCGATTGCCCGCAGCTTGGGCAAGGTGGGCGAATGGTGGAGCATCCTCATCCTGCGCGAAGCGTTTTATGGCAAGACGCGCTTTGACGAATTTGAAAAAAGCCTCAAGATCGCGCCCACCATCCTGACGCGCCGCCTGGCTGACCTGGTGGAGGGCGGCTTGATGACGCGCCGCCTGTATTGCGCCAAGCCGCCCCGCTACGATTATGTGCTGACCAAGTCCGGGCGCGCCTTCAAGCCCGTCTTGCTGGCGTTTATCGCCTGGGGCAATGAAAACTTCGCGCCGGAAGGCGCCAGTCTCGTCATCGCCAGCCGCGACACGGGCCTGGCCGCCGACCCGGTGCTGGTCGACGCGACGACGGGCTTGCCCATCAATGACGAGTATTACGCGTTTGCGCCAGGGCCGGCCGCCAGCGACAGCATGCGCAGCATCATCCTCGATGCGGAAAAAAGCAGCGGCATCGCGCCCAAGCCGAAGGCGTCAGCCGCCAACCGCGGCTGGGTGGCGGAAGGGCATCTGGCCTGAAGACGCGCTGGCGGAGGTGCGCCGAGTTTGGCGCAAAGCAAGACGGACTGCACGGCATGGCGTTACCGTCGCACTATGCAATTCAAGTGCGGCGCAGGCCCGGCTGTGCAGGGTGTGGCGCCATCCGTGACCCGATGTCCGTTGAAGGAGTACTGCGATGACTACATTGCCACAATATGCTCGCCGCGCCGCCACCGTGCTGGCGCTGGCGGCCCTGCTGGGCGCCTGTTCCCACGGCCCGCATGACCCGGGCGGCCATGACGTCACCTTGACGGGCGCGCAGGAAGTGCCGGCCAATACCAGCACGGCCAGCGCCAGCAGCACCATTCGCGTCGCCCACGACCGCAGCGTCAGCGGCGGCGTGCGCTATACGGGCATGGTGGCCACCGTCGCGCATATCCATGAAGCGCCGGCGGGCGCCAACGGCCCCGTCATCGTGCCGCTCGTAAAAACGGCCGAAGGCATGTTTGCCGTGCCGGCCGGCGCCATGCTGACGCCGCCCCAGTATGCGAGCTACCAGGCCGGCAACCTGTACGTGAACGTGCACAGCGCCGCCTACCCGGCCGGCGAGATCCGCGCCCAGCTCAAGCCCTAGCCGGCCAGCGGCGTTTTCCCGAAACCTCCTTGGGCCGCGCGAGCGGCCTTTTTTTGCGCCAGGCGGCCAGCCACAGCAGCGCGCTACAATGGCGTTTCATGCTGACCATTCTCGCCATCACCTTTCCCTTCTTCGCCCTGGTGCTGTGCGGCTACCTGGCCGTGCGGCGCAAGCTGCTGCCGCTGGCCGCCATCGGCGGCTTGAACAGTTTTGTCCTGTACTTCGCGCTGCCGTGCATGTTGTACCGCTTTGGCGCCGCCACGCCCATCGCGCAGCTGCTCGACGCCAGCGTGTTCGGCGTGTACCTGCTGTGCGCCCTGATCATGGTGGGCGTCACCACGGCCATGACCCTGAGCCACCGCATCGACTGGAACAACGCCGCTTTCGGTGCGCTGGTGGCGGCCTTCCCGAATACGGGTTTCATGGGCGTGCCGCTGCTACTGACCTTGCTGGGACCCCGTTCCTCGGGCCCCGTCATCGTCACCATCATCGTCGACATGCTCATTACAAGTTCCTTGTGCATCGCCCTGTCGCGCATCGGCAGCGGCGGCGCGCACGGCAGCCGCGCCGCCGTCGCCAACGCCATGAAGGGCATGCTGGGCAATCCGATGCCGTGGGCGATCGTGCTGGGCGCCATGTCGTCGTGGCTGGAACTGGCCTTGCCCAAGCCGTTGATGCAGACGGTGGGCCTGCTGGCCGATGCCGCCTCGCCCGTTGCCCTGTTTACCATCGGCGCCGTGCTGGCCCGTTCGCAAATGAGCACGGCCGACCCGGCGCCGCTGGGGGAATACGTACCCGTGGCGTTGAAAAAACTGCTGCTGCATCCGCTGCTGGTGTGGGGTATCGGCCACACGGCCATCGCGCTGGGCGCGCCGCTCGATCCGTTCGCGCTGACCTGCATGGTGCTGGTGGCGTGCCTGCCCAGCGCCAGCAACGTTTCGCTGCTATCCGAGCGTTTCGGGGCGAACACGGCGCGTATCGCCCGCATCATTCTGGTGTCGACAGCGCTGTCGTTCCTGACGTTTTCGGCGGCCGTCAGCTGGCTGGCGTGACGTTGGCGGCGATCAGTGCGCCGAGCGCCTGCGCAGCGCCGGGCTGGGTGTCCAGCGCCAGGCCATGCGCCATGCTGGCCTGGTCCTGCATGCTGCGGTTCTGGCCCAGCTTCCATTTACCCGTGATGCGCGTGAGGGGGATTTCGATGCCGACGATGGCTTTCAAGAGTTTCTCGATATAGCCGGCAGGCGCATCGCTCACCTGCCACGGCGCGGCTAGCCCCGCCTCATGGCGCGCCGTCAGCCGCTCCACCAATCCCAGCAGCCACGCCGCGTCGTCGATGGCGCGCAGGGGGCCGTGGGCATGCACGACCGCGTAATTGAAGGTCGGCACTTCCTTGCCGCTGCGCTGCTTTTCCGCATACCAGGCGGGCGTGATGTAGGCGTGCGGCCCATGGAAGATCACCAGTGCTTCATCGTTCCCGCCAGCGTTGCGCCACAGCGGGTTGGCGCGCGCCACATGGGCGCGCAGGGTGCCGAACGGGGCCTCGGGCGTGGGCGCGGCGATCTCGAACGGCAGATGGTCGGCGCACAAGCCATCGGCATCGTGGCGCACCAGCGCGCCCAGCGGATGCGCGTCGATCAAGCCATGCAGCACCTCTAGGCGTTCTTCGCGAAAGCTGGCGGGCGAGTACATTTAATCGGCTCCTTCCACGACCACGTCGGCCGTCAGCGAATTGGCGATGTAGCAGCGCTCGTGCGCGTCGTGGTGCAGGGCCGCCAAGGCCTCGGGCGAGGGCGGCGTTCCCGCGAAGGCGATGCGCGGACGCAGCACGATGCGCGTCATGGCCAGGCGGCCTGCCGCATTCTTGCCCAGGTCACCGACTGCGTCGTCGCGGTAGTCGTCGATGACGTAGCCGCGCTGCGCTGCCAGCGACAGGAAGAACAGCATGTGGCAGCTCGACGTGGCCGCCACCAGCGCTTCTTCCGGATCGATATTTGCCGCCACCGACATGGGCAGCGGCACGGACAGCGGCGATGACGAGGCGGCTACCGTCAGGCCGCCGTCGAACTGCCATTCATGGCCACGGCTGTAGCGCTGGCCGGCAAAATCCTGGCCGTCGCGCTGCCAGGCCACGGTGGCGAAAAACTGATGCATGGGTGCTCCGCGAGAGTAGAGGGGATGCACCATCTTAGCGCCAGTCTTGGCTATTTAAAATATCCAATAAGTGCTATCTTGAGGCTACCAATTCAAGAATGTCACCATGCCTGCATCCCACCTGAACCAGATCATCGCCGCCTTGCCGCTGCGGCGCGGCGCCAGCGAGCCGCTGTTTCGCCAGCTGTATGCGGCCATCAAGGCGGCCATCCTCGATGGCCGCATGAGTCCCGGCATGCAGCTGCCGCCCACGCGCGACTTTTGCCGCCTGCTGGCGGTGTCGCGCCAGACGGTGCTCAATGCGTATGCGCTTCTGACGGCCGAAGGCTATCTCGATGGCGCCGTGGGGCGCGGCACTTTTGTCAGCATCGACGTGCCCATGGCCGCGCCGGCCGCCAAGGCGGACGCCCCCGCGCCCGGCCTGCTGCGGCCCCTGTCGGCACGCGGCCACGGCGTGGTGACGGCCATGCGCCAGGTGGCATATCACCGTGGCCCGCTGCGCGCCTTCCGTGTCGGCATGCCGCGCATCGACCATTTCCCGTTCGACGTGTGGAACCGCCTGGAAGCGCGGCGCTGGCGCCGTCCCGACCACCATTTCGGCTACAGCGACCCGGCCGGCTACCTGCCGCTGCGCGAGCTGCTGTGCGTGTATCTGAAAGCGTCGCGCGGGGTGCAGTGCACGCCGCAGCAGATCGTCATCACCTCCGGTTCGCAGCAGGCACTGTTCCTGCTGTCGACCATCTTGCTGGCGCCGGGCGACCCGGTCTGGATGGAGTCGCCCGGCTACCGGGGCGCCAGCGGCCCGCTGCGCGCGGCCGGCGCGCGCGTGTTTCCCGTTCCCGTCGATGCGCAGGGGCTGGACGTGGCGTACGGCGTGGCGCATTGCCCGCAGGCGAAGCTGGCGTACGTGACGCCGTCGCACCAGATGCCGCTGGGCGTGAGCATGAGCTTGCCCCGCCGCCTGGCCTTGCTGGCCTGGGCCGCGCACAATAAAGCGTGGCTGGTGGAAGACGATTACGACAGCGAGTACCGCTACGCGGGCGCGCCGCTGGCCTCGCTGCAAAGCCTGGACCGGGCCGGCTGCGTGGTCTACGTGGGCACCCTCTCGAAGGTGCTGTTTCCCGGGCTGCGCCTGGGCTACATGGTGGCGCCGCCCGCGCTGGCCGAGGCGCTGGTGCAAGCCAAGTCCGTGATGGACCGGCACACGGCCATCGTGCCGCAGATGGCGCTGGCCGACTTCATCGCCGAGGGACACTTTGGCCGCCATATCCGCCGCACGCGCGACAGCAATGCCGAGCGGCGCGACCTGCTGGTGCGCGGCATCGCGCGCGAACTGGGCGACCAGCTTGCGTGCGGCCCGGCCGACAGCGGCCTGGAACTGTGTGCGTATTTTCGCGCCGGCCACGAAGAAGAAACGGTGTCGCGCGCGGGGCTGTCGCGCGGTATCGAACTGCGTCCGCTGGGCCACTATGCCGATCCGGCGGCCGGGTCCGAGTGCGCCACGCCGCCGGGGCTGCTGCTGGGCTTTGCGGCCATTCCCCCGGACGAGATGGCGCACGGCCTGCAGGAATTGGGACGCATCCTGCGCGGCCGATAAACTATACTGGCATTTGCCTGCACACGAAGAACACGACCATGAATATTACCCGCTGCGCCTGGGCCAATCCGGCCAATCCCCGCTATCTCGACTATCACGATACGGAGTGGGGCGTACCTTGCCACGACGAGCGCCGGCTGTTCGAGATGCTGAACCTGGAAGGCGCGCAGGCTGGCCTGAGCTGGGAAACCATCCTCAACAAGCGCGACACCTACCGCGCCGCCTTCGACGGATGGGACGCGGAAAAGATCGCCGCGTATGGCCCGCACAAGGTGGCGCAACTGCTGGCGGACCCCGGCATCGTGCGCAACCGCCTGAAGGTGGCGGCCGCCATCACGAATGCGCAAGCCTATTTGCGCCTGCGCGCGCAAGGGCAGACCCTCGACAGCTTTTTGTGGGCGTATGTCGATGGCCAGCCCATCGTCAACAGCTGGCAGCCGGGCGAGTTCCCCGCCAAGACGGCCTTGTCCGACAAACTGTCGAAAGACTTGCTCAAGCTGGGTTTCAAGTTCGTCGGCTCGACCATCATCTACGCCTACATGCAGGGCATCGGTATGGTCAACGACCATGCGCCCACCTGCTTTTGCCGCGCGGGGCGCTGATGCGCCGCGTACTCGTCCTGCTCGACACGGATTTTGACGGCGCCCGCTTGCGCGCCGCCTGTGCGGCGCATGGCGGCCGCCGTCTGCACTACATCGCGCTGGCGCCGCGTCCCGTCGATGCGCGCCACTTGCCCGAGCAGTGGCGCGCACAGTGGCCGCCTTGCGTGCCTGGCCTGCACCGCATGGTTTCGCACGATGGCCTCGTTACGCTCGATGTGCTGATCGGCGAGGCCGATGCCTGCCTGGCGCAATTGTCGGCGCAAGTCGATGAAGTGCACCTGGCCTGGGTGCCGGCAGCCACATCGGTGCTCGCGCGCCTGATGGTCGACGGCGCCCGCCTGCAAGCCATACACCTGGACGAGGCGCAGCGCGCGGCGCTGCAAAAGCATGGTTTTGTTTTCGACGAGAGCCGTTTGCGCGCCATGTTTTATGCGCGGCGCGCAGAGTATGCGGCCGTCACCGCGCCCGAGCGCCGCGCCATCGTCATCGGCGCGGGCGTGGCCGGCGCGGCCGCCTGCGAACGGCTGGCCGCGCGCGGCTGGAAGGTGACCTTGATCGAACGCCACGCGCAGCCGGCCAGCGAAGCGTCGGGCAACCTGGCTGGCATCTTCATGCCGCTGATGTCGAAGGACGACAATATCGCCACACGCCTCGTGCGTGCCGCCTATCTGTACTCGCTGAGCCGCTGGAAAGACCTGGGCGGCATCGGCGCCGCCATCGAGGGTGTGCAAAGCGGCGTGCTGCACCTGGCGCGCGACGGCGCGCATGCGCACGTGCAGCGGCAGATTGCCGCCAGCGGCCTGTATCCGCGCGAATTCGCCCGCTGGCTGGAAGCGCCCGAAGCGACCGCCATGCTGGGCGCGCCGGCGCCCGATGGCGCCTGGTGGTTCGAGCAGGGCGGCTGGGCGCGCCCGTCTTCCGTCTGCGCGGCCATGCTGGACGCCTGCGGCGCCTTGCTTACGCGGCGTTTTTCCAGCAGCGCCCTGCGACTGGAACGTGGCGACCGGGAATGGCTGGTGCGCGATGCGGACGGCGTCCTGATCGCGGCGGCTCCCACCGTCATCCTGGCGGCGGGCACGGGGGCCGTGGATTTCGAACAGGCGGCCGGCTTGCCGCTGGACGCCGTGCGCGGCCAGGTCACGCACCTGGCCGAAGGCAGCTTGCCATTGTTGCCGTTCGTCGTCTGCCGCGAAGCCTACATGACGCCGGCGCACGAGGGCGTCGTGTGTGTGGGCGCCAGCTACGATGCGGACGCTGACGCCAGCTTGCGCCCATCGAGCCAGGAAGACAATATCGGGAAGATCGCCGACATCCTTGGTGTGGCTCCGTTCGACGCGCCGCTGGCGGGCCGCACGGGCTTTCGCTGCATGGCACCGGACCGCCTGCCGCTGGCGGGGGCCTTGCCCGACCCGGGCATACCGGGCCGCTGCGAGCGCCTGCGCGACGTACCGCGCTGGCCTGGCCTGTTTGGCTTGCTCGGTTACGCTTCGCGCGGCCTGATCTGGGCGCCGCTGGCGGCCGAGCTGCTGGCGTGCCAGCTGGAGGGGGAGCCGTTGCCGCTGGAGAGTCAATTGGCCGCTGCTTTGGACCCTGCTCGGTTTTTATTGCGGGAACGCCGCCGCGCTTCATAAATCTTCCCCATATACGTTTTTCAGCTTTCCAAACTCTTTTTAATTTGTTTTCCGAACAACATAAGTTCGCTACAGTGGACTCGTGCTGGTTTTTGACGACGGAATAAAGAGGTGGAAAGATGGCTGCTGCAGAACTGATTTTCGATCCCCGCGCCGCGCACGGCGAGGCGGCGTTTGATGAAGTACTCCATCTCGCGCGCACCCAGGCGCAGGCGCAAGGCTTGCCGTATGCGGGCATCGTCAGCGCGCAGGATGCATGGCAGCTGGTGCAGGCCGGCAAAGCCGTGCTGGTCGACGTGCGCACGAATGAAGAGCGCACTTTCGTCGGCTATGTGCCGGCCTCGCTGCACGTGGCGTGGGCCACCGGCACGGCCATGAACCGCAATCCCCGCTTTACGCGCGAACTGGAAGCGAAGGTGGGCGGCAAGGATGCCGTCGTGGTGCTGCTGTGCCGCAGCGGCAAGCGCTCGGCCGCGGCTGCCGAAGCGGCCGCCAAGGCAGGTTTCACGCACGTCTTCAATATCGCGCAAGGCTTCGAGGGCGACCTTGACGAACAGCAGCAGCGTGGCCACAGCGGCGGCTGGCGCTGGCATGCGCTGCCTTGGCTGCAAGATTAAACCTCTTCCCGGAACCATCATGAACCAGCGAGCCATTCCCCCCGCCTCCCTTGCCGCGCAGCCGCAATGGGAACTGCGCCAGATCGTCGATGAATTGCGCGCCGTGCGTGCGCAGTGGCGCGAAGGGCTGGCCAGCAACCAGGAGTGCGGCGCGCGCGAATTCCCGTCGCGCCAGCATTTGCGCGATATCGTCGGCGCCCTGTGCGCGGCCCTGTTCCCCATGCGCCTGGGGCCCCTCGACCTGCAGCAGGAGAGCGAGGATTTCTTTGTCGGCCACACGCTCGACACGACGCTTACTGGGCTGCACGAACAGGTGCGGCGCGAACTCAGTTACCACGCGCGCCAGCACGGCTTGCAGCAGACGGTATCCATCGAACAGCAGGCGCTGGCCATCGTGCAGCGCTTCGCCCGCGCGCTGCCGCGCATCCGCGCCCAGCTCGACACGGACGTGGCGGCGGCCTTTCATGGCGACCCGGCCGCGCACAGCGTCGACGAAGTGCTGCTGTGCTATCCGGGCATCCTGGCCATCATCCATTACCGCCTGGCGCACACCTTGTATGCGCTTGGCGCGCCGCTGGTGGCGCGCATCATCGCCGAAGTGGCCCATTCGCAGACGGGCATCGACATCCATCCGGGCGCCATCATCGGCAGCAGCTTTTTCATCGACCATGGCACGGGCGTGGTGATCGGCGAGACGGCCATCATCGGCGAGCGCGTGCGCATTTATCAAGCCGTCACCCTGGGCGCCAAGCGCTTTCCCGCCGGCGCCGACGGCGTGCTGAAAAAGGGTCTGGCGCGCCACCCCATCGTGCAGGACGACGTGGTCATTTATGCGGGCGCGACGATCCTGGGACGGGTGACCATCGGCCAGGGCTCCGTCATCGGCGGCAATGTCTGGCTGACCCGCAGCGTGGCGCCAGGCAGCCATGTCACGCAAGCGCACAACCAGCAGGAGGCACCGGAGTCGCTGGCGCCATCCCACACCGCCTTTGCCCACCACCCATGAGGACAGCATGTTGATCAAACAGTTTGGACTGGCCGTGCGCCAGTTGCGCGAAGGGCATGGCTGGTCGCAGGAGCGGCTGGCCGAAGCGGCCGACTTGAACCGCTCGTTCATCGGCGAAATCGAACGGGGCGCCGCCACGCCGTCGCTGCTGACGGTGGAAAAACTGGCCGGCGCGCTGGGCATCGGCCTGGCCGGTTTGATGGCGCGCTGCGAACCGGAGCTGGTGGATTAAAAGGCCGTGTTGGTGGCGATAGCATGTTGAGAAAAAGAGAGGGGCGCCCGATACTTTATTTGTTTTTCAGATAAGCATATTCACTTTTCTCATCAGGAGTAGTCATGGCAGAAGCAACAGAGAACCAGTTCGCGCTGGGCGATAACGCCGCGCGCCAGCTGGCCAATGCAAGCAAGAGCGTCCCCCAGTTATCCACGATCACGCCGCGCTGGCTCGTGCACCTGCTGCAATGGCTGCCCGTGGAAGCGGGTATCTACCGCCTCAATCGCGTGAAAAATCCGAAGGACGTGCGCGTGGCCTGCTCGCAGCGCGACGAGTCGGAACTGCCGCAAACCTTCGTCGACTACGACGACCAGCCGCGCGAATATTTTCTCAATGCCGTCAGCACGGTGCTCGACGTGCACACGCGCGTGTCGGACTTGTACAGCAGCCCGCACGACCAGATCAAGGAGCAGCTGCGCCTGACCATAGAGACGATCAAGGAGCGCCAGGAAAGCGAATTGATCAACAATCCCGATTACGGCCTGCTGGCCAGCGTGCACGACGACCAGCGCATCTTCACCCTGACGGGCGCGCCCACGCCGGACGACCTTGACGAACTGCTGACGAAAGTGTGGAAGGAGCCGGGCTTTTTCCTCGCCCATCCGCTGGCCATTGCCGCCTTCGGCCGCGAATGCACGCGCCGCGGCGTGCCGCCACCGACGGTCAGCCTGTTCGGTTCGCAGTTCCTCACGTGGCGCGGCGTGCCGCTGGTGCCATCCGACAAACTGCCGATCGAAGACGGCAAGACCAAGATCATCTTGCTGCGTGCCGGCGAGCAGCGCCAGGGCGTGATCGGCCTGTTCCAGCCTGGCCTGGCGGGCGAGCAAAGCCCGGGCCTGTCCGTGCGCTTCATGGGCATCAACCGCCACGCGATTTCGTCCTACCTGATTTCGCTGTATTGCTCGCTGGCCGTGCTGACCGACGATGCGCTGGCCGTACTGGAAGACGTGGAGATCGGTAAATACCATGACTACCCAGACACCTACAAGTGATGGCGCGGCGGGCTTGCCTGCCGTTCCGTTCTTACCCGATGAAGCGACCCTGAACCGCCTGGCGGGCGAGTTTTTTGCGCGCCTGCCGGGCTTGGATAAGTCTCCCAGCCTTGGCGGTTCCGGCAGCGTGCTCGATGCGGCGCCCCGCTATGCGAACCGTCCGCCGCCGCAGCCCGGCCCTTCGTTTGCCGCCATCGCTCCCGGCGTGGCGACGGCGCAAGTGCCGCCCGTGACGGCGCCGCTGGAGTCTCCGGTTGCGCCGGCGCCGGCTTCCGTGCCGACGCCACGCTTGTCCGCCCTCGGTGCGCCGTCGCCCTACTATTTTGTCGGCGGCGCGCATGGCTATCCCGCGTCGAACGGCAAGCTCGATGGACTGGCGCAGCAGGGGCTGGGGCAGGCGGCGCCCGATGATCTGCGGGGGCTGTTTGCCACGCCGCAGCGCTCGCCCGCGCGCCAGCTGCCGGTATCGCCGGCCGGTGGCCAGCCCGCTTTCTATTTCCAGACCGAGCTGCCTGCGCGTCAGCAAGGGCAAACGCCGGCGCCGTTCGACGTGCATGCCGTGCGGCGCGACTTTCCCGTGCTGGCGGAGCGCGTCAACGGCAAGCCGCTGGCCTGGTTCGACAATGCGGCCACCACGCACAAGCCGCAATCGGTGATCGACCGCGTGTCGTATTTCTATGCGCACGAGAATTCGAACATCCACCGCGCGGCGCACGCATTGGCGGCGCGCGCCAGCGATGCCTACGAAGCGGCACGCGCCAAGGTGGCCAATTTCCTGGGTGCGGCTTCACCCAATGAAATCATCTTCGTACGGGGCGCCACGGAAGGCATCAACCTGGTCGCCAACACGTTTGGCCGCAAATACATCGGCAGCGGCGACGAGATCATCGTCTCGCAGCTCGAGCACCACGCCAACATCGTGCCGTGGCAGCAGCTGGCGGCGGAAAAGGGCGCCACCCTGCGCGTGATTCCCGTCGACGACAGCGGGCAAATCCTGCTCGATGAATTCCGCAAGCTGCTCAACGGACGCACGAAACTGGTGTCCGTGACGCAGGTGTCGAATGCCTTGGGCACCGTGACGCCCGTGGCGCAGATCATCGCGCTGGCGCATGCGGCCGGCGTGCGCGTGCTGGTCGATGGCGCGCAAGCCGTGTCGCATTTGCGCGTGGACGTGCAGGCGCTGGGCGCGGATTTCTATGTATTCTCGGGCCACAAGGTATTTGGCCCGACAGGCATCGGCGCCGTGTATGGCAAGGCGGACTTGCTCGAGCAATTGCCGCCATGGCAGGGCGGCGGCAACATGATCGCCGACGTCACGTTCGAGCGCACCGTCTACCAGGGCGTGCCGAACCGCTTCGAGGCGGGCACGGGCAATATCGCCGATGCCGTGGGGCTCGGTGCGGCCATCGATTACGTGCAGCGCATCGGCCTGGAAAACATCGCCGCCTACGAGCATGCGTTGCTGGAATACGCGACGCACCACTTGCAGGCCATTCCCGGCGTGCGCCTGATCGGCACGGCGTTTGAAAAGGCCAGCGTGGCCTCGTTCGTGCTGGCCGGTTACGAGCCGGCGGAAGTGGGGCGCGCCCTGAACGACGAGGGCATCGCCGTGCGCTCGGGTCACCACTGCGCCCAGCCGATCCTGCGCCGTTTCGGCGTGGAAGCGACCGTGCGGCCATCGTTCGCCTTCTACAACACGTACGAGGAAATCGACCGCATGATCGTCGTGGTCAAGCGCCTGGCGGGCGCGCGCCGCTGATCGTGCCTGCTTGTCAAGCTGATGCCGCCCCTGCGCAAGCAGGGACGGCATTGTTGCATCATGTCACGGACTTTGCGCGCGGCTGGCTGGCGTCCGCAGGCTGGCGGTATAATTTATCCTTGGCAATATTGAAGCTGCGGCCCAAGGAGATATCCGGTGGAAGATCAACACAGCTCGCCCGAGCTTTTCCTGTTCCTGGCGTCGACCGTGCACGACATGAAAAACTCGATCAGCGTGGTCAGCGGCACTTTGGAGTCGCTGCTGGCGGCCGAGCAGGCGAAAACAGTCCCCCAGGCCGACCCCGCCTACCTGCAGATGGCGCAGATGCTGTACCAGACCAAGCGCCTCAACGATAACCTGATCCAGCTGCTGGCCCTGTACAAGGAAGTGGGCAAGCCCGGCTACCCGTTCGACGTGCAGCCGCAGCTGGTGAGCCAGGTGGTCGACCAGGTGGTGGACCAGGAAAAGATCCTGCTGGCCTCGAAAGGCATCCGGCTGGAGACGGCTTGTGCGCCGGAGCTGATCTGGACCCTCGATGAAGACCTGGTCATCGGCGTGCTCGCGCATGCGATCAACAACGCCATCCGCTACACGAAAGACACGATCCGCCTGTCCGTGCGGGAGCACGGCGGCATGCTCGAGCTGCGTGTGGAAGACAATGGCGACGGCTATACGCAAGCCTTGCTCGACGCGGGCAGCGCGGCCATGGACGGCATGGCGGCCGGCGTGAACTTTTCCACCAACAGCACGGGCCTGGGCCTGTATTTTTCCAGCGAAGTGGCAAAGATGCACAAGCACCGGGGCAGCAGCGGCAGCATCGCCCTGGAAAATGGCGGCGCGCTGGGCGGCGGCTGTTTCATCCTGCGCCTGCCCTGAACGAGGATGCCATGACGACAGACAGCCACGCCACCGCCGCCGAAGCGGGCAGCACCGACTGGGCCGACAAGCATTATCTGCTGGTCGACGATTTCATCGGCATTCGCATCCTGCTGCGCGAATCGTTGCGCAACCTGGGCGCGCGCCATATCGACCAGGCGGCCAGCGGCGGCGAAGCCATGAAGCTGCTGGCCAAGACGCGCTACGACGTGGTGCTGTGCGATTACAACCTGGGCGAAGGCAAGAACGGCCAGCAGGTGCTGGAAGAGACGCGCGTGCGCAACCTGACGGCGCCGTCCAGCGTGTGGCTGATGGTCTCGGCCGAGAAAAGCGTGGAGTCCGTGATGGGCGCGGCCGAGCACCAGCCTGACGCCTACCTGATCAAGCCGATCACGGAAGGCGTGCTGCTGACGCGCTTGAATCGCGTGTGGCACAAGAAGCAAGTGTTTCGCGAAATCGACCAGGCTTGCATGGAAAAGGATTATCTGCGCGCGGCCAAGCTGTGCGACGCGCAGATCGAAGTCAACAAGCTGCACGAGCTGGAATTGCTGCGCATGAAGGCGTCGTTGCTGCTGAAAAGCGGCGAGCCGGAAAAGGCCCGCGCCGTGTACGAAAAAGTGCTGGCCGAGCGTGATTACAGCTGGGCCAAGGCGGGCTTGGGCAAGATCCGCATGAACAACGGCGAGCACGAGGCGGCGCGGCAGATCTTCCAGGGCGTGATCGTCGAAAACAAGTATTACATCGATGCCTACGACCAGATGGCCGTCGCCTACCAGTTGATGGGGCAGCACGAAGAGGCCTGCGGCGTGCTGGAAAAAGCGGCGCGCCTGTCGCCCAACTCCGTGCCGCGCCAGCGCAACCTGGGCCTGGCGGCCCTGAAGGTCGGCAATGTCAGCATGGCGGAAAAGGCCTTCCGCAAGTGTATTTCCATCGGCGAATTTTCCGTCATGAAGACGCCGGACGCCTACCTGGGCCTGGCACGCGTGTGCGGCCTGAAAAAGGATGCCAAGGAAGCGCTGCAATGGCTGCTGCTGGCGCAGCGCGAATTCTCGCCCGAGCAGATCGGGCTGCGCGCGAAGATCACGGAAGGCATGGTGCACCACGAAACGGGCGACTACCGGCGCGCGCGCAAGTGCGGCGATGAACTCGAAGCCATGCTGCTTGAAGACCCGGCGCGGCCCGAGAAAAGCATTTGCATGGAACTGGCGACCCTGCTGTTCGCCGTCGGCGTCAAGGATGCGCCGGCCGGCCTGCTGTGCTATGTGGTGAAGAACAACCACGACAACCAGGTGGTGCAGGACGAGGTGCAAAAGATTTTCGACAAGGCCAAGATGGGCGACGAGGGCACCAGCCTGATCATCGCTTCGCGCAAGGAAGCGTCGGATTTGATGAACAAGGGCGTGCTGTTGTGGAAGACGGACAAGCTCAACGAAGCGGTGGCCTGGATGCGCACGGCGCGCGAAAAGCTGCCGAACAACTTGCGCATCCTGTTCAATTCCGCGCAAATCATCGTGTCGTTCCTGGAGCAGCGCGGCTACCAGGCGGAATTGGCGGCCGAAGCCATGGAAGTGTTGTTGTATGTAGACAAAATTGCACCAGGGCAGCAGCGCTTTGCGCAATTGATGGAGCAACTGGTGCAACTGACGCCGCCGCCCGGGCCGGAAGAAGCCGTCGTGGTAGCGGAAAAAGCGCCGCCGGCGCCGGAAAAAGGGGGAAAATCCGTGCGTGAGCGTGCCGGATGATAAACTAGGGGCCAGCGTGGGTTCGCCCGTGCTTGAGTTGCTCTACAACAATAAGGAAGAAACTATGCGTGATGTGGTCAATGAAGTGTACAAAAAAATGAAAGTCGGCGCCATTGCCTGGGTACGCCCGGTCGCCGCCAAGGGAGACACGCTGGAAACATTCCAGTCTTCGTACGAGCACGCCAAGGCGCTGGCCGACGAAGGCCTGATCACGATCGGTGACGTTAAACGCCAGGCCGACAACATGATCGAGGCGATCCGCATTCATCGTATCGCCTGATCATATTGCCGGCTTGAAGGGCTAGGCCTTGCCTGGTGCTTTCGTTTTTGGCGCCGCGCGTTTCGCGGGCGCCTTGCGCAGCGGGGCCTTGGCCTTGGCTGCCGTGCCAGTTTCTGCCGGCTTGGCGGATTTGCCCGCTGCCGGCTTGGCTTTGCTTACGCTGCCAAAGCTGGCCGCTGCCGCACTGGCGGCGTCGGGCGACATGGCCGTCGACACGGCCTGCTTGAACTGATCTTGTAACAAATTCCACCAGGCACTTGGATTGGCCAGCTGGGCTGCGGCCTGGCTGCCGGCGTCGCTGGGCGCCGCCGCAGCCGGTTCCGCTGCGGGCGCAGGCGCCGGTTTCGGTTCAGGCGCTGGCGCCGCAGGTGCCGCTTGCTGGAAAAACGCGGAAGCGTAGGGCACCGATTCAAACACGGATTTCTCGCTGGCGCCGGGCTGGGTAATGGCCGCCGCCAGGGAGGCGCCCATCGATTTCAGGGTGGCGATGGTGCCGCGCTGCACTTCCAGTGCCTGGATACTGCCGCGCAGCATGCTGGTATTGAGGTTCAGCCAGGCTTCGACGGCTTTCAAGTCATTGATTTTCTTGTCCAGCTCTTCCACCGACATGGTGGGCGCCGTGATGCCAGGCACGCCCATGCCGGGCACGCTCATGCTGCCCCACAGGTTCTTGACGAAGTCGAGGGTGTCGGTCACAACTGCTGCGCCCGGCATTTGGGGCATTTGCGGGTTTGCCATGCGAAATCTCCTGGTAGGTGGATGTGCCTAGCGTAGCAGATATCAGCTTGCAACTGACGCAAAGCCGCCAACATTTTCTTACATAAAACAGCAGGAGTTGAGCACGGGCAAGAAGCAGGAAGTGGGGGGAAGGCGGTACACTACGGCCTATGATGCCTGACTCCTTCTTTTCGCCACCGCGCCGCCGCACCGTCATTTTTGTCGCGGTCATCGGCGCACTGCATTACGTGGCGCTGGAATGGCTCACCTCGCGTGCCAGCATGGTGCCGCTGGGGCAGGATCATGCGCAGGTGGTCAGCATGGCCTTGATCGCCGAGCCGCCCACACCCGTGCCGGTGGCGCCGCCTCCTCCGCCCAAGCTGCGGCCCTTGCCCGAGCCCCGCTTGCCGCCACCGCCGCCGCCGACGGAACTGCCGTCGAGCGACACGGCCCAATTCACGGCGCCGGCCAGCGACGCGCCGGAAGGGCCGGTCACGCCGGCGGCGCCGGCGGCGCCGGCAGCCAGCGCGCCAGCCATCACGGCGCCCGCGCCAGCCGTGGCGGCCGCGCCCGTGCCGGCCAGCGTGCCGCCACCGCCCGTCGAACAGGCGCGGCGCTACAAGACGAATGCGCCTGCCTCGGCCCAGTTCGACCTGCACGTGGATCGGCGCGACGCGGACGGCACCAAGTGGCAGGGCGTGGCCGCCATGGCGTGGGACAATCGGGGCGACACGTATCAGCTGAAGCTGGAAGTGGGCTTGAGCATGCTGATCACGCGCATCAACCTGCTGGTGCTGACGAGCGAAGGCCTGATCGATGGCAGCGGCATCGTGCCCGTCTCGGCGACGGAAAAGCGCAAGGGCCGCGCGCAAACGGCCACGCATTTCAACCGCGACGCCAAGGCCATCACGTTTTCGGCCACGACGGCCACGGCGCCATGGCAGGAGGGGGCGCAAGACAAGGCCACGGTGCCGTTCCAGCTGGCCGCCATCGGCCGCGCCGACGTCAACCAGCTGGTCGGCAATATCGACATCCTCGTCGGCGAAGAAAAGGAAGCGACCGTGTTCCGTTTCCAGCTGGTGGGCGAGGAAGAACTGGAGACCAGGATGGGCCGCCTGGTGACGTGGCATTTGCGCCGGCCGCCGAAGCCCGGCACGTATTCGTCGCAGCTCGATATCTGGCTGGCGCCGTCCATGCAATGGTATCCGGTCCAAATACGCAATACCGAAGCGAACGGGGCGCTGACCACGCAAACCGTGACCCAAATTCGCGTCAATGACGCTACAGGAAAATAGATGACTACTTTGATAACTTTGAAACGCGCTCTGCTCGCCAGCCTGCTGGCCGCCACCCTGACTCCCGCCATGGCCGACGCGCCCGTGGAGCATCCCGTCATCAAGCGCCCGTACAAGCTGGCGCCGTCGGCCGACCTCGTCTATTCGATCAAGGCCAGGCAGCGCGGCATTGCGCTGTCCGGCGAATCGGTCAGCAACTGGCGCGCCGGCGATGGCAAGTACTCGCTGCTGGCAGAAACCAAGGCCGCCCTGTTCGGCAAGATCCTCGAGCAGCGCAGCGAAGGCACGGTCGACGATTACGGCCTGGCGCCGGCCCAGTTCGTGGAAAAACGTTTCCGCAAGGAAGCGGCTACGACTACCTTCAAGCGCGACAGCAAGACCATCGTCTTTAGCGAAGGCGACGACAGCTATCCGCTGAAAGGCGGCGAGCAGGACCGCAACAGCACCGTCTGGCAACTGGTCAGCATAGCGCGCGCCACGCCCGAGAAATTCACGCCCGGCTCGGAATGGAGCTTCTTCGTTGCCGGCCGCCACGACGCCGAGCCGTGGACCTTCAAGGTCGTCAAGCAGGAAACCGTCGCCACCGGCCAGGGTCTGGTCGAAGCCGTGCATCTGATCAAGGCGCCGCCGCCGGACAAGAAGGGCCAGCAAGTGGACCTGTGGCTGGCGCCGTCGCTGGAATGGTATCCCGTGAAGGTGACGTTCGCCGATGAAGACGGTGATTACGTGGAGCAAACCTTGCAAAAGATTATCCAGAAGTAAGTGCTTGCTAATAACCCCGATGCAGAAACCGGGGTCGGACCCTGAGGAGCCGACCCCGGGCCTTCGCCGTTGGGTTTCCCTCAATACAACACTCGGCGACCTGACTGCCCGCTGGCTGTCCTCCCACGCGCTAAATTGCATGTCAGAACTGATATACTGACGCCCCCGCCCCGCAGCGCTGCGCTAGCCCGCTGCGCCGCCCGCTGAACACTCATCCGGAAAAGAATGATTGATATAATGGCAAGTGCAGCCGTGGCTACGGATGCAAATCAGACAGAGCAAGAGCATCACGATTCCTTGCAGGCGCATTTCCAGCCCAATATTTCGGCCGATGAAATCGAGCAAGTTTTTCACTTGAAGCGGGCGCAGCCCTTGCTGCAAGTGTTTACGGCTTTGTTCCACGGCGGTTTCGATGGCGTGCTGGTGCGTTTGCTCGTGTTGCGCGAACTTGCGGCCGATGCGGCCACGTCCGCCTATACGCGCGCCGATATCAATACGAAACTGGCGTATCTGTTGCCGGAAAGCCTGGAAACGGTCTTGCTGCGCCTGCGCTCGAACCAGTTGCTGGCCTGGGATGCGCAGCAGGGTGTGTATCGCGTCACGCCCATGGCGCGCAACGTGCTGTCCGCCATCGACAGCTTGCTGGGCCTGGGCCAGACGGAAGACGAAGCGGAAATGGGATTCTTGCTGTCGCAGGTGGCCGGTGCGCAAGCCGTCGGCGGCGTGTCGGTTGAACAACTCCAGCATTTGCTGGGCCGCCTGGTGGACTTGACGGAGGAATTCTCCGACGCGATTGCTTCCGGTTCGGAATTCCGGCTGCGCACGGCGCAAGCGAAGTGGAACATGGCCTGCGACTGGGTGGAGAAGGGCTCCGAAATCCTCGTGGCCATCACGTCCGATGAAAACGCCGACAGCGCCACGCACAAGGCGGCGCAGGCGATTGGCCGCGCGCAAAGTAAATTGCTCAACATGCAAGGCATGTTTTCACGCGCCCTGAACCAGATCGAGCGCCAGCGCGTGCACCTGGGCCAGTCGGGCCTGTCTACCACGGACATCAAACGCTGGCTCTTGCTGCATGAAGATCTGGCCAGCCTGGCCGAAGGCGCCATCGACCAGCCCGTCGTGCCCCTGTTCTCCACGCCGGCCGAGATGATCGACGTGGCCGAAACGGAACTGCTGTCCGAACGGGCGGCAGGCGTCACCAACACGGGCCTGCCCAGCGGGGAAGACGCGCCCACCACCATCAGCGACGGTCCCGCCATGCAACTCGAACTCGATGACCTCCTGGACCGCCTGTCGAACTTCGCCAGCCTGGGCAATTTCCCCAGCATCGGCGAAGAGGGGCCGAAATCGGTGCCCGTGCAGGATTCGCTGCTGCCGGCCAGCTTTGCCGTGGCCTCGTACCGCGCCTCGATGCTGCCGCTGCTGGGCGACGTGTCCGAGGCGAGCTTGCAAGGCTCGACGGCCGAATTGGCCCGCTTGCCGATTACCTTTACACCGACCGACGAGATGGTCCAACTGACCGACCCCCACGTGGCGGCCATGTCGATCGCCTCGCTTTCACTGAATGTTTCACTTGATTTAGATGGCGCCACCTTTGATGAATGACGATTCCCAAATCCTGATTGCGCGCCTGCTCACGCATCAAACCCTGCGCCGCGACGACAAGCTCGTCAAGCGCGTGCTGTCCGACGAACTGTTCCGCGCCGAGATCGATGCGCGATTGCTGGCCTGCGGCTTGAAACTGCTCGACAACGTATATGCCGACCACGTGACTTTGGCCCTGACGCGCACCATCGAGCCGAAGATCTTCGGCGCGCGCGACGTGTGGCAAAACAATAATTTTGGCTTGGCCCGCGATGGCGTGGCCTTGCTGGTGGTGCTGTGGGCGCAGATCATCCTGCCCAAGCGCGAACGCCAGGAAACGCACCAGCACGCGGACGACGATCAGAACGATATGTTCGGCACGGAACGGCCGTTGCCGCGCGCGGAAGACGCGTCGATCGGTATTTCCTACAAGGCGCTGCTGTCGGACTTCGGCGATAAGCTGGGCAAGAAGACGCGCATGGACATGAATCTGGGCACCCTGGCCAAGCTGGGCTTTATCGAGCGGCGCGGCGACTTCATCCTGGAAGGTCCGCTGCTGGACCTGATGATGGACACGGACGTGTTGAAAGAGCGCATCATCAATGGCGCCCTGGCCGACGTGTTCAAGCGGGCGCCGGCGCGCCTGGTGGCCGTCGACCTCGACGCTGACTTATCCGCTGATTTGTCCGCCGACATCGGCGATCTGCCTGACGCTGGCGACGAGCCCGCGTCCGACCTTCCTCACTGAAAGCGCCCATGTTTCATATCAAATCACTTGAACTGGTGCACTGGGATTACTGGCAGCGCATCAAGAATATCCCGCTCGACGCGAAGATCATCACCATCGCGGGGCAGAATGGTTCCGGCAAGACCACCTTGCTCGATGCCTTGCGCACCCTGTTCGGCCTCGATTGCTCGATGGGGCGCACGTATAAACACTATGCGCGCCACTCGGGCCAGCAGACGGCCTGGCTGCGCGCCGTGGTCGACAACAAGAACGTGGGCAAGCAGCTGTCGAACCGGCCGTTCCGCAGCTCGGGTTTTTTCAGCGACGATGAAGTGACCTTGTTTTGCCAGATCCAGAAAAATGGCGGCGACTGGAAGCGCCAGTATCTGATGCGTCCAGGCAATGTGCAGATCGAGGACATCACGGACGCCAACGACTGGCTCGGCGTGGAAAACTACCGCAAGCGCCTGGCCAATGCGGGCCTGTCGCCGGCCATGTCGAAAGTGCTGGCGCTGGAGCAGGGCGAGACGGACAAATTGTGCGAATACGCGCCGCGCCAGCTGCTTGACCTGGTGTTCCAGGTCTTTGGCGACAAGGAAGTGCTGGACGCCTACGACGAAGCCAAACGCCACCAGCGCGACACGGAAGTGGAGCTGAAACGTTTCGAGACGGAACTGGAAGCGTCGAAAACCAATCTGGAAGGCTTGCGCCTGCGCGTGGCCAATTACCACCAGTGGGAAGGCTTGCATAAAGAGCGCCGCAACCTGCTGGAAGAAGTGCTGCCCAGCCTGCAGTACCATGAGGCGCGCGAAAAGGCTGCCATCGCCAGCCGGCAATTGCGCGATGCGCGCAAACCGATGGCGCAGGCCGATCAGCAGTTGACGGATAAACGCAATGCGCTGGCGGCACAGGCGAAGGCCCTGTCCGACGCGCAGATGAACGAGACTCTGCTGGAGCAGGAATCCATTGGTTTGCAGAGCCGCTTGTCACTGATCAATGCCAAGCTGAAACCGCTGGACAGCTTGCTGGAACAGAAGGACCGTTTGCAGAAGCTGGCGGCCGACTCGGGCAGCGACATCGCCGAAGTGGCGGCCCAGCTGGAACAGAAGGAAGCGGAACTGCTGCGCCAGCGCCAGCAGCGCGACGCTCTGTCGGCCCGCATCGCGGGCGAGCAGGCGACGATTGCAGCGCTGCAAGGCAAGACGGCCATGCCGGAGCCGGACAATGTGCGCGGCATGCGCCGTGCATTGCGCGACGCGGGGATCAGCCACGCGATGCTGTCGGACATCGTCGAAGTGACGGACAGCCGCTGGCAGGGCGCCGTCGAAGGCGTGCTGGGCGGTTACGCCTCCGTCGTCCTGCTCGACAAGGCCAAGGATGCGTCTAGCGCCTACCGTTTGGCCGAGAAGGAGCGCTACCGCCATTTCATCGTGCCCGACCTGGTCACGGCGCCAGTGGCGAAAGACGAAAGCTTGCTGGCCGTGGTGAAATTCTCCGCACCCGTGCCGAGCTGGCTGATCGAGCAATTGTCGCGCATTGCGCGCGTCGATTCCGTCGAAGCAGGCTTCAAGCTGGGCAACCACGAAGAGTGGATCACGCCCGAGGCCTATCACCGCGAACGCCGCGGCGGCCGTTCCCTGTTCGTGGAAGCGTCGCGCTATCGCTTCGGCCAGGCTGGCCGCAGCGGCCGCCTCGAAGCGCTGTTGCGCTCCTTGCCGGGACTGGAAGGACAGGAAGACACGCTGACTTTGGCGATCTCGAAACTGGCGGCCGAAGTGGGCGCCTTGAAGGCGCGCATCGCCGGCGTCGACGCGGCCAAGGAACTGAGCGCACGCCAGGAAGAATTCGCCGAAGCGCTGCGCAATTCCAAGCCGCTCAAGGAAGAGCGCTTGGAAGTGGGCGGGCGCCTGGGAGAGTTGCAGAACCTCACCAAGAACGCCACCGTGGCGCGCACGCGTGCCGATACGGTGTGGCAAAACGCGCGCCTGGCCTTGTCGGAAGCGGAAGCGGGGTCGCGTCTCGGCTACAAGAAGCAGATTGAACAGCGCGCCGAGCATGCGCGCGCCTTGCTGGCCTTGCGTCATGCGTGGCGCCATCTGCCGAAAAGCTGGCGTCGTCCCGCGCGCCGCGCCGCGCTCGTGGCCGAGCACCAGAATGCGCACCAGGTCGATCTGCGCGTGGCCAGCCTGCAAAACAGCCTGGCGCGCGACGACTGGGAACTCGACGCGACCGTCATCGACCAGCATCACCGCCTGTCGGACCAACTGCACGGCCGCCAGTCGGAAACGGACGAGCGCCGCTACCAGAACAACCGCGCCATCGAAGCGACGGGCAATGCCCGCGGCGCCTACATGGAGCGCTTGCGCTACACCATCAAGACGTACAGCAAGAACATCAAGGAGCTGGGCGAACTGGCCGGCATCGAAGTGCATGCCGACCCCGTGCGCCTGGAAAACGACGACGTGCAGCTGTCGCAGGCGGGTTTGCACGTGCGCTTCAAGTTCGACGGCAAGGGCGTCATCGGCATGAACGATGGCGAAGCGTCGGGCGGCCAGCAAGTGATGAAGTCCTTGGTGCTGCTGATCGGCTTGCTGAAATCGGAAGACGGTTCCGGCGGCTTCGTCTTCATCGACGAACCGTTTGCCCACCTCGATATCCGCAACATTCAGCTGGTTGGCGAGTTTCTGAAAAACACGGAAGCGCAATACCTGATGACGACGCCGTTGACGCACAACACGGATGTCTACGATCCGTCGGAGCTCACTTTGATCACCAGCAAGAAGAAAAAGGATACCCAATGGGCGCAACCGATTTTCGTGCTGCAGCGCCGGGTCGAACCCGTGCCGGGCAAGGTGGCGTGATGGCCGTGCGCAAGCTCATTCTGGCTGCGGCCCTGTCGCTGGCATTGGCCGGCGCGGCCGTGGCCAACGACGGCATCGGTTCCGTCAGCGCGGGCGGCATCCTGTTCGGCAAGACGGATGCCGTGGCCATGAAAAAGGAAGTGCTCAGCGTGAGCACGGACTTGATCAAGGTCGAGTACGAATTCCTCAATGAATCGACCAAGGATGTGGAAGAGACGATCTTCTTCCCGCTGCCCGAATACTCGGCCGGCTACCATGGTTCGCCCACGTATTACGGCCAGCCGCAGCAGTTTACGGTCGACGTGGATGGCAAGCGCAAGGATTACAAAACCACCTTCGTCGCCAAGCTCGATAGCTCCGACGTGACGGCCCGCTTGCGCCAGCTGGGCTTGTCGGACGCACAGATCGCCTATTTCCCGTCGCACACCCCGTTCGACAAGAAAGTGGCGCCGCTGACGGCAGCGCAAAGCAAGATCATGATCCGCGAAGGCTTGCTGGCCCAGCTGTACGACGAGGAATGGGTGCCGGCCTGGACGGTGAAAGTCATCTACCTGTGGCAGCAGAAATTCCCCGCCGGCAAAGTCGTGCGCGTGCGCCATCAATATGCGCCGTTCGTCGCGGCCGGCCCGGGCGCATCCTACCTGGGCGATGGCAATACCTTTGAAAAGAAATACTGCGGCGACAAGGCCTTCTACAAGACGTGGAACCGCCTGGCGGCCAAGCAGGGCGAAAGCGGCTTCGTCAATGCTGTCTGGGTGTCGTACATTTTGACGACGGGTAATACCTGGAAGAATGGCATCGAAGACTTTACCTTGAACCTGATCAAGGGCAAGCCGGACGAGCTGGTCAGTCTGTGCTTCCCCGGCACGTTCACCAAGATCAATCCCACCACCTTGCAAGTCAAGCTGCGCAACTTCCATCCGAAGCAGGACCTGGACGTGTACTTCGGCAATGTCGAAGGCGCGGGCGACCACGACGGCGTGGCGCCGCAGATCCGGCCATAGGAATGAGCACGCAGGAAGCGCTGGCCGCGCGCCTGCGCGCCATCGCCCGCGCCACGCCGTGGTGCATGCAGGCCCTGCACGCCGTGGCGCAGCTGGGCTTGCCCCACTGCTGCATCGGCGCCGGCGCCGTGCGCAACCTCGTGTGGGACGCCTTGCACGGCTACGCGCAACCGTCGGCATTGAGCGACGTCGACGTGGCGTATTTCGATGCGCATGATGTGCAAGCCCGGCGCGAGGTGGAACTGCGCCAGCGCCTGGAAACGGTGCTGCCCGGCGTGCCGTGGGAAGTGTGCAACCAGGCCAGGGTGCACCTGTGGTTTGAAGACGAGTTCGGCTACGCCGTGCCGCCCTTGCTGTCGCTCGATGACGCCATCGCTTCCTGGCCCGAGTTTGCCACTTCGGTCGGCATCCATCTGCAGCCTGATGGCGAGATCGGCATCATCGCGCCGCATGGCCTCGATGACCTGTTCGACATGGTGGTGCGGCGCAACCCGGCGCGTATCAGCGAAGACGGCTATGCGCAGCGCCTGGCCAGCAAAAACTATGCGGCGCGCTGGCCGCGCGTCACCATCATCGCTTGAGAAATGCTGGCGTAAAAGCAATTAAATGCACTATGGATACAGATTGCCTATAATTGCCTGTTATCCAATAGTGTTTTCCTGATCCCATGTCCCTGTCCATTTCCATGCCGCTGCGCCGCCTCGGCCGTTTGTTCTGCCTTTCCTCCGCCCTCGTGGCGCCCGCCGCCTTCGCCGACAGCTATACCGATTTTCAGCAAGCGAGCGGCCAGCTGGAAGCGCTGATGGCCAAGGCCACGCCGCAAAGCGGCTTGCCGCGCCTGGGCGACCCTGCCGTGGCGCAGCTGTTTGCCCATATCGCCGACGGCCCGCGCCTGTTCCAGGCGCCCGTCGCGGCGCTGCAGGACGTCAACCAGAGCGTGGCCGTATGCGAAAAGGCCATGCGTTTGGGGAAAACATACTATGCGTTTGGCCTCGAACGGCCCTTGCCGCTGTCCGGCGCCGAATTGCAGCAGGCGCGCAGGGAGCAAATGACGCAGAACCTGGCCAGCTACGGCGATGAAATGAGCACCTTGTTTGCTTTCAGCATGCATTGCCATGGCCATTTGATTGGGCTGATGGAGCAGGAATTCAGCGCCCAGCCGGCCGATGCGGTGAGCGGGCCCGAGCGTCTGCGCGCGCGGGCGTTCAGCAAGAATACGGCCATTGTTTACACTGGCGTATTGCAGTTCATGCAGGTGCCGCTCTGGAGCGTGGCGCAAAAGAAAATGATGCTGGAAGCGGCCGCGCAGCACGCCACGGCGAATGCCAATCTGATGGCGCCGCCCTTGCGCGAGCGTTTGCTGACCAGCCTGGCCGATGCGGACAAGGATCTCGATCCCGCCCTGGCGCCGGCCTTGGCGACGATACGCCAGGCGCTGTCGGTGACGACGTGTACGGGCCTGTGCCAGTACTACTGACCCGGCTTACTCGGCCGCTTGCAGCGGCTTGTTGCGCTGGCGCCAGCGCACGAGGCCCCACGCATACACGGCGTAGTAGCCGATGACGAGGCCGTATGCGGCCATGGTCAGCGGACTCTGGCCGAACGGCGGCGGCGGCACGGGCACGTCCAGGCGCGTGTTCAGGTAGATTTCCATGCCGCGGTACAGCAAGCGGGCGATGAACAGCATCGTGATGGCCAGGCCCAGGTAGCGGTGCTGTGTAAAGAAGAAGTCCTTGCCGACCTGTTCGAAGCGCGTCAGTTTCAAGCCCAGCACGCCGAGCCAGCCGCCGGCCAGCGCACCCGCGCCCAGGCTGGACAGGGGCAACAGCTCGAATTTCGTCGTCGTCGCCAGGAACAGCAGCAGCGCGGGAAAGACGATCGCCACGCTCCAATGGCGCCACAACTGCGACTTCTGGCGCGCCACCAGTTTTTTCAGGCGCGAATAAATGCGCCAGACCAGCAGCGGGACCAGGAACAGCAGGGCGAGGGTAGTGGTTTCCATGTAGGCATTCGGGTGCGGGTAAAACAGCGATTGTAAGCCAGATGGGGACGGGCGGCGATGCTTGTCAAACGGCAAAAGTTGCTGATTGACATTTACATGGCATGAACGCAATATGCTTTGTCACAATGCGCCGCCATGAGCGGTGCGGTGCGCCCGCTTGTTGTCGCCACCTTCATACACTGGAGTTCCATGTCTACTCGTTTGCCTTTGCTTCCCATCACTGTCGGCCTGATGGCCTCGTCTTCCCTGGCCATGGCGCAAGATGGCGCCTATCAAGCCCCGCCAGCGCCACTGCAAGCCATCGTCGATGCGCCGCGCGCGCCGACCCTGAGCCTGAGCCCGAAACGCAACCTGGCCGCCGTGCTGCCCACGCCATCCTTGCCCAGCATCAGCGAAGTGGCGCAGCCGGAACTGAAGCTGGCGGGCTTGCGCATCAACCCGCGCACGTATTCGGCCAGCCGTTTCAGCTTTCACACGGGACTGGGCCTGCTCGACATCGATACGCAGAAGGAAATCAAGGTCAGCGGCTTGCCCGCATCGCCCCGCATCGCCGACCTGGCCTGGTCGCCCGACCAGCGCTACCTGGCGTTTACGCACATCGCCTTTGCCGATCCCGCCAAGGGCGTGAAGGAGTCGGGCGTGGAATTGTGGCTGCTCGACGTGCAGACGAAAGCGGCGCGCAAGCTGGGCAATCAATCCTTGTCGACCGTGTATGGCCGCGGCTTTTCCTGGATGCCAGACAGCAAGACCTTGCTGGTGCAACTGAAACCGGCCAAGCTGGGCGCGGCGCCCGTGGCGAGCGGCATTCCGACGGGCCCGTCCATCCAGGACAGCGTGCCGGGCGGCGGCGTCAAGCAATTGCGTACCTATCCCGACCTGCTGAAAAACGAACAGGATGCGCAGCTGTTCGAACACTACATCACCGTGCAGCTGGCCTTGCTGGACGTGGCGGGCAAGCAGCGCCTCGTCGGCCAGCCGGGCCAGTTCTCGCGCGTGTCGGCTTCGCCCGATGGCAAGCACCTGCTGACGACCAGCATCGTGCGTCCGTATTCGTATATCGTGCCGGCGCATGACTTTGCCCACAAGATCGATGTGCGCGACCTGACTGGCAAGGTGGTGCATGCGGTGGCGGCCCTGCCGCTGGAGGAAGGCCTGCCGCCAGGCAATGATGCCGTGTCCGCCGGCGTGCGCTCCGTCAGCTGGCGGGTCGATGCGCCAGCGACCCTGGTGTGGGCCGAAGCGCAGGATGGCGGAGACCCGGCCAAGGCGGCTGAGATCCGCGACATCGTCTACACGCAGGCGGCGCCGTTCACCGCCAAGCCGGCCGTGCTGGCCAGGCTGGCTTCGCGCTATGCGGGCGTGGCCTGGGGCCGCGGCGACCTGGCCCTGCTCAGCGAAGCGTGGTACAAGACGCGCGCCGTCAAGCAGTGGAGGATTTCGCCAGATCAACCTTCCGCGCCGGCCGACCTCGTGTACGCCGGTTCCTTCGAAGACCGCTACAACGATCCGGGCCAGCCCGTCATGCGTGCGGACGCTGCCGGCTTGCCGCGTTTGCTCATCGCCGCCGATGGTTCCATCCTGCTCGACGGCCAGGGTGCTTCGAAGGAAGGCGACCGTCCCTTCATCGACCGCCTGAACCTGGCGACGAAACAGAAGGAGCGCCTGTTCCAGAGCGCCGCGCCATATTATGAAAACGTGGTGGCCGTGCTGGACGAGGATGGCAGCCGCTTGCTGTCGACGCGCGAATCGCCGACCGAGCAGCCGAATTACTACGTGCGCAACCTGAAACAGCAGGGCGCGGCGCAGCTGACGGCCCTCACGCATTTCCCCCATCCGCTGCCGCAATTGAAGGACGTGCAGAAAGAGCTGATCCGCTACAAGCGCGCCGACGGCGTGGACTTGACGGCGACCTTGATGCTGCCGCCGAACTACGACGTGAAACGCGATGGCCCGCTGCCGACCCTGATGTGGGCGTATCCGCAGGAATTCAAGACGGCCAGCGCCGCCAGCCAGACCAAGGGTTCGCCGTACAAATTCAATGCCGTCAGCTACTGGGGCCCGGCCGCCTTCCTGTCCATGGGTTACGCCGTGCTCGACAATCCATCGTTCCCCATCGTCGGCAATGGCGAGCAGGAACCGAACGACACGTATCTGCCGCAGCTGGTGGCCGACGCCGAGGCGGCCGTTGACGAAGTGGTGCGCCGTGGCGTGTCCGACCGCAACCGCATCGCCATCGGCGGCCACTCGTATGGCGCCTTCATGACGGGCAATTTGCTGGCGCACACGCGGCTGTTCCGCGCCGGCATCGCCCGCAGCGGCGCCTACAACCGCACCCTGACGCCGTTCGGCTTCCAGGCGGAAGAGCGCTCGTTCTGGCAGGCACCGGCCGTCTACCAGGCCATGTCGCCGTTTAATTACGCGGACAAGATCAAGGATGCGCTGCTGATGATCCATGGCGAGCAGGACAACAACTCGGGCACCTTCCCCATCCAGAGCGAACGCATGTTCCAGGCCGTCAAGGGACTGGGCGGCACGGCGCGCCTGGTGATGCTGCCGAACGAGAGCCACGGCTACCGCGCGCGCGAATCGATCATGCAGATGCTGTATGAAAGCAACAACTGGCTGGAGAAATATGTGAAGAACGCGGCGCCACCGGCCGCCGACGTCAAGCCGGCCGGCAAATAAGGGCAGCGGCGCGCATCTCGTGGTATGGTCTTCCTTTGTCTGCAGGGAGGCCAGCCATGTCAGTCATCCATACCCACCGCGCGCCCGACCCGGCGCCCGTCGATGAACCCATGCCGGCGCCGGAGCCGCAAGAAGCGCCCGGGCGCCACCCGGGGCCCGTGCACCCGGTGCCGCAGGACGATCCCGTGCCGCACCCGCATCCCAGTGAAACTCGTCAAGAAAGGCTGTTTTAGATGGCAATTGTCAAGGAAGTCTACACACGCAAAGTCAGCGGAGAATCGTTCGACTATGAGCTCGATTACACCCAGGGTGCGGACGTGGCCTGGATTGCGCGCGTGTACCACGACGGCGTGCTGAAAGGCTCGCCGCACGGCGCGCTGACGGCCAACGTGTTGTCCGGCCCCGCACTGGAACAATACCTGCGCGCCTACGTCGAAGGCATGATCGAGCGGGGGCTCGACGTGGCGGAGTAAGCTGTTTGCGTTAGAGCAAAGAAAAGGGCGCCGAGGCGCCCTTTGTGTTTTTCGCTTGCGTTGAATCAATCAGCGAATCAATCGAACGCCCAGGTATACAACACGTCGAGCGCATTGTTCGTGCCCGTCTGGAACTGCAAAGTGATGCGGCGGTTCAGTTTGTAGCGCAGCTTGACCAGGCTCGTCGCCGTGCTCGTGCCTTGCTCGAACGTCAGGTAGGCGCGCGAGGACAGGCGCTTGCCGACGGTGACGACCGTGCTTTCCAGGCCCTGTGCCTGCGACAGGCCCACTTCATCGAGGCCCAGCGAATTGGCCAGCTTGCCTTGCAAGCCGCCGCCGGAACCGCCGAAGAGGGCGCCTGCGGCCGTCGTCAGCAAGGCCATTTCATCGCCGGCCGCCGTTTCCGCGCCGTGACCCAAAATCAGCCAGGCCAGCTTGTCGCTGTCCGACACGCTCGGCGTGGATACCAGCTTGGCCGTCGGCGCCTGGGCCGTGCCGCGCACTTCCACGCCCGCTTCCACGTTCGTTTCCGACAGCGCCTCGCCTTCGGGGCGCTTGCGCACGGCCAGGATGTTCAGCGACGGGTTGTCATAGGCGCCCGTAAAGGCGATCAAGCCCCGCTCGATCGACAGCTTTTGCCCGTAGGCCGCGTACTGGCCGCTGGTGACCTTGATGCTGCCCGTCACGCGCGGCGCGGCGCGGTTGATGACTCTGGCGCGCACATTGCCCGCCAGGTCCGCGTCGATGCCCATGCCGCGCAGATGGAAGGCGTTGCCCAGGTCGAACTCGAGGTCGATATTCAGGGGCAGTGTAGGCGCTTCCTTGCCGCCCTTGACTTCCTTGCCCAGCACCACCACGTCGCTGCTTTGCGTCGGCGTGTCTTGCGGCGCCAGTTCGATCAGCGCGCGGTTGGCCTTGAACTTGCCCTCGAAGCTGAAACGTTTGTCGTTGCGCACGAGGGTGCTGTTGCCCGACAGGATCAAGGTACGGTCGGGGCGCGACAGCGCCTGCAGGCGGTCGGCCATCAACTTCAATTCCAGGCTTGCTTCGCCATTCGCAAAGCGTACCCAGCCATCTGCCTGCACCTTGCCGTCACCGCCGTCAAAGCTCAGGCGCTGCAATTGCAATTGATCGCCGGCCAGCTTGGCTTGCAGTACGCCATTGCGCAATTTCAAGCCCTGGTCGGCCCAGTTCACCAGCAGCTTGCTGCCATTGATGTCGCCATTCAATTGCGGTGCGCCGATGGTGCCGCTGCCGGACAAGGCCACCTTCAAGGCGCCGCCCAGTTCCAGGCCTGGCTGGCCCGTCAGCGGCGCCAGCCAGGCCAGTGTATCGATGCTGGTGGTGCCTGTCAGCGAGAGGGCGCTGTCGTTGCTGATGCGCCCGCCCAACATTTGCACGGTGGCGTTGATATCGCTCTGGCCCGCGCGCGCGCCATCGAGTTTCACTGCCAGGCGCAGTTGCTGGTTGGCCACGTCGATGCGCGCATCGAGGGTACGCAAGCCCAGCGCCAGCGGCTGTTCCACGCCGACCGTCACGTCGCCTTTTTCGCGGTAGATGTGCAGCATGCCGGCCAGGGAGGGATCTTTCTGCTTGGCCGTCGGCACCTGCATGTCGAGCGACCATTGCGCGCCCAGGGTCAGGTCGCTGCGGGCATTGGCTTGCAGCGCGGGGATCACTTGCGCCAGATAGGTCAGCGCCACGCCGGCCGCCTGGCCGGAACTGGTCCAGCGGGGGCCGTTCTTGACGAGGTTTTGCATGGTGATGCTGCCTGCCGGCAATTTGATGACGGTGTTGCCCACGCTGATCTGCTCGGGCTGGCCCAGGCCCGCCACGCCGCTGCCGGCAGGACCGGCCACTTTGACGGGCACGGGCGCTTGCAGCACGAGCGCATAGCGGCCCTTGTTTTGCAGGCTGTCGATCGTGCCCGTCCAGCTGGCGCCGCTCTGGCTGCCGCGGATTTGCACGGTGGCGTCGAAGTCGTCGTTGCGCGCCGCCAGGCTCACCGTATGGCTGCCGCGCGTGCCCGTCGTGCCCAGGCGGGCGCTGGCCAGCTTGAAGGTGGGCGTGCTGTAGCCCGTGATCTCCAGGCTGCTGACCATGGGGTCGAGCGCGCCTTGGCCGGCGCCCACGCTGGCGCTGCCTTTGATGGATTTCAGTTGCTGGTCGCCAAAGAAGGTCAGGTCACGGCCATCGAGCGTCAGCTGCGCGGCGGGCGCGTCCATCTTGCCCGAGACGGAGCCGGCCGCCTGCAGCACGCCGGCAAAACGGGGGCCCAGGGTCGACAGTTGCGGCGCATCGAGTTTCCAGGTGAGCTTGTCGGTGGCGCCGCCCAGCGCGCCCTTTGCCAGCAGGCTGTTCGGACCCAGGCGCAATTCCGTATCCACGCTGTCGATGCGTTTCGCATTGGCCGACAGCTTGGCGTAGCCGGCCAGCGGCGCGTTTTGCAGGGTCGATTCGCGCAGGGCCAGGTTGAGGGCCACTTGCCAGTCGCTCGTCAGGCGGCCGCTGCCGTTGAAGTCCGCATTGACGTTGCCGTTGGGTAGCGATGCGCCAAAGGCGGCCGGATTGATCTTTTGCAGCGAACCCGCCACTTTCAGTTCCGCCTGCTGCTTGGCTCCCGTCAATCCCACTTCGCCGCTGGCGTGGATGGCGCTGTCGGGCGCAGGGCGCTTGCCGCTGGTCAGGCCCAGGCCCTTCGCATCGGCAACAAAGCTCGTGCGCGGCTGCTGCATCGTACCTTGCACCACGCCGCTGGCCAGTACCGTGCCCAGCAAGTCGCTCTGCAGGGCGGACAGCTGGCGCGCATCGATGTTCCAGTTCAGTTTTTCGCCGGCGCCGCCAAAGTTGCCCTTGGCTGTCACGTTGTTCTTGCCCAGCGCCAATTGCACGTCGATGCCGCTGAAGTGGGCCGCGTCGGCCGTCAACTTGCCCTTGCCGGACAACGGCTGGTCAAGCAGCTTGCTGGGGCGCACGGTGAAGTCCGCATTCGCCAGCCATTGCGGTGCCACGTGGCCATTGGCGCGCACGTCGAGGTTCAGGTCGGCCACGGGGAAGGCGCCGAAGTCGGCGGGATTGAGACGGCTGGTGCTGGCCACGGCCTTGAATGGCTGCTCGTCCTTCAGGCTGATCTGGCCCGTCGCGTTGACGCTGCTTTTGCCTGCTTGCAAGGTCGCCTTGCGCAATTGTACGAGCGAGTCGGCCAGGGCGGCTTCCACGTCCAGGCGCAGCTTGGCTTCGCCGAGCTTGGCGCGCAGGGTCTGCGTCTTGCCGTCGCTGTCGAGCACGATGTCGCCGACGATTTTCGTGCTGTTGATGCTGCTGTAAATGTGCTGCAAGTCGATCTTGTCCGTGTGCAAGGTCAGCTGCGCATTGCCGATGGGTGCGTCAGCCGCGTCGCGGTTAAGCTTGCCGCTGCCCGTGAATTTGCCCGCATTGCCGAAATCGATGATGGCCGACTCCAGGGTCGTGGCCGTCAGGGTGCCGCCCAGGCGCGCTTCGAACTGGCGCAGCGGTAGCTTTTGCTGGTCGATGGGACCCGGTGTGGCGTGGTTGAGGATGGCCAGCTTGCCCGACACGGTTTGCGCGTTGGGACGCGTGTCGATGGCGGCGTCGAGTTCCAGGCTCAGGTCCGCCTGCGGCAAGGTGGCGTCAAACTTGCCCGGATTGATGTTGCGGCCTTTGATGCTGGCTGAGCGCAGGATGATGACGGGGTCGAACGGCGCCAGCGCCAGCTGGGCGTCGGCCGTGGCCGCGCCCGCGCTGCCCTTGGCCGTCACATTCAGCACGTTCAAGTCGCCGCCCAGCTGCAGCGCCAGGGCGGCCGGTTTTTCGCCGGCGGCAGGGTTGAGCTGCGTCAAGCCGGCCTTGCCTGACAGTTTGAATGGCTGCGTGGCTGCAATTGTTGCGCTGGCCGTGGCCTGGCCGAACGGCGTCAGGGCCGAGGCGTCTTCCAGCTGCCATTGCGACTTGTCGCCCGACAAGGTGAAGTGGATTTTTTCAAACACCGTGTTGCCGCCCGCGCTGACCAGGGTCACCTTGTCCAGGCGCGCGTCGGCAATGCCGATCTTGAACGGCGCGGCCAGGCTGGTAGGCATGGTCGACGGTTCTTCGGACGGCGCCGTGCTTTCCACGGACAGGCTGGCCACGTGCAGTTCGCTGATGGCAATGCCTTCCGAGAAGAACTGGAACGGCGACCAGTTGATGTCGATATTGTCGGCCGTGATGTGCTGCGTCTTGCTGCGGTAGCTGACGTGGCCCAGGTGCATGCGGTTGTACAGCGAGCCGGACACGCCCGACACTTCGATCTCGCCGCCGCTGGCGCTGGCCACTTTTTGCACCAGCATCTGCAAGGTCGATTCGCGCCCCAGGAACCAGAAGGCGCCTCCCAGCAGCACGGCCACGGTGGCGGCGGCGATCAGCACATAGCGCACCCAGCGGCGCGGTTTTTTTGCCGGCGGTGGCGGCGCGGCGTCGTGGGACTCGGTAGTAATATCGGACATCAGAAAGTGAATCCCAGAGAGAAGTGCAAACGGTAAGCGTGGACGGCGTGGCCATACGCCACGTCGACATTGATTGGGCCGACGGGGCTCTTGTAGCGCCCGCCCAGGCCGTAGCCGGATTTCGGTGTCATGGCCACCTTCACGGTATCGGCCGCGTTGCCGGCGTCATAGAAGGCGGCAATCGCCCACTTCGGCTTGAACCAGTACTGGTATTCGGCGCTGCCGGTGAGCATGTAGCGCCCGCCGACGGTGGCGTCGCCTTCCTTGACCCCCAGTTCCTGGTAGGCATAGCCGCGCACCGACTGGTCGCCGCCCGCGCGGAACAGGTAGACGGCCGGCACGCCGCGTTTTTCCTTGGAACCGAGCGCGCCCATTTCGCCGCGCACGATCAGCTCGCCCTTTTCACCGAGCGGACGGTAATACACGGCCTTGCCGGCCACGCGCACGAAGCGCTCGTCCGTCAGCACGGGCAGCAGGGCGCCGCCAACCTGGGCGTTGATGACATAGCCCTTGGTGGGGAACAGCAGGCTGTCGAGGCTGCGCTTGGTGATGGCGTAGGTCAGGGGCAAGCTCTTGCTGCGCGTCTGTTCCAGGCCCACGACGGTCTTGTCTTCGCTGAGGAACTCGAACGTCAGGCTGCGCTCGAGGTTGGTGCCGCCCCAGTTGCGCTTGGCCGAGATGGTCGTCACGGCCGTGATTTCGTTGGAAATGTCGCTGCGCTCGAACGAGGCGCCCGCGCTGTCGTTGTAGCCGCGCTCCGTCGTTGGAAAGTAAAAATTGGCGTGCGCCGCCTGTTTCTTCGTTTCCATGGTGATCGCGCTCTTGAAGCGCGTGCCCCACACGTTCAGGTTGTCATAGTTGAGCTGGGCGCGATTGCCCGTATTCGTACTGAAACCGAGACCGGCGCTGACGTTCTGCTGCTTGTTTTCCGTCACGCGCACGACCAGCGGCAGCAGCGGCGCGGGACCGCGGTTGGCCGGCTTGGCGTCGGGCGTGGCGCCGGCGGCATCGGCTTGCTGGCTTTCCTGGCCCGCTTCGATCTGCTCGCTGAGGATGCTGCTCATGTCGGCGCTCACTTCCACGCTGGCAAAGTAACCTGTGTCCTGCAGGCGCGCCTGGAACGATTGCAGCGCCGATTCGCTGTAGTACTCGCCCGGGCGTATCTTGTCGAGGTTGCGGATGATGCTGGCGTCGTAGCGCTTCAAGCCTTCGATGCGCAGTTCGCCAAAGCGCAGCTCGGGGCCGCTGTCGAGCACGACCAGCAAGGAGACCTTGTGCGTTTCCGGATCGACCACGGCTTGCGTATCGACCAGCTGGGCGCGCGGGTAGCGCGTCTGCACCACTTCGCGCAGCAGCGCGCGCTTGGCCGCTTCCCAGTCGGACTGGCGAAACACGCTGCCCGTCTTCAGGGCCCAGCTGCGCTTCAGGGCTTCCGTATCGTAGGGCTCGCTGGCGGCCAGCGGCGGCGTGGGGTCGAAGCCGCGCAATTCCAGCTCGACCTTGTCGATGGTCGCGGGCTGGCCCGGGTCGACGTCGACGATAACGACGGGTTTGGCGCCCGTCGTATCGACGCGCACCGTGACGACGGGGGTGTAGTAGCCGGCCGTGGCGATGAGGTTTTTGGCTTCTTCGGGCGTAGCGCGCACGAGGCGCCGCAATTGCTCGCGGTCCATGCGCGGGTTGCCGCGGAAGCGTTCCAGGTCCAGGTTTTTTTCGAGCAATTCATCGAGGTCGCCGGGCGCGTTGACCTTGACCTCGTACTGCAGCGGCGCTGGCGCCGCTTCCGTGGCGCTGGCGCTCTCTGGAGCAGCATCTTGCGTTGCCTCCTGCGCGCGGGCATGGGCGATGGGAAACAGCAATATGGCACCGCCGGCGGCCGCCAGTGTCAGTTGCCCCATTACTTTTGCCACTACTTGTGCCAAAATTCGTGGTCGTATCGCCTTGCCGGCAGCCGTATGCCGTATGGGTCGTGCAGAAAACATGGTGCTCCAGATAAGTAAATGCTGACTGCATGTTACCGGAATAGGTAAACTGATGGCGGACGAATAAGTATTTTTTGCAATGGGAATCATGTTTCCCCACGCACTATTGAATAGAATAAAACTGAAAAGAAAGAAATTATGCTAGCAACGGACTCCGCACTGGTGCTCTTTAGCGGTGGACAAGATTCCACCACCTGCCTGGCCTGGGCTCTCAAACACTATAGCCGAGTGGAAACCATCGGCTTTGATTACGGCCAGCGCCATGCGATCGAACTGACCGTGCGTCCCGGCGTACTGGAACAGATGCGCCAGCAGTCGCCCGAATGGGACAGCCGCCTGGGCCAGGACCACATGATCGACCTGTCATTGATTTCCGCCATTTCCGATACGGCCATGACGCAGAACGTCGAGATCGTCATGCAGGAAAACGGCTTGCCGAACACCTTTGTTCCTGGACGCAACTTGCTGTTCATGACGGTGGCCGCGACCGTGGCGTATCGCCGCGGCTTGACGGTGTTAGTGGGCGGCATGTGCGAGACGGATTTTTCCGGCTACCCGGATTGCCGCGACGATACGATGAAGGCGCTGCAAGTGGCCCTGAACCTGGGCATGGACACGCGTTTGAAACTGGAAACGCCGCTGATGTGGCTGGACAAGGCGCAAAGCTGGGACCTGGCGGAAGACCTGGGCGGCCAGCCGCTGGTCGACCTGATCCGCAGCGGCACGCATACCTGCTACCTGGGCGAGCGGGGCGAGCTGCACGACTGGGGCTATGGCTGCGGCACTTGCCCCGCCTGCGCCCTGCGCGCGAATGGCTACCAGCAATATGCTGCGAGAAAAGCCTTGAAGTAACAGGTTGCGCCGTTTCTTCAAGCGGCGCGGCAGGGGGAGCAGCCAAGCTGTGGTTTTTGCCACAGGAGCGTCTTGCCATGAAATCCCTCTTTGCCGTGCTGTACGGCCCCGTGTTCTGGGCCGGCTTCATCGGCGCCGCCTGTTACCTGATTGCGGTTAGCCAACATTCCTTCTGGGTCTTGCCGCCCTTGCTGCTGCTGGCCCTGCTCACTTCCTTTCTTGCCGAACGCTATGCGCCGTATGACGGCGCGTGGAACGACGGTCACGGCGACGGCTGGCGCGATACGCTGCACGCGCTCGTCAATGAAGCTCTCTACCTGCTGGGCCTGGCCGCCTTTCCCCTGCTGGCCGGGCACCTGGCGCTGGGCGCATTCTGGCCAGTCCAGTTGCCGTTCTGGGCGCAGTTGCTGCTGGCGATCCTGATTGCCGACTGCGGCATCACGCTCGTGCACTACCTGAGCCACCGCTATTATTTTCTGTGGAAACTGCATGCCGTGCACCACAGCGTGCAGCGCATGTACGGTTTCAATGGCTGGATGAAACATCCGCTGCATCTGCTGCTGGAAGCGGCCGGCGGCATGCTGCCCTTGCTGCTGCTGGGCATACCGGAGAAGGTCATGGCCGTGCTGGCGTTTGCCGTGGCGATCCAGCTGTTGCTGCAGCACGCGAATGTCGACATGCGCATGGGGCCGCTGCGCCACGTGTTTGCCTGGGCGCCTTTGCACCGTTTTCATCACATGAAGTACGGCACGGCCGGCGACGTGAATTTCGGCCTGTTCTTTACCTGCTGGGACCGCCTGCTGGGCACGGCCTTCGACGCGCCCGGCTACCGCATGCGGGGCGAGGACCTGGGCATCGGCAGCCGTCCCTATTATCCCGTCGCTTATGGACCGCAGCTGCTGGAACCGTTCCGCGCGGAAGAGGGCGTGCGCGCGCCCGAGTTGCCGGCCGGCTTGAAGCAGGCCCTCAATCGCGTCGTCAATCGAGCAGCTTGACGTCGAGCTGGCGCAAGCTGCGGTCGGCGCGCACGCCGAACAGGCTACGCATGGTGCGTGAAAAATGCGCGGCATCGGCAAAGCCCGCGCCGTGGGCCGCCTGCGTCAGGGTGCTGCCGAGCAAGATGAAACGGATGGCCAGGCGCAGACGGCGCCACAGCACCAGCCGCCGCACGGGCAAGCCCAGCTGAGCGCTGAACAGGCGTTCCAGCTGGCTCAGCGACAAATGCGCGGCCTCTGCCACGGCCGCCGCGCTGACCTTGCCGGACAGCAGCGCATCGACCTTGTCCAGCGCCCGCCGCAAGCGGGGATCGGGCAAGCGCTCGCGTGGCTGCGCCTGCAGCGCGGCGGCCAGGCTGTCGAGGCTGGGCACGCCTGCGCTGGCGGCCGCCGCCAGCAGGGCCGCGCCGCCCAGGCGCTGCGGTTCCGCGTAGATGGTCAGCATGGGGGCCTGCGCGCTCAGGATGGCGTGCGGGCGCAGGCTGTCGATCAGCAAGTGCCGCGCCGTGTGGACGATGCCGTCGAGCTCGGCGGTGAAGGGTGCTCCCGTGCTCAGCATCAATTGATGCGCGTAATGGGCGTGGCTGTCCGTGGCGCCCGCCGCGCCATGCAGGATGGCGAAGTCCGGCGCCAGCCATAGTGTTCCCTGCCAGCTATCTTGCTGCAAACGCGGCTCCTTGATGATGGATTGCGGGGCGATCATACCAGTGAGAGCAGATGGTTTTCATGGCATCGAATTTTCCTGGAGTACACATCATTGCATTGATGAAATGTGTGGTCTTTTTAATACAATATTCAGCATTGCAAGGGCGCTCGCTGTAACGTACTATCATTCTCATCGACTACCGATGGTAGTCGTGCAGCCCGCTGCCAGCCATGTTGCTGGCCGTGAAATGGTTTGATGCCGTTCTGTCTGTCAGCCTGTCATGTCTACACGCGCGTCTTCGTCGTGGTTTGCCAAGCCAGTGTCGCACTGGGTGGGGCCGCGCGCATTGGCCGCGCTGGTGCTGGCCCTGTGCCTGGGACTGACGTATGGCGCCTGGCGCAACGCCCACGACGCCAGCGAACAGCAGGTGCAGGCCGATTTCGATTTCCGCGTGCGCGAACTGATGGGCAACATCGCCGGCCGCATGCAGACCTATATCCAGGTGCTGCACGGGGTGCAGGGACTGTATGCCAGTTCTCAGGAAGTCACGCGCCGCGAATTCCATGCCTATCTGGCGGTGCAGCAGGTGGACCGCCACTTTCCCGGCATCCACGGCATCGGTTACCTGCCGCTGCTGCCCGGCGCAGCCCTGGCGCGGCACGAGGCCGGCGTGCGCGCCGAGGGCTATCCCGGCTATGCCGTGCGTCCGCCCGGCCAGCGCGCCTGGCACGCGCCCATCACCTATCTGGAACCCTTGAGCGACAGCAACCTGCTGGCCTTCGGCTACGACATCTGGTCCGAACCCGTGCGCCGCGCCGCGCTCGAGCAGGCGCGCGACACGGGGCAAGCCGCCATGACGGGCAAGATCCACCTGGTGCAAGATGGCGGCAGCGCCCAGGCGCATGGCTTCCTCGTCGTGCTGCCCGTGTATGACAACGGCTTGCTGCATGCCAGCGTGGAACAGCGGCGCGCCGCCCTGCGCGCCTGGGTGTTTGCGCCGTTCCGCATGGGCGACCTGATGGCGGGCGTGGGCGGCGAGAGCGCGCACCAGCTGGACCTGGAAATTTATGATGGCGCGCAAATGGCCGAGGCGGCCCTGATGTATGACAGCTTGCCGGGCGGCATGTCGTCTGCCGCGTCGGACAGCCTCGTGTCGCTGCAAGTGATCACCATCGCCGGCCGCCCCTGGACCTTGCGTGTGCGCGCCATGCCGGGCTTCGATGGCGAGCTGTTGGCGCGGCCGCGTCTGGTGGCCTGGACAGGCTTGCTGGCCAGCATCGTGCTGGCGCTGGCGGCCTGGCTGCTGGCGGCGGGGCGCGCCCGCGCCCAGGCGGCGCTGGCGCGCTCGAGCGAGCTGACCGGTCAGCTGGAGCAGGGGCAGGCCAGCGTGCTGGCGATGGCCGAAGCGGCGCAGCGCAGCCAGGCCATGCTGCGCAGCATCCTCGATTCGACCATCGACGGCATTCTGGTCGACAACGTCAACGGCCGCATCTTCACCTCGAACCGGCGCTTCCGCGACCTGTGGCAAGTGCCCGACGCGCTCGACTGGCAAGCCGATGGCACGGCGCTCGTGCGCCACGTGGAAAGCCAGCTGGAGCAGGCGGCGCCTTTCCTCGGGGCACGCGCCCACGCGCCGCACGGCCACCGCGAGCGGCGCGACGTGCTGCACCTGCGCGATGGACGGGTGGTCGAGCAATATGTGCGCAGCATGCAGCTGGGCAATGAACAGGCGCGCTTGTGGACTTTCCGCGATATCAGCGAGCGCAGCCAGATGGAACGGCGCGAACACACGCGGCGGCAAGTGCTGGAAATGCTGGCCACGGGCGCGCCGCTGGAACGGGTGCTGGAAAGCGTGGTGCTGAGCGTGCAAGCCGACCATCCCGCCATGCTGTGCAGCATCTTGCTGCTCGATGAAAGCCGCCACCGCCTGGTGCTGGGCGCGGCGCCCAGCTTGCCCGCGTTTTTCAACTTGTCCAGTCATGGTCATGACCTCGACACCCTTCAGGGCGTGCACGGCATCGCCGCGCAAGCCGTGCGCGACGGTCAGCGCGTGATCGTCGGCGACCTGCATGCCGATGCGCAGGAAACGATGGAACTGGCGTACCGGGCCCAGCTGCAATCGTGCTGGGCCGAGCCCGTGCGTGGCGGCTCGGGCAAGATGCTCGGCGTGCTGATGGCGTATCACCGCCAGCCCTCCTTGCCGGGGGCGGCGCATCTGGCGCGGCTGAGCGAGGCGGCGCACCTGGCCGGCATGGCCATCGAACAGGCGCAGGTGGCGCTGGCCCTGCGCGCGGGAGAAGCGCGTTTCCGCAGCCTGTACGACCATGCGCCCGTCGCCTTGTGGGAACAGGACTGGTCGGCCGTGCGCGCCGCGCTCGATGCTCTCGAGCAAGCGGGCGTGCGCGACTTGGGCGCCCACTTCCAGGCCAATCCCGATGCGCTGCGGCGGCTGGCGGGGCTGGTGCGCATCATCGACGCGAACGGCGCCGCCCTGGCGCAAGTGCGCGCCAACGAGGACGACCAGCGCCGCGGCGCCTTGAGCCTGGCGCAGAATTTCGACGACAGCGCCTTGCCCCGTTTCGGCGACGCGCTGCTGGCGCTGGCTGGCGGCGCTCACCTGTACGAGTGCGAGAGCAGTTTCGTGCGTCTCGATGGCGCGGCGCGGCAAAATGAATTGAGCTTGCTGGTGATGCCCGGCCATGCGGGCAGCCTCGATTTCGTCATGGTGTCTTCGCTCGATATCACCGAGCGCAAGCGCATGAACGCGGAATTGCTGCAGCTGGCCACCACGGATTTCCTGACCGGCTTGCCGAACCGGCGCCACTTCATGGCGTCGCTGGAAAACGAGCATGCCCGCTTGCAGCGTGAACTGGCCAGCTGCGCCAGCGTGCTGATGCTAGACATCGATCACTTCAAGCGCGTCAACGACGAATATGGTCATGCCGTGGGCGATGCCGTACTGCGCCACCTGGGCGCGCTGATGTGCCAGGCGCTGCGCAAGGTCGACGTACCGGGCCGCGTGGGCGGCGAGGAATTCGCCATCTTGTTGCCGGGTACGGATCTGAGCGCCGCCGCCGTGTTTGCCGAACGACTGCGCCGGCGCGTGGCGGAAAGTTCGCTGACCATCGATGGCGGCATTGTGATCACCATCACGGTGAGTATCGGCATGGCCGCCATGGCCGGCACCGATGCCGATTGCGACGCCGTGCTGGCGCGCGCCGACGAGGCGCTGTACCGGGCCAAGCGGGGCGGGCGCAACCGCATCGAACAGAACGATGGCGGCGGCGACGGCGTGCTCAGCAAGTTCATGGCGCAGTGATTACAGGCTGTGCTGACGCGCTTGCGCCTGCTTGCGGTTGCGGCTGACGATGAGCCAGATGATGGCCACGGGTATCAGCAGCGGCAGCAGCACGGGCGTGCTCAGCGCCAGCGCCAGCACCACGCACAGTGCCACGGCGGCGATCAGCACCACGCCCACGCCGGCCAGCACCACGCCCGTCACGACGGCGGCGCACACCACGGCAATGGCGGCGATCAGCAAGCCGCCGCCGGCAAACACGAGGCCGAACAGCCACTCGAGCGGACCGTCGATATCGCCGCCGTTGAGCTGCATGTGCATGTCGCTGCCGCCGACCTTGTCGAGGAAGAGGCAGGCGAGCATGACGATGAGGACGAAGGTGAGCAGTTTTTTCATGATAGGCCTCGCAGTGTGGGTGATGGGGTGTTGCATGGTCACACTGTAGGGGCGCTCCCGGCATGCCGCCAGCGGCGTGCGACAGGCCGTCATTTTCACGGTATGGAAGGCGCTGGCGGTCAGAAAACGCTGATCTGGAACAAGATTTCTTTTCTTGTAATGTACGCAAGCCGTCCTATACTGAATACCTCACTCTCGCAAGGAGGGCAACATGCTTTTGTTTGCAGATACCGGGGATCAATCGCTATCCCCCCACGACCATCGAATCACGCGCCAGCGTAGCGCCACGCAGTCCTGCGCCGAGCCCGTCGGTGCGCCATCGGCGATACCGCCGATCATCATCAATCCCTTTAGTTACCATGCGCCACTGCCTGCCATCGACCCGCGCTGGGTGCCGCCCGGTCCGCCGCTGACCTGGCCCAACCGGCCTGCCATGTCCATGTGCTGACAGTTGCCTGGGAAGGTGCGGGAAGGAAGTGTTGAACGTTCACCCATGCCGCCGGCGAGGCGGCACGGGCGGGCGTTTTCGACTATCATGCTAGCCCCGACCTTCCATCACGAGCACCGCCATGAGTACCGATTTCCCCGATTTTTCCGACGAATCCGCCGAGCCGGACAATGACGCTCCGATCCAGGAGCCGCGCCTGTGGGTAGGCAATGGCTGGACGGCGCGCGTGATCAAGAACGAGGAAGATGAAGGCTGGGCCGTGGCCATGATCAAGGATGGCGAACCGGAGCCGGCCCTCGTGGGTCCGTGGACCATGGGCCGCGACAAGAAAAACCCGAAGCCGCTCGACGTCAACGCCTTCAATACCCTGGTCAAGACGGCCTCGGAAGTGCTGCGCCGCCACGAGCAGCAGCTGCATGCGCAATTGCACAAGAACCTGTTCGTCGCCACCGACGAGGGGCAGGTCAAGGTGATGTTCGACATCGTCCCCGACGAAGACCACCCGTACGCGGAACTGAGCGCCTATGACGCCGACGGCGAACAGATCGCCAAGGTGCGCACCTCGGCCGCGTTCAAGTTCAACGCGACCTCCGCGGCGAACTGGATCGAGGGCGGCTACCGCCGGCCATGACCCGGTAGGTCGGATTAGCGGGGCTTTGTTCCGCGTAATCCGACGCCACCACCGGCGCCAACAATGTGTCGGATTATGCGTGTCCTTCGGCCACGCTAATCCGGCCTACCTCTTGCGGCATAAGCGAGCCGGTACAGCAGCGGCAGCACCAGCAAGGTCAAGGCCGTCGATGACAGGATGCCGCCGATCACCACGGTGGCCAGCGGACGCTGCACTTCGGCGCCCGTGCCCGTGGCAATGGCCATCGGCACGAAACCCAGCGACGCCACCAGCGCCGTCATCAAGACGGGCCGCAGCCGCGTGATCGCCCCTTCTCGGATGGCGTCCTGCAAGGGCATGCCCTGGTCGCGCAGCTGGCGGATGTAGGCGATCATCACCAGGCCATTCAGCACAGCCACACCGGACAGGGCGATGAAGCCGACGGCGGCCGAGATCGACATGGGGATGTCGCGCAGCCACAGGGCGACGATGCCGCCCGTCAAGGCGAACGGGATGCCGCTGAACACCAGCAAGCCATCCTTCACGTTGCCGAACATGGCGAACAGCAGCACGAAGACGAGCGCCAGCGCCACGGGCACCACCAGTTCCAGGCGTTTCGTGGCCGATTGCAATTGCTCGAACTGGCCGCCCCAGCTGGTCCAGTAGCCAGCGGGAATGGCCACTTGCGCTTGCAGCTGCTGCGTGGCGTCGGCGACAAACGAGCCAATATCGCGTCCGCGCACGTTGGCGCTGATGACGATGCGGCGCTTGCCGTCTTCGCGGCTGATCTGGTTCGGTCCCGGCGCCACTTGCAGGCTGGCCACTTCGCCGAGCGGAATGAAGCGGGCACGGCCTTCCGCCGCGGCACCCAGGGGCAGGGCGATGGGCAGGCGCTTCAATTGCTCCAGGTCGCTGCGCAGGCTGTCGGGCAGGCGCACGACGATGTCGAAGCGGCGGTCGCCCTGGAACAGCGTACCGGCCTCTTGCCCGCCGATGGCCGTGGCAATCGCCGCTTGCACGTCGGCAATGTTGAGACCGTAGCGGGCCGTCTGCTCGCGGTTGATCTGCACCGTCAGCATGGGCAGGCCCGTGGTCTGCTCGACCTTCACTTCCGTCGCACCGGCAATCTTGCCCAGCACGCCGGCGATCTTCGCCGCTGTGCTGTCGAGGACAAGCATGTCGTCGCCGAACAGTTTCACGGCCACGTCGCTGCGCACGCCGGAAATCAGCTCATTGAAGCGCAGCTGGATCGGCTGCGAAAACTCGTAGTTATTGCCCGGTAAACTGGTAGCCGTCGCTTCGATTTCCGCCAGCAATCGCTCGCGCGATTTTGTCGGTTCCGGCCATGCGTCGCGTGGCTTGAGCATGATGTAGCCATCGGAAATATTGGGGGGCATGGGGTCGGACGCGATCTCGGCCGTTCCCGTACGGGCGAACACGCGCGCGATTTCCTTGTGGTTTGCCATCAGCTTGCTTTCCAGCTGCTGCTGCATGGCCAGTGATTGCGTCAAGCTGGTGCCGGGGATGCGCAGGGCCTGGATGGCGATATCGCCCTCGTTCAGGCTGGGCACGAATTCGCTGCCCATGCGCGTTGCCAGCAAGCCCGACAGCACGACCGCCACCGCCGCGCCCGTCAGCACGACCGGTGTGTTGCGCATCACCTTGTCCAGCAGCGGCGCATACCAGCGCTTGGCCGCGCGCATGAGGGCGTTTTCTTTCTCCGCCACCTTGTCGCCGATAAACAGCGCCACGGCGGCCGGAATGAAGGTGATCGACAGCAGCATGGCGCCCAGCAGCGCAATGACCACCGTCAGGGCCATCGGCGTAAACATGCGTCCCTCCACGCCCGTCAGCGCGAAAATGGGCAGGTACACCACCATGATGATCAGCTGGCCGTACAGCAGGGGACGGCGCGCCTCTTGCGATGCCGCAAACACTTCCTGAAACCGTTCCTGCAAGGTCAGGGACCGTCCCAGTTTCTGCTGTGCATGGGCCAGGCGTCGCACGCAGTTTTCCACGATCACCACGGCGCCATCGATGATGATGCCGAAGTCCAGCGCACCCAGACTCATCAGATTGGCGCTCACGTGGTATTGCACCATGCCCGTAAACGTGAACAGCATGGCCAGCGGAATCACCATGGCCGTGATGACGGCTGCGCGGATATTGCCGAGGAAGAGGAACAAAATGGCGATCACCAGCACGGCGCCTTCGAGCAGGTTTTTCTTCACCGTATTGATGGCCTTGTCGACCAATACCGTGCGGTCATACACGGTGACGGCATGCACGCCTTTCGGCAGGCTGCGGTTGATCTCCACCATTTTCTTGTCGACGGCTTGCGAGACGGCGCGGCTGTTCTGCCCGATCAGCATGAAGACCGTGCCGAGCACCACTTCGCGGCCGTTTTCCGTGGCCGCGCCCGTGCGCAGCTCGCGCCCCAGCACCACGTCGGCCACGTCGCGGATGCGGATCGCCACGCCCTGCACGTTGGCAACGACGATGTTGCCGATGTCGCTTTTCGACGCCACCTGGCCTGGCGCACGTATCAGCAATTGCTCACCCTGCTTTTCGATGTAGCCGGCGCCCACATTGCTGTTGTTGCGCTCGAGCGCCGTCACCACGTCTTGCAGGCTGATGCCGTAGGCGGCCAGTTTTTCCGGATACGGCGCCACCTGGTATTGCTTGGCGTAGCCGCCGATGGCATTGATTTCCGTCACGCCCGTGACATTGCGCAACTGCGGCTTGATGATCCAGTCCTGGATTTCGCGCAAGTCCGTCGGCGTGTACGGCGTGCCGTCCGGCTTTTTCGCGCCGTCTTGCGTTTCCACCGTCCACAGGTAGATTTCACCGAGACCTGTAGACACGGGCCCCATCTTTGGCGTGACGCCGGCCGGCAGGCTTTCCTTGGCTTCCTGCAAGCGCTCGTTGATCATCTGGCGCGCAAAATAGATGTCCGTGCCATCCTTGAAGATCACGGTCACTTGCGACAGGCCATAGCGCGACAGCGAGCGCGTCTGTTCCAGGTTCGGCAAGCCGGCCATGGCCGTCTCGATGGGGAAGGTGACTCGCTGCTCGGTTTCCAGAGGCGAATAGCCGGCGGACTGGGTATTGATTTGCACCTGCACATTGGTGATGTCGGGCACGGCGTCAATGGGCAGCTTTTGATAGCTGTAGATGCCCAGGCCAGCCATGGCGGCCACGGCCAGCATCACCAGCCAGCGCTGGTCGATGGCGAAGCGGATCAGACGTTCAAACATGATGGTTTCCTTAGCTTTGACGTGATCAATGTTCGTGGCCGGCAGAATCTTTGCCCAGCTCGGACTTCAGGACAAAACCGCCTTGCGCCGCATACGGCGTGCCGGCGACCAGGCCCTGCATGATGTGCGTCAATGTGCCATCGCTGCGGCCCAGCACCACGGGCGTGGCTTGGTAGCCATCTTTCACCTGCACGAAGACGACGGGCTTGTCTTCCACCGTCTGGATGGCCGTGGTGTGCACGGTGATGGGCGCGTCCGCTTCGCCGGACACCACTTCCACCGTGACGAACAGGCCCGGGCGCCAGGCCATGTCGGGGTTCTGCAAGCTGATGCGTGCCTTGGCCGTACGCGTCTGCTCGCCCAGCAGCGCGCCCACATAGGTGATCGTGCCTTGCGCGCTGGCGTCAAACGCGGATGCTTTCACTTCCGCCTTGCCGCCCATGCGCACGGTGGCCAGGTCCTTGGCCGGCACGGCGATTTCCGCCCACACCGTCGACAGGTCGGAAATGACGAAGATGTTCGCGTCTTCCTTGACGGCTTCGCCCAGGGTGATATGTTTTTCCAGCACCATGCCGTCGAACGGTGCGCGGATCTCATAGCGGTTCAGCGGACCTTTGCTGGTACTCGTGGCGCCTAGAGCGCTGAGTTTTTGCTGCGCGTTCTGCACGGCGATTTCCGCTTCGCGCCACGCTTGCTGCGCCTGCAGGTAATCCTGTTCGGCCGAAATTTTCTCGCGCCACAGTTTTTCCTCGCGCTCATACGTGGAGCGGGCCAAAGATAGCCGCCGCTGCGCCGACAGCAATGCGCTGCGCTGTTCCGACAATTCCGTGCTGGCGATGACGGCCAGCACTTGCCCCTTTTTCACCAGCTGGCCCAGGTCCGCCTGCACGGCTTCCACCACGCCGGCCAGGCGCGGCACGACGTGGGCCGTGCGGTCTTCATTAAAACGGACTTCGCCGGGCAGGGCGACCGTCGTCTTGATGCGGCCGGGCGCGGCCGTGGCGATGACGACGCCGGCCGCGCGGCTTTGCGCCGCCGTCAATTCCAGCTTGCCTTCCACTTCTTTGTGGTCGTGTTCGTCTTTCTTTTCCGCATGTGCTTCCGCCTTGACGGCAGGGACCGAAGGGGAGCTGGATTTGCCCGTGCCGAGGATGAGGATGGCCAGCACGATGCCGGCGGCCGCGATGGTGCCGATGGCGATCGCCTGCTTTTTGTTGAGTGTGATGTTCATGGATGGTGTTCCTTACAGGGAGGTAGGGGCGCCCAGCAGGCGCTCGATGTCGGCGGCGGCGTGTTGCGCTTCCGTCAGCGCGCGCAGGTACTGGTTTTTGGCTTGCAGCAAAGTGCGCTGGGCATCGAGCACGTCGAGGAAGGCGAACTTGCCAAACTCGAAGCCCTTGCTGGCCGCGTCATAGGCGCTTTGGGCGCCGGGCAAGATGTCGCGGCGCAAGCTTTCCACGTCAAGCCGGGCCGTGGCCAGGCGTTCGGTGGCGGCGGCCACGGCCGTTTGCACGTCGATGCGGGCGGCGGCCAGCTCGTCGCTGGCCTTGTCACTGCGGCGCAGGGCGTCGAGTTTATTGCCCGCATTGCGGTCGAACAGGGGCAGCGGCAAGGCCAGGCCGATGATGGCCTGGTTGCGGCCCAGCTCTTCCGAGCGCTTCATGCCGATGCTGACGGTGACGTCGGGCGTGGCGCGCCGCTGTTCCACGTCCAGCATGGCTTGCCGCTGGGCCAGCGCGCTTTGCGCCTGGCGCACGGCCGGCGCCTGGGCCAGGCGCGCCGCCAGTTCGCTGGCCGGGGGCAGCTCGGGCAAGGTTTCCAGGCGGCCTTCGGCGACGCTGAAACGTGGCGTGGCGTTGCCCCACAGGGCCGCCAGGCGCTTGCGGGCGCTGGCCAGGGTGCTGCGGGCCAGGTTCAGCTCCAGCCGCACGCTCGCTTCGGCGACCCTGGCGCGCGTTTCCTCGACGGGCGAAGCCTTGCCGGCCGTCACTCTGCGGGCCGTGATGTCGCTGGCGCGCGCGGCCAGGGCTTGCGCGCTGTCGGCCAGGCGCAAGCCTTCCTGCGCCGCCAGCACGTCGACAAAGGCGGAAGTGACGGCGGCGCGCGTGTCGGCTTGCTGCAGGGACAGGCCCGCTTGCGCCAGGTCTGCGCCGCGCTGGGCGACGGCGGTGCGCGCCCCCCGTTTGCCGCCCAGTTCGATGAGCTGGTTCAGTTGCACGGTGGTGCTGCGCGTGGCGCGTCGCGTGTCTTCCAGCACGGTTTGCAGTTCCGGATTGGGCAGGGCGCGCGCCTGTTGCAGGGCGCCGCCCTGTGCCGCCAGTTCGTGGCGGGCGGCCGACAGGGTGGCGTTGCCGCCCTCGGCCAGGGCCAGCGCGGCGGGCAGGGTCAACGGTGCGGCGGGTTCCACGCTGGATTGCGCGTGGACAAGGTTGCCGGCCAGCAGGCCAGCGGATAGCAAGAAAATGAATCGGTGCATCGAATTCTCCAAAAGCATGGAAAAGAATTCGACGGGACGCGCAGGCCTGCGCCTGACTTACTGCGATAAGTGATTGAAACGTCCCGTCGGCCTAGATGGCCGACGACCAGTCAGGGCGCTTTGGAGCGTCCGGGATGTGGGAAGCGTAAAAGAAGGGGGAAGTGTCCGCGTTCACGGACGCCATGTCGCCGACGGGCAGGCTGGAGCCGGCCGGCAGCCATGCATGGCCGATGCCGTGGCAGACGTTGCAATCGCTGTGCGGCTGGCCTTTTTTCTGCTGGTCCGCCACCTTTTTGTCGCCGGCGGGTTGCTTGTCCGCGTCCGCCTTGTGCTGGTGGCTGTGGTGGCCCAGGTGCTGCGCCGCCTTGCCTTCTTCGTGCAGGCAATACGCGCTCGCCGCAGCCCAGGACATCTGGAGCGGAAGCACGAACAGCAGCAAAATGAGGAAGAATCGGCGCATGGTGACGGCTATTGTACAGAAAGACGGAAGGCTGCGCGCATGTCAGTGCGGCTGGGCGCGCCACGCTTTCAGCTGCGCGGCGATGGCCTTGCCTTGGAACAGCTGCGGCTCGGAATGCTCTTCCGTCTCCATGCCGCCTTCGCGGAAATCGGCGGCCTCGCGCGCCTGCACCAGCACTTTGGCCATGTCGAACGCTTCCGCAAAGCCGGCGCTCTTGGGCAGCGCTTCCTTGAAATACGCTTCGCTGAAATACGTAAAATCGTTCTGGTCGTCGCAGCCGAACGAGGTGCGGTCGCTGCGCGCGGCCGTGATGATGAGGGTGTTGTCATCTTTCAATGGCGCAATGAATCCGCCCGCATAGCAGGCCGAGATCACGATGACTTTCCAGCGGATGCCGCTGTGCTTGAGCATGGACGCCAGCTCCTGCGCGGGCAGGCTGTGCAAGTCCATGCCGTTTTGCGCCAGCGCCAGTTCGTGTTCGGGCGAGCCGTGGCTGGTGAGGAACAGAAACAGGATGTCGTTCTGCTTGTCCATCTTCGCGCCCAGCGCGTCGAGGCTGGCGGCGATGCTGGTGCGCGTGGCCATCGGCTGTTGCGCCACCGTGTTGCGGCTGTTGACGAGCATCAATGAACGGCCCACGGTGCCGTAATCGCGGTCGAACTGGCGCTGCACGAAGGCCGTTTCGCGGTGAAACACTTCCTGCGCGCCATCGCCGGCCACGCCCAGCAAATATAAATTGATCTTTTTCGTCGGTTCGCGCGGCGCGATGCGGGCCAGGGCGCCGTCTAGCAGGCTGCGCTGGTTATACAGGGCCAGCTCGATATTGTCGCGCGTGAGCTTGTCCAGGGCCGGGTCGTCCAGCTGGCCTTCCGTCCAGTTGCCGCTGTCTTCGCGCCGGCCGTCCGCCTGCGCCACGGCGTAGCGCAGCACGCCCTGGCCGTCGAACTGGCCATTCTTGAAGCCGCCCCGGTATTCGTCGCCCTCGGCCGTGCGCAGCACGCCGTCGCCTTCGAATTTCCAGTCTTTCAGCTCGCCTTCGTAGTGGATGCCGTCGCTGGTGGTGACCTTGGCCTTGCCCTGCACCTGGCCCTGGACGAATTCGCCTTCGAAGACGGTGCCGTCCGTGTCGGTCAGCTTGCCGGCGCCGTGCGGGCGCCAGTGCTTGAAATGGCCTTCGAAGGTGGCGCCGTCGGCGCCCTGGAAGCGGCCTTGTCCCTCGAAGCTGCCCTTGACGAAGTTGCCCGCATAGATTTCTCCCTTGGGCGAAGTGTAGCGGCCGATGCCATCGAAGGCGCCCTGGCGGAAGGCGCCCGTGTATTCGACGCCGGACGCCTGGCGCAGCTTGCCCTGGCCGGAAAACACGCCGCGCGCGAAGCCCCCTTCGTAGAACGCGCCGCTCGCGTATTCGAGCCGGCCCTGGCCCTGCATCTTGCCGTCGACGAGGGGGCCGAAATAGCGTCCGCCATCGGCCGTTTCCGCCGCCGGCGTCTTGGCCGGCGCGGCGCACAGCGGCGGCATGCCCAGCGCGGCAAAGGCCAGCAGGCCGGCGAGGGTATAGGGACGAAGCGAGGCGCGTAGCGTGGCGGTCATGAGGACGGTCTGGTCTGTAGGAAGGGGCCTAGTCTGCCACCGTATTGCCAGCGTGGCAAATGCGCGCGTGGCGCGTGTTGCTCTGCCTCAAGGCAAGATTCTCCGTTTTATGCCGTGCCAAGGCTGGGCTGAACTGATAATATTGATTTTCAGAACATATACTTGCACAAGGCACATAGTCACCCATGGAAAGCCGTCTCAGCCGTCTGGAAGCCGTTCAAACCGTGTTGCTGGAGATCGGGCAGCGCTCGAGCGCCTGCAGCGATATCAGCGAATTCCTGCAGGCGGTGCATGCGGCGCTGGGGCGCATCATGTATGCGGCGAACTTTTACGTGGCGCTCAGCGACCACGACGACGGCCTCGTGCGCTTTCCCTATTTTGTCGATGAATTCGACGCCGCGCCCGATCCGGGCGAGGGCGTGCGTCTGGCCAGCGCCGCGCAGTCGCCCACGGCGTGGGTCATCGTCAACCGCAAGCAGCTGGTAATGACGGCCGAAGACGACGCCATGCGCGCCATCGGCGGCGGCGCCTGGGGCGGCGGCACGGAGGCCGAGCACTGGATCGGCTGTCCGCTGCTGGACCAGCAGCACCAGGTGCTGGGCGCCATCGTCATCCAGAGCTATGACGCCCAGCACCGTTTCAGCCTGGAAGACCAGGCCCTGTTCGCGCTGATCGCCACGCACGTGTCGAGCGCCCTGCAAGGCATGCAAAGCATGGACCGGCTGGAAAAGGCGGTGCAGGAGCGCACGGCCCTGCTGGCGCACGAGGTGGCCGAGCGGCGCCGCGCGGAAAACCTCCAGCATGCGCTGTATGAAATCGCCAACCTGTCGGCGCAGGCGGCCGACGCGACCACCCTGTATGCGCGCCTGCATGCCATCATCAGCGAGCTGGTGACGGCGAAAAATTTCCTCATCGCCCTGTACCACCCGGACAACAAGGACATCACGATCCCGTATTTTGTCGACGAGAAGGATGCGCAGGCGCCCGTAAAACGCTTTCACTATGGCATTGGCATGAGCTCGTACGTGCTGGCGCGGCGCCAGGCTTGCCTGCTGGACGCCAGCAGCTATGCGGCGCTGGTGGCCAGCGGCGAGATGGACGAACCGCTGGGCAATGTCGGCATCGCCAGCTGGATGGGCGCGCCCATGCTGCTGGGCGAGCGCAAGTATGGCGTGATCATCGTGCAAAGCTACGATGAGTCCGTCATATATGGCCAGGCGGAACTGGACGTGCTGGCCTTCATGGCCAGCCACGTGGCCGTGGCGATGGCCCGCATCCAGGCCGACAGCGCCATGCGCCAGGCCAAGGAAGCGCTGGAAGAGCAGAACGCGGCCCTGAACAGCGCCCTGAGCGCCTTGCAGGAAGCGCAGTCGGAACTGGTGCGCCAGGAAAAACTGGCCTCGCTGGGGCGCCTGGTGGCGGGCGTGGCGCATGAAATCAATACGCCGCTGGGCATTTGCGTGACGGCCACCAGCCACCTGGTACAGGAATTGAAGCTCACGCGCGAAGACCTGGAAGGCGGCCAGCTCGATGAAGACGGCTTGCGGCAATTCTTCGACATCATCGACCAGACCCTGCGCATCATGACGACGAATACGCAACGCGCCGCGGCGCTGGTGCGCAGCTTCAAGCAGGTGGCCGTGGACCAGTCGTCGGACGAATTGCGCAGTTTTAATTTGCGCAAATACCTCGATGAAATCCTGCTGTCCCTGCAGCCCAAGCTGAAGGGCAAGCCGGTCAAGGTGGAGATCGATTGCGCGCCGGAGGTGCAGCTGCGCAGCTATCCGGGCGCCGTCTCCCAGATCGTCACCAACATGGTGGTCAATTCACTGGTGCACGGCTTTGCCGAAGGCGAACCGGGCAAGATCAAGCTGTCCGCCAGGACGGCGGGCGACATGCTGGAACTCGATTACAGCGACGACGGCATGGGCATGGACAGCGCCACCCTGGGCCAGCTGTTCGACCCCTTCTTCACGACCAAGCGGGGCTCGGGCGGCAGTGGCCTCGGTGCGCATATCCTGTATAACCTGGTGACGGGACCGCTGGGCGGGACGGTGAAGGTGGTCAGCGCGCCGGGGATGGGCTTGCATTACAAGATACGCTTTCCTCTCGGTTTCAATGATGTGTCCTTGAAAACTTAAAAACGGCGGGCCGGATTGGCCCGGAACGCCCGTGTTGGAGACCTGGGCCGAAGCCACGCAGTCGGATTAGCGGCGCAGCCGCGTAATCCGACGTACGCATCTAATCCGGGAAACGCTGATTCAGGGCCAATGCCTCATCGAGATTCGCAATCAGCAACTCGACATACTGCGGATCGAGGTGGCTGCCGCTCACTTCGCGCAGGTAGCTGACCACGCGTTCCAGAGGCCAGGCATCCTTGTAGCAGCGCTTGTGCATGAGCGCGTCGAAGACGTCGGCGACGGCGGCGATGCGCGCGTATTTGTGGATGTTTTCGCCGACCAGGCCTTGCGGGTAGCCGCTGCCGTCGAATTTTTCATGGTGCTGGTGGGCGATCACGGCTGCCGCCTTCAACAGGGGACGCTGCGAGCCGTCGAGGATGGACATGCCCACCGTCGGATGCTGCTTCATGATTTCCCATTCGGCCGCATCGAGCTTGCCCGGTTTGAGCAGGACGGCGTCGGGCGTGGAAATCTTGCCTATGTCGTGCATGGGCGCCGCGTGGCGCAGCACCATCGTTTCCTCTTCCGACATGCCCGAGGCCTGCGCCAGCAACTGGCACACTTCGGCCATGCGGCGCACGTGGTTGCCGCCTTCGTGCGAGCGCGATTCGACCACGTCGCCCAGGCGCAGGATCAGCTCGGCCTGGGTATCGGTGATTTCCTGCGTCAGCAGGATGTTGTCGAAAGCGATGGCCACGCCCGAGCAGAATACTTCCAGCAATTGCGCGTCGAGGTCGGAGATTTCTTCCACGCCTTTTAGCACAAGCAAGGACGCCTTGCCGCTGCTGTTTGGAAAATAGCCGACATAGGTATCGCCGTGCAGGCGCGAGATCTTGTTGCTCTTCGCGTCGTCCAGTTGCGACAGCAGGGACGGGCTGAGAATGCCGCCATCGGCTTCATGGTCGCCAATCTGCGCGAGGATTTCATAGTCCTGTTCGCCCGTGATGGCGCTGGCGCCGCGCAGGCGCAGCAGCATGCTCGTTTCCAGGCGCAGCAGGGCGACGACTTGCTGCAGCAGGCCGCTGGCGAAGTCGCGCAGGTTGCGCTGCTTGAAGATGTGCGCCGAGGCGGCGATGACTCTTTCCAAGCCTTCGCGGTAATGGAGCTGGGCCTGGCGCGCTTCTTCCACCTTCATGATGTCGCGGTAGGCGCGCAAGGCGGCAAAAGTGGTGGTGAACAGCTTGGTGCGGTCCAGTTCCGTCTTTTCCTTGTAGTCGTTGATGTCGTAGTTGACGATCACGCGTTCTTCCGGCGCCTGTCCCGGCTGTCCCGTGCGCAGCACGATGCGCGTAAACTGGTTGCCCAGGTCTTCGCGCATCCAGCGCGCCACTTCCAGGCCGCTGTCTTCGCGTTCCATTACCACGTCGAGGAAGACGAGCGCGATGCCTTCTTCGCGCGCCAGCACCTGCTTGGCTTCGGCGCCGCTGTACGCGTGCACGAAGCTCAGGGCGCGGCCCTCGAGGCGGAAACGGCTCAGCGTCAGTTTGGTGATGTCGTGGATGTCGGGTTCATCATCGACGAGCAGGACTTTCCAGGGAGGTAACTTGGGCGATGCTGAAGACAAAAATGACATAAGGGCGAGTTCCGCTAAAAGGCATAACTGACGCAATGCTGAGACGCCCGCGCCAGGAATTCCTGTGCGCATGACCGGCGTTGCGCGTTTTTCGGGCGCATTTTGTCGATTGTAGACTGACAGGTAAGTATTAACAATAAGCAAGAACAATTGACTAAAATCATGCAACACACGTACTAAAAAAGCACTTTAAATGCATGCCGCCGACACTATCTATACTTTATCGCTTAGGCAACTATATTTTCAAGACAATACTTTGTTTTAATTAATATTGCCAATGAATCCGCAAAAAAAGCGGCGCTCTGCCTTTCCGACGGCAAGTCGAAAAAGTAACAAGGTATGAATTGCGCGTCAGAATGGGCTGGAGCGCGCTATATTGGACAGGCATAAGAAGTGGCGCCATGCCACTCACATTTCCTGAAAGGGTACATCATGCAAAAGCAAACGACGCGCGCCCTGATCGCCGGACTGGCCTTGTTGGCCAGCAGCGCGGCCTGGGCAGGAACCGAAGTGCATTTCAGTAAACCGGATCAATTCACGGACGTGCCGTTTGACCCGCATGAGCGCGAAGACGTACTGAAGGAGCTGACCCGGCATTTCGAGAAGCTGGGTACGGCGCTGCCGCCCGGGCAGACCTTGAAAATCGACGTCACGGACGTGGATCTGGCGGGACGCGAGAATCCTTCCCTGCGTGCGGGCCAGGATATCCGCGTCATGAATGGCCGGGTCGACTGGCCGCGCATGCGCCTGCACTATGTGCTGGAACAGGATGGTAAGGTCATCAGCAGCGGCAATGCGGCCCTGTCCGACATGTCGTACCTGAGCCGTATCAATCCTTATTTCAGTACTGAAAAGTTACGCTATGAAAAGCTGATGATCGACGACTGGTATGCCGACACCTTTGGCGTCAAGCTGAAGCGCCATACGCGCAAATAAGCACTGCTGCGCGACTTTCAGCGCAGGTAGGCCCCTTCGATGCGCGCCAGTTCGCCGTTCTGCCGCATGACGAGCAGGGCGGCATTCATCTTCTCGATGAAATCGGCCTTGTAGGAGGGCGTATTGTGCGCGCTGTAGGCGATGTAGGTGGCTTCGGACGACAGTTCCAGCACTTCGTGCAATTGAAAACCGTAGCGGGCCAGTTCGCCTTGCAGCTGGCGCGCCGTGTGGCGTGCCGCGCCGCGGTCGCTGGCGTAGCAATCGATGCGCCGCAGGGCCAGTTTCTTCAGGTTCGCTTCATTGCCCTTGGCCGCCTCCAGGCGCAGCAGTCCCTGGCGGGCCGGCGCCATCAGCTTTTCCGACAGCAGAAAACCCGTGTTGACGCCGATGGTCAGGCCGACAAAGTCGGTCGGGAAGTGCGTGCGCGGCGTGCGCATGACGGCGTCATGGCAAAACAGCACCACCGATTCGCGGTGCAGCATGGCTGAATATGGCTGTACGTATGAGCGTTCCGTCTTCTGTCCGGGCGGAAACAGGCCGAAAACCTGGCCCTTTTCCAGCGCGTCGAGCCCCCGTTTCCAGGGGCGCGGCTGCAGTTCCAGCCGGTAGCCGGGCATTGCGCCGGCCGCCTGGCGCAGGATGTCGATATACATGCCCTTGAAGGCGCCATTTTCCACATAGCTGTACGGCGCATAGTCATCGTCGCCGTACAGGATGACGGTTTGCGGTGCGGCCAGGGCGGGCGGCAACGTGCCCAGCAGCGCTAGGGCCAAGGCCAGGCATAGTCTTGCCGTGATTGCTGATTGCATGCCGCTCCAGATTCAATGTCTTCCTGGCAAGCATACAGCATGGCGGCATGGGACCGCTTAATCGGCCCCTCAATCGATCCAGTTCACCTGTGGAAACTTGCTGCCGAACTCGTCCGGCATGGGCACGACCTGGCTGCTCTTGTAATTGAAGAAGACAAAGCCGGACTTGGCCATCGCGATCAGGGTATTGTCGCGCGGGCGCGTGATGCGGAAGGTAATGTCGCCACCATATTTATTGAAATCCATGACACCCACTTCGAACAGCAACTGGTCGCGCGCATGGGCTTCGGCGCGGTAGGTGGTGGCCAGGTCGGTGACGATGATGCCGTTGCCATCCGCTTCGATGTCGCGCACGCCATATTCGAACAGGAAGCGGGCGCGCGCTTCGGAAATCATGGAAATCATGGAATCGTTGCCGAGATGGTTGCCGGCATTGATGTCCGTTGTGCGTACCGTCAGTTGCGAGGAATAGCAATACTGGTCTTCGGGAAATTCAAGTTTCAAACGGGCCATGGTGTTCTCTTGGGCTGGGGCGCAGGGCGCGGCGGTAAAATCCAATTCTAGCCGGTTCCCCGCGCGCCGTCGAAAAACGCTGCCTCAGGCGTGTGCCGCCATGACTGCTTGCGTACGCTTATCTGCGTACAATCCTGTAGACCTTGCCCGTGCCGCTCAGCATGTACAGCTCGTTTTGCGCATCCTGGCCGAATGACAGGATATTGCCCACGTTCGTGATGCCCCAGTCTTTCACGGCTGACGCCGTGCCATTGCTGTAGCTGAAACTCTTCAGCCAGCCGCTGCAATAATCGGAATACAGGTATTGCCCCGCCAGTTCAGGCAAGGCCGTGCCCCGGTACACATAGCCACCCGTGATCGAGCAGCCGCCAGCCGTATCGTGGCCGTATTCGATGGCGGGCAAGACCAGTCCCGCCTGGCTGCAACTGGCGCTGTTATAGCACTGCGTGCCTTCCATGATGTTCCAGCCATAATTGTTGCCCGCCTGGCCCGCGGGCCGCACGTCAACTTCTTCCAGATTGGCCTGACCCACGTCGGCGATATACAGCAGCTGGGCCGGCACGTCGAAGGCGTAGCGCCACGGGTTGCGCAAGCCATAGGCCCAGATTTCAGGGCGTCCGCCTGCCGTCGCAAATGGGTTACCGGGTGGAATGGCGTACGGCTGGGCGACACTGCTGGCGTTGACGTCCAGGCGCAGCAGCTTGCCCAGCAGGACATTCGTGTTTTGCGCATTGCGGGGCGGGTCGCCTCCGCTGCCGCCGTCGCCCGTGCCCGCATACAGATAGCCGTCCGGGCCAAAGCTGAGCAAGCCGCCGTAGTGGTTGTTGAACGTGGGGTGGGGAATCGTGAGGATGGTCAGCGCGGACAGGGGATCGGCCACGTTGGCGTTGCCGGCCGACACTTGCCGGCGCTCGATGACGATATCGCCGGCCAGGTTGGTGTAGTACAGGAAGAAATAGCCATTGCTGGCGTACTGCGGATGGAAGGCCATCGACAGCAAGCCCCGTTCGCCGCTGGTGGTGGTCAGGGCGCTGATGTCGAGGAAGGGCGTGGCCAGCAGATTGTCATTTTGCATCACGCGGATGCGGCCGGCCCGTTCGATGATGAACAAGCGGCTGTCGCCGGGCGGCGCCGTGAGGAAGATGGGCGCGCTCAAGCCGCTGGCCACTTCCTGCAGGCCCAGCGCCAGCGGCGTGGCCGCCGCATACAGGACGCTGGCGCTGGCCGTCGCCCCCGCATTGACTTGCACCTGCTGCGTGACGGGCGTGGGCGCCAGCGTCCCCGTGCCTTGCGCCACGCTGGCGGCGCTGAGCGTGTAGGCGCCGGGCGCCAGGTCCGTCAAGGTCGTGCTTGCCGTCAGCGTCTTGCTGTACGCCGCAGGTCCCGTGACCGTGACGGCGCCCGCCACGCCGGCCGGCAAGCCGCCGATGGTGACCGTCAGGCTGCCGGTGGTGGGGCCGGGCCCAGGGTCGTCGTCGCCACCGCCACAGGCGGCCAGCAGGGCCAGGCAGCATGCCAGCAACAGGGCCAGCCAGGGCCTGGGAAAGCGGGAAAATAGATGGCGCATGTCAGTCTCCTGCGGGAACGACGCGACGGCTGCTCCAAGGAGGAGCTTGTGCCAAGAATGCGCGTCTTTGTGTTGGGAAGTTTGCGCTGGCGCAAACGTGCGGCGCCATCGGACAAATGCGCCGCGTTTTCAGACAAGCGCGGCGTCAGCTGTCCCGTCACGCCCTCACGCGCCCGATAATGGCGCATCTGAAACCGATGCAGGAATGATACACATGAAAACCAAAGCCGCGATTGCCTGGAAGGCGGGCTCCCCGCTGACCATCGAAGAAGTCGACCTGGCCGGCCCGCGCGCCGGCGAAGTGCTGGTCGAGCTGAAAGCCACGGGCATTTGCCATACCGATTACTACACCCTGTCCGGCGCCGATCCGGAAGGCATCTTCCCGGCCATCCTCGGCCATGAAGGCGCCGGCGTCGTCGTCGACGTGGGCCCGGGCGTGACGACCCTGAAAAAGGACGATCACGTCATCCCGCTGTACACGCCGGAATGCCGCCAGTGCAAGTTCTGCCTGTCGCAAAAGACGAACCTGTGCCAGGCCATCCGTTCCACGCAAGGCCGCGGCCTGATGCCGGACGCGACCAGCCGCTTCTCGCTCAATGGCCAGCCGCTGTTCCACTACATGGGCACGTCCACGTTCTCGAATTACATCGTGGTGCCGGAAATCGCCCTGGCGAAGATCCGCGAAGACGCACCGTTCGACAAGGTGTGCTACATCGGCTGCGGCGTGACGACGGGCGTGGGCGCCGTCTTGTTCTCGGCCAAGGTGGAAGCGGGCGCCAACGTGGCCGTGTTCGGCCTGGGCGGCATCGGCCTGAACGTGATCCAGGCAGCGAAGATGGTCGGCGCCGACAAGATCATCGGCATCGACATCAACCCGGCGCGCCAGGCCATCGCGCGCAAGTTCGGCATGACGCATTTCATCAACCCGAACGAAGTGGAAAACGTCGTCGACGCCATCGTGCAACTGACGGACGGCGGCGCCGATTATTCGTTTGAATGCGTGGGCAACACGACCCTGATGCGCCAGGCGCTCGAGTGCACGCACAAGGGCTGGGGCAAGTCCTTCATCATCGGCGTGGCGGCGGCTGGCCAGGAAATTTCCACCCGTCCATTCCAACTGGTGACGGGGCGCGAATGGCGCGGTTCGGCCTTCGGCGGCGCGCGGGGGCGTACGGACGTGCCGAAGATCGTCGACTGGTATATGGAAGGCAAGCTCAACATCGGCGACCTGATCACGCATCGTTTGCCGCTTGAACGCATCAATGAGGGCTTCGACCTGATGAAGAGCGGCGAATCGATCCGTTCCGTGGTCCTGTATTAATCCTGTTGTATTAATCCTATCGGACTGTACTCATTGCGCAACACTTGACGGACGGGGCAGGGCGGCACGCTGTACTTCGCTGCCTGCCCCTGCTAGGGTGTAGACATCACCGCCTTGCTTTGGGAGCCGTTCATGTTTGCCACTGCCTATCTCGCGACTTTGCGCCGCATGCTGCCCGTCTTCCTCGGCGCGGCCCTGTCTTCCCTGCTGGCCTTGTGGTGGAGCAATGCCGCCATCCTTGCCACGCCCGCCATCTGGCTGGCGCTGCTGGCCACCTATCTGCTGTGTGCACTGATGTTTACGCCGCTGGCCTGGCACCGCCAGCAGCTGGCCACGCGCCACGTGCGCACCAACAAGTCGCGCTGATTTCCCCTGCGCCTAGCGCGCCGTGCTGGAAAAACGCTCACGGTAATCGCGCGGCGTGATGGCGAGCTTCTTTTGAAACAGGCGGCGCAGCCTGTCCTCGCTATGCAAGCCCGCCTGCACGGCCACCTGTTTTAAGGAAGACACATTGTCCTCCAGCAAACGGCGCGCCACTTCGAAGCGGGCCGTTTCGATGAATTCCGTGGGACTGGTGCCTGTTTCGCGCTGGAACACGCGCGTAAAATTGCGCTCGCTCATGGCCAGCCTGGCCGCCAGCAGCGGCACGGTGAGCTCTTCGGCAAGATGCTCCATGATCCAGCCCTGCAACTGGCGCATGGTCGGATGCGTGGTCATCTGGCTCGACAGGTGCACGGAAAACTGCGACTGGCCGCCGGGCCGCTTCAGATACACCACCAGGTCGCGCGCCACTTCCAGTGCAATATCGCGGCTGAAATCGTCTTCCACCAGGGCCAGCGCCAAATCGATGCCGGCCGTCACGCCAGCCGACGTCCAGAATTTCCCTTCTCGCACAAAAATCGCATCGGCATTGACCTGTATCAATGGATAGCGCTGGCGCAGGCTGTCCACGGCGCTCCAGTGCGTGGCCGCGCTCTTGCCGTCGAGCACGCCCGCTTCTGCCAGGAAGAAGCAGCCCGTGCACAGGGCCGCCAGGGTATCGATGCGCGGCGCCGCCTCGGCCACCCAGGCGGCGAGGGCGGGGATGTCCTGCAAGACTTGCTCGACGTGGTGACACCCGACGATGACGGCCAGATCGGGCAGGCGGCTGGCGTCGAGCGCCTTGCTGGCGTGCAGCGACATCAGCGTGTCCGATTCGACCGGGCCGATGGCCGTCGAGGCGATGCGCACGTCGTAGCCGCCGGGCAGCTTGCGCAGGCGTAAATGGGTGTTGGCGTAGTCAAACACCTTCATGGCGCCAATGGCTTCGAGCGCCTTGAAGCCTGGATAGACGATGATGTCGACGGTGCGCAGGGGGAATTCTTTGGGGCTTTGCTTGATCATGCGATATGCGCGAGGGGGATAAATACTGCCATAATGCAACAACAGCGATGGCGTAGGTTAGCATGAAAGAATCGGCGCGCCCGCTGGCTCCCCACCCATCGGATTCCTGAATATCGTGCGCTTACTCCACTTTTTTACCGCCCTGACATTGTTGCTGGGCTCATCCCTTGCCCACGCGGTCACGCTCAACTTCAATGGCGGCGATGTGGACAACTGTTCCCGCGTGGGCAATCTGTACACTTGCGCTTCGCTCAACCTGGCCGACACGGACGTCATCATCATTGCCAGCGGGAACGGCGTGACGGTGAACAGTTCCTTGTCGATGAGCTATAACCAGGGATTGACGATGAGCGGCAACGCCGCGCTGACGGTCAAGGGCAGTCTCGACATCAAGGACATCAAACCGGCCAATCTGAAGGTGACGGGGGGAAGCTTGAGCGCCGAAGGCGGCACTTTCCTCATGGGCGCGCAGGAACAGACGATCACGGCGAATATTTCCGCCACGACCATCAAGATGGGCTCGAACAACGTGACGGTGACGGGCAAGATCAGCGCCAAGGGCCAGGTGGAAATCGCCTCGGGTTCGGTCATCAACGGGCCGATCAGCGGTAGCGTCGTCAATATCCTGGCCGCCAATACCCGCATCCAGGGCGATATCACGGCGACCACCTCGCTGACCATCGGTTCGGGCAGCCAGGTGACGGGCAACCTGAAATCGCCGACGATCGACCTGAAGGCGTCCGGCCTGCTCGTCACGGGCGACGTGGAGGCCAGTAATTCCTTGTCGATCGCCTCCGGCAATGGCATCAAGGGCAACGTGGATGCCGGCGAGGTGACGCTCGACTCGTCCAATGCCTATATCACGGGCAACGCCAAGGTCGGCCACATCACTCTGGGCTGGCAGGGCCGGGTGCAGCAAACCATCACTTGCAAAACCTATACGCCGTCCAATCCGTGCAGCTGCGTGACGAATAACAGCGGCTGGGCCTTCAATGAACCGATGGGGCCGAAGTGCGGACCCGGTACGCCGAGCGGATTGCACCATTTCCAGATCGAGCACCCGCTGACGGCGCTTACTTGCCAGACGCCCACGGTGAAGGTGACTGCCTGCGCCGATGCCAGCTGCAGTGCGCTCTACAAGAGTGGCGCCAGCGTCACCGTCAGCCCGGGCGGCGTGCCGACGCAGATCGATACTAGCGGCGTCAATGCCAATGTCACTGTGCGCCAGACCACGGTGGGCATCGCCCCCCTCGGCCTGGTCAGCACGCCCGCCACGACGGGGGCGCTGGTGTGCAAGAGCGGCGGCAGCACGAGCAATTGCCAGATCAGCTTCCTTGCCAGCGGCTTCCAGGTGAGCGGCATTCCGCGCTACGCTGAGGACGCGGCCGTACTGGAAATCAGCGCCTTGCAGACTTCGTCCGGCAATAAGGACGTTTGCGTGCCCATGTTCGCCGGCCAGAACAAGGAGTTGAACCTGACTTGTGCGTACAGCAACCCGGATAAGGGGACATTACCTGCGCGCCTTTTTGACAGCGGCAAAAATAGTTATGTTGCCCTGGCTGGCAGCGACCAGAGCAGTTGTGCCGCGCTGAGTACCAAAGTGATTGTGACTTTCGGCGCCGATGGCGTGGCCAGGCCGAACATGCTGTATGCGGATGCGGGAGCGCTGCTCCTGGCAGCCTCCTACAAGCCGGACAGCGGCAGCGACAAAGGTTTGGACATGAGCGGCAGCGGCACGGTCATCGTGGCGCCGAAGCAATTCCTGTTTACGAAGCTGGCGCCGACGCAGCGCGCGGGCCTGCCTGCGGCACCCTTGACGCCCGGTGCGACCATCACATTATCGGCCGTCAATGCGGCCGGCGCCGTGACGAAGAACTTTGGCAACGAAAGCAGTATCGCTGTGCAAAAAGTCGTGCTCGATCGTATCCTGCTGGCGCCGGACTACACAGGCGTAATCAACCCGGAAGTCGGCGGCGATCTCGACTTCGTGAAAAAAGGGGGCGCCATCGAGGCGCCGCCGCTGGTCTGGCCTGAAGTGGGCAAGATCAATTTCACGGCCGCGCTGCAAAAAGGTTACCTGGACAGCACCTTGACGTCGTCGGGTACCAGCGATGCCGTGCTCTTTTACCCGCATCACTTCGTGACGGAACTGGTCATCAAGGAAGTGGACATCGGGGGGGGCGTGAAGATGCCGTTGCCTTTCCCGTGCGGCGGGCCGCTTGTGTGCGCCGGCAACCGTGCCGTGTATTCGCGCCAGCCTTTTGACCTGACCATCCGCGCCCGGAACGCTGCTGCCAAGGAGACGAAGAACTTCGACGCCAGGAATGGCGATATCAACAAAACGCAAGTGTCGCTGGTTCCCTATGACGCGGCCACGGTGAAGAACAGCTATCCACCGACGGATCCGTCCGGCAGTACGCTGACGGATGGGGAAACAGTGCCTGCCGCCGTGACGGGCGTACCTGTCACCAGGTTCAAGGAGGGCGTTGCAACGCGCACCATCGCCTACAGCTTTCCCGCCGCCTATGCCGTGCCCAAAGAGCTGAAAGCGCTGGCATCGCCGACGAATGTACTGCTGCGCGCGACGTATGGCTATCCGGCTGCCGGTAATGTGAGCTCGGCGTCGCCTGATGGCATTGACGCGCAGCTGACTGTGCTCACGGGCCGCCTGATGGTGCCGCATGACTATGGTTCCGAGCGCTATCCCGTGCGCCTGGCGGTGCAGGCGCAGTACTGGGATGGCAAGACCTGGGTGACGAGTCTGCTGGACAGCATCAGCGCGTTCAGCAACACCCAGGTAGTGTTTGCCAATTGCAAGAAAACACTGGTGTGCACGGATTTCAAGCTGGCCGACGGCACTTATACCGTCAACAATGGCATCTTGCCGCCGAATAGACGGCTGACCCTGGCGGCGCCCGGCGTCGGCAAGTCCGGCAGCGTGGACGTTTCCGTGCTCGGCCTGTCGTACTTGCCCAGTACGACCGGCACCGTCGTCTTTGGCGTCTTCAAGTCGGGCCCCGTGATTTACCTGCGCGAGATGTATTAGCCTGGGCCAAGGGCGGGGGCAAGGAGCGCGAAAAACCAGTAACATGCGTGGCTGTGGCATTCCCCCAACCTCAGACTGGAGTTTCTATGAGCACAACTTCGCAGTGGATCGATATCGCCGGCCCGGACGGCAGCTTCCAGGCCTACCTGGCCGTGCCGCATGTGGGCAAGGGCCCCGCCATCATCCTGTTGCAGGAAATTTTCGGCGTCAACGAGCACATCCGCGCCGTGGCCGACCAGTACGCGGCCGATGGCTACGTGGTACTGGTGCCCGACCTGTTCTGGCGCGCCGGCGCGCACATCGAACTGGGCTATGACGCGGACGGCTGGAAGCGCGCCGTCGAACTGATGCAGGCGACCGACAATCCGCAGGCCGACGCCGATATCGCCGCCACCGTCGCCGCCCTGCGCGCGCGTCCGGAAGTGACGGGCAAGCTCGCTTCGGTCGGCTATTGCTTCGGCGGCCGGTTGTCGTACCAGGCAGCCGCGGCCGGCCTGGTTGATGCAGCCATCGCCTATTACGGCGGCGGTATCCAGAACAAGCTGGACCTGGCCGACCGGATCAAGGTACCGCTGCTCATGCATTTCGGCGGCCAGGACAGCCACATCCCGCCGGAAGCCGTGCAAAAGATCGCCGAGCGTTTCGAAGACCGTCAAGACGTGGAAATCCATATCTACCCGGGCGCCGAGCACGGTTTCAATTGCACCCACCGCGACAGCTATCAGCAGCGCGCCGCCGCCCAGGCGCATGGCAATTCCTTGATTTTCCTCGCGGAAAACCTGTAAGGCTGCCTCGCCGGGCTGACCAGCCGTTATTTTCCGCCCAGCAGCAACGCTGCATGGGCGTTAAAATAGCGGCTGTGCCGGGCAACTCCGGCCGGCCGGGCACGGCGCCCGGCAAACCTGGATGAGGAACCGAATTAAAGATGGCCCAAGTAATTGTTTCTGTAACATTGGCGGCAAGCGCCGAACGCGTGTGGGATTTTATCGGCGGCTTCCAGTCGCTGGCTGAATGGTCGAGCTCGATCAAGACCAGCCTGTCCGAGCACGGCGGCCGCGTGCGCCGCCTGAAAACCACGGATGGCGCCATCATCGCCGAACGCCTGCAAAGCTACAGCGAAGCGGACAAGAGCTACAGCTACACCATCGTCTCGGGCCCGATCCCCGTCAAGAACTACCGTTCCACCCTGCGCGTCACGGGCGAGCCGGGCGCGAACGAGTGCGTGGCGCAATGGTCGAGCGAGTTCGACGCGGCCGAAGGCGTGGAAGAGGTCATGGTCGGCGCGTTTCAGCATCTGTATGAAACCGCGTTCGTCGACCTGAAACGCATCATGGCAATCTGAAGCTGCGCAATCCGGCATTCCCTACGGCGCTAACAATGTTGTCGCATTACGCGGCTGCGCCGCTAATCCGACCTACGGCATTGTGGTTAGCACGCTTGTAAAAACACCGGCACAAGCCGGTGTTTTTCATGATGCCTAGCGCTTGACCTTCCCAAACGCTTCGCCCTTGTTCCACACTGGCAAATTCTTGTCGTTGGCCACTTCATAGCCCAGGTTCAATGTAAATTGCGCCTGCTGCACCATGCCGGACAGATCCCACGACGGGTTGTACTCATCGGTGACCTGATGGTAGTCCTTCTTGAACGCCACCAGGCGCTCGCCCGATGCTTTCGGCTCCTTGACGAAGTCGAACGAGCCATCGCCGGAAAACACGGCCGAGCCCACGTTGAAGGCGGGTACGCCGGCCTTGGCAAACGCGAAATGGTCGGCCCGGTAGAAGGCGCCGGACAGGTCGGGAATGGTGGGCGCCAGGCGCAGGCCCATGCGCTTGGCGACCTTGGCGGCGCTCGCATACAGGCTGCTGCGCTCGGCGCCGGCCACGCCGATGTCGTGCGTCTTGCCAACGAAGTTCATGCTGTCGAGGTTCAGGTCGGCGGCCGTCTTGGCCAGCGGCCATAATGGCGCGCGCGTGTAGGCCGTGCTGCCCAGCATGCCCGTTTCCTCGCCTGCCGGCCACAGGAAGATCTGCGTGCGGCGCGCCGGCTGTTTCACGGCCACTTGCGCCATGGCCAGCAGGGCCGCCGCGCCCGAGGCGTTGTCGATGGCGCCGTTGTAGATATGGTCGCTTTGCCCGGCGCGTTGGCTGCCGTCGTCATCCTTGCCCAGGTGATCCCAGTGCGCGGAATAGATCACGGCCTCATCCTTCAGCTTCGGGTCCGTGCCCGGCACGATGCCGGCCACGTTGAACTGCTCGATGCTGCGCACCTGGCTGTCGAGCTGTACCTTGACCGTGGCGTCCAGCGCCACAGGGCGGAATGCACGCGTTTCGGCCTGCGCGCGCAAGGTATCCAGGTCCTGTCCGGCTTGCTGGAACAGGGCGCGCGCCATGTCTTCCTGCAGCCAGCCTTCCATCGCATTGCCCGCGCCTGCCAGGCTGAAGCGCTCGTGGCCGAAGCCGTTGGCCGGCACCGACCATGGGTAGGAAGCGGACTCGGTGGTGTGGATCAGCAGCACGCCGGCGGCGCCCTGGCGCAGCGCTTCCTCGTACTTGTAGACCCAGCGGCCGTAATACGTGAGCGACTTGCCGGCAAAGCGGTTCGGCTCGGTGCTTGTGGGCTGCGGGTCGTTGACCATCATGATGACAAGTTTTCCTTTTAAATCAACTCCCTTGAAATCGTCCCAGTTTTCTTCTGGCGCGCGGATGCCGTAGCCGGCGAACACGACGGGCGCATCGAACGCCACTTTCTGCTGGCCATTCGCCGCGCCAAAGACGATGTCCTTGCCGAAGGCGGGCGACAAGGTCTTGCCGCCCGCGCTGAACGTGACTTTGCTCGATGGCAAGGCCTTGCTGCCGACGATGGTCAGCGCCTGGCGATAGCTGCCATCCTTCAACGGTTGCAGGCCGGCCACGGCCGCCTGCGTTTCCAGGTAGCGCACGGCCAAGTCGCCGCCGCGCTGGCCCGTGCCGCGTCCTTCCAGTAAATCGTCGGCCAGGAAGGACAGGTGGGCGCGCAGGGGCGCTTCGGCAACGAGCGGTTGGGCGATGGCGGCCGTGCTGAACAGACTGGCGGCGAGGACGATGGGAAAGCGCATGACAACTCCAAAAGTGAATACGGGAAAGCAAAGCAGCGACAATCTTACTCTACCGCAATGCCTTGGCGTAGCGCGCGGCGCGCACAAGCCGATTGCGGCCACAATGGCTGCTGGTCCACCGACAAGGAGCGTTCCATGACTGCCATTGACTTGCAATCGAGCAATACCCTGCGTGCCGCCGACGGCACATTGATCCACTACAAGGACTGGGGCAGCGGCCCGCCCGTCGTCTTCAGCCACGGCTGGCCATTGTCGTCCGACGCCTGGGAAGACCAGATGTTTTATCTGGCCTCGCGCGGCTACCGCGTCATCGCGCACGACCGGCGCGGCCATGGCCGCTCCAGCCAGCCGTTCGACGGCAACGACATGGATACCTATGCCGACGACCTGGCCGCCCTGATCGCCGCACTGGACTTGACGGGCGCCACCCTCGTCGGCCACTCGACGGGCGGCGGCGAAGTGGCGCGCTACATCGGCCGCCACGGCACGGAACGCCTGGCCGGCGCCGTGCTGGTGGGCGCCGTGCCGCCGCTGATGCTGCAAACCACGGAAAACCCGCTGGGCTTGCCACTATCCACATTTGACGCCATCCGCGCCGGCGTGCAGGCCGATCGCAGCCAGTTTTTCCAGGATTTGAGCGAGGCCTTCTATGGCTACAACCGGCCCGATGCAAAGCCGTCGCAGGGCGTGCGCGACAGTTTCTGGCGGCAAGGCATGCAGGCGGGCATGCCGGCATCCTACCTGTGCATCAAGCAATTTTCCGAGACGGATTTTACTGCTGACCTGGCCAAGTTCGACGTGCCGACCCTGGTGATCCATGGCGATGACGACCAGATCGTGCCGATCGCCGCCTCGGCGCGGCGCACTGCCGAGCTCATCATCGGCAGCAAGCTGCTCGTGTACGCGGGCGCGCCGCACGGCCTGGCGACGACGCACAAGGACAGACTGAACGAGGACTTGCTGGAATTTCTGCGCCACTCTGTCGATGCGGCCAGCAATATCGAAGCGCATCTGTAAAGTAGTCGAATCTATTGCAAAACACATAATATTGCTTGGTTTTTGCACCAATTGCGTGCGGATCGCCGATTTTTCTGCGTTTTAGACCGCAAAAAATGGCGTTCTGCCGCCCCGTTCCACCCGGTAAGGTCCAGTAAAGAGTAAACTAGCGGATACACTCTTTCGCATTGGGCGATTCGAGCGAACTTGTGAGTGATTTCATGTCTGATACACCAATTTCCTTATTTTCCGACCTTAACCTGAGCGAGCCGCTGATTCGCGCGCTCAAGGATGTCGGTTACGAAACACCGTCGCCTATCCAGGCGGCCACGATTCCATTATTGCTCGCGAACCGCGACGTGCTGGGCCAAGCGCAAACGGGCACGGGTAAAACCGCCGCCTTCGCCTTGCCGATCCTGTCGCGCATCGATCTGAAACAAAGCTCACCCCAAGCCCTGGTCCTGGCACCGACGCGCGAACTGGCCATCCAGGTCGCCGAAGCGTTCCAGGTGTACGCCGCCCACATCCCCGGCTTCCACGTGCTGCCGATCTACGGCGGCCAAAGCTATGGCCCGCAGCTGTCGGCCCTGCGCCGCGGCGTGCACGTCATCGTCGGCACCCCAGGCCGCGTCATCGATCACCTGGACAAGGGTTCGCTCGACCTGTCCAAGCTGAAAACCCTGGTGCTCGACGAAGCCGATGAAATGCTGCGCATGGGCTTTATCGACGACGTCGAACGTATCTTGAAAGAAACCCCGGAAGGCCATCAAACGGCTCTGTTCTCGGCCACCATGCCTTCCGTCATCAAGCGCATCGCCACGACCTACCTGGTGAACCCGGCCGAAGTGACGGTTGCCGCCAAGACGGGCACGGCCGACAACATCCGCCAACGCTACTGGCTGGTGTCGGGCATGCACAAGCTCGACGCGCTGACCCGCATCCTGGAAGCGGAAGCGTTTGACGGCATGATCATCTTCGCCCGCACCAAGCTGGGCACGGAAGAGCTGGCCGGCAAGCTGCAAGCCCGCGGCTTCTCGGCTGCCGCCATCAATGGCGACATCCAGCAAGCCCAGCGCGAGCGCACGATCCAGCAGTTGAAAGACGGCAAGATCGACATCCTCGTGGCAACCGACGTGGCCGCCCGCGGCCTGGACGTCGAGCGCATCAGCCACGTCGTCAACTACGACGTGCCGCACGATCCGGAAAGCTATACCCACCGCATCGGCCGCACGGGCCGCGCCGGCCGCAGCGGCGAAGCGATCCTGTTCATCACCCCGCGTGAAAAGAACTTGTTGAAAGCCATCGAACGTTCGACCCGCCAGCCGATCGGCATGCTGGAACTGCCGACGATCCAGGCCGTCAACGACGTGCGTATCGCCAAGTTCAAGGAACAGATCAGCGAAACTCTGGCCCTGGGCGAACTGGAACAGTTCCAGTCGCTGATCGAGGATTTCGAGCGCGAACAAAACATTCCCGCCATCGAAATCGCCGCTGCCCTGGCGAAGATGGCGCGTGGCAATACGCCTCTGCTGCTGGACAAGAACAAGGCGCGCGAGCAAGCCACGTGGCAAGACGACCGTCCTGTGCGTCAAGATCGCTTCGAGCGCAACGACCGTCCGGAACGGGGCGACCGCTTCGACCGTAACGAGCGCAGCGACCGTGGCGAGCGCCCGGCCTTCCCGAAAAAGGAACGCATCCAGCGTCCAGCCGACGCCGGCATGCAGACCTTCCGCATCGAAGTCGGTCATCAGCATGGTGTGAAACCAGGCAATATTGTCGGCGCCATCGCCAACGAAGCGGGCATCGATTCGAAAAACATCGGCCGCATCGAAATCTATGACGACTACAGCGTCCTGGACTTGCCGGACAGCATGCCGAAAGAATTGCTGGACCAGCTGAAAACCGTGTGGGTCGCGGGCCAGCAGCTGCGCATCAGCCGCGACGGCGACGCGCCGGATCTGGCGCCAGCAGCGCCGCGCAAGCCGTTCGCCGCCAAGTCGGCGCCAGCGTTCAAGGATGCGCCAGCGGACGCGGGCGACGCAGCCCCTGCGCCGCGCGCGCCGAAGAAGGAACGTCCACGTCCGGGCGTGACGGCCTACCGCATCGAAGTGGGCCGCGAGCACGCCGTGACGCCAAGCAACATCGTTGGCGCCATCGCCAACGAAGCGAACCTGGAAGCCAAGCATATCGGCCGCATCGATATCTTTGACAACTACAGCGTGCTGGACCTGCCGGAAGGCATGCCGCCGGAAATCCTCGACCACTTGAAATCGGTCGTGGTCTCGGGCCAGAAGCTGCGCATCAGCCTCGATGACGGCACGACCGAGCGCAAGCCGGCGCCACCGCGTCCGAAGTCGCCGCGCAAAACATTTAAGTAAGCAATCCCTGCACGGGCGCCTCCCCGGCGCCTGTGTCGCGGATTGGAGACAGTTCCCCCACTGGCGCATTCGCGCCAGTTTTTATTTTCCCTCAAGAAATGAATATTGTTGCCGCGTTATGGTTGGCGGCAGGCGTCGCCACGTGCCTACCATTGCGCCAGTTCATCTGCGTCTTTTTATCGGCGCATACGCCGTATTTATTGGCTGCTGCGTCAATGCATAATTTTTTATTAATTATTGTATCTGCGCGCAATTTGAATTTTACATTCAATAAAATCAATCAAGTTGAATCAAAGTAAATTCTAAAACATAAATTAATTGGCTTTTATTAAATTATTTGACCAGTATCACTGTCGCCTGGGCGATATATCATGGGTGCTTGATGTGGTATATTGTTTTTATGTTTTTGTTATGCTAGTTGAAAAAAATAGAGGAGCGACGATGCGGGTCAATACGCCTATCACGCAAAATGAATACGTATTAAATGAAGGCATGACGATTGTTTCCACCACGGATTTACAGGGAAATATCAATTACGCCAATCAGTATTTCATTGAAGTCAGCGGTTTTTCAGAAATGGAACTGCTGGGTGCGCCACAGAATATCCTGCGTCATCCCGATATGCCGGCCGAAGCGTTTGCCGACCTGTGGGACACCATCAAGACAGGCATGCCATGGACCGGCATGGTCAAGAACCGCTGCAAGAATGGCGATTTCTACTGGGTCTTCGCCAATATCACGCCCGTCATCGAAAATGGCCGCCCGATCGGCTATATGTCCGTGCGCACCAAGCCCACGCGCGAGCAGATCAACGAAGCGGCAGCCCTGTATAAAAGTTTTAAAGACGGCAATAGCGCCAAGCTGGCGATCCGCAATGGCCGCGTCGTGCGCCAGGGCTGGGCCGCCAAGCTGGCCGAGTGGCGCAAGCTGACCCTGTCGCAAGACCTGGCCCTGCATTGCATCGTCTTTGGCGTGGTGCTGGCCATCCTCGGCTGCGCCGTGTGGAATATCGACGGCAACACGAGCACGGCCACGCGCAGCTGGCTCAGCGGCGCTGCCGCCGCGGCCGTGGCGCTGATGCTGTATTTCTGGGCCCACCTGCACAACTCCCTCGTCGCGCCGCTGGGCGAGGCCATCACGGTGGCGCGCAAGATGGCGGGGGGCGACTTGACGGGCGTCATCGACAAGGTACGCGACGATGACATGGGCCAATTGATGGCGGCCTTGCGCCAGACCAACATCAACCTGCACAGCATCATCGGCGACGTGCGCGCCAACTTCGAGGATATCCGCATCACCACGGCGGAAATCGCCACGGGGAACATGGACTTATCCAGCCGCACGGAATCGCAGGCCTCCAGCCTCGAACAGACGGCAGCCAGCATGGAAGAGCTGACGTCGACGGTGCAAAACAGCGCCGACCACGTGGCGACGGCCAATGACCTGGCGGCGCAGGCGTCCACCGTCGCGGCCAAGGGCGGCACCATCGTCAGCGAAGTGGTCACCACGATGGACGAGATCAGCACCTCGTCGCGCAAGATTCTCGACATCATCGGTCTCATCGATGGCATCGCCTTCCAGACGAATATCCTCGCCTTGAACGCGGCCGTGGAAGCGGCGCGCGCGGGCGAACACGGTCGTGGTTTTGCCGTCGTGGCGGGCGAAGTGCGCAGCCTGGCGCAGCGCTCGGCGACGGCCGCGAAAGAAGTGAAAAACCTGATCGACCATTCGATCGCCACCGTGAATGCGGGCAGCGTGCTGACCAGCAATGCGGGCGCCACCATGACGGAAGTGATCGCCTCGGTGGCCCGCGTGACGGAAGTGATGGACGAGATTTCCTCGACCACGCGCGAGCAGAACCAGGGCATCGGGCAAGTCAACCAGGCCGTCATCCACATGGATGGCATCACGCAGCAGAATGCGGCGCTGGTGGAGCAGGCGGCGGCGGCCGCCACCAGCCTGGCGCAGCGTACCGACAGCGTGGCCCAGTCGATCGGCATCTTCAAATTGAAGGCCTCGCCCAAGCGCAAGACTGCCGGCGTGGGACGCAGCGTGGGCGCGGGCGTCGCGTCGCGGGCCTTGCTGAAGGCACGCTAAGACAATCTCCCGCCAGCGCACCGCTGGCGGGATTTACTTCGGTACCCGGTACACCTCCCCGCTGCGCACTTTCTTCACCACCCCATCCCCGCCAAACAAAATCACATATTCTCCCTGCGCGCCCGAGGCGGCCGGGTAAGTGTACATCCACACTTCATTGCCGCTGTCGAAGCGGATGGACGTGCTCTCTCCCAGCGCGGCGCGCACCTGTTCGCGCGTGCTGCTGCCTGGTTGCACCGTCTGCTCCAGGGTTGCGTAAGGCACGTTCTTGCTTGCCTGCAAGGCGCGCGTGCCGGAGCAGGCGGCCAGCAGCACCAGCGCGAAGACACTGAGCCACTTCATGGCGCCACCTCGTCCATATAGTTAAATTCCAGCAGGGTATCGTCGGGCCAGCTGCTATCCCACAGGGGCGCGTAATACGTGCGGTCGAGCAGTACCTGGCAGTCGCAATAGGGCAGCGAGGCGGGGGTCTGCTCGCCGCCCGCGTACAGCATCTTGAACGGTAGCGAAACCCTGCGCTCGCCATGCACGAGGGTCACGCCGAACAGGGGGCGGTCTGTGAAGAACAGATAATTGCCGTCCGGCTCGGAACAGACTTTGTCGGTGCTGTAGAGCATGCTGGACAGCCAGGCGATGATTTGCGGGTCGTTCGAGATCAGGCCGGAATCCATGCCGGCGCGGCATTCCAGGCGCAAGTCGCCCAGGCGCCGCGTGCCGGGCGGCAAGCCGGGCGTGATGACTTGCGCGCGCCAGCTCATGGTGGTGGCCTTGCGGTTGGCGATCAGCACGGCGTCTTCGCGCGTCGCTTGCGCATTGCGCACGGGGGCAAAGCTGTTGTCCTCTGCCAATGGTAACGGGATGCTGACGGTGTCGCCGGCGATGCGCAGCCGCACGCCCGTCATGTCCACGCCGGGCTGACGCGGCAGCAGACGAAAGCGCAGCACCGCCTGCGGCGCCAGCGCATGGTCGCGTTCGAAGCGGTCCACGCCCTGCAGCATCTTGCGGTAGGATTTATCGACGGGGTCGCGCGTGGCGCCCACTTTGACTTGCGGCACGGGCGCGGTTTGCGCCAGGGCAACCGGGCCAGGGAGCAGGCAGACAAGCAGCAGGAAGAGAGGGATGCGCATGGCTGGATGCTACGCTTTTTTGCGCATCAGCCACGCACGGGTGGCTGTCTCAGTATTCGCTCAGTACTCGCTATATTTGCGCGCGTCGCCGCGCACCTGCTGCGCCGGATATTTCTGCGCATTGAGTTCCATCTTTTCCAGCACGGCCGCGTGCAGGTCGACACCGCTCTTGTCGGCCAGGCGCACCAGGTACATCAGTACGTCGGCCAGTTCATGGCGGATGCCCGTGCGTTTGGCCTCGTCCAGCTCGGCATCGGCGCCCGTGGGCAGCCACTGGTAGTGTTCCGCCAGTTCCGCCACTTCCACGGACAGGGCCATGGCCAGGTTTTTCGGCGTGTGGAACTGGTCCCAGTCGCGCTCGGCGGCAAAGGCGCGCAGGCGAGTACGGATGTCGAGCAGGCTGTCGGCTGGCGCGCTCATGCCGCCTCCTGCAGCGGTTTTTCCATGAAGACACTGAACGGATCGTCGGGGTAGTCGCCGTACGGTCCGCGCCGCTGGTAGCCGTGGCGCGCGTACAGGGCGATGGCTTCTGGCTGGTGGATGCCCGTCTCTAACGTCAGCAAGCGGCAGCCGCGCGCCAGCGCCTGTTCTTCCAGCAGGGCCAGCAGGCGCTTGGCCAGGCCCAGGCCACGGCTGTCCGGGTGCACGTACATGCGCTTGACTTCGCCGAAATCGGGCGTGACGACGATGGCGCCGCAGGCCCGCGCCGCGCCTGCCGCATCGCGGGCGACGGCGAACAGCAGGGTATCGGACGGCACGGACGCCAGGTCCAGCGAGTAGACGCACTCGGCCGGATACAGGGTCTGTTGATAGGCATCAAGCTCGGCGATCAGGGTTTGCACGTCCGCTTGCTGCGGCGATTCCAGGTGAATTTGCATGGGGGAAGCACGTTGACTGAGATTACCCCCATGGTATCACCGCGGCCGCGCCAGGCGCATCGTCAGGCCGATGGGCGACATCACGAAACCCATCAGTTCCTGCGCCTCGCCGCCATCGGGCGTGTCGACGCCGGCGATGTCGAAGCTGCCCAGCAGCATGGCCATGGCGATCTTGATTTCCAACAAGGCCAGGTAGCGGCCCGGGCACGTGCGCAAGCCAGCGCCAAAGGGCATCGAAGCGCGCTTGTTGTTCGCTTCGCCGCCTTCCAGCCAGCGCTCGGGCCGGAAGGCCTGCGCATCGGGAAAGTGTGCATCGGACACCGTGTCGTTGCGCATCACGCACCACACGAGGGTGCCGGCCGGCACGGCGATGTCGCCGATGACCGTGTCGCGCAGCGCCTCGACGGGCAGGAAGGGCGCCACCGGTTTCAAACGCATGGCTTCGCTGGCGCAGGCGCCCAGGTAGTCGAGGCTATCCATCTGTTCGATCGTGAAACCGGCCACGTCGGGCGCCAGGCGCCGCACTTCCTCGCGCGCCCGGGCCAGGGTGTGCGGATGGCGCTGCAACAGATAGATCATCCAGGAGACCGTATTGGCCGTCGTATCCTCTCCCGCCAGCAGCATGGTAAGCACGTTGCCGGCCACGTTGCGGTCCGTCACGCCGCTGCCCTCCAGGTCGGCGGCGGCGATCATCGCTTCGAGCAGGTTGGGCGGATGCTCGCGGCGCGCCGGGTCGTGCGCCATGCGCGTGCGCGCCTGCTGCACCAGGTCGGCCACGGCGGCCGACAGGGCCGCCACGTCGCGGTCCAGCCGGCGGTCGACGGGCAGCTTGACATAGCGCCAGTACGGGAACATGGACAGGCTGCGCCGCGCCACGGCGGGCAGGATGTCGTCCATGTGGCGCTGGATCACGTCTTCGCCCGATTCGAGCGTGTTGACTTCCGTGCCGAAGGCCAGGCCGGCGATGATGTCGACCGTGTAGCGTTTCAGGTCGCCGTCGAGGTCGATCGCCTGGCCTTGCGTGGCGGCCAGATGCCAGCGCCGTTGCAGGCGCTGCGCCACCGTCACCAGCGCCGGAAAATACGCCTTGATGGCGCCGGGCGCCATGCCGGCCATGACCATGCGGCGCTGGTTGCGCCACTCCGTGCCCTCGGCCAGGAACAGGCCGGGCACGCCGCCCATTTCGTCGGAAACGATGGAGCTGCTCAAGGGCCGGCGAAAACCGTCGGGCCGGTCGCGCAGTACGGCGCCGACGGCCTCGCTGTCGGCCACCACCAGCACCAGGGTACGGCCGAACCAGGCGCGCATGTAGGGGCCGTAGCGCCGCACCCACTGTTCCACGTCGCGGTGGATGCGCGTGAGCTTGATTTGCAGGCTGTTGCCGACGATGGGCAGGGCGAATGGCCCCGGCAAGCGGCGGATCTGGCGCAGCGGTGCGGTGGTGGCGGGCGCGGCGGCGTGGTCGAGTGGCGGCATGAACATCTCCTGTCGATGCGGTGAAAGTACGCGGATTGCTTGCAATAATGGCCACACTCTACGCGATTGCGGCCCGCTTGTATTGAATGAATACGACATCGTGCGCGGCCAGAAATTGCCGGTACAATCGTCGCCATGCCTGCCGCCCCTACGCCCCTGAGCCGCCTGATCGCGCCGCGCACCGCGCTGGCGTCCTGCGTGCGCGCTTTCCTCGTGCGCGACACCACGGGCTGCGCACCGTTGACGCCGGCCCAGCGCCTGAACCGCTTTCCCGCCGCACCCATGTGCAGCATCATCTGGACCGTCGCCGGCGACGTGGAAGCGGCCGCGCCGGGACTGTCGCTGCCGGACGTGCGCATGCCGCCCGCGCTGTTCGGCGGCCCCCGCTCGTATCCGCTGGTCAGCTACAACCCCGGCCCAGTGCATTCGTTTATCGTGATGTTTTATCCGGCCGCCCTGCATGCGTTGACGGGCGTATCGATGGATGCCTTGCTGGACCAGTTCCGTCCGCTCGACGCGCTGTTCGACGTCGACTGGCTGGTGCTGTCGGACGCCGTGCTGGCCGCGCCCGATGACGCGGCGCGCATCGCGCTGGTGGAAGATTTTCTCGCGTCGCGCTGGCAACTGGCGCGCAAGAACGGCGACCATCCTGCCGGCGCCATCCAGGACTGGGTACGCCGCCTGGGCGTGCAAGCGGCATCGACGGGCCTGGCCAGCGGCGCGCGCAATATCGAGCGCCGCATCAAGGCCTGGGCCGGCCAGCCTATGCGCACCTTGCGCCGCATGCGCCGCGCGGAACAGTCGTTTCTCGACGCGCGAGAATCCATGCTGCAAGGCAACGCTGCATGGAGCGATATCGCCGCCGAGGGCGGCTACGCCGACCAGGCCCACCTGTGCCGCGAAGTGCGCGCCATCACGGGCCTGAGTCCCACGGAACTCGCGCGCGCCAGCCGAGAGGATGAAAGTTATTGGATCTACAGGATATGGGCGTAATCCGGCAACATGGTTGGCGCGGCCGGTGGTGGTGCCGGATTACGCGAGGCGTTGCCCCGCTAATCCGGCCTGCCGTTCGCTGTACACCTTGCCCTTGGACAGGGTCACTTCATGGTGCCCCGCGCCGGGCGCCATCATGGGAAAGCAGTTTTCCTCGCCATGCACGCGCACGTCGAGGAAGTAGGGGCCGCTTGATGCCAGGCAGGTCGCCAGCGCCCCGTCGAGCTCGTCGCGCCGGCTGACCGTTTGCGCCTGCCAGCCGAACGCGCGCGCCAGGGCGACGAAGTCGGGCAGCGCTTCCGTGTAGCTGTGGCTGTAGCGTCCGCCATGGATGAGTTCCTGCCACTGGCGCACCATGCCCATGTAGCCATTGTTCGACAGCACCACTTTCACGGGCAGGCGGTGCTGCACGGCCGTGGCCAGTTCCTGGATATTCATCAAAATCGACGCGTCGCCGCTGACGCACACGACGCATTTCCCCGGATGGGCGATCTGCGCGCCGATGGCGGCCGGCAAGCCGTATCCCATGGTGCCGGCGCCGCCCGAGGTGAGCCAGCGGCGCGGCTGCTCGAAGCGCAAGTGCTGCGCGGCCCACATCTGGTGCTGGCCCACGTCGGTGGACACGATGGCGTCCTGTCCGTCCAGGGCCGCCCGCAGGCGCCGCATCAGCGCCTGCGGCGCGATCACGTCAAGCGTGTCGTCGAACGCCAGGCAGTCCTGCGCGCGCCAGCCGTCGATACGCTGCCACCACGGCTGGCGGTCCGCCAGCAAGCGGCCGCGCAGCTGCGCCAGCAGGGCCGCCAGCACGGGCGCGCAATCGCCGCGCAGGGCCACGTCGGCGCGCACCACCTTGCCGATCGACGCCGGATCGATATCGACGTGGATGATTTTCGCGCCGGGGCAGAAGGCGTCCAGGCGCCCCGTGACCCGGTCGTCGAAGCGGGCGCCGACGCAGACGATCAGGTCCGCATGATGCATGGCCAGGTTCGCTTCCAGGGTGCCGTGCATGCCCAGCATGCCGAGGAAGGCCGGGTGCGAGGCGGGAAAGGCGCCCAGTCCCAGCAGGGTCAGGGTGCACGGCGCGGCCGCCAGTTTCACCAGTTGCTGGAACGCGGCGCAGGCATCGAGGCCGGAATTGATGAGGCCTCCGCCGCCATAGAACACGGGCTGGCGCGCGTTGGCGATCAGGCTGGCGGCCCGTTCCAGCTCAGTGCTTTCGGGCAGGAGAGCGTCGGCCAAGGCGACGGACGGCAGCGGCGTGTGGTTCGCGACGGGCGCCAGCTGCATATCCTTGGGAAAGTCGATCAGCACGGGACCGGGGCGGCCCTGCGTGGCTTGCGCGTACGCTTCCTGCACGACGGCGGCCGTTTCGTCGGCCGTGCGGATTTGCCGGTTCCACTTGGTAACGGGGTGCGAAATGCCCAGCGCGTCGCATTCCTGGAAGGCGTTCGTGCCGATGCTGGTGGTGGCCACCTGGCCGCTGATGCAGATGACGGGAATCGAATCGCACAGGGCGTCGAGCAAGCCCGTGGTGGTGTTGCTCATGCCGGGGCCGGACGTGACGAAGACGACGCCGGGCCGGCCCGTGCTGCGCGCATACCCTTCGGCCGCATGCACTGCCGCCTGTTCGTGGCGCACGAGCACGTGGCGCAAGCGGGGCTGCGCGTGCAGCGCATCGTACAGTGGCAGCACGGCGCCGCCGGGATAGCCGAAGACGGTGTCGACGCCCAGGGCCAGCAGGGTGTCGATCAGGGTGCTGGCGCCGTTGCGCGGCGCAAGATCGTGGGCGGGAGCGAGGAGGGGAGCGGGATCGGGTTTCATGGCCTTATTTTCTGCCTGGTGCGTCAGAAAAGGCTGCTGGTTTTCTCGTATAGAATGCATACTTCAGCAAAATTTGCTGCAAAATATGGAAAAAACAGAATGAAGCTCGACAAATTCGACCTCGCCATCCTGACGGCCCTGCAGCAGGATGCCCGCATCAGCCTGCACGAGCTGAGCGCCAAGGTGGGCCTGACGTCCTCGCCATGCTGGGCGCGCATCAAGCGCATGGAAGACGATGGCGTCATCGAAGGCTATACGGTCAACGTCAACGCGGCCAAGGTGGGGCTGGCCGACACCGTCATCGTGCAAGTCACCCTGGACGATCATTCCGACCAGGCCCTGTTCGAATTCGGCCATGCGCTGGCCATGATCCCGGAAGTGCTGGAAGCGTTTCTTGTATCGGGCGACTACGACTACTACCTGCGCATTGCCGTCAGCGACACGCGCGACTACGAACGCCTGCTGCGCGAGCGTTTATACAAAATCCCCGGCATCCGCCACAGCAAATCGAGTTTTGTCTTGCGCCAGCTCAAGCAGAGCTACCTGCCTTTGCAGCGTTAGTTCCCCGCACGGCGGGAGTTTTTCCCTAGTTCCTCGATGGTGGCTGTCCGATACTGGACAGACATAAAAACCATGATAAAACTGGGGACCCGCATGAAACTGACTTTATTGGCTGCCGCCGCCATGGCGCTGTGCCAGGCGCAGGCAGCTGAACCTGCTGATGCCAGTCTGGCCGCCTCGGGCGACTTGCCCACCGTCATCATCACGGGCAGCATGCCGCTGCCCACCGTGGAGCAGCCGCGCGACACGTTCGCCGCGCCCGTGCAGACGGCCAGCGCGCAGCAGATCGCCGCCAGCGGCGCGCCCGATATTTCCGCCTTCCTGCGCCGCAACCTGGGTAGCGTGTATGTGAACGAAGTGCAGAACAACCCGTTCCAGCCCGACGTCAGCTACCGCGGCTACACGGCCTCGCCCCTGCTGGGCACACCGCAGGGGCTGTCCGTGTACCTGGACGGCATGCGCCTGAACCAGCCGTTTGGCGACGTCGTCAGCTGGGACTTGATCCCGCGCATGGCGATCGCTTCGCTGACCCTCATGCCCGGCTCGAATCCCCTGTTCGGCCTGAACACCCTGGGCGGTGCGCTGGCCCTGCGGACCAAGGATGGCAAGACCAGCCCAGGCACCGCCATCGAGGCGCGCCTGGGTTCCGATCAACGTCGCGGCGTGGAAGTTGAACATGGCGGCAGCAATGCGCAGGGCTGGCACTGGTATGTGACGGGCAACCGCTTCAAGGAAGATGGCTGGCGCGACGATTCGCCGTCCGACGTGCGCCAGGTGTTTGGCAAGCTGGGCTGGAGCGATGCGCGCACCGATATCGCCGTCACCTTGGCCCACGCGGACAATGCGCTGACAGGCAACGGCTTGCAGGAACAGCGCCTGCTGGCGCGCGACTACCGCAGCGTCTACACCAAGCCTGACCTGATGCAAAACAGGTCGACCCTGCTGAACCTGACGGGCAAGCAGCAGGCCGGCGCCGCCTTGCTCTTGTCCGGCAATGTCTACTACCGCAAGATCGACACGCATACCTTCAATGGCGACCTGAACGACGAGTCGCTCGACCAGTCCGTCTATCAGCCCGGCGCGGCCGAGCGGGCTGCCCTGGCGGCGGCCGGCTACACGGGCTTTCCCGCCAGCGGGGCGAACGCCGGCAATACGCCTTTCCCGAAATGGCGCTGCATCGGCAACGTGCTGCTGAACGATGAGCCAGCCGAAAAATGCAATGGCATGATCAACCGCAGCCATACGCAGCAGGAAAATTACGGTTTTTCCGGCCAGTTCACCGCGCTGGCCGACGTGGCCAGCATGCGCCATGCCGTCACGGCCGGCGCCGCCTACGACACGAGTCACGCCACCTTCCGCCAGACGAGTCAGTTTGGCTACCTGAACCCGGACCGAGGCATCACGCCCGTCGCCTTCTTTGCCGATGGGACGGAAATCGACGATGACGGCACGCCCGTCGACAACCGGGTCGACTTGAGCGGGCGCATGCGCACGTGGAGCGTGTATGCGAGCGACAGCATCGCGTTCAATCAAGACCTGACATTGACCGTCTCGGGCCGCTACAACCGCAGCACGGTGCGCAACCGCGACGCCATCACGCCCGGCGGCGGCAGCGGCTCGCTCGATGGCGACCACCGTTTCAGCCGCTTCAATCCCGCCATCGGCCTGGCCTACGCGCCGGCCGGAGGTGCCAGCGCCTATCTTGGCTACAACGAAGGCAGCCGCACGCCGACGGCCATCGAGCTTGGCTGCGCCGACCCGGAAAACCCATGCCGCCTGCCCAACGCCATGGCCGGCGACCCGCCCTTGAAACAGGTGGTGACGAAGACGTGGGAAGCGGGCGTGCGGGGCCAATGGGCCGAGGTGGCGCGCTGGAGCGCGGGCGTGTTCCGCGCGGAAAACCACGACGATATCCTGTTCGTGGCCGATAACCAGGCCGGTTTTGGCTACTTCAAGAATTTCGGCAAGACGCGGCACCAGGGCGTGGAGCTGGCGCTGGACGGCAAGGCGGGCGCGCTGGATTTCGGCGTCAATTACACGTGGCTGCAGGCGACGTATCAAAGCCGGGAAACCGTCAACGGCAGCGCCAACAGCAGCAGCGATGCGGAAGCGCCCGGCCTGGAAGGCAATATCGTCATTACGCCGGGCAACCGCATTCCGCTCACGCCCAGCCATATCCTGAAGGCGCACGTGGAGGTTCAGGGCGGACGCGACTGGACGGTGGGCCTGGCCATGACGGCCGTGTCGAGTTCCTATGCGCGCGGCAATGAAAACAACGCGCATCAGGCGGGCGGGCCAGCGTACCTGGGCGCGGGCAGGAGCGGCGGCTACGCCGTGGTCGAACTGAACGGCAAATACCAGCTGACGCGGCAAATGAGCGTGTTCGCCCAGGTCAACAATCTGTTCGACCGACACTATGCGACGGCGGCCCAGCTGGGCGCGACGGGATTCGACGCCAATGGCAATTTTAGCGCCCGGCCGCTGCCGGCCGTGAACGGCGAGTATCCGATGGTCAACGCGACGTTTTACGCAGCCGGCGCGCCGCGCAGCGTGAATGTGGGCTTGCGTTACGTGTTTTAAGGGTGAACGTGCTCGATGACCCCGTTGCGCAGGGCCAAGTGGACGAGGGCGGCGGGGCCGGGCACGTCGAGCTTTTCCCGGATGCAGGTCTGGTGGTTGGCCACCGTCTTGCTGCTCAGGTGCAGCAGGCGGGCGCAGTCGGCGGCGCTGCGGCCTTCTGCCAACAGGCGGAAGATTTCGAATTCGCGCTGGCTCAGGCTGCTCAAGCGCTGCGCTTCCATGCTGGCCGTGCCCTGCAGCACGCCGGGGGTGCTGTGCGGGTCCAGGTAGCGCCGGCCCGCGTGGGCGGCGCGCACGGCGTCGACCAGGTGTTCCGGGTCGGCCTGCTTGCTGACGAAGCCGCAGGCGCCGCCGTCAAACGCGCGCGCGATCAGCTGCGGCGTGTCGTGCATGCTGAACACAAGCACGCGGGCGCCGGCATCGCGGGCGATCAGCTTGCGCAGCAATTCCAGGCCGCCGATGCCGGGCATGGACAAATCCGTCACGCAGACGTCGGGCGCGTGTTCCTGGTACAAGGCATACGCCGTTTCGCCATTGCCCGCCTCGGCCACGACGGCGATGTCGCCGCCCTGTTCCAGCAGGCGCCGGTAACCGGTGCGCACCACCGGGTGGTCGTCGACCAGCATCACGCGGATCGGGGTCATGGCCGCGTTCATGCCGCACCAGCCGCCAGCGGCATCGCCACTTCGATGCGCAAGCCGTTGCCCAGCGCGCTGATCCAGCGGATATGGCCGCGCAGGCCGGCCACGCGCTCGCGCATGCCCAGCATGCCGAAGCCATCCGCCGGCGTTTTGTCTGGATGCAAACCCTGGCCATTGTCTTCGATGGCCAGGTGCAGCAAGCCGTGCGCATCGGCGCGCAATTCCACCGTGGCCCGGTCGGCGCCCGCGTGGCGCGCCACGTTCGTCAAGCCTTCCTGCACCAGGCGGTAGATGGCGGTGGCGGTGGCGTCGTCGAGGTTGGCGGGGATGGCGTGCGGCGTGAAATGGCAGGCGATGCCGTGCTGCTGGGACCAGCTGTCGCACAGCGCCTGCAGGGCCGGCGCCAATCCCAGGCTGTCGAGCACGGGCGGGCGCAGCCGGCGCAGCATGGTGCGCACCATCGCATGCAGCGCTTCCGACGAGCGGGCGATGCTGGCGGCGCAGGCCTGCACGTTCGCCTGGTCGCCATCGCGCGCGCGCAGGATGTAGCTGGCGGCCGCGCGGATGGCCGTGCAGTCCTGTCCCACTTCATCGTGCAGCTCGCGCGCCAGCGCGCAGCGCTCCTCTTCCTGCGCGCGCAGCAGGCGCTGCGTGAGGGCGCGGTTTTGCGCCAGCAGCAGCGCCACCTGGCGGCCGCGCAGTACGGCAAAGCCGGCCAGCGCCAGCGCCAGCACCAGCAAGCTCAGGGCCAGTTCATCGAGTTGCCAGTGTTCGTGGCGCCACAGCGCGTAGGTCAGCCGTTCGGCCAGGTCCAGCCTGGAGGCCAGCAGGAAAAAAGCCAGCGCCAGCGCGCAGCACACGAGGAGACGCCGGGCCGGCCGCGTGCCTGAGCGGCCGTTGCCGGCAAATTGATGGTGTTCCATGATGCTGCTCCCTGAGCACGGTCGATTCCCTTGTTGTGCAAGCTTCATGCCATCGGCGCAGGGGCAGTGGCCGGGTGCGTTGCGGGGGAGACAAGTGTTCCAGGATGGAACAGGTGTACCGCGATGTAACGCTGGCTGACGGCGGGCAGGCACGGTTTTCGAGCTTATCTGAAGTCGGGCGGGCACGCTGGCGCGCACGTCTGCAGTGCGACGCATTGTTGTTCCGATGTAACGTTGAGATTGCTCAAGCTTTCATAGATAAAACAAAACAAAGTTTCGCAGAGTTAGATAAAAAATAAATAAATTATATTAAAAATATGATATTTGTTTTGTGCGGTTTGCTATATTTGTTGACACTTTTGTGAAAAAGCTGAAAGCGGGCGCCAGACCTGCCGACCTATCTATCCACAACAACCAAGGGAATAGAATGAATCGTCTATCACATGCGCGGGTATCGCCCGCCACCGCCACTGCGCCCGCTATCCGCGGCCGCGCCACCGTCCTGGCCGCGCTGGCCACCTTGTCCGTGCTGGCCTCGGCGCCGGCCATGGCCGATGTCCTGACCTTCGACTCGCTGCGTCCCGACGTGTATGCCAGCGGCCAGACGCTCAATACGTCGAGCTACAACCTACTGTTCCTGGCCGACCCGACCACGGCGGCAGGCGGCGGCGTCAGCGGCGTGGGCGCCATCCTCGATGGCCGCGTGGGCTCGTCGTGCGATATCGCCGCCTGCCCGCAGGGCGCGACCGGCAACTACCTGGCCATCCTCAACGATGGCGGCGTGAATTTCGCGCGTGCCGACCACCAGGCGTTCAGCCTGGCCGGTTTCGAATATTCCTTCATCGCGCCCGTCTCGGGCTTGCCGAACATGAATTGGGGCCAGCTGCAGCTGAGCGGCACCCTCAGCAACGGCCAGGTGGTCAGCACCTCGCTGGCGTTTCCCGGCCAGGGCAGCGATGGCAATTACCATTTCCAGGGCGCTTCCCTGCTGGGCGGCTTCAGCAACTATGCGTTGACGGGCCTGACCTTCAACGCCTGCATTTTCAATGACACTGGCGCTTGCACCAATTCCATCGATTTCCCCGCCTTTAACCAGGGCCAGTTTGCGCTCGACAATATCAACATCAGCGCCGTGCCGGAACCGTCGACCTACATGCTGCTGCTGGCCGGTCTGGGCGCCATCGGCATGCTGTCGCGCCGCCGCAGCGGCAAGTTCGCAGCATTCACCGTGCAAGGAGCATGAGATGAAATTACGTCCCGTTTCACTCGGTATCCTCCTGCTGGCCGCCAGTCTGGCGCAAGCGGCGCAGGCGCAGGAACGCCGCTCCTACATCGTGCAGCTGGTCGACAAGCCGGCCGCCACCTACACGGGCCAGGTCGACGGCCTGGCCGCCACCAAGCCGGCTCCGGGCGCGCGCATCAACGTGGGCGCCGCCGATGTGCAGGCCTATTTGAACTACCTCGACACCAAGCAGGCCGCCGTGGCCGGCACCGTCAGCGCGGCGGAAATCACGCACCAGTACAGCGTCGTCTTCAACGGCTTTTCCGCCTTGCTGACGGACGATGAAGTGCGGGCCCTGAAGAAAAACAGCGGCGTGGCCAGCGTCAGCGCCGACTCCATCCTGCAGCTCGACACCAGCTACACGCCCACCTTCCTGGGCCTGGACAAGCCGGGCGGCCTGTGGGAACAATTGGGCGGCAAGACACACGCGGGCGAAGACATCATCATCGGCATCGTCGACAGCGGCATCTGGCCCGAGAACACGGCCTTTGCCGACCGCCTCGACGAGAACGGCGTGCCCAGCCACAGCGGCAGCAACGTCGTGTACGGCGCGCCACCGGCCAGCTGGCAAGGCACTTGCCAGACCGGCGAGGGATTCTCCGCCGAGAATTGCAACAACAAGCTGATCGGCGCGCGCTACTACCGCGCCTCCACGTCGGCGCTGCACTGGACGGAATTCCTGTCGCCGCGCGATTCAGTCGCCGGCCTGACGGGGCACGGCGGCCATGGCACGCACACGGCGTCCACGGCCGGCGGCAACAATGGCGCCCTGGCCACCTCGAACGGGGTGTCGCTGGGCAAGGCGTCCGGCATGGCGCCGCGCGCCCGCATCGCCGCCTATAAAGTGTGCTGGACGGCCGCATCGACGGGCCGCAACGGTTGCGCCACGGCCGACAGCGTGGCCGCCATCGACCAGGCGGTCAAGGATGGCGTCAACGTCATCAACTTCTCCATCGGCCCGAACGCGGGCGGCGGCGCCTTCGACGAACCGACGGAAGTCGCCTTCCTCGGCGCGGCGGCGGCCGGCGTGTTTGTCGCCACGTCCGGCGGCAATTCCGGTCCATCCACGCCGGCGCCCGACGTGCCGGCGCCCGTCTCGCACATCAGCCCGTGGCTGGCGACGGTGGCCAATTCCACGCACAACCGTTTGTACGCGGGCAATGTCATCCTCAGCAACGGCACCAAGCTGGAAGGCGCGTCGAGCAATGCGAAGACGCCGGCGCTGCCGCTGATCCGCTCGCGCGATGCGGGCCTGGCCGGCGTGTCGCCGACGGACCTCAATTTGCTGCGCTGCTTCGGCGCGGCAGATGCCACCTCGGCTTATCTGGACCCGGCGAAAGTGGCGGGCAAGATACTCGTGTGCGACCGTGGCGGCAACGTGCTGGTCAACAAGAGCGCGAATGCCAAGACGGCGGGCGCGGCGGGCGTGGTCATCGCCAACGTGGTCGGCGGCGCCAATACCATCATCAACCAGGCGCACGTGCTGTCGACCGTGCACCTGGCGCAGGCGCAGGGCGACGCGCTGAAGGCTTTCATGGCGTCCAATCCGGACGGCACGGCGGCATTGGGCGAAATCCATACGATCGCCGACACGACGGTGCAGGCGCCGATCGTCAGCGACCGTTCCTCGCGCGGGCCGAACGTGGCCAATGCGAACATCCTGAAACCGGACATGTCGGCGCCCGGCACCAACATCCTCGCCGGCGTGACGGCCGACCTGACCCCGGCGCAGCGCGATGCCGTGGCGGCCGGCGGCGTGGCGCCAGTGGCGGAGTGGGATTTCTATTCCGGCACCTCGATGGCCAGCCCGCACGTGGCCGGCGTGGCGGCGTTGCTCAAGCAGCAGCATCCGAGCTGGTCGCCTGCGGCCATCAAGTCGGCGCTGATGACGACGGCCTTCAGCACGTATCCCGATGGCTTGAACGGTTCCGTGTCGTGGGATGCCACGGCGAAGAACTCGGGCCAGCTGCCATGGGGCCAGGGCGCCGGCCACATCGCGCCGAACAGCGCGGCCGATCCCGGCCTTGTGTACGACGTGTCGGAAATCGACTATGCGCGCTTCCTGTGCGGCCTGAACCTGAAGGTCTACAGCCCCGCCACCTGCCAGGCCGTCGGCACCATTCCTGCCTACAACCTGAACCTGGCGTCGCTGACGGCGGCCAACGTGCTGGGCACGCAAGTGCTGACGCGCACGGTGACCAACGTGGGCGCCAGCAGCGCCGTCTACAACGTCTCGGCCAGCCTGCCCGGCTACACGGTAGCGGTGACGCCTACGAGCCTGAGCCTGGCGCCGGGCGCCAAGGGCCAGTACCAGGTCAAGCTGACGCGCACCACGGCGCCGGCCAATACCTGGACCTACGGCGCCCTGAGCTGGACGGATGGCACGCACACGGTGCGCAGCCCGCTGACGGCGCGCGGCACCTCGCTGGCCGCCATTCCGCTGGTCAGCAGCGAAGCGGCCACGGGCAGCAAGGTGCTGACCCTGGGCACGGGCTTCACGGGCGCGCTGGTGGGCGTCAAGTCGGGTCTCGTCGAAGCCGTGCGCGAAACGCGCACGATCGGCCAGGCGGCGACGGGCGCTGCCGCATCGGCTGCCTGCAAGGCCGGTGGCGCGACGGGCGTGAACGTGCACAACGTGGTGGTCCCGGCCGGCACCCTGGCGGCGCGCTTTGCCACCTACGACTCGGAAACGACGGGCGGCGCGAATACCGACATGGACATGGAGGTCTACAACGCCGCCAATGTGCTGGTCGGCAGCAGCGGCAATGAAAGTTCCAATGAGCAGGTGGAACTTCGCCTGCCCGCCGCCGGCACCTACAAGGTGTGCGTGATCGGTTTTGCGCCGCAAAACGGCCAGGCCGACTACACCTTGTCGTCGTGGGTGCTGGCGCCGGGCTTGAACAACGGCAGCTTCAAGGCGCTGATGCCGGGCACGGCCTTCATGGGCGGCACCGCGTCTGTCTCGCTGAGCTGGTCCAACCTGGCCGAAGGCAAGCGCCACCTGGGCGCCGTCGGCTACCAGGTCGCTGGCGTGGTGCAGGGCGTGACGGTGGTCGAGGTCAATACCAATGATCCCGTGCCGCTGTTCCAGAACGCGCGCGGAGCCAAGCCGGTGCTGGCCGAGTAAACCGTTGCCGGTGTAAGCGCAGGGCGTGCCTCCGGGCACGCCTTTTTTTTAATGGATGACCCCCGTTCGGGAGGAATAGCACTTGCATGGCGGTAACGCCCCCGGTATCTTGTCGGATAGCCATGGCTTTGTGGCCTGGCATTCTTGGGGAGTCGCGCGTGACCAGTTTCCGCACCAATACCGACCGCCTGCTGGAAGTGCGCCTGCAGGATGAAAAAGTGCTGGCGATTGCCGGCGCGATGGTCGCCTATACGGGCGCCATCAAATTTGAAAAATCCCTGCTCGGTGGCGAGGGCCTCTTCGGCGCGCTCAAGCGCAAGGTGACGAACGAAGGCATGCAGGTGATGCAGGCTTCAGGCAGCGGCACGGTGTTTTTCGCGCAGAATGCGGCCGAGATCACCGTCATGGCGCTGGCCGGCGAAAAGCTGACCATCGAAAGCAGCAGCCTGCTGGCCTACGACACGAGCCTGAAGACGGGCACCAGCTTTGCGGGCCTGCGTGGCGCCAGCTCGGGCCAGGGCCTGTTTTCCACCACCGTCGAAGGCCATGGCAACCTGGCCGTCATTTCGCGGGGCAACCTGATCATGCTGGAAGTGACGCCGGCGCATCCGCTGCGCGTGGACCCGGACGCCTTCGTCGGCTTCAAGGGCGATATCCGCCAGGAATTCGTTTTCGACGTCAACTGGCGCACGATGATCGGCCAGAGCTCGGGCGAATCGTACCAGCACAAATTCACAGGCCAGGGCGTGGTGTTCATCCAGCCCGCCGAACGTTAAGTCAGCGAGGACCCGCGATGCCTGTCTATCAGCAGATCAATGAAAAGATGCTTGAGGTCAAACTCGGCAATGAAGAAGTGTTCGCGCGCAAGGGCGCCATGGTGTCGTACCAGGGCGACGTGGCGTTCAGCCGCTCCTTCCTGGCCGGCCAGGGCGTGCAAAGCCTGGCCATGCGCGCCGTCACGAACGAAGGCTACGCCATGATGTCGGCGCGTGGCAGCGGTAGCGTGTTTTACGCGCAGGGCGGCCTGTTCGTCACGATCGTGCCCGTGCGCGGCGAAACGTTTTACGTGGAAAGCGATTCCCTGCTGGCCTTCGATGCGCGCCTGACGGCCGGCACCATGTTCCTAGGCAACCAGGGCGGCGTGCAGGGCGTGGTGCGCGGCATGGCCTCCGGCCAGGGCTTGTTTACCACTACCTTGCAAGGCACGGGCGACGTGGCGATTTTGTCCGACGGTAACGCCATCGGCTTGCCCGTCACGCCGGACGTGCCCGTGTTTGTCGACCCGCAAGCGTATATCGGCCACACGGGGCAATTGAGCTCGACCATCGTCACGGACCTGAACTGGAAAACCTTCGTCGGCCAGGCGTCCGGCGAATCGTACCAGGTGAAGTTCACGGGCCAGGGCACGGTCTACATCCAAGCGAGCGAAAGGTAAGCCATGACGATTTACAATCCCGATACCTTGCCGAAGAACGATAACCTGAACCGTTTTTCGTATGTCATCGACGTCAAGGAACAGATCTTCATTCGTAAGGGCAAGATGATCGCCTTCTATGGCGAGCTGCGCTTCGAGGCCATGGGTAGCAGCGTGCTCGACCTGATCGTGCGCAACGCCTTCAATGCGCCGAAATACATCCACCACTTTGTTGTCGCGCAAGGGCAAGGCCAATTGATTTTGGGCGACAACGGCAACGACCTGGCGTGCTACGACCTGGACAACGCCAACATGACCATCCGCGCGAAAAACCTGCTGGGTTTCACCAAGGATGTGATCTGCCAGGAATCGACCTTGCCCGGCTACCTGACGATGATCGGCACCGGTAAAGTGATCGCCTCGTCGAACGGCCCCGTGCATTTCCTCGAGTTGCCATGCCGCGTGGACGAGCAGGCCGTGCTGGGCTGGGCCGATTGCCCCAGCCCTTCGTATCACTACGATTACGCCCACGTGCAGGGCTGGGCCTCGGCCGCCGGCGCGCTCACGGGCTTTACCTTGTCGGGCGAGGAAAAGCAGATCGACTTCACGGGCGCCGGCACGGTGCTGGTGCAGTCGTCCGAGCTGGACGTGACGGGCAGCTCGGCCCTGGCCAACCTGCTGGCGCAATTGCCGATGCTGGGCAAGGAAGACCTGGGGACCTTGAGCTTGTCCGTGCAGCAGCAGATGAAGCAGGAACGTTAAGCTACATTACGGTCGTCCAGGTGGGCGGCCGTTTCTCTAAAAAGGCAGTCACGCCTTCCTCCGCATCCTCTTCCATCATATTGCGCGCCATCACGTCGCCCGCATACGCATACGCGTCGTCCAGCGGCAGCTGGCGTTGCCGGTAGAACATCTGCTTGCCGTAGCGGATGGCCGTCGGGCTTTTCGCCATGATCTGCTGCGCCAGGCGCGCCACGGCGTCGTCGAGCGCCGCATCAGCCACCGTTTCATTGATCAGACCCCAGTCGGCGGCCGTGTCGGCGTCGATGAAGCGGCCCGTCACCAGCATGTCGAAGGCCCGCTTGGGCGACACGTTGCGCGACAGGGCGACCGATGGCGTGGCGCAGAACAGGCCCACGTTGATGCCGGACACGGCAAAGCGGGCGGACGCCCCCGCCACGGCCAGGTCGCAGCTGGCGACCAATTGGCAGCCGGCCGCCGTGGCGATGCCGTGCACGCGGGCAATCACGGGCACGGGCAAGGTTTGGATGGCTTGCATCACGCGCGAGCATTGCGCGAACAGGGTTTGATAATACGCAAGCTGGCGCGTGGCCTGCATCTGGCGCAAATCGTGGCCCGCGCAAAAAGCCTTGCCTTCGGCGGCCAGCACCACGCAGCGCACGTGCGGCTGCCCGGCGATGAGGTCGAGTTCAACCTGCAGCGCCGCCAGCATGGCTTCGGACAGGGCATTGAATTGCAGGGGGCGGTTCAGGCGCAGGGTGACGAGGCCACCCTCGTCCTCGCGCAGCACCAGCGGCGCTTGCGTGTCATGTGTTGCGGTCATGCGGTCTCCAGTGGCCTGATGGCCTTGTTGTTCTAGGAAATCTTATTTGGCGGCATTGACGCTGCCGATGCCGGCGATCGACTTGTGCACGATCTTCGGCTTGCCGTAATAGGTCAGTTCGCCCATGCCGCGCACCACGGCGTTCAGTTCGCCCGAGGAATACACCTTGACGGAACCGATGCCTTCGAAATTGACGTCGACGTTTTTCGCCAGCAATGCTTTCGTATCGACTTCGCCCACGCCTTGCGCCTTCAGGCGCAGCCAGTCGACCTGGCCATCGGCAGACAGGCGGCCCGCGCCCTTGTAGCTGATGTCGACCCGGGGACCATTGAGCTTGGTGAGGATTTTTTCGCCCGCGCCTTCCGCGATCAGCTTGCGCAAGGTGGGCATGGTGATGATGATGCGCGGGTCGCCCTCGGTCTTCTTGATATCCTTGTCCTTCATGGAAATTTTCAGCTCGCCATCGACCACTTCCGTGATCACGCCGCTGAGAAATTTCTGGTCGCCGCGCAGCAGCAGGCTTTGCTCCTTGCCCGATTCCACTTCGATGCTGATGGGGCCGCGGATGTCGATGGCGTTGAAGGCGCCGACCGTGCGGGTTTGCTCGTCGGCATGCGCGAGGGTGGAGAGGCAGGCGAGGGACAGGACTGACAACAGGAACAGAGGACGCATGGCGGTTTCCTTGAGTAGTTGATCAGTGTATTCTATGTTGCAACATCTCCAAGGGGGAGAAATTTGCGATGAACGGCACAAATCGCGGTGCGGATGACACGCCGCCGCCGGCCAGCCGCGCGCCCGGCAAGGCGCCGTTGGTCTATGCTATGGCGTACCGCGTCCTGGAGACCAGATGAAAAATTATCACAAAGAAGATTATCCCGTCGCCGATATCCGGCGCTTCCTCGAACCGGGGCCGGTGGTGCTCGTCAGTTCAACGTGGAAGGGTGAAAGCGATGTCATGACCATGGCCTGGCACATGCTGATGGAATTTACCCCATCCTTGCTGGGCTGCTTCATTTCCGATGCGAACCACAGCTATGAAATGATCAAGCGCAGCATGGAGTGCGTGATCAACCTGCCCACGGCCGACATGGTCGACCAAGTGGTGGCCATCGGCAATTGCAGCGGCGAAGACACGGACAAGTTCACGGCCTTCGGCCTCACGCCGCAGCCGGCCGAACAGGTGGGCGCGCCCCTGATCGCCGAATGCTACGCCAACTTCGAATGCAAGCTGGCCCAGGTGTCTGGCAACCCGAAGGGCGGCTTCTTTATCTTCGAGTGCGTGAAAGCCCACGTGGCCACCTCGCCCAAGCTGCCCGAAACCCTGCATTACCGTGGCAACGGCGAGTTCATGGTGTCGGGCCGCACGATCAGCCGCAAGAGCTTGATGAAACCTGAAATGTCGTAGGTCGGCGTAGGTCGGATTAGCGCGCAAGCGCGTAATCCGACACCACCGTTGGCCGAGGATTAAATCACTCCCTGCGCCAGCATCGCATCGGCCACTTTCACGAAACCGGCGATATTCGCGCCATCCACATAGCTGACGGAACCATCGGCGCGCGTGCCGTACTGTTTGCACGCGGCATGGATGCCTTGCATGATCTGCAGCAAACGCGCATCGACTTCTTCGCGCGGCCAGGAAATTCGGGCCGCGTTCTGGCTCATTTCCAGGCCGGAAGTCGCCACGCCGCCCGCATTGCTGGCCTTGCCCGGCGCGTACAGCACGCCGGCCACCTCGAAGGCCTTGGCGGCCTCGATGGTGGTGGGCATGTTGGCGCCTTCGGCCACGCATTGCACGCCATTGGCGATCAAGGTGCGCGCATCGTCGATGTGCAGTTCATTTTGCGTGGCGCAGGGCAGGGCGATGTCGACCGGCACATGCCATGGCGACACGCCAGCCTCGAAGCGCACGCCGGTGCGCGCGGCGTAATCGCTGACCCGGCCATACAAATGGTTCTTGACCTCCATCAGGATGGCCAGCTTTTCCGGCGTAAAGCCTGCCTCGTCGATGACGGTGCCGCTCGAATCGGAGACGGTGATGACTTTCGCGCCCATGGCCATGGCTTTCTCGACCGCGTACTGCGCCACGTTGCCCGAGCCGGACACGGACACGCGCATGCCTTCGAACGAGCGGCCCCGCGTTTTCAGCATTTCCTGCGCAAAATACACGGTGCCGTAGCCCGTCGCTTCCGGCCGCATCAGCGAGCCGCCGAAGCTGGCGCCCTTGCCCGTGAACACGCAGTCGGCGCGGTTGCTGAGCTTTTTCATCATGCCGGCCATATAACCGACTTCGCGCCCGCCCACGCCGATGTCCCCGGCCGGCACGTCCGTGTCCGACCCCACGTGGCGGAACAGTTCGCTCACGAACGCCTGGCAGAAACGCATCACTTCGCCCGGGCTCTTGCCCTTCGGATCGAAGTCGGAACCGCCCTTGCCGCCGCCCATCGGCAAGGTCGTCAGCGCATTCTTGAACGTTTGCTCGAAGGCGAGGAATTTCAGCACGGACAGGGTGACGGAAGGGTGGAAGCGGATGCCGCCCTTGTACGGTCCGATGGCCATGCTGTGCTGGATGCGGTAGCCGCGGTTGACTTGTACTTGCCCATGGTCATCGACCCACGACACGCGGAACATCACCACGCGCTCCGGCTCGATCAAGCGTTCCAGCAAGCCTTGTTCCGCGTATTTCGGGTGCTGTTCCAGGAACGGCCACAAGCTCTCCATGACTTCGGTGACGGCTTGCAGAAACTCGGGTTGACCTGGATTGCGTGCGGCGACATGCTGGACATACTCGTGAGCAGATGCGTATTTCATCAGAATTCCATGGAGGTAATCGGTTATTTGGGCAACTATCATCGCAGATTTCGCACAAAAATGGTGCGGAAATTTGGTTTTGAGGGGTTTCTGCTACATGTTGGGGATTTTTTAAGACGCTGCGGTTGATGCGAGTGGTAAACGACAACGCCAGCCCGAAGGCTGGCGTTGTCATCATTCTTGCGGGCCTGGCTGGACAAGCCAGGACAGGGATCACCCCGCCATGCCGCGCAAGATCAAGCCCGTGATATAGGCGCCGTAGGTGCCCAGCGCGTAGCCGAGCACGGCCAGCAGCACGCCGACGGGGGCCAGGGAGGGGTGGAAGGCGCTGGCGATGACGGGGGCCGAGGCGGCGCCGCCGATGTTCGCTTGCGATCCCACGGCCATGAAGAACAGGGGGGCGCGGATCAGCTTGGCGACGAGCAGCATCAGGCCGCCATGCACGGCGATCCAGATCAGGCCCAGCAGGAACAAAAACGGTTTGTCGAACAGGGCTTTCAAGTCCATGTGCATGCCGATGGTTGCCACCAGCACGTACAGCATGGCCGAGCCGATGGTCGAGGCGCCCGCGCCTTCCAGGCTGCGCGCCCGGGTAAAACTGAGCAGCAGGCCGAAGGTGGTGGCGAGCACGACGATCCAGAAGAAGTTCGACGTCAGGCTGTAATCCTGCAGGCGCCATGCGGCGGGCAGGGTGCTGATCCAGCCGATGATGGGGCCGGCGAGGAAGTGCGACAGGCCCGTCACGCCCAGGCCCACGCCGAGGATGATCATGATGTCGGTCAAATTGGCCACGCGCGCGTGCTGGGCGCGGTAGCTTTCGATGCTGTCCTTGAGCGCGTTGATGGCCGTCAAGTCGGCGCCGGTCCAGCGGTCGAAGGCGCCCGCGCGGCCGGCCAGGAACAGCAGCACGGCCGTCCAGACGTTGGCTACCAGCACGTCGACGGCGACGAACTGGCCGAACAAGGTGGCGTCCACTTCAAACACTTCCTTCATGGCCGCCTGGTTGGCGCCGCCGCCTATCCACGAGCCAGCGACAGTCGTCATGCCGCGCCACGTGTCGCCGGCCACCGTTTCCGGGTGGATCAAACGCAAGGCTTCGAACGAGACGAGGGCACCCAGCATCACGCCCAGGGTGCCCGTCAAGAACATGATGATGGCCTTGGGACCCAGGCGGATGATGCCGCCGAAATCGATGGCCACGCACAGCAGGACCAGCGCGCTGGGCAGCAGGTAGTCGCGCGCCACGGCGTACAGGCCGGACGCATTGCCGTCGATGATGCCGAAGGTATTGAGCAGTGCCGGGATCAAATAGCACATCAGCAGGGAAGGAATGTACGTATAGAACTTTTTCCAGAAGCCGTCGGGGCGCGAGGCGCTCCAGAAGACGGCTCCCAGGGTCATGGCGAGCAGGCCGAGGACGACGGCGTCATTGGTGATCAGGGCGGGTGTGGCAGGTGGCATCGGGGATTCCGGTGAACGTGTCAGTGGCGGCCGGGATCCGGATAGCGGCCCCGGGCGTGGCGTGGTCGTATCCTATAGCAATGTTGGTGGCCAAACAAATTATTTGGCCGCCATCGCCGAATGTTTGTTTGTAAAATCAAGCACATGGGCACGGCTTTGCGCGCTTGGCAGGCACGCTGGCGCTGCGTGTTGCATGAAAATGATAAGCTCGTCGTCCCGTATATTTGCAGGAGGCGCCGTGGCATTTCGCTATGTGGAGTTGTCTGGGGAGGAAGCAAGAAAGCTGTTTCCCCGCACAGTTGGCTATGTCTTGTCTTTCAGCCGCTGCTTTGCCGTCGATGATGACAATGGCGCGGTGCTGGCGTGCCTGGGCGGCAAGGGCAGTCTGGAACCCGAGCGGGGCGAACCGCCTACTTACTACAATCTGAGGTGGGACGGCCACATTTATGCAGCTTGCGCGCATGACAAGGTTGTCAAGGACGAGGACGGTTACCTCACCATCTTTGACCTCAACCTGGGTATCCCCGCGCCGCTGTGGCACAAGGAAGAAGAGCTGCTGCAACTGTGGCGCGACGCGATGCAGGTACTGTACAGCGGCATGTGCCAGAGAGACTCGCGCGTGCGGGTGAATTTTGTCGGCCGTGCCGGCAAAACCTTATCCCTACAGATACCGCGCCAGTAAGGCCCGGTCCAGTGATCCATCGAGTTCGATACGCACGAAGTGCCCGCTGCCCGGCGCCACGCTAATCTCCTCGCCGGCATCGTTCAACATGCGCGTGATGGCGATATCGCGGTTGCCGGTCGGGTGCATCACTTCGATGCGGTCGCCGACGGCAAAGCGGTTTTTCACGTCGACCCTGGCCCAGCCGTTTTCCACTTCCAGCACATCGCCCACATACTGGCTGCGGTCCGCCTCGGACGCGCCGCGCATGTAGTTCTGGTGGGTTTGCGTGTGGTGGCGCTGATAGAAGCCGTCGGTATAGCCGCGGTTGGCCAGACCCTGCAGCTGCCCCAGCAGGCTGATGTCAAACGGACGTCCCGCTACCGCGTCGTCGATCGCCTGGCGATATACCTGCGCCGTGCGCGCCGCGTAGTAAAGCGACTTGGTGCGCCCTTCCACTTTCAGCGAGTGCACGCCGATTTTGACCAGCCGCTCGATATGCTCGACCGCGCGCAGGTCCTTTGAATTCATGATGTAGGTGCCGTGCTCGTCTTCCAGGATCGGCATCAGCTGGCCCGGGCGCTGGGCTTCTTCTATCAGATAGGGCTGGTCGGCCAGCGGGTGGCGCGGCTGCTGGTGCAGGGCCGAGAAGGAGTTGGCCTGTTCCAATGCCTGTTCAAATTTCAGCGGTATCACCTGCATTGCGCCCAGGTCGCCGCTGGCGTCTTCCGATGCGTTTTTCACTTTGTAGTCCCAGCGGCAGGAATTGGTGCAAGTGCCCTGGTTCGGGTCGCGGTGGTTGAAATAGCCGGACAGCAGGCAGCGGCCCGAATAGGCGATGCACAGGGCGCCGTGCACGAAGACCTCGAGTTCCATTTCCGGGCAGCGCTGGCGGATTTCCTCGATCTCGTCGAGCGACAGTTCGCGCGACAAAATCACGCGCGTCAAACCCATGCGGTGCCAGAATTTGACGTCGGCCCAGTTGACGGCATTCGCCTGCACCGACAGGTGCACGGGAATCTCCGGCCACTTGTCGCGCACCATCATGATGAGACCCGGGTCGGCCATGATCAGCGCGTCCGGGCGCATGGCGATCACTGGTTCCATGTCGCGCAAATACGTTTTCAGCTTGGCGTTGTGGGCGAAGATATTGCTGGCGACAAAGAATTGCTTGCCGCGCGCATGCGCGCCATCGATGCCCTCCTGCAAGGCTTGCAAGGTCGAAAAATCGTTATTGCGCACGCGCAAGCTGTAGCGCGGCTGGCCCGCGTAGACGGCGTCGGCGCCAAAGTCGAAGGCGGCATGCATCTTGGCCAGGGAGCCGGCAGGCAGGAGGAGTTCGGGAGCGTGGCGCATGGAGGATGGGCAAAGCCGGCGATCTTATGCTGGCTGGCGCTGTATTGCATTGCCTTGGGTCAAGGGAATTGCATCCGGCGCCCGATAGCTTCAGGCGTAAGGCGTGCCCGCCATGGCCGCGTTCAAGCCAGTGTGCCCCTGGTCCACCAAGGCGAGAAAGCCGGCCTTGGCCAGCTGCGCATCGCCATGCCGCGCGAAGGCGCGGTGAGCTTCGATGAGGGCGGTGCTCCAGGTGGCCAGCAGCAGGCTGGCCGCCAGGTTGGCGAGGGGATCGTTTGCATCGCGCCCCGTGGATTCCGTCAGCGCTTGCGCGACCACGTGCGCCAGCTCGTCGCGGATCGCCCGTGCCCGGGCCTTCAAGGTATCGCTGGCCTCGATGGTGGCAATGAAACCCTGGCCGGCAGCGGAAAACGCGATGTAGGGACTGTCTTCAAGGACGAGCCGGTGCGCGAGCAGGCGCAGGGTTTCGATGGGCGCGATGGCGGGTTCGCGCTGGCGCAAGGCGGCGCGCAGCAGTTCGCGGCCCTCTTCCTCTCGGTCGAAGAACATGTCTTCCTTGCGCGGGAAGTGGTTGAACACCGTCATGCGTCCCACATTGGCGGCCGCCGCGATCTCGTCCACCGTCACCCGGTCGAAACCGTGCACGAAGAACAGCCGCGTGGCGGCATTCGAGATGGCTTGTCGGGTGGCAAGGCGTTTGCGGGAACGGAGGTCGGTGGGAATCGTCATGTTGCCTCGATCATACACGAAGTGTACTGAGTACAGATAACGCTTGATGGCGTGGCAAGACCGGGCGTACTATTTATGTACTGAGTATATATTTAGATTGAGTATATGAAAGAAACCATTCCTGTGGCGGCGCTGCCTGTCATTTTCGCTACCGTCGTGCTCGACGCCGTCGGTATCGGCCTGATCTTCCCTATCCTGCCCGCGCTGCTGCGCGATGTCACGCATGCCGATAACGTGGCGCCGTATATCGGCATCATGACGGCCCTGTATGCGCTGATGCAATTCATCTTTGCGCCCGTGCTGGGAGCGCTGAGCGACCGCCTGGGCCGGCGTCCCGTGCTGCTGCTTTCCTTGGCGGGCGCGGCCGTCAATTACCTGTTCCTCGCCTTTGCGCCGAGCCTGTGGATGCTGCTGCTGGGGCGCGCCATCGCGGGGTTGACGAGTGCCAACGTGTCCGTGGCCACTGCCTACATCACGGACATTTCTCCCGAGGCGACACGGGCGCGCCGCTTCGGCTTGCTCAACGCCATGTTCGGCGCTGGCTTCATCATCGGTCCCGTGCTGGGCGGCGCGCTTGGCGACTACGGCCTGCGCCTGCCGTTCATGGCGGCTGCCGTTTTGAATGCTGGCAACCTGCTGCTGGCGTTTTTTACTTTGCCCGAATCACGTACGCCGACAGGCGAAAAAATCGACCTGGCGGCACTGAACCCCTTGCGCCCGCTGCGCTGGGTTTTCTCGGAGAAAAGCTTGCTGCCGATTACCGTCATCTTCTTTACCTTCAGCGCGGCCGGCGAAGTGTATGGCGTGTGCTGGGCCTTGTGGGGGCACGATGCGTTCGCGTGGAATGGATTGTGGATCGGCCTGTCGCTGGGGGCTTTTGGCGTGTGCCAAACGCTGGCGCAAGCCTTCTTGCCCGGTCCCGCCGTGAAACTGCTGGGCGAGCGCGCCACCATCCTGGCAGGCGTGGCCTGCGCCTGCGTGGCATTGATCGTCATGGCCTTTGCCACGCGCAGCTGGATGATCTTCGCCATCATGCCCGTGTTCGCCCTGGGCGGCATCGGCGCGCCAGCCCTGCAGTCGCTGGCCACGCGCCAGGTTTCCGAGGACCGGCAAGGCCAGTTTCAGGGCGTGCTGGCCTCGGCCGTGAGCCTGGCATCCGTGCTGTGTCCGCTGGTGTTTTCCAGCATCTATTTTGGCGTCAGGGCATACTGGCCCGGCGCCGTCTGGCTGTCCGTGATTGTCGTGTACGCGGCGCTGGTGCCGCTCGTGCTTGGCTTGTCGCTGGCGTCGACCACGCCGGCATCGTCGCGCGGATAGGATGCCGGCGTTTCCTGCTTGGCGGCGGGCGCAAAATCGTCGACCTGTATCAAGCCGTCGACCAGGCGCGCATAGTCGAGCAAGCTATTGTGCTCCTGGCAGCTGAGCGAGCCCGCCGCCTTGGCTGCGGCCAGCCACTGCTGCATGGCGGACAGGCTTTGCGGCAGGTGTCGCAGGGCCGCGCCTTCGGGCGTGTCTTTCAGGCGTTTTTCGATGTGCAGGACGTCGGGTAGCAGTACTAGTGCCCGCTCGGCGCAGGCCACGGGATCGCTGCTGTCGGTGGCCACATAACCGTCGGCCAGCAGGCGCTCGCGGTCGGCGCCCGGCGTTTGCAGGGCCAGCGCCACTTCACTGCCGAGTTCGTCGGATGGCGGGCGATGGGGCAAGCCAAACGGGAACAGCAAGGTGCGCAGCAGCACGGCCAGCACGCGCGCAGGGAAATTGTCCAGCACGCCCGTCAAGCCTTGCTGGGCCTTGACCAGCGCGTCCTGCAGCGACCAGTGCACATAGGGCAGGTCGGCCTCGGGCCGGCCATCGTCTTCGTAGCGCTTCAGCACGGATGACGCCAGATATAACTGCGCCAGCACGTCGCCCAGACGGGCGGACAGCCGTTCGCGGCGTTTGAGCTCGCCGCCGAGCACGAACATCGACATATCCGTCATGACGGCAAACGCTGTCGACAGCCGCGTCAGGGCACGATAGTAGGGCGCCAGTACGGGCGCGCCGGCGTCGGGCGCTGCCGCAAGGCGCGCGCCGCCCAGTCCGTACCACAATCCCCTGACCAGGTTACCCAGCACAAAGCCCACGTGGCCAAAGAAGGCGGAATCAAAATCCCGTATGGCTTTGCGGCCGTCGCCTTCGCTGACGGCGGCCATTTCCCTGAGTACATACGGATGCGCGCGGATGGCGCCCTGGCCGAAGATGATCAGGCTGCGTGTGAGGATATTGGCGCCTTCGACGGTAATTGCGATGGGGATTTGCTGGTAGGCGCTGGCGAGGAAATTGTTGGGGCCGATGCAGATGCCCTTGCCGCCGAGGATATCCATGCCGTCATTGACGAGCGCGCGGCCCCGTTCCGTGACGTGGTATTTGACGATGGCGGAAATGACGGCCGGCTTTTCGCCCAGGTCGACGGCGTGCGCGGCCAGGGTGCGGGCCGCGTCCATCAGGTACAGGTTGGCGCCCATGCGTGCCAGCGCTTCCTGCACCCCTTCGAACTTGCCGATAGGCATGTTGAACTGGCGCCGCACGGCCGCATACGCGCCGGTGCCGCGCACGGCCATCTTGCCCATGCCCACGCTGGACGAGGGCAGCGAAATGGCGCGCCCGGCTGCCAGGCACTCCATCAGCATGCGCCAGCCTTTGCCCACTTGCGCCTGGCCGCCGATGACCCAGTCGATGGGGATGAACACATCGTTGCCTGACGTGGGGCCGTTCTGGAAGGCGGCGTTCAAGGGATGGTGGCGGCGGCCGATCACCACGCCGTCGTGGCTGGCGGGGATCAGCGCGCAAGTGATGCCGGGCGCGTCGTTGTCGGAGAGCAAGTGGTCGGGATCGCTGGTCTGGAATGCCAGTCCCAGCAAGGTCGCCACGGGCGCCAGGGTGATGTAGCGCTTGTTCCACGTGAGGCGGAAACCCAGGGTCGATCTTCCTTCATGCATGCCCATGCACACGACGCCCAGGTCGGGAATGGCGGCCGCGTCGGAGCCCGCATACGGGCTGGTCAGGGCAAAGCAGGGAATCTCGGTGCCGGCGGCCAGGCGCGGCAAGTAATGGTTTTTCTGTTCCTCGGTGCCGTAGTGCAGCAGCAGTTCGGCCGGTCCCAGCGAGTTGGGCACCATCACGGTCACGGCCAGCGCCGAGCAGCGGCTCGACAGTTTCATCACCACTTGCGAATGCATGTAGGCGGAGAATTGCTTGCCGCCGTATTGCTTGGGAATGATCATGCCGAGGAAACCTTGCGTCTTCATGTAGTCCCAGGCTTGCGGCGGCAAGTCGAGTTGCTGCTGCGTTTCCCAGTCATCGACCAGCTCGCACAGGCGTTCGACGTCGTGTTCAAGAAAGTGGCGTTCCTCGGCAGTGAGCGAGGCGCGTCCATAGCCCAGCAGTTTTGGCCAGTCGGGCCGGCCGGAAAACAGGTCCGCATCCCACCACGTGGTGCCCGCTTCGAGCGCGTCGCGCTCCGTGTCGGACATCGTCGGCAAAATGCGCTTGAACAGGGCCAGCAAGTGCGGAGTCACCAGGGCGCGGCGCACGGGGCCGGGCGCGAACAGTACAACCAGGCCCAGCAGGGCCACCAGCAATATGAGCGTCAGCATGCGATATCTCCCTGTTATATGACGACAGGATAGGCCGAGATGGCGAATGTTACTGTGCGGTACAGCGCATACGCACAACGCCAACCGGATGGCTTGGCGTTGTGGTGTCAGGCGTGAAGCGTATTAACGTTGCGGGCCGACAATCACCGTGTCGCCCTGTTTGCCTTTGGCGCCAGTGTCGTCTTTGGCGCCATCGTTGCCTTGCATGCCGCTGTCGCCGGTCTGGCCCGTGGCGCCGGTGGCACCGGTCGCGCCGGCAGGACCAGGCGCGCCTGCAGGGCCGGGAATGGGGGAGGTTTTGTGCAAAGGAAAACAAAAAAGCCAACCCGAAGGTTGGCTTTTTGCTATGTGACGCTGAATTCTTGGTGGCCCGGGGCGGAATCGAACCACCGACACAAGGATTTTCAATCCTCTGCTCTACCGACTGAGCTACCAGGCCAAGGCGGCGAATTATAGCAGAAAGACTTTCTACCTGACCAGAGCTAGCTGTGTTCAAATGCAACAGATGGCCAAAACATGGTGTTTTGGCATCCTTGTATGAACTGAAGGGATGTGGCGATGCAGCGACGTAATGGCGTGCAATGGCTGGTGCTGGGCGGCTTGTTCAGCGTGGTGTGCGGTGTGGCGCGGGCCGATGGGTTGGCCGATCTGAATGCGGCGCTGGCGCGGCTGCAAGGGCAGACGCCGATCAAGGCGCAGGTGGAATCGAAAAGCTGGCGCCGGGAAGGCGAGGGCAAGGAGGCGGAAGAAGATAGCGGCCAGGCCACGGTCACCGTCGACAGCGGGCCGGCGGGCTTGCAAGTGCTCTACGGCAAGGACCTGCTGGCGAAAGTGGAGGCCGAGCAGCGCGCCAAGGTGAAAGATCCGAAGGTCAAGGCGCCGATCGGCTTTGCGCTGGGGGAAATGAAGGCGACGGAGCTGCGCTCCATGGTGTCGGCGGCGGACTCTTTGTCGCGCGAGATCGAGGAAGCCGTGTTCAGCAGTGAAAAAGTGGATAGCTACAAGGGCAAGCCGGCGCGCCTGCTCAGCTTTACCTTGTCGCTCGACAAGGTGCCTGAGAAAGACCGCAAATATGTGAAGAAGTTCGAAGGCGGCATCGAGGTGTGGATCGCCGCGGATGGCACGCCGCTGGCCAGCCGTTTTCACTTCGACGTCAGCGGGCGCGCCTTTGTCGTCGTCAGCTTTACGCAAAAGACGGACGAGACGCGCCAGTATGGCGTCAGCGGCGACCATTTGTTGCTGTTGCGCAAGGAAAGCAAGAATGCCACCTCGGGCGCGGGCGAGAAGGTGGAAAGCAAGATCGTCAAGACCCTGCAATTGCAGTCCTGACGTGTTGCTGAATCATTCCATTACATGGCGGCGCTGCCGCCCATGGCGCTCTTTTGCAGCACGCAGCGTCCCGCTTCGCAGGTGGCGCCCGGGTCCGTGACGATGGAGCAGGTCGACATCATGCCGTCCGCTTGCTGCTGCTTGCGGCTGGCCTCGGCTTGCGCCTGGGCCAGTGCCTTGAGTTTCTTGCCGTCATTGCCCTTGCTGGACCAGGCCAGGTAGCGCTCGGGTCCTCCGCAAGCCTTGGCGCCGATGGCGATGGTCTGGCATTGCTGGGTGGAATCGCAGGCGGCTACGCCCACTTCCGCCTGGATTTGCGCCAGCAAGCCGGCATTGCCGGGGGCGGGCGGCGCATCATCTTGCGTGGGGGCGCTGCCGCAGGCGCTGGCGGCCAGCAGCAGGACGCTGGCGCAGGCGGTGCGCAGCAGTGGCAACAGGGTGGGGTAGGTAGGCGTTTTCATGCCTTCATCATGTGCCACGCTTGCGTAAATGGCAAGCGCGATTCGTATGCTGCTCGATCCTTGACCCCGGTCATTTCCATTGTCAACCCGTCAAAGTTAATATAAATCAACATCAAATCAGCGATGTACGGGTGGCGACCGGGCCGGCGCGCTGCATTCCCGCGCCGGTGCGCGCCGCCGATTCGGGAATGTTTCCAGGAGTTAGACTATGCGCCGCACCATGTCCCCCTTTCTCTTTATTGCCAGCCTCGCTTTCAGCGGCGCACTGCACGCCGCCAGCAAGGAGCCGATCCAGCCGATTACCGCCGCCAAGGTGGCCAATCCAGCGATGGTCGAGCTGGGCAAAAAACTGTTTTTCGACCCGCGCCTGTCGCGTTCGGGCTTTATTTCCTGCAACAGCTGCCATAACCTGAGCATGGGCGGCACGGACAATATCAAGACATCGATCGGCCACAACTGGCAGCGCGGGCCCATCAATTCGCCCACCGTGCTCAATGCCGGCATGAACGTGGCGCAATTCTGGGATGGCCGCGCCAAGGATTTGCAGGAGCAGGCGGGCGGCCCCATCGCCAATCCCGGCGAGATGGCTTTTACGCACGAGCTGGCCATCGACGTGCTGGCCTCGATTCCCGCCTACCGCGCGGAGTTCAGGCAAGTGTTTGGCCAGGACAAGCTGACCATCGAGCAAGTTACGCGCGCCATCGCCGCCTTCGAGGAAGTGCTGGTGACGCCCGGTTCGCGCTTCGATCAATGGCTGTCGGGCAAGAAAAGCGCGCTGACGAAAGACGAGCTGGCCGGCTACCAGCTGTTCAAGTCGAGCGGCTGCATCGCCTGCCATAACGGTCCCGCCGTGGGCGGCAACACTTTCCAGAAGATGGGCGTGGTGGAACCATATAAAACGGCGATGACGGCAGAAGGGCGCTCGGCCGTGACGGGCAAGGATGCGGACCGTTTCAACTTCAAGGTGCCGACCTTGCGCAACGTGGAGCTGACGTATCCGTACTTCCACGATGGCGAGGCGGCGACCCTGACGCAAGCCGTCGACGTGATGGGCCGCTTGCAGCTGGGCCGCACGTTTACGCCCGGCGAAAACGCGAAACTGGTGGCCTTCCTGAGGACCCTGACGGGCAAGCAGCCGCACATCGTGCTGCCAATCCTGCCGCCATCGTCGGACACGACGCCGCGGCCGGTGCCGTTTGACTGAGTGAGTGTGGTGTCGGATTACGCCCTTGCGGGCTAATCCGACCTACTCTCTCCGGCGTAGGTCGGATTAGCGGCGTAGCCGCGTAATCCGACATTTTTTGCAGATATCGCTTACTTCAACGTCCGCTGGAACAACTGATAAATCCTGCGGTACTCGTCATACCACGCTTCCGGCTGCACGAAGCCGTGGCGCTCCATCGGGTAGCTGGCCATTTCCCAGTTATCCTTTTTCAGCTCGATCAGACGCTGCGACAGGCGCACGGAATCCTGATAAAACACGTTATCGTCGATCATGCCGTGGGCGATCAGGAGGTTGCCCGTCAGCTTGTCCGCGTATTCGATCGGCGACGAAATCTTGTACGCTTGCGGATCGATGTCCGGCGTGTTCAGGATGTTGGCCGTGTACTCGTGGTTGTAGGTGGTCCAGTCCGTCACGGGGCGCAGGGCGGCGCCCGACTTGAAGATGTCCGGTGCGCGCATCAGGGCCATCAGGCTCATGAAGCCGCCATAGCTGCCGCCATAGATGCCCACGTTTTGGATGTCGCCCTGATGCTGCTGCGCCAGCCAGTTGGCGCCGTCGATGAAATCTTCCAGTTCCGGGTGGCCCATCTGGCGGTAGATGGCCGTGCGCCAGGCGCTGCCGTAACCGAGCGAGGCGCGGTAGTCGACGTCGAGCACGATATAACCTTGCTCGACCAGCAGGTTGTGGAACATCTGTTCGCGGAAGTAGACGGGATAGCGCTCGGTCACATTCTGCAGGTAGCCGGCGCCGTGCGCGAACATGACGATCGGGTAGCGCTTGCCCGCTTCCAGCTGCTTAGGTCGGTACAGCTTGGCCCAGATCGGCGCCGCGCCATGCGTGGACGGTACTTGCACCAGTTTCGGCATGACCCAGTTGCGCGCCTTGAAGGCGTCGCTGCGCGTATCCGTGAGGATATTGGCCTTGCCGCCCGCAACGGGAATCGTCGCCAGTTGGGCCGGCATATAGCTGGTCGAATAGCGCAGCAGCAGCTTGCCGTTATCGGGCGACAGGCCGAAGTTTTCCACGCCTTTCAAATTCGTCACTTCGCGCGCGCCGCCGTCCCTGGCCGTGCTGGCGCACACTTCATATGTGCCTGGCGCCTGCCGGTTGCACATGAAATAGGCATTCTTGCCGTCGCGGCTCCATTCGACGGCGCTCGCTTCCCACTGGCCGCTGGTCAGCGCGCGCGCCGGAGCCGCGCCCTGTTTCGTGTACAGATGGGCGTAGCCGCTTTCCTCGGACAGATACCACAGGGTGGCGTTGTCGGGCAGCCAACCGAATTCCTCGGCGCGGCGGTTGACCCAGGCCGTGTCGCTGATGCGGTGCACGGGCACGAGGGCGCCGTTGGCCAGGTCGACGTTGGCGAGCCAGCCGTCCTTGTTGTCGATGGCGCGGATACGCACGGCGACCTTGCTGCCGTCACCGGTCCAGGCGATACCGTCGCGCTGGGCGTCGATGCGCACGGCGCGGTTGCCTTTCAACGGCGGCAGCTTCTGCTCGGCGCGCAAGGCTGCCAGCGGATCGACGGCGATGCCCGGCAGGCTGTCGAAGGCAATCTCGCGCACCTGGCCCGTGCGCAGGTCCGCCAGTTTCAGGCTTTGCGCAATCGGCATATTGCGGCCCACGCGCGTGCGCTCGTCGTCCGCTTCCGGGTAACCCGTTTCCGTCACGTAGCGGGCCAGTTTGCCCAGCTTGCCCTTTTCGGCGGCCTTGTCTTGCGTGACGAACAGCAGCCAGCGGCCGTCCGGCGACAGGGCGCTGCCGGAAATCGTCACTTTCTCGCCCAGGTAGATCGGTTCCGGCGCGCGCGTGGCGTCCAGGCGGCGCTCTTCGTGGCGGCGTTCGCGGTTTGCGTCGCGGTCTTCCTTCTGGCGCGCCAGGTTGACGATCAGGCGCAGTTGCAATTCGCGCAGGGCGTCCGCTTCCGGCTTGGCGTCCGGGTCCTTGGCCACGCGCAGCAGGGCCACGGGGGCGCTCAGGCGCTCCGCGCGGTTCCAGCTGAACCAGTCGGTGCCGCTGCGGTATTGCACGGCGCCGCCGTCGCTGGAATATTGCGGGTCGCTGATGGCCGTGACACCGCGCGTGATCTGGATCAAGGCGCCGTTTTTCAGATCGCGCTCGAACAGGTCGCCGTTGCGCAGCAGGATGGCGCGCGTGCCGGCCCGGTTGACGACCATCTGCTGGCCATCGAGATTGGCCAGTTGCGCATCGTCGACCTTCTTGCCGCTATTGAGTTTCGCATTCGTCCCGGAGACTTGAAACGTGTCGCGCAGGGGCGAGCCTAGGCGCTTTTGCTTGTAGTAAAGCTGGCCATTCCAGCCCCACCACGCCGCCTCGACGGGTGTGCCGATCCAGTCGGGATCGGCCATGGCCTGGTCCAAGGTGATCGGCGTGGGCGCGGTGGTGGCGGCGGTGGATGAGGGGGCCGCATGCGCGGCGGGCAGCAGAGATAGCAGGAGCGGCAGCAGGGGAAGAACCAGACGCATCGGGGATCGCTTTAATCAAAGGGGATGATGAAGGTACAGGCTATGAGGCCGGTATTCTAGCGGAGGAGTTGCGTGCAGGAAATGCCGTAAAGCTAACGCCGTTCGGCCAGCCACGTCATGAAATCAGGCAAGGGCATCGGCCGCGCATACAGGAAGCCTTGCAAGCCGTCGCAATCGTGGGCGATGAGGAAGTCGGCCTGCTCCTGCGTTTCCACGCCTTCGGCCACGACGCGCAAGCCCAGGTGGCGTGCCATGGCCAGGATCGCTTGTACGATGGCCGTGTCGCGCGGCGTGTCGTCGATGAAGCGCTTGTCGATTTTGAGTTCGTACAGCGGCATCGAGGTCAGGTAGGCGAGGCTGGAATAGCCGGTGCCGAAATCGTCGATGGAAAAGCGGATGCCCAGGGCCGCCAGTGCGCGCATGCGCGCCAGCGAGGTTTCGCGCTGGTCGATCAGCAAGCCTTCCGTCAATTCCAGGATCAGGGCGCCGGCCGGCGTGCCGTGTTCGGCCAGCGCCGCCTGCACGCGGGACGCGAAATCGGGCTGGCGAAACTGGGCCGGGCTGACGTTCACGGACAGGGCAACGGGCGATCCCGCCTGCGCCAGCACCGTGGCGGCGCGGCACGCTTCGCGCAAGGCCCAGTGCCCGAGCTTGACGATCAGCCCCGATTCCTCGGCGATGGGAATGAAGATGCCGGGCGCGATATGGCTGCCGTCCGCCTGCGGCCAGCGCATCAGCAATTCGGCGCCCGTTACCCGGCCATGGCGGTCAACCTGCGGCTGCACGTGCAGGCATAATTCACGGTTATCGAGAGCGCGCGCCAGGGCCCGTTCCAGGGTCAGGCGGCGCTCCACGCCCGCCTGCATGGCCGCTTCAAAGAAGGCGATGCCGTTGCGCCCTTCCGCCTTGGCGCGGTACATGGCGATGTCCGCTTCGCGCAGCAGGTCGTGCGCCTGCTGCTTCATTTTCGGCAGCAGGGTCACGCCGATGCTGGCGCTGCAATGATAGGACTGCGCGCCGATCTCGAAGTCGCGCGCGATGGCGGCGCGGATTTTCTCGGCCACCTGGGCTGCGGCGCGGGCGGCGCTGTCCAGGTCATTGGCCAGGTGCGCCAGCAGCACGACGAATTCGTCGCCGCCGATGCGCGCCACCGTGTCGGCCTTGCGCATCAGCTGCGCCAGCCGTTCGCCCGCCAGGCGCAGCAGCGCGTCGCCGGTGGCGTGGCCGCGCGCGTCGTTGATGTGCTTGAAGTGGTCGAGGTCGATGAACATCAGCGCGCTGATGGACTGGTCGCGCGGCGCGGCGGCCAGCAGGTGGCCGATGCGGTCCATCAGCAGGCGCCGGTTGGGCAAGCCCGTCAGTACGTCGTAGAACGCCAGGCGGTGGATGTCCGCTTCCGATTTCTTGCGCTCGTCGATCTCGCGCTCGACGGCCACCCAGTGCGTCTGCTTGCCGTCCGCATCCGTGAACGGCACCAGTTCCGCTTCGACCCAGTAGGCCTTGCCGGCCTTGTTGTAATTCAGCAATTCCGCGCGTGCCGGCTGGGCGCGGGACATGGCGGCGGCGACGCGCGCCAGTTCGCCCGCATCGGTGGCGGGACCTTGCTGGAACAGCAGGCTGCGGCCCAGCACCTCGGCGCGCGCATAGCCGCTGCTGCGCTCGAAGGCGTCGTTGACGAAGATGATGCGCGTGGCCGGCACCGCACCCGCGCCGAGGTCGAACAAGGTATCGGCCACTTCGGCGATCATCACCATGTCGTTCAGGCGGGCCAGCGCCGTGGCCGTCAGGCGCAGGTCGGCGTTCAGCTGCGACAGGGCCTGGCTGCTGCGTTCCAGGTGGCGCAGCAGGAAGGCGCAGGACAGGGTCAGCACGGCGGCGATGAACAGGAAGTTCAGGGCCACGATCAGCGCGCGCAGCACGGGCGAATCGGGCACGCCGCGCAGTTGCAGTTCCACGTCGGGATGCAGGCCGAGAAGGAAGATGGTCAGCGACGTCAGGGCCAGGGTCGACAAGGCTGGCCGCATGCCCAGCAGCAAGGCCGCCAGCACGGGCATGAGCATCATGTAGATCTGGCTGACGGGGCCGATTTTCATCAGCAGGCCCACGCCCACCAGATAGGCGACGATGAGAAATTGCCACACGCGCCAGCGGTAGGGCATGGCGCGCCAATGCCAGATCGCGCCGATCCAGCCGATGGCCAGCAAATCGAGGGCGACTATGGACCAGATAGCTTCGCGCGCGGCCAGCAGGGCGCTGGGGATGGCAGTGACGATGCCAAGCAGCAGCACCGCCTGCAGCAGGCGCGCAAAAATCTGTCCGCGCCAGTGCGCGAGATCGTTCGACGCGGCCACGCTGCCGTCCTTTCCCCAGGGAGCTGTGCTGCCGAGCTGAGCAGTATGGTAAAAATATTACGCGGTATCTTTCAGCATGTCATCTTGATCATTCGGCATGATTGACTCTGCGACCACAAGGCGCATCGGCCCGCCTAGTCCGTCTGCGCCGTGGGCCAGTAGTGGCTATCCGGCGTGTCGCGCGCGCCGAAGATTGCCTGGCCGACGCGCACGACGGTGGCGCCTTCCTCAATGGCGATTTCATAATCGCCGGACATGCCCATCGACAGCTCGTCGAGGCTGACGCCATCGGGGGCATCCTGGCGCAGCCGGTCGCGCAGTTCGCGCAGCAGCACGAAGCAGCGGCGCACGCGCACGGCTTCCGCCGACAACAGCGCCAATGTCATGAGTCCGCGCACCCGCAGCGCCGGAAAGGCGGGCAACTGGCGCAGGAAAGCGGCCACCTCGTCCGGCGGCAAGCCGTACTTGCTGGCTTCGCCCGAGGTGTTTACTTGCACGAACACGTCGAGCCCGCGTCCTTCCGCTTGCAGGCGCCGCTCCAGCGCCTCGGCCACGCGCAGGCTGTCGAGCGCCTGGAACTCGCTGGCAAAGCGCGCCACCAGCTTGGCCTTGTTGGTCTGTAAATGGCCGATCACCGACCATTGCAGGTCGGCCAGGTCCGCCATCGCTTCCCATTTGCGGCCTGCCTCCTGCGGCTTGTTTTCTCCCAGCATGCGGCAACCGGCGGCGTAGGCCAGGCGCAGGCTCGCCTCGGGCTTGGTCTTGCTGACGGGCAGCAGGCGCACGCCGGCCCGATCGCGTCCGACCCGCTGGCAGGCGGTCGCCATGCGCGCATGCACTGCCGCCAAGTTGCGGCGGAAGTCGTCCACCGACACGGCTTGCGGCCAGCGCCCATGCCGCTCGTGCATGGTGGGAGTGAGCAGGGGAGTGTCTTTGTGCATGTGTCGGCCTTGTGTCAGTCTTTAGCGGCAGGAGTCGCGGGAGCGGTGTATGATTGTCCTATGCCAAAATATATCATGTCTGAGACTACCGTGAAGATCATGGGAAAAACCGCGGCGGAACTGTTCGACAGCATCCGCGTGCTGACGCAGGCGGGCGAGTTGCTGCCGGGCCAGGAGTTGCCGACCGTGCGCGAGCTGGCCGCGAGCCTGGGCGTCAACCGCAATACCGTGTCGCTGGCGTACCAGCGCCTGGTGACGGCCGGGATCGCGGTCACGCAAGGGCGCCTGGGCACGGCCATCCGCGCGCAACGCGATCCCGGCGAGCAGGAAGGCTTGCTGCCCGGCTCGCCCTTGGCCGACCTGGGCGGCGGCAATCCGAACCTGGCCTGGCTGCCCGACGTCGGCGCGGCCCTGGCGCGCAAGCCATACCGCCCGCGCCTGTATGGCGAGGCCACCGTGGACCCGGAGCTGGAAGTGCTGGCGCGGCGCTGGATGGCCGGCGATTGTCCGGAGCAGCACGAGATCACCGTGACGAATGGGGCCGTCGATGCGGTCGAGCGCCTCCTGGGGGCGTACCTGGTCGCGGGCGACAAGGTGGCAGTGGAAGACCCGTGCTTCGTCAGCAGCATCAACACCTTGCGCATCGTCGGCCTGCACGCCGTTGGCGTGGCCGTCGATGCCGAGGGCATGCAGGCCGGGGCGCTGGAACGGGCGCTGGCGCAAGGCGCGCAAGCCGTCATCGTGACGCCGCGCGCGCACAATCCCACCGGCTGCAGCCTGAGCGCGGCGCGCGCGGAGCAGCTGCGCGCCGTGCTGGCCGCCTACCCGCACGTGCTGGTTATCGTCGACGACCATTTTTCGCTGCTGTCCGCCGCCCGCTATCAGGACGTGATTCCCCCTGCGGCCCGGCGCTGGGCGCTGATCCGTTCGGTATCGAAGATCTTCGGCCCCGACCTGCGCCTGGCCGTTGTCGCCAGCGACGGGCAGACCGCCCAGCGTTTGCGCCTGCGCCTGGCGCCCGGAACGAACTGGGTCAGCCATCTTTTGCAGGACGCCGTCAGCGCCTGCCTGTCGTCGCCCGACGTGTCCGCGCAGGTAGTCCTGGCCCGCGCCGACTATGCGCGCCGCCGCGGCATGGTGGCGGCGGCGCTGGCGGCGCAAGGCCTGGTCTGCGCCGGTCCCGTCGATGGCCTGAACCTGTGGCTGCCGCTGCCGGACAGCAGCCAGGCGGCCGTGCTGGCGCTGGCCCGGCATGGCTGGCTGGTGCGCGGCGGCGAAGCCTTCGGCGTGCAGGCGCCGGCGCAGGGATTGCGGATCACCGTGTCGAGCATCGATGAGGCGGACGCGCAGGCGTTCGCCGAGGTGCTGGCCCAGGTGCTGGGCCGGCCATAGTTTTTTCGTTACTCGCTACAGAAGGGAACATCATGAAAGTCCATTTCATCGTGCATGAAGCGTTCGAGGCGCCGGGCGCCTATGAGACCTGGGTGCGCGAGCGCGGCCACGAGGCCACGTATTCCCGCGTTTATGCCCATGAACCGCTGCCCGCTTCCATCGCGGACATCGACCTGCTGGTCGTCATGGGCGGGCCGCAGTCGCCGTCGACGACGCGCGAGGAGTGTCCGCATTTCGACGCCGCGGCCGAACAGGCCCTGATTGCTGCCTGTGCCGCCGCGGGCAAGGCGGTGGTCGGCGTTTGCCTGGGTGCGCAACTGATCGGCGCGGCTTTGGGAGCGCCGCATGCGCACAGCCCTGAAAAGGAAATCGGCAAGTTCCCCATCATGCTGACGGCGGACGGAAAGGCGAGCGACAAGTTCGCGCATTTCGGCGATGTTCTGGAAACCGGGCATTGGCACAGCGACATGCCGGGCCTGACGGACAGCGCGAAGGTCATCGCCTATAGCGAAGGCTGCCCGCGCCAGATCGTCGAATACGGCAATCTGGTGTACGGCTTCCAGTGCCACATGGAGTTCACGCCGGAAGCGGTCGACCTGCTGATCGCCGCGTCAGCAACAGAACTGGCCACGCTGGCGTCGCATCGCTACGTGCAGCAGCCAGCGATCCTGCGCGCCCACGACTGGCAAGCCATGAACGGCCAGCTTTTTATCTTCCTCGACCGCCTGATGCAGGCGTACGCAGCGCAATAAAAAAACGCCAGCATGATGCTGGCGTTGTGGGGGCAAGCGGCGAGGCGCTTATTTCTTCGGCGCGCTCAGGCATTCCTTCATGAAGGCCTTGCGGGCATCGCCCTTCATGTCCTTGGCGTCGACATTGCACGCTTTCATCTTGTTTTGCTGCGTCATGGCCGGCGCCGGCTTGGCGCTCAGGCACTCTTTCATGAAGGTCTTGCGCTCATCGCCTTTCTTGCCGGCGGCGTCCGCATTGCAGGTCGTCATTTTTGACTGTTGGGCCGTCTTGGCGACGGGCGCCGCTTCCGGTGCGGCGGCAAAGGCGGTGCTGGCAAACGCGGCGGCGATGCAGAGGGCGATTAATTGTTTCATGGTAAATCCTTTAGGCGCAGTCAGTGGAAGGGGACATGCAATCGGCAGGCAATGCCGATATGCAGAACGTAACTAACTATATGACATTTATCAACAAAATTTCCACTCGAGTGTGTCTTTTTGTTACTGACAGGCACAAGGCGCTCCCCGGCTGGCCCGGGCAGCCATGTTGCGGCGGCAGCGCCCCTGTTTTTTGCTATGCTAGCGTCTTTCCACCGGCCGATGCCGCTGCCTTGGCCGGCGCACCCTCAATACGGAGTAGTTATGGTCTCGTTGCAAGAGCAGTTTTTAAAGGCCGGCCTGGTCGACAAGAAGAAGGTCAAGCTGGCCAACCAGGACAAGAGCAAGCAAAAAAAGGACGAGCGCAAGAGCGGCACGCAAAGCGTCGACGAGGTGCGCCTGGCCGCGCTCGAGACCCAGCGCAAGAACGCGGAACGCGCGCGCGAACTGAACGCCCAGCGCGACGCGGCCGCCAACCAGAAAGCCATCGTGGCGCAGATCGCGCAAATGGTGCAAAAAAACCGCCAGAGCAAGGGCAACAACGGCGACGTGCCGTATAACTTCACGTTCAATAACAAGATCGAGCGCATCTACGTGACGGCGGCCGTGCAAGCCCACCTGGTGGCGGGCCGCCTGGTGATCGTCTGCCTGGGCGGCGCCGTGGAACTGGTGCCGCGCATCATCGCCGACAAGATCGCCGAACGCGACCCCGCCATCGTCGTGCGCGTGAAACAGGCCAGCACGGAAGTGGATGAGGATGATCCGTATGCGGCGTTCCAGATTCCCGATGATTTGATGTGGTAAATGGGTGACCGCCCGGCGTGCCGCTTGCTCACATGCGGCAGCGCGACCAGCTGACGATGGACAGCCAGCGGTGGCTTTGCCGTATCCCATGGCGCCGGTTCATGGCGATGTCCGCGCCGGCGGCTTGGCCGCAGCCCCGATCATTTTCCATCCATTGCCGGAAGGGTCGCGAAAGCCGGCATCCACCTGCCCGTAGCGGTCCACGGGCTCCTGCGTGAATTCGACGCCGCACTTGCTCAGGCGTTCGTATGCGGCGCGGCAGTCGTCCACCAGCAGCACCAGCGGCGGCATGGCTCCCTTCGCCACGATTTCATGCAGGGCTTGCGCGGTTGCCGCGTCATGTATCGGCGGTTCGGGACGGAACAAGCCGAGCTGGAAAGATGGCTGGTCCGCAGGCTGCACCGTCAGCCAGCGATAGTCGCCGTTTCGGACGTCCGTGTGGACGCGAAATCCCAATTTTTCGACGTAGAACGCAAGCGCTTCGTCCTGGTCGCGCACATACAGGCCGACCACATTCACACTTTGAGTCATATCAGCTCCTTGAAATGAAGCTACAGTTTGCCAGTTGCTTTCCTGCGCCGCTTCTCCAAAACTGCGATGTTCAGATTGGGCCGTTCGGCGTCGCGCATGACGCACTCGGGGATATGCTCGCCCAGGTGCGGGGCCGAGCGCTCGCGCATTCGCAGCTCGCCCGGGCTTGCGCCCGTGATGTCGCGGAAGATGCGCCCAAAGGTGCCAAGGCTGGTCCAGCCGGTTTGCAGCGCGATCTGCGTAATGGGCAGGTCGGTGCCGCGCAGCAGTGCCGTGGCCCGCTCGATACGGCGGGTAAGCAAGTAGCGGTGTGGGGGCAGGCCGAAGGCCTTTTTGAATTCGCGCGCGAAGTACGCCATCGAGACAGCGCTCACTTGCGCCAAGCGATGGACGGGCCAATCCTCATCGGGAGCGCCGTCCATTCTATCTTTCGCACGCAACAATCGCCGCAATAGCAGGGGACTCTGACCCATCCTATCCTCGCGCCAAACTGTTAGTTATCGGGACCGCCCACAGGAGCGGGGGAGACCGATACGGACTTCTCGGCCGCAAACGAAAACGCCAACCTGCGAGGGTTGGCGTTCTGTAACAACTAATTCTTGGTGGCCCGGGGCGGAATCGAACCACCGACACAAGGATTTTCAATCCTCTGCTCTACCGACTGAGCTACCAGGCCAAGGTGGCGAATTATAGCAGACCAAAACGGGAATGCAAGAGCCGGCCGCGACTTTTCCTGTATTTCCCGGATTGGCATTGCGTTACTTGCGCGTGGATCAAATATGATTTGATATAAACGGTATTTTTCTCAACAAAGGATGGGCGCATAGTGTGGCCATTGACATGTATTTGAGAGGACTATCGCATGAACACGACTACCCAACACACCGCCATCCCTGAAATCGGCCTGGGCACCTTCCGCCTGCAGGGCCAGGTCGTCATCGATTCCGTCACCACGGGCCTGGACGTCGGCTACCGCCATATCGACACGGCGCAAATCTACGGCAATGAAGCCGAAGTGGGCCAGGCGATCGCCGCCAGCGCCGTCCCGCGCGACGCGCTGTTCGTCACCACCAAGATCTGGATCGACAATCTTCAGCGCGACAAGCTCATTCCCAGCCTGAAGGACAGCCTGCGCAAGCTGCGGCTGGAACAACTGGACCTCACCCTGATCCACTGGCCGTCGCCGCAGGACGCCATTCCCGTGGCCGAGTACATGGAAGCGCTGGCGCAGGCCAAGGCGCAGGGATTGACCAAGGCCATCGGCGTATCGAATTTCACCAACGCGCAACTGCGGCAAGCCATCGATACGGTGGGCGCATCGGAAATCGCCACGCAGCAGGTCGAGATCCACCCCTTCCTGCAAAACCGCAAGGTCATCGATTTCGCGCGCAGCCAGGGCATTCACATCACGGCCTACATGCCGCTCGCGTATGGCAAGGTGATGGCGGACCCCGTGATCGCGGCCATCGCCGCCAAACATGGCGTGACGCCGGCGCAAGTGGCCCTGAGCTGGTCGCTGCAACAGGGGTTTGCCGTGATCCCGTCGTCGACCAGGCGCGCCAACCTGGAAGCGAACCTGCATTTCCAGCGCATCATCCTGTCGCCGGACGAGATGGCGCAGATGGCGACCCTGGAACGTGGCGAGCGCCTGGCCAACCCGGACGGCCTGGCGCCGCAGTGGGATTGAGATGGGTGCCATGACGAAGCTGGGGCAGGGCGGTTTCAGCGTCGGCCTGGAACTGCCGCTCGATAATGACTGGTCGTCTACGGGGCGCCAAGCGAATGCGGCGTCCGGCCGCGTGCCGGGCGAACCGGACCTGAAACAGCACGCGGCGCTGGCAAAGCTGGCCGACCGCCTCGGTTTCAAGGCCCTGTGGCTGCGCGACGTGCCCCTGTACGATCCGTCGTTCGGCGACGCGGCCCAGGTCTTCGAGGTATTTACCTATCTCGGTTACCTGGCCGGCATCACCGAGAACATCTTGTTGGGCACGGCCGCCGTGGTGCTGCCTCTGCGCGAACCCGTATTGACCCTGAAGGCGGCGGCCAGCGTCGACCAGTTGAGCGGCGGGCGTTTGCTGCTGGGCGTGGCCAGCGGCGACCGGCCCGTCGAGTATCCCGTGTTTGGCCGCGACTTCGACCAGCGCGGCGCCGCTTTCCGCGAGCAGGTCGCCATGCTGCGCGACTGGGGCGAGACGCGCCTGCCGCCCGGCATCCGTCTGCTGCCGAAACCGGCCGCGCCTCTGCCGCTGCTGGTGGCGGGACTGGCGCAGCAGTCGCCCGTGTGGATAGGCGCGCAGATGGATGGCTGGCTCGCCTATCCGGGCACGCCGGAAGACCATGCGCGGCGCTCGGCGCAATGGCGCGCCGTGGCTGGCGACGACAAGCCGTATGTCAGTTTCATCCACCTGGACCTGGACGAAGATCCGAACTTGCCGCTGCAGCGCTTCCGCTTCGGCGGGCGCACGGGACGCGATGGCCTGATCGCCGAGCTGCACGCCATGCGCGCGGCCGGCGTACGGCACATCGGCTTGCAGCTGCGGCAGAACCGCCGCTCGCTGGCCGAGACGATGCAGGAGATCGCGGAATATGTGTTCCCGCATTTTCACGCAGAAGGACAAAGTTCATCCGTCTGAACGCTTGTGTCCCGCATGATGTTGCCGGATAATCAAGCATTCAACGCCGCTTGTGAACCCGAAGTTCATGCGCGGCGCTTTTTCATGGCGGAACCGGCGGGAGCAGCGATTGAACGTAGTACGGAGGGTGAAATGGCAACTGGGAGTCATGTCCATGCTCGTCTTGCACATGGCTGCCACGCAAGCGGGCGAGGGCGACGTTCTCGCGCTGGCGCGGCTGTGGAGCGAGGCACGCGCCACGCATCCGGCCCTGGCCGATGGCGCCATCGACTGGGACCGCGCACTGGTCTCTGCGCTGCCGCAACTGCAGGGCAAGGATAGCGAGGCCAGCTTGCGCGGCGCCGCCACCACCATGATGGCGCCTTTGCATGACGGCGCGCTGCGCATTGGCGTGCCAAGCCAGGAGTTCGTGCGCTGGCCGGCCGATGGCGCCGTGCTGGAATGGCTGCCCGGCGATACGGCGCTGCTGCACCTGCACCCAGGCATGCGGATTGATGTGACTCCGTTCGTGCTGCCGGCGCGTGCCAGGCGGGTGATCCTGGACCTGCGCCCGATCGCTGAAGTACCGTCCATGCCGTCGCCAGTCATGCTGCACGCCGTGCTGTCCCAGTTGATCGGCCAGCCATTGTTGCCGCCAGCGCGACGCTACCGCTTTTCAACGGGGCCACGGCCGCAAGATCCGCAGGACTGGGAAGGCATCACGCCCGGTTTCATGCAGATGGAAACGCAACGCCTGTACCCGTCGGCCGGTGCGCGTGCGCTGCCCATGGCGGCGATCGTGAACGACACGCAGCCCGTGCCAAGCACCTTGCTGGCTTTGCAGCGGGCGGGGCGCGTACGCATCGTGGCCGAGGAAGGGGCGTGGCGCAGTCGGACCGGCCCGCTGCAAACGCTGTGGCTGGCCGAAGGCCTGCCGGTGGAGTTTTCCGCGGGCCAGCTGGTCTGGTCAGACGGCAGCGTGGCGCTCTGGCATGCTGACCGGACTTTGCCCAAGGACCGCGCCACGGGCAAGAGCAGTATGCCTGTAGAGGCGGCGCTGGCGCTGCTGGGGCGCCCGGCCCGCACAGTGGCGCCTGTGGCGCCTGTGGCGCAAGCGGCCATCTACCCCGTGCGGCAGGACGATGCCGTGTATCGCGACATGCGTTTTCCACAGCGCGAATGGCGCATGCTGGCGGCGATCAAGCTGTGGGCAACCATGGATAAGTATTTCCCCGCCCGCCGTCTGATGGACACTTCCTGGGAAGAGGCCCTGCGGGTTTGCCTGCGGCGCATGGAGGAGGTACGGGACGCCCGAGAATATGGTCTGGCGCTGCAGGGGATGGCGGTGCATCTCGACGACAGCCATGTAGGTACGGCCAGTCGGGCACTGGGCTGGAACGAGCGTACGCATGGTCTGCGCATGCAGCTTGCGCGCATCGACGGACAGATCGTGGTTGCCGGCGTGACCGACCCCGCGCTGGAGCGCACTGGCCTGCTGCATGCGGGCGATGAGATCATCAGTATCGATGGCGAAGACGTGGCCGTGCGCCTCGCGCGCTTGCGCACCATGACGGCCGCCTCGTCAGATGCGGGGCACTGGCGCAAGGCCATGTATGAGATGTTGATCGTCCCGGCCGGGACCAAGGTGCAACTGCTGCTCTCTGGCGGCGATGGGGTACGGCGGACAGTGACACTGGAGCCAACACCGCTGGACGATGTGCAGCCCTTGCGCCATGCCTTGCCAGGCGTGCGGGTGGAACAGGGCATTGCCTATGTCGACCTGGATCGATTGCTGCCCGAAGAAGTCGACGCCATGTTTGACACCATCCAGGATAGCCGCGCGCTGATTCTCGACATGCGCGGCTACCCGCACGCGACAGGACGCGCCATCGCCAGGCGCCTGAATGTCAATCATGCCGCCTTCTTTTCCACCTCGTATCAGCAGTTGGCAATGCCGCTGGAAGCGGGCCATGGCGCGCAACTGGCGTATGTGGACCGTCTCTTTCCTGCGCGAGGGCCGCTGTACCGCGGCAAGGTCGTCATGCTGATCAACGAGCAAACGCAAAGTGCGGCCGAACACCTGGCGTTGATGCTGGAGGCGGCCACGCCCGTCACCTTCATCGGTACGCCCAGCGCGGGGGCAAATGGCGACTTGCGGGAAGTGGTGCTTCCTGGAAATGTCCATGTCTGGTATTCGGGCCTGGAGGTGCGCCATGCGGATGGGCGCCAGCTGCAAAGAGTGGGCGTGCAGCCGCATATCCTGGTCGCGCCCACGGTGGCCGGCTTGCGTGCCGGGCGCGATGAAGTGCTGGAACGGGCGCTGGCATTTCTACGCCAGGATCAAGAATAGTCAACATCTTTGGCTTTCCCCCGTTTTCTCTGGCGCGCAAGCATGCTGAAACGGGGGCGGCAAACGCTATAATGGCCGCATGAACAGTCCCACTTCCCCCACCATGCGGCGCTTCATGCACAGCCACAGCGACGTTTGCATCGTCGGCAATGGCGCCATCGCGAAAACCACGGCGCTGGCGTTTGCCCAGGCAGGACAAAGCGTCACCCTGCTATCTCCGGCGAGCCCGCCGGTGCCCGCATCCCCTTCGGCCGCCAAGCCGGTCGAAGCCAGCTGGGATGTGCGCGTGTATGCGCTCAATCACACGGCGCACCAGTTGCTGTCGTCGCTGAAGGTGTGGGGCGCCCTGGAGGCCGACAGGGTGGCGCCCGTCGACGCCATGCTGGTCAACGGCGACGGCACGCAGGCGGGCGGACTCGGTTTCGACGCCTACGGCGCCCATGTGGGCAGCCTGGCGTGGATCATCGAAGACCGCAATCTGGGCCAGGCGCTGGACGCCGCCCTGAAATTCGCGCCGAACGTCAGCGTGCTGCAGGGCCGCGCCAGCCGTCTGGAATGGACGAATGACTCGGCCATCGTGCACCTCGATGGCGGCGATACCATCACCTGCGCGCTGGTGGTGGGTGCGGACGGCGCCCAGTCGTGGGTGCGGGGCCAGTGCGACATCGGCCTCGATTACCGCTCGTACGGCCAGCGCGGCGTGGTCAGCAACTTCGCCTGCGAAAAGCCGCACCATGGCGCGGCCCACCAGTGGTTTACGGGCAGCGAAGGCATCGTCGCGCTGCTGCCGCTGCCGGGCGAGCGCGTCTCTCTCGTCTGGTCGGCGCCCGATGCGCTGGCCGATACCTTGATGGCCGAACCGGCCGACGCCCTGGCCGCGCGCCTGGCCGCATATTGTCAGGACAAACTGGGCAAGCTGACGCCTTTGCAGCCGGAGCTGGTGCGCGCATTTCCGCTGACTCTGATGCGCCCGCACGCCATGGTGGCGCCGCGCGTGGCCCTGGTGGGCGACGCCGCCCACGTGGTCCATCCGATGGCTGGCCACGGCATGAACCTGGGCTTTGCCGACGTGGCGCAGCTGGTCAAGACGATCGGCGAACGCGAAGCGCACCGCGGTATCGGCGATGAACGCGTGCTGGCCCGCTATGCGCGCGCGCGCAAGGAGGACGTGCTGCTGATGCAGTTGGCGACCGACGGCCTGGCGCGTTTGTTCGGCGCCGATCTGGAGCCGTTGCGCGTGGTTCGCAATTTGGGATTAAACTTGCTGGATAAATTACCTGCCCTGAAGCGGAAAATGATTTCGCACGCATTGGGACACCAGTAAATATCAGCGTATCTTAAGATATCGCCGGATAATGGCAGCAGTGAAAATTCAAGGTCGCCGCAGCTGGTCTGCGGCGATCGTTTTGTCAAAGAGGTAACGGCGCCGGGCCCCCTGCCAGTTTCGCCGGGCGTTACAAGTGGAGAAGTGATAGTGATAACAATGAACAGAAGCATGAGCAAAATCGCCTTGCTGATGGCCTCGGGCCTGATGATGTCGTGCGCCGGCGCGGAAACGCCGACGGAAGCGAGCATCAAAAAGCTGATCGAGCCGCGCCTGGGCGAAGGCGCCAAGGTCGATTCGGTCAAGGAAACGCCGTACGGCGGCCTGTACGAAGTGCGCACGGGCGGCGACATCCTGTACACGGACAAGTCCGCCCAATACCTGTTCGTCGGCCACGTCTTCGACGCCAAGACGTCGCAGGATCTGACCAAGGTGCGCCTGGACGAAGTCAATCGCATCAAGTTCTCCGACCTGCCGCTCGATTCGGCCATGAAGACCGTCAAGGGCAATGGCAAGCGCGTGATCGCCGTGTTCGAAGATCCGAACTGCGGCTATTGCAAGCGCTTCCGCCAGAACGCGTTGAAGGAAATCGACAACGTCACCGTCTACACCTTCATGTACAACATCCTGTCGCCCGATTCGATCGCCAAGTCGCGCAATATCTGGTGCTCGCCGGACCGCAACAAGGCCTGGGATGACTGGATGCTGAACGGTAAAGTGCCTGCCGCATCGCCAGCCAATTGCGCCAACCCGCATGAAAAAATCCTGGCCCTGGGCCAGCAACTGCGCGTTTCGGGCACGCCAGCCATCTTCTTTGCCGACGGCAGCCGCATTCCTGGCGCGGTCGATGCGAAAACGCTGGAACAGAAATTCTCGACCATTAAGTAATCCGGGCTGTCGCCAGGAAGGCTGGACGGCGCGCCCTCGCAAGGCGCGCTTTTTTTTGCATTTTTTTCCGCTGTCGTATCATCAAGTGTTGTTCGTAGACGCCATAACAATCCAAAAAAGGGGAAGCAGCAGATGATTACCTTGAATATCAACGGACGCGACACGCAGGTCGACGCCGATCCTTCCACGCCCATCCTGTGGGCGCTGCGCGACAACCTGAACATGACGGGCACCAAGTTCGGTTGCGGCGCGGCCCTGTGCGGCGCCTGCACGGTGCACCTCGACGGCCAGCCGATCCGCTCGTGCATCACGCCGATTTCCTCGGTCGGCGCGCAAAAGATCACCACCATCGAAGCGATGGAAAACGACCAGGTAGGCAAGGCCGTGCAGGCGGCATGGGTGCGCCACGACGTGCCGCAATGCGGCTACTGTCAAAGCGGCCAGGTGATGAGCGCCACGGCGCTGCTGCGCACCAACAAGGCGCCCAGCGATGCCGACATCGACGGTGCCATGAGCGGCAATATCTGCCGCTGCGGCACCTATCAACGGATCCGCGCAGCCATCAAGGACGCGGCCAAGACCCTGGTCTGAGGAGAACGGCATGCGTATCGAATGGTTGAATCAGGAAGCATTGCAGCATGGCGGGGTGACCCTGGGTGCGGCGCTGGCATCGGCGCCGGTGGCTGTGGTTGGCGCGGCCGATGGCGTGTCGCGGCGCGGTTTCATGAAGGCCGGCGCGGTGGCTGGCGGCGGCTTGATGCTGGGCTTTTTCCTGCCCGGTGCCGGCAAGCTGGCGCAGGCGGCCGATGCCGCTCCGGCCAAGCCCGTGTATGCGCCGAACGCGTTTTTGCACATCGCTCCCGATAACACGGTGACGGTGCAGGTGAACCGGCTGGAATTCGGCCAGGGCGTGCAAACGAGCTTGCCCATGCTGATCGCCGAGGAGCTCGACGCCGACTGGAGCCTGGTGCACGGCGCCCTGGCGCCGGCCGGCGAGCAGTACAAGGATGCCGCCTACGGCATGCAGATGACGGGCGGCTCGGGCAGCATCGCCCACTCGTTTACGCAGTACCGCGAAATTGGCGCCAAGGCGCGCGCCATGCTGGTGGGCGCCGCCGCCGCGCAGTGGAAAGTCAGTCCCGACCAGGTGCGCGCCGCCAAGGGCGTGCTGTATGGCCCAGGCGGACAAAAGGCGACGTATGGCGAACTTGCCGACGCGGCCATGCGCCAGCCCGTGCCCGCCACCGTGAAGCTGAAAGACCCGCGCGAATTTTCCATCATCGGCAAACCCGTGAAACGTTTGGACGCGGCCGCCAAGTCGACGGGAAAACAGCAGTTCGGCATCGACTTCAAGCCGCCCGGCGCGAAAGTGGCCATGGTGGCGCGCCCGCCCGTGTTTGGCGCCAAGGTGGCGAAATTCGACGCCAGCAAGGCGAAAGCCATCAAGGGCGTGCTCGATGTGCTGGAAGTGAAGACCGACCGTGGCGGCAGCGGCGTGGCCGTCATCGCCGACGGCTACTGGCCCGCCAAGCAGGGACGCGACGCGCTGGCGATCGAGTGGGATACGAGCGCCGTGGAAAAGGTCAGCAGCGACAAGCAGCTGGCCGCTTTCAAGGCGCTGGCGAAAACGCCGGGCACCGTTGCCAGACCTGCCGACATGGGCAAGCTGGCGTCGGCGCCGAAAAAGATCGAAGCCGTGTACGAATTCCCCTACCTGGCGCACGCGCCGATGGAGCCGCTCAACTGCGTCGTCGACCTGCAGGCCGACAAATGCACGATGTGGGTCGGTTCGCAATTCCAGACGGGCGACCAGGCGGCGATTGCCGCCACTTCCGGCCTGAAGCCGGAGCAGGTGACCTTGCACACGATGATGGCCGGTGGCGGGTTTGGCCGGCGCGCCGTGCCGTCGTCCGACTACGTGGTCGAAGCCGTCAACGTCGCCAAGGCGTACCGCGCGGCGGGCAAGAGCGGCCCATTGAAATTGATGTGGAGCCGCGAGGATGACATCAAGGGCGGCTACTACCGGCCGTCGCACGTACACCGCGCGCAGATCGGCCTTGACGCCAAAGGGAAAATCCTCGCCTGGGACCACACCATCGTGGGCCAGTCCATCATGGCCGGCACGCCGTTCGAAGCCTTCATGGTGAAAAATGGCGTCGACGGCACTATGGTCGAAGGCATGGGCGAGCCGTACACCCTGCCGATGAAGCTGTCCGTGCACACGGCCAAGGCGAACGTGCCCGTGTTGTGGTGGCGCTCCGTCGGTTCGACGCACACGGCCTTCGTCATGGAAACCCTGATCGACGAGGCGGCGCACCTGGCGAAGATGGACCCCGTCGCCTATCGCAAGCAGCTGATCGACGCCAAGCACACGCGCCACATCGCCGCGCTGGACCTGGCCGTGGCCAAGTCCGGCTATGGCAAGAAGAAGCTGCCGAAAGGGCAGGCCTGGGGCGTGGCCATGCACGAGTCGTTCAATTCCGTCGTCGCCTACGTGGTGACGGCGTCCGTGGTGGAAGGCGCGCCCAAGCTGCATCAGGTATGGGCCGGCGTGCATTGCAACCTGGCTGTCAATCCGCTGACGATCGAGGCGCAAGTGCAGGGCGCCGCGCTGATGGCGCTGGGCATGACCATCCCCGGCGCGGCCATCACGCTCAAGGATGGCGTGGTGGAACAGCAAAACTTCGGCGACTATCCCGTGCCGCGCATGCCCGACATGCCGGTGATCGAAGTGCACCTGGTGCCGTCGGGCGACGCGCCGACGGGCATGGGCGAACCGGGCGTGCCGCCATTGGCGCCTGCCTTTGCCAATGCGCTGTTCGCCCTGACGGGCAAGCGTCTGCGCAAGCTGCCGTTCGACCTGGCGGCCGCATGACGGTAGCGGTTTTTTGAGTACGGTCGGCATCTTGCTGGCAGCCGGAAGGGGGCGCAGGTTCGACCCTTCCGGCGTACAGAACAAATTATTGCAGCCACTGGCCGAGGGCCCGCATGCGGGCTTGCCGGTGGTCGTGGCGGCGGCAAAGAGCATGCTGGCGGCCTTGCCGCGCGTGCTGGCCGTGGTGCGCGCCGACGACACGCAGGTGGCGCGCGTGCTCGGTGCGCTGGGCTGCGAAGTGCGCGTCTGCCATGATGCCGACACGGGCATGGCCGCCTCGCTCACCTGCGCCATCGATTACGTGCGCGGCGCGCCGGGCTGGCTGATCGCCCTGGGCGACATGCCTTTCGTGGAAGCGGCTACAATCGCCGCCTTGTCGCAAGCCATAGACGATGGCGCGCGCATCGCCGTGCCCGTGTTCCAGGGACGGCGGGGCAATCCTGTCGCGTTCAGCGCCTTCCACTTGCCGCTGCTGCTGGCGCTCGATGGCGACCAGGGCGCGCGCAGCATCGTCAACAGCCATGTCGTATGCGAAGTGACAGTGGACGACGGCGGCATCTTGCGCGATATTGATACACCTGACGATTTGTCGCCGGTGCATGGCGCGCCCGGGCGATTGTAGAACATCCATGCCAGACACGAGGAAAACATGAAGAAAGCACCGATTAAAAAAATCACCGCAAAAGCCTCCGGCAATGCCATAAGCAAAGCCGCAGCGAAAACCAAGGCGAAAGCCGCACCGGCCGCCGGCATCATCTACAGCATCGCCGCAGCGGACCTGGCAGGCCACATGTTCAAGGTGACGTTGACGGTCAAGTCGCCGGCCGCCATCGGCCAGGTATTGTCCTTGCCGGCCTGGATCCCGGGCAGCTACATGATCCGCGAATTTTCGCGCAACATCGTCAGCATCCGCGCCGAATCCGAAGGCAAGGCCGTGGCGCTGACCAAGCTGGACAAGCATTCGTGGCAAGCCGCGCCGTGCAAGGGCCCGTTGGTGGTCGAATACGACGTGTATGCGTGGGATTTGTCCGTGCGCGCCGCCCACCTGGACCAGAATCACGGCTTCTTCAACGGCACTAGCGTGTTCCTGCGCGTGCTGGGCCAGGAATCCGACGCCCATGAAGTGCACATCGTGCAGCCGAAGGATGCGGCCTGCAAGACCTGGCGAGTGGCCACCACCCTGCCGGAACTCAAGGCGAAGCGCTATGGCTTCGGCAGCTACCAGGCGGCCAACTACGATGAGCTGATCGACCACCCGGTGGAGATGGGCGACTTCGCGCTGGCCACCTTCACCGCGCATGGCGTGCCGCACGATATCGTCGTCACGGGCAAGGTGCCGAACCTGGACCTGGACCGTCTGTGCCGCGACCTGAAAGCCATCTGCGAAACGCAGATCGCCTTCTTCGAGCCGAAGACAAAGAAAGCGCCGATGGACCGCTATGTGTTCATGACCATGGCCGTCGGCGATGGCTACGGCGGCCTCGAACACCGTGCTTCGACGGCGCTGATCTGCGCGCGCGCCGACTTGCCGACGACGGCGTCCACCAGCACCGAGATCGCTGACGGCTACCTGAAATTCCTGGGCTTGTGCAGCCACGAGTACTTCCACACCTGGAACGTCAAGCGCATCAAGCCGGCCGCCTTTGCGCCGTACGACCTGCAGGCGGAAAGCTATTCGCCGCTGCTGTGGCTGTTCGAAGGCTTCACCAGCTATTACGACGACCTGATGCTGGTGCGCGCGGGCCTGATCGACGAGGCGGCCTATTTCAAGCTGCTCGGAAAAACCGTCAACAGCGTCTTGCGCGGCAGCGGCCGCACCAAGCAAAGCGTGGCCGATTCCAGCTTCGACGCCTGGGGCAAGTACTACCGCCAGGATGAAAACGCGCCGAACGCCATCGTCAGCTACTACACCAAGGGTTCGCTGATCGCGCTGGCCTTCGACCTGACGATCCGCACGAAGACGAATGGCGAGAAATCGCTGGACGACGTGATGCAGGCGCTGTGGCAGCGCTATGGCCGCGATTTCTACAAGGGTAAAGCGCGCGGCGTGACGCCGGCCGAAGTCGAAGCCCTGTTAGATGAAGTCTCCGGCACGCGTATGAAGCCGTTCTTCGAACGCTACATCCGCGGCACGGACGACGTGCCGCTGGCGCGCCTGCTGGCGCCGTTCGGCGTGAAATACAGCGACGCGCGCAAGGCCGAAAAAGCCAGCCTGGACGTCAACCTGGGCCGCGACGGCAACGATGCCAAACTGGCGCAGGTGCACCAGGGCGGCGCCGCCCACGTGGCCGGCCTGTCGGCGGGCGACGTGCTGGTGGCCGTCGATGGCTTGCGCGTGACGGGCAGCAACCTGGACACCTTGCTGGGCCGTTACGCCGTCGGCGCCAAGGTGGCGGTCCACGCCTTCCGCCGCGACGAGCTGATGACATTTGCCGCCGTGCTGCAGGGCGACCGCGTGCCCGGCGTCAGTCTGGCCCTGCTGCCGGCGCCAAAGAAAGCCACGGGGCCGAAGCGTCCTAGCGCCGTATAAGCTGTTCGTCATGCGGTAAGACAGAAAACCGGCCGTCACTGGCCGGTTTTGTATTTCATGCGGTAACTTTTCAATGCAATTCATCCGCCGGCACTCGCGGCTTGCCATCATATTTACTGCAAATGAACTAATTTTTCTTTAACTAAACTAAAATTGCCGAACTGATTCTTTTAGGTCGCGCCCAACGTGGAAACCCTCGATCCCCGAACCATCATGCTGATGACGACCCTGATGTGCGGGGCCATGAGCATCGTCATGTTTTCGGTGTATCGCAGTTTCCGGCGCGAAGTGCATGGACTGGGACATTGGGCGGCCGGTTTGCTGTTGCTGGTGTGCGCGTCCCTGCTGTTCGGCACACGCGAAGTGCTGCCGCCGGCATTGTCGATGATCGCGGCCAATGCGGCGCTGGTGGCCGGCATCGGCCTGTCGATGCTGGGCACGGAGAAATTCTTCGGCCTGGCGCCCAGCCGCCGCGCCTATCTGCTGATACTCGGCCTGGCCATCGCCGGCAATAGCTGGTGGCTGCTGGCGCGCCCCGATTTCTCGGCGCGCGTGGCGGTCTTTTCCCTGCTGGTCTTCCTGTTTTATGCGCGCCAGGTGCAACTGGTGTGGCGCCATGGCGAACGCCATTTCTCGAGTTTTTTCTTTGGCGCGCTGATGCTGATGCAAGCTGTCGTGGTGCTGGTGCGCGGCGTATCGGCCCTGCTGCATGGCGGCGCCAGCGTGAATTTGGCGGTGGCTGGCACGCCGGCCGGCATCTATCTGGCGGTCGCCAATTTCATGGCGCTGCTGCTGACGGTGGGCTTCATGACGGTGGCGACGCGGCGCCTGCAGCAGATACTGGAGCGCCGTTCGACCCACGATCCGCTGACGCAAGTGCTGAACCGGCGCGGCTTTGGCGACGCCTATGCGCGAGAGCTAGGCAATCTGCGGCGGCGCCGTTTGCCATTGACACTGCTCAGCATCGACCTCGATTACTTTAAATTGATCAATGACCGCTACGGCCACGCAGTGGGCGACCAGGTGCTGGCGCACGTGGCCACCGTTATCAAGGGCGCCTTGCGTGAATCGGATTGCGTGGCGCGTTTTGGCGGCGAGGAGTTCGTCGTGCTGATGCCGGACATGCCGGCGCATAACGCGCTGGGCGTGGCCGAACGCATCCGCGCCTTGCTGCACGAGCCCAGTCGGCTGCCACCGTGTACGGTCAGCATCGGCGTCGCTTGCCAGGCATCGATGGTGGAAGGGCTGGAACAGCTGCTGTCGCGCGCCGATGCGGCCCTGTACCTGGCCAAGGAACGGGGACGCGACCGCATCGAATTCGATGCTTGCGTGTTTACTGAGGACCGGACAATGTCCGCAGCTGGAAGCGGTACTGGTCGTTGAACAGGAAGGTTTCGGAAAAATCGAAGGTCCGGGCGTGGCGGCGCATCAGGTGTGCCGCTGGCGGAAAGAACACTGGCACGCGTCGCACGGCGGCCAGCGCCGCGGCCGAGGCGTCGCTGTCGCGCGAACGGTGCACGTGCACGCTTTTCAGTTCGCCGTCGGGTCCCACGCTCAGGTCGAGCACGACGATGGCCGGCAGCATGGGCGGCAGGCGCCCGCTGAATATGTATTCCCCATTGGCCGCCATGATCTGCTGCGCCACCAGCGACTTATAGGCGTCGATGCTGGCGGCCAGCTGTATCGCGGCCGGCGTGCGAGGGGGCGTCGACGTGGGCGTGTTCAGCGCTGGCGGGGGCGTATTTTGGCAGGCGGCCAGCAGGCTGGCGGCGGCAAGGACGGTGATTGCGTGTCTCATGGCTGCCAGCCTACCATGGTTTAACTGAACAGGCGTTCCAGTTCCACGCCGGGGTCTGGCGCGCGCATGAACGCTTCGCCCACGAGGAAGCTGTGGATGTGCGCATCGCGCATGCGTTGCACGTCGGCCGTGGTATGGATGCCCGATTCCGTGATGATCAATTTGTCTTGCGGGATGCGCGGCAGCAGGCCGAGTGTCGTTTCCAGCGACGTTTCGAACGTGCGCAGGTTGCGGTTGTTGATGCCGATCAGCGCGCTCTTTAGCTTGAGCGCCGCCGTCAGTTCTTCGCCGTCGTGGCTTTCGATCAGCACGCCCATGCCCAGTTCGTGGGCGCACGCTTCCATCTCGGCCATCAGGCCATGGTCGAGCGCCGCGACGATCAGCAGGATGCAGTCGGCGCCCATGGCGCGCGCTTCATAGATCTGGTACATGTCGACCATGAAATCCTTGCGCAGCACGGGGATGGCGCAGGCGGCGCGCGCCTGCTGCAGATACGCCACGCTGCCCTGGAAGAACTGCTCGTCCGTCAGAACGGACAGGCATGCCGCGCCGTGCTGGGCATAGCTGGCGGCGATATCAGACGGGCGGAAGTCGGCGCGGATCACGCCTTTCGACGGCGACGCTTTTTTGACTTCGGCGATGATGCCGGGCTTGCCGGCGGCGATGTGCTGGCGCAGGCTCGCTTCAAAACCGCGCAGGCCGGCGCGCAGGTCGCTGTCGCTTTCCACGTCGCCGCGCAGGCTGGCCAGGCTGCGGCGTGCTTTGGCCTTGGCCACTTCATCGGCTTTTACGGCCAGGATTTTATCGAGTATGTCGGACATGATGGTCGCTATTCTATAAAGGAGGGCGGGGAACTTACGCTTGCGCCGGGGTGCCCAGCTGCTGCGTCACCTGCACGAATTGGTCGAGTTTCGCCAGCGCGGCGCCCGAGCTGACGGCGGTGCGTGCGCGCGCCAGGCCGTCTTCGATCGAGCTGGCCACGCCGGCTGCGTACAGCGCCGTGCCCGCGTTCAGGGCGACGATGTCGGCGGCGGCTCCAGGCTCGCCGCGCAGCGCTTCCATCATCTTGGCTTTCGATTCGACGGAATCGGCCACCTTCAGGTTGCGGCTGGCGATCATCGACATGCCGAAGTCTTCCGGATGGATTTCATATTCGCGGATTTCGCCGTTGACCAGTTCACCGACCATGGTGGCCGCACCCAGCGACACTTCATCCATATTGTCGCGGCCATACACGACGATGGCGTGCTGCGCGCCCAGGCGTTGCAGCACGCGCACCTGGATGCCGACCAGGTCGGCGTGGAACACGCCCATCAGAATGTTCGGCGCACCGGCGGGATTCGTCAGCGGGCCGAGGATATTGAAAATCGTGCGCACGCCCAGTTCGCGGCGCACGGGCGCCGCATGCTTCATGGCCGCATGGTGGTTCGGCGCGTACATGAAGCCGATGCCCGTTTGCGCGATCGACTGGGCGATCTGCTCGGGCTGCAGGTTGATGTTGACGCCCAAAGAGTCCAGTACGTCGGCGCTGCCGGACGAGGACGAGACGCTGCGTCCGCCATGCTTGGCCACGCGCGCGCCGGCGGCCGCCGCCACGAACATCGAGGCGGTAGAAATGTTAAACGTGTGCGCGCCGTCGCCGCCCGTGCCGACGATGTCGAGCAGGTTGGTGGTGTCGGCCATGGGCACCTTGGTGGAAAACTCGCGCATCACTTGCGCGGCGGCGGCGATTTCGCCGATGGTTTCCTTTTTCACGCGCAAGCCCATGGTGAGGGCCGCGATCATGGTGGGGGACATTTCGCCGGACATGATCTGGCGGAACAGGTACAGCATTTCGTCGTGAAAGATCTCGCGGTGTTCGATGCAGCGCAGCAGGGCTTCTTGTGGGGTGATCGGCATGATGCTTCCTTCTTCAATGATGGCGCAGGAGGACACTGATGGCACGCCGGGGCGTGCGCATGGGATCAGCGCTCGAGAAAATTCTTCAGCAGGGCGTGGCCGTGTTCCGAGAGGATCGATTCGGGGTGGAACTGTACCCCCTCGATATCGTATTCCCGGTGGCGCACGCCCATGATTTCGCCGTCGTCCGTCCACGCTGTCACTTCCAGGCAGGAAGGCAGCGAGGCGCGTTCGATCGCCAAAGAGTGGTAGCGGATCACTGTGAAGGGGCTGGGCAAGCCTTTGAAAACGCCCACGCCCGTATGTGCGATGAGGGAAGTCTTGCCATGCATGACTTGCTTGGCGCGTATGACTTTACCTCCAAACGCTTCGCCGATGGCCTGGTGGCCCAGGCACACACCCAATATCGGCTTCTTGCCGGCGAAGTGTTTGAGCACTGCCACCGAAATGCCTGCCTGTGCCGGCGCTTTCGGGCCGGGCGAGATGCAGATGCGGTCCGGGTTCAGCGCCTCGATCTGTTCGATCGTGATTTCATCGTTGCGGTAGACCCGCACGTCTTCGCCCAGTTCACCGAAATACTGCACGATGTTGTAGGTGAAGGAGTCGTAGTTGTCGATCATTAGCAGCATCTTAAAACTCCCCATCCAGGCCATCTTGCACTTGTTCGGCGGCGCGCAGCACTGCCCGCGCCTTATTTTCGGTTTCCTGCCATTCCATTTCGAGGACCGAGTCGGCCACGATGCCGGCCGCGGCCTGCACGTACAGCATGCCGTCCTTGATCACACCCGTGCGAATCGCAATCGCCACATCCATTTCGCCGCCAAACGACAGGTAGCCGCAGGCGCCGCCATAGATGCCGCGCTTGGTGATTTCCAGTTCGTCGATCACTTCCATGGCGCGCACTTTCGGCGCGCCCGTCAGGGTGCCGGCCGGGAAGGTCGCGCGCAGCACGTCCAGGTTGGACAAGCCTTTCTTCAAGGTGCCTTCCACATTCGAGACGATGTGCTGCACGTGCGAGTATTTTTCGATGACCATGCGGTCGGTGACGTGGACGCTGCCTGTTTCGGCGATACGGCCGATGTCGTTGCGCGCGAGGTCGATCAGCATCACGTGCTCGGCGATCTCTTTCGGATCGGCCAGCAGCTCGGCGGACAATTCAGCGTCGCGTTCCGGCGTGGCGCCGCGCGGACGCGTGCCGGCGATGGGGCGCAGGGTGACCTTCTTGCCGCCGTCGGCCGTGTTCTCGTTGCGCACCAAAATCTCGGGCGAGGCGCCGATGATCTGCATGTCGCCGAAATTATAGAAGTACATATACGGCGACGGGTTCAGCGAACGCAGGGCGCGGTACAGGGTCAGCGGCGAATCGACATACGGTTTGCGGATGCGCTGGCCGATCTGCACCTGCATCAGGTCGCCGGCCATCACGTATTCGTGCGCCTTGGCGATGGCCTTCAGGTAGTCTTCCTTGGCAAAATCGCGGATGGTTTCCGTGCGCACGGAAGCGCTGGTAACGGGCGCATCGACGCCGCGGCGCAGCATCATGCGCAAGTCTTTCAGGCGCTGGCGCGCTTTGCTGAACGACTCGGGCTGCGCCGTGTCGGCGTAGACGATCAGGTAGAGTTTACCGGACAGGTTGTCGATGACGGCCAGTTCCTCCGTCACCATCAGCTGGATGTCGGGCAGGTTCAGGTCATCCTTCGGCGCGCCGCCAGCCAGCTTTTTCTCGATGTGGCGCACGGTGTCGTAGCCGAAGTAGCCGGCCAGGCCGCCGCAGAAGCGCGGCATGCCGGGGCGCAGGGCCACCTTGAAGCGCGACTGGTACTGTTCGATGAAGTCGAGCGGATTGCCTTCGTGCTCTTCGATCACGACGCCGTTCTTGACGATTTCCGTGTGGCTGCCGTAGCTGCGCAACACGGTCGTGGCGGGCAAGCCGATGAAGGAATAGCGGCCGAAGCGTTCGCCGCCGACGACGGATTCGAGCAAGAAGGTATTCTTGCCGCCTTGCTGGGTCTGCGCCAGTTTCAGGTACAGCGTGAGCGGAGTTTCCAGGTCGGCAAAGGCTTCCGCGATCAGGGGGATGCGGTTGTAGCCTTGCTGGCCCAGCGATTTGAATTCGAGTTCGGTCATGTGTCTCTCCATGCCGCCAGGGTACGCGTGTGCACGATGCACTAGCCCTGCGGTGGGTTATCAAAAAACCTGCCGGTGCATACAGTACGCAAATGCGCGCGTGCAGCCGACAGCAATCTTACACGGCTCGGCCCTTAGGCCTGCCAGGATTGCCAGCGTCGCCAAAGCCAGGCCTCAATCGAGCCGGTTTGGGTGACATTGTGTTTTTTGATGAGAAACGTGTTCACGATATGGTGTTGGGTTTGGTCAGTATGCTGGTCTGTTGTGCATGCTAATAAAATCTGCCGCTTCGAGCAGCGTATTTACTATACCATCGGAATCGGTCTCGTGTATAGAGTGTCCGTGGTTGTAGCCATACGGCACCGTCAATACGGGGCAAGCCGCAGCCCGGGCCGCTTGCGCGTCGTTCGATGAGTCGCCGATGGCCACCACTTTGGCGGGCGCCAGGTCGAAGTCCGCGCACACTTGCAGCAGCGGCATCGGGTCCGGTTTTTTCCTGGGCAGCGAATCGCCGCCGTAGACGATCTCGAAATATCCGTCGAGTTTCTTCTGCTTCAGCAGGGGCAGGGCGAAGGCGATCGGCTTATTGGTGACGCAGGCCAGGCGCAAGCCCGCTGCCTTCATTGCCGCCAGCCCCGCTTCCACGTCCGGATACAGGGTGCTGAACTGGCCATTGATGGCCAGGTAGTGGCGCTGGTAGCCGTCCATCGCCTGCTCGAAACGCTGTTCCACGCCGGGCGCATCGAAGTCGAGCGCCAGCACGGTGCGGATCAGGTTTTCCGAGCCCTTGCCGACCATCAGCTTGATGGCGTCGGCGCTGATGGGCGCCAGGTCCAGTTCGGCGCGCATGCCGTTGATGGCGACATGAAAATCGGGCACGGTGTCGAGCATCGTGCCATCGAGGTCGATGATGGCGGCGCGCACGCCGGCCAGTACGTGGTCTTTCACTGTGCCCGCTTGCATCAGGCGCCCTTGACGGCTGCCAGCTCGGCGCGCATGGCGTCGATGACGGCCTTGTAGTCGGGCTTGCCGAAGATGGCCGAGCCGGCGACAAAGGTGTCGGCGCCGGCGGCGGCGGCAGCGGCGATGTTGTCGATCTTGATGCCGCCATCGACTTCCAGCATGATGTCACGGCCCGATTCGTCGATCATGCGGCGCGCTTCGGCGATTTTCTTCAGCGCGTGCGGAATGAAGGACTGGCCGCCGAAGCCTGGATTGACGGACATGATCAGGATAATGTCGATCTTGTCCATCACGTGTTCCAGGTAGTGCAGCGGCGTGCCCGGGTTGAATACCAGGCCCGATTTGCAGCCATTGTCGCGGATCAGCTGCAAGGAACGGTCGACGTGATCCGACGCTTCCGGATGAAAGGTGATGATGTTCGCGCCAGCCTTGGCGAAATCCGGGATAATGCGATCGACAGGCTTGACCATCAGGTGCACGTCAATGGGCACTTGCACGTGCGGGCGGATCGCTTCGCACACCAGCGGGCCGATGGTCAGGTTCGGCACATAATGGTTATCCATCACGTCGAAGTGGATGATGTCGGCGCCGGCGGTAACGACGTTGCGCACTTCCTCGCCCAGGCGGGCAAAGTCGGCGGACAGGATGCTGGGAGCGATACGGAATGTAGTCATGGTGGAGTAGCCAAAGGATAGAAAATGCGAAGATGCGCTATTTTACGCTTGACGCCGCTAACATGCCTTATTGAAGCACGATGAAACACAGAATACGCATCGCGCGATGGTTTATGCGTCGCGTGCGACACACAATACGACTGGTAATGTCTGAATAGGAATGATGATGGCGACTTATGAATTTACGGTAACGGTCAAGACGCAATACCTGCCCGAGCAATCGGCACCGGACCAGGGGCGGCACGTGTTCAGCTACACGATCCGCGTCGTCAACACGGGCACGGCTGGCGCGCAGCTGATTTCGCGCCACTGGGTCATTACGGATGCGAACAACAAAGTGGAAGAGGTGCGCGGCCTGGGCGCTGTCGGCCACCAGCCGCTGCTGCAGCCGGGCGAGCAGTTCGAATACACGAGCGGCACCATGCTGGGCACGCCGCAAGGCTCGATGCACGGCGAGTATTTCTGCGTGGCCGAAGATGGCCATCAGTTCGAGGCACCGATTCCCGAGTTCGTGCTGTCCGTGCCGCGCACCCTGCATTGAAGCAACGCCGGGGGCTTGCGCCCCCTTACTTCAGTTTTTCGGTGCTGTCCTGTTCTTTGCCGAGCTGCTTGCGTGCAGGCGGTGCGGGTTTTTTACCCGAATACATGGTCCACCAGACTATAAATGCCAGCAAGAAGAACGCTACCAGCGCCTCTATCATCAAGATCCACATACGCACCCCTATGTTATTTACCCGCAGCTTAGTATTTACCCGCCGTCTGTTGACACGCGGTAGTCTACCCGTTTCAGTCGGCGCCGTCGCGCTTGCCCTGTCTGCCTGTACCACGCCGCCGGCAGAGCCAGTCGCCACGACTGGCAAGGCGCCGGCGATTGCCCCGACTGTCGTCAAGCCGGTTCCGGCCAAGCCGGCCGATGCCAAGGATGCCGCGGATGCGGCGGCGCCCACCTTCGTGCCCGCCAAGTTTGCCGCCTTGCCTGGCTGGGCCCGCGACGACATGCGCGCCGCCTGGCCAGCGTTCATGGCGTCGTGCGGCGTGCTGGTCAAACGTGCGGACTGGAAGGAGTCGTGCACGATCGCGCGCCAGGTGAATGCCGATAGCGACAAGGCCATCCGCCTGTTCTTTGAAACGTTCTTTGTGCCGAATCAAGTCATCACGGCCGATGGCGCCAGCACCGGCCTCGTGACGGGCTATTACGAACCGCTGCTGCACGGCGCGCGCAAGCGGGGCGGTCCATACCAGACACCGCTGTACAAGGTGCCCGACGACCTGGTCACCGTCGACCTGGCCGGCGTGTATCCGGAATTGAAGAACATGCGCTTGCGTGGCAAGCTGGTCGGCAAGAAGGTGGTGCCGTACGCGACGCGCGCCGACATCGAGCGCGCCACGTCCGTTACGGGCAAGGAATTGTTGTGGGTGGATGACGAAGTCGAGGCCTTCTTCCTGCAAGTGCAGGGATCCGGGCGCGTGCAGCTGACCGATACGCAGGAAACCGTGCGCGTGGCATACTCGGATCAAAATGGCCATCCCTACAAATCGATCGGCCGCTACCTGGTCGACAAGGGCGAGCTGACCCTGAGCCAGGCATCCGCGCAAGGCATCAAGGCGTGGATCGCCGGCCACCCCACGCGCAAGGATGAATTGTTCAACGCCAATCCCAGCTATGTTTTCTTCAAGGAAGAGCGCTTGCCTGATCCGAAAGTGGGGCCGAAGGGCGCGTTGGGCGTGCCGTTGACGCCGCAGCGTTCGGTGGCCATCGATTCGCGCTTTTTGCCGCTGGGTGCGCCCGTGTTCCTGGCCACCACGCAAGCCAATAGCGAGATTCCCATGCAGCGTCTGGTGATGGCGCAGGATACGGGCGGCGCCATTCGCGGGCCTATCCGTGTCGATTACTTCTTTGGTTTTGGCGCGGAAGCGGCCGAGAATGCGGGCCGCATGAAGCAGAGCGGCGCCGTCTGGGTGCTGCTGCCGAAGCAGGCGCCGGCGCGCTGAGATTCTCGCGGCGCCGGGCAGTTCGTGGTGTCGCTTAGCGCAGGACCATGACTGGTAAATGGGTATGCGCCAGCACTTTTTGCGTTTCGCTGCCCACGAACAGCTTGTTCAAACCCTTGCGGCCGTGTGAAGCCATCAGGATGATGTCGCAATGGTAGGTTTGCGCCGCATTGACGATTTCATCGTGCGGGCTTGGCGACACGGCGACCACGCCTTCAAACGGCACGCCGGCGGCGCTTGCCGCCGCGCCTATCTTGTCGATGGCGCGTTGCGACGCTTCCTGCATCTGCTGTTCATACAGGCTGGCGTCGAGCACGATGCCGCCGTCCGCCATCGGCGAGAACGGGAACGGCTGCACCACGCTGATGGCGACCAGCTTGGCCTTGTTCAATTGGGCGAAGGCGAGGGCGGTCTCGGCGGCTTTGTCGGACAACGGCGAGCCGTCGGTGGGAAATAAGATGGTGTTAAACATAGCGTGCTCCTCAAGTGATGTAAGACAGCTTATGGATTTACATCAATTAAAACCTTGATGTAAATCAAACCTCACAGGCTTTGGCGTGAATAGTGTCGCCAAGGCAATCTTTCACCAGTGTATTCCCGTTCATCGCTTCAGGTGCGCACGCTACGCAGCGGCGTACCCCACACCATGGCCACCGTTAGCGCAATGCTGCCTACCGCGATGCAGGCCAGGCCATTGCGTACGCCAAAATGTTCCGCCACCCAGCCGGCCGCCAGCGCGCCCAGCGGCGCCGTCGCCACCGTCAGGAAGCGCATGGTCGACGTCATGCGGCCCAGCATGGGGTCGGGCGTGACTTTCTGGCGCAAGTCCAAGTAGGGAATAAAGAACAGCATCACGCCGCAATCGAAAAAGAACATCAAGATGGCATAAGCCACGGCGCTGGCCGTTGCGCTGCCGAACAGCGCGGCGGGTATCGTTGGCGTCAGGGCAAAGCAGAGCGAAGTCGATGCCAAGCCGATCAGGATGGTGCGGCCGGCGCCGTAGCGGCGCGTCAGCGGTTTGACGATGAAGGCGCTGAGCAGGACGCCGGCGCCGCCCAGCATTTGCGTCATGCCCAGCACGCCCGGGCTCATTCCCAGGTCGCGCGTGGCGAACAGCACCGTCAAGGCCATGCTGGCGTAGAACAGGAAGTGCCAGATGCCGGCGCCCCAGGCCAGCGCGCGCAGCAGCGGTTCGCGCCAGACAAACAGCAAGCCGTCGGCGATGTCGCGCAAGGCGTGTTTGCTTGACGGTGCGGGACGCGGGTCGCGCACGCTCATGGCGCGCAAATTACAGACGGAAACCAGATAACCGCAGGCCGTGCACAGGATGGCGACGGGCGCCGACAGCACTTGCACGAGTATGCCGGCCAGGCCGGGACCGATCAGGCGCGAAGCCGATTCGGTGGCGGCAAATTTCGACTGCGCATCGATCAAGCCGTCGCGGCCCACGAGGAAAGTCAGAAACACCTGTTCGGCGCCGCCACCGACAACGAAGCCCGTGCCGATGATGAAGCCCACTATATATAACCATGGCATCGACAGCGCGCCGCACCAGTAGGCCACGGCCACGCTGGCCAGGGCCAGGCCGGACATGCTTTCGCTGAACAGCATGATCGGATGCTTGCTGCGCCGGTCCAGCAGCACGCCGACGGGCAAGCCGAAGAGGGCGAACGGCAGCGCCTGCAGGGCAACCAGCACGCCCATCTGTTCCGGCGTCGCATGCAGCAAGAGCACCGCGCACAGTGGCAGGGCCAGCGAGGTGATCTGGGCGCCGAAGCAATTGAGGCCGTTGCTGAACCACAGGCGGCGGAAATTGACGCTGGCGGCGCTGCCGTCGCCGCGCAGATAGTGGGCGCAGTACTGGAAGAGGGGAGAGAAAATATGCTGCTCGATAAAAAAGATCGGGCTCACAATAATAGCAGCGCACCTGCCGCGCCGCTGCCGTTAGCCGCTACAATCGTTGCACCGTTCATCGAGAGGAGACACTATGCAATACGAAGACCTGATCATCGATATCCAGGACAAAGTGGCGGTCATCCGCCTGAACCGCCCCAAGGCATTGAACGCCTTGAATGAACGCATGATGAATGAGCTGGGCGACGCCTTGCTGAAGTTCGATGCGGATGACAATATCGGCTGCATCGTGCTCACGGGCAGTGAAAAAGCGTTTGCCGCTGGCGCCGATATCGCCGCGATGGCTGACTATACCTATCCAGACACTTATACCCAGGGCTACATCAGCCGCAACTGGGAGCATATCCTGCGCGTGCGCAAACCTGTAGTGGGCGCGGTGGCTGGCTATGCACTCGGTGGCGGCTGCGAACTGGCCATGATGTGCGATTTCCTGATCGCCGCCGACAGCGCCAAGTTCGGCCAGCCGGAAATCAAGGTTGGCGTCACGCCGGGCGCGGGTGGCACGCAGCGTCTGCCGCGCGCCATCGGCAAGGCCAAGGCCATGGACTTGCTGCTGACGGCGCGCACCATCGATGCTGCCGAGGCGGAACGCATCGGTCTCGTGTCGCGCGTAGTGCCAGCCGATAAATTGCTGGAAGAAACCCTCGCTGCCGCCAAGACCATCGCCGCCATGCCGACCTCGGTTGCCATGATGATCAAGGATTGCGTCAACCGCGCGTTTGAAACCACCTTGACCGATGGCGTCGCCTACGAGCGCCGTTTGTTCCAGGCCGCCTTCGGTACGCCTGCGCAAAAAGAAGGCATGCGCGCTTTCCTGGAAAAGCGCTTGCCAAACTTCGACGGTCTTTGATATGATTCGCCTCCTCGCAAAACGACGCACACAAAACATGGTGTTGCAGAGTAAAAACGGGGAGCAAAAGAAGGTTGACGAAATGCTGCAAACGCTTCATACTCTTCCTTCTTCGCAGCTGACAAACACAACGCTTTGTCGATAGCGCGAAAGTAGTAAATAAGCAGTGCCGAATACAGTTCTTTAACAATTAACAGTCGATAAGTGTGGGCATTTGATGCAAGTGCAGCGCCGATCTTCGGATTGGCGTCTAACTTAAAATATCAAATGTTCACAAGAAATAATGAAATAGGATACTTCTTCGGAAGTAGCCTGTCAGTTTTTTGAGTGAGCGACCCGTCAGCAATGACGGTGCCGGTAAAACGGCAAAGTAACAGAGATTAAACTGAAGAGTTTGATCCTGGCTCAGATTGAACGCTGGCGGCATGCCTTACACATGCAAGTCGAACGGCAGCACGGAGCTTGCTCTGGTGGCGAGTGGCGAACGGGTGAGTAATATATCGGAACGTACCCTAGAGTGGGGGATAACGTAGCGAAAGTTACGCTAATACCGCATACGATCTAAGGATGAAAGTGGGGGATCGCAAGACCTCATGCTCGTGGAGCGGCCGATATCTGATTAGCTAGTTGGTAGGGTAAAAGCCTACCAAGGCATCGATCAGTAGCTGGTCTGAGAGGACGACCAGCCACACTGGAACTGAGACACGGTCCAGACTCCTACGGGAGGCAGCAGTGGGGAATTTTGGACAATGGGCGAAAGCCTGATCCAGCAATGCCGCGTGAGTGAAGAAGGCCTTCGGGTTGTAAAGCTCTTTTGTCAGGGAAGAAACGGTGGGAGCTAATATCTCTTGCTAATGACGGTACCTGAAGAATAAGCACCGGCTAACTACGTGCCAGCAGCCGCGGTAATACGTAGGGTGCAAGCGTTAATCGGAATTACTGGGCGTAAAGCGTGCGCAGGCGGTTTTGTAAGTCTGATGTGAAATCCCCGGGCTCAACCTGGGAATTGCATTGGAGACTGCAAGGCTAGAATCTGGCAGAGGGGGGTAGAATTCCACGTGTAGCAGTGAAATGCGTAGATATGTGGAGGAACACCGATGGCGAAGGCAGCCCCCTGGGTCAAGATTGACGCTCATGCACGAAAGCGTGGGGAGCAAACAGGATTAGATACCCTGGTAGTCCACGCCCTAAACGATGTCTACTAGTTGTCGGGTCTTAATTGACTTGGTAACGCAGCTAACGCGTGAAGTAGACCGCCTGGGGAGTACGGTCGCAAGATTAAAACTCAAAGGAATTGACGGGGACCCGCACAAGCGGTGGATGATGTGGATTAATTCGATGCAACGCGAAAAACCTTACCTACCCTTGACATGGCTGGAATCCCCGAGAGATTGGGGAGTGCTCGAAAGAGAACCAGTACACAGGTGCTGCATGGCTGTCGTCAGCTCGTGTCGTGAGATGTTGGGTTAAGTCCCGCAACGAGCGCAACCCTTGTCATTAGTTGCTACGAAAGGGCACTCTAATGAGACTGCCGGTGACAAACCGGAGGAAGGTGGGGATGACGTCAAGTCCTCATGGCCCTTATGGGTAGGGCTTCACACGTCATACAATGGTACATACAGAGCGCCGCCAACCCGCGAGGGGGAGCTAATCGCAGAAAGTGTATCGTAGTCCGGATTGTAGTCTGCAACTCGACTGCATGAAGTTGGAATCGCTAGTAATCGCGGATCAGCATGTCGCGGTGAATACGTTCCCGGGTCTTGTACACACCGCCCGTCACACCATGGGAGCGGGTTTTACCAGAAGTAGGTAGCTTAACCGCAAGGAGGGCGCTTACCACGGTAGGATTCGTGACTGGGGTGAAGTCGTAACAAGGTAGCCGTATCGGAAGGTGCGGCTGGATCACCTCCTTTCTAGAGTTTGCACGAATCAGTAATGATTCACGCATCAAATGTTCACACTTATCGGCTGTTAGTAAGAGAAGAAACAGTAGTCGTAGTAGTTCCGCGTTGGGGCTGTAGCTCAGCTGGTTAGAGCACCGTGTTGATAACGCGGGGGTCGTTGGTTCGAGTCCAACCAGCCCTACCAGTCATTACCCAGGGGGATTAGCTCAGCTGGGAGAGCACCTGCTTTGCAAGCAGGGGGTCGTCGGTTCGATCCCGTCATCCTCCACCACGTTTTACAGAAAGTCCAAACGTAAGTTAATCACAGTCGTGATTGAATTTAGGTTTGATCTTTTAGCGATCAAAGCTGTTTCGTTCTTTAACAATCTGGAAGAAGTAAAGATTATTTATTGATCGGTTTGCCGTAAAGGTGAATCGATGGGTAATGATTGTATGTATCAACAAACAAGCAACAACGTTGTACTTTCTTATCCCTGTAGCGCTCTTTGGTCACCTCGGTGAACAGAGGCTAACGTTATAGGGACAAGCGAATAAGTGCACATGGTGGATGCCTTGGCGATTACAGGCGATGAAGGACGTAGTAGCTTGCGATAAGCTGCGGGGAGTGAGCAAACACACTTTGATCCGCAG
>NZ_JAAOLY010000013.1 GCF_011601275.1 Janthinobacterium lividum | reverse complement strand
CCCCTTCCGCGCCCGCCGCTTCCGCCAGCTCCGCCCCCCCTAACAACCGTGTGAAAATCATCGCCGGCCTGATCGTCCTCGTGGCCCTGGGCGCCGGCGCGCGCATGTGGTACCGCAGCCACTATTTCGTGGAAACGGAAAATGCCTATGTGGCTGGCCACGTGCATCCCGTTTCGGCACGCATTTCCGGTGTCGTCACCAAGGTCTTCATCGACGACAATCAAATGGTGAAAGAGGGCGACGTGATCGCCGAACTCGACCCGTTCGACCAGCGCGTGAAAACCGAGCAGATCGCCGCGCAGATCGCCAGCGCCGAGCAGCAAGTGCTGCAAGCGGACGCGCAGATCGCGCAAGTGCAGGCGCAAGCCAGTGGCGCCCAGGCGCAAGTGGCGCAAGCCGACGCGCAGCTGCTGCGTGCAAAACAGGATGCGGACCGTTATGGCCAGCTGTACACGAGCCAGATGAAAGCCGTGTCGAAAGCGGAACTCGACGCGGCCAATGCGGCCCGCTCGAGCGCCGTGGCCGACCTGGCTGCCCGCCGCGACAGCGCTTCGGCCGCCAAGGCGCAGATCGGCGCGGCGCAAGCTGCGCGCGACGTCGCCAAGGCGCAAGTGGCCGTGTTGCGCGTGCAATTGAAGGACGCGGAACAGCAGCTGCAATACAACCGCATCCTGGCCCCGGTCGCCGGTCGCATCGGCAAGCGCAACGTGGAAACGGGCATGCGCGTGCAGCCTGGGCAGCAATTGACGGCCATCGTGCAAGACAACGTCTGGGTCACCGCCAACTTCAAGGAAACCCAATTGGCCGACCTGCACCGCGGCCAGAGCGTGCACGTGACCATCGACGCCATGCCGGGCAAGAAACTGGTGGGTGCCGTGGACAGCTTCGCGCCGGCTTCGGGCGCGCAATTCGCGCTGCTGCCAGCCGATAACGCCACCGGCAACTTCACCAAGATCGTCCAGCGCGTGCCGGTGAAAATCGTCTTCCAGCCGGAAGACATCAAGGCCATGAATGGCCGCCTGGTGCCGGGCATGTCGGTGATCGCCGAAGTGGAAGTGAATCAGCCCAATGCGGCCCAGGACAAGGCCGAGGCACCGCGCCACGCCGCCGCTCCCGCCGCCCAGTCCACCACGCGCTAAGCTTCCATGAGCAGCCCCTCCACCACGCTGGCGAAGCCGCCAGCGTTTCCCGTGATCGACGAAAAAGTCTCCGGGCGCACCTGGCTGGCGGTCGCCGCCGGCATGCTGGGCGCCTTCATGGCGGTGCTCGACATCCAGATCACCAACTCCTCGCTCAAGGATATCCTTGGCTCGCTGTCGGCCACCCAGGAAGAGGGCTCGTGGATTTCCACGGCCTACCTGGTGGCGGAAATTATCGTCATTCCCCTCACCGCACTGCTGGCGCGCGTGTTCGGTCTGCGCACCTACATGATCGGCACCACCGCTTTCTTCCTGCTGTTCTCCACCCTGTGCGGCACGGCCTGGAACCTGGAAAGCATGATCGTCTTCCGCATGCTGCAGGGTTTCACTGGCGGCGCCCTGATCCCGATGGCGTTCACCCTGGTGATGCTCAAGCTGCCGCCGTCGAAGCGCGCCGTCGGCATGGCGATTTTCGGCCTGACGGCCACCCTGGCGCCAGCCATGGGGCCGACCCTGGGCGGGTATCTGAGCGAGCTGTATGGCTGGCCCTCGATTTTCTACATCAACTGGGTGCCGGGCGTACTGCTGATCGCCGGCATGATCTATGGCCTGGACAAGGAGCCGATGAAGCTCGAGATGTTCTGGAAAGCCGACTGGCTGGGCATCTTCTTCATGGCCCTGGGCCTCGGCTGCCTGACCATCTTCCTGGAAGAGGGCAACTCGAAGGACTGGTTCGACTCCGGTTTCATCATCGCCTTCGCCTCGCTGGCCCTGGTGGGTATCCTGGGCTGGGTCGTCACCAGCGCCACGCGCGCCGAACCGTTCGTCAACCTGGCGCTGTACGGCCAGCGCAATTTCCTCGTCGCCACCGTGCTGTCTGCGGTGACGGGCATGGGCCTGTATGGTTCGGCCTTTTTGCTGCCCCTGTTCCTGGGCCAGATCGCCGGCTACTCGCCGATGCAGATCGGTGAAGTCATCATGTGGGTAGGCTTGCCGCAGCTGTTCATCATGCCGTTTGTCGCCAAGCTGTCGTCGGTGGTGGACAACCGCATCCTGTGCTCGTTCGGCCTCTTGCTGTTTGGCGGTTCGTGCATGATGAATGCATACATGGACGCGTCCACCGGCTACGACCAGCTGCTGTGGTCGCAGGTGGTGCGCGCGCTGGGCCAGCCCTTTGTCATGCTGACCCTGTCGAACTTCGCCATGAAGGGCATTGCGCCGAAGGACATGCCGTCCGCATCGAGCCTGTTCAACATGACGCGCAACCTGGGCGGCTCGATCGGCATCGCCCTGCTGGCCACGGCCCTGAGCACCCGCGAGCACTTCCACTCGCAGCGCCTGGGTGAAGCGATCAATGCGTATTCCAGCGCCACGCAGCTGCGCATCGACCAGCTGACGTCCTCGTTCATGGCCAAGGGCTATGACGCCGTCACGGCAGGCAACCAGGCCTTGCAGGCGATCGACGGCATCGTGCGCCGCGAAGCGTATGTGATGGCTTACAACGATGGCTTTTTCCTGATCGGCGCCATCCTGCTGGCCTGCATCGTGCCCCTGTGGCTGGCCGACAAACTCAAAGCTCCCGGTGGCGGTGGCGGCGGTCATTGACCGCGCACAGCCCGCACGTGCAGCAGCACCTCAAGAACAAGAAGGTACACATCATGCAAACAGTATTGACGAAAATCGCGCTGGCCGCTTCCCTTGCCGTGGCGCTGTCCGCCTGCGGCACCGTGGGCCAGGATTTCACCGCTCCGGGCAATGTCGCCGGCGCCGACACCTTCCGCCACGGCGCAACCGCTGCGGATGCCGCACAGCTGCCCAAAGAGTGGTGGAGCATCTACGGCGACGCCACCCTGAACCGCCTCGAGCAAAGCGCGCTGCAGGACAACCCGAGCGTCAAGGCGGCGGGAGAACGCTTGCTGCAGGCGCTGGCGCAAAGCGGCACGGCGCGCGCCAACCAGGGCCCGAGCGTGAACGTCAGCACGGGCGTCTCGAACTCGCGCACCTCGGCCAACACGTCGCAGGGCCTGGCCCTGGGCAACCGCTCCATCAGTGGCAATAATTTTTCGATCGGCGGCTCGCTGTCGTATGAAGTCGACTTGCTGGGCCGTGTAAAACGCATGGTCGAAGCGGCCGATTCGCAAGCCTTGGCGGCGCAGGCCGACCGCGACGGCGTGCTGCTGATGCTGTCGTCGCAAGTGGCCAGCAATTACTGGCAGCTGCGCGGCCTGGACGCGGAAATGGCCATCCTGAATGGCGCGCTGGACACGCGCCGCGAGTCGGCGCAGCTGGTCGAAGCGCGCTTCAATGCGGGCTTGACGAATGAGCTGGACCTGGCGCGCGCGAAAGTGGAACTGTCGAACGCGCAGGCCGACCTGCACGAAGTCAAGCGCCAGCGCAACCAGCTGGAAAACAGCCTGGCCACCCTGATGGGCAAGCCGCCGTCGGCGCTGCAATTGCCGGTGGCGGCCGATCCGTCCGTCTTGCCGCTGCCGCCTGCCATTCCCGTCGGCTTGCCCGCCAGCCTGCTGGCGCACCGTCCGGACCTCGTTTCCAGCGTGGCGGGCCTGCGCGCGGCCAACGCGCAAGTGGGCGTGGCCGAAGGCGCGTTTTATCCGTCGCTGCAATTGACGGGCAATTTCGGCTACGCGTCGGAAAAGCTGCGCGACCTGGCGCAGGGCGGTTCGCGCCAGTTCAGCTTTGGTCCGCTGGCCCTGTCTCTGCCGATCTTCGACGGTGGTCGCAACCAGGCCAATCTTGACCTGTCCAAAGCGCGCTATGCGGAAGCCGTGGCGAACCATGAAACGAAGCTCTTGACGGCCTTGCGCGAAGTGGAAGATGCGCTGTCTGACGTGGAGCAGCGCCAGTTGCAGGGCGACGCGCAGGCGCTGTCGCAGGAAGCGGCGGCGCGCGCCTACCTGGTGGCGCGCACGCGCTACGAGCGCGGCATCTCGACCTACCTGGACGTCACCGATGCGCAGCGCAGTTCGCTGGCAGCGGACCGCGCCGCCGCGCAGATCAAGACCCAGCGTCTGCTGGCGACCGTGGCCGTGGCCCGCTCCTTGGGTGCCGGCTGGCAGCCGGACGGCGAGCTGGCCAAGCTGGCTTCTGCGCCATCGGCCGTCAAGTCGAACTAGGTACGACGATTACGTGAGCGTGGCCGGTGGCGGTGTCGCCGCCGGCCCGTAGCGTTCCAGCAGAAAATCGATGAAGGTCGTCAGCTTCGGCGTGGGCTGGCGGTCGCGCGGATACAGCGCATGCATCAGGCGCGGCGCCGGCACGTAGTCGGCCAGCAGCGGCACCAGCCTCCCCGCCGCGATATCGTCGGCCAGCAAAATCTCCGCCTGCATGACGATGCCGAAGCCGTGCAGGGCCGCCATGCGCAGCGCCTGGCCATTGTTCGAGCGGAAGCGGCTTTCGGCCGCAGCGCCATCGTGGCGGGCTTCCTTGCCGCTCAGACGCCAGCGCATGTGGCGCGACCACTGCATGAAATCCACGCATTCGTGCCGCGCCAGGTCGTCCGGCGTGCGCGGCGTGCCGTGCTTTGCCAGGTAGGCGGGCGAGGCGCAGATGACCATCGCATAAGGACGCAAGGGCCGTGCCACCATGCCGGAATCTTCCAGCTTGCCGATGCGGATGGCCGCATCGAATCCTTCCTCCACCAAGTCCACCATCCTGTCATTCAAATTGAGTTCCAGGCTCACGTCCGGATACGCCGTCAGATAGTCGGCCATCAGCGGCGCGATGCATTCGCTGCCGAAGGACACGGGCGCCGTGATTTTCAGCTTGCCGCGCGGCGTGGCGCGCATCGCTTCCGCGCCCGTTTCGGCCGCCGCGATCTGCGCCAGGATCTGCCGGCACTGGTCCACGTATTGCCGGCCGATTTCCGTCAGGCTTTGCCGGCGCGTCGTGCGCGCCAGCAGGCGCGCGCCCAGCCGCTCTTCCAGTTGCTTGATGTGCTTGCCCACCATCACGGGCGAGATGCGGAAGGTGTCGGCTGCCGCCGTGAAACTGCCCTGGTCGACGACGGACACAAAGATTTCCATGCTACGCAATTTATCCATGCGACCCTGATTCCAAACTGTGGGTTGGTAATCTTGTTAATTCTAGCGCATTTATTCCTTTTGGGAAGCGGCGCATACTGGCTCCATCGTTCAACCCACACAAGGAAACAGCATGAAAATCGTCATCATCGGCGCCAGCGGCACCATCGGCAAGGCCGTCACCGCGCAACTGGCGCAGCGCCATGAAATCATCGAAGTGGGCAGCCGCACGGGCGCGCACCAGGCCGACATGGGCGACATTGAACAAGTACGCGCCCTGTTCCAGCGCATCGGCAAGGTCGACGCCGTCGTCGTCACGGCCGGCAAGCTGCATTTCGGCCCCCTGGCCGAATTCACCCCAGAGCAATTCCAGCTGGGCCTGGACAGCAAGCTGATGGGCCAGGTCAACGTGGCGCTGGTAGCGCAGGAATACCTGAACGACGGCGGTTCGATTACGCTGACCAGCGGCATCGTGTCCGAGCAGCCTATCCGTTTCGGTGCGGCCGCCAGCATGACGAATGCGGCCGTGGAAGGTTTCGTGCGGGGCGCCGCCATCGAACTGGCGCGCGGCGTGCGCATCAATGCCGTCAGCCCCACGGTGCTGGAAGAATCGCTGGAAGCGTATGGCCCCTTCTTCTACGGCTTCGAGCCGGCCGCCGCCAGCCGTGTGGCGCTGGCCTACAGCCGCAGCGTGGAAGGGGCGCAGACGGGGCAGGTGTACCGCGTGTGGTAGGTTTCATGCCTTAAAAAAGTCTGCCTTTGACCGGCCTCAGGCAGGCTGCTTCCATTCATGATAAATTAACTTTTATTTCCAAATGTCAACATCATGGTGATGAGGAATTTGGATATTTTCATGAATGAATGGATGAGACGGATATGCAAAGCACCAAAATCAGCACACGACTTTATACGGGATTTGGCCTGGTCCTGTTGCTGCTGATCATCGTTACCGCACTCGGCATCAACCGCGTGCAAAAGATCGATGCCATCCTTACCAGTATCAGCGACGTCAACAACGTCAAGCAGCGCCATGCAATCAATTTCCGTGGCAGCGTGCATGACCGCGCGATCGCCCTGCGCGACGTGGTGCTGGCGGCCGACGCGGCGTCGGCCAAGCCGGAAATCGCGCGCATCGAAACGCTGGCCGCCAATTACGCGCAGGCCGCCGCGCCGCTCGACCAGATCATCGGCAGCGGCAAGGGCGTGACCGAAGCGGAACGCACGGCCCTCGCTGCCATCAAGGCCAGTGAAGCCAAGGCCCAGCCGATCATCGCCAAGGTGATTCAATTGCGCCTGGCCGACGATGTGGCCGGCGCCACCGCCTTGCTGCAGCAACAGGGCGCCGCCGCCTTCACGGGCTGGCTTGCGTCCGTCAACCAGCTGATCGACCTCGAAGAAAAGATGAGCCGCGAACAGGCAGACAGCGCAAGCACGGTGGCGCGCAGCTTTTTCTTCTTCATGGTGTTGCTGTGCCTGGGCGCGATCGCGATCGGCACCATCGCGGCCTGGCGCATCAGCCACGGCTTGCTGCGCCAGCTCGGCGGCGAGCCCGACTACGCGGCCGCCATCGCCGGCGAAATTGCCGCTGGTAACCTGGCAGTGACCATCACTACCGAGCCGAACGACCGCAACAGCTTGCTGTACGCCATGCGCGGCATGCGCGACAGCCTGGTGGCCATCGTCAGCCAGGTGCGCGCCGGCACGCAGACCATCGCCACGAACTCGCGCGAAATCGCGGCCGGCAACCTGGACCTGTCGAACCGCACGGAACAGCAGGCCGGCTCGATCGAGGAAACCGCCACGTCGATGGAGCAATTGACGGGCACCGTCAAGCAGAACGCCGAGCACGCGATCGAAGCGAATCAGCTGGCCGTATCGGCCTCGGGTGTGGCCGTCAAGGGCGGCGCCGTCGTGGCACAGGTGGTGCAGACCATGGCCGCCATCAACGAGTCCTCGAAAAAGATAGTCGACATTATCGGCGTGATTGACGGCATCGCTTTTCAGACGAATATTCTGGCGCTCAATGCCGCTGTGGAAGCGGCCCGTGCCGGCGAGCAGGGCCGCGGCTTTGCCGTCGTCGCCACCGAAGTGCGCAGCCTGGCCCAGCGTTCCAGCCAGGCCGCCAAGGAAATCAAGTCGCTGATCGACGACTCGGTCGAGCGCGTCGACACGGGCGCGCGCCTGGTCGATGAAGCGGGCACGACCATGCAAGACATTGTCGACAGCGTCAAGCGCGTGACCGACATCATGGGCGAAATCAGCGTGGCCACGCGCGAGCAGTCGTCCGGCATCGAACAGGTCAACCAGGCCGTCGGCCTGATGGATCAGGTGGTGCAGCAGAATGCGGCGCTGGTGGAACAGTCGGCCTCGGCGGCCGCGTCGCTGGAAGCGCAGGCCGGCAGCCTGTCGCAGGTGGTCAGCATCTTCAAGCTCGACAACTCGCAAGTACAGCTGCAGGCGCCGCAGCCGGCGCGTGCGCGTCCTGCCGCCGTGACTGCTGCCCGGCCGGTCGTCAAGGCAGCAGCGAAGCCGGCACCGAAAAAGCTGGCCACCAAGGTGCCCGCCGATGACGCATGGGAAGAGTTTTAAGCGGCGCTCGTTTACAATCGGGACCTTACATTGTTTGCTGAGGTCCCCATGAAACGTATCCTGTTCCCCCTGCTGATGGCGACCGCCGTCGGCAGCGCCTGCGCCGCAACGCCGGCAGCCCCGGCCACCGCGCAACAACTGGCGGCCATGAGCGCCCGCTATGCACCCGTCGCGCTGACTGCCGACGTCACGCACCTGTCCGCGGGCGACCGCCAGGCCATCGCCAAGCTGGTGGAGGCGGCCAAGCTGGTCGACGTGCTGCAGTTGCGCCAGCGCTGGTCTGGCAATGAAGCGTTGTGGGCGGCATTGAAGAAGGACACATCAAAGCTGGGCCAGGCCCGCCTGAACTATTTCTGGATCAACAAGGGACCATGGTCGGTGCTCGACGCGCATGCCTCGTTCATGCCGGCCAGCTATGCCGGCATCGCCATTCCCGCGCACAAGCCGGAAGCGGGCAATTTCTATCCGCAGGGCGCCACCAAGGCCAGCCTGGAAACGTGGATGAATGGTTTGTCGCCAGAGGACAAGCAGCAGGCGCAATGGTTCTTCACGACGATTCGCGCTGGCAAGGATGGCAAGGATGGCAAGTACCAGACCGTCAAGTATTCGGACGAATACAAGGTGGAACTGAAGCAGCTGGCCAGGTTGCTCGACGAGGCGGCCGCCGCCACGGACAATGCATCCCTGAAGAAATTCCTCACCCTGCGCGCCAAGGCTTTCCTCGACAACGATTACCTGCCGTCCGACTTCGCCTGGATGGACCTCGATTCGCCCGTCGACATCACCATCGGCCCGTACGAAACGTATAACGATGAGTTGTTCGGCTACAAGGCCGCGTTCGAAGCCTACGTGAACATCCGCGACCAGGCGGAAACGCAGAAGCTGAACTTCTTCGCCAAGCACATGCAGGAGCTGGAAGACAACCTGCCGCTCGACGCCCAGTACCGCAACCCGAAAGTGGGCGCGCTGGCGCCGATGGTGGTGGTCAACCAGGTGTATGGCGCGGGCGATGGCAACATGGCCGTGCAGACGGCCGCCTACAATTTGCCGAACGACGAGCGCATCATCAGCGCGCGCGGCTCCAAGCGCGTCATGCTGAAAAACGTGCAGGAAGCCAAGTTCAAGGCCACCCTGACGCCGATCTCGAAACTGGTGCTCACGCCCGAAGCGCAGCAGGACGTCGATTTCAATTCCTTCTTCACGCACATCCTCGCGCATGAAATCATGCATGGCCTGGGTCCGCACGCCACCACCGTCGACGGCAAGCCATCAACGCCGCGCCAGGACTTGAAGGAAGCCTATTCGACCATCGAGGAAGCCAAGGCCGATATCACGGGCCTGTTTGCGCTGCGCTACATGATGGACAAGGGGCAACTGAACGACACCCTGGGCCAGGGCGAGGCGGCCGAGCGCAAGCTGTACAACACTTTCCTTGCCTCGGGCTTTCGCACCCTGCATTTCGGTTTGACGGATTCGCACGCGCGCGGCATGGCCATCCAGATGAATTACATCCTCGACAAGGGCGGTTTTGTGTCGCTGGGCGACGGTAAGTTCGGCGTCGACTTCGGCAAGATCAAGCAGGCCGTGATCGACCTGGACCGTGAGTTCTTGACCATCGAGGCGACGGGCGACTATGCGCGCGCGAAAGACCTGATGAGCAAGTACGTGGTGATCCGCCCCGAAGTGCAAGTGGCGCTCGACAAGATGAAGGCCGTGCCCAACGATATCCGTCCGGAATTCGTCACGGCGCGTGCGCTGGACAAGGCGGCGAAGAAATAAGCCTGAGTTTGACTATTGTCAGCCTGGAAAGCCGGCGCACTGCGCCGGTTTTTTTTCGTCTTTATTTATGAATAGTTGCCAGTTTTTCCTTGTGGAAATATTTTCACCGCTTACTCTGCAGTGGTAAATCCCCATTTTTCCTGTTGATCCCATGTTGAAACTATTCTCGCTGTTGTGCGTGTCCCTTGCCTTGCCTGCCGTGGCTGCCGCCCAGCTCACCGATCTGGAAACCCGCTGGCTGCAGGCGGGCCAACCCGTCATCGCGTTTGCGCGTGTGCAAGGCTTGCCCATCGATATCATCGTGCAGCCGCAGGATGCGCCCGGCGCCGTGCCGCTGGCGCTGGGCTACGAAGCAGGGCGTTGCAAGCTGGTGCTGTCCTTGCGCGGCAACGTGCAGGCGGACAGTGTCTTGCAGGGCGTGCCAGCCACGCGCCACGGCCTGATGATGGAAGCAATGACGGCGCATGAGATCGGCCACTGCCAGCGCTATGCGCAGGGCGACTGGCATGCCTTGCCACGCGGCTTTGTCGAGCCGCGCAGCATGCAGATGGGCAAGTTGACACCGCTGGCGCAGGAGTTGCGCGAGACGCGCCGCGAAGAGGGCTATGCGGACTTGGTGGCCCTGGCCTGGATGCATGGCCGCCACCCGGGGCAGTACCAGGATGTGCTGGCCTGGATGCGCGGCGTGCGCGCCGGTGGCGAGGTTGCGGGCGGTTCGCACGCCACGCAAGGCTGGCTGGTGCTGGCCGATGGCGCGGGTGTATTTGATGGGTCCGCTTCAATATTTGAACAGGCGCAAGTATTGTGGCGAAAGGGCTTGAGCGGCGACAAATAAACGCTGATTTTTATGTGAATGGAGTGTCAGCGTGTGCTGTCGCACGGAGCTTTGCTTCCGGCAGGGGTCTAATCTGGGCATCAACTAACCAGAGAGGAACCATCATGAACAAAATGATCGCACTCATGCTGGCCGCCAGTGCCAGCGCCCTGCTTGCCGCCACGCCAGCGTATGCGCAGGATGCCTCGTACAAGAGTTTGACGGACAAGGCAACGGCCGACTACAAGCAGGCCAAGGCCGCCTGTGACGCCCAGAGCGGCAACGCGAAAAAAGTCTGCGTGGAAGAAGCCAAGGTGGCGCGCGCCAAGGCAGACTCGGATGCCGTGGCGCAATACCGCAACACGCCGCGCGAACTGGGCAAGGCCCGCAAGGACGTCGCCAACGCCGAGTATGACCTGGCCAAGGCCAAGTGCGGCGACCGCACGGGCGCCGAGAAAACCACGTGCATGAACGATGCCAAGGGGGCGAAAACTGCGGCGCTGGCCGACGCCAACACGGGCGCCAGGGATGGCACCAACGTGGCGCAAAACCCACCCGCCACGACGAAGGAAAACTGCGACGCCATGGATGCGACGGCCAAGGCCGCCTGCGTGACGCGCAACGCGGCCGGCAGCACCAAGACGGCCGTGGCGGACTCCGTCATCACGACGAAAATCAAGGCTGACCTCGTCAAGGACAACGACTTGAAAGCGCTCGACGTGCATGTGGAAACGGTGAACGGCGTCGTCATGCTCAGCGGCTTCGTGCCATCCCAGGCGCAAGTGCAGAAAGCCGCCGACCTGGCCCGTGGCGTGGAAGGCGTGACGGATGTGAAGAATGGCTTGAAGGTGAAATAAGCGCACTCTGTAATGCATTAAAGCCAGGACTGGAGCTGCACGCGGCAGTGTGGTTCCAGTTTCTTTTTGATTGTATAAATTACGATCATAATATAACATGAGAAAAATCCCGTCGGCTGCTGCCGATCGGCATTCACTTTTCTCATGAGGACTGCATGCTTTCCTATCCCTTTTCGCAATGGCTGGAGCGGCGCGGCGTGCACTTTGCCTGGGTCATCGTCGCCATCACTTTCCTCACGGCCTTGACCTCGTCCGCCGCGCTGGGCTTGCCGGGTGCGCTGATGCAGCCCTTGAGCCGCGAGTTCGGCTGGGATGCCGAGCAGATTTCTTCGGCCCTGGCCGTGCGCTTCGTGCTGTTTGGCCTGATGGGGCCGTTTGCCGCCATCCTGATGGAGCGCTTCGGCTTGCGCAATGTCATCTGCGTGGCCCTGGGCCTGATCGCTGCCGGCATGCTGCTGGCCACGCGCATGACGCAGTTCTGGCACCTGGTGGCCTTGTGGGGCATTCTGCTGGGTCTCGGCTCGGGCATGACGGCGCTGGTCTTGAGCGCCGTGGTGGCGAACCGCTGGTTCGAGACGCACCGGGGCCTGGTGGTGGGCGTGCTGACGGCCAGCTCGGCCACGGGCCAGCTGCTGTTCCTGCCCGTGGGTGCCTGGCTGATCGAGCACTACGGCTGGCGTACGGCCGTCATGCCCGTGTTCGCCGCCTGCGCCATCGTCGCCGTGCTGGCCTTCCTGTGCATGCGCAACCGCCCGCAGGATATCGCCTTGCGTCCCTACGGCGCCGATCCGGCCACGCCTTTGGGGGCGCCAGTGGCCGCAAAAATGACGTTTGCCACGCCGTTCGTGATCCTGCGCAGCGTGGCTTCCAATCGCACCTTCTGGATACTCTTCGGCACCTTTTTCATCTGCGGTCTCAGCACCAATGGCTTGATACAGACGCATTTCATTTCCCTGTGCGGCGACTCGGGCTTGTCCGCCGTGCCGGCCGCGTCCGTGCTGGCCATGATGGGAGCGTTCGATCTGTTCGGCACGATCTTGTCCGGCTGGCTGTCGGACCGCTATGACAACCGCAAATTGTTGTTCTGGTATTACGGCTTGCGTGGCTTGTCGCTGTTCTGGCTGCCGTATTCGGAATTCACCTTGTACGGCCTGTCATTGTTCGCCATGTTCTACGGCCTCGACTGGATCGCCACCGTGCCGCCGACCGTGAAACTGGTGGGAGCCACGTTCGGCCGGGAGCGGGCGGGCATGGTGTTCGGCTGGATATTTGCCGGCCACCAGCTGGGCGCCGCCGTGGCGGCCTATGGCGCGGGCCGCATCCGCACCCTGATGCTGACCTACAACCCGGCCCTGTTCGCGGCCGGCGCCGCCTGCCTCGTTGCCGCACTGCTGGTGCTGGCGATCCAGCGCCAGAAGGCGGCCGTGAGCGTCTCGCAAGCGGCATGAAAAAAGCCAGGCCCGCATGCGCGGAGCCTGGCTTTTCAAGAAGCTTACAGCGCGATTATTTCAAGTACTTGGTCAGCCAGCCCTCTACTTCGCTATAGAAGAAGCGGCTGTTCTCGCCCTTCAAAATCCAGTGGTTTTCGTCCGGGAACACGAGCAGTTTCGCCGGCACGTTCAGGCGTTGTTGCACGGCAAAGTTCATCAGCGCATTGTTGGCCGGCACGCGGTAGTCGAGCTCGCCCACGGTGATCAGGATCGGTGTCGTGAAGCCCGTGCCTTTTTCGTGGTTGCCCGCTTGCATGATGGGGCTTTGGTCGCGCCACACGGGCAAGTTCGACCAGACGGGGCCGCCTGCATTCGTTTCCCGGCCGAAGCCGCCATCGCTGGTGCCCCATTGCATGATCAAGTCCATTTCACCCGCGTGCGAGACGATGGCCTTGTAGCGCGTGGTCGTCGCTTGCAGCCAGTTGGCCAGGTGGCCGCCATAGCTGGCGCCGCCGGCGGCCAGTTTCGTGCCGTCGATAAATGGGTATTTCTTGATGGCTTCATCAACGCCCTGGTTGACTTCATCGCCCGGACCCTTCAAGGGGTCGAACTGGATCGAGCGCGAGAATTCCTCGCCATAGCCGGTGGAACCCTTGTAGTCGGTCAGCAGCACGACATAGCCTGGCTTGGCCAGCAAATGATAGTTCCAGCGCAGCACGAACTGGTCGCGCCACATGCTGGCCGCGCCGCCATGGATGACGGTAAACAGCGGGTATTTCTTGTTCGGATCGAAGTTGGCCGGCTTGACGAGCATGTTGTGGATCTGGCGGCCGTCGGCCGTCGTGAACCAGAAATGCTCGGGCGCCTGCCAGTCGATTTTATCGGCCTTGTCCGTGTTGAAGGCCGTCAGGCGCTTCGGCTGCTTGCCGTTGAACGCGTAGATTTCCGGCGGGTTGATGGACGACTCCCACACGCCGACCAGGGCCTTGCCGCCGCTGCTCAGCGAATTGATGGTGCCCGTTGGCAAGGATGGCTCTTCGCGCACGTCGCCGCCTTTGGCGTCGATCGAGTACAGTTTTTCCAGTCCCGCATGTTCATAGCTGAAGATAACGCGCTTGCCGCCTTCGGGCAGCACGAAGCGGGAAATCGAGCGGTCCAGCTTGGCCGTCAATATCGTCGGTGCCGGATTGCTCATCGGCCAGGCGAAACTGGCCAGGCGCTTCACGTCATACACCTTGCCTGGCGTTTCCGCGTCGCTCAGGGCGAACAGGGTCTTGCCGTCGGCCGCGAATTTCAGGCTGCCATAGCTGTGCTTGTCTTGCGTCAAACGCTGTGCTTCGCCGCCCGCCACAGGCAGCAAATACAGTTGCGAAACGACGGCTTCGCGCTGGGCCGCATCGTGGTTGGTGGCCGCGTTGAAGACGACGGCCTTGCCGTCCGGCGTCCAGACGGCGTCCAAGGATTGTCCCTCGTCGCCCTGGCCGCCGCCAAAGCCCGGCAAGGCGGCCAGTTGCGTGCCCGACAGGATGTCACGCGGCTTGGCGTCCGCTTGCGCATCAACGACGAACAGGCGCACCTGCTTGTCGGTCAGCCACTTGTCGAAATAGCGGGGCGCCGTCGATTCATAGGAGCGGGCGCTGACTTTGCGCTCCTTGCGTTCTTTCGCGCTTTGCTTGACGTCGGCTTCCGTCTTGTTGCCCGGATAGATATCGCTGATGAACAGCAACTGCTTGCCGTCCGGGCTCCATTTCGGCATGCGCGTGCCCATGGTGAGCGTGGTCAGCCGTTGCGCTTCGCCACCGTTGGCCACGTCGAGGCGGTAAATCTGGCCCGCTTCATCGCCGTCGCGCTTGGCAACGAAAACCACCTGGCGGCTGTCCGGCGACCAGGCCACGGCGCTTTCGCTGCTTTTGGAATACGTCAGGCGCCGCGCGGGGCTGTCGTCGCCAAGGGACTTGATCCACAGGTCCGACCATTGCTCCTTGCTATCGTAGGCGCTGTCGACCACGGAAAACACGGCCCACTTTCCATCGGGGCTGGCGACGGGCGCGCCCACCCGTTTCATCAGCCACACGTCTTCATGCGTGATGGCGTGTTTGGCTTGCGTTTGCGTGGCGACAACTGCGGTGGTGGCCTTGGTATCGGCGGCATGGGCAAGCGAGGCGCAGGCCGCTGCGATCAGCAGGGAGCCGAGGGAACGGCGAAGACGGGGTGAGGTCATGGGCGTGGTCCGGAGTAGTGAAAAAAGTACAGCGGGCAACATTATTGCTCATGATTTCCTGCACTGCCAAGGCTGGGTACCGTTACTTACCAGGCGGGACGGTCACGTATCGGGCGGGCGCGTCATGGCTGATCAGTTAAACTTGTTCTTTTACTGACGCTACCTTTGGCCGGCCATGAAAATTAGTCTACCCTTATTGAAAACGATATTGCTGGGCGCAAGCTGCCTGCTGGCCGCCCCGGGTTTTGCCGCCGCGCCCGCTCCCTACCCGAACACGAGCGCCATGGGAGTGGGGCACGCGGAAAGCACGGCCTGGTATGCGGGCTGCCTGAAGGTCAAGGATGCGGCGCCGCCGCCGGCCGACCTGCCGGCGCCCTCCGCCGTGGCGTCCCTGCAGCAATGCCAGGCAACGGACCTGTATTACGATACCAAGAGTATGTCCTCGCCCAAGCCGGCCGACTGGCGTCCCGCGCGCCATTGCGCCATGGCCACGCAAAACAGCGCCGTCCTGATGATGCTGTATCAGAATGGACAGGGCGTGCAAAAAGATCCATTGCTGGCGCTCAAGTATGCGTGCAGCATCGATGCGGCGCCGGCCGAAATGCGCGGCCGCATCGAACACTTGCAGCAGATCAATGCCAGCGGTCGTGGCATGATCGATTTGTGCGACGACATCACGAGCGGCTACATGATGGGCGTGTGCAGCGCCATCGATGCCCGCCAGAAGCAAAGAGTGCGCGGGCAGGCGACAGCCAAAGTCAGCGAGAGCATGCCGGCCGCAGCGCAAGCGTCGCTGCAAAAACTGCAGGCGGCGGCAAGCAAATTTGCCGATGCCCGCGCGGCCAATGAAACGGACTTGAGCGGCACGGCGCGCGCCGCCCTGAGCATCGCCGCCCGCACGGCGGAGCTCGATACGTTGGCGCACGATTTGCGCGAATACGAAGCGGGCAAGCTGCCAGCCGCCGTGTCCAAAGAGCAGGCGGCGGCGCTGGACAAGGAGCTCAACGCCATCTACGGCAAGCTCATGAAAAAGCCGGCGCAAACCCATGCGGGCGCCGTAAGCAACGATGGCATCCGCGCCACCCAGCGCCTGTGGCTGGCCTACCGCGATGCCTGGATGAACTTTGGCGCCGTGCGCTACCCATCCGTGACGAGCGAAACCTGGACGGCCATGCTGACGTCGCGGCGCAATGTGCAATTGCAGGACTTGCTGGAGAATTGAAACATGCGGCAAGCGTACTACCACGAAGACGATTTTTGCATGATCGAGCTGCTGCCGCTGGATAACTTGCAACACTGTTTGACGCAGATGGGCGAGCAAGAGGCGTTTGCCGATGCGCACCGCAGCGGTGCCGGCTGGACGCAGATGTACGTGCCCGAGGCGCCGCCGTCGCAGATGGGCACGCTGGGCCTCTCGGCGGATCAGCTGCGGCTGGCGCTGGCGGACGCCTTGCCGCCGTATGACGCCGTCTACACGGGTTACAGCAGTTACCGCGTGGAATGCAAGAACGTGCTGGCCTTTGGCGGCGAGAACACGGAGACCTTGTTTGCTGGCCTGGACGACAAGGGTATCGTGTGCGACCTGTGGTGCAGCGACGCCATGCCCGAGCTGTTGCTGCTGCCCTTGAAAGAGCGTTTGCTGCTGGCCGACTGGGGCGCGGGGTTTGCTTGTCCCTTGGCCGATGGGGAACTGTTTGCCCGCTATCTGCAGGAATACGAACTCGATTAGCGTAGGTAAACTTACTACTCGCAGGCGATGGCGTTCGGCTGCGCCACCTTGACCACCGAGGCCAGGCGCGCCATGTCGTTGCCCTCGCCTTGCTCCACATACGGTTGATAGGTGTCGATGACGATGCGGGCACGCGCCTGCCAGCCGCAATTGTCGGCCTGGCGCGCGGGCACGCGCAGCAGCCGGCGCGCCTCTCCATCGTTGGAAAAACAGAACCACGCATCGTGCGTGGCGGCAGGGCGGGGCAAACGGCCCCACTGTGCCTTGTCGGGCGCGAAGCAGACGCGGTCGCCGATGATTTGCAGGCTCATCTCGTCCGTGTGCGCGCTGTACTGGCCGTCGAGCACGATGGGCGGCTGTGCCCGGGCCTGGGTGGACAGGCAGGCGGTGGCCAGGAGGAGGGAGGCGGCAAGTTTCATGCGTTTCTTTCAGGGCTGGCAAGACGATGAGCCAGTATAACCGCGAGGGCCGGAAACGAAAAAAGCCCATCCTTGAGGATGGGCTTTTTAGTACTGCGCATTCGTGGTAGGCCGTGCGGGATTCGAACCTGCGACCAACGGATTAAAAGTCCGCTGCTCTACCAGCTGAGCTAACGACCCGAAAGAGGCCGCATTATATATCAGTTGAAAAAGAATGCAAAGCATTCCTGCTAGAAAGTGCTGGCTTGCTAATGCAGGGCTGCCGTGAGCTTCAGCACTTCGTCGATGCTGGTCGTGCCATCGATGATCTTGCGTGCGCCGGCGATGCGCAGCGGCGTCATGCCGTCGAGCAGGCTCTGGCGGCGTAGCGCGTGCAGGTCGGCGCCGGCCTTGACCAGCTGGCCGAACGTTTCCGTCACGCTCAGCAGTTCGTAGATGCCGGCGCGCCCCAGGTAGCCGCTGTGCCGGCACAGGGCGCAGCCGACGGGGCGGTAGGCTGCGGCTGGCCGTTCCAGTTGGCCGCCCGTCAGGCGCTGCCAGGCAGCGGCGCCGGGGGCGGCATCCAGCTGTTTGCAGCCCGGACACAGGCAGCGCAGCAATCGCTGCGCCAGCACGCCGATCAGGCACGCTTCCAGCAGATAGGCGGGCACGCCCAGTTCCAGCAGGCGCATGACGGCAGAAGGCGCGTCGTTGGTGTGCAGGGTCGACAGCACCAGGTGGCCCGTCAGCGCCGCCTGGATGGCCATCTCGGCCGTGGCCAGGTCGCGGATTTCTCCCACCATGATGATGTCCGGGTCTTGCCGCATCAGCGCCCGCACGCCATCGGCAAACGACAGTTCGATCCCGGCCTGGCTTTGCACCTGCATCTGGTTGAAGGCCGGCTCGACCATTTCGATGGGGTCTTCCACCGTGCACACATTGACTTCGCTGCCGGCCAGCGCCTTCAAGGTGCTGTACAGGGTGCTGGTCTTGCCCGAGCCGGTGGGTCCCGTCACCAGCACGATGCCGTGCGTGCGCGCTGTCAGTTGGCGCCAGCGTTCGGCGTCCGCGAGCGGAAAGCCCAGTTCTGCCAGGCTCTTGACGGCCACTTCCGGGTCGAAGATGCGCATGACGAGTTTTTCGCCGAAGGCCGTGGGCAAGGTCGACAGCCTCAGTTCGACTTCCTGGCCCTGCGCATTGCGCGTCTTGATGCGGCCATCTTGCGGGCGGCGCTTTTCCACCACGTCCATGCGCCCGAGCAACTTGATGCGCGCCGTCATGGCCAGCAGTACCACGGGCGGCAGCTGGTAGGCTTGGTGCAGGCGGCCGTCGATGCGCAGGCGCACGAGGCCCGCGTCGCGCTTCGGCTCCAGGTGGATGTCGGAAGCGCGCTGGGCAAACGCGTATTGCCACAGCCAGTCGACGATGCGCACCACGTGCTGGTCGTTGGCGTCCAGGCTGGTCTTGTTGCGCCCCAGTTCCACCAGCTGCTCGAAATTGTGGCGCAGCGCCAGGTCTTGCGTGGACGCTTGGCGGGCCACCTTGACGGAGCTGGCCAGGCTGAAAAATTGCGCGATGGCGTCGGCGATGTGCAGCGGGTTGGCGATGACCAGGCTCAGCTTGCGCGGCGCAAGATTCCCAAGCTGCGCCTGCCAGGCGAGCGCATACGGCTGGGCCGTAGCGATGACGATGCGTTCCGGCGTGCTTTCCACGGGCAGGATGTTGAAACGGGCCGCATAGCCGGCCGTCATGACGTCGGCCACCTGGCTGAAATCGATGTGCAGGGGATCGATGCGCACATACGGCAAGCTGGAGCGTTGCGCCAGCCACGCGCACAGGGTGTCGAGCGTCAGTGCGCCGTGGACGATGCTGCACAGCGGATGCAAGGCCGGTGCCGGCAGCAGGGCGGCCTGGGTGCCGATGGCCGCCGCTTGCGCCGCATCGAGCAAGCCGTCTTCCTGCAGCCAGGCCAGCAGTTGTGGCAGTTCCAGCGGCGTGTCGGGCGAGATGGGAGAGGGCGGAGGGGAAGCGGGCATGGCCGGCGTCTTTCAGGACTGCCGGCCTAGCCTGGGAATGCCGGCGCCTACAGGGTGCTGACGATGCCCTTGACCCAGGATTTGGCGGGCAGCTTGGTCTCGGCGACGATCTGCTTGGCGCGCTCGAGCAGGGCGGCTTGCGCCTCGGTATCGAGCGGTACTTTGGTCTTGAAGGCGATCGCCACCACGTTCCCATCATGGACTTCCGGCAGGCAGATCACCTGTTCAAACGCAAACTTCATCGCCTTGATGTTTTTCGCGTAGCTGGGATGGTCGCCGAACAGGTTGACCGTCATGATGCCGTGCGGCGCCAGGCAGGCGCAGCAGGCGGCATAGAAATCGGCGCTGTCGAGCACGGGACCGCGCGCCGTGGCGTCATACAGGTCCACCTGCAGGGCGTCCAGGGTGCCGTGATTGGCGTCGTCGTTGACATAGTCGAGCGCATCCATCTCGCGCACGTGCAGGCGCTCGTCGTTGGGCGGCAGCTTGAACATCGATTCGCAGATGGTGATGACGGAAGGATTCAGTTCGATGGCCTCGACTTGCGTCTGCGGGAACTGGCGGTAGCAGAACTTGGTCAGCGCGGCCGTGCCCAGGCCCAGCTGGGCGAGACGCTGCGGTTGCTCGATCCACAGCATCCACGCCATCATCTGCTGCGCGTATTCGAGCTCCGGCCAGTCCGGCTTGCGGATGCGCATGGCGCCCTGCACCCATTCCGTGCCGAAATGCAGATAGCGCACGCCATCCATTTCCGACAGGGTGACAGGGGCGTAGCGGGGCTTGCGCGCCGGGCGCGAGGATTCGACTTGTTCGATGGATTTTCGTTTGATAAGCATAAGGCGGCCTGAAAGTGTGCCGCATTATAGCGTGCCATAAAAAATGCCGACCCTGAGGGACCGGCATTTTAATACGCCCAATACTGAGTTATTGCTGAGCTGGCTCGATCGAAACGCGCAAGCGGATGCGCTCGCCCGGATCGTAGGACATGATGCTCGTGTAGTTGCGGCCGCGGTAGTCGTAGGTGACTTGGTAGCCATTGTTGCGCGATTCCCAGTGGTCGACCTGGCGGCATTGCTTGACGGCTTGTTCCTGCATGCCGCCCTGGTAATTGTTCTGGTTGTCAACACGGTCGCCGACGACGGCGCCGGCAATCGCGCCAGCGGCTGCCGCGGCCGTGCGGCCATTGCCTCCGCCAACCTGGCTGCCGAGCAGGGCGCCGGCGATACCGCCGACGATGGAGCCGCCAGCGCTGCGCTGTTGCGGCGGCGCCTGGACTTGCACGTATTCCGTGCGGCATTCCTGGCGTGGACGATTGATCTGTTCCACTTGCGGCACGACGCGCACGACCTTGCCGAAATCTTCAAAGTCGGCGGCCTGGGCGAGTGGCAATGCACCGATACAAAGGGCTGACATCATCAATTTGGCTTGCAAGTTCATTTGTAACCTCGTTATGTAGAGAATCTTTCAGGGTATTTTTTGCAACTTGGGACTATAGTAATCCCGCCAGGCCGGGGCAAGTGTTTCGCATGGCAACAAAATGTAACAGCCCAAGCCCCTTGCCCCACAGTCTGTAACATGCACTTTCAATCGATACAAGATGTTGAAATGACTTGAAACCAGCGGTTTGTAACAAATCTTGCGTTTGACATCATATTCGGGTTGATTCATGCAGGACAACACGTTACCCTAATACGCGTATGGCTTATATAAAATCGCACTGAATCGCATAAAAGTTGATACAGATCGAATCACCGCGTGCGCATTGACCCGCGTGCGGGGATGCAATAAGAAGAGCAGCTAGAACAAATCCATACATAACAGGTCGATTTGAGGGAAAAATGAGTTTGTTACTAACCGTGCCGCCCAACCTTGTCCAGTCCATCCGTGCCTTTCGCGTGACCGAATTACAAGACGAGGCGATCCGTCTCGGGCAGCACTTTTTATATGCGCATTGCAACGCTGGACAGACCAAACAACAAGTCATCGGCATTATTGCAGAAGCATTCCTGTTTCCGAAAAACCTGGCGAAGAATTTCGATGCGCTACGCCTGTGCCTGACGGACACCATGTTCAAGGCCGGTACGCAGACGGGCTTCCTGGTGGTGCTCGAGCAATTGCCAAATACGCAAAAATTCGACAAGGAAGCGCGCGAGATCCTGCTCGACGTGTTCCGCGACGCGGCCGACTACTGGGCCGAGAAGAAAGTCCCGTTCCGCGTCTTCTATTCGTTCGAGTAAACACTTACTCTCGTTGCAGTAGCGTAAAATCAGCCTTTTTCCGGCTTGGCAGGCAGCATTGTCCGGCGAAAGCGGTGCTTGCGCGATCATGTTGCGGCGCAACAATATCGCCGGCCTTTCTTGGTTCGCATCGCCATAGCGGGTACAATGCGCGCTATGAAAAATATCGTTATCCTCATTTCCGGACGCGGCAGCAACATGGAAGCGGTCGTGCGCGCGGCGCAAGCCGAGCAATGGCCAGCCCGTATTGCCGCCGTCATCAGTAACCGGGCCGATGCCCAGGGATTGGTTTTTGCCGCAGAACATGGGATAGCGACCGCAGTCGTTGCCAACAAGGATTATGCCAGCCGCGAACAGTTCGATGCGGCGCTGCAAGCCGTGATCGACGGTTTTGCCCCCGACCTGGTCGTACTGGCCGGTTTCATGCGCATCCTGACGCCGCCCTTCGTCGAGCATTACGCGGGGCGCATGCTCAATATCCACCCGTCGCTGCTTCCGCTGTTCCCGGGCATGGCGACGCACCGCCAGGCGCTCGAGGCGGGCGTAACGGAACACGGCGCGACCGTGCATTTCGTGACTGCCGAGCTCGATCATGGCCCCGCCGTGGCGAGTGCGAAAGTCCCCGTCTTGCCAGGCGACACAGAAGAGAGCTTATCGGCGCGTGTGCTGGTACAGGAACATCTGCTTTACCCGCGCGCCATCCGCCTGTTCATTGACGATAAACTGTCAGTCGAGCATGGCCAGGTCCGCGTGGACCCTCAATAAAATATTACAGAAAGAATAACAATGAGATTGCCACCAGCGATACTTGCCAATGCTGAAGAAGTATTGCGCGAAATTTTACGTTTCACGGCTCCGGCCGACACCACCCTGTCGCGCTATTTCCGCGACCATCCGCGCCTCGGTTCGCGCGAACGCGGCGCCATCGCCGAAGGCATTTATGCCGTGCTGCGCAACAAATCGTTCTTCACGGATTTCGCCGAAGCGGGCAGTGGCCCGACCATGCGCCGTTTGACCATCCTTGGCCTGGCCGAAGCCGTCGGTGCGGACTCCCTGGGCGGCCTGACGGAAGAAGAAGTGGAATGGCTGGAACGCATCACGCAGATCGACCGCAGCCTGATGCCGTCGAACATGCGTGCCAACATGCCGACCTGGCTGTTCGACAAGCTGATCGCCCAGTTTGGCGAAGCGGAAACCATGAAGCTGGCCGATGCGCTGAACGCGCCGGCGCCGCTGGACTTGCGCGTGAACTCGCTCAAGGCGACGCGTGACGACGTGATGCTGGCCCTGGCCGAAGCGCCGATCCTCAGCACGCCGACGCCGTTCGCGCCGCTGGGTTTGCGCGTGATCAAGAAGCCATCGCTGCAAAACCTGCCATTGTTCCAGAGCGGCGCCATCGAAGTGCAAGATGAAGGCAGCCAGATCCTGTCGCAGATCGTCGGCGCAAAGCGCGGCGAGATGGTCGTTGATTTCTGTGCCGGCGCGGGCGGCAAGACGCTCGCATTGGGCGCATTGATGCGCAACACGGGCCGTTTGTACGCGTTCGACGTGTCGGAAAAGCGTCTGGCCAAGCTGAAGCCACGCATGGCCCGCAGCGGCCTGTCGAACGTGCATCCGGTACAGATCGCGCATGAGCGCGATGCCAAGATCAAGCGCCTGGCCGGCAAGATCGACCGCGTGCTGGTCGATGCCCCATGTAGCGGCCTGGGCACCCTGCGCCGTAATCCGGACGTGAAATGGCGCCAGCAGCCGAACTCCATCGTCGAGCTGCAAGCCAAGCAGGCAGCCATCCTGGCTGGCGCGGCGCGCCTGGTCAAGGGCGGCGGCCGCCTGGTGTACGCCACCTGCAGCTTCCTGAACGAAGAAAACGATTTTATCGCCGAGCAATTCCTGGCGGCCCATCCGGACTTCACCCTGGTGCCGATGAACAAGGTGCTGGCCGAGCAGAAGATCGAGCTGGAAATGGGCGACTACCTGAAATTGTTGCCGCATCTGCACCAGACCGACGGCTTCTTCGCCGCCGTGTTCGAGCGCAAGGTCATGCCGAAAAAAGTCTACGCCGATGAAAAACCGGCCGACGACGTTGACGCTGAACCAGCCGAATAAGTTTGTCACGGGCCATCGCTGCAGCATCGCAGCGGTGGCCATGCACTTGTGCCAGCCAGTCTGGCGCATGCTGTGGGCACCCCGCCCGGTTATTTTCCCGCACCACCTTCCAGATTCCATCCGCCATGAATGAAACCCCGCTGCTCAACCTGATCACTGATTTTGTCGACGATTTCCGTCAGCCGGCCATTTTGTGGCAGGCGCTGGTCATCGTCGGCTGCCTGGCCCTGAGCTGGCTGCTGGTGCGGCAGTTGCGCGTGTTCCTGCACCGGCGGGCGGAAGCGGCCGCGACGCCGGCCACGCCGGAAACCTTGCAGCGCACCGATAGTTTTATCCGTATCCTGACGCCTGTGCTGGCGGCCATGCTGCTGGGCATTGCGCAGCATTTCCTGGCCAAGTTTCAGTCGGTGAATCTGCTCAGCATCGCTATCCCCCTGTGCACGTCGATGGCGCTGGTGCGCTTCGGTTTTTATGTGCTGCGCCGCATTTTTGCCCGCCATGGCGACATCAGCCCCACCATGTTGCTGTTGGAGAAAATCTTCACGGTCGTGGTGTGGGCCGGCATGGCCCTGTACATCACGGGCCTGTGGCCGGAACTGCATGCCTTCCTGGAAAGCATCGTCGTGCCGCTGGGGCGCAACAAGGTATCCGTGGCTGCTATCTTGCAAGCCGCTATTTCGGTAGCCGTGTTGCTGGTGCTGGCCATGTGGGCCGGCACGTCGCTCGACGAGCGCCTGATGAAAATGCAGGGCCTGCACACTTCCTTGCGCGTGGTGCTGTCGCGCATGGGACGCGCCGTGCTGATCCTCGTTTCCGTGCTGGTCAGCCTGTCGCTGGTGGGTATCGACCTGACGGTGCTGTCCGTGTTTGGCGGCGCTTTCGGCGTGGCGCTGGGTTTCGGCTTGCAAAAGATCGCCGCCAACTTTGTTTCAGGTTTCATTATCCTGCTCGACCGCAGCCTCACCATCGGCGACATGATCACGGTAGGTCAATTTACAGGCAAGGTCACGCAGATCAATACGCGCTATACTGTGTTATTGGGTGGCGATGGGGTTGAATCCATCGTGCCCAATGAAATGCTGATTTCCGGCGGCGTGCAGAACATGTCGCTGAGCAACCGCATGGTCTGGCTGTCGACGGCCGTGTCGGTGGGTTACGAAACGGACCTGGACGTCATCTTCCCCTTGCTGGAAGCGGCGACCGCCAAGGTGCCGCGTGTGTCGCAAAGCAATCCGCCATCGGCCACTCTCGTGCGTTTCGGCGCCGACGGCCTTGATGTACAGATCGGCTTCTGGATCGCGGATCCGGAAAACGGCACGGGCGGCGTAAAGTCGAATGTGAACCGCGCCATCTGGCGCACCTTGCAGGAACATAAGGTCACTGTACCGTTTCCGCAACGCGAATTGCGTATTGTTGGTACGCCTCCTGCCCCGCTCTCCAGCGCGGCAGACGGTGAGTCCGCGCCATCCGGCACCCAGCCTTAACCTCGCTGCCTGCCTCCGATTTTGCCTGATAGCACCCATTAGGGCGTACAATCACGCCTAAAATTAACTCTGCCGGACCTCCAGAGTCACTGGAGCGACCGTGCGCACGCCCTGTCCACTTGGAGTAGTAGTAATGACATTGAGTTCCGTTTTACACGACATTTTGCAGTTCATGGCAACTGGCATTACCGATCTGTCCGCATGGCAAGTTTTCCTGTACACCATGGTGGTTACCCATATCACGATCGCCAGCGTCACGATTTACCTGCACCGCCACCAGGCCCACCGCGCGCTGGAATTGCATGCGCTGCCCAGCCATTTCTTCCGTTTCTGGCTGTGGCTGACGACGGGCCAGGTCACCAAGGAGTGGGCGGCCATTCACCGCAAGCACCATGCCAAGTGCGATACGGAAGAAGATCCGCACAGCCCCGTGACGCGCGGCATCAAGAAAGTGTTCTGGGAAGGCGCCGAGCTGTACCGCGCTGAATCGAAGAATATGGAAACCATGGCCAAGTACGGCCACGGCACGCCGACGGACTGGATCGAGCGCAATCTGTACACCAAATACAGCTGGCTGGGCGTGGTGATCTTGTTCTTCGTGAACTTCGCCCTGTTCGGCGTGATCGGCATTTCCGTGTGGGCCGTGCAAATGATGTGGATCCCGATCACGGCGGCCGGCATTATCAACGGCATCGGCCACTACTGGGGCTACCGCAACTACGATTGCGCCGACGCGGCCACCAACATCATTCCCTTCGGCATTTTGATTGGCGGCGAAGAATTGCACAACAATCACCATACGTATGCGACGTCGGCCAAGCTGTCGTCGAAATGGTATGAAATCGATATCGGCTGGGCATATATCCGCGCGCTGGAAATGCTGGGCCTGGCCAAGGTGAAAAAGCTGGCGCCAGAACCGAAGTTCTCGCACGGCAAGCTGGAAGCGGACTTCGAGACCTTGCAGTCCGTCATCGCCAACCGCTATGACGTGATGGCCAAGTATGCGAAATCGATCAAGCATGCCTGGAAGGAAGAGCTGGAACACTTGAAGCACAAGGCGGAACTGGAAAAGCGCTTCCTGAAGTCGTCGCGCAAGTTGATGCAGCGTGAACCGGGCAAGCTGGCCGATGCGCACCACGAACAGTTGTCGGAACTGTTCCAGCACAGCAAGGCGCTGGAAACCATGCACCACATGCGCGTGGAACTGGGCGCCATCTGGGAGCGTTCGCACTTTACGCGCGAGCAGTTGCTGCAGAAGCTGCAAGACTGGTGCACGCGTGCCGAAGCATCGGGCATCAAGTCGCTGCAAGACTTTTCCTTGCGCCTGCGCAGCTATGCCTGAGTAAGCTGCCGCAACATATCAAAGCCCTGGTTTCCAGGGCTTTTTTTCGTTCTGACAAAAGGGACAGGGAAGGGCGTAAAAATCAGGGCGAAAAAAAACCGCTCATCGGAGCGGCTCTTTTACAGAACACAATATCAATTACTTGATTTTGGTTTCTTTGTACGTTACGTGCTTGCGTGCTTTAGGATCGAATTTCATGATCTCCATTTTCGCAGGCGTCGTACGCTTGTTTTTGGTGGTCGTGTAGAAGTGACCCGTACCGGCGGTCGATTCTAACTTGATTTTGTCGCGGCCTGATTTTGCCATGATAGCTCCCTTATTCTGCTAATTAGACTTTTTCGCCACGAGCGCGCATATCGACCAATACGGCGTCGATGCCGACTTTATCGATGACGCGCAGACCGGCGTTGGACAAACGCAGGGAGACCCAGCGGTTTTCAGATTCAACAAAAATACGACGATTCTGCAAGTTAGGCAAAAAACGACGTTTGGTTTTGTTGTTTGCATGGGAAACATTGTTGCCGACCATCGGCTTCTTCCCAGTGACTTGGCAAACACGTGCCATGGCGCACTCCTTAAAGATATTCCAAATTGGAAAAACGAGAGTATATCCAAAATAAGCAGATTTATCAATGACTTGCGAAAAACAATTGTGTCTTGTTGTGTTAAAGAAATTTAACAATTTAACTTTTACCTTCCCTCATAGGTGAAAGCACTGGTAAACAGCGCTGTTTACTGCTAGACAAGCCTGCTGCCGTTGTCACGTATGTCCTTGTTTACACATGGTTAACTGCGGTGGAGCGGGCTCTGGCCTAGATTTGCCCATGTTCCGCGAACGAATGCACTTGCCGCCCTGCCACGACGAAATGGTCGAGGATGCGCACGTCCACCAAGGACAACGCTTGCACCAGCGCGCGCGTCAGTAATAAATCCGATTCGCTGGGCTCGGGCGTGCCGGACGGGTGGTTGTGGGCCAGCATGACGCTGGCCGCGTTGTGCAGCAGCGCCTGCTTGACCACTTCTCGCGGATACACGCTGGTGTGGGTGAGGGTGCCGCGAAACATTTCCTGGGTCGCGATCAGGCGGTTCTTGACGTCCAAAAACAACACGTGAAACGCTTCATGCGCCAGGTGGCCCAGGGTCAGGCGCAAGTAATCTTTCACCGCGTGCGGAGAATTGAGGGCCTGGCCCGCCTGCAAGTCCTCGATGATGGCGCGCCGCGCCAGTTCCAGCACGGCTTGCAGCTGGGCGAACTTGGCGCTGCCCATGCCATGCACGGCGGAAAAACTCACGAGGCTGGCGCCAAACAGGCCCCGCAAGGAGCCGAAGTGCTCGACCGTATCGCGCGCCAGCTCCACGGCGCTCTTGCCGCGCACGCCCGTGCGCAGGAAGACGGCCAGCAATTCCGCATCCGACAGCGATTGCGCTCCATCCTCGATCAGGCGTTCGCGCGGCCGTTCGCCGGCCGGCCAATCCTTGATGCCCATGCTGCCTCCCCATCGCGCCCAGCTGGTCGTGGCGCCTGCCGACAATTGTCGCGCCTTCTCCGGGCGACCATGCTGCGCTAGCTCGTCTTTATGTCGAATCATGGTAAAAAAACAAAAGCCAAGATGCCTGCCCAGGGCATTTTCAAGCGCTATCATTTGCCTGTCGTTGCATTCCATATAAGTTGCAGCGGCGGGGAGTCAGGGCCCTGAACTCAATGTCTTCCACTTGTTTTACAGGAGCAGTCATGCCGTACATCAAAGTTATCAATGGAGTCATGCAAGAGTTCAACGCCGCCGGCGTCAACACGGGCAAGGTCAGCGGTATTGGCCTTAATTCGCACGCGTACTTGGAGCGCCGTAACTGGAGTTCCGCTCCGCAGTTCTCGCCCAGTGATGAAAATCCTGATTACACCACCGATTTGCCGTATCTTGCGGCGAACGGCTTCAAGTACATTCAGGTGATGGTGGCGCCCTTTAGCGGAAAACTTGGTTATTTAAATTGGGGCGCCATCGTTGGCCAGCCAAAGTTCGCACCCGACAACACGCTAACCGATGTGAATATCCAGGAATCGTACTGGCTTGCCATAACTGCGCTGCTCGACTGCGCGCTGGCCAATGGCATCGGCATCATCGCCTGCCCATTCTGGAATCCCTACGCCGTGCCGCAATTGGTGGGGGAGGCGGGCGCTGCGGGCGCTACAAAAGACGAGCAGGCCGCAGCCGCGCGGGTCGCACTGTCCAATCCACAGTCGAAAACACGCCGCTACATGCGTGCCTTTGCGCAGGCTTTTGCGCAGCACTACAGCAACCACGCCGGCATCGCCGCCTGGATGGCCGCACAGGAACTGATGGGCGTGACCGGGATCAGCTTGACCGCTACCCGGGAAATCATCCAGGAGACGGCGCAATTGCTGCGCACCAACGATGGTCTGGCGCGCATGATTTCTTCCGGTAATGCCGGCATTGCCCATACTTCGCCTCGTCAAGGTTCCTTGCAGCAATATATTGCGGAAACCTTGCCATTGATGAATCCGGACCCGGTCGACTGTATTTGTGAAAATCTGTTCTTGGGTAATGAATATGTCAGCAGTGCCCTGAGCGCCAGCGTCGATCTGCCAGCGGACTTCGTTTCGTCCTCGCTTGCCTATCTGCAGGTGATGCAGCGCGCTGCCGATGCTCTGGGAAAACCGTATTACATCGGCAGCTTCGGCGTGGCCAGAGGCGAGGAAGTGATTTTGCAGGATGCTGTGCGCCAGGATAACCTGCATGCCATGCTGAATGCCATTCGACGCACAGGCGTGCAGCTGGCCAGTTTCTGGTGCTGGAATACGGCTGGGGATATGGAAGTGAAGGGTTGGAACCTGTTGCATACGCCGGAGGCCAAGAGCGAACGAGAGCCTGTCTGGAACGCCTTGCGCGGTGACGACGCCATCTGCCCTGCACCGCCCACGCCTTGCTTCGGCGTGACGAAGACATTGCAGTTCCAGCCTGGCCTGATGCTGACCGTACCGTCGTCCGTGCGCTACGAGAGTGCGGATTTCTCGCTGTCGTATTGCATCCGGCAGCAGGCTGTAACCTCGACCAAGGACGTTGATCAAGCGTTCATCAAGCGCCAATCGAATAGCAAAGGCTGGGCGCTGCTGCAAAAGTTTATTACTACGCAGAACTCTCTAAGCACCTACCTCCAGTCATGGAGTGGAAATGGCGTGGGCACCAACAACAATGGCCACGGTGCGAAGGTGGATATCACTAACCGCTGGCTGCGCTGCACTTATACCGTCAAGCATGATGGTTCCATCAGCCTGTACGTCGATGATTTCCTGATGTACCAAGGGAACAAAATGCCGCAGCCATTCGTGAACGCCACCGGCACCCCCCTGCTGATCGGCCGCCCCGTGCATACGCTGGAGCAGGGCACGCCCGCCTGGCAGTTGTCGGACGTTATCCTGTACGACCGCGTGCTGACGCCCAAGGAAGTGTATGACTATGGCCAGTACGGTATCGTGACGCGGCCCGTGGGGCGCTGGAAGCTCGACGGTAACCTGGAAGACAGTTCCGGCTTCGGCAATCACGCCACCTCGCCTGGCCAGTTGGTGTACGTCAACGTCGGATAAGTGAAAGGGCGCGCGGCCATGTTTTTTGACAAAAGCATGGCCGCGCCGAGATGGCATGGGGCGCGCTGGCTCAGGGTGGCTTACAATATCGTTTTGCACCAGTTACTTGAAAACTACTATGTCCAACGAGCAACCAGCAGTCGTCACCGAAGCGGCTTACCTCACCCTGCATTATCGTCTTGCTACTGTTGACGGTACTGACATTGTCACGACCTTCAGCGGAAATCCTGCTACCTTGATGCTGGGACAGGGTCAACTGGCGCCATTCCTTGAGCAGCGTTTGCTGGGCTTGCCTGAAGGCACGCACCGGACGTTCGAGCTGGCGGCCGGCGAAGGCTTTGGCGAGCGCAATCCCGAGCTGGTGCAGTCCGTCTCGCGCGCGACGCTGGACGAAAACTCGGTGCCGGGCGCCGACTACAAGATCGGCGACCTGGTCGACTTCGCCGCGCCGGGCGGCGGCCGCTTTGCCGGTGTGCTGCGCGAACTGCGCGACGACTCGGCCCTGTTCGACTTCAATCATCCGCTGGCTGGCCAGCCGCTGCGTTTTGAAGTCAAGCTCATTTCGGTCCTGTAAGGAGTAGCGATGGATAAAGAACTGTTACTGGCCCAGCCCCGCGGTTTCTGTGCTGGCGTCGACCGGGCGATTGAAATCGTCGAACGCGCCTTGCAGCAATTTGGCGCACCGATCTATGTGCGCCATGAAATCGTCCACAACGCCTATGTGGTGGCCGACTTGCGCAACAAGGGCGCCATCTTCATCGACGACCTCGATGACGTGCCTGCTGGCAATACGCTCGTGTTTTCCGCCCATGGCGTATCGAAAGCCGTGCGGGCCGAGGCGGAGTCGCGCGGCCTGAGCATTTTTGACGCGACGTGCCCGCTGGTCACCAAGGTGCACATGGAAGTGGGCAAGATGCGCCGCGAAGGCCGCGAGATCATCATGATCGGCCACGATGGCCATCCCGAGGTGGAAGGCACGATGGGCCAGGCCGATATGGGCATGCATCTGGTGGAAACGCTCGACGATGTGGCGAAATTGCAGGTCGCCAATCCGGAGAGCCTGGCCTATGTTTCGCAAACAACGTTGTCAGTTGACGACACTAGCGACATTATTGCGGCCTTGAAAGCGAAATATCCGAATATCGCCGAGCCGAAAAAAGGCGACATTTGCTACGCCACCACGAACCGCCAGGAAGCCGTCAAATTCATGGCGCCGCTGGTGGAAGTGGTGATCGTCGTGGGCAGCCCGAACAGCTCGAATTCGAACCGCCTGCGCGAAGTGGCAGACAAGATGGGCACGCCTGCCTACATGGTCGACAATGCTTCGCAGATCGACCCGGCCTGGCTGGAAGGCAAGCTGCGCGTGGGTGTGACGGCTGGCGCCTCGGCGCCCGAGGTGCTCGTGCAGGCCGTTATCGACCGCCTGAAAGAGTGCGGCGTGAAGAGCGTGCGCCCGCTTGACGGCGTGCAAGAAGCCGTCACGTTCCCGATGCCGAAAGGCCTCGATGGCATCAAGCGCGACGTCGCCTGAGTCTGTATGGCTGTTGAGTATTGATGAGGAATTACCTCAAAACCGAATTTAATTCGGGAATGATCGATTTATTCCAAGCTTAGTTTTTGCAAAAGATCGTTATGATTGCCTCAAGCTTGAATATGTTGTCGTTATGACTAAGCAAGGTCACGCCCGTTTTGAGTGCGTGCACCATGCTGGTGAGAACGGTCCAGGGATGGCACTGCAGGAATTCTTCCTCCGGTGCCGTTTTTGTATCAGCGGCCCATGTTCTGGCGGAAGTTGTTCCCGAAAAATGCATATTTGATAGGGCAATCATGGATACATTCATCCAGCAGATCATTAACGGCTTGGTGTTGGGCAGCATGTATGCCTTAGTCGCCCTCGGTTACACCATGGTGTACGGCGTGCTGAACCTGATCAATTTCGCCCACGGCGACGTGCTCATGATCGGCGCCATGGTGGGCTTGACCATCCTCAAGCTGCTGGGCATTTATGTGCCGGACTGGCCCGGCTATCTGAAACTGGCCACGGCCATCCTCGGCGCCATCCCCATCTGTATTCTGGTCAACATCATCATCGAGCGGGTCGCCTACCGCCGCCTGCGCAACGCCCCCCGCCTCGCCCCCCTCATTACCGCCATCGGCGTCTCCATCCTGCTGCAAACCTTCGCCATGATGATCTGGACGCGCAATCCCTTGCCCTTCCCGCAATTACTGTCGACCGACCCCATCAACATAGGCGGCGCCGTAATTTCGCAAACGCAAGTGCTGCTGCTGGCCCTGGCCGCGCTGTCGATGGGCGGATTGGTGTTGCTGGTGGAAAAAACCCGCATGGGACGCGCCATGCGCGCCACGGCGGAAAACCCCCGGGTGGCGGGACTCATGGGCGTCGATTCCGACAAGGTCATCGTGGCCACTTTTGCCATCGGCGCCGCGCTGGCGGCCGTGGCGGGCGTGATGTGGGGCGCCAACTATGCCTCCATCCAATTTTCCATGGGCGCCATTCCCGGCTTGAAGGCTTTCTGCGCGGCCGTGCTGGGCGGTATCGGTAATATCTACGGCGCCATGCTGGGCGGTATCTTGCTGGGCATTATCGAAAGCCTGGGTGCTGGCTATATCGGCGACATCACGGGCGGCTTCCTGGGCAGCCATTACCAAGATATCTTTGCCTTTGTCGTGCTGATCATCGTGCTGACCCTGCGCCCGTCCGGCATCATGGGCGAACGCGTGGCCGACCGTGCCTGATGTAAAACTGGGAGATTAAATCATGGCACTACTCGATTTTGACGCTAAGAAAAATCCGACTAAAGCCTACGCCGGCATGCTGGGCCTGGCCGCGCTGCTGGTGGTGTTCCCGTTCTTTGCCGCCCAGTTCGGCAACTCGTGGGTACGCATCATCGACATGGCCTTGCTGTACATCATGCTGGCCCTGGGCTTGAACATCGTCGTCGGCTTTGCCGGCCTGCTCGACCTCGGTTACATCGCCTTCTACGCCGTGGGCGCCTACCTGACGGCCTTGCTGGCGTCGCCCCAGTTCGCCATCCTGCTTGAATCGGTGGTAAATCAATATCCGGTGCTGGGCGAGACCCTGGTGCAACTGATGGGGCCGGAAATCCGCGAAAACGGCATCCATTTGTCGATCTGGATTATCGTGCCGCTGGCCGCTTTTGTTGCCGGCCTGTTCGGTGCCTTGCTGGGCGCGCCCACCTTGAAGCTGCGCGGCGACTATCTGGCCATCGTGACCCTGGGCTTTGGCGAGATCATCCGCATCTTCATGAACAATTTGAATGACCCGATCAATTTCACGAATGGGCCGCAAGGCATCAATTTGATCGACCCCATCCGCATCTTCGGCGTCAACCTGGCGGGCGAGGCGGGCACCAACAGCACTGTCACGGTGGCCGGATTTTCCATGCCGTCCGTGAACGCCTATTACTTTTTGTTCCTGTTCCTGTGCATTGCCGTTGTGTTCGTCACCAAGCGCCTGCAGCATTCGCGCCTGGGCCGCGCCTGGGTGGCCATTCGCGAAGACGAGATCGCGGCCAAGGCCATGGGCATCAACACGCGCAACGTCAAATTGCTGGCCTTTTCCATGGGCGCCTCGTTTGGCGGCGTGGCCGGCGCCATGTTTGCCTCGTTCCAGGGCTTTGTCTCGCCGGAATCGTTTTCCTTGACGGAATCGATCGCCGTGCTGGCCATGGTGGTGCTGGGCGGCATCGGCCACATCCCCGGCGTGATCCTCGGCGGCGTGATCCTCGCTTCGATACCGGAAGTGTTGCGCCACGTGGTGGAACCGGCCCAGCAGGCGCTGTTCGGCCATGTAGTGATCGAGGCCGAAGTATTGCGCCAGTTGCTGTACGGCCTGGCCATGGTCTTGATCATGCTGAACCGTCCTGCGGGCCTGTGGCCATCGCCTAAGCACGAAGACCGGCCCGACCACGATGTCGACCAGCCCAACAAATCCACCGGCGTCGTGTCCGCTTAAGGGAGGGATAGCATGAGCGAACAGATCATTCTCAATATTGCCGGCGTGAATAAACGTTTTGGCGGCTTGCAGGCGCTCACCGACGTGGGCATTACCATCCGGCAAGGCCAGATCTATGGCTTGATCGGCCCGAACGGGGCCGGCAAGACGACGTTTTTCAACGTGATCACGGGCCTGTACCAGCCCGACACGGGCACTTTCGAGCTGGCCGGCAAGCCGTATTCACCATCCGCGCCGCACAAGGTGGCCAAGGCGGGCATTGCGCGCACCTTCCAGAACATCCGTTTGTTTGGCGACATGACGGCGCTGGAAAACGTCATGGTGGGACGTCATGTGCGCTCGCACCAAGGCGTGTTTGGCGCCATCTTCCGCCACAAGGCGGCGCGCGAGGAAGAGGCGTCGATCCGCAAGCGGGCCATGGAGCTGCTCGACTTCGTTGGCATTGCCCAGTTCGCCAGCCGCACGGCGCGCTTCCTGTCGTACGGCGACCAGCGGCGCCTGGAAATCGCCCGCGCGCTGGCCACCGACCCGCAACTGCTGGCGCTCGACGAGCCGGCGGCCGGCATGAACGCGACGGAAAAGCTGGCCCTGCGCGAGCTGTTGGTGAAAATCAAGGCTGAAGGCAAGACCGTGCTGTTGATCGAGCACGACGTGAAACTGATGATGGGACTGTGCGACCGCATCACGGTGCTCGAGTATGGCAAGCGCATCGCGGAAGGCTTGCCGGCCGAAATACAACAGAACCCGGCCGTCATCGAGGCTTATCTGGGAGGATCGCACGCATGAGTAACGATGGCTTGAACAAGAATGTATTGAAGGTATCGGGCTTGCACGTGGCCTACGGCGGCATCAAGGCCGTGAAAGGCATTGACCTGGAAGTGAACGAGGGCGAGCTGATCGCCTTGATCGGCGCGAACGGCGCCGGCAAGACGACGACCTTGAAAGCCATCACGGGCACGTTGCCGGCCTGCAAGATCGTAGGTACGATCAGCTACCTAGGTGAGTCCCTCAAGGGGACGAAATCGTTTCATTTGGTGGAAAGAAAACTGGCCATGGTGCCGGAAGGGCGGGGCGTGTTTACCCGCATGTCGATCCGCGAAAACCTCATGATGGGCGCTTACACGCGCACGGACAAGGCCGGTATCGAGGACGATATTGCCAAGTGGTTCGACGTGTTCCCGCGCCTGAAGGAACGGGCGGCGCAGATGGCCGGCACCCTGTCGGGCGGCGAGCAGCAGATGCTGGCCATGGCGCGCGCACTGATGAGTCATCCGAAATTGCTGTTGCTCGACGAGCCGTCGATGGGCCTGTCGCCCATCATGGTCGAGAAAATCTTCGAGGTAATCCGCAAGGTGTCGTCCGAAGGCATCACGATCTTGCTGGTCGAACAGAATGCCCGTTTGGCCCTGCAAGCGGCGCACCGCGGCTATGTGATGGATTCAGGCCTGGTCACCATGGGTGGCAACGCGGCCGCCATGCTCGACGATCCGCGCGTGAAGGCGGCGTATCTGGGCGAGTAAGCGCGCATAAAAAATGCCCCAGCTGGGCTGGGGCATAATGGCATCCGTCGGGGAAGTACGGGATGGATGCCTGGAGGAGCTGGTATTAAAGTAACCCCCGAGGATTACTTAGCGGACCGCCGTAGCGGTCGCGCAGGAATTACTTGGCGGCAGCGCGCGGAACGACTTTTTCAGCCGCTTGCGTGAACTGGTTCACGGCCGATGCCAGGTTCGCTTCGATGGCTTCGACGGCTTGCTTGCTGGTTTTCGAGAATTGCTCGTAGCCTGCATTGGCGTTGCCGATGGCGCTTTTCAGGATGGCGACGGCGTTTTCCGAACCGGCTGGCGCGTTCTTGGTGACTTCTTCCACCAGCGAAATTACCTTGCGGTTGGTTTCAGCGATTTGCGATTCAGCTGCTTTGCTGAACTCTGCTTGGGTGCCGGACGTGATGGCAGCCAGGTGACGGCCGTAAGCGATGGCTTTTTCGGCGCTAGGCTGGGCTTGAGCAGCGCTCAGCGAGAAGAATTCTTGTGGATCTTTTGCCGACAGCAATTGCTTGGCGGCGGCGGTCGATTCTTCCAGGGTCGCTTTGGCGGCGGTCAGGTTCAGTTCGACGATCTTTTCGATGCCTTCGAAGGCTTTGCCCGTCAGCGACGAGAACAGGGCGAATTGGGCTTCCAGGTTGGCTTTGGTAGCGGACGAAAATTGCTCAGGAATTGAAAACATATAAATCTCCAAAAAATCGAAATCTGGTTAATTTGATGCTGCGTGTACCGTTTGGGAAAGCAGGTGAATCTAAATTTTTCAAGCTGAACAAGAATTGTGCAACGCAACAAACCCTATTCTACGGTTAAAAAAAACGAAGTCAAGCGTTTCTTGTGCGATGCAACAATTGAATAGATTTGCATCAAAAGTCATTGTTTCTAAAGAGAAATATTTGATTTCTAGGTGTCAATGGTTTATGCCTAAACTATCATTTCCAGCGCTACAGGGACGATTGCGGCGCAGCATGCTAGACTTTGCCTCCCGCACTGGCGCAGCACCCGGTGCCGATCCTGTTTCCCGAGTTGATACCATGTCCAATCTTCCCGCCGCGGCTGGCGCCAGCGGCAAAGCCTCTCTTCTGACCACTCTGACGCCGATGGCCTTGCCTGGCTTCTTTGTGTTGTTATGGAGCACAGGTTTTATCGTCGCCAAGTTCGGCTTGCCGTACGCGCCCCCGCTGACCTTTTTGCTGCTGCGCTTCCTGGGCGTGCTGGTGATCCTGCTGCCGCTGGTGCTGCTGTTGCGCGCGCCGTGGCCCGTGGGACAGTTCCGCCAGATCGCCGTGGCCGGCATCTTGATGCAAGCGGGCTATCTGGCCGGCGTCTGGTGCGCCATCAAGCTGGGCATGCCGGCCGGCCTGTCCGCCCTGATCGTGGGCATGCAGCCCGTGTTGACGGCCTGCGCCGCACCGCTGATCGGTGAATCCGTGCGCCCGCGCCAGTGGCTGGGCCTGTTCTTCGGCTTGCTGGGCGTGGCCCTCGTTGTGTATGCGAAGATCAACCTCGTTGGCCTGACCGTGGAAAGCGTGCTGTTGTGCGTGTTCGCGCTGCTGTCGATGACGGCCGGCACCATGTACCAAAAACGCCACTGTCCGCAATTCGACTTGCGCACCGGCACGGTGGTGCAGTTTGCCGCCTCCATCGTCGTGGTCTTGCCATTCGCCCTATATTACGAAGGGCTGGACCTGCATTTCAGCAATGTGCAATGGACGGCGAATTTCATCGGCGCCTTGCTGTGGTCGGTACTCGTGCTATCCATCGGCGCCATCTTCCTGCTGTTCGCCCTGATCCGCCGCAGCGACGCCACGAAAGTGACGGGCTTGCTGTACCTGACGCCGCCCACGACGGCCGTGATGGCCTGGCTGATGTTTGGCGAAGCATTCAATATGCTGGGCATCGCCGGCATGCTGGTGGCCGTGGTTGGCGTCGTGTTTGTCGTCAAGAAGTAGAGAGCAGGAGAGCAGGGCAGTGAACAAGCAAGCATCTGAAACACAGGCGGCGCAGCAAGCCGTCGACGCCGTCATTCTATCGCGTCGTTCGATTCGCGCCTTTTTGCCCACGCCGGTGGCGCAGGACGATATCGCGCGCATCCTGGAAGTGGCGGCGCGCGCGCCCTCGGGCGCCAACATGCAGCCGTGGAAAGTGTATGTGCTGTCGGGCGAGGCGCGCGCGCGCCTGTCGCGCCGCATCCTGGCCGCCTATGCCGCGCCGAACGCGCCCGATGCGCCCGCGCGCACGGCGTCATATATCTATTACCCGCGCCAGTGGACGGCGCCGTTCATCGAACGCCGCCGCAAGATCGGCCTGGACCTGTATCAGCTGCTGGGCCTGGAGCGGGGCGATACGGTCGGCATGGCTGCCCAGCATGGACGCAATTTCCAGTTTTTCGATGCGCCCGTCGGCCTGATCTTTACCATCGAACGGGTGCTGGAACAGGGTTCCTGGCTCGACTACGGCATGTTTTTGCAAAATATCATGCTGGCGGCGCGCGCGCGCGGGCTCGACACGTGCCCGCAGGCGGCCTTCATCCATTACCATGACATTATTCGCGACGAACTGGGCGTGCCGGCCAGCGAAATGGTGGTGTGCGGCATGGCCCTTGGCTATGCCGATCCGGACAAGATCGAGAACCGCCTGAGCACGCAACGCGAACCGCTGGCCGGCTTTGTTAAATTCGCGGACAAATAGACATGCCAACGAACAGAGCAGGCAAACAGCCGATTAAGGATGAGCTTGTTTGCTGATCGCCAACGATTTGTATTTCAGTGCTGCAATAAATACTGTCCTAACTGTTAAATAGGCTTGCGATTACTCTGCATTTCGCTACACTGCAATAAGGCAACAGCTTCACGGGGAATTATCGAATGGCTAAGTTTAAACTTGCGCTGGGTGTCCTGGCTTCCCTGCTGTTTGCACTGGCGCCGGCTGCGGCCGTGCACGCCAAGGAAGCGAACGGCAAATCCTCAGCCTCCAAGAAACACAACACCAAGAAAGTCAAAGTCGTGCTGCGCAAGGGCGCGACGGCCGCGCCGCGCGAAAAGAGCGTGCGCCGGGTCGTCATGGTGCGCGGCAAACGCAAGGTCATCTATCAAAAAATCAGCAGCGTGGCCGTGCCCATGGCCGCACCGATGCCCACCATGGGCGACCTGGCCGGCCTGAACCTCACGCGCGATCCGCTCGACCTCAAGTCGAGCGTGGCGCTGGTGCTGGACCAGGCCAATTCGGAAGTGCTGTTTGAAAAGAATTCGAATGTTGCCTTGCCCATCGCCTCCATCACCAAGATGATGACGGGCCTGGTGGTGGTCGAAGCGCACCAGGACATGGATGAATTGCTGACGATTACGGACGAGGACGTCGACCGCGCCAAGTTCAGCAGCTCGCGCCTGAAAGTGGGTTCGCAATTGACGCGCGCGAATATGCTGCACATCGCCCTGATGAGCTCGGAAAACCGCGCCGCCTCGGCGCTGGGCCGCAATTATCCGGGCGGCTTGCCGGCGTTTGTCGACGCCATGAACAGCAAGGCGCGCCAGCTGGGCATGATGGATACGCATTACGTCGATTCCAGCGGCCTGTCGAAAATGAACGTGGCCAGCGCGCGCGACCTGGGCAAGCTGGCCATGGCCGCTTTCCGCCATCCGCTGCTGCGCGAGTACTCGACGGACCCTAAAGCCATCGTCGAAGCCAGCGGCCAGCCCATGCAGTTCGGCAATACGAATCATCTGGTGGCCAACCCGGGCTGGGAAATCGGCTTGCAAAAGACGGGCTTCATCAACGAGGCGGGACGTTGTTTGATGATGCAGGCCGTCATCGAAGGACGGGCCGTGATCATGGTCTTCCTCGATTCCAAGGGAAAACAGTCGCGCACGGCCGATGCGGGACGCATGCGCAAGTGGCTGGAAGCATTGAAACCTGCCAACATGAGTTTGCCCGGCGGCTAAAAGAAACAGGGCAGCGTTGCTGCCCTGTTTCTTAGTCTTGCGGGATAAAACCCAGGGTGACGGAAATCTGGTTGGCCGTTTCCACGAGGTCCACCAGCCACTCATCCTGCAGGCGGTCGGCTGGCGCCGAGATCGACAGGCCGGCGATCAGCTTGCCTGTATCGTCGCGGATGCCGGCGGCCATGCAGCGCACGCCCAATTCCAGCTCTTCATTGTCGCGCGCATAGCCGCGTTCGCGCACCAGGCTCAGTTCGCGCTCGAGCTTTTGCAAATCCGTGATGGAATTCTTGTTGTGCCCGGCCAAGCCCGTGCGCGTGGCATACGCGCGGATGGCTTTCGGCTCATCGACGGAGAGGAACAGCTTGCCGGTCGAGGTCAGGTGCAGCGGGCCGCGGCCGCCGATGGCGCGTACCACCTGCATGCCCGAGCGTTCGGAAAATGCGCGGTCGATGTAGACGATCTCGTCGCCCTGACGCACGGACAGGTTGATCGTTTGCTGGGTTTTCTTGTGCAGCTGGCGCATGAAGTCCAGCGCCGCTTCGCGCACGCTGAGGCGGCTTTTCACCACATTGCCCAGTTCCAGCAGGCGCATGCCCAGCCGGTAGGTACCCGGTTCGATGCGGTCAACAAAGCGCGTCAGCACCATGTCGTTGAGGATGCGGTGCGCCGTCGAGGGGTGCAGGCCCGATACTTTGGACAATTCCTTCAGGCTGACCGGGTCGGAATATTTGGCCAGGGCATCGAGCAGGGCGACCATGCGTTCGATCACCTGGATCGTCGTCTTCGGGGCAGCGACCGGTTCAATTTTCATGATGGATTTGGTGCAATGCAGTATTCATGCTTCTTTATACCATGATGTGAAAAAATAGTGAAATGTTCCGAGATATTCAGCGAATAAATTGTCACAATTCTCATATTGGCCCTCATAATTGGCGGCTGGACATCCTTTGAACCTTGGAAAACTATGCAACCTGTGAATGAATTCAAGAGCAAAAGCGGCTTGAAACGGATTTTTTCCGCCTTTTTCTACTCGCTCGACGGCTTGACGGCGGCCTGGCGCCAAGAACACGCGTTCCGCCAGGAACTGGGCCTGTTCGTCGTCGGCACGGTGATTGCCTTGCTGCTGCGTATCTCCGCCTTTGAAAAACTGGTGCTGATCGGCGTGCTGCTGCTCATATTGATCGTCGAACTCATCAATTCTGCCCTGGAAGCCGTGGTCGACCGCATTTCGCTCGAACGCCATCCGCTGTCGAAAAACGCCAAGGATTTCGGCAGCGCCGCCGTACTGCTGACGTGCATACTGGCTTTCGCCACCTGGGCTGTCGTCCTGTTCAACCGCTTTTATTAAGCACTAAACCCCCGTTCAGTGCTCGCCTTATGCGAAAATCGCATATCAAACGGCGAAACGCTTCGTTCTCTTTACGGCCATGGCGCCGTAATCTGGTGGCTCTGAAAGTTCAACCACACGGGGATCTTAGATGCTGTCGAAAAAAATCATCATTGCCGCCGCCATCAGCGCGTTTGCCCTTCTGCAAACGGCGCAGGCTGCCGATATCACCCTGCTCAACGTGTCGTACGACCCGACGCGCGAGCTGTACCAGGATGTGAATACGGCATTTGCCAAGGAGTGGAAAGGCAAGACGGGCGACAACGTCAAGATCAAGCAATCGCACGGCGGTTCCGGCAAGCAGGCGCGCGCCGTCATCGACGGTCTGGAAGCGGACGTGGTCACCTTGGCCCTGGCCTACGACATCGACGCGCTGGCCGAGCACAAGCTGCTGGCCGCCGACTGGCAAAAGCGGCTGACGCACAACAGCTCGCCCTATACCTCGACCATCGTGTTCCTGGTGCGCAAGGGCAACCCGAAAGGCATCAAGGATTGGAATGACCTGATCAAGCCGGGCGTCTCCGTCATCACGCCGAATCCGAAAACTTCGGGCGGCGCCCGCTGGAACCATCTGGCAGCCTGGGGCTATGCGTTGCGCCAGCCGGGCGGCAACGAAGCGAAAGCCAAGGATTTCCTCGGCAAACTGTACAAGAACGTGCCCGTGCTCGATTCCGGCGCGCGCGGCGCCACCACCACGTTCGTTGAGCGCGGCATCGGCGACGTGCTGATCGCCTGGGAAAACGAGGCTTATCTGGCCGTCAAGGAATTGGGCCCGACCAAGTTCGACATCATCACGCCGTCCGTCAGCATCCTGGCCGAGCCGCCAGTCGCCGTCGTCGACAAGTTTGCCGACAAGCACGGCACGCGCAAGGTGGCCGAGGCTTACCTGAACTATCTGTACACGGACGAAGCGCAAGACATCATCGCCAAGAATTACTACCGTCCGGCAACGGACAAGGCGGCGAAGAAATACGCCTCGCAATTCGCCAAGGTCAACCTGTTCACCATCGAGCAAGTGGCCGGCGGCTGGACGGCCGCACAGAAGGCGCACTTTGCCGACGGCGGCATCTTCGACCAGATCTACCAGCCCAAGTAATACCGGATGGCACGATTGCCAGACCGTTACTAAAAGGACACATCATGGCGCTGCGCAGCTTTTCCGATTACCGGGTACTGATCGTGCCGGGCTTGCATAACAGCGGTCCCGAGCACTGGCAGAGCCGCTGGCAGCGCCTTTATCCGCAATTCGAGCGGGTCGAGCAGGACGACTGGAACGCGCCCGATCTGGCCACCTGGTCGGCGCGCCTGGACCAGGTGCGCCGGCAAGATGCGCGCCCGACCCTGATCGTCGCCCACAGCTTCGGCTGCCTGACGACGGCGCACAGCCTGGCCCGCGACCCGCAAGGCGTGGCCGGCGTGCTGCTGGTGGGGCCGGCCGATCCGGACAAGTTTGGCGTGGCGAAGGCATTGCCGCAAAAGCGGCTGCCTTGCCCCGGCATATTGATCGCCAGCCAGACCGATCCGTGGATGACGGCCGAACACGCGGCGCAGTGGGCACGGCGCTGGAATTGCAAGTATATTGATGGCGGTGCGCTGGGCCATATCAACGCCGAGTCGCGCCTGGGCGACTGGGTCTACGGCCAGGCGCAATTGCAAACGCTGTTTGATCTGGCGCAAAGCGACAAGCGCCACCGTCAGGCAGCCTGATTCGACGAATTCGATTGCCACATAACCTCACAGGAGATCACGATGACTTTACGCCTGGGCGATGTCGCCCCTGATTTTGAACAAGACAGCTCGATCGGTCCGCTCAAGTTCCATGAGTGGGCTGGCAATTCCTGGGTGGTGCTGTTCTCCCACCCGGCCGACTTTACCCCCGTGTGCACGACGGAACTGGGCCTGACGGCCAAGCTCAAGCCCGAATTCGACAAGCGCAACGTGAAGGCCATCGCCCTGTCCGTGGACGCGGCCGAGTCGCACAAGAGCTGGATCAAGGATATCGAAGAGACGCAAAACACGGTCGTGGGCTTCCCCATCATCGCCGACGTCGACAAGAAAGTGTCGGTGCTGTACGACATGATCCACCCGGAGCAATCCGTCACGGCCACCGTGCGCTCCGTCTTCATCATCGACCCGAACAAGAAAGTACGGCTGATCCTCACGTATCCGCTGAGCACGGGCCGCAACTTCAATGAAATCCTGCGCGTCATCGACGCCCTGCAACTGACGGACGGCTACACCGTGGCCACCCCAGGCAACTGGAAAGACGGCGACGACGTCATCATTCCATTGACCGTGCAAGACCCGGACGTGATCAAGCAGAAGTATCCGAAGGGCTTTACGGCAGCGAAACCTTATCTTCGTCTGACGCCGCAGCCAAATAAATAAACGTTTCAGCTTTCATAAAAACGCACCTGTCCGGTGCGTTTTTTTTTGCCCGCAGATTCCGCCAGCAAGTATGCAAAATCCATCTAAGCAAATGAGAAATGGTTAGTTCTTTTTATAACGATTGCATGTGATTATTGCGCCCTATAACTCAAAAATGTAATAAGAAGGGGTTTCTATGTCTGCAGCATCAGCAGCACCGCTCAAGGCGCGAGGAGCGCCGTTTCGGGTCATGCCGGGGTTTAAGCTGTCTTTGGGCTTCACGCTCTTTTACCTGGCCCTGATCGTTCTCATCCCGCTGTCGTCGGTGTTCCTGAAGACCTTCACCATGACGTGGGACGCCTTCTTCAGCGCCGTCACGTCCGAGCGCGTGATGGCGTCGTACCGTTTGACGTTTGGCGCCTCGCTGATCGCCGCCCTGTTGAACGTGGTGTTTGGCGGCATCCTGGCCTGGGTGCTGGTGCGCTATAAATTTCCCGGCAAGCGCATCATCGATGCGCTCGTCGACTTGCCGTTCGCCTTGCCGACGGCCGTGGCCGGCATCACCCTGACGGCCTTGTATTCGTCGAACGGCTGGTTCGGCCAGTTCATCGAAGGCGTGCTGGGCATCAAGGTGGCGTTCACGCCGCTGGGCGTGGTGGTGGCGCTGACCTTCATCGGCTTGCCTTTCGTCGTGCGTACCGTGCAACCGGTGCTGGAAGATGCGGAAAAGGAACTGGAAGAAGCGGCCGCCAGCCTGGGCGCCAATTCATTGCAAACGTTTATCCGCGTCATCTTCCCCACGATTTTGCCGTCCTTGCTGACGGGCTTTGCGCTGGCCTTCGCCCGCGCCACGGGCGAGTACGGTTCCGTGATCTTTATCGCCGGCAATATGCCGATGGTGTCGGAAATCACGCCGCTGTTCATTATTACCAAGCTGGAGCAATACGATTACGCAGGCGCCACGGCCATCGCCGTGGTGATGCTGGTGGTCTCCTTTTTGCTGTTGTTGACGATTAACCTGCTGCAAGCATGGACGCGCGGAAAGGCGAAGAAATCATGAGTACGAATACGACTGCCGCCGCTGGCGTGGACAAGGCGCTGCCGACGGCGCGCCGCTTCGAACCGAATGTCGGCCCCGTCGTGCTGGAGCCATTGTGGGTGCGCACGGTCCTGATCGCCGTCGCCCTGCTGTTCCTGACGGCTTTCCTCATCGTGCCCCTGGTGGCCGTGTTTGCGGAAGCGTTCAAGAAGGGCTGGGAAGCATACATCGCCGCCATTATCGACCCGGACGCGATTTCTGCGATTAAATTGACCTTGATCACGGCCGCCATCGCCGTGCCGCTGAACCTGGTATTCGGCGTGGCCGCGTCCTGGTGCATCGCCAAGTTCGAGTTCCGTGGCAAGAGCATCCTGCTGACCCTGATCGACTTGCCGTTTTCCGTCTCGCCCGTGATTTCCGGCCTGATCTACGTGCTGATGTTTGGCGCCCAAGGCTGGTTCGGCCCGTGGCTGCAGGCGCACGACATCAAGATTCTGTTTGCCGTGCCCGGCATCGTGCTGGCCACCATCTTCATCACCTTCCCGTTCGTGGCGCGGGAACTGATCCCGCTGATGCAGTCGCAGGGCAGTGAAGAGGAAGAGGCCGCCATCGTGCTGGGCGCGTCGGGCTGGAACACTTTCCGCCGGGTCACCTTGCCGAACATTAAGTGGGGTCTGCTGTATGGCGTGATCCTGTGTAATGCGCGCGCCATGGGCGAGTTCGGCGCCGTGTCCGTGGTCTCCGGCCATATCCGCGGCGAAACCAACACCATGCCGCTGCAAGTCGAAATTTTGTACAACGAATACAACTTTGCCGCCGCATTTGCCGTCGCCTCCCTGCTGGCCCTGCTGGCGCTGGTGACCCTGGCCTTGAAAGCTTTTATTGAGTGGCGTTTGAACGAGAGCGACGCCGACGATTCCGCCTTACGTTCTACGGAGCACTGATATGACCATCGCAGTTAAAAACATCCACAAGCGCTTCGGCGATTTCGTCGCCCTCGACAATATCTCGCTGGACTTTCCCGCCGGCGAACTGACGGCCCTGCTGGGCCCGTCCGGCTGCGGCAAGACCACCTTGCTGCGCATCATCGCCGGCCTCGAACATCCGGACAGCGGGCAAGTGCTGCTGGACGCGGAAGACGCGTCGAACCGCCACGTGCGCGAGCGGCAAGTGGGTTTCGTGTTCCAGCACTATGCACTGTTCAAGCACATGACCGTGTTTGAAAACGTGGCCTTTGGTTTACGCGTGAAGTCGCGCAGCGAGCGCCCGTCGGAAGACCAGATCCGCCGTAAAGTGAAAGATTTGCTGGAGCTGGTGCAGCTCGACTGGCTGGCCGACCGCTATCCGCCGCAACTGTCGGGCGGGCAACGCCAGCGCATCGCCCTGGCGCGCGCGTTGGCCGTCGAGCCGCGCGTGCTGCTGCTCGACGAGCCGTTCGGCGCTCTGGATGCCAAGGTGCGCAAGGAATTGCGCCGCTGGCTGCGCCGCCTGCATGACGACTTGCACGTGACCAGTATTTTCGTCACGCATGACCAGGAAGAAGCGCTGGAAGTGGCGGACCAGGTCGTGCTGATGAACAAGGGCACGGTCGAGCAACTCGGTTCCCCTGAACAAGTCTACAACCACCCGGCTTCGCCCTTCGTGTATGGATTCCTCGGCAACGTCAATCTGTTCCACGGCCGCGTGCATGACGGCGTGATGGCCACCGGCGACGCCAGCTTCGAAGTACCCGATTACGCGGGCGTGAGCGATAGCAAGGGCACGGCCTATGTGCGTCCGCACGATCTGGAAATCGACCGCTACACGCAGGGCGCGGAAGGGATCGTCGTCAAGCTGAGCCGCGCGCATGCGATCGGCCCGCTGGCCCAGCTGGACTTGCAGCGCGTCGATAACAGCGAACTGATCGAAGCGGTGATGTCGAACGAGCGTTTTACGCATCTGCAGCTGAAAGAGGGCGAGACCCTGGTCGTGCGCCCGAAACGCTTGCACGTGTTCGTTGAACCGACAAGAACCTGAGAGGCTGGAACACTATGAATTTTCAACAATTGCGCTCGATCCGCGAAGCGGCCCGCCGCGGCTATAACCTGACGGAAGTGGCCAACGCCCTGTTCACGTCGCAGCCGGGCGTGAGCCGGCAAATCCGCGAACTGGAAGATGAGCTGGGCGTGGTGATTTTCGAGCGCAACGGCAAGCGCTTGACGGGCTTGACGGAGCCGGGCAAGGGCATCCTGAAGATCGTCGACCGTCTCTTGATCGAGGCGGAAAACCTGCAGCAGGCCAGCCTCGAGTACAGCGGCCAGACCAGCGGGACGCTATCCGTGGCGGCCACGCACACGCAGGCGCGCTATGCGCTGCCGAAAGTGGTGCAGGGCTTCCGCGCCGCCTTTCCCGACGTGCGCATCGCGCTGCAGCAAAGCGCACCCGAACACATCGCGGAATGGGTGCTGTCGGGCAAGACCGATATCGGCATCGCCACGGAAGGCTTGAGCCAGTTCCCCGACCTCGTGTCGTTCCCGTGCTACCGCTGGAGCCATCTGATCGTCGTGCCGGACGGCCACCCACTGCTCGATCACTCGCCGATCCGCCTGGAAGACCTGGCGAAATATCCGTTGATTACCTACGACAAGGGTTTCACGGGCCGCGGCCATATCGACGACGCGTTCGCCAAGGCGGGCGTGACGACCGATATCATCCTCACCGCCATGGATTCGGACGTCATCAAGCAGTACGTGGCGCTGGGCCTGGGCGTGGGCATCGTGGCCTCGATGGCCTTCGATCATGGCCGCGACAAGGGTTTAAGGGCCGTGGAAGCGTCGCATCTGTTCGCCACCAACACGACGCGCCTGGCCGTGCGCCGCGGCGCCTACCTGCGCGCCTACGCCTACGAGTTCATCCTGCAACTGGCGCCGGACCTGACGCGTGAAGACATCGACCGCGCCATGGCGGGCGAGGAAGCGCTCTAGGCGATGGCCGCCCGCTGCGCGCGCGTCAGGCTGGCCACGGCGCGCGCGTAGCTATCGCGCACCAGTTCTGCCAGGTAATCTGCGGGGAAGCGCGCCACGTCGACGATGGTCACCCAGTGAAAGCGGCCCATGTAGCGGGCTGGTTTCACGCCGGGCATGTCCGTCAGCTCGATAAAACGCTCGGCGCTGACCCGCAGGCTGAAGCGCCACTGCTCGGGCGCGCTGGTCTTGAAATAGGCAAATTTCTTGCCGCTCACCTCAACCACGAGGATATTCGACGGCGGGCCGTACAGCACGGCTTGCGCGCCGGGCAGGGCCGCGCAAAAATCCTTCAATTCATCAGTTGTCATTCGTCCACCGCCACGAATTGTTGCGTGTTGTGGTCGAAGGCATAGGACGCGCCGGCAGGCGCATCCAGTAGCGCAATAAAACGGTCGTCCACGCTGAGCACGGCGCCCAGCGACACGAGGGCCACGTTGGCGCTGTCGTTCATGTAGGCGTCACTCTCGTCGTTGGCTGTGAAGCGCCAGCCGCTGTCGCTTTCGTTGTCCGGCTCCTCGCGGTACAGATAGCCGACGGGCGCGCCGTCTTCCAGCACTTTTTTCGTCACGAAGCACAGGCCCGCGTAGCGGTTGACGAGGTTGTCGTCATCGTCGTGCTGCGTATTGATGATGTGGCGCGCATCGAAGGCGATGGGGTCTTTGGCATGCAAATCGGCAATGTAGCCGGGCATGTTGTCGAGCTTGCCGGTGAAGTGCCCATGCGGTTCGACCGTATCGACCAGCACCCACATGCGCTCGGCGCCCGGCGCTTGCGGGTCGTCGCTGTGGAAGGCGAAGATCAGCTTGACCAACTCGCCCGGTCGCACCTGGGCAATGGCCTCGGGCGGCGATTTGTAGAAGGTGTAGGGGTGGCGCGCCGCCAGTTCGGCGGCGTCGGCCAGGTGCCAGCTGGGCATGGTGGTCCGTCATGGGAGTCGAAGGGCTCCCATGGTAGCTGATTGCCCGCCGGCCTGGCTACTCTCCATGCCAGTTCAGGCCGCCTTGCGGGCAAACAGCCTGGCCGCCACCAGCACGCCGGCCGCCCCCATGATCCACGCAGCGGTACTGCCGGAAAAACCGATCAGCGTATTGGCAGCGATCTTGCCCGCTTGCGGCTTGACCAGGGCCATGCGGCGCTGTGTCATCTGCGCGCCCAGCTCGCTCAAGCGCCTTGCTGTCAGCTGCGCTTCCGCTTCCGGCAGGAGCACGGTTTCCTCATCGGCCACATGGTGCAGCACGTCGCGCATCAGTTCCAGCAGCAAGGTGTCATGGCGCGTGGCGGCGGCATCCGTCGCGCGCAATTCGGCGATCAGGCGGCGCATTTCCTGATGCTCGGGCACGCTTTTTTGGCGTACCGCCGCGTCGCCATCGAGCAGGTGCATCTGCGGATAAAAAATTTCCTCTTCCAGGTTCGCATGGATTTCCAGCGCGCTGCAGATGGTTTCGGCCAGCGCTTTTTTGACGGCAGGTTTCTTGCTGGTGGTGTACTGATGGAAGGCCAGCAGCACGTGGCTATGGTCGAAACGGATCATGTCGGTGATGGAGGGACTCAATTTGCTTAAAGTCGGCATGGCGTGCTCCGTGATGGATGTCGGCAGGAGCAAGCATGATAGAGCGTGGTGTCGGGCCGTCCGGCACGAAGGATGGCGTTTGTCTGCGCTGGCGCAAGACGTCGTGCGATAACGCCGGCCGGGCTTGCCAGAACGACGTTTGCGCTGGTGTGAATTAACAACACTTCAGTCCAGCCCGCCAATCTCCCGGAACAGATCCACGAAGCATGACGCCGCGCAAAGCGGGCTGATGCAATCAATGCATGAGAGCGATTGAAATTTTCAATGACTGAAGATGTTTCTTTTATTGCATTTTGATTTCTTGAATGATATCTTTTGCCCAATCGCAAAGAAATATAACAAAAATATAACTGAAATTGTAATTTTTGAAATTGATCAATAGGGGAAATCATGAATATGACTAAACGTGCTGTGCTGGGTCTCTGCCTTGCTGTCTCGGCTTGCCTGGCGCCATTGGCCCAGGCTGCAAGCTGGGTGGAAGTCACCGATCCTGCCATGAGCGGCTTCCTGGTGGGCGGCAAGACCGTCACTTACGGCAGCGTGGCAGCGGACTCGGTCTGGGTCTATGACGGCGCCAACCCGTCCGGCGCGCAAAGTGCGGCCGCCATCAAGAGCTTGGTCAGCAGCAAGTTCGGCCTGCCATCGAGCGGCACCGGCTCGTTGGTCTTTGCCGCCCAGGGCGACCTGGCCAGCAACAAGTCCGGTTCGTTCACCGTCAACTCCAGCTTTGACTACCTGGCCGTGCATTATGGCCGTGGCGAACTGTTGTTCCACTGGGACACGCCGCTGGCCGCCAATACGGTTTTCAGCCTGGGCAACCTGCCGCGTGGCCTGAGCAATTTCCGCGCGTTCAATTCGGTCTCGGCCGTGCCTGAGCCAGCGACCTACGGCATGATGCTGCTGGGCTTGGGCCTGGTCGGTTTTGCCGCGCGCCGTCGCCGCGCCTGAGCCTGATGCGCCTGCGGGCGCAAGACGTGAAAAAGCCCGGAAACGCGATGCGTTCCGGGCTTTTTGCATGGCAGAGCGTTATTTACCAGCTATAGCCAGCCTTGGCGTAGTAGTAGCGGCCGTTGAAGCCGTTCGGCGCGAAGATGCTGTAGGGCTGGGTGCCGTTGACGTTCAGGTTGCCCGCGCTCGTCACTTGCGCCGGGTAGCGGTTCGTGACGTTGTCGATGCCGGCCACCAGGCGCCAGTTCTTGCCCAGTTTCACGGAGCCGGACACGTCCAGCACCCATTGCGGGTCATACGTCTGGTCCAGCTTGACGTCGTTTTGCGGCACGGTGAAGCTGCCGTAGCGCGTCACGACGCCGTGCGCATTCCAGATGCCGAAGCCGTAGTCGGCGGCCAGGCTGAACTTGTCCTTCGGCGACGCCACCGTGATGCGGTCGATGCTTTGGCGGTCGATCAGTTTCAGGTTGTTGGCCGTCAGGATGGCCGGATTGTCGGCGATTTTCTGTACCGTGCTCTTGTTGTGGTTGTACGCCACGGTGAGGTCGAGGCGGTCCTTGTCCTGCAGATCGATGCGGTAGGTGCTGACGATGTCCACGCCTTCCGTGCGCGTGTCGACGGCATTGGTGAAGTAGCGCGCCGCACCCACGGTCGAGCCTTGCGTTGCCAGCTGGGCCTTGAGCTTGTCGTTCAGCGCCAGGTTGGCCGAGAACAGGATGCGGTTGTCGATGTCGATGCGGTAGGCGTCCACCGTCGTCGTGAAGTTGCGGCTAGGCTGGAACTGCAGGCCCAGGCTGTAGTTGCGGGCTTTTTCCGGCTTCAGATCCTGTGCGCCGAGGGCGCGGGCCTGCGGCGTATTCACGGCGAAGGTGCCCGTCTCGATGGCCGTATTGTTGCCGTTGATGACCTGGAAGTTGGTCGTGGTGATGGTGTAGTACTGCTGTGCCAGCGATGGCGCGCGGAAGCCGCTCGACACGGTGCCGCGCAGGGACAGCGCGTCCGTGAACGCATAGCGGGCCGAGCCCTTGGCCGAGGTGGTGCTGCCGAAATCGCTGTAGCGTTCATGGCGCAGGGCCACGCCGCCCGACAGTTTCTTCGTCGCTTCCGCTTCCAGGTTGACATAGATCGATTCGTTGTGGCGCGAATGGCTGCCCGCGTTGACAGGGCGGAAGCCGGCAAAGCCTTGCGAGCCGCCACCCGTGTACGACGCTGCGTCGCCGGCGCCAATGCTGTACTTTTCATGGCGCGCTTCGGCGCCGACGGCGACCGTCAGCGGACCCGTAAAGTAAGACACGGGAAACTCGCGCGCCGCATCGAGGTTGAATACCGTCTGTTCGTTTTTCAGCGAGCCTGCATAGAAATGCGTGGGGCTGTTTGCGCCCAGCGACTGGTTGACCGTGTTGTCCAGGTCCAGTTCGAACTTGTTGCTGCCGTAGTTCAGGCTGGCATCCCAGCGCCAGCCGGCCGCTTCGCCGCGCAAGCCCGTGACGATGGACTGGTCTGTCAGGGTGCTGTTTTGCAGCGGCAAGAAGCCTTCCGGGAAGATCGGCGTGCGCTGCGAGTACGCCTTGGTGACGGAATCCTGGATCAGGGCCGTGCGCCAGGTGGCAGCGGCCGACGTGTCGCGCTTGCCGTAGTTGCCGAAGGCATACCAGTCGATATTGTCGTTGATGCGGTATTCGCTGTTGAGGAAAATCGTTGCCGGCTTGCTTTCCGGGTCGCCATAGCGCTGGTTGACCTTGCCATAGCGCGGTTCCAGCGGATTGCGGAAATCGGCGCCTGCGCGGTTGGTCGGGTCGCGTTCGGCCACTTCCGCCGAAATGCGTACCCAGCCGTCGTCGCCCAGGGCGAAGCCGGCCGAACCCTTGATCGATTTTTGCTTGCCGTCGCGTTCCTGCGTCTGGCCGTAACCGACTTCGACGTCGCCGCCGGCCGCGCCTTTTTTCAGGATGATGTTGATCACGCCGGCGATCGCATCGGAACCGTACTGGGCCGCCGCGCCATCGCGCAACACTTCCACGTGGTCGATGGCGGCCAGCGGGATGGCGTTCAGATCGACGGGCGCCGAGCCGCGGCCCAGCGAACCGTTGACGTTGACGACGGCCGACGTGTAGCGGCGCTTGCCGTTCACCAGTACCAGGGTCTGGTCGGGCGACAGGCCGCGTAATTGCGCCGGACGCACGGCGTCGCTGGCGTCGGCGCCCGTGGCGCGGGCAAAGTTCAGCGATGGCAGCAGGCGCGCCAGCACGGTGGCCAGTTCGCCTGAACCTGTGCTTTGCAAGTCGCGCGACGTAAGGATGTCGATCGGCGATTCGGAATCGATGGTGCGGCGGTTCTTGGCGAAGGTGCCGGTGACCACGACCGACTGCAATTCGCCTTCGGCCGGCAGTTCTTGCTGCGCTTGCGCCAGCATCGGCAGGCTGAAGCAGGCGAGCAGGCTGGCGGCGATAACGGTTTTGACGGGGAGGGCGGGAAGCTGGGAGCGGGCGGTGCTTGAACTCATCGACGATATCTCTTCGGTTGGTGGTTGCGCGGACCATGGCGGTCCGATGATGCAATCAGATTAACAGTGGGCACGCGGCGTGCTTACGAATCGTTCTGTCTATCGATATGCAATAAATATCTGAAAGACGTCAACATGGCGCGAGTAGCGCATATAGCCTCGTTTCCAGCATACGACCGGGCATGGCAAGGCTGCAATGCTGCACAGCAGTAAATTGCCAGCTGTTGTATAAATACGACTATCTGCGATGAGAGAGAGCGCCTGGTGGCGCATGCACCGCCATCCGTTCAAATACACGGTGATGAAAATGTATTTTAATATCTTGGCAAAAAAACGCCATTTTCTGATATTTCGTCAGCCTCCAAACCATTCGCATCTTTGGTTTTTTTCTGCGGATCATGGCCAACTTCAGTAATCCGGCAAGCCGTCACAAGAAGCAGGTGCAAGAAACTATTCTGAATCATTCCAAGTTGAGTCGAGGCTGATTGCTTGGGCATGTTCCTCTATCAAATCGACCAGCATGCGTGCAGGCGCGCTCAGGCTCGCTTGATAGCGGTATACCAGTCCGATATCCCGATGAAAAGTGTGTGCCCCCAGGTCGACGACACGCATGGCCGCCGGCCAGTGCCGATGGGCTGCTGTTTGTGGCAACAAGGCCACGCCCACGCGGTTGCCCACCAGCTTGACGATTGCGTCGAGTTCGTCGACTTCACACACTTCATGCACGGACACCTGCATTTTTCGCAAAAAACGGTCGACCTGGCGTCCGCCGAACGAGGCGCGGTCATAGCGCACGAACGGTTGCTGCGACAACAACTCCACCCAGTCATCACCAGGCACATCGCGTGGCACGATCAGACGGAACGGTTCGCGTGCCAGTGTGGTCCAGCGCAAGTCGCTCTGCAGGGCGAACGGTGGACGAATGATGACGGCCATGTCGATCTCGCCAGCGTCGACCATGTTCAGCAATTCCATCGACAAGCCTGGCAATACGCGCGTGCGGCAATCGGGCAGTTGCCGGTGCAGCGTCGCCAGTGTATCCGGTAAGAAGGAGCGCTGGACCGAGGCAATCGCGCCGATGGTGACTTTGGCTGCTGGTGCCCCGGCGCTGGCAGATCCCAGGTTGTCGTACAGACGCAGTAACTCTTGGGTCTGCTCCAGTATCTGATGTCCCATCTTGTTCAGACGAGAGGAACGCCCCGCGCGGTCAAACAGCGACAAGCCCAGTTCTGCCTGCAGGCGCTGCATCTGCGCACTGACCGCCGCTTGCGTGAGTCCGATCTTGTCGCCGGCGGCCGCAAACGTGCCTTCGCGCGCGACCGAGACCAAGGTCTTGAGTTCTCGTATCATTCATCAATCCTGTTTGTGTTTATGGAAAAAATATATTGATTATTTTTTTCATTTCAAGATTCTACAATACTTGAGCAACGTCATTGACTTCCCCGCACCGCGCTGGATCACGACGCCGACCACACACCAACAGGAGATTTTACGATGAGCCTTTCACCTTTCCACCTTGCCATTCCCGTCTATGACTTGCCGGCGGCGCGCCGCTTCTACAGCGATGTGTTTGGCCTGGAAGAGGGGCGATCCAGCACGCAATGGGTCGACTACAATTTTTTTGGACATCAACTGGTGATCCATGAACATCCGAAGACTGCCTCCCAGGAACATGTGCATTCCAACCCGGTCGATGGACATGACGTACCGGTGCCGCACTTCGGCGTCGTGCTCGCTTGGAGCGAATGGGAAGCGCTGGCCGAGCGTCTGAAAACTTTCGGCACCAGGTTCGTCATCGAACCGTACATCCGTTTCAAGGGCCAGGTCGGCGAGCAGGCCACCATGTTCCTGTTTGACCCATGCGGTAACGCCCTTGAGTTCAAGGCCTTCCAGAACATCGACCAGCTGTTCGCCAAGTAATACCGGAGCGGGCACGGGGCTGACCCGTGTCCAGTGCCATACAATAAAACGGGGACAGGCATGAAACGGATTTCTTTGGTTGTACAAATCGCCATCGGACTGGCGCTGGGCATACTGGTCGGCTGGTATTTCAACACGCATCCCTTGCACCAGGACTGGGTCGGCTCGCAAGTGCTCAAGCCCTTGGGCGATATCTTTATCAAGATGATGAAGATGGTGGTGGTGCCGCTGGTGTTTTGCTGCATGGTGCTGGGCATAGCAGGCGGCGACAACAAGTCGTTCGGCCGTATGGGCATGAAGTCGCTCGGCTATTTTTTCGGCATCACCAGCCTTGCCATCGTCGTAGGCCTGCTGCTGGCCAATCTGTTCCAGCCTGGCACGGGTACCGATATCTCCTCCATGGTCCATGGCAGCACGGCCATGAAGATGGAGCCGCCCAAAGGCGCGCTGGTAATCCTGCAAAATATCGTCCCGGACAATATTTTCGTGGCCCTGGCGGAAGGAAAATTGCTGTCCATCCTGTTCTTTGCCGTGCTGTTCGGCCTGTCCCTCAATTCGCTGCCGCAAGCCCGCAGCGCACCGGTGGTGGCAGTGCTGCAAGGCATACTCGACACCATGTTCAAGGTGGTGCGCATCGTGATGGCGTATGCGCCGATCGGTGTGTTCGGCATGATAGGCGCCACCGTCTGCAGCTTCGGCTTCGCCTCGCTGTTGCCGCTGTTGAAACTGATCGGCGTGGTGTACCTGGCGTTGCTGCTGTTCGCGCTGGTGGTGCTCGGCGGCATTTGCTACCTGATCGGAGAAAACATCTTCAAGTTGATACGCTATTTCCGGGATGAATTGCTGTTGGCCTTTTCCAGCGCCGCCTCTGCTGCCGTGATGCCGCAACTGATGGAAAAACTGGAAGCCTATGGCGTGCCACGGCGCATCGTCAGCTTCGTGGTGCCGGTCGGCTACGCCTTCAACCTGGACGGCGCGGCCATCTTCCTTGGCGTGGCGACCATCTTTATCGCGCAACTATATGGCATCGACCTGTCGGTGACACAGCAAGCCATGCTGGTGATCACAATGGTGCTGACGTCGAAAGGGGCAGCTGGGGTGCCGGGCTTTGCCATCATCATTTTGTCCGCCACGCTGGCATCGGCCGGACTGCCGCTGGAAGGCGTAGCCCTGATCGCCGGGATTTTCAGGATTATCGATAGCGGCACGACAACCCTCAACGTGCTCGGCAATGCTGTTGCGCCGCTGATTATCGCGCGCTGGGAAAAAGAGGCGTTGCTACCGCAACAGGCCTTGGCGGGAATGGCCCGCCCTTGAGGCGGAAAGGCTTGCGGTCGCTTGAGCGCTGCAAGCCGTACTGCCTCAGCTATGCTCCAACCCTGCCAGATACGACTGCAAGCTCTGATGCCCGCCAACGATCAACGCGTGTATCGCCGCCGTTTGCTGCTGCTGCGGATCAGGCTTGCGCAGGTCGAAGGTGGCCTTCCAGGCGATCAGCGTCGTCGCCTGGCCGCTCAGTGGCGTCAGGCGGATGGTCGCTACATAATTGTCCACCGGCAGTGGCGATTCTTCGAAGCGGTACGACAGAGCGCGCTCGCTGTCATCGACCGACAGCAGTTTTTCACGCAGGATGGCGCCGTTCTCCAGCGTCAGGTGGCGCACGCAGCCCACCATGCCGTCCGGCAACTCGCCTTCGATACGGCTGTGGGTGATGGCCGGATGCCAGGTGCTGATCTGGCCAAATTGCTTCAGCACGCTCCAGACAGCGTCCGCCCCATGCCCGACCAGGGCGCAATATTCAACTGTTGCCATGATTGACTCCTGTCCCGGGTGAATGTTCAGGCTGCGAACTGGTGATAGACCTTGGCGATGACTTTCCATCCTTCAGGCAACTTGATCAGGGTCAGGTAATCGTTGTAATCGGCGCCAATCGCGTCTTTCTCCATATCCACGCGCACCACGGCGGTGGTTGGCGTGATGGCCAGCACGTCGAGGCGTGTGGTGATGTCTGGCGCCTTGCCATTGGTCTTGACGAAATCGAACAGATTGCTGATCGGGCCGCCCAGCAGTTCGCCATTGGTAAAGCCGTACATCACGGCATCCTGGTGGAAAGCCTGTGCGACGCCTTCGCTACTGCCAGCGCGCAAGCCATCGACATAGCGTTGTGCCACGGCGATGACGGCATCGTATTGGCTGGTCGGTACTGCCTTGATATTGGTGTTCATGATGGTTCCTTGTCGGGCTATGGAAAAACGATTTCAGGGGGCAACGTGGGTGTGATAGATCTTGCTTACCACGGTCCACTTGCCGGCTACTTTCAGCAGGTTGAAGAAGTCGGTAAAGCAGAAGCCGGAAATATCATTGGTATCGATGCGGGCGCTGGCAGCCGAGCCGACGATGTCGACGCGGGCAATCACTGCCCGCGCCTCCGGCGACGGACGAAATGCCGTGTCGATGGTCTCGAACAGGCCGGCAATGGCGCCGCCTGTCAGCGTACCGTCCTCGGTGACGCCAAAGATAGTGGCCTGCTCGCTGAAAGCGGGCTTCATGATGCTGCTGTTGGCCTGTTTGCCACCTTCGTTGTACTGATTGAGCACGTCGACGATGGCGCTGTATTCCTGCACATAACTTGGTTGGGACATGGATTGCTCCTTGGCGATAAATGAATGGCCGGCACCTGCCATGGCAGCTGCCGGGTTTGATCTGTAGCAATCGCTACGGAATGCGTGTATTATATAGTGATTGCTACAGATTGTGTCAATCGATTCGATTCAGCCGTGCCTGCAAGATTGCCAGACACCCCATATCACCGAAGGCCAGCACGAGCGGGCCATTGCTATTAGCGACCTGAACTGGTCGAGACAAGGAAAACATGAAAGATCACGCCAGCCGTACCGATTTGTTTTCGCCCGTCAACATGGGCGCCATCGAACTTGCCAACCGTATCGTGATGGCGCCAGTCACGCGCAGCCGTTATAGCGAGGAGGGCATCCCCGAAGAAATGCATGCGCTGTACTATGCCCAGCGCGCCAGCGCCGGCCTGATCGTGGCTGAAGCGACCAATATCTCGCCGCAGGGACGCGGCTATGCCGCCACGCCCGGCATCTGGAGCGAGGCCCAGGTCGCAGGCTGGAAAAAGGTCACCGATGCCGTGCATGCGGCCGGCGGCAAGATCGTCAGCCAGTTGTGGCATGTGGGCCGTTTTTCAAACGTTGCCCTGCAACCTGAAGGCGCCTCTCCCGTGGCGCCTTCCGCCATCCAGGCCGAAGGCAACACCTACACCACCGAGGGTTTCGTGCCGGTATCGATGCCGCGCGCGCTGGAAACTGATGAAATTCCCGGCATTATCGAGCAGTACAGGATTGCCGCGCGCAACGCGAAACGTGCCGGTTTCGATGGCGTGGAAGTGCATTCGGCAAACAGCTATCTGCTCGACCAGTTCCTGCGCGATTCCACCAACCACCGCACTGACGCCTACGGCGGCTCGATTGAAAACCGTGCCCGCCTGACGCTCGAAGTGACGGCCGCAATCGTCGAGATATGGGGTAATGATCGCGTCGGCATCCGCCTGTCGCCGGTCACGCCGGACGCGGGCAACACGCCGCCGGACAGCAACGTCATGGCCACGTATGGCCATTTGATCGGCGAGCTGAACCGTTTCAACCTGGCGTATCTGCATTTCGTCGAAGGAGCGACCGCCACCTCGCGCGAGGTGCCGGAGGGTATCGACCTCGACGCCTTGAGCGCGCAATTCAATGGCCAGTTTATCGGTAACAACAACTACGACCTGGAGATGGCGGTACAGCGCCGCGCGGCAGGCAAGATCGACGCCGTTGCCTTCGGCCGCCTGTTCATTTCGAATCCGGACCTGGTGCGCCGGCTGCAGTCCGGCATTGAACTGGCGATCGCGCCGCACGAGTCCTACTACGGCGGCGGCGCCAAGGGTTACACCGACTGGCCAACGGCCGCCGGCTGATTCGCCGGCGATTCATAGTCACTTATCGCCCGGCGGTGCCGGGCAGTCAACCGAAAAGGAAACATCATGAGTCATCTGCACAACAAGATCGTCATCATTACCGGGGCATCGTCGGGCATCGGCGCCGCATCGGCGCGCGCGCTGGTGGAGAAAGGCGCGAAAGTCGTCCTGGCGGCGCGCGACCAGGAAGGCCTGGACGCCATCGTCGCTGAATTGAGCGCGGCAGGTGGACAAGCCCTCGGCATCGTGTGCGATGTCACCAGCCCAGCCGAGATGAAGTCCCTGGCGCAAGCGGCGCACGAACATTTCGGCGCGGTCGACATTCTCGTCAATAACGCCGGCCTGATGCTCTTTTCCAACTGGACCGACCTGGCGGTCGACGACTGGGAAAAGATGATCAACGTTAACATCAAAGGTTATCTGAACGCGATTGCCGCCGTGTTGCCATTCATGCTGGCGCAAAAGTCCGGCCAGATACTGAACATGGACTCGGTTGCCGGCCATCAGGTGGGGCCGGCGGCGGGCGTCTACAGTGCAACGAAATTTTTTGTCCAGGCGATGACGGAATCGATGCGCAAGGAGCTTGGTGTCCAGCACGGTATTCGCGTCAACACAGTCAGCCCGGGCGTGATCAACACGGGGTGGGCCGACAAGGTTACCGACCCGGCGGGCCGCAAGGCGGCGCAAGAACTCAACAAGATTGCGATTGCGCCTGAAGATATTGGCCGCGCGGTCGTCTACGCGCTGGACCAGCCGGCCAATGTGACCGTCAACGACCTGATCATCTCGCCGACCCGCCAGGACTGGTAAGCTGCCGTACTGCACTCCAGGCTGCCCGGACAACTGTTCTGGCGGCCTGTTTGCATTGCGGTTGCCCTGTGATGGCCGGTATACTCGGCAACGAGCAGTGTTTTAAGTAATAAATTTGAAGACAGGTGGTAATCCCGATGACCAGCACCGAAAATCTTCCATCGACTAGCCGAATCAAGGGCCGGCCGCGTGGCTTCGACCGTACCGAGGCTTTGGTGCGCGCGCTTGATGTATTTTGGCGTCGTGGATACGAACCTGCCTCGCTGGCCGAGTTGTGCTCGGCCATGGGCATCAACCCGCCCAGTTTGTATGCCGCCTTCGGCAACAAGGCCAAGCTGTTTCTCGAAGCCGTCGATTTCTATGAGCGTACCTACTGGGATGCACCTTGGGCGCGCATGGCCGACGAGCCGGACGTCCATCGCGCGATCGACCGTTTCTTCAAGGAGTCTGGCGAAATCTTGCTTTCGCCGCAAGTGCCCTGTGGCTGCCTGGTGGTGCTGGCTGCCATCAATGTGTCGGAGGAGTCGGTCGAGGTGTTCGATACCGTCAAGGCCTTGCGGCAAGAGGGCATCACGCACTTCAGCAAGCGGCTGAAAAAAGGTATCAAGGACGGCCAGCTGCCTGCCAAAACAGAGGTCAAATCGCTGGCGGCCGTGCTCAATACTTTATTGGAAGGCATGTCGATTCACGTACGCGATGGTGTGACGCCAGGCGAAATGAGCAAGCTTGCTGCGTACGCGGTCAGGCTTCTTCCAATAAACGCGCTTGCCTGAGCGCTACGCAGCCAGCGCTCAGGGCGCGACGTGGGTATGGAATATCTTGCTGACGATTATCCACTTGCCTTCGACCTTGAGCAGGTGGAAGAAGTCGCTGAACGAGAAGCCCGACACATCGTTGGAGTCGACGCGCGCACTGGCAGCGGTGCCGACGATATCGACTTTGACGATCACGCTTTGAGCTTCAGGTGATGGGCGAAATGGCGGGTTGTCGATAGCATTAAACAGTTCCTGGATCGAGCCGCCAGTCAGCTTGCCCTTGGCATCGACGCTGAAGATGGTGGCTTTTTCGCTGAACGCTGGTTTCATGACCGTGCTGCTAGCCTGTTTGCAGCCGTCTATGTATTTGTTCAGTACCTCGACGATGGCTTGGTAGTCTTGCACATAGGTAGGTGTGTTGATGGCCTTGCTACTGGCAATTTGCTGGCCGCCGGGCAGGTCTGCTGCTTGAGCAGTGGCGCCAAAGCCAGAAATGATTGCGGCGAACAGCAAAGTCTTGGAGAGGTTTTTTTTCATTGAGTCACTCATGATAATAATTGCAAGTACTGATGAAGGCAGCAGCTCTGGCGACAGGCCGGAACTGCCATGCATGCTTATCGCGGAACAGATAACGTATCCCCGCAGTTGAAGGTGCTAAGGTGCGACGTGCGTGTGGAAGATTTTGCTCACGATCGTCCACTTGCCTTCGACTTTCAGCAAGTGGAAGAAGTCGGTGAAGCAGAAGCCCGATACATCGTTCGTGTCGATGCGCGCACTGGCGGCGGTGCCGACGATATCGACGCTGACGATTGCCCCTTGCGCCTCAGGCGATGGCTGGAAAACGGTATCGATGCCGTCGAACAGCGTTTGAATACCACCGCCAGCGAGCTTGCCTTCAGCGTCACTGCTGAACATGGTTGCCTGCGCGTTGAATGCCGGTTTCATGATGCTGCTATCGGCTTGCTTGCAGCCTTCGTTGTACTTGTTCAGTACGTCGACGATGGCTTGGTAGTCTTGCACATAGGTCGGTTTGCTCATGTTGTTGCTCCTGGTTGGTCACGCTGAAAAGCCGGCCGTCCTGGCCGGCAGGGGTTTAATCCTGATGGGCAGCCGCAGCCGTCGCCGGGGTCCATGGACCCAGTTGGTCCAATTTGCTGGCGCGGTGATCGAGCCACCAGCCGGCCTGGACATTCCAGTCTGCATAGGCTGCGTCCTGGCTGGCCCCTGCCTGCTGTGCATGCAGGGGAAAGTGTGGATCGCGCAGCGCCGCATGGCCCAGCGCGACCAGGTCGGCCTGGCCGGAGGCGATGATGCTTTCTGCCTGCACCGGATCGACTATGATGCCGACGGCCATGGTGCCAATATTGGCTTCGCGGCGGATTTGCGCGGCGAACGGCACCTGGAAGCCATAACCGTTCGGATATTCGTAGACGCCGAAACCACCGGACGAGCAGTCGATGATGTCGACACCGACCGTCTTCAGGGCTTCGGCCAGGGCGACGCTGTCATCGATAGTCCAGCCAGTGCTACTGCCGTCGACCGCCGACAGGCGCACGAACAGCGGCTTGTCCTGCGGCCAGATGGCGCGCACTTCGCGGGCGATTTCCATCGCCAGGCGGATGCGGTTCTCGAAGCTGCCGCCATATTCATCCGTGCGGTCATTGGTCAGCGGCGACAGGAAAGCGTTGAGCAGGAAGCCATGCGCATAGTGCAGCTCAAGTACTTCAAAGCCCGCCTCCAGCGCGCGGCGGGCCGCAGCAGCAAAGTCGGTGCGGACCTTGGCGATGCCACCAGCATCGAGGGCTGTGGGCAGCAGCCAGCCATCGGCCACCGGACGCGCGCTGGGCGACACCACTTCCCAAGGTGTCTCACCGCGTGCAGCGTCCATGTCGTTCAAAGGGCCGTTGCCTTCAAAGGCGCGCTGGATGCTCGCTTTTGGTCCCGCATGGCCGATCTGGATGCCAGGCGTGGCGCCGTAGGCCTTTGCAAAGGCAGCGATGCGCGCCAAGCCGGGAATGTGTGCGTCATCCCACAGGCCCAGGTCGCCATGTGTGATGCGTCCTTCGGGCGAGATGGCGGTCGCTTCGACCATCATCAGGCCGAAGCCGCCCAAGGCGAAACGGCCGTAGTGGACAGCGTGGTAGTCGCTTGTGTAGCCGTTTTTTGCCGTGTACTGGCACATCGGGCTCAGGGCATAGCGGTTGCGCAGGGTGACGCCACGCAATGTCAGGGGTTCGAAGCTTTTGCTCATGGATTTTTCTTGAGAATGTCTGCCGCAAGCAGACTGATTTGTTTATATGATCAGTATGCAGACCGACGATAGTGACGTAAATAGTCGCAGAATGAGATATGGTATGAACAGAAAAGTCATAATTGAGTCTTCTCGTGCGCAAGGCGCGCGATAAAAGTCGCGGCCTAGACGTCCAGTTCTACCTTGAGGTTAATTATCCAGGTTGGTCTTGAGCTCTTGCGATGCCTGAGCTATTGCGCTGCGGATCACCGGAACATGACTATTCACATTCAATAGACCGAAATCGTGAATCAGGCCGTTGTAGCGCACCGACTTTACCTTCACACCCGCAGCGTCGAGCTTGCGGCCATAAGCTTCTGCTTCATCGCGCAAGACATCGAATTCGGCGGTCTGGATCAGCGTCGGCGGCAACCCCTTGAGTTGTGCAGTCGTCGCCTGCAGCGGCGAAGCGTAGATCTGCTTGCGTGCCTTGGCATCCGTCGTGTAATTGTCCCAGAACCATGCCATCAGGTCTTTTGTCAGGAAGTAGCCGTTGGCAAACTGTTTATACGACGGCGTGTCGAAGTTCGCATCCGTCACAGGACACAGCAAAACTTGCGAACGCAGTGCAGGTGTCCCCTTTTCATTGGCCATCAAGGCAACCACGGCGGCAATGTTGCCACCCGCGCTATTGCCTGCGACGGCGAGACGCTTGCCGTCGACGTTGATCTGTTTGCCATGTTCGGCCACCCATTTGGTCGCGTCATAAGCTTGCTCGATGGCGACGCCGTATTTCGCCTCCGGCGACAGGCTGTAGTTAACGAAAATCGCCACCGCGCCCGAGCCGATCACAAGGTCACGCACCAGCCGCTCGTGGCTCGGGAAATCGCCAAGCACCCAGCCGCCGCCATGGAAGTACATGAACGCGGGCAGGATCTTTTGTTTGCTGCCTGCCGGGCGCACGATGGTCAGCTTCAGGTCGCTGCCATTGACATGGATTGTTTTCTCGCTGACATCAGCCGCCGGCAACTCGACATTGGCGCCAGCTTGCGCGCTCGCCAGCGCGGCGCGGGCATCGACAGGCGCCATGGTCTCTAGCGGTGTGCTGCCTTCAAGGGCTTGCAAGAATTTTGCCGTGTTCTGTTCGACGCCGGGCAGGCTGGCTGCAAAAACATCGCCTTGAGACAAGGCCACGATGGAAAAGGCGAGAGCGGAGCGGAGGGTTTTCATGATGATGCCTTTTCTTGAAAGATGGCCGGCTGGCCGAATTGATGTGTTTGATACGATCAGTATGCGGATCAGCGATAATGAAGTAAATAATCATAAATTGAGATAATGTATGAACAGAAAATTCATAATTGAGCCTTCACAGAATGTTGAAGGCATTGAAGACATCATTCCTGTGTCGCCGCTGTATCTTCCGGGCTTGCTGACCTTTGAGGCCGCCGCCAGGCATTTGAATTTCGCGCGCACTGCCGCAGAAATAGGCGTCACGCCGACTGCGGTATCACGCACGATCAAAAACCTGGAAGCGCAGTTGAATGTGAGGCTGTTTAATCGCACCACACGCAGTGTCAGTCTGACAGAGGCTGGTGCGTCATTGAACGCGACATTGGCGCCTGCACTTGCCGTGATCAGAAACTCACTGTCACAAGCTTTGCTTGCAACTGATCAACCGTCAGGCATGTTGCGCGTCAGTTCATCCTACGTCGCCTACCATATCTTGATCGAGCCGCACATGGCATCGTTTCTGGATCAATTCCCGCTCATCAATGTCGAGATCTCGCTCGATAATCAACTGACCGATATCGTCAGCGCCGGCTTTGATATCGGCATACGCATGGGGAGAAAATTGCAGAACGATATGATTTCCGTCCAGCTGGGCGGGTTACAAAAAAGAATCGTGGTGGCGGCACCAGATTATTTCCGGGAGCGCAGTGAACCGCATACATTGGCTGACCTGCTCAAGCACAACTGCCTGCGTCAGCGTTATTGCGTTGGTGGGAGGCTGTACGAATGGAAGTTCGAAGATCGCGGTCAGATGGTACAAATCGAAGTACAAGGGCGCTATATTTTTGACGAAATGCGCTCCGTGCTGGATGCCGCGATACACGGCCAGGGAATCGCATTCATCTTGGAAGAGTTTGCGAAGAAAGAACTAGTGGGCGGCATGCTACGACAGATCCTGAAGCAGCACTGGGCCTTGGATGACGCTTTTCATCTCTACTATCCACATCGCCAGCACATGCCGGGCAAGCTGCGTGCGTTCGTTGATTTCATGCGCGCTGCCAATCAAACGAAAATGTCTTGATTGTATGGATTCTATTGTCGTGTGACTTGTCACCATACTTTAAAAAATACCAGGTGAACTTCTTGTCCGTTGATCTGCCTTATGAAGGCGGGTCCAGCAGAATTATGTGACGTTTTGACGATAATACTGCCATTCCATCTCCGCCGTATCGACGAAGTTGATGCCCCGCCCGAACGTGTCATCGAGCTGGCTGTGCGCTTCGGCTTCGCTATTTTGCTCGCCGGAGGTCATCGTGCCCAGGCAAATCCGGCTCACTTCCAAACTGCTGCGAACCGGCTTGGCCTTTTCCATGCCGTTTCCTTAGCGGGCCTGCTTGCCGCGCAGCGCGCGCGCGCAATCCTTGATGAGGGCGGGGCCCGCGTAAATCAGGCCGCTGTACAGCTGCACCAACTGCGCGCCCGCTTCGAACTTGGCCACGGCATCGCTGCCTTGCATGATGCCGCCCACGCCGATGATGGGCAGCGCGTCGCCCAGTTCCGCTTTCAGCAAGCGGATGACATTGTTTGACAGTTCGAACACAGGCGCGCCCGACAGGCCGCCCGCTTCGGCGCCGTGCGGCATGCCTTCGACGGCGCTGCGCGAGAGGGTCGTGTTGGTGGCGATGACGCCATCGATCTGGTGGCGCGTGAGCGAGTCGGCGATGCTTTTCACCTGCTCGCCATCCATGTCCGGCGCGATTTTCAGGGCCAGCGGCACGTAGCGCTTGTGCTTGTCCGCCAGGCGTGCCTGCGCTTCCTTGAGTTGCGACAGCAGGGCGTCGAGTTCGGACGCGCCCTGCAACTGGCGCAAATTCTTCGTGTTCGGCGACGAGATGTTCACCGTCACATAGCTGGCATACGGATAGACTTTTTCCAGGCACAGCAGGTAATCGTCGGCCGCCCGCTCGATGGGCGTATCGGCATTCTTGCCGATGTTCAGGCCCAGCACGCCGGCGCGGTCCTGGTAGAACTTCGACGCCTGCACGTTGGCCACAAAGGCGTCGACGCCGCCATTATTGAAACCCATGCGGTTGATGATGCCCTGCGCCTGCGGCAGGCGGAACATGCGCGGTTTCGGATTGCCCGCCTGCGCGCGCGGCGTGACGGTACCTACTTCGATCGAGCCGAAACCCAGGTCGGCCAGCGCGTCGATGTAGGCGCCATCCTTGTCCAGGCCAGCGGCCAGGCCGACTGGGTTCGGGAAGGTGATGCCCATCACCGTGCGCGGGTCCGCCGCCGGTTTGCCGGCCAGCTTCGTCAGGCCCAGCGCGCTGGCGCGTTTCAGGGCGGGCAGGGTGAGATGGTGGGCCGCTTCGGCATCCATCGAGAACAGCAGCGGGCGGGCGAGGGAGTACAGGAATTTTTCAGACATGGGGCGCTTTGAGTAGGTGTGCGGGCTGCCGGGAAGGGCTGGCGGCGCGCGAAATAAGTGCCGTATTTTACCGTGTTCCGCGCGGCTGCCGGGTGTATAGTTCTCTTTGGTCAAATGCAACATTAATTCATTAATAATTCGCATTCGGCCGCGGACCTTCCTGTTTTTTCTCTGTTCTGTTGACTTCATAAGCGAGACATCGATTGAAAAAGACACGCATCTTGACAGCCATCGCGGCCGCCAGCGCACTGCTGCTGAGCCACCCGGCCCTGGCCCTGCCCAATACGCAAGACACCCGCATGCTGAGCGAACCGGCCGTCTCCAGCCGCCATATCGCCTTCATCTATGCGGGTGACCTGTGGCTGTCGAACCTCGATGGCGGCGGCGCGCGGCGATTGACGTCCGACCTGGGCGACAAGTCCAATCCCGTGTTTTCGCCTGACGGCAGCCTGATCGCGTATAGCGCGAATATCGACGGCAATGTTGACGTGTATGTGATCGCGGCCGCCGGCGGCGTGCCACGCCGCCTGACGTTCCACCCGGGCGTCGATCTGGCGCAGGCGTTCACGCCCGATGGCCAGTCCATCATGTTCACATCGCCCCGCGCCGCCTTCAACAACCGCTTCCAGAAGCTGTTTACGGTGCCGGTGGCGGGCGGCGTGGAAACGCAGCTGGAAATTCCCAACGCCTCGCGCGCCACCTATTCGCCCGATGGCAAGCGCATCGCCTACAACCCCCTGGCGCCCGCCTTCAAGCAGTGGAAACGCTACCGGGGCGGCACCAATTCCTGGCTGTGGCTATTCTCGTCGGCCGACAAATCCATCGAGAAGATTCCCCAGCCGACGACGCGCTCGAACGACGTCGACCCGATGTGGATAGGCGACACCGTGTACTTTCGCTCGGACCGCAACGGCGAATTCAACCTGTTTGCGTATGACGTGAAAACCAAGGCCGTGCGCCAGCTGACGCGGCATGCGGATTTCCCCGTGCTGAATGCATCGGCGGCGAACGGCACCATCGTCTACGAGCAGGCCGGCTATCTGCATGCGTTCGACATCGCCAGCGGCCAGGCGCGCAAGCTGACCATAGGCGTGGCCAGCGACCTGGGGCAGGCGCGCCCGCGCTGGGTCAAGAATGCGAAATACATCCGCGACGCGTCGATTTCGCCATCGGGCGCCCGCGTGGCCTTCGAGTACCGGGGCGAGATCGTTACCATCCCCGCCGACAAGGGCGACGTGCGCAACCTGACGCAGACGCCTGGCGCCCACGAGCGCACGCCGATCTGGTCGCCCGATGGCCGTTCGGTCGCGTATTTTTCGGACGAGTCGGGCGAATACGAATTGCATGTGCGGGCCCAGGATGGCAAGGGCGCGGTGCGCAAGTTCAAGCTCAATGGCAGCGGCTTCTATGACAATGCGGTCTGGTCGCCCGACAGCAGAAAGATCGCGTTTGCCGACAATGGCTGGAGCATGTACGTGATCGACGTTGGCACGGGCAAGGTGCAAAAAATCGCCACGGAGCCGATGTATGGCGTCGACAAGAGCATGCGCGCCTCGTGGGCACCCGATTCGCGCTGGCTGGCCTACACGCTCAATTCGCCCACCTACACGCGCAGCGCCTACATCTATTCCGTCGAGCAGAACAAGTCGATGCCCGTGACTGATGGCTTGTCCGACGTGGCCGAACCTGTATTCGACAAGAGCGGCAAATACCTGTACTTCTTCGCGTCGACGAATGCAGGCCCCAGCAACAACTGGTTCTCGCAGCAGAACGAAGACAACCTGGTGACGCGCACCGTGTGGATGGCCGTGCTGCGGCGCGATTTGCCGTCGCCCCTGATCAAGGAGAGCGACGAGGAAAAGGCCGTCAGCACGGACGCGAAAAAAGAAACGGCCAAGGCGGAAGCGGAGCCGAAGAACGAAGCAAAGATCGATCCGAAGACGGGCCGCGACGACCCGAAAGTGGCCGTGGCGCCGGTGGCGCCGATCAGCATCGATTTCGACGGCATCGCCACGCGCATCGTCGACTTGCCGCTGCCGGCCGCGCAGTTTTCCAGCCTGGCCGCCGGCGCTGCGGGACAGATCTTTTTGCTGCGCGAAAGCGATGGCAAGAAGGCCGTGCAGCGCTTCGACCTGAAGGAGCGCAAGGCGGAAACCGTGGTGGCCGAAGCCGACGATTTCGAAGTGTCCGCCGACGGCAAGAAGCTGTTGTATCGCCAGAAGGATAACTGGGCCATGGGCTCCGCCACGGGCAAGCTGCTAATGCCGGGCGAAGGCAAGATCAAGGTCGACGCCATCGAAGTAAAAGCCGATCCGCGCGCCGAGTGGACGCAGATTTTCAATGAAGTGTGGCGCATCAACCGCGATTACTTTTATGACCCGGGCATGCATGGCGTGGACTGGAAGGCCATGCGCGACAAGTACGCGGTCTTCCTGCCCGAGCTGTCCAGCCGCGCGGACCTGAACCGCCTGATTCAATGGATGTGCAGCGAACTGGCCGTGGGCCACCACCGCGGCGGTGGCGGCGACGATTTTATCGAGGCGAAGAAGGTTCCGGGGGGACTCCTGGGCGCCGACTATGAAGTGAGCGATGGCCATTACCGCTTCAAGAAAGTGTATGGCGGCTTGAACTGGAATCCCGCCCTGCGCGCGCCGCTGACGGAGCCGGGCTTGAACGTCAAGGCGGGCGAATACCTGCTGGCCGTCGACAGTCGCCCGCTGACGCCACCCACCAACTTGTACAGCGCCTTCGAGAACACGGCCGGCAAGGCCATCGACCTGACCGTGGGACCCTCGGCTGACGGCAAGGGCGCGCGCACGATCACCGTGGTGCCTGTGCCGACCGAGGATGCCTTGCGCAACCGCGACTGGATCGAAGGCAATATGCGCAAGGTTAATGCCGCGACCGGCGGCAAGGTGGCCTACGTGTACGTGCCGAATACGGCGGGCCTGGGCCACACCTACTTCAAACGCTATTTCTTCCCGCAGGCGGACAAGCAGGCCATCATCGTCGACGAGCGTTTCAATGGCGGTGGCAGCGTGGCCGATTACTACATCGAGATCCTGCAGAAGAAGGAAATCGCCTGGTGGACCATGCGCTACGGCGCCGACATGAAGACGCCGTCCGCTTCGATCCAGGGCCCGCGCGCCATGCTGATCGACGAGACGGCCGGCTCGGGCGGCGACCTGCTGCCGTGGATGTTCCGCAAAAATAACATGGGTCCGCTGATCGGCAAGGCCACGTGGGGCGGCCTGGTGGGCATCCTCGGCTTCCCCGTGCTGATGGATGGCGGCAACATCACGGCGCCGAATCTGGCGTTCTGGACGCGCGAAAACGGCTGGGGCGTGGAAAACGAAGGCGTGCCGCCCGATATCGAAGTCGAGCAAACGCCGGCCGACGTCATCGCCGGTCGCGATCCGCAGCTGGAAAAAGCGATCGAGGTGATACAGGCCGAGCTGGCGAAGAACCCGCCCGTGCTGCCCAAGCGTCCGGCGTTTCCGGACAAGAGTAAATAAAGGGGATCAAGAAGAAAAAGGGGCGAAAGCCCCTTTTTTACAGGACCACCCACTGCCCCTTGATCCGTGCTTCCAGCGGCTTGAAGTTGATTTTATAGGCCATCTTCGGACTCTGTTCGATCCAGTAGCCCAGGTAGATGTAGGGCAGCCCCAGCTCGTGCGCCTGGGCGATTTGCCACAGCACGTTGTAGGTGCCGTACGAGGCGCCGGGCACGTCCGGGTCGAAAAAAGTGTAGACGGACGACAGGCCATCGGCCAGCACGTCGATGATGCTGACCATGCGCAGGATGCCGTCGGGGTCACGGAACTCCACCAGGCGCGTGTTGACCCGGCTTTGCAGCAAAAACTGCGCGTACTGGTCGCGGCTGTCCTGGTCCATGCCGCCGCCCGCGTGGCGCGTGCTCTGGTAGCGCAGGTACAGTTCGTAGTGCTCGTCGAGGAAGGAGAGGGTGGCCACGCCCGCCTGCAGGCCGGCGTGCCGGTTCCAGGCGCGGCGCTGGTTGCGGTTCGGCGTGAATTCGCCGGCCACCACGCGCACGGGAATGCAGGCCTGGCAGCCGTCGCAATACGGGCGGTAGGTGAAAATGCCGCTGCGGCGAAAGCCGTTGCGCACCAGTTCCGAGTACACGTCGCTGTTGATCAGGTGCGAAGGCGTGGCCACCTGCGAGCGGGCCTGGCGGTCGTCCAGGTAGCTGCACGGATAGGGCGCCGTCGTGTAGAACTGCAGGGTGGCAAACGGTAGTTCGTTCAGGTGCGTCATGCTGATCCTGTCTGGTCTGTCCGCGGCGGTGTGCCTGGCGGTGTGCCTTGAGCTATCATAGCTTTTTTACGCCGGTGGCGCAGCATGCCAATCGGTGATTTGCGCTGCTTCAATGGCGATCCGTACATGGGCCAGGAAGCGCGCGCGCGAAATGGGCGCCGCGCCCAGCGAGGCCAGGTGTTTCGTTTCTTGCTGACAGTCAATCATGGCCACGCCGCGCGCCTTCAAGAAGCGCACCAGCTGCGCCAGCGCAATCTTCGAGCCATCCGAGACGCGGGCGAACATTGATTCGCCATAGAACATGCGCCCGATCGACACGCCATACGCGCCGCCCACCAGTTCACCGTCAAGCCACAGTTCCGACGAATGCGCGTAGCCCAGCTTGTGCAAGCCCGTGTAGCCGGCGATGATCTCGTCCGAAATCCAGGTGCCAGGGCCATCCTTGCGCGGCGCTGCGCAGGCGCGCATGACGGCCTCGAAATCGCCGTCGAAGCGCAGCTGCCAGCGGCCATCCGTGGCGGCGCTGCGTTCGACCTTGCGGATCGCCTTGGCCAGGCTGTCGGACACCTTGAAGTCTTCCGTCATCAGCACCATGCGCGGATCGGTGCTCCACCACAGGATGGGCTGGCCTTCGGAAAACCAGGGAAAGATGCCGCGCCGGTAAGCGTCGAGCAGGCGCGCGGGCGACAGGTCGGCGCCGGCCGCCAGCAGGCCGGGCGCCTCGTCGGTCAGGGCGCGCGAGACGTCGGGGAACGGGGTGTGGATGTCGAGCCAGGGAATCATGCGGCGTGGTGGCTTACTCTGCGTCCGCGCGCGCCATCGGGCGCGTGATGTCGCCCGTATGGACGCCGTAGCTGCCGCCTTCGCGGATTTTCACGCGGTCCGCAAAAAACAGTTCCAGGGTCGCGCGGATGGTGGGGAAGGCCAGGTCATCCCAGGGGATCTGCGCTTCCGTAAACAGCTGCACGTCGAGGCTTTCGATGCCCGGCGCGAAATCGAGGTCGCGCAAACGCGCCAGGTAGAACAGGTGCACCTGGTGCACGCGCTGCACGTTCAGCAGCGAAAACAGGGGCCCCAGTTCGATATTCGCGCCCGCTTCCTCCACCGTTTCGCGCTCGGCCGCGTCGGACGTCGTTTCATCGTTTTCCATGAAGCCGGCCGGCAAGGTCCAGTAGCCGAGGCGCGGCTCGATGGCCCGCTTGCACAGCAAGACCTGCAGCTGGCCATCTTCTTCCCACACGGGGATCGAGCCGACCACCATTTTCGGGTTCTGGTAATGGATGGCGTCGCAGTTGGCGCAGACATAGCGGGGACGGTTGTCGCCTTCCGGAATGGAGAGGCTGACAGGATGGGCGCATTCGGAGCAGAATTTCATGGGCAGGCTTAGGATAAGAGATGTCTCGTGTAACGCTTACTGTACACCGATTGCGTGCCGCGTGGCGAGCTGCGCAGGCGCGATTGGCTGGCGATCATATTGTCCGTGCATTCATTAGATTGGTCTATTACGGTTGAATTTGAGATAGCTATTGCCTAAGCCACCCGTTTGCCCTTATAATTCTTGTGCGGGGTGGAGCAGTCTGGCAGCTCGTCGGGCTCATAACCCGAAGGTCACAGGTTCAAATCCTGTCCCCGCAACCAATACCGGAAAGCCGCTGATACTTGCAAAAGATCAGCGGCTTTTTCCATTCTCAAGCCGCGCATACAGCTCTTCCAGCCGCCTGCCGCGATTAGCTCCCCGCAGTGCAGCAAACTGGTATATAATTCGCCTGCGGGGTGGAGCAGTCTGGCAGCTCGTCGGGCTCATAACCCGAAGGTCACAGGTTCAAATCCTGTCCCCGCAACCAATTCTAAGCCGCTGGTTCCTCGCAAGAGGGCCAGCGGTTTTTTCGTTGTGCGCCCCGTTTACTCCGGCGCCTGGCGCGCATACACGACCAGCCGCAGATGGCGGTCCGCATCGATGGTCAGTGTGGTGTGTTCATAGGCGACCTGTTCGCCATCGACGTCCAGGCGGCGCACGCCTGCACATGGCGCATGCACGTCGTGGCGGCGCCACCATCGCTTGAATTCGGGCGAGACTTTTTCCAGTTCCTCCACCAGCGCGTGGATGTCCGCTTCCTGCGTGGCGCGCGCGTAGTCGCGGCGAAAGCTCGACAGCATCAGCGGCGCCTGCTCTTCCCAGGCCGTGAAGCGTGCGCGCAGCAGCGGGTCGGTAAACAACAGCCACAGCAGATTGCGGCGAGAGGCGGCATGCGCGCCGAAGCCAAACAGGGTGTCGGCGCCCGCATTGAACGCCAGTACGTCCCAGCGCAGGTTGAGCACATAGGCCGGATGCGCCAGCTCGTGCATCAATCGGCGCACCGGCGGCGGCACCACGCAAAACGTCTTGCCTTCTTCGACCGGCGGACGCGCATGCGCGAGCAGGAACAGGTGGCGGCGTTCTGCCGCGTCCAGTTTCAGCACTTCGGCCAGCTTGTCGAGAAAGACGCTCGAGACGCCGATGTCGCGCCCCTGCTCCAGCCACGTGTACCAGGTCAGCCCCACGCCAGCCAGCGCCGCCACTTCTTCGCGGCGCAAGCCGGGCGTTCGCCGCCGTCCTCCACCGGGTAAACCCACGTCTTCCGGCGACAGCCGCGCGCGCCGCGCCTGCAGGTAGGCTGCCAGTTCGTGGCGGGTGCGTTGCAAGGTGCGCATGGTGCGGTCCTTCCCGTGAGGCTGTTGCTATCAGTAATAGCATAAACAGTTAAATTGTAATTGTTTATATTGTATTCCAGAATGCCTGCTTTCTTCCTGAGGGCTGGTCCATGCACGATTCTTCTCCCTGCGGCGCACCTGCTGCCTCCGCGACGGTTCTTCCCGCCACCGTCTACCTGATCGCCATTGGTGCGTTCGCGCTGGGCATGGCGTCGTACGTGACGGCGGGCTTGATGCCGATGATCGCCGGCGCGTTTTCCATCTCGCTGGCGATGGCGGCGCAACTGGTGACGGCGTTTACCCTGGCCTATGGCCTCGGCTCACCCTTGGCCGTGGCCTTGCTGCCGGCGCGCGCGCAACGCTCCGGCCTTTTGATCGCCTTGGGCGTGTTCGTGCTGGCGAATGGGGCCAGCGCGCTGGCGTCCGGTTTCGGCAGCCTGCTGACATGGCGGGCCATTGCCGGCATCGGTGCGGGCGTCTACCTGGCGCTCGGTATCGCGGCGGCGGCGGGCGTGTCGGCGCCACAGCAGCGAGGCAAGGCCATCGGCGTGATCATGGGCGGCATGGCGGGCGGCACGGTGCTGGGCGTGCCATTGAGCTTGCTGCTGGCGCAGCAGCTGGGCTGGACGGCGGCCCTGTGGCTGGTGACTCTTCTGGGCGGGCTGGCGCTGGCGGGCTTGCTGTGGAAGCTGCCCGCGCTGCCGGTAGCGCCAGCGATTTCTCTGCGCCGCAAGCTGGCCCTACTGGCCGATGGGCAGGTGCTGTCCATCCTGCTCGTGTCCTTGCTGGCGGCCGTCGCCAGCCTGGGCATGTACACGTTTATCGCGCCGCTGCTGGCCTGGTCCGCGCAGGGCGCAGCGATGTCCGCCACGCCCTTCCTGTGGGTCTGGGGCGTTGGGGGGATCGTTGGCAGCGTGCTGGTCGGGCCATGGGCGGACAAGGTGGCGGCGCCGAAGCTGAGTTGCGTCATCTTGCTGCTGCTGGCGCTGGCCTTGTGCGCGCTGCCGCTGGCGGCCACCTGGTCGGCCTGGCTGATGCTGGCGCCGATCGCGCTGTGGGGCGCGGCTGGCTGGGCCCTGCAAGTGCCGCAAAACCAGCAGTTGCTGGCCGTGCGTGCGCGGCAGGGCGACGGCAACCTGGCCATCGCCCTCAACGAATCGGCGCTCTACCTGGGCAGCGCCATTGGCGCCGCCATGGGCGGCTGTCTGCTCCTGCTCCACTGGCCGATGTGGCTGCTGGCGGCCGGCGCCGCCTTGGTCGCCACCGCAGCGTTGCTGCTGCAGTGGCCCGCCGCGTGGCGGACTTAAGCCTTTTTCGCCAGCTGCATGCCCACGGGCAGGGCGCGGATGCGCTTGCCCGTGGCGGCGAAGATGGCGTTGCACAGGGCCGGGGCGATCGGCGGCGTGGCCGGTTCGCCCACGCCGCCCAGCTCCATGTCCAGGTTGCCCGGTACCAAGTGCGTGTGGATCACGCGCGGCGCGTCGGCGGCGCGCAGCACGCTATAGTCGTGGAAATTGCTTTGCTCGACCCGGCCATTCTTGAAACTGATCTCGCCGCTCATGGCCAGCGACAGGCCCATGATGCAGGCGCCCTCGACCTGCGAGCGCACGCGGTCCGGGTTGATCTGCGGGCCGCAATCCATGGCGATGTCGACCCTCGGCACGATGACTTCGCCGGCCGCGTTGATCTCCACTTCGATCACGGCCGCCACATAGGTGACGAAACTATAGGACACGGCCAGGCCCAGCCCCCGTCCCTTGGGTAGCTTGCGGCCCCAGCCCGCCTTGGCCGTCGCCAGCTCGATCACGTGGCGCATGCGGCCGATATCGACCGGATACTTCGCCGGGTCTTCGCCATAGTTCCAGCCGTCGGACAGGTCGGCCGGGTTGATCTTGCGCGCGGGGCCCAAGAGCGCCAGCAGGTAGTCGCGGTGGTCCTTCTTGGCCGCGTGGGCCAGTTCGGCCGTGAACGACTGGATGGCAAACGCGTGCGGGATGTTCGATACGGAACGGAACCAGCCGATGCGCGTATGCGCCGGCACTTCAGGCACTTCGACGCGGATGTTCGGAATAGCAAACGGCACGTTGATGGCCGACATGCCCAGCTCGAACGGCGCCTGCTTGTTCGCTCCGGCGGCAAAGGTCGAGGTGATGGTGGGCGCGGCCGTGCGGTGCAGCCAGGCCGTCGGCATGCCTTTAGCGTCCAGCGACGCTTCCAGCCGTTCGACGGAGACCGTATGCAGGTAGTCGTGCTGCAGGTCGTCGTCGCGCGTCCACGTCAGCTTGACGGGCGCGCCATCCATGGCTTTCGACAGCAGCGCCGCCTCGACGGCGAAATCGGGCTTCGATTTGCGCCCGAAGCCGCCGCCCAGCAGGGTCACGTGCACGGTGACGTCGTCGTACGACAACCCCAGGGCCGTGGCCACGTTGCTGCGCGTCGCTTGCGGCGCCTGCACGCAGGCCCACACCTCGGCCTTGCCGTTGGCGATGCGCACGGTGGCAGCGGGCGGCTCCATGGTGGCGTGGGCCAGGTGGGGCAGATAGTATTCGGCGCTGAGCTTGCGCGCAACGGGAGCGGCCGCCAGGGTGGCCACCGTCTTGCCCTGGTCGCGCGCCGGGCTGGCCGGCTGGCGCGCGGCCGCTTCCAGGGTCTTGCGGAAGGCCTTCGAATCGTAGCTGCCGTTCGGGCCATCTTCCCATTCCAGCACCAGCGCTTCGCGGCCCTTGATGGCGGCCCAGGTGTTCTTCGCGATGACGGCCACGCCGCCCAGCGGATTGAACATGGCCGGCGGCGGGCTGCCCGCCAGTTCGACGATGCGCAGCACGCCCGGCACTTTCAGTGCCGCCGTCTTGTCCACGCTTTTCAGCTTGCCGCCGAAGACGGGCGGGCGGGCGATGACGGCATATGCCATGCCGTCGAGGCGCGTGTCGATGCCGAAGTGGGTATTGCCCGTGACGATGTCGTGCAAGTCGATGCCGCGCGTGCTGGTCTGGCCGATGTAGCGCAGCTCGTCCGCCGTTTTCAGGCTGATGCGCGCGCGTGGCGGCACCGGCAATTTGGCCGCTTCCCCGGCCAGCGCGCCGAACGACAGCGAGCGTCCGCTGGCCGCATGCACGACCGCATGGTTGACGGCTTTGACTTCCGTGACGGGCACGTCCCAGCGCACGGCGGCCGCCGTTTCCAGCATCAGACGCGCCGTGGCGCCCACGTGGCGCATGGCGCGGAACGAGTGGCGCATGCTGCGCGAACCGTCCGTGTCCTGGCTGCCGTAGCGCGCCTCGTCGGCGGGCGCCTGCTGCACGCGCACCTGCGCCCAGTCGGCGCCCAGTTCGTCGGCCGCCACCATGGGCAGGCTGGTGCGGATGCCCTGGCCCATTTCGGAGCGGTGCACCACGATGGTGACGATGCCGTCGGCGGCCACCGACAGGAACACCAGCGTGTCGTCGACCACGCCGCCAGCCATCTTGTCGCCGCCGTACTTGACGGCTTCAGCCGCCATCACGAGGCCGGAAGGACCGGCCACCAAAGTCAAACCGGCCAGCGCGCCGGCCGCCTTGAGCCAGTTGCGCCGCGCGGATGAATGTAAAGTCGGAGTGTCATGGATGCTCATTTGGCCGCTCCTTTTGCGTTGATGCTGGTGGCGGCCTGCTTGATGGCCGCGTGGATGCGCGTATAGGTGCCGCAGCGGCAGATATTGCCGCTCATCGCCTCGCGGATTTGCTGGTCGTTCGGTTTGGGTGTCTTGTGCAGCAGGGCCGTGGCCGACATGATCTGCCCGGCCTGACAGTAGCCGCATTGGGGCACGCCGTGCTCCTGCCACGCCTGCTGCAGCGCCAGGCCGACCTTGTCTTCGCCCACGGCTTCGATGGTGGTGATCTTCTTGCCCGCGGCGGCCGACATCGGCGTCACGCAGGAGCGGATGGCTTCGCCGTCGAGGTGCACGGTGCAGGCGCCGCACAAGGCCATGCCGCAGCCGAATTTGGTGCCGGTCATGCCCAGTTCGTCGCGCAAGGCCCACAGCAGGGGCGTGTCTTCAGGCAGGGCAAGGTCGTGCTGTTTGCCATTAATGGTCAGGGTCGTCATGTGTATTCCTCTGTGGGGGATAGTGCGGGGACGCGCGACGGCCATCCGCCAAACGGATTAGCTCATCAGCATGGGATGGTAGCACCAGCCGCCATGCGCTGCAGGGCGTGGGGCCTGGTGGCATACTGCGGCTTCTGATATGGGAGTTTTCTATGGCACACCTCACACCGGCGCAAGGCTTGCCGGACATCCTCGCTCCAGGCTTGCGGGTGGTTTTTTGCGGCCTCAATCCCGGCGTGGACGCGGCAGAGGCCGGCCACCATTTTCTCGGCCGCGGCAACCGCTTCTGGCCCGTGCTGCACCTGGCCGGCTTCACGCCGCATCTGGTGGCGCCGCAAGACGATGCCAGCGTGCTCGATTTCGGACTGGGGCTGACGGCGGCCGTCGGGCGCCCGACCAGCCGCGCGGACCAGGTGGGGGCGGACGAATTCGCGCAGGCGGCGGCGGGCCTGCAACATAAACTGGCATCGATGCGGCCGCAGTGGATCGCCTTCCTGGGCAAGGCCGCCTACGCGGCGATGACGGGTAATCGCCAGCTGGAGTGGGGCGAACAGTCAGAGTGCTTCGGCGGCGCGCGTGTGTGGATCTTGCCCAATCCGAGTGGCCTCAATCGCGGCTATTCGAAGGAGCGGCTGGTCGACGCGTATGCGGAACTCCAACGCGCGCTGGGCTGACGTCCAGTGCCACCGCGCGCAACAGCGGCGTGACGAAATCGAGGAAGGCGCGCAATTTCAAGGGCAGCGGCGCTTGTCCCTTGTGCAGCAGGCTGACGGGCAAGGGCGCCGCTTCGAACGGTGCGAGCACGATGCGCAGCCTGTCGCCGCGCAGCGCGTCCATGACCTGGTACGACAGCACGCGGATCACGCCCGCGTCCAGGGTGGCGGCGGCGATTGCCGCGTCCACCGTATTGACGGCCAGGCGCGAGTGCACGGGCACGGACTGCGCAGCCTTGCCCGTGCCGAAAACCCAGGCGCGCCGCGATTCCAGCACTTCGAAACTGATGCAGGCATGCGCGGCCAGGTCGCCCGGCGCAGTTGGCGTGCCATGCGCGGCCAGGTAGCCGGGGCTGGCGCAGACGACCCGGCGCACCGTGCCGACCCGCGTCGCCACGAAGCTGCTGTCGGGCAGGTCGCCGATGCGCACGGCCACGTCAACCTGCTCGTCCATCAGGTGCAGCACGCGGTCCGTCAGTACCAGCTTGATCTCGATGTCCGGATAGCGGGCAAGGAACGCCGCCACCACGGGCACGATGTGCAGGCGTCCGAACATGACGGGCGCCGTGATCGTCAGTTCGCCTTTCGGCGCCGCATATTCTCCCGTCGCCATACGCTCCGCTTCGCCGATCTCTTCGAGGATGCGGCGGCACGCGGCCACGTAGGAGTGGCCGGCCTCCGTCAGCGACAGCTGGCGCGTCGTGCGGTGCAGCAGGCGCGTGTTGAGGTGCGCTTCCAGCGCCGCCACCTTGCGGCTGACGGTGGCCAGCGGCATGCCGAGATGGCGCGCGGCGGCAGACAGGCTGCCCGCGTCCACCACGGCCAGCAAGATGGTCATGGATTCCAGCCTATCCATGGCGTGTTCTCATGTGAGCCTATCGAATTTTGGAAGGATGATTCTCAATTTTATGGGATTCTCTTTGCTGGTGCAAGTACGTAAGCTGGTCTCCTTCGCTGCGGCACGTCGCTGCGGTAATTTAAAAGGAGAGCGCCATGCGCCCCACGCCCATTCCCCCGCCCGATGCACACACCGTGGCGTCCGCGCCGCGCGGCAAGATCCTCATGATGGCGGTGATCGCCGGCGCGGTCATCACCAACATCTATTGCACGCAGCCTATCCTGCCCCTGATCCAGTCCGGCCTCGGTGTCGACCTGGCGTCCGTCAACCTGGTCGCCGGCGCGGCCCTGCTGGGCTTTGCCACGGGGCTGGCGCTGCTGCTGCCGCTGGGCGACCGCGTCGACCGGCGCACCCTGGTGCTGGGGCAGATCGTGCTGGCCTTCGTTTGCGCCTTGGCGGCGGCGCTGGCGCCTGGCATCTGGCCGCTGATCGGGGCATCGTTTGGCCTGGGCATCGTCAGCTGCGTGCCGCAGCAACTGGTGCCGCTCGCCGCGAGCATGTCGCCGCCCGCTGAGCGCGGCCGCTCCGTCGGGACGGTGGTCAGCGGCATCATGGTGGGCATCCTGCTGGGGCGTACGGTGGCCGGCGTGGTGGGCGAGGCCTGGGGCTGGCGCGCCGTGTACGCGATGGAAGCGGCCTTCATGGTGCCCGTGTGGATCGCGGCGGCTGCCTTGCTGCCATGCGGGAAACCGGGTAGCCAGCTTTCCTACCTTGGCTTGCTGGCGTCGTTGTGGCCATTGGCGCGCGACCATCGTCCCCTGCGCGAATCGATGCTGATCCAGGCGCTGTTGTGGGCGTGCTTCAATGCGTTCTGGGTCAACCTGGCGTCGCTGCTGGCCAACGGCCCGTGGCACCTGGGCAGCGCCTGGGCCGGCGCCTTCGGCATCATCGGCGCGGCCGGCGCACTGGCCGCCACCGTGGGCGGCAGGGCCACCGACAGACTCGGTTCGCGCACGGTCATTGGCCTGAGCATCGCCATCGTGACGCTGGCCTACCTGCTGCTGGCGGGCGCCGCCTCGTCGCTGCTCTTGCTGGTGATCGGCGTCATCGTGCTCGATATCGGCGTGCAGGCCGCCCTGGTAGCCAACCAGACACGCGCCTTTGCCGTCGATCCGGCCGCCCAGGGCCGCATCAACAGCCTGTACATGACGGCCACCTTCATCGGCGGCGCCGCCGGCGTGGCGGTGAGCGGCTGGCTGATGCAGCGTTTCGGCTGGACGGGCGTGGCGGTGTTTGGCGTCGGACTGGGCATGCTGGCTGGCGTAATCCACGTGGCCGGATCACGCGCACGGCAGCGGGCAACAAGCGCCACTTAGCGTGGCTGCTCCAGCTGCGCGTACACGGCGTCGGCGATGTTGCCCAGCTCCTGCTTGGGCAGGCTCGCCGAGAGGGCATAACCGAGCTGGCCGTCGATCCAGTAAAACACGCTCAATTCCTTTTCTTGCGTGTAGCGGAACGCCGTTTCCTGCCTGCCGGCCCGCTCCTTGGCCACGTACAGGGTCAGGCGCTTGCCACCGCCATCTTCATACATGAATTGCGCCACGGGGCCGTCGCCATCGCCGGGCAGCAGGCGTCCGCCGATCAGGTGATAACCGAGCGGCGACAGCGCGGGCGGCTGCAATTTCGTGCCCAGGCGTTTCGACAGCCATTGCACCAGGTGCGCCTCCTGTTCCACTCCCACCTCGACGGGGTGGCGCACTTCGGGCGTGTAGACGGCGTGGGCGATGGCGGCGCTGCGCGCCAGGGAGAGCGGGCTGGCGCTGGCGGTCCGCATGTCGCCGCCATCGCCGCGCAGCAGCCAGCCGCCCGCGCCGCCGGCGATCACCAGCACGACGGCCGCTGCCGCCTGCATGGCGTGGCGCCGCCAGGCGCCGTTCGCCGCCGGTGGCGATGCCGATTGCAGCAGGGCCGGCGGCACGGCTTCGTCCAGCACGGGATCGAACAGGGTGCGCAATTGCCGGTTCTGTTCACGCCAGGCGTCGACCCGGGCGGCATCGTCGGGATGCGCGCGCAGGTGGGCGTCGATGGCCGCGCGCTGTTCCTCGGGCAGGACGCCGTCGGCCAGGGCGTGCAATTGCGCTTCGCTGATGGCTTGCGTTGTCATTTCACGACTTTCAGGGTGGGGGCGCCATGGCTGCCGGCGGGGCGGCCGTCGAGCAATTCGCGCAGCCTGTCGCGCCCGCGCGACAAGCGCGACATGACGGTGCCGACGGGGATGGCCAGGGTGGCAGCCACCTGTTCGTAGGGCATCTGTTCCAGCGCGACGAGCAGGATCACTTCGCGTTGCCCCAGCGGCAAGCGGGCCAGCGCCGCATCCATTTCGCCGATGGCGATGGATTGCCCCGGCGCGCGCTCGGGCGCGGGCAGCAGGGCGTCATCGTCGAGTTCCTGCAGCGCCAGGCCGGGGCGGCGCAACTGGTCCACGTGCAGGTTGTGCATGATGGAAAACAGCCAGGGCCGCATCTCGCCGCTGCGCTGGTCGAGCTTGCGCCATGCCCGCTCCACGGTGTCCTGCACCAGATCGTCCGCGTGCAGGGCGCCCGCCAGCGCGCGCGCATAGCGGCGCAGGCCGGGCAGGCACGCTTGCAGCTGGCGGCTGTCCTCTTGCGTGGTCATCGTGGCGGCGGGGAGGGCTGCTTACGGCTTGACGACGTGCCACACGTTCTTGAAATTGTCGCCGGCCACGTCGCCCGGTTTCTTGTCTTCCTTGTACAGGTACAGTGGCTTGCCCTTGTAGGTCAGCTGCATGGCGCCGTTGTCTTCGCGCTTGATGCTGCCGTACGGGGCTGCGGGCGCCGCGTCGGTGGCGATGACGGCGGGCCAGGCCACCAGGCAGCCGCCGCTGCAGGCGCTCTTGCCGCTGTCGGCGACGTCCTTGTCGAACACGTACACGGTCATGCCGCTGGCATTGACCAGCATGCCGTTGGCGGGCATGACGTCGGCGGCGAAGGCCAACGGGGCGGACAAGGCGGTGAACAGGGCGGTGGCGGCAAAAGTGGTAAAGCGCATGATGGTCTCCTTGAGGTTTTGAGGGCTTGCAAGGGATAGACGCATGCCACCCGCCGTTTATTCCGCCGCTGGCGGATTATTTTTGGGATGCAGGCTGGCCCACAGGTGGGCGGCCGCCATGGTGCGGTGCGGCGCGTATTGGCGCAGCCACTGTTCCGTGCGCGCCATGTCAGGTTTCGTTTCTTCGCCGAGCAGCTTTTGCAGGGCGGCGCGGATGGCCACGTCGCCGTGCAGCGAGCAGTCGGCATAGCCGTAGCCGCGCAGCAGCGCATAGTTGACGGTCCACGGTCCGATGCCCTTCACGGCCAGCAGCGCCTGCGACATGGCCGCCACGTCGCCGGAGGGCGGCAGCTCCAGCGACAATTCTCTCTCATCGATGAGGCCCGCCAGGCGCAGCACGGTTTCCGCCTTGGCGCGCGAGAATTTGCGGCTGGTCAGCTCTTCCACCGACAGCCGGGCCACGTCGCGCGCTTCGGGATAGCACCACAAGCCGCTGCCGTGCCGGCGTCCCGCCTGCAAGATGAAGGTGCGGCGCAGGGAAATGGCGAACGGCAGGTTGATCTGCTGGCCGATGATGGCCCAGGTCAGCGCCTCGAAGGGGCTGGCCGACTGCACGATGCGCAAGCCCGGGTTGGCGCGGACCAGAGGCGCCAGCAGCGGGTCGCCGGCCGCCAGTTGCGCGAACGGCTGCGGGTCGATGCGCAGGCCGAGGATGTTCAGCAGGGCGCCGTGCAGCGGCGTTTGAAGGTCGGCATCGCCATCGATGTCTGCCTGGCAGATAGCGGCATCGTCCGTGAAGGCGACATCCAGCACGACTGGCACGCCTTGCATCAGGATGCCCTTGCGCAGGCCCATCGGCGTGACTTGTTCGGCCACGGCTTCTCCGTCGCGGCTGTGGAAGGCGATGACATCGTCGCGGCGGTAGCCGGCGGGCAGGGGGAGGGTCCAGTGCAGCAGGGTCATGGTGGGCCAAAGTCAGGGACGGTATCAGGGAGGCGATGCGGGCGCACCGCGTTTCTTGCTTTGTGCCTTTAGCGGGCGCAGATGTCGGTGGTGGGCGGGCTCAGGGCCGCCGCGTGCTGGATCTGCAGGGCGTCGGGCACGCCATTTTTCACGGCCGTCAGTTCGGCCAGGATGGAAATGGCGATTTCGGCCGGCGTCTTGCTGCCGATGTACAGGCCGATGGGACCGTGCAGGCGCGCCAGCTGTTCGGCGCTGACGTCGAACTGCAGCAGCCGCTCGCGGCGCTTGGCATTGTTGGCGCGCGAGCCGATGGCGCCCACGTAAAACGCAGGCGATTTCAGCGCTTCCATCAGGGCCAGGTCGTCGAGCTTGGGATCGTGCGTGAGGGCGACGACGGCGCTGCGGCTGTCGAGCTTGAGTTCCAGCACGAGGTCGTCCGGCATGGCGTGCAGCAGGGGCACGCCGGGCACGTTCCAGCCGCCCCGGTATTCTTCGCGCGGGTCGCAGACGATGACGTGGTAATCCATGGCCGTGGCGATCTGCGCCACGAAGCGCGACAGCTGGCTGGCGCCGATGATCAGCAGGCGCCAGCGCGGGCCGTGCTGCGTGGTGAGCACCCCATCTTCCAGGGCCAGCACGGCGCCCGGCGTGGCGCGCCGCAGGGTGACGGTGCCGCTGCGCAGGTCGAGCCGGCGTTCGACCAGTTCATGCGCTTCCAGGCGCGCCAGCAGTTCGGCCATCTTGCTGTCCGCATGCAGCGGTTCGATGGCCAGTTCGATGGTGCCGCCGCAGGGCAGGCCGAAGCGGTGCGCTTCGTCGGCGCTGATGCCGTAGCTGACGATTTCCGGCAGCGTACGCACGATGCCGTGCACGCGCACGGTGTCGATCAAGTCATCTTCGATGCAGCCGCCGGAGACGGAACCGACCACCGTGCCATCGTCGCAGATGGCCAGGGTGGCGCCGACGGGGCGGGGGCTGGAGCCCCACGTCTTGATGACGGTGACGAGTTCGCAGCGGTGGCCGGCGGCGAGCCAGGCGGCGCTGGTTTTCAGAACTTCAAGGTCGATGCTGTCCATGGGGCGCGGAAGGAAAGCCGCAGCTATGCGGCAAAGTATGGAATATTTTTCAATATTGTGGCTATACTACGCTCTCCAACAGCCTGCGGAGAGTTTTCATGTCGAACGACCAAAAAACGCAAGATGACGGCATCCCCAAGTTTGGCAAACTGCTCATCGCCCTGTTCCTGGCGGTGGTGTTTTGCGGCGCCCTGACCTGGGTCATGGGCACCTATTTCCCTAATTTCCCCGGCGCCTGAACTAAGCTGCTGCGCTAAGGCTTCAGCGGCTTCTTCGCCGCCTGCTTGGCGCGCACGTCGATGACGGCGCGGTTGATGGCCGCCATGCGCGAGTTGGTGCCCGGGTGCAGGGCCGTGTAGCCGTTGGCGACCGTGGCCGGCACTTGCGTGGCCAGGCGCTGCCAGAAGCGGGCGGCGTTGTCGACGTTGTAGCCGGCGCGCGCCAGCAGGTAGATGGCCAGGGTGTCGGCCTGTACGTCGAGTTCCTGCGGCATGGCCTTCATGCCGGCGGCGCCCGTCAGCATCGACACGTCGGGTTGCACGGCGCCCAGGCTGTCGATGATGCTGCCGGCCGTGCCTGCCGTGCGCTGGCTGCGCGCGTGGTCGAGGATGTTGTGCGCCATTTCGCGGGCGATGACGAAGGCGATGCCTTCGTCGTTTTGCACCGCATTGACCATGCCGCGCGTGAGCATGATGCGCGAACCATCCGAATACGCGTTGATATTGTCCGCGTTGCCCAGGGCGACGCGGAAGGCGCAGGCGCGCGTGACGGGAATTTTCAGGTCCTGCTGCTGGCCGTCGCGGGCGATGGTCATGTTCAGGCTCGCGCTTTTCGAGGCCAGCGGGCCGACGATGGCGCCGAACGGACCTTCCGCTTTCGGGCCGGCCGGCAGCGGCTTGCCTTCGGCGGCCAGCAAGCCGTCGCCCTTGCGCAAGCCGGCGCGCGCGGCGCCGCTGCCCGGCAAGACGCCCGACACCTGCATCTGTTCGCCGTAGCCGAGGGCCGCCTGCGCCGCGTCGGCATAGATGCCAGGGTAGGAATACTTGTTCTGCGCCGTGAAGCCCAGCAGGTTGCGCGCATACGTCTTGCACAGGTCCGCATTGTTGATCAGCAGGGGCGCCGAGACTTTCGACAGGCGGTCCTGCAGCGCCACCATCTTCACCAGTTCTTCCTGCGCCGCCTTTTGCTGCGCCGTCGGCGCGGGCGCATCGGGCGCCGGCACGATGTTGAACGGACCGCTGACATTCGTCGCCGGCGTGGTGCAGCCGGCGAGGATGGCCGCACTGGCCAGCAATAAAGGAGTGGCCAATCGGCGCAGCGATGTTGGGGCTGGGATCAGATGGCGGAAACCTGGCATAAACTATTCCTTAATGTTTGCCGGTGCTGCCGAAACCGCCAACACCGCGTTCGCTGTCGCCGAATTCCTCGACGACGTTAAAGCCCACTTGCAGCACCGGCACGATAATCAGTTGCGCCAGGCGTTCCATGGGGTTGAGCGTGAAAGCGCTCTGGCCCCGGTTCCAGGTCGATACCATCAGCTGGCCCTGGTAATCGGAGTCGATCAAGCCTACCAGATTCCCCAATACGATGCCGTTTTTGTGGCCCATGCCGCTGCGCGGCAAAATCATGGCCGCATACGACGGGTCGCCGATGTGGATGGCCAGGCCGGTGGGAATGAGCACGGTCTGGCCGGCTTCGATGGTGATGGATTCGTCGATGCAGGCGCGCAGGTCCAGGCCAGCGCTGCCTGGCGTGGCGTAGGCCGGCAGCAGTTCTTTCATGCGGGCGTCGAGGATCTTGATGTCGATATTTTTCATTAATTTAGAACGTAAGGGGTTACTTGAGGAGCGAGTTTTTTGCCAGCCGCTTCGAGATTTCCGAAATCAGCTGGCGCGCCAGGTTCAGTTTCGAGGCGCGCGGCAGCACGGTATGGCCTTCTTCGTCGAACAAGATGATGGTGTTGTCGTCCTGGCCAAAGGTGTTCTGGCCGATATTGCCGACCAGGAGGGGAATGCCCTTCTTTTCACGCTTGGTCGAGCCGAATTCCACGAGGTTTTCCGATTCGGCGGCAAAGCCCACGCAATACGGATAGCCGGCCAGGTTGGTGCGTGCCGCCACGGTGGCCAGGATGTCGGGGTTTTGCGCGAACTGCAGTTCGGGCACGGAGCCGTCGGCCTGTTTTTTCATCTTCTGGTCGCTGGCGTTGGCCACGCGCCAGTCGGCGACGGCGGCCACGGCGACGAAGACGTGCTGGCCGTCGACGTGGGCCAGCACGGCGTCATGCATCTGCTGCGCGCTTTGCACGTCGATGCGGCGCACGCCGAATGGCGCGTCCAGGGCCGTCGGGCCGGAAATGAGCAGCACCTCGGCGCCCGCTTCGCGCGCCGCGCGCGCCACCGCATAGCCCATCTTGCCCGAGGACAGATTGGTGATGCCGCGCACGGGGTCGATGGCTTCGAACGTGGGGCCGGCCGTGACCAGCACGCGCTTGCCCGCCAGGACTTTCGGCTGGAAGGCGGCGATCAGCTCCGTCAGCAATTGCTCCGGTTCCAGCATGCGCCCCAGGCCCACTTCGCCGCACGCCTGTTCGCCGGCGGCCGGGCCGAACAGCTTGATGCCGTCGTCGCGCAGCTGCTGCACATTGCGTTGCGTGGCGGGGTTCTGCCACATTTCCACGTTCATCGCCGGCGCCACCAGCAGGGGCAGGTGGGATGGGCGGGCCAGGCACAGGGTCGACAGCAGGTCGTCGCACACGCCATGCGCCAGCTTGCGCATGAAGTCGGCCGAACATGGCGCGATCAGGATGGCGTCCGCATGGCGCGTCAAATCGATATGCGCCATGTTGTTGGCTATGCGCGCATCCCACTGGCTCGTGTGCACGGGGTGGCCGGACAGGGCCTGCATCGTGACGGCCGTGATGAAGTGGCTGGCCGCATCCGTCATCACCACTTGCACCGAGGCGCCGGCCTTGGTCAGCGCGCGGCACAGTTCCGCCGCCTTGTAGCAGGCGACGCCGCCTGACAGTCCCAGGACGATTTTTTTGCCGGACAATTCCATGCCGTTCTCCCGCGTGTTATTTGTTTACCCGGCGCAGTTCATCGATGATGAACAGGGCCGCGCCGATGCAGATGGCGCTGTCGGCAATATTGAAAGCGGGGAAATGGCCCCAGCTTTTCCAGTGGAAGTCGAGGAAATCAACCACGTGGCCGTACACCAGGCGGTCGATGGCGTTGCCCAGCGCGCCGCCGAGAATCAGCGCCAGAGCCCAGCAGAACATGCGCTGACCGGCGTGCTTTTTCAGCAGATAGATGATGTAGATGGCGGCCGCCAGGGCGATGCCGGTGAAGAAATAGCGCTGCCAGCCGCCCTGGTCGGACAGGAAGCTGAACGCGGCGCCCTTGTTATACGCGAGCACCAGGTTGAAATACGAGGTGATGACCATCTCTTGCGCATAGCGGAAGGTCTTCAGGATCGTGATCTTGGTGATCTGGTCGAACAGGATGACGATGGCGGCAATGCCCAGCCAGGGCACGAGCGACGCCGAAGATGACGATTTCGATGAAAAACGGTTTTTAGTGGCCATATTTTTCCAGGGAAGATAAAGCCGCCGCTACCCTTGCGGGCAGCGGCGGTGGGAAGCGGCGCAGGAACGTGTCCCGCGCTGTTTTATGCGAAGCGGCGTTTCTCGCCCGCGCCAAACAGATTGCTGACGCAGCGGCCGCACAGGGTAGCATGCGCGGCGTCCGTGCCCACGTCCGCACGGTAGTGCCAGCAGCGCTCGCATTTCGGCGCCGTCGACGCGGCCACGACCACTTCCTCGGCCGCTTCGTCGCTCACTTCAGCCACGGTTGCCTGTGAGGTGATGAAGACGAACTTCAAGTCGTCGCCCAGGGTCGTCAACAGCTTGTACTTCATCGGCGCGGCCTTGATCGTCAGTTCCGCCTGCAGCGACGAGCCGATGGCGCCCGAGGTGCGCAAGTCTTCCAGCTGTTTCGTCACGTCCGTGCGCACGGCGCGCAGTGCCGTGTATTTCTCCAGCAGGGCGGCGGCGTCCGACACTTCCGGCAACTGCCACCAGGTTTGCGTGAAGATGGTTTCATCGCTGGCGGCATAGGCTTCGCTTCCTGCGAAGACGGCCCACGCTTCTTCGGCCGTGAACGACAGGGCCGGGGCCATCAGGCGCAGCAGGCTTTGCGTGATGTGCCACAGGGCCGTTTGCGCGGAACGGCGCGCGTGCGACGTCAGGCCCGAGGTGTACAACCTGTCCTTCAGGATGTCCAGGTAGAAGCCTCCCAGGTCTTCCGAGCAGTACGTCTGCAGCTTCGACACGACCGGGTGGAACTCGTAGCGCGCGTAGTTGTTCTCGATCTGCGTTTGCAGCGACGCCATGTTGGCCAGCGCATAGCGGTCGATCTCGAACATCTCCGCCACCGGCACGGCGTCCGTGGCCGGATTGAAGTCCGACGTATTGGCCAGCAGGAAGCGCAGGGTGTTGCGGATGCGGCGGTACGATTCCGTCACGCGTTTCAGGATTTCGTCGGAGATCGACAGCTCGCCCGTGTAGTCGGTCGAGGCGATCCACAGGCGCAGGATATCCGCGCCCAGGGTGTCCGAGATCTTTTGCGGCGCCAGCGTGTTGCCCAGCGACTTGGACATCTTCTTGCCTTCGCCATCGACCGTGAAGCCGTGCGTCAGCAGGGCTTTATACGGCGGACGGCCATTCAGCATCGACGACACGAGCAAGGACGAGTGGAACCAGCCGCGATGCTGGTCCGAGCCTTCCAGATACAGGTCGGCCGGGAATTGCAGCTGCGTCGAGTGCGAACCGTGGCCTTGCGGGCCGCCCAGCACCGTCTGGTGCGTGGCGCCGGAATCGAACCACACGTCCAGCGTGTCCTTGTTCTTGGCGTAGATGGCTGCTTCGTCACCGATTAGGTCTTTCAGATCCAGCGCCTGCCATGCCTCGATGCCGTCCTTTTCGATCAGCTTGGCCACTTGCTCCAGCAGTTCCGGCGTGCGCGGATGCAGGTCGCCCGTTTCCTTGTGCACGATGAAGGCCATCGGCACGCCCCACTGGCGCTGGCGCGACAGGGTCCAGTCGGGACGGTTGGCGATCATGCCGTGCAGGCGCGCCTGGCCCCAGTCCGGGAAGAACTCGGTGTCGGCGATGCCTTTCAAGGCCGTCTCGCGCAGGGTCGCGCCGCCGTCTTTCGGCGTCACGTCCATGCCGGCGAACCACTGCGAGGTGGCGCGGTAGATGATCGGCGTCTTATGGCGCCAGCAATGCATGTAGCTGTGGTCGAACATCTTGACTTCGAACAGCGCGCCCGCTTCGCGCAAGGCGTTGCAGATCGGCTTCGACGCTTCCCAGATGCTCATGCCGCCGAACAGGGGCAGGGTCGAGGCGAACTTGCCGTCGCCCATGACGGGCTTGATGATGTCGTCGTCCTTCATGCCGTGCGCCTTGCACGAGATGAAGTCGTCCAGGCCGTAAGCTGGCGCCGAGTGCACCACGCCCGTGCCGCTTTCCGTGGTTACGTATTCGGCCAGGTACAAAGGTGACAGACGGTCATAGAAAGCGTCGCTCGCATGCAGCGGGTGGCGGAAGCTGATGCCGGCCAGGGCCGCGCCGTCGCAAGTGGCGATCGTCGTGCCCTCGAGCTTGAAGCGCGCCAGGCTGGCCACGACCAGGTCTTGCGCCAGGATCAGCAGCAGCGGCTGGCCATCGCGCTCGGTCTTCACCAGCGCGTATTTGACTTCCGGGTGCACGTTCAGCGCCTGGTTCGACGGGATGGTCCACGGCGTCGTGGTCCAGATGACGATGAAACCGTTATCGGTCGGCAGCGATGGCAGGCCGAAGGCGGCCGCCAGTTTGGCCGGCTCGGCGAACTTGAAGCCGACATCGATGGCGGGATCGCGTTTTTCCGCGTATTCCACTTCCGCCTCGGCCAGCGCCGACTGGCAGTCGAAGCACCAGTTGACGGGCTTCAGGCCGCGGTAGACATAGCCTTTTTCCAGCAGCTTGCCCAGCGCGCGCAATTCGTCCGCTTCATTGCCGTGCGCCATGGTCAAATACGGGTTGTCCCACTCGCCCAGCACGCCCAGGCGGATAAAGTCCTTCTTCTGGCGCTCGACCTGCACGTTGGCGTAGGCGCGCGCCTTTTCCAGCACTTCAGCCGTCGGCAGGTTCTTGCCGTGCAGTTTTTCGATCTGGATCTCGATCGGCATGCCGTGGCAATCCCAGCCAGGTACGTATGGCGCGTCGAAGCCGGCCAGCGAGCGCGACTTGACGACCATGTCCTTGAGGATCTTGTTGACGGCGTGGCCCAGGTGGATGTCGCCATTCGCGTACGGCGGGCCGTCGTGCAGGATGAATTTCGGACGGCCGGCGGCAGCCTTGCGCACGCGTTCGTAGATTTTCTTGTCTTGCCATTGCTGCACCCATTGCGGCTCGCGCTTGGCCATGTCGCCGCGCATCGGGAACGGGGTTTCCGTCATGTTGACCGGGTATTTGCTTTCAGGCTTCTTGTTCTGCTTGGGCGTGGCTGGCTTGTTTTGATCGGACATAATCTTCTTTAATGATATTGAATGGTTTGCGGCGGCAGGTGCCGCCAGTCGGCGGAGTTGGCCGGCGTCAAATTCGGTCGGTGGCGGTAATGGCGCCGCTGCGCTGCTCGAAGTAGGCGCGCGCCTGGTTCGAGTCGCGCTCGATGGCGGCCGTCAGGGTGGGCAAGTCGTCGTACTTTTCTTCGTCGCGCAGCTTTTCCAGAAATTCCACGCGTACCAGCTTGCCGTAGCAGGACTGGGCGAAATCGAACAGGTGCACTTCCAGCAAGACGCGGCCGCTGTCGTCAACGGTGGGACGCACGCCGAGGCTGGCCACGGCGGGCAGCGGTGCCGGCCCCAGGCCGTGTACCTGCACGATGAAGATGCCGGACAGGGCGGGGCGGTGCGCCACGCGCAGGTTCAGGGTGGGGAAACCGAGGGTGCGGCCCAGCTTCTGGCCGTGGATGACATGGCCGGAAATGGCGTACGGATGACCGAGCAATTGCGTGGCCAGCGGGAAATCGCCGGCGGCCAGCGCCAGGCGCACGGCCGACGAGGAGATGCGCGTGCTGCCATTCATCACCGTCGGCAGAGTTTCTACGTGGAAACCATACTGGCGGCCCGCTTCCTGCAGCATGGCCACGTCGCCGGCGCGCCGGGCGCCATAGCAGAAGTCGTCGCCGACCATCAGCCATTTCACGTGCAAGCCGTCGACGAGGACTTTTTCCGTGAATTCCTGCGGCGTCAAGGCGGCGAACTGGGCGCTGAAGTGCTCGACGACGACCCGGTCGATGCCGGCGTCTTCCAGCGATTGCAACTTGTCGCGCAGATTGGCGATGCGCTGCGGCGCCTTCGACAGGTCGCCCGCGCGCTGCGCAAAGAACTCGCGCGGGTGCGGCTCGAACGTCATCACGGCCGCTTCGATGCCGAGTTCGGTGGCAGCTTCACGCACGCGCGCCAGCAAGGCCTGATGGCCGATGTGGACACCGTCAAAATTGCCGATGGTCAGAGCGCAAGGCGCTCGTGCCTGGGCATTGGGAAGTCCGCGGAATACCTTCATAGGAATCTGATGAAAAACTGTGCCAAAAGGGGGATTATACGGACTGTTTCAGGGATGCACACCCGGCAGGGCGGGCGCAGGGGCAATTTCCCTGCTGAAATGATAAAAAGCGTTGCCGGCGGGTGTGCTGGCAACGCTTTTCGGGACGCACTAAATATTCAGCGCAATCTCAACGTGAACTTATTTGTTCATGAGAGCCCAGTAACGGGCCAGGTCTGCAGCACCATCCGTGCCCTTGACGGCTTTCAACGCGGTCGATGCGTTGGCTTTCTTGCCGGCGTGGATGTAGGCGATGCCCAGGTGCAGCTTGGCTTCTTCCGCATACTTGGCGTTGCCCATTTTCACGGCGTCATTCATCAGGCCCAAGCCTTTGTCGGCTTGGCCATCGTAGACCAAGGCGAAGCCCAGCTTGCTCAAGCTGTCGGCGTCCTTGTTCTTGACGTATTCCGCTTCCGACTTGGCGGCGTTGGCCTTCAGGTCAGCCTGGGTTTTCAGGGCCAGGTCTTTCAGGCGCTGGTGACGGGCGGCATCGGTACCGGTGCCCAGCACGCCTTTTTTGTAGCCTTGCTCGATGATGCTCAGCGCTTCGCCAGGATTGCCTGCTTGCAAGGCCAGTTGGCTGATTTCCATGTATTCGGACGGCTTGGTGAACAGGCCGTTGGCAAGGCGCAGGCGCTGGACGTCCAGGCCCAGGCGCTGCGAGAAGCCAGGTTTGCCGGAAACGCGGTTCAGCAGGTCGGCCCAGTAGCTGGTTTTCGGATAGCTCGATGCCAGTTTTTCCAGGGTGGATACATAGCCAGCCTTGTCGTTCTGCTTCAACTGGATGTTGGCCAGCATTTGCAGGCTCGCTTCCGAGTTGCCGCCGCGCGATTGCAGTTCTTTCGCCGCTTCGGCGTAGTTGCCGCTGACGTAGTAGGTCTGGATCAGCAGTTCGCGCATCTGTGGATCTTCGCGGTCTTTCAGCGAGCGTTTGATCCAGGTGATGGTGTTCGGCCAATCCTTGGCGCGGTAGTACATGCCTGCCAGCGCTTGCGTGAATTTGGGGGCTTCGGCGGCGCTCAGGCGGCCGGAATTGATGACGGCTTCAAACGCCTTGATGGCGGTGCCGTTGTCGCCGGCGGCAGCAGCGGCCGAGGCGCGCACGCGCTCGATCTGGTAGCTTTCAAAGGCGGTCTTGCCGCCGACGCTGTCAGCTTCGCGCAGCTTGGCCAGCGCTTCCTTGTTTTTGCCGCTGCTAGCGAGTTTTTGCGCTTCTTGCAGTGGCTTGCCCACTTCGGCACGCACGGTGTCCGCGGCGTATGCCAGCGAGCCCAGGCCGATTACGGGAGTTGCTGCGGTAAAACCGATAGCGGCCATGACGAGGCCGAGATGAGCGAGACGAAACTTGGACATAAGAAAGTCTTTCAGTAAAAAGCGAATAGGCAGGAAGTCCTGCCTATTCGGATGTAAAGAGAACCTGATTGCTGCAGCTTACTGGAATTGCTCGTTGCCGACCAGACCGATTTTGGTCACGCCCAGACGCTGCGCCGACGCCATCACACCGGCGACGACTTTGTATTCCACCAGCTTGTTCGGACGCAGATGCACTTCCGGCTGGTCTGCTTGCGCAGCAACGTTGCTCAGCTTGGCTTCCAGCGAAGCGCGGTCAGGAACGACCTGATTGTCCCACAAGATCGTACCGTCAAAATCGACATCGATCGTGACGACCACTGGTTCGGTTGTCGGTGGCGGCGGTGTGCCGACCGGCATGTTCAAGTTCACCGAGTGGTTTTGCTTAGGAATCGTGATGATCAACATGATAATCAGCACCAGCATCACGTCGATGAGGGGCGTCATGTTCAGTTCCATCATTGGTTCCGGATCCGCGCCTGGAGCGCTTCCCGAACCGACATTCATACTCATAGTGTTTCCTTTAAGAAGTCCAACGAAGCACCGGGCGAAACTGCCGCCCGGTCAGCTTCCGGCAGTGGCGCGCCCTTGTTGCCGGGGCGCCGCTGCCAGTCGCTATCAGCCCTTGTCAGGTGGTTCGGTGATGAAGCCGACCTTCTGGATCCCGGCACGTTGGGTCGTGTAAATAACCCGGCCGATCGATTCGTAGCGTGTTTCTTGGTCGCCACGAACGTGTACTTCCGGCTGCGGTACTTTCACTGCTTCAACTTTCAGATAATCGAACAGTTCGCTCGTATCTTTCAGTTTCTTCTGGCCCAGATAAATCTCGCCATCCTTGTTGACAACGATGTTGACGTTTTCTGGCTTGCTTTGAAGGGCTTGGTTGGCCTCGATCGGCAGATCGATTTTCTGCAATTTGAGGACAACCGGACTGGTGATCAAGAAAATGATCAGCAAAACCAACATGATGTCGACGAGCGGCGTCGTGTTGATTTCTGACATTACTTGATCTTCATCTCCGCTGTCGGAGCCGACGGACATCGACATGATTCTTATCCGATCTTTTTAGCGCCGGCAGCACGGCCAGCTTCGCTGGTCGACATTGCGCCGGAGATCAGTACCGAGTGAACGTCGGCGCTGAACGAGCGTACGTCTTCCATTGCGGTTTTGTTACGACGCACCAGCCAGTTGTAACCCAGAACGGCAGGAACGGCGACCAGCAGACCGAAAGCGGTCATGATCAGTGCTTCACCAACTGGACCTGCAACTTTATCGATCGAAGCGTTACCGGTCATGCCGATGTTGGTCAGCGCGCCATAAATACCCCAAACGGTACCGAACAGACCGATAAACGGTGCGGTCGAACCAACGGTTGCCAGGAACGACAGGCCATCTTGCAGACGCGATTGGACTTTGTCCGAAGCGCGCTGGATCGACATCGTCACCCAGGTCGACAGATCGATTTGTTCCAGCAGGGCGCCGTCATGGTGAGCCGTTGCCTTGGTGCCCGATTCAGCGATGAAGCGGAATGGCGAGCCTTCGGTCAGGGTTGCCGAGCCAGCAGCGATCGAAGGTGCTTTCCAGAATTTGGCAGCGGTTTCTTTAGCTTGCTTGAAGATCTTCATTTGATCCATCAGCTTGGTGATGATGATGTACCAGCTGCCGATCGACATGATGGCCAGGATGATCAGGGTGGCGCGTGGCACGAAGCCGCCGTCCCATACTGCTTGCAGGCCGAACGGGTTGTGGACTTCTTCAGTTTTGGCTGGAGCTGCTGCATCAGCGGCTGGAGCTGCTGCGTCTGCTGCTGGAGCTGCTGCATCAGCGGCTGGTGCTGGTGCTGCTGCAGCGTCTGCCGCTGGAGCCGAAGCGGCAGCCGATGCTGGCGCGTCAGCGAATGCCGGAGCTGCTACCAGAGCGGTAGTAGCGGTAACGGACAACAGAACCGCGGCAAAAAATGCGGACAAACGGGTATTCTTAAACATGCTTCCTCCAAAATTAAAAATAACAGATCGCTGAACGTAATGACAACGAAATCATAGTGTGAGACAGGGGATAACTGCCTCGGGTTTTAATCCAGCGACCAAACGTATTGCATTTGCTGCCAGCCTTGTTCCGGCTTGCCGTCTACTGTTGCCGGCTTAAATGTACAGCGGCTGATACCTTGCACCGCGGCTTTGTCCAGGTCTCTGAAGCCGCTGGACTTCACGATCTTCGAATCAGCGACCTTGCCGTCTACACCGATCAGGAACGACAGTGTCACCACACCGGTTTCCTCATTGCGCTGCGACGACTTTGGATAAGCCGGCTTTTCGCAGACACTGAAGTCAACCACGGCCGGCGTACGCACCGATTTGGCTGGTCCAGGAGTTGGCGCAGGCTGTGCAGGCGGTGCTGGCGGTGCCAATACATTCGTGGCTGGCTTCACAGCAGTCGTATTTGCAATCACGTTTTGCTGTGGTGGCGGCTGCTGCACGTTCACCTCGACTGGCGGAATGAATGGCGGCGGTGGCGCTTTCATTTCTGGCGGCGGTGGTGGCGGTGGAAGATCCTTCGGTGGAGGCGGTTTGACTTCCTCGATAATCTTGGTTTCAACCGGTTCCATCATTTTGGTGACCAACCGCTTGCCCAAGCCCGTCACGATCCCGTAAGCCGCGAGAACGTGCAGCAGGACAACGATAGTGATGCCTGTGTAGTTCTTGGGACTTTTCTCGTTCGAAAAATTCATGCCTGCTTTCTCCAAATACCATCTCTTGTCTTGCAACTGAACCCCAAAATGACGACACAAAGCTCCAGCCGTATCCGGGACGTCGCCGAATTATACATACGAATTCTTTATTTTACACAGATTTTTAACGCCTAAAACCGGTTAAATTTTTGACGCTTTTGCGCCCTGAAAACGTACTTGCTTATGTCATCTTTGCACGCTTTCGGGCAGAAAAAAAGGCGGTCTTATCGGTTTTTTACAGCCGTTTTCGGCTACCACTGCTAAGTTCTCCGATGTGCCAATATGGCGGAATTATATTTCGTGATATTCAATATGGAAACTGCTAAATTTGGAAGAAAATCTTTCCTTTTGGAAATGTTTTACCTCCGAACCAGACCACTTAGCGGCACGCGCGCACCAAACGGGTGCGGAAGGGACTTTATCCAGGTCAAAAAAGGCGGTCCTGGCGGCCCGTTTGAGGCCGCCAGGCCATACTGAATTCCTATGTAGGCATAGGAAACGCTTATGTTCTTGCCATTGATTATTATCAACAAATCATTTCATGGCCGGACAATCGGGTCATCGCGCCGGTTGCGTTTTTCCCGCCGGCAATTCAAGGTGCCGAGGACGACGCCCTGCGGGTCGACCGTATCGAGGTGCACATCGAAGCCCCACAGCCGCGCCACGTGCTTGAGCACCTCGGCCGCCTGCTGGTTCAGGGGGCGGCGCTGGAATTGCGTGTGGCGCAGTGTCAATGCCCGGTCGTCGCGCGTATTGACGGACCAGACCTGGATATTCGGCTCGCGGTTGCCCAGGTTGTACTGCTCGGCCAGCTGCTGGCGCACGTAGCGGTAGCCGGCGTCGTCGTGGATGGCGGAAATGGCCAGCTTTTCATTCTTGTCGTCGTCAAGCACAGCAAAGAAATGGAATTCGCGGATCAGCCGCGGCGACAGGTACTGGGCGATAAAGCTTTCATCCTTGAAATTGCGCATGGCAAAGTCCAGGCTCTTGCGCCAGTCGCTGCCGGCCATGTCGGGGAACCAGGCGCGGTCTTCGTCCGTCGGGTGCTCGCAGATGCGGCGGATGTCGCTCATCATGGCAAAACCCAGCGCATACGGATTGATGCCGCTGTAGTACGGGCTGTCGATGGGCGGCTGGTAGACGACGTTGGTATGGCTTTTGAGGAATTCCATCATGAAGCCGTCGCCCACCACGCCTTCGTCGTACAGCTGGTTCAATATCGTGTAGTGCCAGAAGGTGGCCCAGCCTTCGTTCATGACCTGGGTTTGGCGCTGCGGATAGAAATACTGGGAAATCTTGCGCACGATGCGCACCATCTCGCGCTGCCACGGTTCCAGCAGCGGCGCGTACTTCTCTATAAAGTACAGCAGGTTTTCCTCGGGTTCGGGCGGAAAGCGGGGGGCGGCCTTGCGCTGGTCGTCTTCGTCCTCGTCTTCATCGCGCCGGGGCAGGGTGCGCCACAGCTGGTTGATCTGCGACTGCACATAGGCTTCGCGCTCTTTCTGGCGCGCATATTCCTTCGCCATCGACAGTTTCGCCGGGCGCTTGTAGCGGTCCACGCCATAGTTCTGGATGGCGTGGCACGAGTCGAGCAGCAATTCCACAGCGTCGACGCCATGGCGCTGCTCGCATTCGGCGATGTAATTCTTGGCAAACACCATATAGTCGATGATGGCGTCCGCATCCGTCCAGGCGCGGAACAGGTAATTGCCCTTGAAGAAGGAATTGTGGCCATAGGCCGCATGCGCGATCACCAGCGACTGCATGGTCAGGCTGTTTTCCTCCATTAGATAGGCGATGCACGGGTTCGAGTTGATGACGATCTCGTAGGCCAGGCCCATCTGGCCCCGCTTGTAGCTTTTCTCGGTAGACAGAAAGTGCTTGCCGAACGACCAATGGTTGTACGAGACGGGCATGCCTACCGACGTGTAGGCATCCATCATCTGCTCGGCCGTGATGATTTCCAGCTGGTTCGGATAGGTGTCGAGGCCAAACTGTTTCGCCACGCGGCGGATTTCCTCGTGGATTTGCTCGATCAGCTCGAATGTCCATTCCGACTGCTCGGGCAGGGCGTTCGGGTGGCGCAGGCGCACGAACGGTTCGCCCGGAGTATTGCTGGCGCGGTCAAAGGCTGCACTCATCATTTCACCTGTTTCTTGAACAGTTCGCGGAAGACCGGGTAGATATCGGCCGGCGTGACGATCTTTTGCATGGCGAAATGGGCGTGATGGTCGAGCACGCCCGCATATTGCTCCCACAGGTTTTGCTGCGGGCCGTCCGTGATCTCGACATAGGTGTAGTACTGCACCTTGGGCATGATGGTATTGATCAGCAGTTGCCGGCACAGCATGGAATCGTTGTCCCAGTTGTCGCCGTCGGACGCCTGCGCCACGTAGCTGTTCCATTGTCCGGCGCCATAGCGTTCGTCGATGATGGTGTTGAGCAAGTGCAGCGCGGACGACACGACGGTGCCGCCCGACTCGCGCGAATTGAAGAATTCATGCTCGTCCACCTCGGCCGCCGCCGTATGGTGGCGGATGAAGACCACCTCGATCTTGTCGTAGACGCGCTTGAGGAACAGATACAGGAGGATGAAGAAGCGCTTGGCCGTGTCCTTGCGCGATTCGTCCATGGAGCCGGACACGTCCATGATGCAGAACATCACGGCTTGCGTCATGGGTTTGGGCACCTTGATGCGGTTGCTGTAGCGTAAGTCGAACGGGTCGATGAAGGGAATCGCCAGCAAGCGCGTGTGCAAGTGGTGGATCAGGCGGCGCAGTTCCGTGACGAGCGGGTCGCTGTCGGGCGCGCCTTCGTGCAGCAGGGTCGCCAGGTCTTCCTCGGCCTGCGCCAGCTGCTTGCGGGCGCCGCCGCCGACGGCGATGCGCCGGCCCAGCGCGCCGCGCAGGGAGCGCAGCACGTGGATATTCGATGGCGTGCCCGACATATTGTAGCCGGCGCGCTGGTTCTTGAATTCCGTCGTGGCCGTCAGCTGGGTCTTCACCATGTGCGGCAATTCCAGGTCCTCGAAGAAATAATTCATGAATTCTTCGCGCGACAATTCGAAGATGAAATCGTCTTCCGTCGTCTCGTCGCTATTGCCCGCCTTGCCCCGCCCGGCGCCGGCGCCGCCTTTCGGCCGGGCGATCTGGTCGCCTTTCAGGTATTCCTTGTTGCCGGGATTGACCACTTCCCACACGCCGCCATGCGCGTGGCCAAACGACGGTTCGCCCACGTCCTTGACGGGGATGCTGACCTTCTCGCCATTCTCGACGTCCGTGATCGAGCGCCCCTTGATGGCGCGCCCCACGGCATCCTTGATCTGGCCCTTGTAACGCCGCAGGAAACGCTCGCGGTTGACGGCGGATTTATTCTTGCTTTGCAAGCGCCTGTCGATAAGGTATGTCAAAGGGTGCCTCCTTGCCTCTCGTCTTGCGCGCCCCGCCGGTCGTCAGGCGGGAGCGCGCCTCCGCTGTCCGCGCTATGACGACTTGCGTACGCGCAAGTACCATTCGCATAACAGGCGTACCTGCTTGGCCGTATAGCCTTTTTCCACCATGCGGGCCACGAAGTCGGCGTGCTTGTTGGCATCGTCGGCGCTGGCCTTGGCATTAAAGGAAATCACGGGCAGCAATTCCTCCGTATTCGAGAACATTTTCTTCTCGATCACCGTGCGGAACTTTTCATAACTGGTCCAGGCGGGATTCTTGCCCCCGTTCGAAGCCCGCGCCCGCAAGCCGAAGTTGACGATTTCGTTGCGGAAATCCTTCGGATTGGAAATGCCCGCCGGTTTCTCGATCTTTTCCAGTTCATTGTTCAGCGATTCGCGGTCAAAACTTTCGCCCGTGTCCGGATCGCGGTATTCCTGGTCCTGTATCCAGAAATCGGCGAACGTCACGTAGCGGTCGAAGATATTCTGCCCGTATTCCGAGTAGCTTTCCAGGTACGCCGTCTGGATCTCCTTGCCGATGAATTCCACATAGCGCTGCGCCAGATGCTCCTTAATATACGAGAAGTAGCGCTGCTCGAGTTCCGGCGCGAACTGCTCGCGCTCGACCTGCTGCTCCAGTACATATAATAGATGCACGGGATTGGCGGCCACTTCGGAATTGTCAAAGTTGAACACTTTCGACAGGATCTTGAAGGCAAAGCGCGTCGACAGGCCGTTCATGCCCTCGTCCACGCCCGCGTAATCCACGTATTCGTGCATGGACTTGGCTTTCGGGTCCGTATCCTTGAGGTTTTCGCCATCGTAGACGAGCATCTTCGAAAAGATGCTCGAGTTTTCCGGGTCTTTCAGGCGCGACAGGATGGCGAACTGCGCCATCATGCGCAGGGTGCCGGGCGCACATGGAGCCTTGACGAGCGAGGAATTGGCCACCAGCTTGTCGTAGATCTTGATTTCATCGGACACGCGCAGGCAGTACGGCACTTTGACTATATAGATACGGTCAAGGAACGCCTCGTTGTTGCGGTTGTTTTTAAATGTCTTCCATTCCGACTCGTTCGAGTGGGCCAGGATGATGCCGTCGAATGGAATGGCGCCAAAGCCTTCCGTGCCCTTGTAGTTGCCTTCCTGCGTTGCCGTCAGCAGCGGGTGCAAGACCTTGATGGGCGCCTTGAACATTTCCACGAATTCCATCAAGCCCTGGTTGGCCAGGCACAGGCCGCCCGAATAGCTGTAGGCGTCCGGATCGTCCTGCGCATAGTCTTCCAGCTTGCGGATGTCGACCTTGCCCACCAAGGACGAAATATCCTGGTTGTTTTCGTCGCCCGGCTCCGTTTTCGAGATGGCGATCTGTTTCAGCACGGATGGATAGCGCTTGACGACGCGGAACTGGTTGATATCGCCATTGTATTCATGCAGGCGTTTCACGGCCCACGGGCTGGGGATGTTGCGCAGGTAGCGGCGCGGGATGCCGTAATCCTCTTCCAGGATGGTGCCGTCCTCTTCCTCGTTGAACAGGCCCAGTGGCGATTCGTTGACGGGCGAGCCTTTCAGGCAATAGAAGGGCACGTGTTCCATCAGCGACTTGAGTTTTTCCGCGATGGACGATTTGCCGCCGCCGACAGGCCCCAGCAAGTACAGGATCTGCTTGCGTTCTTCCAGGCCCTGCGCCGCGTGGCGGAAATACGAGACGACTTGCTCGATCACTTCCTCGGTGCCGTAGAACTCGCGGAAGGCGGGGTAGATCTTGATCACCTTGTTGGCGAAGATGCGCGACAGGCGCGTGTCGTTGCGCGTGTCGACCAGCTGCGGCTCACCGATGGCGGCCAGCATGCGTTCGGGCGCGCTGGCGTACGTCAGCTTGTCCTTCTTGCACAGGGCCAAGTATTCGGTGAGCGACATTTCCTCTTCGCGGGTGCGCTCGTAGCGTGCTGCATAGTTATCAAAAATGGTCATGTCAATGTCCTTTAATGTAAACCTGAACTGCCAGTCACCATGGCCGCCCGCCTGGCACTCGCCTGGGCTTGCCGTCTGAATTTTTTCCTGTACCCCGTACCGATTTTTATTGTTGTTTCAAGCCCGGCTGTCTTTGCGAGTCCGGATTGCCCGGACCAAAAAACTGGCGCTTGATGCCGTGTGCTGACGTGGCCAGCCGGCTTTTTTTCACTGTTGATAGCGCTTGTTGCACCTACCATTACCCGATGAAATTAATTATTGCTCTAAAGGATCAGGAAGTCAAAAGATATGTCAGCATATCCTTAATACTTGTTTGTAAATTGTTGATTTAATTGGATAAATCATCAAATTTTTCCTCGATTTCAATGAACCTTTATAGACCTTTTAAACCATCATACGACAATTCGCCAGCGCGTGCCGATGCCGGCCGTGGCGCTGCCGCAGCCGGCGCCATGGCGGCCGCTCGCCGGTGAGGCTGGCCATCTTGCGCTAAGATGCCTGCATGTCTGATGGCCCTGCGCGCCGCGCGTGCGCGTGCGCGAGCCAGCATTTTTATCGTCACCCTATAAGGAACACCCATGATGACCCCCCAATTGCGCGCGATCGTCCGCGGCATGCCGAAGGCCGAACTGCATATCCATATCGAAGGCTCGCTGGAGCCGGAATTGATTTTCGCACTGGCGGCGCGCAATGGCGTGCCGCTTGGCTATGAATCGGTGGAACACTTGCGCAGCGCCTATGCTTTTACGGATTTACAATCTTTTCTCGACATTTATTACGCTGGCGCAAGCGTGCTCTTGAAAGAGCAGGATTTCTACGACATGACGCAAGCCTACCTGCAGCGCGCCGAGGCCGATAACGTCTTGCACACGGAAATTTTCTTCGACCCGCAAACCCACACGGCGCGCGGCGTGGCCATGGCCGACGTGATCAACGGCATCCACCGCGCCTGCCAGGACAGCCCTGTCAGCGCGGCCCTGATCCTGTGCTTCCTGCGCCACCTGAGCGAGGAAGAAGCGTTCGAGACCCTGGAAGACGCCTTGCCGCACTGCGACAAATTCATCGGCATCGGCCTCGATTCGTCGGAAGTGGGCAACCCGCCCGAGAAATTCTCGCGCGTGTTCGCCCGTTGCCGCGAGCTGGGCTTGCACCTGGTGGCCCACGCGGGCGAGGAAGGCCCGCCAGCCTACATCCGCACGGCGCTCGACGACTTGCAGGTCGAACGCATCGACCATGGCGTGCGCTGCCTGGAAGACGCGGAACTGACGGCCCGTTTGGCGCGCGAACAGATCGCCCTGACGGTGTGCCCGCTGTCGAACACCAAGCTGCGCGTATTCGACCAGATGCATGACCATAACCTGGTGCAGCTGCTCGACGCCGGCCTGCTGGTGACGGTGAACTCGGACGACCCTGCATACTTCGGCGGCTACATGAACGACAATTTCGACGCCATCTTCGACGCCTTGCCGCTAGGCCTGTCCCACGCGCAACGCCTGGCGCGCAACGGTTTTATTGCCGCCTTCCTGCCGCAGGCACAGAAAGACGCCTTCCTCGCCACCGTCGACGCGTATTTCGCCCAGCACGCGGCCGCCCACGGCATCGCGCAATAACGCATCACAACTCGCATAAAGACCCGCCGCCCATGCTCCGCCTCTCCCTGAAAATGACCGGCCGCGACTGGCGCGCCGGGCAACTGCGTTTCCTGCTTGTCGCGCTGATCGTCGCCGTGGCGGCCCTGTCGGCCGTCGGTTTCTTCGTCGATCGCCTGCGCGCGGGCCTGAACCGCGACGCGCACCAGCTGCTGGGGGCCGACCTGGTCATCAGCGCCGACCAGCCCGTCAATGCCGTCTGGCGCGCCGAAGCGCAGAAGCGCGGCTTCATCCTGGCCGACACGGTGACGTTTCCCAGCATGGCGCAGGCGGGCGAGGGCGAGCAATCGCTGTCGCAGCTGGCGTCCATCAAGGCCGTCTCGCCCGGCTACCCGCAGCGGGGCAAGCTGAAAATCACGACCACACTGAGCGAAGCGCAGGATGCCGTGGGACGGCCAACCGACCAGGTGCCGGCGCCCGGCACCCTGTGGGTCGATGCGGCGATCCTGTCCAGCCTGAACGCGAAGCTGGGCGACACCCTGACCCTGGGCGACAAGGCATTTACCGTCACGCAACTGATCGCCAGTGAACCGGACCGCGGCGCCTCCTTTTTGAACTTCGCCCCGCGCGTGATGCTGCCCTTGGGAGACCTGGCCGCCACGGCGCTGGTGCAGAACGGCTCGCGCGTATCGTACCGGCTGCTGCTGTCGGCGCCGCCCGCCAAGGCGGCCGAGCTTGCGCAATATCAAGCCTGGCTGGAGAGCCAGATCAAGACGCAGGCCATCAAAGGTGTGCGCATCGAATCGCTGGAATCGGGCAGCCCGCAGATGCAATCGACCCTGGACCGCGCCGACCGTTTCCTGTCGCTCGTCGGCTTGCTGTCGGCCATGCTGGCGGCCGTCGCCGTGGCCATGGCCGCGCGCCGCTTCATGCTGCGCCACCTGGACGCCTGCGCCATGCTGCGCTGCCTGGGCTTGACGCAAAACCAGGTCACGGCCATGTACGTGATCGAGTTTTTACTGGTGGGCCTGGCCGGCAGCGTGGTCGGCGTGGCTGTCGGTTTCGGCGGCCACCTGGTGCTGCTCGAGTTGTTGGGCAAGCTGGTGCAGAGCGACTTGCCGCCCGTTTCCATGCTGCCCGCCTTGCAAGGCGTGGCCACCGGCATGCTGCTCTTGCTGGGCTTTGCCCTGCCGCCGATTTTGCAGTTGCGCAATGTCCCGCACAACCGCGTGATCCGCCGCGAGCAGGAGCCGCCGCAGGCGCTGGCCGTGGCCACGTATGGCCTCGGTATCGCCGCCTTCGTCGTGCTGCTCTTGTGGCAGGCGGGCGACGTGAAACTGGCGCTGCTGACGGCGGCCGGCTTCCTCGGCGGCTTCGCACTGTTCGCACTGGCCGGCTGGCTGGGCATCAAGTCGCTGAAAACCTTGCGCGGCGCCTTCAATCACCAGGGCTGGCGCTTTGCCGTCACGTCCTTGCAGCGCCGCCCGGGCGCCACCGTCATCCAGGTGGTGTCGCTGGCCCTGGGCCTGATGGCCTTGCTGCTGCTGACGGTGGTGCGCGGCGACTTGATGGTGGCCTGGCGCAACGCCACGCCGCCCGATGCGCCGAACCGTTTCATGATCAATATCCTGCCCGAACAAAAAGAGCCGATTGCCGCGCGCCTGGTCCAGGCGGGCGTGGCCAATGCGCCCTTGTATCCGATGATACGTGGGCGCCTGGTGGCCGTGAACGGCAACGCCATCACGGAAAGCACCTACGAGGACGACCGCGCCAAGGGTCTGGCCGACCGCGAATTCAACCTGTCGACGATGGCCACCATGCAGGAAGAAAACAAGCTGGTCGCCGGAAAGTGGTTCGCCAATGCCCCCGGCGCGCCAGCCGAGGCGTCGGTGGAAGAGGGAATCGCCAAGACATTGAAGCTGAAACTGGGCGACAAGCTGCGCTTCGACATCGCCGGCCAGCCCGTGGAAGCGGCCATCACGAGTTTGCGCAAGCTGGAGTGGGGTTCGATGCGTGTCAATTTCTTTGTCATCATCAATCCGGCCGCCATGGCGGACACGCCGCAGACGTGGATCACGGCGTTTCACTTGCCACCCGCGCAGGCGGACCTGGGGAATGCTCTGCTGCGCGACTACCCGAACCTGACGGTGGTCGACGTGGGCGGCGTATTGAAACAGATCCAGGGCGTGCTGGACCAGGTGGTAACGGCCGTCGAATTCCTGTTCGCGTTTACTTTGGCCTCGGGCTTGCTGGTGCTGTATGCGGCCCTGATGGGCTCGCAAGACGAGCGCACGCGCGAAGCGGGATTGCTGCGCGCGCTGGGCGCCACGCGGCGCCAGCTGGCGCAGGCGCAGCTGATCGAGTTCTCGCTAGTCGGCGCCCTGGCCGGCTTGCTGGCCGCATCGGGCGCGGCGGCCATGGGCTGGGCCCTGGCGACGTACCAGTTCAAGTTCGCCTGGAGCTTCGCGCCCGGCGTGTGGGCGTTCGGCCTGCTGGCCGGCGCCCTGTGCGCGATCGCCGGCGGCTGGCTGGGGCTGCGCAATGTCTTGAAACATCCGCCGCTGCAAACTTTGCGCGAAGGCTAAGCACTCACGCTGTCGCCCGCGCCCGCGCGCAAAAATTGCGCATAGGACATGACCGGTTGCCCCAGCTGGTGCGCCGGCACGTCGAACAGGGCCCAGAAATACGTTACGCGGCCCAGGCAGATGGTGGGCGCGGCGCAGTAGCGGAACCAGTTCTCGCCGATCTGCGCCGCGTACATGCCGTCGCTGTCGGCGTCCGAAAAATAGGGAATCACGCGCATTTCCAGCAGGGCCAGCAACAGGGATGCCGGCGCGTCGCTGTCGCGAGCCATTTCGTACTGCGTGTGCAGGCTGCGTTCCGTCTCGATGATCATCAGCTTGGCGTGGCCGTCGCGCGTGAAGAACAGGATGCCGCTGGGATTGGGGAAAATATAGTATTCAACAAAACCATGGCGCTGGCACAGCTCGTGCACGACGGCGGCCAGCGCCTCGTCTTGCAGGAAAGTGTAGTCGTGTAGCATCAGCAAGTCGCGCACGGTGTCCGATTGCTGCAGGAAGAACTCGCGCTGCAGGGCCACGATTTCCTGCTCCAGGATGTCGAGCGCATCATCGTCGCTTTTCTTGATGTAGCGGTCGATCAAGCCCCGGTTGAAGGCCGTCACGGCCACCTTTTCATCGGCCGCGCCCGTAAATAAAATCTTCTTGCATGGCAAGTCGCGCACTGCCTGGCAAAATTCCAGGCCATTCATCTGCGGCATCGAATAATCGACCACCAGCACGGAGGGCACGGCAAAGCGCTGCGCCTGGCCGCTGATGCGCCAGATGCGTTCGATGTCGAGCGCCACGTTGCACTGGTCGGGCGGCAGATTCTGCGTGTCGAAGTTGACGTGCAGCGGCGTCTCGCCCGGCTGCGCGCTCTGGCGCAGCCACTGCAGTGCGCTGCTCGTGTCGTGGAAAGTCTTGCGCGCCAGGCCGGGATCGAGCTGGAACGCCAGGCTTTTCAGGAAGGAATCGCTGTCGTCGATCAATACGGTCAGGGTAGGATGGGTGTAGACGGGCAGTTGCATGCGTCACCTCGCGCGGTGGATGGATGGAAAACGGTTGTGCGTGGACACGGGCAGGGGCTGGGGAAATTCCAGCACGAAGATGGCGTAGGCGCCTTCGCGCGCGACGCAGCGGATGCGCGCTTGCCAGGCTTGCATGATTTGCCGGCACAGGGCCAGGCCGATACCGCTGCCATTGTGCGAGGGATACGAATAGAAACGGTCGAAGATCAGCGGCAGGCGGCTGGTGGCGATCCCGCAGCCCGTGTCGATGAACAGCAGGCGCGGTACGGGATGGGTGCCATCGATGATGATGCGCACTCGCCCCTTGCCCGCGCGGTGGATGCTTTTCAAGGCATTGCGCAGCAGGTTCAGCAGGATCACCACGCACAGTTCCGACTGGCCGGGAAACGTGAAATCGGCACGCACGTCGACCTTGACGATGTCGCGCTGGGCCGTGCTGGTAAACGGATAGCGGCGCAGCACGGCCGCCACGCTGTCGTGCATGGCCACGGCTTCGTTCGCTTCGAGCTTGCGGTTGACGGCGCTGGCGCTGAGCAGGAACAGATCGATCATGTGGTGCATGTGGCGCACTTCGAACTGGATGCGCGCCAGTGCTTCCAGGCTGGCCGCGTCGGGCGGCTGGCCTTGCAGGTTGCGCTGCAGCCCGCGCACGTTCGCCTCGACGCTGACGAGGGGCGTGCGCAATTCGTGCGCCACGCTGCCAAGTCCGGCCGCCAGCCCTGCCAGTTTCTCTTGCGCGCCCACATTGCGCCCCACCTTGACCACGGACAGCACGACAATCGTGAACCAGTGCACGGGCAATTGCCGCAAGACGTCGCCGCTGAGCAGAAAGGCGGGATCGCCGGCCACGGCAAACGCCAGGCAGGCCAGCAGGGTGCCGCTCAGGTAGGCCAGCATGGCGATGCGCGTATCGAAGTGAAACAGCACGACGAGGGCCACCAGCAGCGAATGGGCCCACATGGTCGAGGCGTGGTTCATCAGGAACATGTACGTGAAGAAAAACGGCAGTTCGAAGGTCAGCCCCAGGAACAGGTAGACGCTGAACCAGGTATTGCTGAAGCGGCCGGGCCACAGCGCGGGCAGGAACAGCAGCGCCGCCACGCTGCGCAGCAGCGGCGATTCGTATTCTTGCGGAAAGAAATAATGCCACAGCGCGTAGTACAGGGGCATGCCCAGCGCACCGATGAGTGCGAGGGTGCGCACCTGGGCGCGCCGCACAGGCGTGTGTTCGATGGCGTCGTGGAAATGCAGGAAAGGCTGGAGCAGCTTGCCTTGCCATCGTTTTCCGGAAGGGGACTGCGCGTGCATCATGGTCAGGGGGGCGTGTTCGTTGAGGCGTGTCAATGCAACATGATCGGCGGGTTCACTCTGTATTAGCAGGATATCGGCATAACTGTTGAGCTGTATCAAACTCTTGCCGGATGGCTCGCGCATGTTGGACGCGGTAGTTCCCTCGCAACCAATCAGGAGTTCCTATGTTAAACGCCATTTCCCCCCTGTCGTCCCGCGCCGTCCGCGCCGAACAACTGATGCCTGCTTTCGTGCGTGCGCGCATGGATGAACATTACGTCGAGCGTATCGAGAAGCTGCTTGGCGGCCAGCACTTGCATGAATGGCAAGCCATGCCGGCCAGTGCGGTCATGCTGGCGGGTAATGATTACCTGAATATCGCCGGCGAGGCGGCGCTGCTGGCGGCCCAGGCGCGCGTCTTGCAGGGCGGCGGCGCCATGCTGATGTCGTCCGTGTTCCTGCAGGAGGGCAGCCGCCAGCACCGGCTGGAACAAAAATTCGCGGACTATCTTGGCAGCGAAGCGTGCGTGCTGGCGCAGTCGGGCTGGGCCGCCAACGTGGGTTTGCTGCAAAGCCTGGCCGGACCCGGCATCCCCGTGTACCTCGACATGCAGGCGCACGCTTCGCTGTGGGAGGGCGTGCAATCGGCGCAAGCCGTGCCCGTCGCCTTCCTGCACAACGATGGCGCCCACCTGCAGCGCCAGCTCGACAAGCATGGCCCCGGCATCATCGTCGTCGATGCCCTGTACAGCACGAATGGCAGCGTGGCGCCGTTGCTCGAGATGGTGGAAATCGCCGAACGCAGCGGCAGCATGCTGATCGTCGACGAGTCGCACTCGCTGGGCACGCACGGCCCGCAGGGCGCAGGGCTGGTGGTGGAGCTGGGCCTGGCCGAGCGCGTGCATTTCCGCACGGCGTCCTTGGCCAAGGCGTTTGCGGGCCGGGCCGGGTTGATCACCTGTTCGGCCCGTTTCAAGGGATATTTCCTGTCCGCCTCGCGGCCCGCCATCTTCAGTTCCTGCCTGCTTGAACACGAGCTGGCGTGGTTCGATGCGGCGCTCGACTTCATCCGCGCCGCCGATAGCCGCCGCGCTGCCCTGCGGCGCCACAGCGTGCAGTTGCGGCATGGGCTGATGGAGCTCGGCTACAACGTCAGCGACGGCACCGAGCAGATCATCGCGCTGGAAGCTGGCAGCGAACCCGATACCTTGATCCTGCGCAAGGCGCTGGAACGGCACGGCATCTACGGCGCCGTGTTCTGTGCGCCGGCCACGCCGAAAAACCGTTCGTTGGTGCGCCTGACCCTGAATGCGGGCTTGCGCGAGGACGAGTGCGCGCGGGTGCTGGCTGCCTGCGCCGCCATCCGCGACGAGACGGGTATGGCGCGCTGGCCATCGACGCGGCGCCTGCGCAAGCTGGCGCTGGTATAAATCTCAGGCTTGGCCGGGCTGGTTGCCGGCAATGCCGCTCAATAGCAGGGACAGGGGCGCCAGCTGTTCCGCGCTGGCATTGCCCAGCAATTCTTGGCCCAGCGCCTGCGCCGTCGTATTCGCGTGCGCCAGCAATTCCAGTCCCGCGGCCGTGATGGCGGCGTAGCCGACGCGGGCATCGCGCGCATCGGCCTGGCGCGCCACCAGGCCGATTTTTTCCAGCGGCATCAGCGAGCGCGTGATGCCGGATGCCGTCAGCGCCAGGCGCTCGGCCAGGTCGATGCGGCGCAGGCGTCCGCCCGGAGCGCGCTGCAAGTGGTACAGCAATTGATAATCGCCAAAGCTCAAGCCATGCAGATTGCCCAGGGTGCTGTCGAAGCGGCGCACCAGCATGGCTTGGGCGCGCGCCAGGCGCAGGCAAAAGTCCAGCGCGCTGCCGCCGTCCGGCGGCGGGGGAGTGAGATCGGTCATGGCGTCCTTTTGATTTGCTGCCGAGTGCGTGATTGCGTGAGTGCGCAAGTGTAAAGCATGGCCGCTCAGTAGCGTGATTGCCCCTGCTCCAGCAGTTGCGCCTGGTGCAGCGCCAGCAGGGCGTCCAGTTCTGCGTCCGCATTGAAATCGGGATCGGCCGATGGATTGACGGTGTCGATGATGTCGAAGCGAAAAGCCGCTTCGCCGTCGCGCCGCCAGTCCGCCTGCAGGCGTGCATTGCGGTGCATGCCCAGCGTGAGTTCGAAGCGGTGGCGGTTCAGCGCGCCGGGGGCGTTGCGGCTGCGCTCGAGCAGGGTGCACCCGCTGGGAAGATGGCGCAGCGCGATGATGCCCAGCGCGGGCGCTTGTTGCCGGTAAGCTGCTTTCAAGGCGGCTTGCTGTGTTTTATCCATGGTGAGACTTCCTCAAGGTTGGGTGACGTAATCGGTGCTTGCGATGCGCGCAATATCCGTGAACAGGGCGGCGGCGATGGCGGCGGCCAGCAGCAGGGCGCCGCAGGCGCAGAACAGCTCGCCCACGCTCAGATGGCGCAGCAGCGCGCCCGTGGCCGCCGCCGACAGGGGCGCCAAACCCAGGAAGATGCCCATGAACAGCGCCATCGCCCGGCCCAGCATGGCGAGCGCCACGCGCCGCTGTATCCAGGTAAAGATGGCCACCTGCACATAGCCGCCCAGCATTCCCGTGACGGCCAGCAAGGCCGCGCCCTGCCAGGCGGTATCGATTTGCCCCAGCGCCATTAACAGCATGGCGACGATGGCGTCGACGGCCAGCAGGGTGGCGCCGAAGCGGCGGCGCAGACAGGCGCCGCCCAGGCTGGACGCCAGCATGCCGGCCAGGGTGCCGGCGCCATGCGCGCCCATCAGCAAACCGAGCGCCGGAGCGCCGTGCAGGCGCTCGCTGGCCAGTACGGGCAAGGCCACTTGCAGCGGACCCATGACGAAGAACGCCACCACGGCCCAGTAGGCATAGCAGCTGCGCAAGGCCATGTCGCGCCACACCATGGCCAGGCCCGCCGCCATGTCGCGCCACATGCCCTGCGCCGTGGCGGCCGCCAGTGGCCGAAGGCTGACTTGCCGCAAGGTCCAGGCCGAGAACAGGAACGTCAGCGCATCGATGGCAAAGGCGGCGGCCAGCGCCGCCATGCCGGTTTTCTGCCCGCCATCGTGGGCGCCGAGCACGAGCGCCGCCAGTAGGGGGCCGGCCAGCAAGGACAGCTGGCGCGCGCCCATCTGCAGGCTGTTGGCCGTTTGCAGTGTTTGCTGTGGCACGGCTTGCGGCAGGATGGCCGTGCCGGCGGGGATGGCGAAGGCGGACGCGATGCCCAGCGCCAGCGCGGCCGCATACGCGAGCGTCACACTGGCGTGGTCCAGCATCAGCAGGCCGGCCAGCGCGAGCAGGATGGCGGCGTTCGCATATTTGCTCAGCAGCAGCACGCGCCGGGGCGAGTAACGGTCGGCGATGGTGCCGCCCAACAAGATGAGCACGGCGCGCGGCGCGCCCATCAGGGCCACGGCGATGCCCAGGCTGAGGCTATCGTTTGTCAGGCTCAGCACGAGCCAGGGCAGGGCCAGCATGCTGAACTGGTCGCCCAGCATGGACACGAGGCCGCCACCGAGCAGCCAGCGGAAGTTGGTATTGCGTAGCAAAGGAGGTTGTACGGTGGTTGACATGCTGTTTTTGTCTTTGGTTAAAAATTGCATAGTATTTGATAAAAGCTTGATTAGTCAAGTATATTGCCATTTATTGTGGCAAAGGGTGCTGGCGCCGCATGAGGCACCAGCGCTTGCGCTATCATGGCGGCCATGACTGATACCACTGCCCCCACCCTGTACGAGACCATCGGCGGCGCCCCTGTGCTGCGCGAAATGGTCGACCGTTTTTATGACTTGATGGAGCTCGAGCACGAGTTCGCCGGCATCCGCGTCATGCATCCGCCATCGACGGACGGCTCGCGCGACAAGCTGTATTTCTTCCTGACGGGCTGGATGGGCGGACCGGACTTGTATATCGAGAAATTCGGCCACCCGCGCCTGCGCGCCCGTCACTTGCCCTATGCGATTGGCACCAGCGAGCGCGACCAGTGGCTGCGCGCCATGGCGTGGGCCATGGAAGACACGGGCATCGAAGAGTCCTTGCGCGTGCGCCTGATGGAATCGTTCTATCAGACGGCCGACTGGATGCGCAACAAACCTGACTGATCCCATGAGCCCAATCGAGTTTTACAGCCTGCTGGGCGCCGCCATCGTCGCCATCGTCCTGTTGCTATTGATCTTGCTGCGCCCGCGTGGCGCGGCCGGCGATGGCGCCACCACCCTGGCCCTGGTGCAGCAGCACCAGCAGCAAAGCCTGGAACGCATCGACCGGGTCGAGCGCGAAGTGCGGCTGCAGCTGCAGGCCTCGGCGCAGGCCACGCGCCAGGACCTGGCGGCCGGCCTGGCGCAATTCCAGGCGGCCACCCTGCAGCAGCTCGATAGCCTGCGCACGCAGATGCAGGCGCAGGGCAAGGTCGGGCGCGAAGAACAGGCGCAAAGCCTGGCGCGCTTTGCCGACAGCACCAATCAAACTTTGGCGCAGCTGACGGAATCGAATGCGCAGCGCATGCTGGAAGTGCGCGCCACGCTCGAGAACAAGATCCGTGACTTGCAGGCCGACAATGGTGCGCGCCTGGAAGAGATGCGCAAGACGGTCGACGAGAAACTGCACGCCACCCTGGAAACGCGCCTCAGTGCGTCGTTCCAGCAAGTGTCGGAGCGGCTGGAAAAAGTCCACCAGGGCCTCGGTGAAATGCAGCAGCTGGCGCTGGGCGTGGGCGATTTGAAGCGGGTGCTCACCAACGTCAAGACGCGTGGCACTTGGGGCGAAGTGCAGCTGGAAATGCTGCTGGAGCAGGTACTTACTGTCGACCAGTACGCGAAAAACGTGGAAACGGTGCCGGGCAGCGGCGCGCGCGTGGAATTCGCCTTGAAACTGCCGGGCATGGTCGAGGGCGGACCGCCCGTGTGGATGCCCATCGATGCAAAATTCCCCAAGGAACAATACGAGCGCCTGGTCGAAGCTGCAGAGCGGGCCGATGCGGACGGTGTGGCCCTGGCCGGCCGCGAACTGGAGCGGGCCGTGCGCGGTGAAGCGAAAACCATCGCCGAGAAATACCTGGCACCGCCGCTAACGACCGACTTTGCCATCCTGTTCCTGCCCACCGAGGGCCTGTATGCGGAAGTGCTGCGCCGCCCGGGACTGGCGGACGAATTGCAGCGCGTGCACCGGGTCAGCATTGCGGGGCCATCCACTTTGACGGCCTTGCTCAACAGCCTGCAGATGGGTTTCCGCACCCTGGCGCTGGAAAAACGCTCGTCCGAAGTGTGGCAGGTGCTGGGCGCCGTCAAGACGGAGTTCGGCAAGTTCGGCGAGGTGCTGTCGCAAACCCGGCTGACCCTGGAAAAAGCGGCGAAGAATATCGAAAGCGCGGAAGTGCGCAGCCGGCAGATGGCGCGCAAGCTGAAATCCGTGGAAGCCTTGCCGGGCGAGGCGGCCGCCTTGCTGCTGGGTAAGACGGACGGCGAATAGCGCCGCCTTGCTCGCCGCAACGGCCGGCTAAGTCTGCTGGTCTTGCTGTTCCTGCGCCATCTGGCGGTTGACGATGTCAGCGGTGATACTGCCTGGCGCATTGAGTTCGCGCTGCGCCAGCGCGCGCATGGCGTCATTCGCCAGGCCGGCCAGCAAGGCGGCGCACAGTGCGTCCGCCTCGGCGGCTTGTCCCTGGCCGCGCAGTATGGCAGCGGCGATCCGCACGTCTTTTACCAGATTCATCAGTTCCGCCGCCAGCCGCGGCGGCGTGCGCGGCGCAGGAAACAGGGGCAGGCTGGCGGCCAGCTCATTGACCATATCGAGGTGCTCCAGCGGGGCGCGGTGATAGCGCTCCGCCAGCGCGAAATTGCCTGACTCGACGACGGCTGGCAGGGCCTGCCAGGCGTACTGGCGCGCCAGTTCGGGGGCGCATGTGTCCAGCCGGGCGAACAGGTCGGCGGTGGAACGGGCATCGCCCAGCGTGTCGTTCATCTCGGCGATGAGAGAGAAGCGCAACCTGCCGCCAAACGTGTTGTCTGACAGCAGCAGCTGGATTTGCGCATCACGCTCCGCCTGGAGGGCGGCGTACGCAGGCGCGTAAGCCTCGGCCAAAAACTTCCACTCCAGCATGATCATGAAATAGCTCGACCTTGCCGGATTCAGGGTTTGGCCGGCGTCGGCGAACAGCTCTTGCAGCAGTTGTAGCGCTTCCGCGTGCCGGCCCTCGTTGCGCAGTGCAATGAGGCGTGTCGAACGGCTATCGATGTCGGGCATGGCGATCCTTGTCTGGAATGCACCATAGTAACAAGTCCCCACCCGGCTGGCTACGCCTCAGACGGCAGGCTTGCCGGTACGGCGTTTTCTCGCGCCGTAGGCCATCAGCGCCAGTCCCGCCAGCAGCATGGCCCAGGTTTGCGGTTCCGGTACGGCTGGCAAGACTGTCGGGCCGATGGGCGGCAAGGTTGGCAGGATCACGGTGGGCGGCACGATGATGCTGCTGCCCTGGTCCGGCGGCAGGCCACCACCTCCGCCACTTCCACCGCCGATGCCGGCCGGCGGCGTGATGCCGCCGACGGTACGCACAAAATCGAAGGGCAGGAAAGGAATGCTAGCCACCTCGGGCGGCATGGCGCCGCCCGTGAAGGAGCCGCCGCGCAAGGCGTCGGGATTGTCGATCAGGGGTACGCCTGCCGCTTCCGGTGCGGCCGGTGCGGCGGCAACGGGCGCTGCGCCGCCGGGTGCGGCGCCTGCCGCCGGCGGCGCCGATGCGGGCGCCTGCGTGATGCGGCTGACATTGCGGCAAATCGTCGGCACGAGGATGCACTGGCCCTGCACGCAATACACGAGTCCCCGTTCCTGCATCTGTGCGCTCCAGCCCGCACGCGTGACATTGCGGCAGACGCGGCCCGGGCCGAAATGCATGTCGCTGATGCGCGCGTTGTAATTGCCCTTGCCGCGGATGGCGTCGCGGCTGATCACCACGATTTCATCGTACTGGCGCGCGCGCATGCGCTCCTTCAATTGTTCGCGCACGGGCGGCGCGATATCCGTATAGCGGTCCACGGCTGCGACCACGTCACCCATGAACGGATCGACACCGGGACGATTCCAGTTGCAGTTATCCAGCACATTGGCGCGCACGGTGCCTTTCGCGTAGGCGGTCAAGGGCACCAGGGACAAGGTAGCAAGCAGGCATGCCGCACCCAGCAAGCTGGCTCCCGCGATCCAAGAGCTGTGTCTCATTGTTGTTCCTCGTGAAAACAATATCAAAATTGAACTTTTTGTGTGAGTTCGAATGTTATCACCGAAGAAACTTCAATATCAACTAATAAATAAAATTATTACAATTAGTGTTGTGTTTATTGATTTGTTTTAACTAGAAATGATTAATATTTTTATCTCGACAGGGGAACGTCGGCCGTGCAGGGGAATTGATTGCAATGGGGAAATGCAAACGGCCCGCGCAGGGCGGGCCGTTGAGGACGAAGAAAGGAGGAGGGAGTGGCTGCTTACATCAGCCCATGGAACAGCACGACGTCGACGAGGTCGCCGGCGGCCACGTGGCCTTGCGCTTCATGCAGCACGATCATGCAATTGGCTTGCGTCATCGAGCGCAGGATGCCCGAACCTTGCGCGCCCGTCACGCGCACGTGCTGGCGCCCGTCCGCGCCACGTTCGACGATGCCGCGCTGGTATTCCGTGCGGCCCCGTTTCTTGCGGATAGGCGCTTGCGCCTCCACCTGCAGCAGGGGCAGGGCGGCCGTGTCCGCATCGGCGCCCATCAGGCGCAGCAGGGTGGGGCGGGCGAGGAAATAAAACGCCGCCATCACGGCCACGGGATTGCCGGGCAGGCCCAGCAGCAATGCTGTGTCGCCCTCGCTGGCAATCCGGCCGAAGGCCATGGGGCGGCCCGGGCGCATGTTGATGTGCCAGAAGGCCACTTCACCGAGGCGCGCGAGGATCTCGCGCGTAAAATCGGCCGCGCCGCTGGACACGCCGCCCGAGGTGATGATGACGTCAGCCTTGGCGCAGGCGCCGCGCAAGGCCGCTTCCAGTGCTGGCGGATTGTCCTTGACGATGCCCATGTCGAGCACTTCGCAGCCCAAACGGCTCAGCATGCCCAGCAGGGTATAGCGGTTGCTGTCGTAGATGCAGCCCGCGTCGAGCGCTTCGCCGATCGAGCGCAATTCGTCGCCGGTGGAAAAGAAGGCCACGCGCAGCCGTCGGCGCACGGGCACCGTGGCGATGCCAAGCGAGGCCAGCAGTCCCAGTTCGGCCGGTCCGAGTAGCTTGCCCTGCAGCAGGGCCGGCTGGCCCTGCATCAAGTCTTCGCCCTTGAAGCGGCGGTTGTCGCCAGGGCGGATGCAGTCCGGCGCGACGGTGATGCTGTGCTCGCTGGTTTGCTGTACCAGTTCCTGCGGCACCACGCTGTCGCAGCCGTCCGGCATGACGGCGCCCGTCATGATGCGCGCGCATTGCCCGCGCTGCACGGTGACCGTACCCGGCCGGCCGGCCAGGATGGTGTCGACCATGGCCAGGGTCAACGGCACGCTGCCACCGAGGTCGGCCCCGTGCAGCGCATAGCCATCCATGGCGGAGTTGTCGTGCGCGGGCACGCTGATGGGCGAGATGATGTCGGCCGCCAGGATGCGCTCGAACGCTTGCGGCAGGGGCAGTTCCTCGATCTCGGCGACGGGCACGGTGTCGGCCAGGATGGCTTGCGCCATCGGTACGCTCAATCCCTGCGCCTGCAGGGCGGCCAGCTCGTCCGGGGTATTGATGTTGCCGAACGCGGCGCCGTCCTCGAACAGTACCTCGGCCAGTCTCAATGGACCATGCCAGGTGCGCATGCGGCGCTCGCCGCCGCGCAGATAAGAGTCTAACTGGGGCAGGGCCGAGGTTTTCACCAGGCAAAAGACGGGGTGCGGGCGGCGCACGGCCGAGCCCGTCGCTGGGTCGATTTCCTCGGTGACGGCGATGGCCAGATCGGCATCGTTGTCGATCAAACCGGCCGCCAGGCGCGTTGCCAGATTGGGCGGCAGCAGGGGCGAATCGCACGGCACGGTGAGCAGATACGGCGTGCCGGCGTGCCGCATGCCGCTGTGCAGGCCGGCCAGGGGCCCCAGCTGGCCCGGCAGCGCATCGGGCCACACCGGCAGGCCGAAGCGCGCGTAATCGCCGGCATCCGCGTGGACACTGATGGCCAGCTGGCCCACTTGCGGCGCCAGGCGTTGCAGCACGTGGCGGGCCAGGGGCTGGCCATGCAGGGGCAGCATGCCCTTGTCGCGCTGGCCCATGCGCGTGCCGAGGCCGCCGGCCAGGATCAGGCCGGTAATGTCGTGTTTGTTGATCATGTCAGGTAGGAAAATTGGTGCATGCGCCATGGTAGCAGCGCGGGGCCTGCGCCGCCCCGGATTCAGCCGCCGATGTACGACATTTCCACTTTCTTTTTACCGTGCTCAAGTGCGCCGCCCGTCAAGTCCGTCTGGCTGGTGCGCAATTGCGAATAGCGGTCGCCGCGGCCGCGCCACAGCTGCGCCACGGCCGAGGAAATTTCCGCATCGCTGCGGCCGCCGCGCAGCAGGCTGCGCAAGTCGTGGCCGCTGCTGGCGAACAGACACGTGTACAGCTTGCCCTCGGTCGAGAGGCGGGCGCGGCTGCAGTCGGCGCAGAATGCTTGCGTGACGCTGGAAATGAGGCCGATTTCGCCGCCGCCATCCGCATAGCGCCAGCGCGCCGCCGTCTCGCCCGTGTAGTTCGGGTTAATCGGCAGCAAGGGCATGTGTGAGGCTATGCGGCGCACGACTTCGGCCGAAGGGATGACTTCCTGCAAGTTCCAGCCGTTCGAGGCGCCCACGTCCATGTATTCGATGAAGCGCAGGATGTAGGGCGTATCCTTGAAGTGGCGCGCCATGGGCACGATTTCCTGCTCGTTCATGCCGGCCTTGACGACCATGTTGATCTTGATGGGGCCCAAGCCCGCCGCGTGTGCCGCATCGATGCCGTGCAGCACGTCGGCGACGGCGAAATCGACGTCGTTCATGCGCTTGAAGGTGGTGTCGTCGAGCGAGTCGAGCGACACGGTGACCCGGTTCAGGCCCGCATCCTTGAGCGCCTGCGCTTTTCTGGCCAGCAAGGAACCGTTGGTGGTCAGGGTCAGGTCCAGCGGCTGGCCCGACGGCGTGCGCAGTTCGGCCAGCATGGCGATGAGCTTTTCGATATTCTTGCGCAGCAGCGGCTCGCCCCCCGTCAGGCGGATTTTTTCCACGCCGTGTTCAACGAACAGGCGCGCCACGCGCGTGATCTCCTCGAACGACAGCAAGTCCGTGTGCGGCAGGTAGACGTGGTTCTTGTCGAACACGTCTTTCGGCATGCAGTACACGCAACGGAAATTGCAGCGGTCGGTAATCGAGATGCGCAAGTCGTGCAGGGGCCGGCCCAGGCTGTCGGCCACGTTGCCGGTGGGACTTTCCAGCCGGGCGGGGATCGCCGGTGCCCCATTGCGGGCTTCGGCGAGGTAGATAATCTTGTCAGCCATGAAAGGTAATGCCACTTACGTAAAATCGGTCAAGGCAGATACGATAGCACGAGGCCGAAGATGGCACAGGCGAGCAGCAATTTGATGGTGCCTACTTGAAACTTGATCAGCGCCACGCCGGCTGCCAGCGCGATGATGACCGCTATCCAATCCCACTGCGGCAGCGGGTTTTCTTGCCAGAAGACGTGGCGGCCAAAGAACAGGGCCAGGCTGGCGATGACGCCGACCACGGCCGCCGAGATGGCCGTCAACGGCGCACTCAGGCGCAAATTGCCGCGCGACGCTTCCACGAGCGGCGCGCCGGCCAGGATGAAGATGAACGAGGGCAGAAAAGTAAACCAGCTGGCGACGAGCGCGCCGCACACGCCCGCCAGCCACAGCTGCCCGCCCGTCACGGCATGGCTCCAGCCGCCGACAAAACCGATGAAGGCGACGATCATGATCAGGGGGCCGGGCGTCGTTTCGCCCAGCGCCAGGCCATCCATCATTTGCGCGCTCGTGATCCAGTGGTAGTGGTCGGCGGCGCCCTGCACCAGGTAGGGCAGCACGGCATACGCGCCGCCAAAAGTCAGCAGGGCCGCCTTGCTGAAGAACACGCCCATCTGCGCCAGCGGCTGGTCCGCCCCGCCCGCCAGCGCCAGGCCCAGCCAGGCGAGGAAGGCCAGCGCCAGGCCCACGGCAGCCGTGCCAAGCAGGCGCAGCCAGCGGAAGCGCGCGTGGTCCGGCGTGGGCGTCTCGTCATCGATCAGGGCGGCGCCGTAGCGGGCCGCGCCGCCGTGCGACGCGCCGTTGGCATGGAAGTGGCCCGGCAGCCAGCGCCCGCCCGCCATGCCGAGCAGCGCGGCGGCGAGCACGATCAGCGGAAATGGCAGCTGTAGCGCGGCGATGGCGACAAATGCGGCCGCCGCGATGGCGATCAGGGCAGGGCTGCGCAAGGTGCGCCGGCCCAGGCGCCAGGCGGCCGCCAGCACGATGGCGACGACGGCCGGCTTGATACCGTACAGGACGCCGGCGATGGCGCCCACGTGGCCATACGCCATGTAGAGCCAGGACAGGACGATCAGCACCAGCAGCGAGGGCAGCAAAAACAGCAGGCCCGCCACCAGCGCGCCGCGCGTGCGGTGCATCAGCCAGCCGATGTAGATGGCCAGTTGGGTCGCTTCCGGCCCCGGCAGCAGCATGCAGTAGTTCAGGGCGTGCAGGAAACGCTGCTCGGAAATCCAGCGCCGCTTTTCCACCAGTTCCGCATGCATCATGGCGATTTGCCCGGCCGGGCCGCCAAAGCTGACGCAGCCCAGCTTGAGCCAGTACCAGAAGGCGCTGCGCAGGCTGACGGGGGCGGGAGGCAGATTGGCGTTCTCGTGCATGGCGGGTGGATGGCAGCAAAAAAATGGACATAAAAAAGGGGAAGCCTGAGCTTCCCCTTTCATCATTGGCGGCTGGGCGAACCCGGCGCGCTTATGGACGTTGCGTGTTGACCTGGATCAACGGCTCATCCGATTGCGGCGGCAATGGCTTGCGTTCGCGCGGCTTGCGTACCGGAGCGACTGCTTTGGCGGCCGCTTCCTGCGCCAGGCGCAGCTTTTCCGGATCGGTGGCAGCCAGGGTCAGGCCGGCCGAGCCGAGCACCGCGCTCAAGTCCAGCGGCGCTGCCACAGGGGCTGGCGCCGGAGCAGGAGCAACGACAGGTGCCGGTGCCGGGGCAGCGGCAGGTGCAGGAGCCATTTCGGCAACCACCGGGGCAGCTTCCACCACGGCAGGCGCCGCTTCGATGACTGGCGCTGCTGCTGGCGCTTCTTCAGCCACGGCCACGGTTTCCACGACAGCAACCGCTTCCACGACTGGCGCCGCTTCGACGATGACTTCCGCTGGAGCAGGCGCAGGCGCAGCTTCCGCTTTCTCGGCAAAGCTGTACTCGGCAGCTGGTGCCGGTTCGGCAGCGGCTGGTTCAGCTTGCGCCGCAGCAACGACGGCTTCGACAGGGGCTGGTGGCACGATCACTTCAGCCGCTGGTGCAGCTTCCTCAACCTTGGCTACTTCCACCACTTCCACGACTTCAGCCACGACGGCTGGGGTAGCTTCGGCAGCAGCTTCCACTGGCGCGGCGACGGCGACGACAGCGGCGGCAGCCACGACGGCGACTGGAGCCGCATCCGTTGCAGCTTCCGGCGCCGGAGCGACCGTAAAGCTGATTACCGGCGCGTCCTGGCCTTCGTTGTCACCGTTTGCCGATTCGATCAGCTCGCCCGTTTCGCGGTCGCGGCGGTTGCGGTTGCGGCCGCCACGACGACGGCGGCGGCGCGGTTCTTCGCCTTCCACGTCGTTTTCCGTCTCTTCGCCTTCAGGGCCGGCATTTGCCGGCGCTTTCAGCAGGTTTGCCGGTGCGGCGTCGGATTCAGGGCCGTTTGACGGCACGACGACGTTGACTGCGCTGGCGGTGGCGCCAACCAGTGCCAGCTCTTCAGCTTTCACTTCAGCAACAACAGCCTTGTCGGCGCGTGGTTCGCGGCCTTCGCGTGGCTGGCGTGGCGGACGTTCGGCGCGCTCTGGACGTTCCGCGCGCTCCGGACGCTCGGCGCGTTCAGGGCGTTCACCGCGTTCGCGTGGTGCTGCTGCCGTATCGCCGTTCTCGCGCGCTTCACGCGGTTCGCGTGGCGGACGCGGTGGACGTGGCGGACGGGCCGCTTTTTCCAGTGCTTCCGCTTCTTTCGCTGCATCGTCCTGGGCTGGACGGCCCTGGCCCGGTTCGCGTTCTTCGCGGCCTGGCTTGCCGTTGCGGCCACGGCCACGCGGGCCACGGCTGTTGCGGTCGCCACGGTCGGCGCCGGCCGGCTTGGCTGGGGCGACAGGGGCAGGTGCTGGCGCCACCGGTGCCGGAGCGCCGGTGAAGAAGCTGATGATCTTGGCGATCAGGCCCTGTGGTGCGGCAGGCGCGGCCACTGGAGCCGGTTTCGCTTCGACGGGCTTGCGCTCGACCAGCGGTGCAGGCTGGTCAGGGGTGATCGTCTTGACGACGGCTTCCTGGCGCGGCTTGGCTTCTTCCTTCTGGCGCTTGCTGTAAGCCATGTCGGTTTCAGCGCTTTCAGCCAGGTTGTAGCTGGCCTGGCTATCTTCCAGACGCGGATCGTCGTGCTTGATGCGTTCCAGCTTGTAGTGCGGCGTTTCCAGATGCTTGTTCGGGATCAGGATCACGGCGATGCGGTGGCGGTTCTCGATCTTCAGTACTTCGCCGCGCTTTTCGTTGAGCAGGAAGGCGCCCACGTCCACGGGCACTTGCACGTGGATGGTGGCCGAGTTTTCCTTCATCGCCTCTTCCTGGATGATGCGCAGCACCTGCAGGGCGGACGATTCCGTATCGCGGATGTGGCCGGTGCCGGAGCAGCGCGGGCACGTCACGTGCGAACCTTCGGACAGCGAAGGGCGCAGGCGCTGGCGCGACAGTTCCATCAGGCCGAAGCGCGAAATCTTGCCCATTTGTACGCGGGCACGGTCATGGTGCAGCGCGTCTTTCAGGCGCTGTTCCACTTCGCGCTGGTTCTTCGCCACTTCCATGTCGATGAAGTCGATGACGATCAAGCCGCCCAAGTCGCGCAAGCGCAGCTGGCGCGCCACTTCTTCGGCCGCTTCGCAGTTGGTGTTGAAGGCTGTCGTCTCGATGTCCGAGCCGCGCGTGGCGCGGGCCGAGTTGACGTCGACGGAGACCAGCGCTTCGGTATGGTCGATCACGATGGCGCCGCCCGATGGCAGCGGCACGGTGCGGCTGTACGCCGTTTCGATCTGGTGTTCGATCTGGAAGCGCGAGAACAGCGGCACGTCGTCACTGTAGCGTTTTACGCGGTGCACCATGTCGGGCATCACGTGGCTCATGAACTGGTGCGCCTGGTCGTAGATCTCGTCGGTGTCGATCAGGATCTCGCCGATGTCGGGCTGGAAGTAGTCGCGGATGGCGCGGATGACGAGCGACGATTCCTGGTAGATCAGGAAAGCGCCGTTGGCCGACTTGCCGGCGCCTTCGATGGCGCGCCACAGTTGCATCAGGTAATTCAAGTCCCATTGCAGTTCATCGACGTTGCGGCCGATGCCTGCCGTGCGGGCAATCACGGACATGCCAGCTGGCAAGTCCAGTTTATCCATGGTTTCGCGCAATTCCTGGCGCTCTTCACCTTCCACGCGGCGCGATACGCCACCGCCACGCGGGTTGTTCGGCATCAATACCAGGTAACGGCCGGCCAAAGAAACAAACGAGGTCAGGGCGGCGCCCTTGTTGCCGCGCTCTTCCTTTTCAACCTGGACCATGATTTCCTGGCCTTCGCGCAGCGCTTCCTTGACGGAAGCGTTACGCACGTCGACGCCTTCGCGGAAATACGTGCGGGCAACTTCCTTGAAAGGCAGGAAGCCGTGGCGGTCTTCGCCATAGCTGACGAAGCACGCTTCGAGCGATGGCTCGATGCGCGTGATCACGCCCTTGTAGATGTTGGATTTGCGCTGTTCGCGCCCGGCTGTCTCGATATCGATGTCGATCAGTTTTTGTCCGTCGACAATCGCTACGCGCAGTTCTTCTTGCTGCGTGGCATTAAACAACATGCGTTTCATTTTTATAACTCCGCGACCCGTAGGCCATCTCAAAGCCGCTTCCGGGGAAGCGGCGAAGTACAGGGATATATGCGAGAACGGGAGTGCTGGCGGGGGAAATGCCCAGGCGTGCGGAGCAACAACGCGTACGAGGTATACGTTACGGCCGCAACAGGCGCGGTGAGGTCGATCGTCATGCCGAGTGCACAGGACACTTGCAACTCATCTGAAACAGCCCGGATGAGAATGAACTGCATCGGGGACAGAGAATGCAAGTGGTCAGCAAATTCAGAGCCAAAATCGTTAGCCGGCTCATTACAGGGATCGCGATGGCGAGGCTTGGCCTCAGCCTATCATCGACAACCCTCAGTATTTGGCCACATACGGGGTTTGGCGAAAACGGCAAGCGTTATCAACTTCATCAACCCGCGAGCCCGACTCGATAAGTCGCGCTAACGGGTACTTATCCTTATAATCCCACACTCACTTCAGCATCTCCACGCGTTATCCGATTACAACTACGGTGCAACCTTGATTCGCGCAGGGATGGTGCATATACATTTTTTTCCACCGAATTTGCAATTTGGCGAGGCCGGTGGAGACGCCCCTGTGTAAAATGTGCTTTTATTCTTACACTCGCAGCAGCCAGGGCCGCAGCAAAAACAATTATATATTCAAAATGAAGGACTTAGAGAGATTTCTGGGAAGACATAGTAAATGAAGAGTCAAAATGATGTTGTTCCCCCTTCAACACCCCCGGTTCAGCCGCAAGCCCAATTCGTAACGATCGCCGAGGAAGAAGCAGGCCAGCGCATCGACAACTACTTATTAAGAGTGTGCAAGGGAGTGCCTAAAAGCCACATCTACCGGATCTTGCGATCGGGAGAAGTGCGGGTTAATAAAGGCCGTATCGACCAGTTGTACCGTCTCGCCGCCGGCGACGTGGTGCGCATTCCACCCGTGCGCGTGGCCGAAAAGGCCCCCACGGGCGCGCCGGCCGCCGAATTCAAGATCATCTTCGAAGATGCGCAGCTGCTCGTCATCGACAAGCCGGCCGGCGTGGCCGTGCATGGCGGCTCGGGCGTGTCGTTTGGCGTGATCGAGCAATTGCGCGCCTCGCGCCCCGACGCCAAGTTCCTGGAACTGGTGCACCGCCTGGACCGCGACACGTCCGGCCTGCTGTTGCTGGCAAAGAAACGCACGGCGTTGACGAATTTGCACGAGCAGATGCGCGACGGCGTCACGGACAAGCGCTACCTGGTGCTGGTGGCTGGCGACTGGAAGAATGCGCGTCAGCATATCAAGTTGCCACTGCACAAATATACGACGGCCGAAGGCGAGCGCAGGGTGGCCGTGCAGGCCGATGGCCTGGCGTCGCACACGGTGTTTTCACTGTTGCATAAATATCACAACTTCGCCTTGCTGGAAGCGGAATTGAAGACGGGACGCACGCACCAGATCCGCGTGCACCTGTCTTCGTCCGGTTTCCCCATCGCCGGCGACGATAAATATGGCGACTTTGCTCTCAACCGTGCTCTGTTGAAAGCCGACAGCACGCGCGGCGCCCTGAAGCGCATGTTCCTGCACGCGCACCAGATCACGTTTACGCATCCGGAAACGGGCAAGACGATGACCCTGAATGCGCCGCTGGCTGCCGAATGCGAGCGTTTCTTGGTAAGCTTGGGCAAACCATTGGCCGTTGCCGCACGATAAGTAACCATTGCGTGCGCGCGACACTACTCATAAGGTAGTCAGTCGCCATCATTCATTCTCAAGGAGCCGGCGGCTATGTCGTCGGGAAACATGGCAAGAAAGCAATTTGATCTGATCGTCTTCGATTGGGACGGTACCTTGATAGACAGTACTTCGACCATCGTCAAGTGCATCCAGGCATCGGCCAAAGACCTCGGCTTGCCCATTCCCACCGAGTTGCTGGCCTCGCATGTGATCGGCCTGGGCTTGCAGGAAGCCATGCAGCTGGTGATGCCCGACGTGGAGCCGAAATTCCATGCGCGCATGGCCGAGCGCTACCGCTATCACTACCTGTCGCGCGACCATGAGCTGACCTTGTTTCCCGGCGTACACGAGATGCTGCAGGAACTGTCGCAGCAGGCGTATTTCCTGGCGGTGGCCACGGGCAAGAGCCGTGTCGGCCTGAACCGTTCGCTGAATGCCGTCAAGCTGCTGTCCCTGTTCGATGCGACGCGCTGCGCCGACGAAACGTTTTCCAAGCCCCATCCGGCCATGCTGCAGGAGCTGACGCGCGAATTGGGGCAAGATATGCGCCGTACCGTGATGATCGGCGACACCAGCCATGATTTATTGATGGCAAGCAATGCGGGCGCGGCCGGTATTGCCGTAGAGTATGGAGCGCATCCGGTGGCGCAGCTGCAAGCTTGCAATCCCCTGTATTCGGCCGCCACGGTGGCCGACCTGCATCAATGGCTGAGCGAGCACGCATGATGACCGACGTTGCGGAAGTGTTGATTTGTGCGGCCGATGCCGTGGCCGATGGCGGCAAGGGCGTGCGCTTTCCCGTCTCTGCCGGCGGCGAAGCGACCACGGGCTTTGTCGTGCGCCATGGCGGCAAGGCATATGGCTACCTGAACCGCTGTGCCCATGTGCCGATCGAACTGGATTGGGCGGAGGGCGAGTTTTTCGAGTCCAGCGGCTTGTACCTGATGTGTTCGACGCATGGCGCCATCTATGTGCCGGAAAGCGGCCTGTGCGCGGGCGGTCCCTGCAAGGGCGGGCGCTTGCGTCCGATCGCCGTGGCCGAGCGCGATGGCCAGCTGTACTGGCAACCCGACGAATATGTCCAGCCGCTGCCGGCCTGAGGCCGGGGCAGAACTTCTGTAATTTAAACAAAGTGAATCATGAGCGATAACACGAATGACAAGCTGGACAGCAGCGCACCAGCGGCCGGCCACGGCGTCCCCGCAGGGAACTGGGAGCGCGACGTGCTGGAAAAGCTGGTATTTGCCACTTTGCAAGAACAACGCGCGCACCGCCGCTGGAGCATCTTTTTCAAGGTCTTCGGCCTGCTCATCGTGCTGTTCGCCCTGTGGGTGTTTTATGACTACAACACGGCCGACGACAGCGAAACCCTGGGTCGCCATACGGCCCTGATCGACATCAGCGGCGCCATCGAATCCGAAGGCAGCGGCTCGGCCGCCGTCGTCATCCCTGCGCTGGACAAGGCGTTTTCCGATAGCGGCTCCGTGGCCGTGGTGCTGCATATTAATAGTCCGGGCGGCAGTCCCGTGCAGGCCGGCATGATCGTCGACGAGATGCAGCGCCTGCGCAAGGGCTATCCGGACAAGCCTTTATATGTGGTGGTCGATGAAATGTGCGCCTCGGGCGGCTATTACATCGCCGCCGCCGCCGACCGCATCTACGTCAACAAGGCCAGCGTGGTCGGCTCCATCGGCGTGCTGATGGATGGCTTCGGCTTTACGGGCGTGATGGAAAAGGTCGGCGTCGAGCGCCGTTTGCTGACGGCGGGCGAGAACAAGGGTTTCATGGACCCGTTCAGCCCCCTGACGGAAAAGCACAAGGCGTATGCGCAGAGCATGCTCAATGAAATCCACCAGCAATTCATCGAGGTGGTGCGGGCGGGACGGGGCAAGCGCCTGAAGGAAACGGCCGATACCTTCTCCGGCTTGTACTGGACGGGCGCGAAAGCCGTGGAAATGGGCCTGGCCGACGATTTCGGCACGGTCGACAGCGTGGCGCGCGACGTCGTCAAGGCGGAAGACATCGTCGACTACACGCAGCATGAAGGCTTGCCGGAACGGGTGCTGAAAAAGTTTGGCGCCGCCATGGGCGCGGGCGCCATGAAGGCGGCCGTGCAGCAGTCACAACCGGCGTTGCGCTGAGGACATCACTCTTGGCTGGCAGGCAAGCCAATCGAGAATGATTTTCAATAAGGTGGTAAATTGGCTTGAAAAAGGGGCTGCTTGGGCTATAGTGAAAGCGTAGTTCTTTTCAAGGAGGGGCGATATATCAACTATGTTGTCAGTACTAACTTGATTGGCAGGTCTTGGAACTACTCGCCGCATCGCAGATGTGGTTTTGAGTGAATTTACATTCCTCACTAAAGTCCCGATGGGGCTTGGGAACGGCGGCGCAATGCCGCCGTTTCCTTTTGTGCGTCGTCCGTGCCGGACGGGCACATGTTGCTGGATGTCGTAGTTGGGCGTGCTGGCAAGGCAGGCATGCGAGGGCAGGGCATGGCTGGCAGGTGGGCCGGGTTCAGACGGCGCAGCCGTTGCAGTGCGCGGGCAGCGTAGTTGCCTGCCGGGCCGGCGTCGCAATGGTGTTGACGCCGGAACTGATGTCGGGCGGCGTGTCCGCCATGGCGGGCGTCGTCACCTTGTCGGTTTCCGCGTCCGTATCCGCGTGGGCAAAACCGCCCAGTTCCAGCCAGCACATGAAATGGCATTGCGCTTCGGCATGCCAGTGCGTCTGGCATGCTGGCGATGGGGGCGCTTCCGCATCTTGCTGCGCAGGGGTGTTGCTCCAGCGCGCCACGCCGAGTCTGACCTTGTGCATGGCCGCCTGTTCCGCAGCGATGCGCTGGCGCATGTCGGCGATGCTGCCTTGTAAGGCGATGGTATCGGTATGCTTCATACAATGTCCTTGTGATTCGTTGTCTGGTTATTATTCCTAAAGCTCGTTAGGCGGATTCCTAACGAAGTTTCAGTCTATCAATGCGATATTCCGAGCGCTTGATATTTCTCAAAGGAATTGGCCATTTATATCGAAATCTCACCTTGTACTTTAGCTCATCTGTGCCTGCCGTCTTCGAAGGCCTGGCGCAGGGCCGCTTCACGCTGCCAGCCGCTTCTGGTAAAGTCACGCCCATGAGTAAATTATCCCTAGACCGCATCCTGCAATCGCAGGGTTTTGGCACCCGTAAATATTGTCGTTCCCTTATTGAAGATGGCGATGTCGTCATCGATGGCGTCACCCAGACCAATTACCGCACCATCGTCGAGACCGAAGGCCTGGTGCTGCACGTGTTCGACGAAGAATGGGTGTTCCGCGCGCAGCTGTACCTGGCGCTGAACAAGCCTGCCAACTTCGAATGCTCGCGCAAGCCCAGCCACCATCCTGGCGTGCTGACCCTGCTGCCGGAACAGTTCACCTGGCGCGAAGTCCAGCCCGTTGGCCGGCTCGACCACGATACGACCGGTATGCTGCTGATGTCCGACGATGGGCCGTTTATCCATGCACAATCGTCGCCGAAGCGCCACGTTCCCAAGATTTACCAGGCCACCACGCAAGAGCCCGTGACGGATGAGCTGGTGGCGCAGCTATTGGCCGGCGTGCAATTGCACGACGAGCCGGCCCCGCTGGCGGCCCTCGTCTGCGTCAAGCGCGGCGAGCACCAGCTGGAAATCGTGCTCGAGCAAGGCAAGTACCACCAGGTCAAGCGCATGCTGGCCGCCGCCGGCAACCATTGCAGCGCGCTGCACCGTTCCGCCATCGGCAGCCTGACCCTGGAATCGCTGAGCATCGCCGAAGGCGAGTGGTGCTATCTGACTCCCGAGCAGATCGCGCTGCTGGCGTAAAGCCCTTCTGATCGCCAAAGCCGGGATTTCCCGGCTTTTTGACGTCTTTAGCCTCCTATTGCCTGCATTTGACGAAGTTTCCCGCACATGAAATTAGCTACCCTGAACGATGGCACGCGCGACGGCCAGCTGGCTGTCGTCTCGCGCGACCTGAAAACGGCCCACCTGGCCGATGGCATCGCCTCGACCCTGCAAAAGGCGCTCGACGACTGGAGCTTCATCGCGCCCCAGCTCGATTTACTGTACCAGACCATCAACAGCGGCCGCGGCCATCGCGCCTTCGAGTTCGACCCGGCCAACTGCATGGCGCCCCTGCCGCGCAGCAGCCTGCGCGTGGCCGGCGCTTCTTATCTGCAACAGATCGAGCGGGCCTGCAAGGCCGCAGGCGTTGAAGCGCCGGGCAATCTGCGCGATGCGCCAAGGATGTACCAGGGGGCCAGCGATGATTTCCTTGGCGCCCACGATGACATCGCCCTGGCGCACGAGCAGTGGGGCATCGATTACGAGGCAGGCATCGCCGCCATCACGGACGACGTGGCCATGGGGTCGACGCCGGACCAGGCGCACCTGAACATCAAGCTGCTGATGCTGGTCAACGACATCACCCTGCGCAACCTGACGCCCGACGAGCAGGCCAACGGCTGCGGCTTCCTGCAAGCGAAACCGGTCATGGCCTGTTCTCCCGTGGCCATCACGCCCGACGAGCTGGGCGACGCCTGGCGCGGCGGCAAGGTGCATTACGCGCTGCGCTGCAGCCTGAACGGCAAGTTGACGGGCCAGCCCCACGCGGGCGCCGACATGGCCTTCAATTACCCCCAATTGCTCGCCCATCTGTGCCAGACGCGTAACGCGCGCGCCGGCAGCGTGGTCAGTGCGGGCGGCGTCGCCAACAAGGAAGTCAAGAAGGGCTTTTCCAGTATTGTTGAGCGACGTAACCAGGAGATGATCGCCGATGGTGTCGCCAGCACGCCATTCCTGTTGTTTGGCGATGTTGTTCGATTGGAAATGTTGGGTGACGACGGCAAATCGCTGTTTGGCGCCATCGAACAGACGGTGAAGCAGGCGGAAGCCAGGAAGTCGCGCTAAGTTTCCTAAAGGCAAACTGGAAAAGCAGGGGAATTGCCCCCCTGTTCCCCCGATGGTTTTCGCTCGCTGGAATCGATAATGCTCCATGCCCAGTCCGTATTGCGCCTAGCCAGGCTGCAGGACTTCACCGGAGTTGATTGATGTCGGAAGACAGCGACGCAGAAAAGACCGAAGCCGCGTCACCGAAGCGCCTCGAGCAGGCGCGTGAGGAAGGCGACGTTCCGCGATCGCGTGAAGTGGCCACGTTTACGGTGTTGATGGCGTCCGGCTGCTGCCTGTGGTTTGCCGGCGACGCCATCGTGCGCCGGCTGACGGCTGTCATGGTTTCCGGGCTGACCCTGGACCGGGAGCAGATACTCAATCCCGACGCGATGATGTTGCGCATAGGCTACGACGTCGGTTCGGTCTTGCTGACCTGTTTGCCGTACGCCGCGGCCATCATGCTCGTCGCCCTGGCTTCGCCCGTGCTGGTGGGCGGCTGGCTGTTCAGTTCCAAGGCGTTCACCCCCAATTTTGGCAAGCTCAACCCGATTCGCGGCCTGGGCAATATGTTTTCAAAGAATGCGCTGGTGGAATTGCTCAAGGCCATCGCCAAGACCCTCGTCGTCGGCGTCGTCGCCTGGATGGTGATGCAGCATCAGAAAGATGCCGTGCTGGGCCTGTCGGTGGAATCGCTGCGCGCCGGTTCGGCTCATCTGATCAGCCTGCTGATCACGGCCTTTTTGCTCATCGTCGGCGCGCTGGGCCTGATCGCCGCCATCGATGGTCCCTACCAGATGTGGCATTACGCCAACAAGATGAAAATGTCCCTGCAGGAAGTCAAGCAGGAGTCGAAGGAATCGGACGGCAATCCGCAGATCAAGGCGAAGATACGCCAGATGCAGCATGAAATGTCGCGCCGCCGCATGATGGCCGACGTGCCGACGGCCGACGTGGTAGTGACCAATCCTACCCACTACGCCGTGGCCTTGAAGTATGGCGAGAATTCGCGCGGCGCGCCGCAGGTGGTGGCCAAGGGCATCGACGAGGTGGCGGCGAAGATCCGCGAACTGGCCGGTGAACACAAGGTTGCCATCCTGGAAGCGCCGGCCCTGGCGCGCGCGCTGTACAAGCATACGGACATCGGCGACGAGATTCCCGAGGCGCTGTATGGCGCCGTGGCCGAAGTGCTGGCCTACGTCTTCCAGCTGCGCAGCTATGGCAGCGGCCAAGGCCAGCGCCCCGACAAGCCGAAAAAACTCGACGTGCCGCCGGAGCTCGACCCGCTCGACCCCGCATCGCAGACCAAACCCGCGGCAGACGCGGCAGACAAGAATAAAGGAAGCACACCATGAACGGCCTGACCATGCCAGCCTGGCTCAGCGGATTGAAAGGCAACGCCAGCAAGGGTATCGCCGCGCCGATCATCATCATCATGCTGCTGGCGATGATGGTGCTGCCGCTGCCCGCCTTCATCCTCGACATCTTCTTCAGCTTCAATATCGCGCTATCGATCATCGTGCTGCTGACGGCGCTGTACACGGTCAAGCCGCTCGACTTCATGGCGTTCCCGACCATCCTGCTCGTGTCGACCATGCTGCGCCTGTCGCTGAACGTGGCGTCCACGCGCGTGGTGCTGACGGAAGGCCATACGGGCGCCGATGCGGCCGGTAAAGTGATTGAAGCGTTCGGTCACTTCCTGATCGGCGGCAACTACACTGTCGGTATCGTCGTGTTTATCATTTTGACGATCATCAACTTTACCGTCGTGACGAAGGGTGCGGGCCGTATCGCCGAGGTGGGCGCCCGCTTCGCGCTGGACGCCATGCCCGGTAAACAGATGGCCATCGATGCCGACCTGAACGCCGGCCTGATCGGCGAAGACGAAGCGCGCCGCCGCCGCACGGAAGTGGCGCAGGAAGCGGAATTCTATGGCGCCATGGACGGCGCCAGCAAATACGTGCGCGGCGACGCCATCGCCGGCATCATGGTCACCGTCATCAATATCGTCGGCGGCTTGCTGGTGGGCTTGCTGCAGCACGACATGGGCTTTGCCGACGCACTGAAGAACTACACCTTGCTGGCCATCGGTGACGGTCTGGTGGCGCAGATTCCTTCGCTGATCATTTCCACGGCGGCCGGTATCGTTGTCTCGCGCGTGGCCAGCGAACAGGACATCGGCACCCAGCTGGTGGGCCAATTGTTTGCGAAACCGCAAGTACTCTATATTACTGCCGGCATCATCGGCGGCATGGGCCTGATCCCCGGCATGCCGAACATGGTCTTCATCCTGCTGGCCTCGCTGCTGGCCGGTTCCGCCTATTTGATCAGCAAGAAACGCACGCAGGAAAAAGAGGCGGCCGAAAAGCCGGCTGAAGCGCCGCAAGCAACCGTGGCGCCCGAGCAGGAAGAAGCCAGCTGGCAAGACATCATGCCCGTCGATACCCTGGGCCTGGAAGTGGGCTACCGCTTGATCCCCCTGGTCGACAAGACGCAAGGCGGCGAATTGCTCAAGCGTATCAAGGGCATCCGCAAGAAGTTCGCCCAGGAAGTGGGTTTCCTGGCGCCGCCCGTACATATCCGCGACAACCTGGAACTCAAGCCGTCCGCCTACCGCATCACCTTGAAGGGCGTGGAAGTGGGCGTGGGCGAAGCGTTCAACGGCCAGTTCCTGGCGATCAATCCCGGCATGGCCAGCGGCACCTTGCCGGGCCTGGCCACGAACGACCCCGCCTTCGGCTTGCCCGCCACGTGGATCGACGCCAGCTTGCGCGACCAGGCGCAATCGATGGGCTATACGGTCGTCGATGCGGGCACCGTGGTGGCCACGCACTTGAACCACCTGATCACTTCGCATGCGTCGGAGCTGCTGGGCCGCGCGGAAGTGCAGTCGCTGCTCGACCACCTGGGCAAGGATGCGCCGCGCCTGGTGGAAGACCTGGTGCCGAAGATGCTGTCGCTGTCGACCCTGCAAAAAGTGCTGCAGAACCTGCTGGCCGAGGGCGTGCACATCCGCGACATGCGCACCATCATCGAAACCCTGGCCGAGCACACGGTTAACACGCAAGACCCGAACGAGCTGACGGCGCTGGTACGCGTGGCCCTGGGCCGCGCCATCGTGCAGCAACTGTTCCCCGGCGCGGCCGAACTGTCCGTGATGACGCTCGACAGCCGCCTCGAGCGTTTGCTGATGCAAGCGATGGGCAATGGCGGCGACGGCGCCGGCATCGAGCCTGGCCTGGCCGACACCATCGCGCACCAGGCAGGGCTGGCCGCGCAGCAGCAGGAAGCGCTGGGCTTGACGCCGGTGCTGCTGGTGCCGGCGCCGCTGCGCGCGCTGCTGTCGCGCTTCCTGCGCCGCGCCTTGCCGCAACTCAAGGTGCTGTCGCATGCGGAAGTGCCGGAAACCAAGACGATCCGCGTCACGGCACTGGTGGGCGCGCAGTAGTTGACATGGTTAATGCCGGGGTCAGACCCGCCGGGTCTGACCCCGGCCTTCGTTTGGGTCAATAAAAGCATCAATTTCCTCCCGGCAAACTGAATAACGGGTACTTTCCCGTCCTGTTCCTTCGATCGTTTCCTGCAAGCATCGCTAATAATGGAAACTGTCCGAGTGATCTGTGTCCATGTGGAAGACAGCACTCAAGCAACAGGAGTCGATGATGGTCACACAGTTCAGCCAATATTGCGCCACCCCCGCCTTGGGAGGCCGGTCATGAATGTGAAGAAATTTACGGGCGCCTCGTCGCGCGATGCGCTGCGCAAGGTGCGCGAAGCGCTGGGCCCCGACGCCGTGATCCTGTCGAACCGCCAGGCCGACGGCGTAGTGGAAATCCTCGCGCTGGCCAATGACGATGCCGCTTCGCTCGCTTCGCCGCCGGCCGCGTCCGAAATGGCCCAGCCCCGTCCCCAGTTGCAGACCCAGTTCGCCACGCCGCAGCGTCCGGCCGCCCCGGCCCAGCGCCCGGCTGCGCCACGTCCTGCCGCGCCGCGCCAGGCTGCCTCCGAGCCAGTGGACATGGCCCGCATGCAGCAGATGATGGCCAGCGCGCTGGCGCACGTCAAAGAGAACGCCGCCGCCGAGATGAGCGGCATGATGAATGAAATCCGCGCCATGCGCGGCATGATGGAAACCCAGCTGGCGGAAATTTCGTGGGGTTCGACGCAGCAGCGCGAGCCGCAAAAAGCCGTCGTGCTGCGCGAAATGCTGGCCGCCGGTTTTTCGGCCAGCCTGGCGCGCTACCTGATCGACAAGCTGCCCGCCGGCCTCGACGGCGCGCAAAGCATGCGCTGGATCAAGACTGTCCTGAGCCGCAACCTCAATACCGTGGCCAATGAAGACGCCATGCTGGAGCAGGGCGGCGTGTTTGCCCTGGTCGGCCCGACCGGCGTCGGCAAGACCACCAGCACGGCCAAGCTGGCGGCCCGCTGCGTGATGCGCCACGGCCCGGAAAAGCTGGCCCTGATCACCACGGACGCCTATCGTATCGGCGCGCATGAACAGCTGCGCATCTACGGCAAGATCCTTGGCGTGATGGTGCATTCCGTGAAGGACGAGGCCGACTTGCGCATCGCCCTGAAAGAATTGAAGAACAAGCACACGGTGCTGATTGATACCGTAGGCGTGAGCCAGCGCGACCAGATGGTGACGGAACAGGTGGCCATGCTGTCGGGCGCTGGCGCCGACGTGAAACGCCTGCTGTGCCTGAACTCCACGGCGACCCAGGAAACCCTCAACGAAGTGGTGCGCGCATATCAAGGCAGCGGCCTGGCCGGCTGCATCATGACCAAGCTCGATGAAGCGGCCTCGATCGGCAACGTGCTCGACGTGGTGATCCGCCAGAAACTGAACCTGTTTTATGTGTCGAACGGCCAGCGCGTGCCGGAAGACCTGTACCTGGCCGACCGTGGCTACCTGATCGACCGCGCCTTCAAGCTCAAGCGCGACTCGGCGGCGACGCAGTTTTCCGATGCCGAACTGCCGCTGCTGATGGCACAGGCAGCCGCCCGCAACAATGAAGTGCGCGGGGTGCACCTTGGCTAATTTTGATTTCGACCAGGCCGAAGGCTTGCGCCGCATGCTGGCCGGTCCGCAGCCGCGCGTCATGACGTTCCTGTCGGCCACGCCGCAGGACGACAAGGGCGCCATGCTGGTCAACCTGGGCGCTTCGCTCGTCTACGGCGGCAATGACGTGCTGCTGCTCGACGCCAGCGGCGGCAGCGATGGCGTGGCTGCGCGACTGGGACTGGCGCACGGCGCCAGCCTGCGCGACGTGGCGCGCCAGCAGTGCGGCTTGAACCAGGTCATCCACCAGGTGCCGCAAGGCTTCGGCGTGGCCAGCCTGGGCGTGCGCAACCACCTGATGGACAGCATGGACTATGCGGGCGAGGATGAACTGCGCCGCCTGGGCAAGACGTTCGACGTGCTGGCGCGCCAGAGCGGCATCGTGCTGGTCGACGGCGTCGTGGCAGAAGAGGGCGCCTGCTTCCCCGTGCCCTTGATGGCGTCGTCCGATATCGTCGTGCAAGTGTCGACCAGCGCCACCTCGATCAAGGCGGCGTACTGCCTGATCAAGCGCCTGAGCCAGGAACTGGGACGCCGTCCGTTCGGCATTCTCGTCACCGGCGCTTCCGAATCCGAGGCAAAAGTGGTATACGATAATATGGCGCAGGCGGCGAGCCGTTACCTGGCCGTGAAGCTGACGTCGATGGGTTCGGTGCCTGCCGATGAGTATCTGCACCGCGCGGCGCGGCTGGGCCGCAGCGTGGTCGATGCGTTTCCGCTGGCGGGCGCCTCGGTGGCGTTTCGCGGACTGGCCGAGCGGCTGGCCCGTTCGGCGGCGCCGGTGCTTGGCGGCACCTTGTACCAGACGGGGAGCGCCCACCAGTTCAGCGCCTGAAGCCAACCGTAGCACCAGATAAGATGAGAAAACAATAAGCAGCCTATGTACACGGTCAAAGGGAAATCGAACAAGGACTATTTGCTGACGGAGCACATTCCGCTGGTAAAGCGTCTGGCGCACCATATGAAGGCGAAATTGCCGCCTTCGGTCGAGGTCGATGACCTGATCCAGGCCGGCATGATCGGCCTGCTCGATGCCATCAGCCGCTATGAAGAGACGCATGGTGCGCAGTTCGAGACGTATGCCGTGCTGCGCATCCGCGGCGCCATGCTCGACGAATTGCGCACCAGCGACTGGCTGCCGCGCAGCATGCGCCAGAACATGCGCAAGATCGAAGAGGCGATGAGCACCTTGCAGCAGCGCCTGGGCCATCCGCCGACGGAGTCGGAAGTGGCGAAACTGCTCAAGATGTCGCTGGCCGACTACCAGGAAATGCTGGGCGACGGCGGCGGCCACCAGCTCGTGTACTACGAAGACTTTCATGACCCGGACGGCAATGACAGCTTCCTCGACCGCCACTGCGTGGACGAGGACAGCGACCCCTTGCGTTCCCTGCTCGATACCGATTTCCGGCAATCCGTGATCGATGCCATCGACGCGCTGCCACCACGCGAGAAAATACTCATGGGCCTGTATTACGAAGAAGAGCTGAACCTGAAGGAGATCGGCGCGGTGATGGGCGTATCCGAATCGCGCGTCTCGCAGCTGCATACCCAGGCCGTCGCGCGCCTGCGCGCAACCTTGAGGGAGCAGGCGTGGACTGGTCCAGCGTAATCGGGCTGGCGCTGGCGCTGGCGGGCCTCCTGGTCGGCCAGGCACTGGAAGGCGGCAAGATGGCCTCCCTGCTGCAGCCGGCCGCCTTTGCCATCGTCATCATCGGCACTTTCGGCGCCGTGCTGCTGCAAACGCGGCTGCGCACCTTCGTGCGCGGCCTGGAAATGCTGCGCTGGGTCTTCCTGCCGCCGTCCGACACGCGGGCCGCGCTGGCGCGCGACATTGGCCAGTGGAGCCTGACGGCGCGCCGCGACGGCCCGCTGGCGCTCGAGCGCCTGATGGAAAACACGTTTGATCGCTTCAACGCCAAGGGCTTGCGCATGATCGTCGACGGCATCGCGCCGGACAAGCTGCGCCAGTTGCTCGACGTGGAAATCTCCGCCTACGAAATGGCCGAGCGCCAGGCCGTCAAGGTATGGGAGTCGGCGGCCGGCTATTCGCCCACCATCGGCATCCTGGGCGCCGTGCTGGGCCTGATACACGTGATGGAAAACCTCACCGATCCGAGCAAGTTGGGCAGCGGCATCGCCGTGGCGTTTGTCTCGACCATCTACGGCGTGGGCCTGGCCAACCTGCTGTTCCTGCCGGTGGCGAATAAACTCAAGGCCATCGTCTCGCGCCGCGTGCTGCAGTACGAAATCACTGCCGCCGTGCTGTACGACATCGCCACGGGCGACCATACGCGCATCATCGAAGAGCGCGTTTCCAGCCTCTTGCACGAGCATTGACCATGATGCGGCGCGCGCGCAGGAAGTATGACGAGGAACCGGACAACCAGGACCGCTGGCTGATCTCGTACGCCGACTTCATTACCCTGCTGTTCGCCTTCTTTGTTGTCATGTATGCCATTTCGCAAGTCAACGAAGGCAAATACCGCGTCTTCCAGAATGCCATCGGCCAGGCCTTCAGCCTGGAAAAGGGCGCGCCGCCCATCATCATGGAAGCGCCGCAAGCGATTCCGCTGCCGAATCCCGCCCTGAAACGCCGCACGGAAGCCATCCGCCGCGAGCGTGAACACATGACGCGCCTGGCGCAGGACCTCACGTCCACCCTGGCGCCACTGGTCAAGGAAGGCAAGGTGCGGGTCACGCAGACGAGCCGCGGCGTGAGCGTGGAAATCAATGCCAGCGTGCTGTTCGACCCGGGCGCGGCGCGCCTGACGACGGAGTCGGACCAGGCCCTGCGCGCCGTCGCCGTGCTGCTCAAGGACGATGCGCACGACGTGCAGGTGGAAGGGCATACGGACGTGCAGCCGATCAGCAATTCCAATTTTGCCTCGAACTGGGAATTGTCGGCCGCGCGCGCCAGCGCCGTGGTGCGTTTGTTCATCGCCAGCGGCGTCAAGGCGTCGCGCCTGACGGCCGTCGGTCACGCCGACAACATCCCCGTGGCGCCCAATGAAACGGCGGAAGGGCGCGCGCGCAACCGCCGGGTCGCCGTGACGATTCTCTCGGGCATCCCGGAAACGGTGACGGAAGTGCCGACGGCGCCCGTGGCGCCGGCACCGGCCAACTGAACGCCGCCGCTTGGTACAATCGCGGCCTTCTCTCTTATTATCTCTTCCTCATGAAAAGCAGCTCCCAGGGCGGTCTCGTCTATTCCACCGAAACGGGCCGCATGTGTCCCGCCTGCCGCCAGCCGCTGGCGCAATGCGCGTGCAAGGCGCAAGCCAAGGTGGCACCTGCGGGCGACGGTGTGGTGCGCGTCTCGCGCCAGACCAAGGGCCGCGGCGGCAAGAGCGTCACCGTCGTGAAGGGCTTGGCGCTGGACGCCATTGCGCTGGCCCTGCTGGGCAAGCAGCTGCGCACGCAGTGCGGCTCGGGCGGCACCGTCAAGGATGGCGTGATCGAAGTGCAGGGCGACCATGTCGACACCATCCTGGCCGCGCTGGTGAAACTGGGCCACCAGCCGAAAAAGGCTGGCGGCTAGGCGGGACGCGTACGTGCGGCACTGTTCCGTGCGCCTGTGGTAACGTGCATTTCCTTTATGCGCCACCTCATCATGAATAGCAAACTGACCGGCATCGCCATTGCCGCTGCCATCGCGGCAGTGCTGGCGCTCGTGTACTGGCCCGCGCCCGATGGCGGCGCGCCGGACACTGCCGCCACCGCTGTCGCCAGCGCGCCGCCGGGACGCAGCCTGGCGTCGTATTTGAATATCGACGCCAGCCCCGCCGCCGATGCCGCACCCGTTCCCGTGACCCTGGCCCAGCAGCTTGCGCGCCTGGCGGCCAGCGGCAAGCCGGGAGACGCGTATGCGGCCTACAACCTGATCGACGACTGCATCGTCTTCCAGCGCGAAAGCCGTTTGCCGGGGCTGGAATTCGAGCTGGGGCGCGAGATGACGGTGGAAGAAAAAACCGCCCAGCAGCAGCTGTGCGCGGGCCTGACGCAGCGCCAGCGCGAGGACCGCCTCGGCTACCTGGCCACCGCCGCGCAGGGCGGCGTGCCGGGCGCGGCCACCCTGTTCCTGTCGGAAGGCCCGTTCGGCGACCGCAGCGCGCTGCGCAACCGTCCCGACGATCCGCTGGTGCAGGCCTGGAAGCGGCAAGCCATCGCCCAGCTGACGGCGCAGGCGGACGAGGCGGAACTGACCAGCGTATCGACCCTGATGATGGCGTATCTGCGCGATGGCGACGTGGTGCAGAAAGACGCGCCGCAAGCGTATGGCTACCTGCTGGCCCTGCGCATGGTGTACAGCGATATCCTCACGCCAGGGACGACAAACCCTTACCAGGATGAATACTGGCATTGGCTGCAAAATGAATTGACGCCCGAGCAGCAGGCCGCCGCCCTCATCAAGGCGAATGGCATCGCCGCGAAATTTCGCCAGCATACGGGCCGGCCCGCGCACGGTTGAGTGCGCTGGCCCGCTCTGCATAGGCTGGCCCGTGCATGAGCCGGCGCGGACATAGACTAGACCAAATCATGCATAAGCGAACCCGTGCATAAACCAGTCCTTGCATGAGCCGCCGCGCCGACCCCATGTATGCCAGCGACGGCAGTGCTTGCAGGCGCCCGGATGCCGCTCAGGCAGTCGTCTTGCGGCGCCGTATGCTATAGCCGATCAGGCCCATTCCCGCCAGCAGCATGGCATAGGTTTCCGGTTCGGGCACGGCCGTGGTGATGGAAATGTCCAGCACGGAATCACGCACGCCGGTGCCGCTTGCCACCAGGGTGTAGGTGCCAGGTCCCAGCAAACCGTTGAAAGTGGAATGGGCAAATGCGCCCAGCACGCCGGTAAAAGTATCCGATTGCACCAAGTTATTGCTGGAGTCGAACAAGTCAATGTTGACGCCAGTCAGGCGGGGACCGAATTCGTTGGCGCCCGTGACCAGCCAGGCCGCGTTGCCCGTGAACGACTGCACGCCGGCGCCGACCGTAAACGTGGTCGTTTGCAGCAGCGAGCCGCGCTCCGTCGTGAAGGTGTCGACGAACAAGGTGTCTTGCGCCAGCAGCGGCGTGGCCACCACGGCGGTCGAGACGAGATGGTTGTAGAACACGGCTTGCGTCTCGGCCTGCGCGGCTGGCGCCAGCAGGGTGCAGCCGAGCAGCAGCGCCGCGCCAGCCTTGGTTACTGAGAGAGAGTTCATATCATGCTCCTGTGTACTTGCGATTGAAGTGGCGTGCGTCATGGCGCAGCGCAAAAGCGCAGGCTGGACGCGTGAAATGGATTAGCTATGCCTGCGGAAACGATGTTCGTGTCGGTGAGGAAAGTCCCACCTGGAGATGTGCGGCGTACGCTAGGGATTAGCATATAGTTATCATCTGCCTCAAGTTTGAGCGCGCTCAAAGGTGCGGCTTGGAAGGGATGCCGCTGTTGTTTCCGGGTGCGGCGTTCTTGAGGGAATGGCTGCTGTGCCCGTGCCTGTGCATGGCTTGCAACAATTGGCGTAGTTTGTGACTGCCGCGCCGGGCTATGATGGCCGTACATTTGCCCGTGCGGGCAAGATACGCATGAGGAGCAACACACGGATGTTGAAAACGCTGAACTTGCCAATGCCGCAACTGCCGGTCAGCCTGGCTGCCCTGCGGGCGCGCATGGCAGCGCGCCCCATGCGGGGCGCCATGTGCCTGGGCTTGTGCGCAGGCGCCGTGAATTGTCTCGTTTGCATATTGATGCTGCTGGCAGCGCTGGCACTGTTTTCGCCGGAGCAACTGGGCGGCTCCGCTTCGGCATCCCTGAAGGGCGCCGGCATGGCGACGATATTCTGGACGGTCGTCGTCTGGGCGCCGCTGTTCGAGACAATCATCGGACAGTGGCTGCCGCTTGAAGTGTTGCGCCGCTACAGGGTGCGTACCGGATACAGCCTGCTGGCCAGCGCGGCACTGTTTTCCCTGTTGCATGTCATGGGTGGCTCCGGCATTTTGCACGCCAGCATGACTTTGATTGCAGGCGGCTTCTTCGCGGCCAGCTACCTGACGGCGCGCAGCATGGGCGTGGCGCCCGCCTATGTAGCGGCGGCCACGGCGCATGCGTGCAGCAATGGCTTATTGCTGTGCTTGTCGCTGCTGTTTCCGGGTCTGGACTAGTGAACGCCGAGGGAAAACTTAGCCGATCACGACGCGCCGGCTGGCCGTGTTCGTCGTCGGTTGGCCGCTGGGGCCGTAGAAATTGCCGCTCTGGGCAGTAGGGCGCATGGCGTTCAGGGCGCCTTGCGTGTGCAGCATGTGCTTGTTGACCAGCAGACTGTTCAACCGGTTCTGTTCCTTCGCTTCGCGCGTCGTCTCGAGCAGGGCTTTCCACAGGGGCGCCGCTTCCGCTTCCCTGGCGCTGACCAGCCAGTCTTCCATGCCCGCTTCGGCTGCCGTGAAGCCGGCTGCCGCCAGCGCCTGGTGGCGTTGCGCCGCCAGCTGGCTCAATTGTCCGACGAGCGCCGTCTTGCGCGCCGTGATCTCCGTGATTGCATCGATGTCAGCCGCAACCAGATGCCGCTGTTCTTCTTTCATCAATGCCAGCAATGTGGTCATGAGCTGTTGCTCGTCGCGCAGGCTGGAAAACGGAGTCACTGATTGCATGAGGGAACCTATCTATTTCGTGAGTGCAGCAAGTCCTTGACTGTGTCGAGGAGACCGTCCGCCACTTTTTCTGAGTTGACCTGGAACTGGCCGTCGGCGATCGCCAGCTTGATGCGTTCGACTTTTTTCGTGTCGAACACGGCGCCGCTGCCGGCAGTTGCACTGGCCGCTAATGCCTGTCCTTGCGGCGACAGGCGTACATTGTCCGACGTTGTCGGTGTTGCCTGGGCTTTCTCGGCATTCCGGGCGCCGGAGGTACTCGCGGGCGCCACCGGCAGGCCGGGATTGCTTTTAATGGTGTTATCGGTAATTTTCACAGCGTGATCCTCGTCTGGTCGAAGTCAAAAAACTCCGGGATATGTGTCATTATCGGCACCTTCTCCCGAAACTTTAGTGCGCCAGACCACAATATCGCTGTCCATCCGTGTTTAAAAGGCGACCTCCACCAAGCCCCCAGCGCGCGCCACGCCGCTGATCTGCTGGCCGCTCTGCGTGCGTACCTGTACCGTCTGGCCATCGCCGGCGCTGCCGATGGCGCGTCCTTCTGATGCCACTTGGAAACCGTTGCCACTGGAAACGACACGCACCAGCTGGCCCTGCATCACCACCGGCTTGCGGCGCAGGGTGTCGAGGCGCATGGGCGTGCCGGGTGGCAAGGAAATATTCGTGCTGGCGCCCACGACCTGGGCCATGTCCGTAGCGATGCCTGCCGGCAATGCGGCCAGGTCGCCCTGCATCGTCACCAGCTGGCTGGCGTCGATGGCTTGCCCTTGCGCCAGCGGCACGGCGCTGGCCACGTAGTCGCCCACGACGGCCACGTTCGCCTGCAGATAAATAGTCCAGTTGCTGGGCGCCGTGCAGCGCACGCCCACGGTGGTCTTGCCCCAGGCGCGCGCGCCCGGCGCCATGAACGCTTGCGGCGCGGGGCAGGCGGCCAGGTTCAGGCGCGGATCGACGGCGCCGACGGTGATCGTCACCTTGCCGGGCAAGCCATTGCTTTGCACTTGCAGAAATTGTTCCACGCTGTTGCGCAGCGCTTCCGGCGTTTGCCGGCCGGCGTTTTGCGCCTGCGCCAGCAGTGGCAGGGCAGCAAGAGCAAAGAGGAAAGCAAGCGGTGTTTTCATGGTGATAGGCCTCTGGAATACTGCCATGATAGTGCGCGCGGCCCCGTTCGAAGCGCCGATTAAGGGGTAAAAGTACGGTCTGATCCGGCGATGGTCTTGCTGGTGGGCACCGTACTATGTTTCCTGTCATCACTATACCGCCATCCTTCCGCCATCTCGGGCGCCAGTGGCAGATCTTTCCGGAGCCTGACATGATAGGGAAACTCGACGATTACATGCGCTTCAACGAGACGGCGCTGAGCCTGCGCTCGACGCGCCAGGAATTGCTCGCCTCGAATATCGCCAATGCCGACACGCCCAACTACAAGGCGCGCGATGTCGATTTCGCCGCCGCCCTGAAGGGGGCGATGGCGCGCAAGGACGGCGTGCCGCCGGCCCTGAATGGCACGGCGCCGCAGCATCTGCCGGGCAAGGGCGTGGCCGCGGCTGCGGGCGCCACCGGCGGCGGCAAGGTCGAGACCCTGGCCGATGGCACGCCACTGCTGTACCGCGCGCCGGCCCAGGGCGCCGTCGATGGCAATACGGTTGACATGGACCTTGAGCGCAACGCCTTTGCCGACAACGCCATCCGCTACGAGGCGGCCGTGACGTTCCTCAACTCGCAGATCAAGGGCATGCTGACGGCCATCCAGGGAGGACAATAATCATGTCGCTATTTAATATCTTCAATGTTTCCGGTTCAGCCATGAGCGCCCAGGCGCAGCGCCTGAACACGGTGGCCAGCAATCTGGCCAATGCCGACAGCGCCACCAGCGCCACGGGCGAAGCCTACCGCGCCAAGCAGGTGGTGTTCGAAGCCGTGCCCATGGCCAACGGCGCCACGGCCGTCAAGGTGCAGAAGGTGATCGAAGATCCTTCGCCGATGAAACTGGTCTACGACCCGAAGAATCCGCTGGCCGACGAGAAGGGCTACGTCACCATGCCCAACGTCAATACCGTTGATGAAATGGTCAACATGCTGTCGGCCTCGCGCTCGTACCAGACCAATGTGGAAACCATGAACGCGGCCAAGTCGCTGCTCCTGAAAACCCTCACCCTCGGCCAATAAGGCTGACTGATCATTATGGCAACCATCGATACCAGTACCTCCAAAATCACCGACCTGATGGCGACGATGAATCCGAAGAAGACGACGGCCGAGCCAGGCAGTGTCGAAGCGGAAACGAACAAATTCCTCACCCTGCTGGTTACCCAGCTGAAAAACCAGGATCCGATGAATCCGCTGGACAATGCGCAATTGACCAGCCAGCTGGCGCAACTGTCCACGGTGACGGGCGTCAACAAGCTCAATACCACCGTGGAAAGCTTGAGGGCCAGCTACCAGCAAGCCGAATCGATGCAAGCGGCCAACATCATCGGCCATGGCGTGTTGACGGCGGGCAAGGACATCAACCTGAGCAAGAGCGCCGCGCTGCTGGGCGTGGACCTGGCCACGGCAGCCGACAAGGTCAAGGTCATCATCTACAAGGATGGCAAGGAAGTCCATTCCATCGACCTGGGCGCACAGGCGGCGGGCACCTTGCCGCTGGGCTGGAACGGTTCCACCGCCGATCTCGACAAGGACGGCAAGCCCGTCGTGCTGGCTGACGGCGCCTATACCTTCGCGGTGGAAGCCACGCGCGGCGGTACCAAGCTCAAGGATGCAACGGCGCTGATGTTCGGTTCGGTCGCCAGCGTGTCGACGGGCGCGAATGGCGTGAAATTGAATGTGCCGGGCGTGGGCAGCATCACCATGGCCGACGTGAAACAGATTCTGTAAGCCGCTTTCCCTTAGCGTGACCCTCTACCCCTAATTTCTACCAGGAGAACACAATGTCTTTCCAACAAGGCCTGAGCGGCTTGAATGGCGCCGCCAAATCGCTGGACGTCATCGGCAACAACATCGCCAACTCGTCGACCGTGGGTTTCAAGCAGTCGCAGGCCCAGTTCGCCGACATTTATGCCAACTCGCTGTATGGCGTGGGCGGCAACCAGGCGGGGATCGGCGTGTCGGTCTCGCAAATCGCCCAGCAATTCAACCAGGGTAACCTGGAATCGTCGTCGAATCCCCTCGACATCGCCATCAATGGCGCCGGCTTTTTCCGTACCAGCGTCAACGGCGCCATCCAGTACTCGCGCAATGGCCAGTTCCAGGTCGACAAGAGCGGCTTCATCGTCAACGCCCAGCTGGCGCAGCTGACCGGCTATCCGGCCGACGCCAACGGCAAGATCGTTGCCGGCGCCATCGTGCCCCTGCAGATCGACCAGTCGGACATGAAACCGCAGGCAACGACCAAGATCAGCACGGAAGTCAACCTGAATTCGAATACGGCCATGCCGACCACGGTGCCGTTCAAGACAACGGAAGAAACTTCGTTCCACAAATCGTTTCCCGTTGAAGTCTTCGATTCGCTGGGCAATTCCCACATCATGTCGAATTTCTATGTCAAGACGGGCACCAACACCTGGGATGTCTACTCGGCCATGGACGGCACGGAAGTAACCAGCATGAAGGCCGCGGCCGCCCTGCAGACGGATCCTGCCTCGCTGGCCGCGCGCGCCGCCTACCAGGCCGCCGCCACGGCCGTGCCGCTGGTGCCGGCCAATGTGACGACCGCCGCCGTCGCCTATGGCAATGCCGTCGGTGCCGCTGTCTCGGCCGCCGCCGCCGCCGCGGGCGCCACGCCGGCGCAACTGGCCGCCATCGCCGCTACCTATGGTAGCGCCGTGCCCAATGGTATCAACTCGAGCCGCACGCCCGACCAGATCGACGCCGCCGTCCGCGCCGTCACCAATGTGCCAGCCGTCAAGACCGGTTCGCTGGTCTTCAACACGGTCGGCAGCCTGGACCGGGCTGCCATGCTGGCCCTGACGCCGCCGCAAACCCTGCCCGTCACCGTCAACCTGCCGATCTTCCCGGCCACGGGCGCGAATGCGACCCTGTCGGTCCAAGTCGATTTCAGCAAGTCTTCCCAGCTGGGCACCACCACGGCGGAAAAGAAAACGGAAGCGGACGGCTACAAGGCGGGCCAGCTGAGCCAGTTCATCGTGGGCGACGACGGTGTCATCCAGGGCCAGTACAACAATGGCAAGACGCGCAGCCTGGGCCAGGTGGTGTTGAGCAACTTCGTCAACCCGAACGGCCTGGAGCCGCTGGGCAATAACGCCTGGGTGGAAAGCTCGGCTTCGGGCAAGCCTGTCACGGCCGAGCCCAAGACGGGCAACCTGGGCAACTTGCGCGCCTCGTCGGTGGAAGTGTCGAACGTCGATCTGACGGCGGAACTGGTCAACATGATTACGGCCCAGCGCGCCTACCAGGCGAATGCGCAGACCATCAAGACGCAGGATTCTGTTTTGCAAACCTTAGTCAACCTCCGCTAATAAGTTGACCGGGGGCGTATGCCCCCGATTTTATTGTTGGTTTGGGAGAAATAAAAAATGGACCGTCTCATCTACACCGCCGGCTCGGGCGCCAAGCACATCCTCGACAAGCAGGCGACCACGGCGAACAACCTGGCGAACGCCACCAGTACGGGTTTCCGTGCCCAGCTCGACTCGTTCCGCGCCGTGCCCGTGGTGGCCGACGGCATGATGCCGACGCGCGCCTTTGTTGTCGATTCGACGGTCGGTTCCGATTTCACGCAAGGTCCGATGCAGCACACGGGCCGCGCGCTCGACGTGGCCGTGGAAAACGCGGGCTGGATCGCGGTGCAGTCGGCCGACGGTTCCGAAGCCTACACGCGCAACGGCGCCTTGAAACTCAATGAAAACGGCATGCTGCAGACGCAGTCGGGCCTGATGGTGCAGGGCGATACGGGGCCCATGGCCATTCCGCCCGGCGTGACGGTGGCCATCGCCAGCGACGGCACGGTGGGCACGATTTCCACGGACGTGCCGCCAGGCCCATCGACGGTGCTGGGACGCATCAAGCTGGTCAATCCGCCCGAGCAGCAACTGGTGCGCGGCGACGACGGCCTGTTCCGCCTGAAAGACGGCACGGTGGCGCAGGCCGACCAGGCCGTCAAGCTGACTACCGGTGCGCTGGAAGGCAGCAATGTCAGCCCCGTCGACTCCATGGTCAGCATGATCGCCCTGGCGCGCCAGTTCGAAACGCAAATGAGCCTGTTGAAGAATGCCGAGAATAACGCGGCGAAAGCCACCCAGATCCTCGCTTTGAATTGATGGGGGCGCCCGCATAATGGTCACATAGAAATTGTCTACAGGGCTGGTTAGCGCTGTTATTGGAGAAAAATCATGATTCGTTCCCTTTGGATTGCCAAGACCGGCCTGGAAGCGCAGCAGACGCAGATGGACGTGATCGCCAATAACCTGGCCAACGTCAGCACCACGGGCTTCAAGAAGTCGCGCGCCGTGTTTGAAGACTTGCTGTATCAAAATGTGCGCCAGCCTGGCGCGCAATCGTCGCAGCAGACCCAGCTGCCATCGGGCTTGCAGATCGGCACGGGCGTACGCACCGTGGCCACCGAACGCATCCATACGCAGGGCAATCCCCAGGCATCGGGCAATTCGCGCGACGTGATGGTCAACGGCACGGGCTTTTTCCAGGTGCTGATGCCGGACGGCGCTACCGCCTACACGCGCGACGGCTCGTTCCAGACGGATGCCAACGGCCAGCTCGTCACTTCCGAAGGTTTCGTCATCCAGCCGGCCATCACCGTGCCGACCAATGCGCTGAGCCTGACCGTGGCGCGCGACGGCACCGTGTCCGTCACCTTGCCCGACACGGTTGCGCCATCGCAGATCGGCTCGCTGCAGCTGACCACCTTCGTCAATCCGGCCGGCCTGGAATCGAAAGGCGAAAACCTGTACATGGAAACGGGCGCCTCGGGCGTGGCGCAAACCAACACCCCGGGCACCAACGGCGCCGGCGTGCTGATGCAGGGTTATATCGAAACGTCGAACGTCAACGTGGCCGAGGAAATGGTCAACATGATCCAGACGCAGCGCGCCTACGAGATCAACAGCAAGGCCATCACCACATCCGATCAAATGCTGCAGAAATTGTCGCAACTTTAATTTTCATAGTCGTCATGCCATCCGCCGCCGGATGGCAGCGGAGGTTCGCCATGCAATACCCCATCATCGCTTTGCTCTCTGCAGTCCTGCTGTCCGGCTGCGCCATCACGCCTACGTCCATCGTGCAATATCCCACCACCACGCGCGCGCCGATGCCGGAACCCGTGGTCGTCAACAATGGCTCCATCTACCAGCCGTCGACCTACCGTCCCGCCTTCGAAGACCGCCGCGCGCGCCACGTGGGCGACACCATGACGATCGCCATCACCGAGCGCACGAACGCCGTCAAGGCGGGCGCCAGTTCCGGCAACAAGTCGGGCAGCGTGGGCTTCAGCACGCCAGGCATGCTGCAGGGCCGCCTGGGCGGCACCGTGGCGGCGAATGGCGCGACGAAATTTGCCGATGGCGACAACCAGTCCGCCAGCAATACCTTTTCCGGCGTGATCGGCGTGACGGTGATTGAAGTGCTGCCGAACGGCAACCTGATCGTCGCCGGCGAGAAACAGATCGCCATGAACAAGGGCACGGAATTCATCCGCTTCTCGGGCATGGTCAATCCGGATACTATCGGCACGGGCAACGTCGTGCCATCGACCCAAGTGGCCGATGCGCGCGTCGAATACCGCACCAACAGCCAGATCGACCGCGCCGAAATGGCCTCGATGGCGTCGCGCTTCTTCCTCAGCCTGCTGCCGTTCTGATCATGGCGACCGTGACCTTTCCCCGCTTGCTGGCCATCTGCGGCCTGGCTCTCTCCCTGCTGGCGCCTGCGGCGCAAGCCGAGCGCATCAAGGACCTGGCCAGCATCGCCGGCGTGCGCCAGAATCAACTGATGGGCTATGGCCTCGTCGTCGGCCTCGATGGCAGCGGCGACCAGACCACGCAAACCCCGTTTACCATCCAGAGCGTGGCGGCCATGCTGCAGCAGCAAGGCATCAATTTGCCGCAAGGCACCAGTTTGCAGCTGAAAAACGTGGCCGCCGTGATGGTGACGACGGCCTTGCCCGCGTTTGCCCAGCCAGGCCAGTTGCTCGATGTGACGGTGTCGTCGATGGGCAATGCGAAAAGCTTGCGCGGCGGCACTTTATTGATGACGCCATTGAAGGGCGCCGACGGCCAGGTGTACGGCATGGCGCAGGGCAACGTGCTCGTGGGCGGCGTGGGCGCGCAGGCGGCCGGCAGCTCGGTCGTCATCAATCACTTGAGCGTTGGGCGCATCTCGGGCGGCGCGACCGTCGAGCGCAGCGTGCCTTCGGCGCTGGGCGCCAACAACACGATCCGCCTGGAATTGAACGCCACCGATTTCGCCACCGCCAGCCGCGTGGTCGACGCCATCAACAGCCGCTACGGCGCGGGCACGGCCGCCGCGCTCGATGGCCGCGTGATCCAGGTGCAGTCGCCGGGCGGCAGCGACCAGCGCGTGTCCTTCCTGGGCCAGCTGGAAAGCATCGAAGTCAATCCGGCCCGCCTGGCGGCCAAGGTCATCATGAATGCGCGCACCGGTTCCGTCGTGATGAACCAGTCCGTCACCCTGGAAACATGTGCCATTTCGCACGGCAACCTGTCCGTCACCATCAATGTCGAGCCGCAGGTGAGCCAGCCGCCGCCATTGTCGGGCGGGCGCACGGTGGTCACGCAGACGGCGCAGATCGATATCAAGAAAGAGCCGGGCAAGGTCATGCTGGTCAAGGGCGGCGCCTCGCTGTCCGAGGTGGTGAAAGCCCTGAACGCCATCGGCGCCTCGCCGCAAGACTTGCTGGCCATCCTGCAGGCGATGAAGGCGGCCGGTTCGCTGCGCGCCGAACTTGAAATCATTTGATGGACACGCCATGATCAGCCAAACCGACCTCAGCAATACCGCCGCCTATGACGTCAAGGGCATGGATGGCTTGCGCCAGTCCGCCAAGGCGAAGGACCCCGCCGCCCTGAAAGAGGCGGCCACGCAATTCGAAGCCATGTTCATCAACATGATGATGAAAAGCATGCGCGAAGCCACGCCGCAGGACGGCATCATGGATAGCCAGCAAAGCAAGATGTACACCTCGATGCTGGACCAGCAGACGAGCCAGAACCTGGCCAAGCGGGGCACGGGCCTGGCGGATGTGCTGATCCGCCAGTTGTCGTCGTCGAACCAGGCGCTGGCCGCCGATGGCGCCGAAGCGCCATCGCCCCGCTCTTCCAGCATGGCGCAGGCGCTGGCCGCGTTCCGCCAGCAGCAGGGCGCTCTCACCGAAGGTTCCGCCAGCGCCACCGGCAAGACCCTGAGCGACAAGGCCAACGCCACGCAGGCGCCGCACGTGCGCGCCTTCCAGGAAAAACTGGGCGTGCATGCGGAAGAAGCGAGCCGCGCCACGGGCATCCCGGCCAAGTTCATGCTGGGCCAGGCGGCGCTGGAAACGGGCTGGGGCAAGCGCGAAATCATCGCCCGCGACGGCAGCAGCAGCCACAACCTGTTTGGCATCAAGGCGTCCAGCGACTGGAAGGGCAAGGTTACGGAAGCCGTCACCACGGAATACGTGAATGGCAAGGCGCAGCGCAAGGTGGAAAAATTCCGCGCCTACGACAGCTATGCGGACAGCTTCAAGGATTATGCGCAGTTGATTACCAACAACAAGCGCTACGAGAAAGTCCTGGCCAGCGCGGGCGACGCCAGCACGTTCGCCCACGGCTTGCAGAAAGCCGGCTACGCGACGGACCCGAATTACGCTGCCAAATTGACAAAAATAATCAAGAATTCGCTGGTCGGCTAGTAACACGCCGCACCCCTGTGCCGGCCGCGCGCTTCAAGTTTTCGCCGCGGCTGCCGTAAATACTCATGACAGTAACCAATAAGACACCATGACTTCGAATCTACTCAGCATCGGTAAGAGCGGTTTGCTTGCAGCGCAGGTGGGCCTGTCGACGACCGGGCATAACATCACCAATGCCAACGTGGACGGTTACAACCGCCAGGTGGTGCTGCAGCAGACGGCGCAGTTCAACAATGCCGGCTATGGCTTTGTTGGCAATGGTACCGAGGTATCGCAAGTCAAGCGCCAGTACGACGGTTTCATGGCGGCCCAGGTGAATGGCGCGCAGTCGGCCACCAGTTCGCTCGACGCCTACTACACGCAGATCAGCCAGATCGACAATATGCTGGCCGATCCCACGGCCGGGCTGTCGCCGGCGATGGCCGATTTCTTCAAGGGCGTGCAGGATTTCAGCTCGAATCCCTCGTCCGTGTCGTCGCGCCAGGCATTGCTGTCGAGCGCAAACTCGCTGACGGCGCGCTTCCAGGGCCTCAGCGCGCGCTTGACGGAAATCGGCGACGGCGTCAATTCGCAGATTACCTCGAACGTGAAAGTGATCAACTCCTACGCCAAGCAGATCGCGGAGCTCAATACCGCGATTACCAATCTGACCGTAAATGAAAGCAATCAGCCCAATGATTTGCTGGACCAGCGCGACCAGTTGATCACGGAGCTGAACAAATACGTCAAGGCAACGATTCAGCCTGGCGCCGGCAACTCGATTACCGTCTCGATCGGCTCGGGCCAGCCACTGGTGGTGGGCGACAAGAACTTTGAACTGGCCACCACGCCGTCGCCGACGGACCCGAACCGCCTGGACGTGGGCTATGTGACGGGTACGAGCGTTACCAAGCTGTCGGAAAGTTCCCTGAGCGGCGGTGCGCTGGGCGGCTTGCTGGAATTCCGCAGTGGCAGCCTGGACCGTATCCAGAATTCGCTGGGCAAGGTCGCCATCGCGCTGGCGTCCACCTTCAATGAACAGCACAAGCTGGGCCAGGACTTGAATGGCGAGATGGGGACCGACTTCTTCAAGTTGCCCGATCCCGTCATCGGCGCCGACTACCGCAACAACGCGACCAGCACGACCGTGGTGTCGGCCAAGGTCAGCGATCCGACCAAGCTGACGGCCAGCGATTATGCCGTCAAGTATGACGGCGCCAATTACGTGGTGACGCGCCAGAGCGACGGCGCGAAAACAACCATCAATCCGTATCCGCAAACGGTGCCGCAAACCATCGACGGCGTGGATTTCTCGATCACGGGCGCCGCTGCCGAAGGCGACAACTTCATGGTCAAGCCAACTGCCCACGGCGCTTCCGACCTGGCCGTGGCGATTACCGACCGTAACAAGCTGGCCGCCGGCGCGCCGATCGCCACGGGCGCGCCCGTCAGCAACACGGGTAGCGGCAAGCTCGGCGCAGGTAGCGTGGACAAAGCATATTTAACGCCGGGCAATGCCTTGACAGGCACCGTCACCTTGACGTACGACAAGGCGACTACTTCGCTGTCGGGTTTCCCCGCGGGCCAGGCCGTGACGGTGAAAGGCTTGAACGGCGCGACCACCACATATCCGGCAGGCACGGCGAATATCCCGTACACGGAAGGCGACAGCTTCAGCTTTGGCGGCATCAACTTCAACATGACGGGGGCGCCCGCGCAGGGCGATAAATTCACCATCGCCCCGAACTCGGGCGGCGTAGGGGACAACCGCAATGCCTCTTTGCTGGCGGGCTTGCAGACAAAGAACATTCTTGATGGCGGCAAGGCCACGTTCCAGGGTTCGTACGCGGAAACCGTCAGCTATGTCGGCAACAAGACGCGCGAAGTACAGGTCAGCGGCCTGGCCAGTCTTGCGTTGTTGCAGCAAACCAGCACGCAGCAGCAAGCCGTCTCCGGCGTCAACCTCGATGAAGAGGCGGCCAATCTGCTGCGCTACCAGCAAGCCTACCAGGCCTGCGGCAAGGTCATGCAGATCGCCAGCACCCTGTTCGACGTGGTCATCGGCCTCGGACGTTAATTATTCAAGCGGCGGCGCATAGCGCCCCGCCGCCATCAGGAAGGGCAGCATCATGCGCATCAGTACCAAAATGATCTATGACGCGGGCAGCACGCAGCTGAACAATTTGCAGGGCGCGTTGAACCGCACCCAGATGCAGCTGTCGGCGAATCGCCGCAACCTGACGCCGGCCGACGATCCGATCGCCTCGGCGCGCGCGCTGGAAGTGACGCAGTCGCAAACGATCAACACGCAATTCGTGACGAACCGCTCAAACGCCAAGAATTTCCTTTCGCAGGAAGAGCTGGCCCTGGCCAGCACCACCTCGCTGATCGCCGACGTGCAAGACCTGGTGCTGAAGGCCGGCAATCCGTCATTGAAGGACATCGACCGCCAGAGCCTGGCCACGGAGCTGAAGGGGCGCTTGACCGACCTGATGGGCATCGCCAACACGTCCGACAACGCGGGCGGCTATCTGTTCGGCGGCTACAAGTCGACCACCCAGCCGTTCAGCCAGACGCCGGGCGGCGCCACCTACGTGGGCGACCAGGGCCAGCGCGAACTGCAAGTGGGCTCGGCCCGCTACCTGGCCACCAGCGATTCGGGCGCGACCGTATTCGAGAACAATTTGACGGGCAACGGCAAGTTCACCACGGCCGCCGATCCGGGCAACTTCGCGCGCGGCGGCGCCGGCATCATTTCCGGCGGCACTGTGACAGATCCCACCAAGTTGACGGGGCACAAGTACTCGATCGATTTCCAAGTGACGGGCACGGGCACGGATGCCAAGACGACCTATACCGTGACGGACGTGACTCTGGGCCAGACCATCCCGAATCCCGCCGTGCCGGTGGCCTATAAATCGGGCGACGCCATCAATTTTGATGGCCAGCAAGTCAATGTTGCAGGCAAACCGGCCGACCTGGACAAGTTCACCCTGGAGCCCAGCGGCAAGGAATCGATCTTTACCACGATTACCAACCTGATCGGCGCACTGGGGGAACCTGCCTCGGGCGAAGCCGGGCAGGCGCGCCTGACGGCCAGCCTGAACACGGCGCACGATATTCTCGACACGGCCTACGACAATGTGCTGTCGGTGCGCGCGGAAGTCGGTTCGCGCCTGAAGGAACTCGACACGCTCGACAGCGCCGGCGACGACCTCGACCTGCAATATGCAAGCACCCTGTCGGGCTTGCAGGATCTGGATATGGTGAAAGCCATTTCCACCTTCAGCCAGCAGCAGATTACCCTGCAGGCGGCGCAGAAATCGTTCACCTCGATCTCGGGCCTGTCGCTGTTCAATTACATCAGCTAAGCGTCGGCATCGGCACGATGAGCGGCAAGCCGGGGCAGGGAGGATATCTCCCGCCCCGGCTTTTTTACGTCCGCATTCTGGTCACTTAGGCAATATGTACAGGCAAACTGTGCAGTCTACCTACATATCTGTTATAGTGGAGTCCGTTGATCCATCATCCCGCTAACATGAGCACCCCACAAGAAGACCACGAACAAGTTCTGCAACTGGCCGGCGAATTGCGCATCCTGGTCGGCAAATTGCGCCGCCGCCTGCGTGAAGAGGCGCACCTGGGGGACGTCAGCATGTCGCAGGCGTCCGTGCTCAGCCGCCTTGAGCGCGACGGCCCCGCGACGGCGAGCAGCCTGGCGCGCGCCGAAGGCATGCGGCCCCAGTCGATGGCCGCCACCGTGCAAGCCTTGACGGAGGCGCGGATGGTAACGGGTTCGCCCGATCCGGCGGATGGCCGGCAAACGCTATTGACCCTGACGGACAGCTGCCGCGTCTGGATCGCGGCCAGCCGCGCCGCGCGCGAAGACTGGCTGGCGCGCACCATCGAAACCCGGCTCACACCGGACGAAGTCACCGAACTGAACCATGCGGTGGCATTACTCAAACGCTTGGCGGAATGATCCGCTGCTAGACCTTAACACTCGGCAAGGAGCCCGCACGCCCAGATGAACAATACATTCCGTTCGCTACGCATTCCCAATTACCGTATCTGGGCCGGCGGCGCCCTCGTGTCGAATATCGGCACCTGGATGCAGCGCACGGCGCAGGATTGGCTGGTGCTCAGCGAATTGACGCAGCACAATGCCAGCGCCGTCGGCATCGTCATGGCCTTGCAATTCGGCCCGCAACTGCTGTTGCTGCCCTTGACGGGCATGGCGGCCGACTTGCTGGACCGCAGGAAATTGTTGTTGTTCACACAGGCGGCCATGGGATTGCTGGCGCTGGGCCTGGGCTTGCTGTGCATCAGCGGGCTGGTGCAACTGTGGCATGTGTATGTGTTTGCTTTCCTGCTCGGCTGCGTGACGGCCTTCGATTCGCCCGTACGCCAGACTTTTGTGTCCGAAATCGTCGGCGAGGAAGACCTGACCAATGCCGTGGCGCTCAATTCCACCTCGTTCAATGCGGCGCGCATGCTGGGCCCGGCCGTCGCCGGCTTGCTCATCAGCAGCGTCGGCAGCGGCTGGGTCTTCATCATCAATGCCATTTCGTTTGCCGCCGTGATCGGTTCACTGTTGCTGCTGCGCGTGGAATTGCTGCGCCGCGCGCCGCGCCTGAAAGCCACCCGCGCCAGCCTGGGCGAGGGTTTCCGCTACGTGCGCCAGCGGCCCGACCTGATGGCCATCCTGCTGATGCTGTTCCTGATCGGCACCTTCGGCTTGAATTTCCCCATTTTCCTGTCGACCATGTCCGTCACGGCTTTCCATGCGGGCGCCGGCCAGTATGGCGTACTCAGTTCCGTGATGGCTTGCGGCTCCGTTGCCGGCGCCTTGCTGGCGGCGGGACGCGGCCAGCCCACCCTGGCCCTGTTGCTGGGCGCGGCCGCGCTGTTCGGCCTGGCTTGCGCGCTGGCCGCCGTGATGCCCAATTACTTGCTGTTCGGCATGATGCTGGTGGTCATCGGCATCGCCGCGCAAACCTTTACCACCAGCGTCAACAGCAGCGTGCAACTGTCGACGGCGCCCGCCATGCGGGGCCGTGTGATGGCGATACTGCTGGCCATCTCGGCGGGCGGCACGCCGCTGGGCGCACCCATCGTGGGCTGGGTGGCCGACACTTTCGGCCCGCGCTGGGCGCTGGGCATCGGCGCCTTGTCGGGCCTGGCGGCGGCCCTCGTCGGCGTGCGCTACCTGGTCAAATATCACCAGCTGCGTTTGAATGTCGACCTGCGGCGCTGGCGCTTCGCGCTCAGCAGCGACCAGCACTGACGCTGGCAATCAGGGCGGCAGCAGGCCCGTGCGGGCGGCGGCCAGGATGGCGGCGCTCAAGCCGTCGAGCAGGCTCGAGGCGGCGCGCGCTGTATGCCAGTGCAGGGGCACGTCCAGGGGCGTATCGGGCAGCAGTTCAACCAGGCTGCCACTGTCGAGATGGGACTGGATCAGCGCCTGCGGGTGCAAGCCCCAGCCCATGCCGGCCAGGGCGGCCGTGACGAAGGCGTGCGACGAGGGCAGGGTGTGGCGCGGCAGTTCCACGTGCCGGTGGCACAGGCGCCGCACCCAGCGCGCCTGCAGCTCGTCCTTGGCATTGAAGACGAGGCTGGGCGCCAGCGCCAGGCTGGCGGCGCCCACGCCGTGGGCAAAATGCCGCTGCATGAAAGCGGGACTGGCGACCGCCAGGTAGCGCATGGCGCCCAGCGGACGGCTGTTGCAGCCCGATGCGGGCCGGGCCGTGGCGCTGACTGCCGCCAGCACGGCGCCGCTGCGCAGCCACTCGGCCGTATGGTCCTGGTCGTCGACGGCCACTTGCAGCAGCACCGGGTGCCCGGCCGCGAAGGTGGCGATGGCGGGCGCCAGCCAGGTGGCCAGGCTGTCGGCATTCACGGCGATGGGCATGCTGGCGCGCGACATGCCCTGCGCTGCCAGTGCCGGCAAGGTGCCCTGCAAATCCTGCTCGAGCAATTGCACCTGGTCCACGTGCTGGCACAGGCGGCGGCCCGTTTCCGTGGCACGGCAGGGCTGGTCGCGGATGACCAGCGCGCAGCCAACGCGCTCTTCCAGCAAGCGGATGCGCTGCGAAATGGCCGATGGCGTCACGTGCAAGGCGCGCGCCGCACGCTCGAAACTGCCTTCGCGGATGACGGCGGCCAGGGCGGCGAGGGCGGCATAATCGAGCATGAATGAAGTTTTCCTTAATTAGCTGTAGAAAAGGTAGTTTGCCTTCATTTCATGCGGCTGGCAAGATCGCCGCATGACACTCTCGACCGCCACCACACCACTCGTTTTTTCCGTCTTTCTCCAGGGCTTGACCCTGGGCCTGGGACTCATCGTTGCCATCGGCTCGCAAAATGCCTTTGTCTTGCGGCAAGGATTGCGCCGCGAACACGTGGGCGCCATCGTGCTGTTTTGCGCCCTGTCCGATGCGGCACTGATTGCCGCCGGTGTCCTGGGCATGGCCAGTGCATTAGGGCAGCGTCCCATGCTGGCCAGCGCGCTGGCGCTGGGCGGCGCCGCTTTCCTGGCCGTCTACGGCTGGCAAGCGCTGCGGCGCGCGCGCCGTCCGCAGCAGTTGCGCGCGGCCGAGGGCGGGGCGCAACTGGGCCTGACTGCCATCCTGGCGCAGGCGGCCGCATTTACCTTGCTCAATCCGCATGTCTATCTGGATACGGTATTGCTGGTGGGGAGCATCGGCGCCCAGCAGCCGGGCGCGCTGCGCGGCTGGTTTATCGTTGGCGCCAGCGCGGCCAGCCTGCTGTGGTTTGCATCGTTGGGCTATGGCGCGCGCTGGCTGGCGCCGTGGTTTGCGCGGCCCCGGGCCTGGCAAGTGCTTGATGGCTTGATCGGCGTGACCATGTTCGTGCTGTCGGCGCTGCTGCTGCGCCACGCGCTGGGCTGATAGCCTTGGTCAGCGCGCGGACGGCAGCGGCGCAGGCGCAGGCAGTGCGGGGCGCAAGGGATTCGACGGCGCGGGCGGTGGCGGCCGGTCGCGCGTGGCAAAGCCGCGCGGCAGCAGACGCGCCGTTTCTATGCCGCGCAGGAACATGTTCTGGAATGGCGTGGCCAGGTAGGGCAGGACCATGCCGATCACCAGCAAGCCCACGCCCAGGGTAACGGGGAAGCCGATACCGAAAATGTTCAGCTGCGGCGCGGCGCGCGTCAAGATGCCCAGCGCCACGTTGGTCAGCAGCAGGGCGGCAATGATGGGCAGCGAAATTTGCAGGCCGGAACGGAAGATTTCCCCGCCCCAGGCCGCCAATTGCTGGAAACCGCCGCCGCTGATGGGACTCGATGAAATCGGCAGGCTGACAAAGCTTTCCGCCAGCGCCGCCAGCAAGACCAGGTGGCCGTTGACGGTCAAAAACATCAAGGTGGCCAGCATGACGAGGAACTGGCTGATGGCGGACGACCTGCCCTTGGTTTGCGGGTCGAAGAACGAGGCGAAGCCCAGGCCCATGGTGAGACTGCTGAGTTCGCCTGCCATTTCGATGGCGGAAAACACGATGCGGATGGAAAAGCCCATGGCCAGCCCCACCAGCATCTCTTGCGTGAGGATCAGCAAGCCGGGCAGGGACATCGGGTTGACGGCAGGCAAGGCCGGCACGGTGGGAGCGATGATCATGGCCAGCAGCGCGCCTAGGGTCACCTTGACGGTGGCCGGCAGGGCCGCGTTGCCGAACAGGGGGGCGGCCGCGATCAGGCCGAGGATGCGGCTGAGCGGCCACAGCAGTGCTGCGATCCACGTGTTCAGTTCGATGCTGGACAGGGTCAGCATGGCGGCAATCGCGGCACTAGCCCACCAGGTTCGGGATGCCGGTAAACACCTGGCGCATGTAGTCGAGCATGACGGACAGCATCCACGGACCCGCCACGACGATGGCGACAAAGATGCCCACCAGCTTGGGGATGAAGGACAGGGTCGCCTCGTTGATCTGCGTGGCCGCCTGGAAAATACTCACGATCAAGCCGATGATGAGGGCGACGAGCAGCATGGGCGCGGCCACCATCAGCGTGATTTCCATCGCATGGCGGCCCAGGGTCATGACGCTTTCGGGTGTCATCTGCTTCCCCTAGTAAAAACTCTGTGACAGCGAGCCCAGCAGCAATTGCCAGCCGTCGACCAGCACGAACAGCATCAGCTTGAACGGCAGCGAGATCGTCGCGGGCGACATCATCATCATCCCCATCGACATCAGCACGCTGGCGACCACCATGTCGATGATCAAAAACGGGATGAAGATGGCAAAGCCGATCTGGAACGCCGTCTTCAGTTCGCTCGTGACGAAGGCGGGCACGAGGATGCGCAGCGGCACGTCTTCCGGACCTTGCAGGGCCGCCGAGCGCGACATCTTGGCGAACAGGGCCAGGTCGGCCTGGCGCGTCTGCTTGAGCATGAAGGTTTTCAGGGGATCGACGCCCTTGTCCATCGCCTGCTGCATGGTGATCTTGTTTTCCTGATAGGGCTGGTACGCATCCGTATAAATCTTGTCGAACACGGGGCCCATGACGAACAGGGTCAGGAACAGGGCCAGGCCCACCAGCACCTGGTTCGGCGGCGCCGATTGCGTGCCGATGGCCTGGCGCAGCAGGGACAGCACGATGATGATGCGCGTAAAGCAGGTCATCATCAAGAGGGCCGCCGGCAAAAAGGTGAGCGACGTCATCAGGATGAGCGTCTGCACCGGCAACGAGTAATTCTGGCCGCCGCCCGGCGCCGGCGTGCTGTTGAAGGCCGGGATGCCAGGCTGGGCCATGGCCCACAGCGGCAAGGCCAGGGCGGCGACCGCCAGCAGCCAGGTCAGGGGAGTCTTCAAGGTGGACCACGCCATCTGCTGCTTATTTCCCATTGCGTTTTTCGATGGTCTGTTTCAGCCATTCGGAAAAATTGGCGGCCGCGGGGCCGTTTTGCGCCGTGGCCAGTTGCGGCAGGTCGCCTTCCTGGCGCGGCATGGTGGCCAGCGCGTTGATCCTGCCGGGCGAGGCGCCGACGACGATCCACTGGTCGGCCACTTCGACGAGAACGATGCGTTCGCGTCCGCCCAGGTTGAGCGAACTGACGACGCGCATCTTGTTGTTGCCGCCCATGACCTTGGGGCCATAGCGCTTCATGAACCAGGCCAGGCCGATCAACAGGGCCAGCACGAACATCAGCGCAAAAATGGTTTGCAGCAGGCTGCCGGCCGAGCTTGCCGGCGCCATCGTCGCCGGTGCGCCGGGTGGCATGGCGGGCAGGGCGGCGGCAGGCGAGGCAGCCGGCAAAGCTGCTGGCGCCTCTGCCGCGGCGGCTGGCGGTGTCTCGCTGGCCACCGCGACGGAAGCGCTGGCGGCGCTGGCCGCCGCTGGCGCGGACGCCGCTGGCGCTTCAGCCAGGGCAATGCTGCATGCCGCCATGAGCGGCAGCACAGTGGAAATCAACAGGCCAGGCTTCATTTATTCAATTTTCGGATGCGTTCGGAAGGCGTGATGATGTCGGTCAGGCGGATGCCGAACTTGTCATTGACCACCACCACTTCGCCCTGGGCGATCAGGCAGCCGTTCACCAGCACGTCCATCGGTTCGCCGGCCAGGCCGTCGAGCTCGACCACGGAACCCTGCGCCAGTTGCAGCAGGTTCTTGATGGCGATCTTGGTGCGGCCCAGTTCGACCGTCAGCTGCACGGGGATATCGAGGATGAAATCGATATCGTTGTGCGTTTCCGACTTCGACGCCTGCTTGGAAAAGTCCTTGAACACGGCGGCGCTGGCCGCGCTGGCCGTATTGGCGGCCTGGTTCTGCAGCGCTTCGGCTTCCGCCTTGGCCTGCTCGGCAATGGCCGCGCCCCAATCGTCTTCCGCGCTTTGGTCGTCTTGGTTGTCAGACATGTGTTTCTCCTGTTGTACAGATACGGGCCGCAGCGCGACCCGGGTATTTTTAATGGTTATTCATGTTATCGGCATTGGCGAGGAGTTTCTCCACCTTCAATGCATATTGTCCGTTCAACACGCCGTAGGTGCAATCCATCACGGGCACGCCGTCGACGGTGGCGGCGATCAGTTCGGGAATGTTCAGGGGGATGATGTCGCCCACCTTCATGTTCAGGATTTCATCGAACGACACGCGCGCCGTGCCCAGCGAGGCCACCAGCTCGACTTCGGCGATCTGGATCTGCTGCGTCATCAAACGGATCCAGCGCTTGTCCACTTCCAGCGCCTCGCCCTGCAGGCTCGAGGTCAGCGAATCGCGGATCGGCTCGATCATCGAATACGGCATGCAGAAGTGAATTTGTCCGGAAACGGAGCCCAGTTCCACCGTAAACGTGGATGCTACCACCACCTCGTTCGGCGTGGCGATGTTGGCGAACTGCGTGTTCATTTCTGAACGGATATATTCGAACTCGACGGGGAAGACCGGTTCCCACGACTTGGTATAGGCTTCGAAGACGATATCGAGGATGCGCAGGATGATGCGCTGCTCCGTCTGCGTAAAGTCGCGCCCTTCGACGCGCGTATGGAAGCGCCCGTCGCCGCCGAACAGGTTGTCGACCAGCAGGAAGACGAGGCCCGGATCGAAGACCATCAGGGCCGTGCCGCGCAGCGGCTTCATGTGCACCAGGTTCAGATTGGTCGGCACCACCAGATTACGGATGAACTCGCTGTATTTCGAGACGCGCACGGAACCGACCGACACTTCGGCGCTGCGGCGCAGGAAGTTGAACAGGCCCACGCGCAGCAGCCGGGCGAAACGCTCGTTGATAATTTCCAACGTTGGCATCCGGCCGCGCACGATGCGCTCCTGGGTTGCCAGGTTGTAGGTACGAACTCCCGTGACATCTTCCGGCGCCTGCGCGTCGTCCTGGTCTCCGTTGACGCCCTTCAGAAGGGCGTCGACTTCTTCCTGGGAGAGGAAATTATCGGCCATGGCTGCTTATTGAATGATGAATGCGGTAAATAATACGTCCGTCACGTCCTGCTCCGGCCCTTTGTCCTCGAACGGCTGGTTCACCTGATTGATGATTTCGGCCGCCAGTTGCTGCTTGCCTTCCACGGTATTAAGTTCGGATGCCTTCTTGCCCGACAGCAGCAACAGCAAGCGGCTGCGCACCTTCGGCATGTTCAGCTTGATGGAATCCATTTCTTCCGGACTGCTCACCTGCAGGGTAAACGCGATCTGCAGATATTGCTCGCCATTTTCCGGCTGCAAGTTGACGGTGAAGGCATCGACGGGCACGAATACGGGTGGACCTGCCTTGGAAGCGGCATGTTTTTTCTTGCTCGGCGCCGATTCTTCTTTATCGGCCTTGCCATGCAGGAAGTACCAGGCGGCACCGCCACCGATGCCGCCGGCCACCAGCACCGCGGCCAGCACAATGATCAGAAGCTTCTTTTTCGAGGCGCCGGCGGGAGCCAGGCCTGCATCTGCTTTCGGATCTGCTTTCATTTTTGGATTTGCTTTCAATGGTACTCGGGTGCATGGAAGTGGATCACGACGCCATTATGTCATTATCGGCAAATTCTGCGCAGAAGGATGCAGTGAAAAGAGGGCGGAAGCGCCCTCAACTCTCTGTTTTTAGACGAAAAGTTATGCCCTGGGATGCGCCTGTGGCCTGCGGACGACGAATTGTCCTCAGGCAAAGGTATCCACGGCACTCAGGCTGGGCCGGCTGCGTCCGCCCGTCGCCGGCGCGATGGCGATCTCGCCACCGGAGACGCCGCCGCTCTGGCCATTGCCACGGTGTTCGCCCGAGGCGGCGCGTTCGCCATTGTTTTGCTGTTCCTGCGTGCCGGCCGAGACGGTGGCACTGCCGAAGGCGATGCCCGCTTCGCTCATCATCTCGCGCAGGCGCGGCATGGCCGCTTCCAGCGCCTGGCGTACTTCCGGCTGGGCTGACATGAAGGCGGCATCGGCCTGGTCATTGGTCACCGTCAAGACCACTTGGACGGGGCCCAGGTCGGGCGGATTCAGGGTCAGGGTGGCGCTCTGGTCGCCGCCGGCCGCCATCCACACGACTTTCTGCCCCAGTTGCTGGTCCCAGGCCGGCGTGCCGACCCGGCCCGTCAGCTTGTCGGCCGGCACGGCCACGGCGGCCGCGGCCTGTTGCAGCGCACCCGGCTGCAGCTGGGCCGCCAGGCGGCTCAGGTCGGCTGGTGTTTCCTTGAGAGTCGGTTCGGCCATGGCGCTGCCCGCCTTGGCAGTGGCCGCCAGCTGCGCGTCGATGGCCAGCTTGCCCGGTTCGGCCTTGCCTGCCGGCACGTTGGCGCCGCGCGTGGCGGCGGCCTTGCCCAGGCTGTCGGCAAAGTCGCCGCTGTCGGCTTGTACTGCCGCAGCGGCGGCGGTGGTGGCGGCGGCCAATGGACCCGTTGCCAGGCCCTTGCCGTCGGCCTTGATGCCGGTGCGCGCGGGCAGTTCCGGCACGGCCTTGGCCACTGGCGGCTGGATGGCCAGCTGGATGCTGCCCACGAGGGCCAGCATCGCGGCGGCCGGATCGGCTGGCGGCGCTGTCTCGGCGGGGATGGCGGGTGCGCTGGCCTCGGCCGTGCTGCTGTCGGTGGCGGCGGGTGCCGCCGCTTCGCTGGCCTGTGCTGGCGGCTGTTCGCTGCTGGCCGCCTGGTCGGTGCCCGCTTGCGCCGGCTTCGCTTCGTTGGTGGGTGCCGGGGCGGACGCTGGCGCGGCGGCGGGGCTGGCAGGACGGGCGGCCGGCGCCTGTGCTTGCGCCATATTGCGGCTGGCCTGGCGTTGCTCGATCTGGCGGTTCAGGGTGCGCTGGAAGTCGCCCGCCGCGCCGCTGGTGGACGGCTGGCTGCGGTTGGCGGCACCGGGCGTGGCGTTTGGCGAGATAATCTGGGAAATCGGGGTTGGCTGGGTTTGCATGATGCTGCCTCAGTGTTGCTTAGCGTTTGTAATAGGCTTGTCGCGCCGCGTGCTCATCCATTGCTTTCTGGTCGCGCTTGTTTTCCAGCTTCAGCGCCTGTTCCTGCGCCCGGTTGTTCAGGGTGGTGTAGGACATGCGCTTGCGTTCGGCCAGCTGCCAGCGCATCTTTTCATTGTCGCTGCGCGCCTGCGCATGTTCGACCACTTGCTGCTGGCCCATGATGGCGCTGTCGAGCTTGACCATGAAGGCCTGGAAGTTGCGGTAAGCCATGGGCGTGATGCCGCTGCTCATGCTCGCTTCGAAGCGCTTGGCATAGTCGTCGCGGTAGCCGGACAGCATGTCGAGCTTCTGGCGGCAATCGTCGAGCGCTTTCAGGGCCGCGCCCAGGCGCTTGGCGCAGTCGTCCGTTTCGCGCTGGGCGAGGTCGATCAGGGTTGCAAGTTGGGAAGGAGAAGCCATGGCTGATTATATTCCCGCTATGCAAGTCCTAATCAGTCGAATAGAGCGGTAAGTTGCCCCAAGCTCTCGTCCATGCTGACCCGCTCCGTGATTTGCTGTTGTAAAAACGCCTCGATCTTTTCATGCAGGGCGATGGCCTGGTCCAGCACGGGGTCGGTGCCGGCGCTGTAGGCGCCCACGCTGATCAGGTCGCGGCTGCGTTCATAGCGCGAATACAGCTGTTTCAGCTTGCGCGCCTGCTGCTGGTGCTCGTGCGAGGTGATCGAGTGGGCGGCGCGTGAAATCGATTGCTCGATGTCGATGGCCGGGTAGTGGCCCGCTTCGGCCAGGCGGCGGTTCAGCACGATGTGGCCATCGAGAATCGCGCGCGCCGAGTCGGCGATCGGGTCCTGCTGGTCGTCGCCCTCCGTCAGCACGGTGTAGAAGGCCGTGATCGAGCCGCCGCCCTCCTCGCCATTGCCGGCCCGTTCCACCAGCACGGGCAGCTTGGCGAAGACGGACGGCGGATAGCCCTTGGTGGCGGGCGGCTCGCCGATGGCCAAGGCGATTTCCCGCTGCGCCATGGCGTAGCGGGTCAGCGAATCCATGATCAGCAGCACGTTTTGCCCCTGGTCGCGGAAATATTCGGCAATCGCCGTCGCATACGCGGCCCCTTGCAGGCGCATCAGCGGCGGCGTGTCGGCCGGCGCGGCCACGACGACGGAACGGGCCAGGCCTTCGGCGCCGAGGATCTGCTCGATGAATTCCTTCACCTCGCGTCCCCGTTCGCCGATCAGGCCGACGACGATCACGTCCGCTTCCGTGTAGCGGGCCATCATGCCCAGCAGCACGCTTTTACCGACGCCGGAACCGGCGAACAGGCCCATGCGCTGGCCACGGCCCACGGTCAGCATGGCGTTGATCGAGCGCACGCCCACGTCGAGCGTGTCGACGATGGGCGCGCGGCCCAGGGGATTAGCGGGGCGTACATTGATGGGCGCGCTGTCGACCGTGTGCAGCGGGCCGAGCTGGTCGAGCGGGCGACCAGCGCCGTCGAGCACGCGGCCCAGCAGTTGCGGCCCCACGGGCAGGTGGCGCGCGCGGTCGCTGGGGCGGCGGCGCGGGTGCGCCACGCTGCCGGGGCGGGGGATGGCCGGTTCGACGGAAAACACGCGCGTGCCGGGCACGATGCCCTCGACGTCGCTTTGCGGCATCAAGAACAGGCGTTCGCCTTCAAAGCCCACCACTTCCGCCTCGACCCGGCCGCCATTCGGCAAGGGCACGGTACAGGCGGCGCCGACGGCCAGGCGCAAGCCCACGGCTTCCATCACGAGACCGGCCACGCGCGTGACCCGGCCTGAAATTTGCATCGGTTCGACAAAGCCGACCACGGCCGAACAGTCGCTCAGGTAGGCGCGCCAGCGCGCCGCATGGGCAGTGGGGCCTTTGACGGGCTCGCTCACGGCGCCAGCCAGTCCAGGTCTTTGCCCAGCGCATGCGTCAGGCGCTGCCAGCGGGTGGACGTCTGCGCGTCGATCTGGTTGCTGGCCGTGTCGATCTTGCAACCGCCGCGTTCCACGCTGGGGTCTTCGATGACACGCCAGCCGCCCTTGTCGAGCTCGTCGCCGATGCCGTCGCGCACCACTTGCGCGTCTTCCGGATTCAGCATCAGCAAGGCCGGTTGTTGCAGCACGGGCAAGTATTCGATGGCTTCGCGCACCACGGGCAGCATCAGTTCGGGGCGCACGGGCAAGGCAGTTTTCAGCATGCCCTTGGCCAGCTGCAGGGCCAGTTCCATCACGTCATTGGCGATCAGTTCGTCGGCCTGGTGCACGGCCGTGCCGAAGTCGACGGCGATGGTTTGCAGGTGCGCCAGCTCGATGGCTGAGGCAGCCTTGCCTTGCGCATACGATTCGGCGTGACCATCGGCATGTCCGGCCGCGTGGCCTTCCGCATAGCCGGCGGCGCGGCCTGCCTCGAAGGCCGTGGCGCGCGCTTCCTCGCGGATGGCGTCGAGTTCTTCCTGCGTCGGGTATTCGAGAGGCGGGGCCAGCTCTTCCTCGTGCAGTTCGGCAAACGGGTCAAGTTCCGGTTCCGGTTCCGGTTCCAGCAGCTTGCGCGCCGCCACCACGCTGGGACGCTCGTCGCCAAACGAGGTCATTTCCCAGCGCTGGTAAGCGGTTTGCTGCTCTTTGGGAATCAAATTAGACAAACGAATCCTCGCCTTTTCCGCCTAAGACAATCTGCCCTTCGTCCGCCAGGCGGCGCACGATCTGCAGGATCTGTTTCTGCTGCGATTCCACTTCCGACAGGCGCACGGGGCCTTTCGACTCGAGGTCTTCGCGCATCATCTCGCCGGCGCGCTGCGACATGTTCTTGAAGATCTTGTCGCGCAGCTCTTGCGAGGCGCCTTTCAGGGCGATGATCAGCATTTCCGATTGCACTTCGCGCAGCAGCAACTGGATGCCGCGGTCGTCGATATCGATCACGTTGTCGAACACGAACATTTCGTCCATGATCTTTTGCGCCATGTCGTTGTCGTAGTTCTTGATATTGTCCATGACGGAGCCTTCCTGCTCGCCGCTCATGAAGTTCAGGATCTCGGCCGCCGCGCGCACGCCGCCCAGCGACGATTTCTTGATGTTTTCGTTACCCGACAGCAGTTTCGTCAGCACGTCGTTGAGTTCGCGCAAGGCGGCCGGCTGCACGCCGTCCAGGGTGGCGATGCGCAGCACCACGTCGTTGCGCAGGCGGTCCGTGAAGTGGCCGAGGATTTCGCAAGCCTGGTCGCGTTCCAGGTGGACGAGGATGGTGGCGATGATCTGCGGGTGCTCATTGCGGATCAGTTCGGACACGGATTGCGAATCCATCCATTTCAGTGATTCGATGCCGGACGCGTCCTTGCCGCCCAGGATGCGCGACAGCAGCACGGACGCCTTGTCGTCGCCCAGCGCCTTGGTCAGCACTTGCCGGATGTATTCGTCCGAATCGAGGCCGACGGTGGAATTGAGTTCCGTCTGCGCGCGGAAGTCGTCGAGCACCTCGACCACCTGTTCGTGCGCGATGCCCTTCATGGTGGCCATGGCGGCGCCCAGTTTCAGCACTTCGCGCGGGCCGAGGAATTTCATGACCTCGGCCGCTTCGCTCTCGCCCAGTGCCAGCATCAGGATCGATGCTTTTTGCAGTCCCGTTGTCTCAGTCATTATTGCCTATCCATGCTTTGATTACGTTGGCCACCACGCGCGGGTCTTCCTGCGCCAGTTTCCGGGCCATCGCCAGGTTTTCGCGATAACCGCGGGCCGTATCTTCTTCCAGTTCTTCCAGCTCAGCTTCGCTGAGCAGGACTTCGTTTTCTTCGCCGTCCTTGGCCAGTTCCGGCTCGATGACGGGCGGCGGGGCGCCGAAATCGTCGATCTTGCGCATCACGGGGCGCAGCATCGGGCGCACGATCTTGATGAAGATATACAGCAGGATCAGGGCCGTGATGAGGAATTTCGCCAGTTCCTTGGCCAGCGGCAAGTTGGCCGGGTCGCGCCACCACTCGAGCTTGCCTTCCGGCGCGCGGTCGATGCCGTCGAAAGGCGAGTTGGCCACGCTGAAGCTGTCGCCGCGTTCCTTGTTGTAGCCCATCGCTTCCTTGACCAGATTATTGATCTGGACCATCTCGGCAGGGGAAATCGGCTTGACCGTGACCTTGCCATCCTTGTCGAAGCTGCGGCGGTAATTGACGACGACAGCGACCGACAGGCGGCGCAGGCCGCCCATGGATTTCTGCTCGTAGCGCACGGTCTTGTCGACTTCATAATTCGTCGTCGATTCCTTTTGCGAAGGCAGAGTCGGCGCGCCGCCCGGGGCGCCTGGCGCCTCGGCCGTCAACGGCGCCGTCGCCACGCCTGGCGGCTGGTTCGACAGCGCGCCCGGCACGCCGGACGGGTTGGCATTGCCTGCGCCCGTCGATTCGCTCGTTTGCTGGCTGCGGATGGTCGATGCTTCCGGCGGCGAGTTCGGCTTGTAGGTTTCGGCCGCCTGCTCGCTTTGCGAGAAATCCACATCGGCCGTCGCTTCGGCGCGCACATTGCCTTCGCCGACGATGGGCAGCAGGATCGATTCGACCTGCTTGATCACGCTTTGCTGCAATTGCTGCACATACTTCAGCTGGTTCGGGTCCAGGCTCTTGATGCCGTTGGCGCGGTCCTTGTCTTTTTCCTGGTTCGACAGCAAGGTGCCGGCCTGGTCGACCACGGTGACATTGACGGGCAACAGTTCCGGCACGCTCGACGCCACCAGGTGCACGATGGCGCTCACCTGCAGCTGGTCCAGGCCGCGGCCCGGGTGCAGGTTCAGCAGCACGGACGCCGTCGGTTTCTGCTGGTCGCGCACGAAGACGGACGGTTTCGGCAGGGCCAGGTGGACTCTGGCCGTATCGACGGCGGAGACGGATTCGATCGATTTGGCCAGTTCGCCCTCGAGCGCGCGCTGGAAATTGACCTGTTCCAGAAATTGCGACACGCCCAGCTTCTGGTTTTCCATCAGCTCGAAGCCAACATTGCCACCCTTGGGCAAGCCTTGCGCGGCCAGTTTCAGGCGGGCATCATGGACTTGCTCGGATGGCACGAGTATGGCGCCGCCGCCTTCGGAAAACTTGTGCTTGATGCCCAGCTGGTCCAGCGAAGCGGTGATGGCGCCGCCGTCGCGGTCCGTGTAGTTGGAGAACAGCACCTTGTATTCAGGCGGCTGGTTCCACATGTACAGGGCCACGCCGATGGCGATCAGTGCCGCCACGCCCAGGCCGCGCAGGAAATTCTTGCCCATCGGCGTCTTGGCGAACGCTTGCACGGACTCCACGGGCGAGCGGGCAGGCGCCGGTTCCGGCGGTATGCGGTTCACATCGATTTCTTCGGCTACAGCCATGATTGCCTTCCGGGGCGCGTATGTTTGCTAATGAGTGGGGGCCGCTTCCACTGGAGGAGGGGGCGATATGCAGAATTATCCGCCACTGTCACGCGCTTCAATCGTCCAAATAGAAGGCGCTTTTGCCGCCTGCTCGGCCGAGCGGCTGGCGTTGGCGCTGGTATTGTGGAACCCTGGCAACATGTGACGGAAGTTATTGTACCCGTCGTTGCCTTGCAAGCCAGGGTTTTGTTCTCTGGGTGCAACAGGCATGGAATAGATATGAAGCAGACCAGAATCGGGAGGCAAAGTGAAAACAGGCGGTATCGATAGCAGCAGGATCGAGGCGATGATCGCGCAACTGAAGTCGGCGGCCACGCGGCCGGAGGCGAAAATACCGGCGATCCAGACCGAGATGCCAGCGGCGAAGGTGAATTTTGCCGATGCCTTCAAGAGCGCGCTGGACTCCGTGAGCGGGGCGCAACAGGCTTCGTCGGCGCTGGGCCAGCGCTTTACCATGGGCGACGAAAAGGTCAGCCTGTCGGACGTGATGGTATCGATGCAAAAGTCGAGCATCGAATTCCAGGCGACGGTGCAGGTGCGTAACAAGCTCGTATCGGCGTATCACGAGATCATGAATATGCAGGTGTAAGTTATGACAACCCCAAGCGCAAGGGCCGGGATCGGACCTTAAGATCCGATCCCAGTCTTCGCTTTGGGTTAACTTAACTGAATATCAACCCAACCCCGCCATCCGTGCGTTTCTCTCACGTTCCAGCCGCGTGATATAGCGCTGCACGTGCGCCAGCATGCTGCGCGGCAGGTCGACGAACTGGCAGCCCAGGCGGCGGTTCAGCTTGTTGTTCAGCAGGGTCATGTCCAGCGAATTGCGAATTTGCAAAGTCGCGGTGACGATGCCGACGTCGGGCAAGTCGATGCGGCAGCCCGGATAGTCCCTGCCGATGGTTTCGCCCAGCATCAGTTTATTGTCGAGGATGGCGATGCCGCCGCAGCTGATGTCGGCCAGCGGGAACAGGGTGTCGGTGCCGCCCAGCGAGGGCGGCAGGGGAATCGCCACGCGCACGGGATTGCTCACGGGCGTCGTCATGCGGTAATACTCGCGCCGCTGCAAGCGGATCAGTGTTTCTGGAATGGCAATTTTCAAGGCGGGCGTGCCGCCGTAAGTGCATTCTTCCACGAGGGCGCTGGCAAACAGGATGCGGATCTTGTCGAGCGAGGTTTCAAACGAAATGCCGGTGGCGGCCACCATGCGCCGGTTCTGGTCGGCGTTCACGGAACGGTCGAGGATGACGGTATTGTGGTCGGCATCGACTTCCAGGATGGACGTGACGCACACATCGGATTCTCCGTGGATCAGCATGCGGATCAGCTGGTTTTTTTCGCTGATGCCGCGCAGCAAGGCGATGATTTCCCGCCGCGATTCCACTTCAAAATCATGCCAGTTTTCGAGGCCGGAATCCATAATATGTGCTTGCATTGATGCCTGTCTATGTATCGGTGAGGTTGACGCTGGTGTCGGGCGGCGGCGGGATCGGCCCGCCATTCGCAGATTCAATATGATATAACCAGGCCAGCAGTTCCGCAATCGCCCGATACAGGCCGGGCGGAATCTGGCGGTCCAGGTCGACATCCATCAGCAGCGCCACCAATTCCTTCGATTCATGCACGAACACGCCGTGTTCGCGCGCCGTGCTGATGATCTGGTCCGCGATCAGGCCGCTGCCCTTGGCCACCACCTTGGGCGCCGGCGTGCCGCTCTGGTAGGCCAGCGCGACGGCCGTCTGCGGCACCTTGCGCCTGGTGTCGTCAAGCATCGTCTTCTCCAGCGGCAGCGTCCGGCTTGCCGGCGATCGTCAACGACGACAACGGCCATCCCGCCGCGGCTAGCGACGCTTCGAGCCGCGCCGCATGCTGGCGCAATGTGTCCGCGCTACCTTCGCTGCCCGCTTGCATCTGGATGGACACTCTGCCGCCCTGCAAGACCACGTGCGCGGCCAGGTCGCCCAGCAGGGGGAACTGGAAGCGCACATTGCTGCGCCAGGCCGCCGCTTCCTCGTCGGCCTCCGTGCCAGCGTGCTGCTGTCCTTCCGGCGCATCGCGGCTGATATCCCACTGCATCTTCTGGCCGGGCCAAGCTTCGCCCTGCCACTGCACGCGCGCCTGCTCGTGCGTATGCAGCTGCAAATTGATCAGTTGCGCCGATGCCAAATCGGTGCCCGTCCTGGCCATGTCGCCCTGCGCCGCCTTCTGCATTTGCGGTTCCAGCAGCAGCGACGCCAGCGGGCGCTTGCCTTCGGCCCATTCCGCCACATGCGATTCATAGAACAGGCCGCTGCTGCCGACCGCGTCGCGCAGATTCTGGGCCACTTGCGCCGGAGCGGCGCCCGGCGTGGCCATCAGCGGCGTCTTGCCGACCAGGGACAGGGGCGCGCCGGGCACGCTTTCGGCTTGGCTGAGCACGGTGCTGATGGCGCGCGCGGTGGTGCTCAGCTCGGGCGCGGACGTGTCGCCTGCCAGGGCGGGCAGCAGGTTGGCGGGTGTCAGGGGCGCGCGGCTGAGCAGGGTGGCGGCCGTGCTGCTGGCGCGCGTGCCGGCCTGTGCGGCGCCTGCCTGGGGCGCGCGCATTTCTGCCTCGTCCGGTTCTGCCTCCGCGTCCGCATACGTCAGCAGGGGGCTGGCGGGCTGGTCGCGGTTATTGCCGATTTGAAAAGAGGGGCGGGGGTTGATGCCGATCAGGGTCAGCGGGATTTCCGTGCCCGGCTGGGCGCCGGCGGGCAGTTGCATGCGGGCCGGCGTGCCGGCCACGCGCACGAGGAAGCTGCCGTCGCCCATGCGGGCCAGCACCTGTCCCTGCATGGATTTGCCGATGAGTCCCTGCAGCGAGCGCTGGAACTCGGCCTGGCGCGGGTCGGCGACGGCATCGGCCACCCGCGTGGCCTTGACCGGGGTCAGGGGCGTCATGCCGATCGCATCCATCTTCGGCAACATGATAGCTGACCTTGCCCCGTGGACGTCTAGACGCCGTAGGCGTTGGCCAGGCGCCGCTCGGTGCCGGTGCTGTTGATCAGCTTGGACAATTGCGCCATCCACGGCATGGTCAAATCGCGGATCTTGCGGTCATCTTCCAGGATCTGCTTGATCAGGGCGACCTTGCGCTGGCGGCCGGCGCTTTCCAGCACGACTTTTTCTTCATTCGCCTTCAGCGCGGCCACATGCGCGCTGATGCGCTGTTCCAGCGCTTCGAGCTCATCCCAGTCGGCGTTGGTGGCGGCGGTCACCATCTGGCCCGTCAGGGTCTGCATGGCTTCGTAGGTGCTCAATACTTCTTGATTGGTCATCATGGGTCAGGCGCTCGCAAGGCTGGGCATACGTTTCAAATCGGCGCCGGGAATAGCGGCGGGCGTGGCGCCGATGGCGTTCCAGGTTTCGCGCAGGTCGGTCAGCAGGCGCTGCACTTCTTCGAGCAGGGCGATATCGTTGTGCAGATTTGCCATGAGCAGGCGCGCGCTCATGTATTCATACAGGGCGTCGAGGCCTTCGGCGATCTGGCCGCCCGCTTCCTTGTCCAGGCTGGCGCGCAAGCCATTGTCGATGATCTGGATGGCTTTCGAGATGGACCTGCCTTTTTCCGGCACATTGCCCGATTTCATGTGCATCTGCGCGCTGAGCACGGCCACCAGGGCGCCGTCGTACAGCATCACGATCAGCTTGTGCGGCGAGGCCGAGCCGATGCCCGTTTCCAGGCCGACCTTGGCATAGGCGTTGACGCCGCGTTGTTGGGTTCCAAACATGTCATTCTCCTGATGATGGCGCTTAACGGTTGGCGGCGATGGCGGCCAGCTGCTGGGTCAAGTAAGTTTGCGTGGACGTCAATCTGCTCAGCGTCACGTCGAGGCGAGAGTACTGGGCGCGGTAGCGCGTTTCGATGTCGGTCAGCTTCTCGCTGAACTTGTCGCGCTGCGTCGCGATGTTCTTGATTGTTTCGTTGAGGCCCTTGGAACGGTTGGTGATCATGCCGTCCGTGCCGAGGAAAGACGTGGCCAGATTATTCAGCTGGTAGGCATAGCCTTGCGAGAAGCTGACGGTGCCGCGCGCACCCGTGGTGCCGCCCGTCACTTCAATCTTCAAGCCCTCGGCCGGCGAACCGGCGGCGCCCGTCAGGGTCTGGCCGGAACCGATCACCGGTTGTCCGCCCAGCGTGCCGGCCACGTCCGCGCCCTTGACGGGCGTAGCGGCACCGAACAGGGCGCTTGGCGCCGTGCCCGTGCCCGTGCTGACGGCGATATTCGAGACGGAGCCATAGCGGCTTGACGCCAGCACCAGTTTGCCCGTTCCATCGATGGAGGCCGACACGGTGGCGCCGTTGTCGGCAAAGGACTTCACGCCGTTGATCGATGACTGGATCATCGAGGCCATCTGCGCAGGGGTGTAGGTGCCGGCAGGAATGACGACCTGGGCCGTGTTTTTGGCAGCGCTGGGCTCGGTATCGTTGAGCGTGATGCTCCAGGTGGTGTCGCTGGCAATCGTCGTGCTGGCCGGCAAGACGGCGGCCGAGGTAAGTGCCCCCTGGCTGGCCATCGTGGTGATCGTCAATTCATAGCTGCCGGGCTTGGTCGCGGCCGTCGAGCTGGTAAACGCCACGTTGCTGTCGGTGGCCTTGCCGAGCGCGGAAAACAGGCCGGCGATGTCGGTGAAGTTGGCGCTGATGGCTTTGTCGAGTTTGCTGGAATCCAGCGCCAGGCTGCCATCTTTTTGAAAGGAGATGCCAACCTGGCTCAAGGTGCTCAAGCTGCTGTTCAAGCCGGTAATCGGAGCGCCGATCTGCTTGCGCAGCTGGCTCTGGATCGATTGCGCGGTCGAGTCGCCCAGCAGCACGCCGCCCTTCTTGGTTTCCGGGTCATACGCCGTCATCTTGGCCATTGCCGTATTCAGGTCGTTATAGGCCTTGACGAAGGCATTGATGCTGGTCTTGACGGTAGAGGTATCTTTCTGCACCGACAAGCTGGTGCTGCCGACCTTGGCGATGCCCAGGGTCACGCCTTCGATGGCCGTATCGACGCTGTTCGACGCGCTGGTGATGGCGATGCCGTTGACGCTGAAGTTCGTGTTTTGCGCCGCGCTGTTCTGCTTCAGGTTTTGCGTGCCGCCCGCATCGTAGGACAGCAAGTCGTTCAGGGCACTGTCCGGGGGCAGGCCGTCGCTGCCGCTCAGCGAGATTTTCATGGACGAGTTGGCGCCCGTCTTCGACGAACTCAGGACCAGGTGGAAGGGCTTGTCCGTGCCGTCCGAGACGATGCTGGCCGTCACGCCCAGGCCCGCGTTATTGATGGCGTCGCGGATGCCTTGCAAAGTGTTGTTGGTGGCGTCGATCACCACCGTGCCCGTCGCCTGCGTGCCGTCCTGGGTAAAGCTGGTGTTCATGTAGGCGCCACCGGAGCCTGCCGTCAGTCCGGCGGCGGCCGGATTGCTGCCGGCGATGGTGATCGGGCTGGCATTGCCCGAGGCCAGGTTGATGGTGCTGGTGAGCGTCACGTTCGAGCCGTCATTGACCGAGTTCGAGGCATGGCCGATACCGCCCTTGACCGAGCCCGTCACCACTTCTTCGATGTTCAGGTTGGAGCCGTCGGCGCGCGTAAATTTCAGCGTGCCGTCGGCGGCCTTGCCGGTGACGGTGATGTTGGCCGCGGCCAGCGCATTCGAGACGGCATTCGGGCCTTCGAGCGTCGTGTCGAGCGAGGCGGCCGTGATGCCGCTGCCTGCGGCGACGCCGTTACCCTGGGTGACGATTTCGATGCCGCCCACCGACAGCGAATACGTGCCGTCCCCACCCGTTTCGATGTTGCCGAAGCCGCTGAACATGGTCGCGCTGCTTTCAGTCGGCTGGGCGGTGGCGGTCACGCCCGTGGTGCTGCTCTTGGCGTTGATGGCATCGGCCAGCGCGCGCGCGCTCTTGGTGCTGGCGTCCGTGGGGATGGCCGTGCCATTGAGGATCAGGGAGCCGTTGCTGATGCCCGTCTGCGCCGTGGTGGCGCCCAGGGCGGCACCCTTCAAGCCGAAGGTGCCGCCGGCTAGCGAACCGAGCTGGAAGGAAATCGTTGTCTTGCTGCCCGAGCCGATGGTCGACAGCTTGTTGGCCATGCCGCCCGACATCAGGGTTTGCGACTGGGCCAGCTGCGTGACATTGATGTTGTAGTTGCCGGCCACGGCCTTGGCGCCGGCGCTGGCCGTCAGCACGAGGGGATCGGCGGGCGTGGCACTGACGGCGCGGAAGTTGTTGGTGTTCGAGAGTGCCGACAGCGAACTCTGGAAGGTGCTGACGGCGCCGCTCAAGGTGCCCATGGCGCTGAGCTTGGCCTGGTAAGAGGCTGTTTTCTTGTCAAAAGTACCCAGCGGTGCCGCTTCGGCCGTCATCAGCTTGTCGATGATGGCATTCACATCCAGGCCGCTGGCGCCGGCGCCGATGCCGATGGATGATAGTGTAGGGGTGATGGCCACTGAGTACTCCTAGGAAAACGCTAATATAAGCTGTTATCGGCAGAATCAATCAGGACTTGAGAGGGGGATTTACCGCGCTGTTTTCAGCGGGCGCAAAAAATGGGGGAAGAGACAGGCAGATGTTGCTTGAGCTGCAATAAAAACGGGGCCGGATAGCCAGGCTATCGAGCCCCGTGGGCATGCTGATGCGTACTGTCACGATGCCGCATGTCCGTGTGCCATGCCATCGCTATGCGCTTTGACTGATCAGCGAGCCTTTGGCCGAGTCAAAGGTCTTGGCCAATTCCAGCGCTTCCCGGGTGGGAATCTGGCGCAGTACTTCCTTGGTTTCCTGGTCGATGACCTTGACGACGGTGCGCTGACTGTCTTCGTCGATGGAAAATTCCAGGCCTTGCGTCTTCATTTGCGACGACTGGTTCAGCTCCGATACCGCCTTGTTCAACTGTTCGCGGCTCGGTTCCTTGCTGGCTTGCTGTGGTGCAACCGTGTCGTTTTCCGTGATCGCGCGTGGCGCTGCCGGGCGCGCCGCCGACATGTCCGCAGACACATAACTCTTGTCCATCCTGGCCGCGGAGGCGGCCGCTATCGTGTCGATAGTCATGGTGCTCTCCTAGTGAAAATTCCCCTGCCGAAAAAATCCGGCAGGGGAATCAGAGTCCTACGCTGTTGCCTGGCTAATCGGAGATTAACCGCGCAGCAGGCTCAGGACGCCGTTCGGCAGCGAGTTCGCTTGCGCCAGCATGGCCGTACCAGCTTGTTGCAGGATCTGGCCGCGGGTCATGTTGGCCGTTTCCGATGCAAAGTCGGTATCGACGATGCGGCTGCGCGATGCGGACAGGTTTTCCGTGGTCGATTGCAGGTTCGAAATCGCCGACGAGAAGCGCGATTGCAAAGCACCGTACTGAGCGCGTTGGCCGTTCACCGTTGCCAGTGCTGCATCGGCAATTTTCAGTGCCAGCTGCGCGCCGTCAAACGTCGTCACGTCCAGGGTCGACACGGAGTTCAGGGTCGAACCTTGCGCCGTTGCTTTACCGATCGCCAGACCGGTGGTCGTGGTTTCCGTCACGGAGAAGCTGTTTTGCGAGTCGAAGGTCACGCGGCCGTTGACCGTGGCTGCATCTGCTGCGGTCTTGATGTCCTGCACAGCACCCTGCACCGTGCCGTTGGCTTTGTAGCCATCGACGTCAAACTTGGTGTTGGCCGTCGTGCCTTGCGTCAGGCCGATATTCTCGCCCGATGCATTGGTCAGCTTCATGCCCTTGTTGACGCTGTCGTACTGGGCGGTCACGCCGGTCTTTGCCGTTTGGGCATTGATGGCGTTGATGCCTGCAGCATAGTCGGCTGCGGTCGACGCGGTGCCGCTGACGGCGAACGACACGGTGACAGGCGCCGTGCTTGGGTTGTCCGACGTGATGGCAAACGAATACGATTCTGCGCCTAAGCTCAGGTTGACGTCCGTTTGTGCCGAGGCGGTTACGCCCGTTTTCGCCGTTTGGCTGTTGATGTCGGCGGCGACGGATTTGGCCGTGCTGCCTTTGACGCCGGCGGCGGCAGCCGTCGTATCGACGGTAGCGGTGCCGATGGAACCCGAAATCGTCAGCTTGCCGGCGGCTGCATTACCCAGTGCATCTTTCTTGACAGCCGAAGCATCGTTGGCGATACGGTTGTTGCCGTAGGTATTGGTCAGGAAGTTCGCGCCGCTGGCGGAAATCAGCTGATTGGCATCGGCGCCGACTTGGAAGTTGGCCGTACCCATGGTGCCGTCCAGCAGAGCCTGGCCGTTGAACGAGGTGGTTTGGGCGATACGGTTCAATTCCGAACCCAGTTGGCCTACCTCGGTTTGCAGCGCCTGACGGTCGCTCGACGAGTTGGTGGCGTTCGACGATTGCACGGCCAGTTCGCGGATACGTTGCAGGATGTCGCCCGAGCTTGCCAACGCGCCTTCAGCCGTTTGAGCCAGCGAAACGCCGTCGTTGGCATTACGGGTAGCTTGGGTCATGCCGCGGATTTGCGACGTCATACGGTCGGAAATTGCCAGACCGGCAGCGTCATCCTTGGCGCTGTTGATGCGCATACCGGACGACAAGCGTTGCAGCGAGGTGCTCAGGGCCGACTGCGAGGTCGACAGGTTGCGTTGCGAATTCAGGGACGAGATGTTGGTATTAATTACTGCAGCCATGATGTTTCTCCAAACAGGTACTACATTGCGCTATGTGCTAGTCACTTTGGCCTGCCCCGTTGTTCCGGGACAATCAAGCCGCTGTTGTTTAGGGTAACGGTTGCTCTGCGGGAAAATTTATGGCGAAAAGTGCTTTAAATTTTAATTTTTAGCCCTTCAGTTTGCCGCCGGCTGCGCGCTAGACGACATGATTTAAAGAAACTTGAGGGTAAAAATAGTTTTATTTTTATATGCTGCGGAGGCTGGCGGGCTGCCGGAGGGGGATGTGCGTTATTGTTTTTGCCATGAAAAATGCCGTCCGGCCAGGCAGCGGGACGGCATGCGGCGAGGTGGCAGGGTTCAGTCCGCCACCACCACGCGGTTCTTGCCCGTCTGCTTGGCCTGGTACATGGCGCGGTCGGCGCGTTTTACGAGTTCGGCCTGGTCTTCGTTGGGCAGGCGCAGGGCCACGCCGGCGGAGAAGGTGATCAGAACTTTCTCGTTGTCGTGCAGGAAGAAATGCCGGGTCAGCTCGCGCTGCAATCGCGTCATCGTCGACGAGGCCGCCTCGACCGTGGTTTCCGGCAGCAGGATGAGGAATTCCTCGCCGCCGAAGCGGGCGATGACGTCCATCGAGCGCAGGGTTTCCTTGACGATTTTTACCAGGTGTTTCAGCGCCGCATCGCCGGCCAGGTGGCCGTAGGTGTCGTTCAGGCGCTTGAAGTCGTCCAGGTCCAGCATGGCGATGCACAGCGGCGTGCCGCGGCGGTCGGAACGGGCCGTTTCGCGCTCGAACACGTCGTCCAGGCCACGGCGGTTCAGGCTGCCCGTCAGCTGGTCTTCCCGCACCAGTTCGCTCATATGCTGGAGTTTCGCTTCCAGCGTGTGGATGCGCTGTTCCGCATCCTGCACTTCCTGGCGCGCCAGCACCATCTTGTCGCGTGCGCGCAAGGCTTCGTTCTGCACCATGCGCGTTTCGCGCAGGACTTCGTCGAGAACGCTGTTCAGTTCGCTGATATTTTCCGCCTGGCTGATCTTTTCCGAATAGCCGCCGATCTTTTCATGGAAGTCGCCCGTGCTGGCTGCCACTTGCCCCAGGCGGTCGATGAAGGTCATCATCATGTTCTTGACCGTCAGCTTGACGTCGGACAGACTGTGCTTGAGCTGGCTTTGCTTGTAGATGACTTCCTTCAGGCTGCGCGTGGCGTCTTCCAGCGCGCGCTGGTCGAGCGGGCCGGCGATCAGGTTTTGCACGGCATCGACCTGGCCGCGCAGCCAGCTGTCGTCGTCGAGCAACTGGCTGACGTTGTCGAGCAGCAGCTTGAACAGGCGCAGCAGCAGTTCCTGCTGCTCGGCCGTGTCGCCGCTTTTCAGTTCGATCTGGTAGCACAGCTGCTTCAGGCGCAAGGCCGCTTCGTTCAGCGCTTCTTCCGTATGGGCCTGCTTGATGGCCGCGCCCAGCGATTCGGCTTCTTCCACCAGTGCGGGTGTGCCCGTCAGCAAGGTGGCGACGGCAAAGCCCAGGGTTCGGCTGAGCAATTCACGCAGGGTGCGCGTCTGTTCGCCGTCCGGCAGGGGCGGCAATTCGATGCCGCCGCCTTTCTTGACCTGTTTCTCCGCCAGTTGCGCCAGGGTGCGCGCATAGCTGTCCCAGTCGCGCGCCTTCAAGGCGCGCTGGAAACGCTTGCCAAAGTCGCCCAGTTCGCCCGCCGATTCGCTCATCTTGGCGGCGAATTGCGTCAGCACGTTTTCCGCGCCACTTTCCGTCGGTGCGCTGGCGGCCAGCACCGCTCCCGGCGCAGCTGGCGTCTCGGCCGGTTCGCTGATGCCGGCGATTTCATTGTAGATATCGCGGTAGGCGCTCGGCGTCGGGGCGATGCGGCGCGTGGCCAGGCGGCGAAACGCTTCGCGGGCGATATCGGCCGGGTTCATCGCGGCGGCGGCGGTATTCGTGGCGCCAGCGGGAGCGCTTGCTGGTGAAGATGGCAATTTACTGGACATGTAGGCACAGCCTTTTCAGATATTTCTCATTATCCCCATGATATGCGAGTTGGCAAAGAACTTATTGTGCGAGAAGCAAGGAGAAGTCCTGTCAATTCGCCCGATGCCAGCGGGCATGCCGCTTTGCCGTCAATCCACCAGCTGGTTGCGGATGGCGTAGTGCGTCAGTTCGGCGCTGTTCTTGAGTTTCATCTTGACCAGCAAGCGGGCGCGGTATTCGCTGACGGTTTTCACGGACAATTTCAGTTCTTCGGCGATGGCGCCCACGGCCTTGCCCGAGGCGATCATGACCAGGGTCTGGTACTCGCGGTCCGACAAGGTGTCGTGCAAGGCCGTTTCGTGGTCTTCGCCCACCGTGTTGGCCAATTCCTGCGCCAGCGAGGCGCTGATGTATTTCAAGCCCTGCGCCACCTGGCGGATGGCCGTGACCAGCTCGCGCGGCGCGCTCTGTTTCGTCAGGTAGCCGGCCGCGCCCGCCTTGAGCGAACGGATGGCGTACTGGTCTTCGCGGTGCATGGACAGCATCAGCACGGCCAGTTCCGGTTTTTCCTTCTTGATCTGCTTGAGCACCTCGATGCCGCTGCGGTCGGGCAGGGAGATGTCGAGCAGCAATACCTGGCATTTCGAGCCGCGGAACAGTTTGATGGCGTCGTGGCCATTTTCGGCTTCGCCGGCCACGATGATGTCCTTCGTGTCGGCGAGGATTTGCTTCAAGCCTTCGCGCACGATCGCGTGATCGTCGGCGATGAATACCCGGATGGTGGCTTTTTCTTTCATGACTGCGTTGTTTCCTATCTAATTCACCCACTAGGCCGCGTCTGGCGGCGGCCCGCTGTGCGCTGGCGCACTGGCTGCAGCCGCTATTATCGCCTCTCGCGGGGTGGTCAGCCGGATTTTTATGCTCAGGATGGTGCCGCCATCGGGCCCATCCATCAGGCTCAGGGTGCCGCCCAGCGCGCTGGCCCTTTCAGCCATGCCGCGGATGCCGAACGATTGCGGCTTGGCGCGGTCGGACAGGCGCATGCCGACGCCATTGTCGGCGATCGACAGGCTGATATGCTGGCGCTGCCGGGCCAGGCGCACGCTGACCTTGCTTGCCTGCGCATGCTTGGCGATATTCGTCAGCGCCTCCTGGGCGATGCGGAACAGGCTCGTTGCCTGGTCCAGTTCCAGTTCGATGTGCTGGCGGTTCGAAATGAACTGGCATTCGATGCCGGCCTGGCGCGCGAATTCCTTGACTTGCCAGTCCAGCGCGGCGACCAGGCCCAGGTCCAGCATGGAGGGGCGCAAGTCCAGCGAAATGCGGTGCACGGCGTCGATGCTGCGGTCGACCAGGGCATCGACATAGTCGGCTTTTTCCTGCAGTTGCGGGTCGTCCGGCGGCAGGCGGCGCGCCAGCATGGCCAAGGCCATCTTGATGGCCGTCAAATTGCCGCCCAGGTCATCGTGCAATTCGCGCGCCAGGCGCGTGCGTTCGTGTTCCTTGACCTTGTCGATATGCGCCGTCAGCTCGGCCAGGCGGGCGCGCGACTGGCGCACTTCGATCTGCTCGAGCCGGCTTTCCGTGATATTCGTCATGATGCCTTCCCACTGCACCGTGCCGTCGGCCAGCGCGCGCGGCGTGGAGCGCAGGTTGATCCATTTGACGTCCTTCCAGGCGTCGATCCAGATGCGGCCTTCCCAGTTCCAGCTCCACAAGGCGGTTTTTGACGCTTGCATCGACTCCAGATACGAGGCGCGGTCGTCGGCCAGGATCAACTGGTAGAACAGTTCCGGGCGCGCGTGCAGCTGTGCCGGGCTCAGACCCAGCAGGGCCTGGCAACCGTCGCTCAGGTAGGCAAAGGACGCCCGTCCATCCGCATGCAGGCAGAACTGGTACACGAGGCCCGGCGTGTTCGACACGATGGCGTTGAAGCGCGACTGCACCTGCGCCAGGGCGGCGGCAGTCGCTTGCGGCGTGCGCAAGTCTTCGCCTTCGGCCAGGATCAGGGAGCGCCCTTGGCGGCTGGCGCGCGACAACTGCAGGCTGAGCGAATACAGGCTGCCATCGCGGCGGCGCTGCTGCACGTGCAGCCGGGCTTGCGCGCCGATGCTGTCGTCCAGGGTGGCCAGCACGGCGGCCAGTTGCTGCGCGTCGAGCTGCGGCGCCAGGGTGAAGGGCGTCATCGCCAGCAATTGCTTGCGCGCATACTGCAAGTTGTCGCAGGCGGCATCGTTGGCGTCCAGCAATTGCAAGCTGGCCGCATCAAACAGGTAGATTTCCGGCGCCGCCGCGCGCAGGGCGGGCGCCAGCCGGGGCGTGTCGTGCATGGAGTTGCCTTTCTTCATCAGCGGCGGGCGCGCCAGAAGGCGGCGAAGCGGCGCAGGACCCTGGCCGGGCGCGAATTATGGCGCCCTGGCGTGCCCTTGCGCAAGCGTTGCCACCAGGCACGACGGGCGCGGCCCAGCGCGGCCGACAGGCGGCTGACCCGCCGCCATGGCCGCGTGGCGCGCAGGCGGGCGATCCAGCGGTCCTTGGTTTCCATGAACAAGCCATGCCAGCGCGCAAACCACGGCAAGGTCAACAGGGTAGGGCGCGTCAGGCTGTACAGGCGCGCCACGGCGGCCGCGCCGCCCAGCTTGGCGATGACGATCACGCCAATGCCGGAAAACGCATGGCCGCGCGCGATCGCCAGCAGGGCCAGCAGCTTGACGGGAAACAGCAGCACGGCCGGCAGCACGAAGATGGCCAGCGCCCAGTACGGCGGCAGGCGCTTGATCCATGCTTCGAGCGCATGCAGGGGCGGAAATTGCGCGATCACCTGCATGATGCGCGCGCCCGTGGCCCACAGCCATTCTTCGATCAGCAGGAAGATGGCGGCCAGGTAGACCAGCGGCGCGAACAGCCAGCGCCTGACTCTGTAGAATTTTTTCATCCGTCTCCGTGTGCGGTGCAGGTTTGCCGCGATTGCCACGATGATACGTCAAAAAAGCCCGCCTGCCCCCGCATCCCGTGTGCCTGCGGCTCCCCGGCGGGGCTACAATAGACAGATGAATAAAGCCTTTGTAAAAGAATCGGACAACGACGACGATGAAGAAGCGGCCGCGCTGGCGCTGGCCATTCCCGCCGGCGCCAAGAACTACATCACGCCGGCCGGTTACCAGCGCATCAAGGAAGAGCTGCTGCAGCTGATCGACGTCGACCGTCCGGAAGTGGTGCGCATCGTCCATTGGGCGGCGTCGAATGGCGACCGTTCGGAAAATGGTGACTACATCTACGGCAAGCGCCGACTGCGCGAAATCGACCGCCGCATCCGCTTCCTCACCAAGCGCATGGACCTGGCCGCCATCGTCGACCCCAGCGTGCACCATGGCAACGACCAAGTGTTTTTCGGCGCCACCGTCAAATATCGCACGGAAGATGGCGAAACGCACACCATCACCATCGTCGGCATCGACGAGTTCGATCCCCTGAACGGCAAGATCAGCTGGGTCTCGCCCATGGCCCGCACCATCACCAAGGCGCGTGAAGGCGATGTGATCACCCTCAATACGCCGCTGGGCGAGCAGGAACTGGAATTGCTGGAAGTGACATATCCGGCGCCGGCGGACATTTGACGTGATGTGATCGGCATGAAAAAACGGCTGGGCAGAGAATCTGGCCAGCCGTTTTTTTAATTGCGTTCGCGCAGGATGCGGTTGACGCCCGCGACGCGGCGCACATTGCGCAGCAGGGCGGCAAGGTGGACGCGGTCCTTGACCTGCACGGTGAAGCGCAGCTGGTCGAGGACGTTGTCCTTGTCTTCGTCCATGCCCACATAGATGATGTTGGCGTCGGATTCGCCGATTTCGGCGGCGACTCTGGCCAGGATGCCCCGTTCGCTGTTGATCAGCACCTTGATGCGGCAGTCGAAACGGCGGTTCAGTTCGGTTCCCCAGCGCACGGCGATCCAGCGGTCCGGTTCCTTGGCGCGCTGGCGTTTCGCTTGCGAGCAGTCGCTGGTGTGCACGAGCAAGCCCTGGTCGCGGCGCAGTTGGCCGATGATCTGGTCGCCTGGGATCGGCAAACAGCATGGCGCCAGTTGCACGGAGACGCCTTCGCTGCCGCAGATGGTGACAGGGTCGAGCTCGCTGCCGCTGTTGTGTTCCACAGGCATGCTGGCCGCTTCGCCGCCGATCAGGCCGAAGATGTGGCGCGCCACCAGGGTGGCCATGCGCTTGCCGATGCCGATGTCCGCGTACAGCTCGTCCATGGAATTGGCGCTCGATTCGTTGAGCAGGCGTTCGACCAATGGCGCTTGCAGGCCGGCGTCGATGTTCAGGGTGTGCAGCGCCTGCGACAGCAACTGCTGGCCCAGGGCGATCGATTCGGGCAGGTTGATCGTGCGCAAATGGTGGCGGATGGCCGAACGGGCCTTGCCGGTGCGCACGAACGACAGCCACGTCGGGCTGGGGCGCGACGAGGAATCCGTAATGATTTCCACGATGTCGCCATTGTGTAGCTCGGTGCGCAGGGGCGAGGTTTCGTTGTTGATCTTGACGGCCACGGTCTGGTCGCCGATGCCCGTGTGGATCGAGTAGGCGAAGTCGATGGCCGTGGCGCCGCGCGGCAGGGCGATGATCTTCGACTTCGGCGTAAACACGTAGACGGAATCGGGGAACAGGTCGACCTTGACGTGTTCGAGGAATTCGGCCGAGTCGCCCGTCTGCTGCTGGATGTCGAGCAGGGATTGCAGCCACGCATGGGTGCGCTGCTGCAGGTCGGACGGGTTCGATTCGCCGCTCTTGTAGAGCCAGTGCGCCGCCACGCCGGACTCGGCCGTGCGGTGCATTTCCTGCGTGCGGATCTGGAATTCCACGGGCGTGCCGTAGGGACCGATGACGGTCGTGTGCAGCGACTGGTAGCCGTTCAGCTTGCGGATCGCGATGTAATCCTTGAACTTGCCCGGCATCGGCTTGTACAGGCTGTGCAGGGTGCCCAGGGTCACGTAACAGTCGGCAAAGCTGCTCACCACGACGCGGAAACCGTACACGTCCAGCACTTGCGAGAACGACAAATGCTTGCTGCGCATCTTTTTATAGATGTCGTACAGGGTCTTTTCGCGGCCCGTGACGTCGGCTTCAAGCTCGGCCATGGACAAGGTGCTTTTCACCGCTTCCATGATCTTGTTGACCACTTCGCGCCGGTTGCCGCGCGCCGCCTTGACGGCTTTCGCCAGCGTGCGGTAGCGCATCGGGTACAGGTGCGAGAACGACAGGTCCTGCAGTTCGTGGTAGATGTTGTTCAGGCCGAGGCGGTGCGCGATCGGCACGTACACTTCCATGGTCTCGCTGGCGATGCGGCGCTTTTTTGCCGCCGTCATGAAGTCCAGCGTACGCATATTGTGCAGGCGGTCGGCCAGCTTGATCAGGATCACGCGCACGTCGGAGGCCATGGCCAGCAGCATCTTGCGGAAGTTTTCCGCTTGGGCTTCGATCTGGCTCTGGAATTCGATCTTTTCCAGCTTCGACAGGCCGTCGACCAGGTGTGCCACCGGCGCGCCGAAGCGCTCGATCAATTCATCCTTCTTGACGTCCTGGTCTTCCATCACGTCATGCAGCAGGGCGGCCATGATGGCTTGCGCGTCGAGCTTCCAGTCGGCGCAGATTTCGGCGACGGCGATCGGGTGCGAGATATACGGCTCGCCCGAGCGGCGCATCTGGCCCAGGTGCATTTCGTCGGAGAAGCGGTAGGCTTCCTTGACTTTTTTCAGGTCGGCGGGAGACAGGTATTCGGCCAGCTTGTCGGCCAGGTGGCTGACGGAGGCCACGCCGAGGGCGGGCGCTGGCGGTACTGCGGGGGTGTTGCTGCCGGACGTGCCGGCGCCGGGCGCGGAAGCGCCCTGCGGTTTTGCCGCCTGGCGCGGGGCCAGGGGCGGCAGTGCTGCGGAAGTCGTGTCGGCTGGGGTCAGACTCATAAAACGTCGCGTTGCTTCACAGTGTGAATAAAGGATACGGTAGAACCAGGGGTCAGCACTGTTCCGGCACGCGGGTTCCCAATTACATCGGGACCTTTTTCAGCATTTCGATGCCGACTTTACCGGCAGCGATTTCACGCAGTGCGACAACGGTAGGCTTGTCCTTGGCTTCCACCTTAGGGGTGTGGCCTTGCAACAACTGACGTGCGCGATAAGTCGCAGCCAGGGTCAGCTGGAAACGGTTAGGGATCTGCTTCAGGCAATCTTCGATTGTGATACGGGCCATAGTAACTCCTAAATTTGTGTGCGTGGTGCTGTGTGAACTGGCGTGCAGAGACGATTATTCTGCGTGCAGGCCCAGCTGGGCGAATAGCGATGCGTTGCGGGCCGCTTGTTGCGCAAACCGGCAACGGGCCGCTCTCACGATCGCGCTCAGTTCGGACAAAGCGACCGTAAACTCTTCATTGATAATAACATACTCGAACTCGGGAGCGTGTGCGATTTCGCCGCCGGCCGCCAGCAGGCGACGCGTGATCACGTGCGGCTCGTCCTGGCCGCGCTTGTTCAAGCGTTCTTCCAGTGCATCGATCGACGGCGGCAGGATGAAAATACCGGCCGCGCGGGGGAATTGCTTGCGTACTTGTCGCGCGCCCTGCCAGTCGATTTCCAGCAGGATGTCGGTGCCGGCGGCCATTTGCTGTTCCACCATGATGCGCGAGGTGCCGTAGTAATTGCCATGCACTTCCGCCCATTCCAAGAACTCGCCCTGGTCGGCACGCGCGACAAAGTCTTCCGCCGTCGTGAAATAGTACTCGCGGCCGTGCTGCTCGCCCGGACGGGGGGCGCGCGTGGTGGTCGAGATCGACAGCTTGATGCCGGGCTCTTGCGCCAGCAATGCATTGACCAGTGTCGATTTGCCGGCGCCCGATGGCGCGGCGACCACGAACAGGCTGCCGGAGAAGGCGGTAGGGTGGCTCATGCGGATCTTTCCATATACGTGTGATGGCGGCGTGTGCGCTGCATGGGTGCCGCCCAATTCGGTATTTTACCAAGAGGCAAGGCGGCGAGCCAGCCCTGCGATGCGCCTTGCCGCCAGGCATGCGCATATTTTGCTTGTTATCTTGAAGAAATGGTTATCTAATTTGGAATGCTTTTTTCTTGATAACTATTTGCCGACAGGATGCGCGCATGAAAAATTTCCCGTTTCTCAGTGTTGCCCAGGCCATGTTGCTGCTGCGCGTGGCCATCGCCGTGATGTTCATGGCGCACGCCATCACGCGCATCGCCAACGGCACCATTCCCCGCTTTGCCGGTTTCCTGGAAGACAAGGGGTTTATCTGTGGCCTGGCCGTCGTGTGGGCGATTACCGTCGTCGAGATCGTTTGCGGCAGTTTGCTCATCGCCGGCAAATACACGCGCTGGGCGGCGGCCGGGCTGATGGTGATCTGCGTCGGCGGCATCGCCCTCGTGCATGCGGCCAAGGGCTGGTTCGTGGGCGAACATGGCGCCGGCGGCGTGGAATACAGCATCGTGCTGTTTGTCGCCTGCGTCGTCATCGCCGCCAGCGACAGGGGGCGCGCCGGAGCGCGCCTGGCCTGAGGCGGAGCGCTTATTCCAGGTTCTGCACCTGTTCGCGCATTTGCTCGATCAGCAGCTTCAAGTCCATCGAGGCGTCGGCCAGTTCCTTGACGGACGCCTTGGCGCCCAAGGTATTGGCTTCGCGGTTCAGTTCCTGCATCATGAAGTCGAGGCGCTTGCCCACTTGCCCGCCCTTGGTGAGGATGTGGCGCGTTTCGCCCAGGTGGGCCGACAGGCGCGCCAGTTCTTCCGACACGTCGATGCGGATGCCGTACAAAATCACTTCCTGGCGGATGCGTTCCATGGCGTCCTGGCGCGACAGTGCCGAATTCGAGCCCTGGCTGGCCAGGCCCAGCGCATCCTGCATGCGCTCGATGGCTTTTTGCTGGAACGCCGCCACCACTTGCGGAATCAATGGCGTGATGCGCTTGACGATGGCTTCCATCGCTTCGATGCGCGATACGAGCACGGCTTCGAGCGCCGCGCCTTCGCGCTTGCGGCTGTCGACGAAGGCGGCCACGGTGCGCTTGGTCAGCGCGCCCACGTCCGCCTGCAAGGACTCTTGTCCCACTTGCGCTTCTTCGATGACGCCAGGCCAGCGCAGCAGTTCGGCCACCGTCATGACGGGGGCGGAGACAAAATGCTGGCCCACTTCGGCTTGCAGGCGCGCCAGTTCCGTCAGCAGGGGCAGGTTCAGCGCCTGCGTGCCGTTTGTGGCGGCCTTGCGGCCAAAGCTCAGGCGTACCTCGACTTTGCCGCGCGTGATGGCGGACATGACGGCGGCGCGCAAGTCGGGCTCCAGGGCCCGCAGATCGTCGTTGATCCGGAATTGCAGGTCGAGAAAGCGCGAGTTGACGCTCTTGATTTCAATTGTCAGTGTGCCTGCAGCACCTTCGCTGGTGGCAACCGCGTAGCCTGTCATGCTTGAAATGCTCAAAGGATTCCCCGATTTGATCTTGTATACAGTCACTTATACACTTAATCAGCCAGCGCAGGCAATACCGCCCGCGCCGCAAAACAGACCGAAGAGCACGATGGCCTGAAAATTGCTGAATAGTGTGCGTTTTACGGCATTGTAAAGAAAATTGTGTTTGGCGGGGCAGGATTGTAGGGATCATGTGTGCGCCGCCCGCCATTGCGCCCTGCGCTGTTGCATGACTGCAAATGGACGGGCGCGCGGTGGTAGAATCGCTGCCGCAACCCCAATCACACAGGACATCCCCATGACATTCGAATCCCGCCCGAGCGGCCGCGCCGTCGACGCGTTGCGCGCCATCCGCATCACCCGCCAGTACACCAAGCATGCCGAAGGCTCGGTGCTGATCGAGTGCGGCGACACCAAGGTCATCTGCACCGCCAGTATCGAAGACAAGGTGCCTGGTTTCCTGAAGGGCAAGGGCCAGGGCTGGTTGACGGCCGAGTACGGCATGCTGCCCCGCTCGACGCACACGCGCATGGACCGCGAAGCGGCGCGCGGCAAGCAGTCGGGCCGCACGCAGGAAATCCAGCGCCTGATCGGCCGCTCGCTGCGCGCCGCCTTCGATTTGCAGGCGTTCGGCGAACGCACCCTGCACCTCGATTGCGACGTCATCCAGGCCGACGGCGGCACGCGCACGGCCTCGATCACGGGCGCCATGGTGGCCGCGTATGACGCGTTTTCCCAGCTGCAGGCGCGCGGTGCGATTGCCGCCATCCCCGTGAAAAGCTTTGTCGCCGCCATCTCGGTGGGCGTCTACCAGGGCATGCCGGTGCTGGACCTGGACTACGTGGAAGACTCGGGCTGCGACACGGACATGAACGTGGTGATGACGGAAGCGGGCCACTTCATCGAAGTGCAGGGCACGGCCGAAGGCGCCGCGTTCGACCGCGCCGGAATGAACCGTTTGCTGGACCTGGCGCAAGGCGGCATCGCCGACCTGATCGCCCTGCAAAAGCAAGCCCTCGGCATTTAATCTTTACACAGATTTACATGTCATTGCCCGCCGCGCCGGGCAAAAAGCTCACACCTGCCGCTTCTTGCGGCAGCGGCGTGGCAAGGTGAGGGGAGCGCAAAAGGTTTACAATGTCGGCACTTCAACCGGACTACTGACATGACCCAACGCCTCATCCTCGCCTCCAATAACGCCGGCAAGCTCAAGGAATTCAACGAGCTGCTCTCGACCATCGGTTTTTCCGTCCATGCCCAGGGCGAGTATGACGTCCCGGAAAGCGACGAGCCGTTCCACACCTTCGTTGAAAACGCCCTGCAAAAGGCGCGCCACGCGTCGCGCCTGACAGGTTTGCCGGCGCTGGCCGACGATTCGGGCGTGTGCGTCAATGCGCTGGGCGGCGCGCCGGGCGTGTACTCGGCCCGCTATGCGGGCGAGCCGAAATCGGATGCGGCCAACAGCGCCAAGCTGATCGCCGACCTCGAGGCGCATGCCGACAAGTCCGCGTATTACTACTGCGTGCTGGTGTACGTGCGCCATGCGGACGACCCGCAGCCGGTGATCGCCGACGGCCGCTGGAATGGCGAAATGGTCCAGGCGCCGCGCGGCAACGGCGGCTTCGGCTACGATCCGCATTTCTTCATTCCCGCGCTGGGCAAGTGCGCGGCCGAACTGACGTCCGATGAAAAGAACGCGCTGTCGCACCGTGGCCAGGCCCTGCGCGCGCTGGTGGAAAAGCTGCGATGATCCCGATCAAACTGGTGGGCGCCGTTGCCAAGTCGGCAGCCAGGCCCGGTGCCGCTCCCGCGCCGCAGGAAGGCATTTCCGGCGCGGCCGGGGCGGCCCTGAAATACCTGCAGCCGGGCGCGCTGAACCTGACGGCGCTGCCGCCGCTGTCGCTGTACATCCATTTCCCGTGGTGCGTGAAAAAATGCCCGTATTGCGACTTCAATTCGCACGAGGTGCGCGGCGACTTGCCGGAAGCGGAATATCTGGCCGCCCTGCGGCTGGACCTGGAAATGGCGCTGCCGCTGATCTGGGGCCGCAAGATCCACACGATTTTCATCGGCGGCGGTACGCCCAGCCTGATGTCGGCGGCGGGTCTGGACCGCCTGATGTCGGACGTGCGCACCTTGCTGCCACTGGAGCCCGATTGCGAAATCACCATGGAAGCCAATCCGGGCACCTTTGAAGCGGAAAAATTCAAGTCCTACCGGGCCAGCGGCATCAACCGTTTGTCGATCGGCATCCAGAGCTTCAATGGCCGCCATTTGCAGGCGCTGGGGCGCATCCACGACGATAACGAGGCGCGCCGCGCGGTGGAGATCGCGCACGCCAACTTCGACAACTTCAATCTCGACCTGATGTACGCGCTGCCCACGCAAACCCTGGCCGAGGCGCGGCAGGACCTGGAAACGGCGCTGGCGTTCGCGCCGCCGCACCTGTCGCTGTATCACCTGACCCTGGAGCCGAACACCCTGTTCGCCAAGTATCCGCCCGTGCTGCCGGACGACGACGAGAGCGCCGACATCGCCGACATGGTGGCCGCGCGCGCCGCGCAGGCCGGTTATGGCCGCTACGAAGTGTCGGCTTATGCGCAGCCGGGCCGCCAGGCAAAGCACAACCGCAATTACTGGGAATTCGGCGACTACCTGGGCATCGGCGCGGGCGCGCATTCGAAGATCTCGTTCCCGCACCGCGTGCTGCGCCAGGCTCGCTACAAGCAGCCGCGCGCCTACATGGACGCGGTACTGGCCGGTAACCCGGTGCAGGAAGAGCGCGAACTGGCGCGCGAGGAAATGGGTTTTGAATTCATGCTCAATACCCTGCGCCTGACGCAGGGCTTTGCGCCGAACCTGTTCGCCGAGCGCACGGGCCTGGCCCTCAACGCCATCGAGCAGCCGCTGAATGCCGCCGAAGCGAAAGGCTTGCTGTACCGCGACCACCAGGTCATCCGCCCGACGGAACGGGGATTGTGCTTCCTGAACGATTTGCAGCAGATGTTCCTGGAAGATTAATGCGTGGTGACGGCGCGCAGGCGCTGCAGCTTGGCCGCATAGAGCGTGTGGTCGCCGCGCGTGGTGCTGTTGCTCATCGCCAGTTCCAGCTGCTTGCCGGCCTGCTCCAGCTGGCCCAGGCGCGCATAGGCTTGCGCCAGCCAGAAGTGGAATTCGTGGTAGTACGGGTCGCGCGCGATTTCACGTGAAAACAGCTGTATCGCCCGCACGTAATCGTTTTGCTGCATGGCCGCCTTGCCCAGGTTGAAGTAATGGAAGGGCGGCTGCGGCTGCAGCGCCAGCAGGCGCCGGCGCAGCGGCAGCGCTTCATCGGGCAGGCCGGACGCTTCCAGCGCCTGTGCCAGGTTCGACAGCAGCACCGTGTTGTCCGGCGCGCGTATCAGCGCATGGGCGAGCGTGCGCCGCGCCGCGGCCAGGTCGCCATGGCGGAACTGGATCACGCCCAGGGTGTTGTAGGCGCCGCTGAACGAGGGATCTTGCAGCAGTGCGGCCCGGGCCCACCAGTACGCCTGGTCCAGCTGGCCCTCGCTCATGGTTTCGGCGGCGCGGTTGTTCATGTACATGGCGAGCACGGTCGCTTCGCTGATTTCGCGCGTACGGTAGCCCGCTACGTCGCCGGACGGCAGGAAGTCGATCACCAGCATGCCCTTGGTATCGTAGTTATTCCGGTTTTCGCCCAGGCGCTGGCCCAGCACCAGGTTGACGTGGCCGGCGACAAAATACATGTCGCCGCTGCGGCTCCAGCTTTCCTCGCCCAGCACCTCCTGGTAGCGTACCTGCAAACCCAATTCATGCGCCAGCGCCGCCGTCATGATCACCAGCGACAGGCAGTTGCCCTGGCGCGCGGCAAATGTTTCGCGCGCATTGCGGGTCATGGCCGCATCGTATTCGAGTTTCAGCCTGCTCTTGTCGTACAGGGCGTCATAGAGCGCCGCGCGGTTATTCTTGTTGCGCGCCTCGCGCCGCACTTGCGTGCCCACATACTGGCGCATGGTCTCGTCGATGGCAAAGACCTGGCTGGCGTCGATGGCGGCGGACGGCGCGAAATCGCTGTCGTTGAAGATGGGGGGCAGGCTGGCGGGCGGTGCTACGCTGCAAGCCGCCAAAGCGCCGCAGAGCAGGGCGGCGCCCAGATGCTTGAAACAACGGGCGGAAACAAGATAGGGGCGCATGGTCTCTCCCTGGAGGCGCCGGCTGTCTCATGTCGCGGTGGCGCGCCAGTCCCACCTGAAACCAGTATCGGCGCGCCTGGCGCCGCTGTCAAATAGTTTCAAGCGCCTTGCCGCCGCCGGCGCGGCGCTTGAAACTGTGCTTGAAAGCCGGGCTTAAAATTCTTCCCAATCCTGGTCGCCGGCGATGTGCGATGGCGTTTTGTGCGCCGCAGCACCGGCCGCCTTCGGCGCTGCCGGTTTGCTTGCCTTGGCCTCAGGGGAGCGTGGCGCGAGCCTTGGCGTGGTGGCAATGGCCGTCTTGGCCGGCCGTGCGGCGCGCACCGGCGCAGTAGCAGTCATGTGTTCGAGCTGGAAGCCGGCCGCCACTTGCGCCAGGCGCGCCGCCTGGTCCTGCATGCTTTCGGCCGCGGCCGCTGCTTCTTCCACCAGGGCCGCGTTTTGCTGCGTTACCTGGTCCATCTGCGCGATGGCCTGGTTGACCTGGTCAATGCCCATGCTTTGCTCGGCGCTGGCGGCAGTGATCTCGGCCATGATGTCGGTCACCCTGCGCACGCTGTCGACCACTTCGCCCATGGTGCTGCCGGCCTGATGCACCAGCCGCGTGCCGTTGTTGACCTGTTCCACCGAGTCGCCGATCAGGGTCTTGATTTCGCGCGCCGCGGCGGCCGAGCGCTGCGCCAGGCTGCGCACTTCCGTGGCGACGACGGCAAAGCCGCGTCCCTGCTCGCCGGCGCGCGCCGCTTCGACGGCCGCGTTCAAGGCCAGGATATTCGTCTGGAAGGCGATGCCGTCGATGACGCCGATGATGTCGACGATTTTCGTCGACGCCGTGTCGATGGCGCCCATGGTGTCGACCACCTGGCTGACGATGCTGCCGCCCCGTTCGGCAACGCCGGAGGCGGCCACCGCCATCTGGTTGGCTTGCCGCGCATTGTCCGCGTTCTGCTTGACGGTGCTGGTCAGTTCTTCCATCGACGATGCCGTCTCTTCCAGCGAGCTGGCTTGCTGCTCCGTGCGCGCCGACAGGTCCTGGTTGCCGGCGGCGATTTCGCCCGACGCCGTGGCAATCGCATTGGTGCCCGTCTGGACTTCCGACACCACCTTGCGCAGTGCCTCGTTCATGCCGTGCAGCGCACGCATCAGGTCGCCGATTTCATCGCTGGCGGCTTTGCCGAAATGCGTGCGCAAGTCGCCGTCGGCCACCGTTTCGGCCACTTTCACGGCGGCCTTCAGCGGTTGCGTGATCGAGCGCGTGATCAGCCAGGCGCAGATGCTGCCCAGCGCCACCACCAGCGCGCACAAGGTCAGCAGCAGAGTGAAGCTGCGCTCGTTGGCCGCCTCGATGGCGTGCGCCGTGGCGTCGATGGCCTGGCGCTGCTGCGACAGCAGGGCCTTGACGTTGTTCTGGTACTTGGCGGCGGCCGGGGCAAAGCTGTCGCGGTAGGCGCTTTCCGCCTGCGCCGCGTTGCCGGCCTTGCGCGCATTCATCACCAGTGTCTTGGCATCCTGGTACTTGACGCGCTCGGCGATGGACGCCTTGAAAATGGCTTTCTCTTCATCGCTGTCGAGCAGCGCTTCGATTTTCTTCAGCAGTTCGCTGCCCTGTTTCGTGCTGTCGGCGATGGTGTCGGCAAACACACTGGACAGGGTTTCATCCGTGCTTTTGGCGATCATCGAGGTGCGCGCGATGGCCGAGTAAATCAGCACGTACCAGTCCGATACGAGACGTTCCTTGGCCAGCGGTTTTTCCATCATTTGCCGCGTTGCGTCGGCATTCACGTGGGCGCTGTACAGCGCGTACGAGGTGGAAATCACGGACAGCAGCAGCACCAGCGCAAAGCCTGCAGCCAGGCGCGTGCCGATACGAAGGTGGGAGAGGGCGTGCATGGTCGGAACTCCTGTCGCAGAGGGGATTTAAATTGCCTGTGCGACATAGTATGCACTGAGAAGTGACCAAGAGGCGAGGGAAACGCGCGCTTGTTTTTGCGCCTGTTGCAGCCACGCCCGTGTTACAGATCGCCCGCCTGGCGCAAGTCCGGCTCCTCGGCCCAGCGGGCGAAGGCGGCCGCCATGCGTTCGCTTTCCGCGATGGCGCGGCGCCAGTCGCGCATGCGCGCCGCGTGGTCCTGGCCGTAATGGGGGAAGTCGCGCCGGTCCGGCAGTTTGCCATTGGGCAGGCTGGCCACGAAGGCGGGCGAGGGCGAGACTAGGATCATGTTGTCGAGTGCGCTATCGCCGCTGCGCGCGCGACGCCAGGGCATGGCCTTGTCCAGCCAGCCCGGCACGATATGGTCGGCAAAATGCGGATATAGCACCAGGTCCGGTTCGCGCTGGTAGGGCAGGTGCAAATGATAGTCGACCAGGCCGCCGTCCCAGTAGCGCCCGGGCGGCGCGCCCACGATGTCCGTGACCGCATCGAGTACCAGCGGAATGGAGCCGGAGGCCAGCAGCGCGTCGCGCAGGTTGTCTTGCGCCAGCGGCACGAAGTGGGAATGAAAGGCGTCGAAACGCGAGCGCAGCCAGCTGGCGCCGTCCGGTCCGGCATGGAACACGGCGCGCTCCAGCGAGGCGGCCAGACGCGCGCGCGCCACGGCGTTGCCGGCGGCCGCCAGCAGGAAGCCGCGCCGGTCGCGCCATTTGCCTGGCTGCGCCAGCGCGCCGATGCCGCGCACGGCCAGCACCGACAGGCTGTGGCGTTCGTGCTGCAGCAGCTGCGCGTCCTGGCCGTCGAGGACGGCGTCGAGCAAGGCGCGGCACGTGCGGCTGACGTGCGCCGCCTCGGGTTTGTCGGGATAGCGCTGGCCCACGTATTCGCGCACCAGGCGGCGCTGTGCGGCCACCGGGTCGGGGAATATGCCGGCGGCCATGCGCCAGGCGCCGATCGAGGCGCCGACGAAGTGGCGCGGCCGTGGCGCCTGCGCCAGAAAATCGCCGAACAGCCAGCAATCGAGCTGGTGCAGGATCAAGCCTTTCGGCCCGCCCGCGGCGGCAGGGACGATGGCGATGTCGCTGGCGCGCACTCCGTGTTCGGCGATGCGCGTCCGGGCGCGGCGGCCCAGGCGGATGGTGATCGGTGATTGCATGAGTAGTCGTTGGCGGCCGGTAGCCAGGTATTTTACCGCCAGCGTGGCGCCACGACACAGTCGCGCTCGCTATAGTCACATTGTTAGTATTAATAAATTTCTTTAAAGCAACCATTCTCTTGAGAAATGTTGCATAATATTGGACGTTGAATTTTTGGCATGTGCCAAGGATTCCTTATGTCTTGCTTTTTTTATTGGAATCGTATGCAACTGAATCACGCTGTTGTTCTGACCCTGATCGCCGCTTCGCTCGCCGCTTGCGGTGGCGGCGGTTCTTCTTCCCCATCCGACACGGCGGTTGCCGTGAATCCACCCGTGACGCCCGTGACGCCTGTTACGCCTGTTACGCCGCCAGTGGTACCTGTCACGCCGACCGCCACCGGCGAAAACACGGGCGCCGTCAGCGCGCGTTTCGTCAATGGCGACAACAGCCGCTTCATCTTCACAGCTATCGGCTTGCAGAGCAGTGGCAAGGCCAGCCTGCTGGTGCAAGATACCTCCGGCGCCGTGAGCAATATCGGCAGCATCGTCCTGACGGGCAACCCGTCCGTGACGCGCGAAATCAGCGGCGACGCGGCTTTTGCGCAAGGACGCTGGTTCAAGGGCTCGTTCAGCAGTATCTCTGGCGCCACGACGTTGACCGGCAACAATGCCAGCGCGCATTACGTTGCCTATAACGTGCTCGCCGCGCTGCCGGCGACCGGCACGTTCACCTGCGATGCGGGTACGTTCACGGCGCCAAGCTATACGGGCGGCACGAACGTCTCGTCGAGCGGCTACTTCGGCACTGCCAGCGGCACGGCCAGCATGTCCTTCGATGCCTCCGGCGCCAAAATAGCGCTGGCCATCGACACCAGCGCTGGCGGCAGCACGGGCAAGGTATCGGCTTCGACGACCATCGCTTCGCCTGCGTCGAGCAGCATCACCGGCGGCTACCTGTCGAGCGGCACGGGCGCGCAGCTGATGCTGGGCGACGGCGGCGCCGGCCGCTATCTGCTGATCGCCGCTTACAAGGCGCAGCTGGCGAATGGCGCCAATTACCAGGGCGTGGCCACGTTCCGTTGCTCCTGATCCCGCGGGCATGAAAAAAGCGGCGCCGTGCAATGCACGGACGCCGCTTTTTTTTCGCGCGCCGGAATTAACGCAGCGCCGCGATCATCTGTTTCAGCTTGCCGGAATCGACGCAGAAGGCGCGGATGCCTTCGGCCAGTTTTTCCGTCGCCATCGCGTCTTCATTCATCATGAAGCGGAATGCTTCTTCATTCAGCGACATTTGCACGATGTTGGTCGATGGCGCCGCTTCGGCGCTCAGCTTGCGTTCCACCGGCGCATCGCTGTCGGCCAGTTTTTGCAGCAGGTCGGGGCTGATGGTGAGCAGGTCGCAGCCGGCCAGTTCGAGGATTTGCGACGTGTTGCGGAAGCTCGCGCCCATCACCTCGGTCTTGTAGCCGAACTTGCGGTAGTAGTTGTAGATGCGGCGGACCGATTGCACGCCCGGGTCTTCCGCGCCCATGTAGTCGATGCCCGTCGATTTCTTGTACCAGTCGTAGATGCGGCCGACGAACGGCGAAATGAGCTGGGCGCCCGCTTCGGCGCAGGCAATCGCCTGGGCCAGCGAGAACAGCAGGGTCATGTTGCAGCGGATGCCCTCCTTTTCCAGGATGGCGGCGGCGCGGATGCCTTCCCAGGTGGAGGCGATCTTGATCAGCACGCGCTCGCGCGGGATGCCCGCGTTCGAATACAGGGCGATCAGGTCACGGCCCTTGGCGACGGTCCCTTCCGTGTCAAACGACAGGCGCGCATCGACTTCGGTGGAGACGCGGCCGGGAATGGTTTGCAGGATTTCCACGCCAAAGGCGATCAGCAGGCGGTCGATGATTTCGGCGGTCGAGGCGTTCGGATGGTCGCGCACGGCCTTTTCCAGCAGCGGCTTGTACTCATCCTTCTGCACGGCCTTCAGGATCAGCGACGGGTTCGTCGTCGCATCGCGTGGCGTGTAGGCCTGGATCGATTGGAAGTCGCCGGTGTCGGCCACCACGGTAGTAAATTGCTTCAGTTGTTCGAGTTGGTTCATGGCTGCACGGGAAAGAGTGAATGGGCTTGCCGGGGTATTGTACATAATCCGGGGCGCGCTTCAGTCCTTTTGGTGCGGAAGAAATACAGTGGCAGGAACCCAAAATTGAGAGCCGGGGCCAGACCCGGCGGGCCTGGCCCCGGATTTCTGCTGCCTAGCCAATAAAAGAATCAAACTGCATGTCGAATTCCTGCAGCGCCTTCTGCGCATTCTGCATCTTCTTGCGGAACTCAGGTCCCCGTTGCAGGGCCAGGCCCACGGCCAGCACGTCGATCACGACCAGGTAGGCCAGGCGCGCGGAAATCGGGGTGTAGGGGTCGGTGTTGAAGACCAGGTCGATCGGGATCAGCACGGTCGCCAGGTCGGCCAGCGGCGTGCCCGATGGGGCCAGCACGACGACGTCGGCGCCGCCGCGGCGCGCCAGCTTCACGGAGCGGACCAGGGCGGGGCTGTTGCCGCGCTGCGAGATGGCCACCAGGCAGTCGCCGCCGCGCAGCAGGGCAGCGGCGATGCTGTGGATGTTCGGGTCGCTGTAGGCCACCGTCGGCACGCCCGAGCGGAAGAACTTGTGCTGCGCGTCGGCCGCCACGATGCCCGATGTGCCCTGGCCATAGAATTCGATCTTGCTGGCGCGCGACAGGATGTCGAGCGCGCGCTGGATCGCTTCCGGGTTCAGGTTGTTGCGCAGGTCGAGCAGGGTGTTGATCGAGCGGCTGCAGATTTTATTTACCAGGTCGGCCGCCAGGTCGTCCTGCGCCGGCTGCTCGTTCGCGCCCGGCATGGCCAGGGCCAGGCCCTGCGCCAGCTTCAGCTTGAATTCATGCCAGCCATCGTAGCCCAGGGTGCGGCAAAAGCGCACCACCGTCGGTTCCGACACCTGCGCGCTTTTCGCCAGCGCCGTGATGTTCTGGCTGACCGTCTGGTTAGGCTGGTCAAGCACGGCCAGCGCGACCTTCTTCTCCGACTTGGAGAGCGAATCGAGCTGGGTGCGGATGGAATCAAGCAGCATCAGGGTAGTCTTCTGGTAGGTGTTCAGGAGTGTGGGGATGATAGGTAAAAGGCCTGCCCATCTGCGGGCAGGCCCTTGTATTGCCTGTTAATCCTCGGGTAATGCTTCTTCACGCCACTGCAAGCCATCGCGGCCGATCAGGGCGCTGGCCGCCGCCGGGCCCCAGGTGCCGGCCGTGTACGGAATCGGCGCGCTGTCGTTCTGTTCCCAGCTGTCGAGAATCGGTTCGACCCATTCCCAGGCCGCTTCCAGTTCGTCGCCGCGCATGAACAGGGTCAGCTGGCCGCGCAGCACGTCGAGCAGCAAACGCTCGTAGGCGTCCATGCGCGGGGTCTTGAACGATTCGCGGAAATCGAGTTCCAGTTCCGCCGGTTTCAAACGCATGCCGTCGCCCGGGGTTTTTGCCATCAGGTTCATGCGCAAGCCTTCGTCCGGCTGCAAACGGATCACCAGGCAGTTCGGCTGGAAGCTCGACGTGGGCTGGTTGAAGATCGAGTGCGGGATCTGCTTGAAGCGCACGACGATCTCGGCCAGGCTGTCGGCCATGCGCTTGCCCGTGCGCAGGTAGAATGGCACGCCGGCCCAGCGCCAGGTGTCGATTTCCGCCTTCAGGGCAACGAAGGTCTCGGTGCGCGAATGTTCCGGCGCATCCGGCTCGTCGCGGTAGCTCGGCACGGTGGCGCCGTCCACGTGGCCGGCGCGGTACTGGCCGCGCACGATGTTTTGCGCCAGGGTGGTGGGCGTGAATTTTTTCAGCGAGCGCAGCACTTGCAGCTTTTCATCGCGCACGGCGTCCGGCGCGATCGAGGTCGGCGGTTCCATGGCGACGATGCACAGCAGTTGCAGCAAGTGGTTTTGCAGCATGTCGCGCAGCGCGCCCGACGTGTCGTAATAACCCATGCGGTTGCCCACGCCCAGCTTTTCGGCGATGGTGATCTGCACGTCGGAAATCCATTCACGGCGCCACAGCGGTTCGAACAGGATATTGCCGAAGCGCAGTGCCAGCAAGTTCTGCACGGTTTCCTTGCCCAGGTAATGGTCGATACGGTAGATCTGCGATTCCTGGAAGACCTTGCCCACTTCGGCATTGATCTGCTTGGCGCTGGCCAGGTCGCGGCCCAGCGGTTTTTCCAGGACCACGCGCGAGTTCGGCGTCACCAGGCCGTTGTCTTCCAGGTTGTCGCAGATGAGGGCGAACAAATGCGGCGGCGTGGCCAGGTAGTACACGCGGGTCAGGTCGGCATCGCCGCGCAGTGCTTCGACCAGCGGGGCATACGTGGCCGCATCGCTGGCGTTGAGCGACACATACACGATGCGCGCGCAGAATTTGCTCCAGGTGGCGGCATTCAGGGTGCTGGCCTTGATATGCGGGCGCGAGTTGGTTTCCACCATTTTCAGGAATGCATCCTGGCCGCTGTCCTGGCGGCCCACACAGATGATGCGCGCCGTCGGCGGCAAATCGTTCGCGACGTCGCGCGCATACATTGCAGGCAACAACTTGCGCATTGCTAAATCGCCGCTGCCGCCAAACAGGACCAGGTCAAAATCGGTAAGTGCCATAAGTGAGTGTCGTCGCAAAAGTAAAAGGGCCGGAGCGGGGAGGAAGCCGACCGGAAGTGCCAGTCTGTCGCTACTATAATCGATGGTGTAAATTTACTACGTAGAACAGGCAATTGCAAGAAATTTTACTACATTCCAACGGCCGCCGTCGCCATTTTGCCCTGTATCCCTGCCAGCGATGCCGGCATGGCCATTATATGCCGTTCGCCGGCGCCGGCGCAGTATCGTGATGTTCACTTGGCTTTTCAAAGCAACCATGGTTGCCAGGGAAATGTTCGATTCTCTACGTCATCATTTGCGCTGTAGCAACAAGCAAATCAAGAAATGCTGTCAGGATCGCCGTTGGCAGCGTAAAGTAGCTTTGGAGAAAGTAAAAAACCGTATAATTCAAGCTCGAATCGATAGCAACTATTGGTTGTAAGAAATTGTACGATACACACTGCACCGCTAGCGCCGGCCATGCCCCGAACCCGCCATCCGACGTCCATGCGACGTGCAGTCCGCATTGTCCGCAGCATCAGGGGCAGGCGACTTAACTTTACAAGACGGCTCAAGGGGACACAATGAATTCAATGCAGCAAGATGTCGATGAACGCACTAGCCTGACAGGCAATAACAAATTCGAACTGTTCCTGTTCAAGCTGGGTACCAGTGATCACTCGACCAGCCGCGAACTGTTCGGCATCAATGTGTTCAAAGTCCGTGAAATCATGGAAATGCCGGCCATCACGGCGGTGGCCGGTTCGCACCCGCACATGCTGGGCGTGGTCAATATCCGTGGCCAGATCGTGCCCGTGATCGACCTGCCGATGGCGGTCGGCTGCAAGAGCAATGGCTTGAAGATCCTGATGGTGACCGAATTTGCCCGCTCGACACAGGCGTTTGCCGTGGAAGAGGTAGATGAAATCGTGCGCCTGGAATGGAATCAGGTCCTGTCGGCCGAATCGAGCGTCGGTGGCGGCCTCGTCACGAGCATCGCCCGCCTCGATGGCGACACGGACAAGACGCGCCTGGCGCAAGTGCTGGACGTGGAGCAAATCCTGCGCAACGTGTTGCCGTCAGGCGATCCGGACGTGGACGAGAACAGCATCGGCCCGCAAGTGCGCTTGCCGGCCGGCGCCGTGATCCTCGCAGCCGACGATTCCTCGCTGGCCCGCTCGCTGATCGAAAAAGGCCTCGAAGCGATGGGCGTGCCTTTCATCATGACCAAGACGGGCAAGGAAGCGTGGGAACGCCTGCAGGCGATCTCGGCCCAGGCGGCGACGGAAGGCAAGACGGCGAAAGACAAGGTCGCGCTGGTGCTGACCGATCTGGAAATGCCGGAAATGGATGGCTTTACCTTGACGCGCAACATCAAGAACGATGGCCGTTTCTCCAACATCCCCGTGGTGATCCACTCGTCGCTGACGGGCTCGACCAACGAAGACCACGTCAAGGGCGTGGGCGCCGACGGGTATGTGGCCAAGTTTGTGGCGGCTGAATTGGCCGAGACGATCCGCAAGGTATTGTCGCGGTAACCCGACAACAATGTTGCGCAAGAAAAAGCGCCGGGCCCTCGCGGGTACCGGCGCTTTTTCATGCTGGCAAACGATTACGCCTGGTAAGCTGTTTCCGGCTGGCCCGCCACGTCCACGCGCACGGACAGCACGTGGCCCGTCAACGGGTAGTCGGCGATCTCGGCGTTTGACCGGTTGTGGCTGGCGCTGGTGATGTACAGGGTGCGCAGGTCGGGGCCGCCGAACGTCACCATGGTGGGGCAGCGCACGGGCACGGTAATTTCGCCCAGCAAATGGCCGTCGGGGGCGAAGCGCAAGATCTTGCCGCCTTCAAACATGGCCGACCAGTAATTGCCTTCGCTGTCGACGGCCGCGCCATCGGGGCGCCCGCCGTAATCAAACGCTTTCTTGTCCGTGGAAAAGCGCTGGAACGGTTGCGGCGCGGAAATGGCACCCGTGGCCGCATCGAAATCGAAGCGGTCGATGCGGTGCGTGGTGGTGTCCGAGTGGTACATGGTGCGCTTGTCCGGGCTGAAGCCCAGGCCGTTCGACACGGTCATGCCGCCCGACCAGACCTTGCGTACTTGTCCTTTTTCCAGCACGAACATCTCTGCAGCGTCAGCGTTGCGCGGCTCGAAAATCGTGCCGACCCAGAAACGGCCTGCCGGGTCGACCTTGCCATCGTTGAAGCGCGTGGTGCTCATGTCGAACGGCGCCGGAGCGATTTGCGCCAGGCTGCCCGTCTTCGTGTCCAGGTGGGCAAAGCCGCTGCGCAAGGCGACGATCAGGCCGCCGCCGGCGTTGATCGCCAGCGCAGACGGTTCCGTCGGCATGCTCCATTGCTCATGCTTGCCGCTGGCCGGGTGCAAGCGGTGCACGGCGCGGCCATCGATGTCGACCCAGTACAGGGCCGCTTCCTTGCCATGCCATAGCGGGCATTCGCCCACTTGCATGGGCTTGTCGCTCACTACTTTGATTTCGTAAATATTCATAAACCTCAATTAAGTTAGTACGCCGCCTTGGCGGCTTTCGCCAGGGCAATCAAGCCATTGGTCGAGCTGTCGTGGTGGTCGGGACGGGCTTCGCCCGTCAGTTCGGCCTGGATTTTCTTGGCCAGCACCTTGCCCAGTTCCACGCCCCACTGGTCGAAACTGTTGACGTTCCACAAGACGCCCTGCACAAAGGTCTTGTGTTCGTACAGCGCGATCAGGGCGCCCAGGGTGGTCGGGGTCAGCTGATCCATCAGGATGGTGTTGCTGGGGCGGTTGCCTGGGAAAGTCTTGTGCGGCACCAGCGCCTCGATCTCGCCTTCCGGCAAGCCTTGCGCCTGCAGGTCTGCGCGCACTTCCTCGCCCGTCTTGCCCGTCATGAAGGCTTCCGACTGGGCGAAGCAGTTGGCCAGCAGGGCGTCGTGGTGGCCCGGCAAATCGTGCGTGGCGCGCAGGGCGGCGATGAAGTCGATGGGCGTGATATCCGTGCCCTGGTGCAGCAGCTGGAAATACGCGTGCTGCGCATTCGTGCCGCAATCGCCCCAGATGACGGGACCGGTGGGCACGTCGACGGGCACGCCATCCTTGGTGACGCGCTTGCCGTTGCTTTCCATGTCCAGTTGTTGCAAATAGGCGGCAAAGCGGCTCAAGTCCTGGTGATACGGCGCGATGGAAACGGAGCCGCAATCGAGGAACTGGCGGTTCCAGAAGCCGACCATGGCCAGCACGACGGGCATGTTCTGTTCCAGCGGCGCCTGGCGGAAATGCTGGTCCATCGCATGCGCGCCGGCGAGGAAATCGCTGAAGTATTCAAAGCCGACGGACAGGGCCACGGCCAGGCCGATCGACGACCAGACGGAGTAACGGCCGCCGACCCAGTCCCAGAACGGGAACATATTGTCCGGCGAAATGCCGAAGTCGACGATGGCTTGCGTGTTGGTCGAAACGGCCACAAAATGCTGGGCCAGATCCTTTTCTTCGCCTTCGAGCAGGAACCAGGCGCGCGCCGTGTTGGCGTTGAGCATGGTTTCCGCCGTAACGAAAGTTTTCGATGCCACGATGAACAAGGTCGTTTCCGGATCGACCTTGGACAGGGTCGCTTCCATGTCGTGGCCGTCGACGTTGGAAACAAAGTGCATTTCCAGGCCCGGGTTGGCGTACGAGCGCAGCGCCAGGCATGCCATTTTCGGGCCCAGGTCCGAGCCGCCGATGCCGATGTTGACGATGTCGCAAATCGGCTTGCCCGTGTAGCCGAGCCAGCTGCCATTGCGCACCTTGTCCGTAAACGCCTTGACGCGTTGCAGCACGTCTTGCACGTCGGCGTCGATATCCTGGCCATCGACGACCAGCCTGGTGCCGCGTGGCGCGCGCAAAGCCGTATGCAGAACGGCCCGATGTTCGGTAAGATTGATTTTCTCGCCAGTGAACATGGCTTCGCGCTGCGCTTCCACGCCGCGCTCGCGGGCCAGGTCCATCAGCAGACGCATGGTGGTGGCGTCGACACGGTTCTTCGAGTAATCAAGCAGCAGGCCTGCCGCATCGACGGTCATGCTGGAAAAGCGGGCGGGGTCGGCCGCGAACAGCTGGCGCAGATGCACTTCGCGCAGGCTGGCGCTATGCGCTTGCAGGGACTGGAAACTGGCGGTGGCGGTGATGGCGGGAGTAGGTGCTGGCTGGCGCATGGCGGTCGGCTTGGGTGCTTGTCTCGGTTGAAAGGAGCGCGGCGCGTTCGTCGTGGCGAACAGCAATTCCGGCATTGGTATGAGAATAATACATCAGAAAAACGTAATTTCACTACAGTTTGTGACGCGAAGCTGATTTTTCCGTGCTTTTTTTAGCGATTGCACGAGTGACATATAAGGACGATGTTGGGAGGCGTCGATACGCGATATTGGCCGGATTTGCCTTGATGCGCCGCAATCCGTCGCTTATTTGTGTTGTTGTCCCATGCAAGAGTGCTTCTTCTTCACCATTTTGTAGTAAAATTTCACGAAATACTCATTTTTAAGGAAATCCATATGGCGCTGCATCCAGTAGTCGAATCCGTAACAGCGCGCATCATCGCGCGCAGCCGGCCATCGCGCGGCGCCTACCTGGCGCATCTGGATGCGGCCCGCATCCAGGGCGTGCAGCGCGGCGCCCTGTCGTGCACCAACCTGGCGCACGGCTTTGCCGCCTTTCCCGCCAACGACAAGCTGTCGCTGAAGGAATACAAGAAGCCGTCAGTGGCCATCGTGTCCTCGTACAACGACATGCTGTCGGCGCACCAGCCTTTCGAAGGCTTCCCGCAGATCATCAAGCAAGCCGTGCGCGAAGTGGGCGCAGTCGCCCAGTTCGCCGGCGGCGTGCCAGCCATGTGCGATGGCGTGACGCAAGGCCAGCCGGGCATGGAACTGTCGCTGTTTTCGCGCGACACCATCGCCATGTCGACGGCCGTGGCGCTGTCGCACAATATGTTCGACTCGGCCCTGTACCTGGGCGTGTGCGACAAGATCGTGCCGGGCCTGTTGATCGGCGCGCTGCACTTCGGCCACTTGCCAGCCGTCTTCGTGCCGGCCGGTCCGATGACGTCGGGCCTGTCGAACCAGGAAAAAGCCAAGGTGCGCCAGCTGTATGCGCAGGGCAAGGCCACGCGTGAAGACTTGCTCGAAGGCGAATCGAAAGCCTACCACGGCGCCGGCACCTGTACTTTCTACGGTACCGCCAACAGCAACCAGATGCTGATGGAAGTGATGGGCCTGCACTTGCCGGGCGCCGCCTTCATCACGCCGAACACGCCGCTGCGCGATGCCCTGACCGCCGCCGCCGCCCAGCGCGCCGCCGTGATCACGGCGCAAAGCGGCAGTTATTTGCCGGTCGGCCATATCGTCGACGAGAAATGTATCGTCAACGCCGTCGTGGGCTTGCTGGCCACGGGCGGTTCGACCAACCACACCCTGCACCTGGTGGCGATCGCCAAGGCGGCCGGCATCGTCATCGACTGGAACGATTTCAATGAACTGTCGGCCATCGTGCCGATGCTCACGCGCATCTACCCGAACGGCGATGCCGACGTGAACCATTTCCACGCGGCCGGCGGCACCGGTTATCTGATCCGCGAACTGCTGGACGCGGGCTTGCTGCACGAAGACGTCAACACCATCCTGGGCCACGGCTTGCGCGCGCACTGCATGGAACCGTTCCTCGGCGAAGACGGCAAGGTCTTCTGGAAAGATGCACCGGCCGCCAGCGCCGACGACAGCGTGCTGCGCCCCGCCTCGAACCCGTTCGCGCCGGACGGCGGCATGGTCCTGGTCGCGGGTAACCTGGGCCGCGCCGTGATGAAGGTCTCGGCCGTCAAGCCGCAGCACCGCACGGTGGAAGCGCCGGCCCTGGTGTTCAATTCGCAGGAAGAATTCATGGCCGCCTACAAGGCGGGCACCCTGGACCGCGACTTCGTTGCCGTGCTGCGCTTCCAGGGCCCGCGCGCCAATGGCATGCCGGAACTGCATGCGCTGACGCCGGCGCTGGCCAACCTGCAGGATGCGGGCCGCCACGTGGCGCTCGTTACCGATGGCCGCATGTCGGGCGCGTCGGGCAAGGTGCCGGCCGCCATCCACGTATCGCCTGAAATTCTCGCCGGCGGCCCGCTGGGCCTCGTGCGCGACGGCGACATCATCCGTCTCGACGCCTTCACCGGCGTGCTGGAAGCGCTGGTGCCGGCCGACGTCTGGCATGCGCGTTCGCTGGTCACGGCCGACCTGTCGCCGAACCACATCGGCATGGGCCGCGAGCTGTTTTCCATGTTCCGTTCCACCGTCAGCGCGGCGGAAGAGGGTGCCACCACCTTCGGCCTGCCGTCGCCGATTCCCACCACCGTCGCCTTGCACGACGCCGACAATGTCGGTGATACCGTACCGGGTTCCGATGAAGACTTTTTGGCTAGGAAATAAGAGATGACCATGACACTACTGGAAATTATGCGCACCTCGAGCGTGATCCCCGTGATTGCAATCGACGATCCTGAACACGCCGTACCGCTGGCGCGCGCGCTGGTGGCGGGCGGCATCCGCGTGCTGGAAGTAACCCTGCGCACCAAGCACGGCCTGGAAGCGATCCGCGCCATGTCGGAAGTACCGGGCGCCATCGTCGGCGTGGGTACCTTGACGCGTCCCGAGGAGTTTGCTCAGGCACGCGATGCGGGCGCCGTGTTTGGCGTCTCGCCAGGCTTGACGTCGGCCCTGGTGGCGGCGGCGAAAAGCAGCGGCCTGCCCTTGCTGCCAGGCGTGATGACGCCAGGCGAAGTGATGGCGGCGCGTGAAAACGGCTTCCAGCAGCTGAAATTGTTCCCGGCCGTGCCGGCGGGCGGCATCGGCATGCTCAACGCGATCTACGGCCCGCTGCCGGACGTGACGTTCTGCCCGACAGGCGGCATCTCGCAAGAGACGGCGTCGCAGTTCCTGGCGCTGAAAAACGTCGCCTGCGTGGGCGGCTCGTGGCTGACGCCGAAAGACGCGATCGCGGCCGGCAACTGGGACCGCATCACGGAAATCGCGAAAGCTGCCAGCGGTTTACGTTCGGTTTAAGCGGTACTTGCGCGGCAGGCTTCCCGCTTGCCGCGCTTTCTTCCCGATTCTTTATGCGCGTCTTGCGCCGCCCCCTCACCATCGGCGAAACCGCCATGGCCCGCAGCGTCTTCCAGGGCGCCATCGACTACGCGCGCGTGCGCGTCGTGCGCGGCTCCTTTCTACCGTTCGGCTTGCAGGATCAGAACACGGCGATGACGCCGCGCGGCAGCCTGCACTTCATGCCGACCCAGTACCGCGACGATTTTTCCCGCGAAGGCAACAGCGGCAAGCTGTTCTTCATCCACGAGATGGTGCACGTGTGGCAGTATCAGCTTGGCTACAGCGTGCTGCTGCATGGCGTGCTGCTGGCGCTGCGCGGCGGCTATATCCGGCAGCGCGCCTACCGTTACGATGCGCAGGGCGGCGGCGTCCTGTCCGACTTCAACATGGAGCAGCAGGGCGACATCATCGCCCACTACTTCGGCGCGCGCCAGCTGGGCATTCCCGCCTACGTCGCCAAGCTGCCGCAGCTGCAGGATATCCTGCAAGGCTTCCTGATCAATCCCGCCGACCGGCGCCTGCTGCCGCGCTGATTTCACCGTTACCGCGCCAGGTTCGACGCCAGGCGCACGTCCGGCGCGCGCAGGCTGGCGGCCGCATCCTTGCCCAGCAATAAACGCAGGTCGGCGCCCGCGCCCACGCCGCTGTCGTCCGCCGCCTGCAGCTGCGGCATGCCGCCCAAGGCCAGGGCCAGGGCGGCGGCCGCCTGCGCATGGCCGGGCCGGTAGACGATGCTGCTGGCCTGGACGCCGTACGGCCGCTGGTTGCCCAGCCGCAGCACGCTGATGCCGATGCCGCCCAGCATGCCGCGCATGCGCGCCGCCATCCCCGTTACGCCATTGCCGTTGATGACTTCCAGTCGTGGCAGGGCTGCCGCCTTCGCTGGCGCCACCGGTTTTGCCGGGACCGGCAAGGCGGCTTGCGCCACTACGGGAGCGTCGCGCCAGCTCAGCGTGAAGATATTCGGCTGCGACTGCGTCAGCTGCAGGCGGCTGGCAGGCGCCGCTGGCGCAGGCGTCGGCGCCAGGTCGGGTGCGATGGTTTCCGCCGCGGTGCCGACCGCATCGACTGTTCCTGCGCTGCGCGCCAGCGCCGCGATGGCGAGATCCAGGTTGGCGCGCGCCGGCTGCTGGCCGTTGTCGAGCTGCAGCGACTGGCGCAGCACGCTGGCCGCCTGCGCGTAATCGCCCTGCAGGTACAGCACGTAGCCGAGATTGTTGTAGGTTCTCGCCGTCGGCGCCTCTTGCGCCAGCGCCTGCAGCATGCCGCGCGCCGTTTCCAGCTGGCCCAGTTGCGCGTGCAGCACGGCGGCGCCATTGCGCGCATCGGCCGAGTCGGGCGTCAATAGCAGGGCTTCGCTGTACGCTGCCATCGCCGCGCGCGAGTCGCCCAGTTCCTGCATGCGCTTGCCCAGCTTGCAGAAAGCGGCCGTGCGGGTGGCGGGGCTGTCATCGATGCGCGCCTGCGGTGGTGCAGTATGGTTGCCCTGGCTGGACGGGCCGGGCAGATGGCCGCAGGCGGGCAGTAGGCCGGTGCAGGCGAGCATGAGCATCAGGGTGGTGTGCTGTGACATGGCGGTTCTCCGGTCAGCTGCCGCTGCCCATGCTGGGCAGGAGCACGCGGTAGATTTGCAGGAAGGCTGGTCCCATCAGGACGACCAGCAGCGAAGGGAAGATGAAAAAGATCAGCGGGAACAGCAGCTTGAGGGCGATCTTCGCCGCTTCTTCCTCGGCAAGCTGGCGGCGTTTGGTGCGCAGCTGGTCCGACTGCACGCGCAGCGAGGAAGCGATGCTGGTGCCGAAGCGTTCGGCCTGGATCAGCATGGCCACCAGCGCGTCGACATCCTCGACGCCCGTGCGCAGGGCCAGGTTGCGCAGCGCCCGCTCCTTGGTATTGCCGGCGCGCAGTTCCAGCATCACCAGGTGCAATTCCTCGGCCAGCACGGCGCTTTTCAGGGCGATCTCGGCCGCCACCCTGGCCAGCGCCGCATCCATGGCCAGGCCCGCTTCCACGCACACCGTCATCAAGTCCAGCGCATCGGGAAAGCTTTCGAAGATGTCGCGCTGGCGCCGCTTGATCATTTGCGCCAGCACGATATTGGGCAGGTAGTAGCCGATGGCGGCCACAATCAGCAGCCAGAACAAGAGAGCTTTGCCTGCCATCTGGCTGCCCGACGCGCTCAGTCCCAGGAACAGCAGCAGCGGCAGGCCGATAGCCAGCATGGTCTTGGCGGAAAAGAACAGGATGGGCGCCGACGCCTGGCGCAGGCCGGCATTCATGAAGCGCCGGCGCATCACGGAGCCTTCCCAGCCCTGGTCGGGCAGCGACAGTTTGGCCAGCGGGCCGCTCAGGCGCACCATGCGCGCCAGCCAGGGGCTGGGCGCGGAGGCGCCAGGCGCGGCCGCGCTCTTGCCGGTGGCGTTGTCCATGCGCTGGCGCAAGGGATCGGGGGCAAAGCTGCGCATGGCCACCAGCACGGTGCCGAAGACGGCAATGAAGAGCAGTGCGAGAAAGGCGAAATGGACGGGATTCATGAGGATTCTCCTTGCGGGCTCAGACACGGATGCGGATGATATTGCGCATGACCAGGATGCCGCACACCATCATCACCAGGGCGCCGACGAGCATCTTGCGTCCGCCCGGATCGACGAACAGCATTTCCAGGAATTGCGGATTGGTCAGCTGGATCATGGCCGCCGCGCCGAAAGGCAGCAGCGACAGGATCCAGGCCGACAGCTTGCCTTCGGCCGACAGCACGCGCACCTGTCCCAGCAGCTTGATGCGCTCGCGGATGATGCGGCTGATGCTGTCGAGCAGTTCGGCCAGGTTGCCGCCCGTTTCGCGCTGGATCAGCACGGCGATGACAAAGTAGCGCAAGTCCGTGCTGGGCACGCGCGTGGCCAGGTTCATCAGGGCGTCCTGCATGGCGATGCCGAAATTGACTTCGTCGAAAGTGGCGCGAAATTCCACGGCCAGCGGCGCGTTCATTTCATCGCCGACCATTTTCAGGGCGGTCGGGAAGGCGTGGCCGGCACGCAGGGCGCGCGCCATCAGGTCCAGCGCATCGGGCAATTGCTGCTCGATGCGCTGCAGGCGCTTGGCCTTGGCGCGCAAGACCACCAGCAGCGGCAGCAGGGCCGCGCCAGCCACCAGCGGCAGGAGCAGCAGCCACGGCACGCTGAAGTAGCTGAGCAGCAAAAACGCGGCGCCGGCCGAAGCCAGCATCACGCCGGCGAAGCTGGCCACGCTCCAGGTCAGGCCCGACTGCTCCAGCAGGCGGTCGAGCGCATGCACGCGGGGCACGCTGAGCAGCACGCGCTGCAGGGCCGGGGTGTCGCTCAGCAGGCGTTTCTTGATCATCGAGCTGCCCGTGTCGCCATGCGCGCCGGCCGACATGATGCGCAGGCGGCGCGCGACCCTTTCCGCTTCCGGGCCGCGCGAGGTGTTCCACGCCAGGTACACGCCCTCGATCAGCAGTACCACGGCGATGAAGGTGAGGATGGCGAATACGTAATAGAGATAGTCCATGATGCTCCCCTTAATGGTACTGGCGGGCGGGATCGAACAGGGTCTCCGGCAGGCTGATGCCGAAGGCGCGCAGGCGCTCCAGGAAACGAGGCCGCACGCCGCTGGCATGGAAATGTCCCTGCACCGTGCCGTCCTCGCCGATGCCCGTCTGGCGGAAGGTGAAGATTTCCTGCATGGTGATCATCTCGCCTTCCATGCCCGTGATTTCCTGGATCGACGTGACCTTGCGCTTGCCGTCCGTCAGGCGCGACACCTGCACCACCACGCTGATGGCCGAACTGATCTGCTGGCGCATGGCTTTGACGGGCAGGGCCGCGGAAGCCATGCTGATCATGTTTTCCAGCCGCGTCAGCGCGTCGCGCGGGGTATTCGCGTGGATGGTGGCCATCGAGCCTTCATGGCCCGTGTTCATGGCGCCCAGCATGTCGAGCGCCTCGGCGCCGCGCACCTCGCCCAGGATGATGCGGTCGGGGCGCATGCGCAGCGCATTGCGCACCAGCGCGCGCTGCGTCACTTCGCCCTTGCCCTCGATGTTCGGCGGGCGCGTTTCCAGGCGTACCACGTGCGGCTGCTGCATCTGCAGTTCGGCCGCGTCTTCAATGGTGACGATGCGCTCGGCCGTGCTGATGAAACCGGAAATCGCATTGAGCATGGTGGTCTTGCCGCTGCCCGTACCGCCCGAGATCAGGATGTTGACCTTGGCCTTGCCCAGCGCCTGCAGGGTGGTGCTCATTTCTTCCGTCAGGCTGTGCTTGAGCAGCAGGTCGGCCAGGCGCAGGGGCTGGGCCGAGAAGCGGCGGATCGACATCACGGGGCCGTCGATGGCCAGCGGCGGGATGATGGCGTTCACGCGCGAACCGTCGGGCAGGCGCGCATCGACCATGGGGCTCGACTCATCGATGCGCCGGCCCACGCGCGAGACGATCTTGTCGATGATTTTCATCAAATGCGCATCGTCGGTGAAGCAGACGTCGCTCAGCTCCAGGCGGCCATGGCGTTCGACATACACCTGGCGGTAGGTGTTGACGAGGATATCGGATACGCCGGGATCGGCCAGCAGCGGTTCGAGCGGGCCGAAGCCGAGCACCTCGTCCTGGATGTCGCGGATCAGCGAGCGCCGTTCCAGCTCGTTGATCACCACATTGTCTTCCGTGAGCACGTCGCTGACGAGGATTTTCAGCTCTTCGCGGATCTGTTCGCGCGACAGGCGCTGCATGCCTTCCAGGTCGACGCGGTCGAGCAGCGCCTGGTGGGTGCGGTGCTTGAGCTGCTGGTAGCTGTGGCTGGCTGCGCCCTGGTGCGCGGCATCGTCATTCAGGCTGGCGTCATCCTGGGCATAGCCCAGGCGGTCCCGCAGGGTGAGTTTTTCGGCAGTCATGGTCGGTCTCCGGTAAAGGTAGGGAATCAGGCGCGCTGTAGGGAATCAAGCGCGCGCCAGCAGCCGCGAAACCCAGCCTTGCGCGGCGGGCGGGGTTTCGCCGGCCAGGCTGGCGGCCAGTTCCTGCAGGGCGCGCGAGACGGCGTTGTGCGGCGTCAGCTTGAGGATGGGCACGCCCTGGCTGACGGAGGCCGCCACCGCTTCGTAGTGGTTGGGGATGGATTTGTAGACGTGCTTGCCATACGCCGCTTCCAGGTCGGCCACGCGGATGCTGTCGCTGCTGGCATAGCGGTTCAGGATCAGGCGGATCTTGTCTTCGCGGTAGCCGAGGCCGCGGAACACGTCGAGCAGGCGCTTGCCGTCGCGCACATACGGCAAGGTTGCCTGCAGCACGGGGAAGATCAGGTCGGCCCGGTCCAGCGCGCGCACGCTGACGGGGTCGAGTCCGCGCCCCACGTCGAGCAGGATGTAGTCGTACTGGCTGCGCGCCAGGGTCAGCAGGCGGTCGATATGGTCGGCTTCGACGTCGGCCGCGTGGGCCGGGTCGTCGGCGGCGGCCAGCACGCTGTAGGCGGGCGTGATCTGGATCATGCTGGCGGCCAGCAGCGAAGCGTCGAGGCGCACGATCTGCTGCGACAGCTGCGACAGGGTGGTGGCCGGCTTGTGGTCCGAGACGAACAGCGCGGCGTCGCCGAACTGCAGGTTCAGGTCGAACAGCGCCACCTTGCGCTGCTCGCCGGCGGCCAGCGCGTAGCCGAGGTTGGCGGCGATGAAGGTGGCGCCGCTGCCGCCCTTGCACGAGACGAAGGCCAGCACCTGGCCCTTGCGCGTGACCTGCTTCTGCAGTTTTTCCTCGATGCGGCGCAAGGCGGCGCACAGGGCCGCGTCGTCGTCCGGCTGCAGCACTTCGCGCACGCCGGCGCGCATCGAGCGCAGCAGGAATTGCGGACTTTGCTGCGGACATTGCACGATGATGGCCAGGTTCGGGTGGCGCCCGCCCAGCAGCTCGAGCTGCTCCAGCTCCACCTCGCCCGTCAGCTCCTGCTCCAGCAGCAGCAAGTCCGGCGTGACGCCGTTGTCGAATACATCCGGTATGCTCGCCAGCAGGGTAACGCGGTCGGTCGCGCTGCGTTCGCGCAGCAAGCGGGTAAGCCGCTTGAGCTGGACTTCATTCTTCGAGACGATGACGATATTCACTTGGTACTCCCCGGTAAAGGTGTTCGGCAAGGCGTTCAGTTGATCTGGAAGCCCAGGCTTTCGGCGTGCATGACCACCACCGAGGCTGGCACGGCAATATTGAGAAAACCGAACAGGCTGACCATCGGCGTGTAGCTGACGTTGTCGATCGACACGCGCACGCTGTCGATGCAGCTGGCCGTGCGCGTGATGTCGCCGCAGGCCGACAGGTTGTCGCCCGGGTCCGTAGGCGGCAAGGTCACTTCGGCGCCGCTCTTGTTCAGGTAGCGGATGGTGATGTTGGCGGCCGTCAGTTCCGGCGCGGCCGGCAGGGCCGTGCCGCCGAACAGGGCCAGGGTCTTGATGGCGTCGGTCTGGTCGATCCAGCGCACCACCGCTTCGCGCGCGGCGCGGCGGCTCACTTCCTGCACCGTGTTGTACAGGTACAGCATGCGGCCGAATTCGAGGATGCCGAACAGCAGGGTGAAAAACAGCAGCGACACCAGGGCGAATTCGACGGCGGCGGCGCCGCGCTGGCGGTCGGTTCGGAGGGCAAGTGGAAGGCGGTGGCGCATGGCGTTCTCCTTACAGCATGTAGCGCATGGTGGTGCGCGGCGAGAGCGGCGTGGCATAGCTGCTGGCCGCGCCGATCACGAACGGCAGGTACTGGCCCACCGACAGCGTGTAGTTGACGACTTCGACGCGGATGCCGCCCGGCGCCGTGCCATCGGTGCAGTTGCTGTCGTTGAACGCCGCGTCCAGGCAGGTCACGGTCACGTTGGCCGTGGCAAAGTCGCTGATGCCGGCGCTGATGGCCGCGTCGACCACCGTCTGTTTGGCGGCCGGCACGCCCTGCGAGGCGATGCCGGCTTTTGCCTTGACGGACATGTTGCGCGCCGCGTCGCGCGTGGCCTTGGTCAGCGCGTCGTAGTACCAGAAGGCGCGGCCGAAGCCGAAGATACCGGCCAGCAGCGTGATCAGCAGGGCCAGCACGATGCCGAATTCGACGGCGGCGCCGCCGCGCTGCCTGAGGGGGGAATGGTGGATGCGCATGGCCGCCTCACTTGTAGAGTTTGATTTCGGAATTCGGCACGGGCTCGATCAGGCCCGCGAATTCGACGTCGAGGCGCTTGGTGCCGCCGCTGAAATCGGCCTTCATCGTCATGAAGAATTTGCCGATGCCGACCGCGTTCATGGTGCCGCACGAAGCCGGCCCCACGGGCGCCGTGCGGCAGTCGACCAGCACCACGTTGAGGATGCGCCGGTTGCGCTGGCCCGGATGGGCCGCCGATGGCGCCTGGAACGTGGGGCCGCTGGTCTGGTTGTATGGCGAAGGCGGAGTACTGGCAGGAAAGCCTGCGCCGGGGCTGACGGGGTAGCTGGCCGTGTCGAAGTAATTCGCCTTGGCCGTGCTGTACATGGGGTTGGCATTGCCGTCCGCGACGCTGTATGCCGTGCCGGCCTTGGCCGGGGTGGCGCCATTGCTTTGATAGGCGGGGCCGTACGACCACAGCACGCCATAGCCGGAGAATTGGGCGAATGTGGCCGAGGGGGCCGGGACGCTGCCGGCGGACGGCAGCTGGTAATTCGGCTTGTTGCCGGCCAGGCTGACCGGCTGCTGGCTGGGCAGGGTGCTGGCGCCCGGCTGCATCCAGCCCGTGGGCGGCGAGTTGGCGGCAGCGGCGACGCAGGGCGACGCGGCGCCCACGCAAGGATATTCCTTGATGTTGGTGTCGGGCGGCGCCGTCGCGGGGTCGCACACGGACGGTCCGCCGTAATCGTCGAAGCGCGAATTGAGCGAGGCGGCCAGCGACGCCGTCAGCCCCGTGTTCGTGTACACCTGGCCCGTGCCGCTGGTGATGACGGCGCTGCTGCCCGTGCACATGAATGGCGCGGTCGAGGCGGCGCTCGAATGCGAGGCGCTGCAGCTGCCGGGCGGCGCGTCGACGGGGTTGATCAGATAGGGATCGGACGGGCCGCCCAGCGGATTGAGGCCGAACAGGTTGTAGGTGACGCCGCGGCGGAAACCGAATTCCAGCAGTTCCGTCAGGCCCGTGCCGGCCGGCGCGGCCGGATACGTGTATTGCGCCGTCTTGTTGGCCGGATCGACGGCGCACACGCCGATCGGCGTGACGTCGTTGACGAAGCGCCCCGCCACGGCCACGCCCGAGGTGCTGGTGCTGGCGATGCCGGCGATGCCCATCAGGTAGGTGGCGAAGGTCTTGCTGCCCGTGTCGACGCGGATGAAGGTCTGGCCCTGGGGACTGGTGCGGGCGCTGGCGCCGGACGACCAGGGGCCGTCCGGGCTGGGGCCGAACTCGATGTTGGCGGCAGTGATGGTCAGCGCGGTGGAAAAATCGTAGCGGTTCTTTTGCGCGATGGCGATGGCCTTGGCCTGCGCATTGTCGATGCCGGTGGCGCTTTGATTGAGCTCCACGGCGCCGGCCAGGGCGGCGCTGTCGGCGCCGTTCTGCAGTTCCGTCTTGGCGATGTACAGGTGGCCCAGGTCCAGCACCAGGCCGCCCATGGCAAACAGCACCACCAGGGTCAGCCCCAGCACGATGGCGATCGCGCCCTGCTGCTTGTCGTGCCTGCGAAATGCGGTGTTCATGGCTGTCTCCTGGGTGGCCTGGGGTGGGGGCATCGCGGGATTGGCGCCTACTGGCGTCCGCCCACGCCGATGGTGAAGACATTCGGTTGCGGTTCCGGCGCCGCAAACGATTTCTGGTAGCGCTGGTAGGCGCTGACGCCGGCCTTGCCGTCGATGCCGCTGACCGGGTTGGCATTGCGGTAGGCGTCCGGATACATGATCTGCTGCGCCTTGAGCAGGGCCACCGATTCGCCGAAGTGCGAATCGAGCACGGGCGTGGTGGTGGCGGCGCAACCGGACAGCAGGACCAGCAGAGACAGCAGGGTGGCGCAAGGCAGGCTATGTGCGGTTTTCATGGTGTTCTCCTATTTGAGGTCGAAGCCGGCGGCAGGCTGTGGCGCGGCCGCTTGCGGCTGCATGGGCGCTGGTGCCGCTGTGGGCGCCGGTGCGCTGCCTTCCATTTTTCCCTGCATGAACATGTCGCCGCGCGTCGGCTGGATGTAGCCGTCGGTGGGCAGCTTGTAGTCGGGCGGCAGCGGCTTGACCAGGTGCGGCGTGATGATGAAGACCAGTTCCGAACGGTCCGTCTGGAAGTCCGTGCTGCGGAACAGGGCGCCCAGCACGGGCACTTCGCCCAGGCCCGGCAGGGCCTTGATATTGCTGGTCACATTGTTCTTGATCAGGCCGCCGATGGCGAAGCTCTGGCCGTCGAACAGCTGCACCGTGGTGGTGGCGCGCCGCGTCGTAAACGAAGGCAGGATGGCCGTGGCCGAGATGCCGGTGGCGGTGATGCCGATGCCGTCCTTGTTCAGGTCCGACACTTCCGGCGCCACCTTCAGGTTGATGCGCCCCCCTTCGAGCACGGTGGGCGTGAATTTCACGGCCACGCCGAACTCCTTCTCTTCCAGCGTGATGGTGGGCACGCCGTTATTGTTGGTCTGGCTGACGGGGATGAAGATCTTGCCGCCGGCCAGGAAGCTGGCCTCCTGGCCGCTGATGGCCATGATGTTCGGTTCGGCCAGCACCTTGATCAGACCATCGCGTTTTTGCGCGTCGAGGTTGAAGAAGTTGTTCTTGCTGGCGCCGCTCAAGCCGCTGGGATTGTTGCTGAGCAGGCTGGACAGCAGTGAGTACGACCAGCTGCCGATGGTCTTGTTGATGCCCAGGCTGGCGCCCAGCTGGTCGACCAGCACCTTCGACACTTCGGCCACCTTCACTTCCAGCATCACCTGTTGCGGCGCGGCGATCGACAGCAGGTTGATCACGCGCGGCATGTTCGCATCGGGCGCGGCGGCGGGAGCGGCAGCGGCGGCGCCTGCTGCTGGCGCTGCACCGGAGGCGGCGCTGCCGCTGCGGCTGCTGCGCTGCACATAGGCGTTGGCCAGCGACAGGGCCTGGTCGGCCTTGACGACATCGCTGACCATGCCCGACAGGATCAGGGTGTCGCCCGCCACCGTGACGTTGATCTTTTCGTTCGGCAGCAGTTCGGCCATGCGCGCCTGCAGGCTGCTGCTGTCGATGCCGACGGCCAGGTCGATGATGGTGGCGTCATTGCTCTTGTTCCACAGGATCAGGTTGGTGGTGCCGACGGAGCGGCCCAGCAGGTAGACCTCGTTGGGATTGAGCAGGATGACGTCGGCGATGCGCGGGTCGCCGACGGACATGCGGCTGGCGGCGAACGGCAGGCGCATCAGGGTCGACTTGCCTTCGGCCAGGCTCATTTGCGGCGCCATTTCGGTGCGCCCGGCGCGCGATTCGCTTTGCGGCGGCGTGGCCTTGGGGCGGGCCGTGGCACGGCTGCTCCTGGCGGCGCCCGTTTCGGCGGCAGTGGCGGTGGCGGCAACGGGTTCGCTGCGTGCCTGGGGCGCCAGGGCGCCGATCATGGCGAGGGCAAGCGCCAGGCTGAGTACCCGGCTTCCGCTTGCTGTGCAATATGTGCTCATGGCGTGACTCCTCTGGTGCAGGTTAGAATTGTTGGGAGCTGCGTTCCAGCCCCTTGATGACATCGACCCGTGGGCCGGCCTGTGGCGCGGGTGCGGCGGCGGGACGGCGGCGTGGCAGCGGCTTGGCTTGCACCATGGCGGCGGGGGCTGCCATGGCGACCTTTTCATCGAGCAGGCTGGACTTGGTGGCGCCTTCCGTGTTGACGGGTTTGTCCTCGATCTGGTTGCGCAGCACCAGCGACAGGGTGCCCACGCTGCGTGCCAGGTCGAGTTTTTCCGCCTGGTCGGGCGTCAGCTCCAGGGTCACGGCGTTGACCACCTTGGGCTTGGTGTCGTCGCGGCTCGATTCCTGGGCGATGGCCAGCACGAGGATGCGTTCGAGCACGATCTTGGAAATGTTCGGGTCGCGGTCCGGCGTCTTGCGGGCCCCTTCGCCCTGGGTGTTGACGAGGATGTCGACAAAGTTGCCGGGCAGGGCGAAGCCGGCCACGCCCACCACATCGTTGACGCGCACGGTCATGGCGCGCTTGCCTTCGGCGACGACGGCCGACAGGCCGCCTTGCGTGCCGGGAGGCGCCAGCTTGCCTTCCATGATCGGTTCGCCGTGCTGGATGCTGGTGCGCGTGACGCGCGTTTCCAGCAGTTTCGGATCGTTGATGGCGCCCGGCGGCAGCGCGTTCGATGGCCAGTCCACCATGCGCACCATGTCGGGCGTGAGGCGCGCCCCCAGGCTGATGTCGACCTGGGCCACGGCCACCTTGTTGATGTTGCCCGAGGCTTGGGCATTGATCCAGCGCGCGGCCACGATGACCGCGGCGAACGCCAGGATGACCGCAATGGCCATCATCGTCAGAGCGCGTGCGTTTCTCATTTTGCTTCCCCTTTGTGCTGGACCGCTGCCGGTCCGTTATGTGTGCTTGCAAGGTCGTCATCGCTGCCGAAATAGTTTTTCCATGCCCAGAACAGCACTTCCGGCGACAGCTGTGCCGCGTGGTCTTCATAGCGCGCCTGGTCGCAGATCTGCGCCAGGATGTCGCGCGGATAGCAGGCCAGCAGGGGCCGTCCGTACTGGCTGTGCAGGTGCAGCAGGTAGGTGTAGGAGGCTTCGTCGAAATTGATGCCCAGCTGGGCGCAGGTGCTGCGGAACACGGCCAGGTAGTGGTAGGCGCTCAGGGGGCCGACGTGGATCTTGTAGCCGATGCGGCGCAGGAAGGAGTCGTCGGCCAGGTGCTGCGGCGCCAGGTTCGACGAGAACACGACGATGACGTCGAAGGGCACGGGGAACTTGTAGCCCGTGTGCAGCGACAGGTAATCGATGTGGCGCGCCATCGGCACGATCCAGCGGTTCATCAGTTCCACGGGCGAGCAGCGCTGGCGGCCCAGGTCGTCGATGATGAAGATGCCGTTGTTGGCCTTCAGGTGCGGCGGCGCCTGGTACAAACGCGTGCCCTGGTCGAATTGCAGGTCCAGCATGTCGAGCGTCAGCTCGCCGCCCGTCAGCACGGCGGGGCGCTCGGCGCGCACCCAGCGGGGATCGGACGGCACGAGGCCTTTGCTTGACACGGTGTGCAGCATGGGGTCGAGGAAGGGCAGCACTTCGCCGTCGACCATCACGGCATGGGGCAGGGCGATGGCGCCGCTGAGCAGGCCGTTCAGGCGCTCGGCCAGGTAGCTCTTGCCGCTGCCGGCGGGACCGTGGAAGAACAGGGCGCGTCCGGAATTCATGGCCGCGCCCAGCTGGTCGAGCACGGCCGAACTGGCCACCACGTCGCGGAACTCGCGCTGCACGTCGTCGCGGGTGACATGCATGTCCGCCACGCTTTGCGCCAGCACCTGGTTGCTGTAGTCGGACAGGGTGACGGGGGCGGGGCCGCTGTAGGCGTTGCGGCGCATGTACTCGGCGGCGCGCAGGCGGCCCTGGTCGCCCAGCAGGTAAGACAGGTCGGCGTCGGTGCCGCTGCCGCCGTTGCGGCGCGCTTCGCACAGCTTTTCGGCGCGCATGAAGGTGAGCAGCGGTTCGAGCACGCCAGCGCCCAGTTTCACGTGCGTCGACAGGGCGGGCAGGCCGATCTGGCCGCGCAGGAAGAGTATCTTGACCAGCAGTTCGACCAGGAACAGGAAGGGCAATCCCGTTTCCTCGACCGTGCGGGGGGCGCGCTTGGCCGCCGGTTCGACGCCGCCGCCGTCGCTGCGTTCTGGATAGGTGTCAGGCATGATGGGTGCTCCTCTTGCTCGGGTGGCCGGATGTCAGAAGATGAAGGGCAGCAGGCGGTACTTCACCTGGCGCATGTAGACGCGATAGCGCACGTCGGTGGACAGGAAACGCTCTTCGCGCAGCAGGCGCATCACCATCATCGTCATCGTCGCAACATAGATGACGGTGTTGGCGAACGAGGTGTTGGCCAGCAGGTAGCCGCTCAGGGAAATCAGGTAGCTGGCATACAGCGGATGGCGTATCACGCGATAGACGCCGCCCGTCTTGATGTCGCGCTGCGCCGCTACCAGGCCGAAGCTGCGGTTCAGCGACAGCAGGCCGGCGATCTGCAGCAGGCTGCCGACGGCCAGCAGGTAGCGCGCGCCGGGCCAGATGGCCATGTCGGCAGGTGAGAGGAGGAAGGGCGCGAAGGTGGCGCCGATGGCCAGCAGCCAGTCGCCCGCATCGGTGGAAACGCTGACGGGGGCCGTGCGCACGATGAAGAACAGGGCGGCCAGGGTTTCGGCGGCGCAGAACAGCAGATAGCTCCAGTCGCCGCTGTGCAGATAGCCCACCACGTGCGCGCTGGCGAAGAACGTCCACAGGCAAGCCATGGCGATGCTGGTGAACAGGCTGGCGTGGCGCGAGTGGCAGAGGGTGGCGAGGGTATCCATGGTCAGGTCCTGTCGTGGTTGGTGGTTGGCGCGGCGCGTTTCAGCGCAGGCTCCACAGGTGGGTGTAGTGCAGGAAGACCTGCAGCAGGGTGCCGCTGGCAATGGCGAAAGCGTAGGCCAGCTTGCCGGTGGCAGGCGGCGGTTCGGCGATCGTGGCGGCGCCGCCGGCCAGGCTGTGCAGCAGCGCGCCCAGCATCATGTGATAGGTGTTTTTGAGCACCTGGCGCAGGCGCTGGCCGGCCAGCGCGGCGGCCAGGGCCAGCACGCCGCCGCACAGGAAGGTCAGCAAGGCCGCTTCGAGCACGGCGTCGGGACCCAGGAAGGCGCCGCACATGGCCATCAGCTTGACGTCGCCGGCGCCCAGGGCGCGCAGCAGATACATGGGCAGCAGCAGGGCCAGTCCGGTGGCGGCGCCGGCCAGCGCCTGCAGTAGTCCCAGGCCGCCGAAGGAAGCGTCGAACAGGCCGGCGCCGGATGCCACGAAACTGTTGATGATCAGCCCTGCCAAGGTGCCCCACAGCACCAGCCGGTTCGGGATGCGGCGCGTGCGCAGGTCGTGCCAAAGGGCGGCAGCGAGCAGGGCGGCCAGCACGGCAAGGCACAGCAGCATGGGCAGGTGGGCGTTCATGACGTCAATCCTTCCTTGCCCATGCAGGGCGCCGTGGCCACGTGCATGGCCGGTGCCGCGGCCTGGCTGCCCAGCAGCCGTCCTACCAGGCGCCATACGAGCGCCGCGCCGGCCGCGCCCACATAGCCGTCGAGCGCATAGTGCCAGCCCAGGTGGATGGAGCCGAGCAGTATCAGTACGGCGAAGGCGGACAGGGCGATCCCGGCGGCGCGGTTGACGTTCCAGCCCACGATGGCCATCAGCACGGCCGTGGCCACATGCATGCTGGGCATGGCGGAGATGCCCAGTTCGCCGTGCGCGCCCTTGCTTTGATAGCCTTGCCACAGCATTTCCTGCACCTGCAGGGCCCAGACGGGAACGTGCTGGTTGGCCTCATGCAGGTAGGCCATCAGCGGCGCATACGGGTCGCTGGCATGCAGGTGGCCGTAGTAGCAGGGACCGACCGAGGCAAACAGCACGGCCAGGATGCTGCCCAGGGCGATCCAGGTCAGCGCAAAGCTGAGCAGGAACTGCATGCGCAGCAGCGGGCGGCGCGTGTCGAGGATGAGCCAGTACAGGATGGCGTAGAACAGGAAGAACCAGAAGTGGTAGCTGAAGTTGAGCAAGCCCGTGACGAGCGGGTGGCCCAGCAGCGGCTGCAGCCTTTCCCATGGGGCCTTGCCGCCATGCAGCGCGATATCCCAGGCGGACAGGGTGGCATCCCAAGTGTAGGGATGCAGGCGCGGGATGGCGCCCTTGATAACGGTGAAGCTGGAGGCGAAGACGGGGATCAGCAGCATGGCCGGCAGCGCGTGCAGCAGGCGCTCGTTGCTCAGGTAGCGGCGCAGATCGTGGTACAGATAATGGCACAGGCGGTGCGGGCGTTTCATCACCATGACGTGGATGGTGTAGCCGCACAGGATGAAGACGGGACCCGTGAGGATGGCCACGAGGAAGCCGGCCAGCACGTTGAGGGTGTCCGATGCGCTGGGCAGGCCGCCGGCCAGCAAGGTCGCCACGGCGGCGTACGCCAGCACGATCAGCAGCAGGGCGCGGTGGGTGCGCAGCGAGGCGAGCAGGGTGTTCATGACAGGGCCAGGACCACTTGGTCCTTGACGTAGACAAACAGCAGCTTGACCTGGTCGCCAAGCAAGGTGATCGTGACCACCAGCACTGCCGCGATCAGGCCCGCCAGCAGCGCGTATTCGATCGCTGTGACGGCGGACTCGTCGGATAAACGGCTGAAGAGAGATTTCACGATGGGCCTCGCTATGCGTTCGTCAAGGTGGGCGTGCCGGGAATGGGGGGAAGCGTAGTCCGGGCTGGCGCTGGGCCGGCCCGGACAGCACCGCGTCAGGCATTGGCGGTGGTCAGCTTGGTGCCGATGGTGCTGAAGGTTTTTTTCAGCTGCGTGCCGACGATGGTGATGGCGGCGATGATCACGACGGCAATCAGGGCAGCGATCAGGCCGTACTCGATTGCGGTGACGCCATCTTCTTCGCGGATAAAGTTTTTGATGAGGTTCATGACAACTCCTGGTGTGGTTAAGGTACGGCGGTGGGTAAAACGGCATGACAGTGTTGCTTCCTGCTGCTACGACCTGGCGTGCTCATGGGCTTTCGCCCAGTGCCAGCAGTCCGATGATGCACACCACCGCCATGAGGGCCGCCACCAGGGCATAGCGGTAGAACGCAGCCTTTTCCTTGCCCTGCAAATAGGTGATCAGGGCGGTCGGAAGAAACTTGTCAAGGCGCATGCTGTGCTCCGTGTCGTGGTGGGCCGTGCGGTGATTTGCACTCCGGTAAATCCACTATAGAAGTTGGCACCTTGATCTACATCAGAAGAACATCCTTTTATTGCAAGGAGGAACTGCTTGTTTTTTTCGTGACAATTGTCATGGTCGAGTTTGGCGCGCAGACGCAACGGCCGTGCCGGTGGCTGGCGCAGGGG
>NZ_JAAOLY010000012.1 GCF_011601275.1 Janthinobacterium lividum | reverse complement strand
GCCGTGCAAGCTGCAACCGGCGCCGGCCTGGCTATCGGCCGAACCGCCGCCGCAGCCGGCCAGGGAAACGAGGAAAGCCGCCAGCAAGGCAGCGGACAGGGGGCGCAGGGGAGCATGGGGCACGATGGGTCTCCGGGAGCTGGCCGAGTTGCTCGGCATTAATTTCCTAAGAGTATCTTTTGCGTGCGGCCGGCACTTGATGCAAAGCAAGCTTGTTATGTTGACCGGGCTGAACGGGTTTTGCTGGTGCAAAGCCCTGCCTTCTGATATCATAGCGCCCCTTTATTCAGGGAAGGGTCGACATGGCCAATGCTTGCGGCGTCGATTTCGGCACGTCAAATTCCACGGTAGGCTGGGCGCGTCCCGGGCAGAGCACCATGCTCGGCCTGGAAGATGGCAAGACGACCTTACCGTCCGTCGTCTTCTTCAATGCGGAAGACGAGGAAGTCAGTTTTGGCCGCGCGGCGCTGGCCGGCTATCTGGCCGGTTACGAGGGGCGCTTGATGCGCTCGCTTAAAAGCTTGCTGGGCACGAGCCTCATCGATGGCCAGACGGAAGTCGGTGGCCGCGCGCTGCCGTTCCGTATGTTGCTGGCACAATTCATTGGTGAAGTGAAACGTCGCGCCGAGCAGTCCGCCGGCCGCGAATTCTCGTCCGCCGTGTTCGGCCGTCCCGTCTTCTTTATCGACGACAACGCGCAAGCGGACCAGCTGGCGCAGGACACCCTGGCCGAAGTGGCGCGCTCCGTCGGCTTCAAGGATGTCGCCTTCCAGTTCGAGCCGATTGCCGCCGCCTTCGATTACGAGTCGCAGATAGCCAAGGAAGAGCTGGTGCTGATCGCCGACATCGGCGGCGGTACGTCCGACTTTTCGCTGGTGCGCTTGTCGCCGGAGCGGGCGAAAAAGGCCGAGCGCCGTGATGACATCCTCGCCACGGGCGGCGTGCACATCGGTGGCACGGACTTCGATAAATACCTGAGCCTGTCTTCCGTCATGCCTTTGCTCGGCTATGGCAGCCGCCTGCATAACAATAGCGAAGTGCCGTCCAGCTATTATTTCAACCTGGCGACGTGGCACACGATCAACCTGGCGTACACGAAGAAAATCTGGGTGCAACTGGCCGACGTGTGCCGCGATGCGCGCGAGCAAGACAAGATGGGGCGCCTGCAAAAACTGATCGACGAGCGCGCCGGCCACTGGCTGGCCATGAAAGTGGAAGAGGGCAAGATCGCCCTGTCCGACGCGGCCGAAGTGCAGCTGGAACTGGACCGATTGTCGCCCGCGCAAAGCCTGTTGCTCAAACGTACGCAGTTCGACGAAGCCATCGGCCACCTGTGCGGTTCCGTGGAAGAAACCGTGCTGCGTTTGCTGCGCGACGCTGGTGTGGCGCCGGAAGCCGTCGACACCGTCTTCTTTACGGGTGGTTCGAGCGGCGTGCGCCTGCTGCGCGAAAAGATCGCCGCCCTGGTGCCGGCCGCGCGCAAGGTCGAAGGTGACTTGTTCGGCAGCATTGGCGCAGGTCTCGCGCTGGACGCCGTACGTAAATTTGGTTGATAATCGTCACCCATTGCCGCACCCACGAAAGAGCGCCCCATGAATGTGTTTGACAAACCGATCGTCATGATCGACTTCGAGACGACCGGATTGTCGCCCGACATGGGCGACCGCATCACGGAAGTGGCGGCGCTGCGCATCGAGGGCGGGCGGATCACGGACCGTTACGTGACCCTGATCAACTGCAATGCGCGCATTCCCTCGTTCATCACGGGCTTGACGGGCATTACGCAGGCGATGGTGGACAAGGCGCCGCCCGTGGCCGAGGTGGTGCCACAATTGCTGGATTTTATTGGCAGCGATGCCTTGTCGGCCCACAATGCCAGTTTCGATGAAAAATTCCTGCGCGCGGAAAGCGCCAGGCTGAACCTGACACCGGCGCACCAGTCGCTCGTATGTTCATTAAAACTGTCGCGCCGCGTGTTTCCCGGCATGGCCAGCTACAAGCTGGGCTTGCTGTCGAGCCAGCTGGGCATCGCCTTCAAGAGCGCCGCCCACAGGGCCGAATCCGATGCGGAAGTGGCGGCGCAAGTGCTGATCCATATCGGCCGCCATTTGCGCAGCAGCTACGGCATCGCCGACGTCGACGCGGACTTGCTCGTATCGCTGAACAAGCTGGCCGCCGCCAAGGTGCCGCAATTCCTGCAAAAGCATCCATCGCGCCGCTGAGTGCCGATTCCTCTCTAAGCGGGCTCATCAAAACGATATGATTTTGTTATTTCGTTTGAGCCCGCTCAAGTCCTTCCCCCGCATCGAATTTAAAATTTAAGCAACACACGATTTCGCCGCCCTGGGCCGCCGTTTTGCGCGTGTCGCCGGCAAGCGCGATGTGGATGGGGGGCGCACATGGACAAGCACCATACTGCCAGAGATAGCCACCAGGCGTATATCTGGTTCCGCACGGCTGCCGAGCAGGGCAATGCCTACGCCCAGTTCAACCTGGGATTGATGTACAAAAAGGGCGAAGGCGTGGCGCAGGACGATGCGCGCGCCTTTGTCTGGCTGCGCCTGGCCGCGCTGCAAGGGCTGGCGTTCGCGCAGAACCACCTGGGCGCCCTGTATTACCATGGCCGTGGCGTGGCGCAGAGCGACGCCGACTCTGTGCTATGGTTTCGCCGCGCGGCCGCCCAAGGCGATGCGTCGGCCCAGCAAAACCTGGGGCAGATGTACCGCAAGGGACGCGGTGTGCTGCAGAGCGACGAGCTGGCCCTGGCGTGGTTTTACCGCGCGTCCGAACAGGGCGTGGCCAGCGCGCAATCCTTGCTCGGCGAAGCGTATGCCCAGGGACTGGGCGCGAAAAAGAACGATGCGCTGGCCCTGGCCTGGTTCCGCAAGGCAGCCTTGCAGGGCGATGCGCAAGCGCAGCTGAACCTGGGTCTCGTCTACAAGCGTGGCCAGGGCGTGGTGCAGAGCGATGCGCAGGCACTGGCCTGGTTCCGCCAAGCCGCCGCCCAGGGCTTGGCCGTGGCGCAGCGGCAACTCGGCGTGGCCTATGCGGAAGGCTCGGGCGTGGCGCCCGACCAGCTGCGCGCCTATGCCTGGCTGCAACGGGCGGCCGAACAGGATGACGCCGACGCCCAGTTCAACCTGGGCCTGATGCTGGCGCGCGGCCAGGGCGTCGACAAGGACGAGGCGCGCGCCGTCGCATGGTACCGGCGCGCCGCCCTGCAAGGCCATTGCATGGCGCAATACAATCTGGGTGGCATGTTTGCGGGCGGGCGCGGCGTCACCCGCGACTTGCGTCAGGCGCTCGACTGGTATGCGAGGGCGGCGGCCCAGGGTGCGTCGAATGCGCAGTTCAACCTGGGCGTGATGTATGCCAATGGCCAGGGCGTGGAGCGCGACGAAGTGTGCGCCGTGCGCTGGTACCGCACGGCTGCCGACCAAGGCGACGCCAGCGCGCAAAATAACCTGGGCGTCATGTATGCGAACGGCCATGGCGTGCCGCAAGACGATGGTCTGGCCGTGCAATGGTATGCGCGCGCGGCCGGCCAGGGCCATGCTCTGGCCCAGTACAACCTGGGCGGCATGTACAACAGCGGGCGCGGCGTGGAGAGGGACCCCGTCTGCGGCTATATGTGGCTGGCACTGGCGGCCGAGGGGGGCGACAGCGGGGCGGCCAGGGCCAGGGAGGCGGTTGCCACCAGGCTGGAGCCGGCACAGCTGCAAGAAGCGCAGCAGCGCATGCGGCAGTGGCGCCAGGTGCGCTTTCCGCCGCTACCGCAACGCGACTGAGGCGCGGGCGCAGTGTGCGCGTGGCGGCGCGACGCATGCGATAATTGCTTGCGAGCATGTCGCGCATCCTGTCGTGCATGCGGCGCGTTTTCTGGGCACAGTGAAAGGTTGAGCATGGTAAGGCAGGCAGGCGAGGATGCATCCGAACAAAAGGTGATCGACGACATCGCCACGCATGGCTGGCATTGCGTGCATATTTCCGCCGACGACGTGGGTCCCGGCTATTCGTTTACGATAGGCGCCAGCCACAGTTTCGGCCAGCCAGAGTTTCTCATCCTGGGCTTGCCGAGCGCGACGGCCCACCAGATACTCGACGTGGCGCTCGATGCCGTGCGCAGCGGCGCCATTGCGGATTTCACGGCCACCACGGGCGCCTTGCTGAAAGACCATCAGTGCGCCTTCGTGCGCGTGCCGCCAGAACAGTACCGCGATTACGTCGGCTATGCCCGCTGGTATTACCAGGGCGATGACTTTACCTTGTACCAGATCGTCTGGCCGTCGCGCGATGGCCATTTTCCATGGCAGGCGCAAGCGAGCGCGCAATATGTGGAGAGCCAGCCCCTGCTGGGACCGGTGCCGCTGGCCGCATGATGCCAAGCACGTGCGTCAAAATTGTGACCGGGACGGCTACCTTGTGCGTGTTCGACCCGGCCCTCTTGCGCCACAAGCTGGAAGATGACTGCGACTGGTGGAGCATCCCCAGCGCGGAACTGGCGGCCGTGAACGCAGGGCAGGTGGCGTTTTTCAACGTGGGTGATGACGGCGCGTATGAACTCGCCTTGCACGCCGAACTTGCCGAGCCGCAGGTAGTCGTGCATCTTGCCGTCGTCTCGGGTCGCGTCTTCATCGGCGCCGGAGAAGACGTCACGGGCGGCGGTCTGGAACCGGACACGGCCTATGGCGGCCTGTTCGTGGATGTCCCCGTTGGCAGCTACCGCGTGCAGGCGCGCCGCGATGGCACGCACATCAGCCTGGCATTCGTGCCCGATGCGCGCAGCGGCAATGCGTTTGTCGATCTCGTGCGTATTTGACCGCGCGTAGGCGAATTGCCCCAGGCTAGGCATCCATGCGCGCCACAGCCGCGCCTTGTCGCCGGTCCAGGAACAGGCTGTTGCCGTGGATTTTCTTTGCCTGCTTCTTCGCTTCGGCCGCCTGCGTGGCGATCTGATGGTGCGTGTAGTACTGGTGCGCCTCGACCTTGATGACGCCCAGCGACAGGCTGATCAAGGAATAAAACACTTTCTTGCCTTGTCGGTCTTCGCTGATGTAGCCGCCCCGTTCGCAGTCGCCCGTGCTGTAGTAGGCGAGGATGGCGGCCGCGAAGTTGTCCAGCATGGCCTGGCAACGCGTTTCCCAGTCTTCGCTCTGGAACAGGATCATGAAATCGTCGCCGCCGATGTGGCCGATGAAGTCGCGGTTCGGGTCGCAATGGCTGCTGAGGATTTCTCCCGTCAGCTGGATCACGTCGTCGCCCTTGCGGTAGCCGTACACATCGTTGAAGGGCTTGAAGTGGTCGAGGTCGCAGTAGCAGACCCAGAAGCGGCTGCCGCTGTGCAATAAACGGTCGATATGCTCGTTGATGGGCACGTTGCCGGGCAGTTGCGTCAGCGGGTTGGCGTAGCGGGCCGCATTGATCTGCATCTGCGTGATTTCGCGCATCAGGTCGTGGCCCGTACCCATGCCCAGGTAGCGGCCGTGTTCGGTAATGATGAAACCGTTGAACAGGTGGTGGGCGTCGGACTGCACCATGGTGTAGCTGAGTTCCTGCAAGCTTGTCTCGTGGTCCGCGATCAGGGGCGTGGCATCCATGAACAGGCTGCATGATTTCTTGCCATACAGTTCGCGCTGGTAGGGGCGGGCGAAGTGGTCGATCATTTCGAAGCGGCTGATCAGGCCCAGCGGCACGCCGTCGTCGACGACGGGAATGATCATCAGCTTCGGCTCCTTCAGGAAGATGTCGTACACCTCGTTATTGTTGAGCTGCGGCGACACGGCCGCCACCTTGTGCAGCAGCTTGCGGATACTGGCGCCATTCTTTTCCAGACTGCTGCGCTGCGGATACACGGCCACGCCATTGCGTCCCAGCGCCTGCACCACCTCAGCCGGCAGGGCCCGCGCCGGCACCGCATTGGGCCGCCCCAGGTGGTAGCCCTGGCCGAACGCCACGCCCAGGTCGCGCAAGACCAGCAATTCCGTCTGTGCCTCGATGCCTTCGGCGATCACCAGGGTGCCCGATTTCTCCGCGATTTCCTGGATCGAGCGCACGAACTGCAGTTTCACGGGATCGTTGTTGATGCCCTGGATGAAATGCATGTCGATCTTCACGTATTCCGGGCGCAGTTCCGACCACAGGCGCAGGCTGGAAAAGCCTTCACCCAGGTCGTCGATGGCGATCTGGAAACCCATGTTGCGATAGTGCAGCACGGCCTCGCGCATCAGCTCGTAGTCATACGTGGGCTGGTTTTCCGTCAGCTCGATGATGACACGGTCCGGATTGATGCCGATGTGCTCGATATATTCGAGGGTTTCGCCATGGCGGGCATTGCGCAGCAGCAGGCATTCGGGGCTGACGTTGAGAAACAGTTTTCCTGGTAGCTGCAGTTCGGCGAAGCGTTCGAGCACCACTTGCCGGCACAGGTGTTCCACTTCCAGGGTCAGGTCGTGCGCGCGCGCCACCTTGAACAGATTCATCGGCGCGTGCAGAGGGCTGTCGGACGGCCCCCGTATCAAGCCTTCGTAGCCGATGATGTCGCCGCTGTGCATGTGGATGATGGGCTGGAACAGTGCGCTGAGCTTGCGGCCCGCCAGTATGTCGTGCAAAGCATCCGTTCCTTCGATGGTCATGGGAAGCGATGGCGGTTTCAGGTAAGCCACGTTCGATGGCGTCGCGCCGGGCGGCATGGCGGTGGCGGAAGGGAGGGCGAGAGTGTGCATAGGAGGTTGTGGCGGCACGGCCTCTGGACGGGCCATGAACATGTTGCCGATAGTAAAGAAGATTTATGACAACTTGATGAAACGACTTTGCTTTTGATAATGTTTCTTGCATGAACGTCAGTTTGCCGTTTTCGCCGAAAGCGAGATTTATCATGGCAATTCATGTTAATTTGCCAAACAAAAGACGGCAAATCCACCGGATAACTGTGCTTTAAAAGTGGCAATCCGCGCTATGATTTCTCTTGGCGAAAGTCAACATGGGCAGCCGCGGCGTGTGTGTGCGGCCTGCTTTCCTCGACATCCAACAATGAGACAACAACCCATGCAATTACGTAGTGCAACCCTCATATTCAGCTTGATGGCCGCTTTCGGTGGCAATGCCCTGGCGCAAACCGCCGCGACGCCATCGTGCCCGGCCGGCGACGGCGCTGCCGTGACGTATCCGGTCAGCAAAAAAGTCGACCAGCAAGACAGCTATTTCGGCACCACCATCGCCGATCCGTACCGCTGGCTGGAAGACGCCAACAGCGCGGAAACGGGCGACTGGGTCACGGCGCAAAACAAGCTGACGCAGTCGTACCTGGGCACCATCCCCGAGCGCGCCGCGATCAAGCAGCGCCTGACCAAGCTGTGGAACTATGAGCGTTTCTCTACGCCAACGAAGCAGGGCGGCCGTTACTTCTACAGCCGCAATGACGGCTTGCAGAACCAGGCTGTGCTGTACACGGTGAAAAAACTGACGGACGAACCGCGCCTGCTGCTGGACCCGAACACCCTGTCGACCGATGGCACGGTGGCGCTGGCTGGCACCTCGATCAGCCCGAACGGCAAGTATCTGGCGTATGCCACGTCCGCCTCCGGTTCCGACTGGAACGAGTGGAAAGTGCGCGACATCGAATCGGGCAAGGATTTGACGGACCACATCAAGTGGGCCAAGTTCTCCGGTGCTTCGTGGACCAAGGACAACACCGGTTTCTTCTACAGCCGCTATGACGCGCCGAACGAAGCCACCAAGCTGGCCGATATCAATTACTTTCAGAAATTGTACTTCCACAAGATCGGCACGCCGCAAAGCGACGACGTGCTCGTCTTCGACCGTCCCGACCAGAAGGAATGGGCGTTTGGCGGCAGCACCGTCAGCGACGACGGCAATTACCTGATCATCACGGCCACGCAAGGCACGGAACGCAAGAACCGCATCTTTTACAAGGACTTGCGCCAGAAGAATGCCAAGGTCGTGGGCTTGCTGGAAGAGTTCGACGCTTCGTACTCGTTCATCGACAATGATGGCCCCGTGTTCTTCTTCAAGACCGACAACAAGGCGCCGAAATCGCGCGTGATCGCCATCGATACGCGCAAATCTGCACCTGCCGACTGGAAGGAAATCGTGCCGGAAGCGGCGGAAACCCTCGTCGCCGTCAACCTGATCAACAACCAGCTGGTGCTCGACTACTTGAAAGATGCGCAAACGCAAATCAAGATCGTCGGCCTGAACGGCAAGCTGGTGCGCGAGGTGGCCTTGCCGGGCATCGGTTCGGCCGGCGGCTTTGCGGGCAAGCGTGGCGATACGGAAACGTTCTATTCGTTTACCAGCTTCACGACGCCAGCGACCATCTACCGCTACGACATGAAATCGGGCAAGAGCACGGTGTACCGCCAGCCGAAGGTCGATTTCGACCCGAACGCCTTTGAAACGCGCCAGCAATTCTTCACCAGCCGCGACGGCACCAAGGTACCGATGTTCATCGTCTCGAAAAAAGGCATGAAGCTCGACGGTTCCAATCCGACCTACCTGTACGGCTATGGCGGCTTCAATATTTCGCTCACGCCGAGCTTCTCCGTGGCCAATCTTGCCTGGGTGGAAATGGGCGGCGTCTACGTGATGGCCAACCTGCGCGGCGGCGGAGAATACGGCGAAGCCTGGCACCAGGCTGGTACCAAGCTGAACAAGCAAAACGTGTTCGACGATTTCATCGGCGCGGCGCAGTGGCTGGTGGACAACAAGGTCACCTCGCCATCGAAACTGGCGATCGGCGGCGGCAGCAATGGCGGCCTGCTGGTGGGCGCGGCCATGACGCAGCGTCCGGATCTGTTCGCGGCGGCCATCCCGCAAGTGGGCGTGCTCGACATGTTGCGCTTCCACAAGTTCACCGTGGGCTGGGGCTGGGTGCCTGACTATGGTTCGTCTGACGACGCCGAGCAGTTCAAGGCGCTGGTGAAGTACTCGCCGCTGCACAACCTGAAGGCGGGCGGTTGCTATCCGGCCACCATGATCACGACGGCCGACCACGACGACCGCGTCGTGCCAGCCCACAGCTTCAAGTTCGCTGCGGCTGCCCAGGCAGCGCAAGGCGGCGCGGCGCCCGTGCTGATCCGCATCGACAGCAAGGCGGGCCATGGCGCCGGCAAGCCGACCACCAAGCAGATCGAAGAAGTGGCCGATCGCTGGGGCTTCCTCAGCCGTTCGTTGAAGATGACGCCAGTAGTGGCGGAGCCAGCCAAGGTGGCAGCGCAGTAAAACACGGTAGGTCGGATTAGCGCGGCATCGCCGTGCGTAATCCGACACCACCCGTCATGCCAACAATGTGTCGGATTACGCGGCGTGCCGCCGCTAATCCGACCTACGCTGGCGTGCGTGCACGATCCTCGCCAATACTCCCTCCCCAAACACCGTTTGAAACGGCAAATCCTTACGCTGTGCATAGCCGATATAGCAATCGCACTTGAAGCGCGGGCAGCGGCGCTCCTGCAGCATGTCTTCCAGTGTATCCACGTACAGATTCCCTAGTCGCTCCGGCACGAAATGGCAGCGTGTGAGTTCGCCATCGCCATCGACGGACAGCGACGCTTCGCCCGCCAGGCACGGTTTGCCGCGCGAGGGAGACGGGCGGCGGTTCTGTGCGAACCACGGGTCGATGGCGTCGAGCCAGGCCAGGTCTTGTTCGCTGTAGTAGCCGGGACCGCGCCGGTCGTAGGCATTGAGCCACAGGTAGACGTGGGCTGGCAGGGCGGCGCGCAGGGCGCGGATGGCGTCCAGGTGCTCGTTCATGGCGACGACGCCGACGGAATAGCGCACCCCCATGGCGTCCAGACGCGCGCAGCGTTCGAGAAAACGGGCCAGTGTCGTCTGGTCCGGGTGGTAGGTGCACCACAGTCCGATTTTTTCCAGTCCGTCCAATCCCTGCAGCCAGTTCAGGGGGCCGGACAGATTCGTCTGCAGCGCCACCTGGCGCACGTGGGGCAGAGCAGCCAGCGTCTGCATGGCCGCGCGGTAGTGGCGCCGCACCAGCGCTTCGCCCCAGGGCGTGAACAGAACGCTGATGTCTCGCTTTTGTGCCGCTACCCAGCTGGTAAAACGTGCCACTTCGCGCGCATCGCGGGCCAGGGTGGTTCGGCTGTCGCGCTTCTTGGCGAACGGGCAGTAGCCGCAGGCGTAATTGCAGCTCGCCAAGGTGCCCCGGTACAGCAGGGACAAGGTGCCGGGCTCCGTTGTCAGCGCAGTTGTCAGCACGCCTGGCCGCCTTCGGCCATCAGCGCGCGCACCGTATCGGATGCCAGCCACGGGCCGATGGTGTCGGCGTAGCTGTAGCCGCGGTCATTCAGGCGCAGCAGCGGGCCGTTTTCTTCCACCAGTTCCAAGGCGTGCAGCTCGGCCAGCTGCGGCAGATCAAGCTCGCAGCGGCTGCCGAAGCGCGCCGTGTAGGCGTCGCGGTCCAGGCCCGGTTCGGTCAGCAGCGACTGGATCACGTAGCGGCGGCGCTGTTCTTCCCCATCCAGCACATGGCCGTGTTCCGCCTGCCCGAAGCGTTCCTCGTCCAGCGCCAGATACTGTTCGATGATGCCGATGGTCTGCGTGCGCGCCACCGCGTACTCGCTCGAATAATGGAGGTTGGCCGTGTAGGATCGGGCGCCCGCGCCCAGGCCCACCATGCCATCGTTCTGGCAGCAGTACGAGGGACCGTTTTGTTCCGGCGCATGGGGGGCGCGGAACATGCGCATCGAGACCTGTTCATAGCCCTGGGCGCGCAAATGGTCGCGCGCGGCCGCGTACAGGGCCAGACGGCTGTCGCCGTCGCGGGCCAGCATGATGGGGTTGAGCGTTTCGGCGCCCTGGCGGCGCGCCACTTTGCCAAGACCTGTCTGTTCGCGCACGTAGAGCGGATACAGATAGATTTCCTCGGGCCGGAAGGCCAATGCGCTGTCGATGGACGCGAGCAGGCTGGCCACGGTTTGCCCGGCGATGCCGTAGATCAGGTCCAGGTTCAGGGTGGGGAAACTGGCCGCGCGTATCAGGCCGATGGCGTGATGCACGGTGGCGTTTTGCTGGGGACGGGCCAGCGCGCGCATCTCGCCGGCGGCAAAGCTCTGGATGCCCAGGCTGACCCGGTCGATGCCGTGCGCGCGGCACACGGCAAGCCGCTCGGCCGTGATGGTTTCGGGCGAGGCTTCGATGCCGGCCGGCGTCGCTTGCAGGTCGATGCCGAGGATGTCGCGCGCGCCGCACAGCAGGGTGTCCAGCTGCGCGGGAGACAGATAGGTGGGCGTGCCGCCACCGAGCGCGAAGCGGGCAAAGCGCCGTTCGCCGAGCGCCCCATTGAGGGCGCGCATCTGCACCAGCACTTGCTGCACGTAACGCTCGACCATGTCGGCGCTGGGGCGCGCCATGGCGAACAGGTTGCAAAAGCCGCAGCGCATCTCGCAAAACGGGATGTGGATGTAGGCGAAGAGGGCGGAGCGGTCCTGCCGCGCCCACAGGGGCGCCAGCTGCGCCGCCTGCGGCAAGGCGCGGTAGGCCGCCTTGTGCGGATACGAGTACGAATACGCCTGGTAGGGCGTGTGGCGCATGCGTTGCGCCAGGGTGCCCGGCTGTTCGGATGGGTTCATGATGGGGACTCCTGGGAAATGGTATCTGGCGTGAGGAAGAAGTGCGCATACGGCACCTGCCACACGCTGTCGTGGGCGACCCGGTGGCCACGGTAGCCGTCTTCGCCATAGGCGCTGCCGTGATCCGAGCAGACGATGGCAAACGTGGGCGCGCGTGCGGCGCAGGCGGCAAACAGGGGCGCCAGTGCGCCATCCACATAGCGCAGGGCCGCCGCATGGCTGTCCAGGTTGTCGGCGCGGCAGCCGGGCAGGTAGGCGCGGTTCGGCGTGTGCAGGGCGGCCACGTTGATGAATAAAAAGGTGCGCTGGTCGTTTTGCGCCAGCAGCCGGGTCGCCAGCGCTACCTGCTTTTGCGTGGAATGGCGGCTGGCCACGCCCATGCCAGCGCTCCAGTGGCTTTCCTGGAACAGCGACGGCAGCACGGTGCCCAGCGCCGTCTGTTTATTGAAGAAGCCCACGCCGCCGATGCAGATGGTGCGGTAGCCGCGCGCGGCCAGCGCGGCGGGAAGGTCCGCTTCCTCGAAGGCAAACGTGTGCGGCGAGGTGGTTTCGCTGCCCGCAAAAGCGCTGGCGAACAGGCGCGGATGGCGGCCCGGCGCGGCCGGCGTGGGCAAAAAGCCGGCGAAGAACGCCTGATGCGCGGCATACGTGAACGTGGCGGGCGAGTGGCGCTTGTCCCAGCCGCCTGGTGGCAGAAAACGTCCCAGCACGGGCAGTTCGCCCGCTTCATACAAGGCTTGCGCCACGTCATAGCGCAGGGTGTCGAGCGTGATGAAGACGATGTCGTGGCTGCCCACGACGGCGTGCATGTCGGGGATGGCTGGTGGGTCTTTAAACATGGGTCAGTTGCGCTGCGTAGGTGTCCGCGCCTTGCCACAGCAGGCCTGGCAGCAGGTCGCCGAAGGCGTTTGCTTCCAGTACGTGCCCCTGGCCTTGGCGCACGACGAGGTCGTAGCCCGTCACGTGGCTGTTCGGGAAGGCGCGCGCGGCCTGGGTGGCGGTCGCTTCCAGCGCCGCCAGGTCGGCTGCGTTCAAGAGGCCGGCCGCGTCGCCACGCCGGTTGTCGAGGTGGAGATTGGTCATCATCTGGTCGCCGATGCGCGCCACCCGGTGCGCGGGCTGGCCGGCCACGGTCACGACTCGCAGGTCGTAGTGGCTGTCGCCGCAGCGCGGCTTGTTCAGCCATGCTTCCGCATACAGCTGTTGCGCGGCCAGCGCGTCGACGAGGGCGGCGATGTCGTGTTGCGTCTCGTAGCGGGCCATCCGCTTGACGTTGAACAGACGCGCCACGCCATCGCCATGCTGCAAGGCCGCCGAGGTGGTGGCTTGCTGGCGCCCGGCCTTGTTTCTGCGGTAGGCGACGACGCCGGACGCGGACGAGCCGTAGCGCGGTTTCAGATACACGCGGTCGAGATCATGCTCGTGCAGCAGCGACTGCAGATGCTCGTAGCTGTGCACGCGGTCGAGCAGGGTGGGAATGGCGATGCCGTGCGCGGCCAGGTGGCGCTGGCAGGCCAGCTTGTCCGTCATGAGACAGATTTCGGCTGGAGCATTGAAGACGCGTATTTGCGGCATGGCCGCCAGTTGCCTCGCCAGGCCTTGCATGGCATTGGAAAAACCGGCAAACCACGCATCCATGGCCAGCAGCTCTCCATGCGCTGGCGCATCGACCGGCGGACGGTCCAGCAACCGGCAGCCGGCCTGCAGCAACAGTCGGTGGGCGGCGGGATCGTCGCCGGGTGGCTCGATCTTCAACAGGCCGGGCTGGCGCAAGGCGTCTTCCAGCCGCGCCGGCTGCGCCAGCCAGTCGCGCCACTCGAGTACTTGCGCGGGCGGCAGGCGCAGGTGCGTGCGCGCCGCCTGCATCAGGCGCACGCGCTTGCTGTCGCTGGTAGCCAGCAAAAGCATCAGGTTTTATTCGCCGACGGCGACATAACGATAGCTTTCGCCATCGTCTTCATCGGCTTCCTGCGGGTCGTCCAGCACCACGTCGAAGGGCAGCGCCTTCAGTTTGGCCTGGTTTTCTTCCGAGATGTAATGGTGCGACAGGTCCAGGCGTTTCAGTTTGCCCAGCTGCGTATGATTGAGCACGGCCACGGCGCCCAGGTCGCCGATGGTGCCCAGCGACAGGTCGAGGGTGTCGAGCTGCGCCACCAGCGGTTCTTCCGCCAGCCAGACGGCCAGATCGTCGGCGATTTCCGCGTCGCGCAAGCCCAGGTAGCGCAAGGTCGGCACGCTCAGCTGCGCCAGCACCTTGCGGTACAAGTCGACGTCGCCCGAAAAGCCATAGTCGTCCGTGCCCAGCCACAGTTCCAGGTGTTCCAGCTGGGGCATGCTCGATTGCGCCAGCGCTTCGGCGATCTTTTGATCGAGGCCGCCCGCTTCGATGGTGAAGCGGCGCAGGTGCTGGTGGGCGAACGGCTCGATGACGAGCTCATTACCGCCGCGGATGCGCAATTCTTCCAGTAGCGGGAAGGCGTCCAGCAGCGGCTTGTAGCTGCCTTGCACGATCCACGAGATTTCGCATTCCTCGTACGTCATGTCGCCGATGAACAGGGCGCGCAAGTTCGGCAACTGCGGCGCGTAAGCGATCAGCGCGGCCATCACTTCGTCGGCGCCCGATTCGTACGGGTCGCCCCACATGCCGATGATCAGCGCTTCCAGTGCGTTCTTGTCGGCTTTGGCGAGGAAGCCGGCGATCAGCTCGTCCATCTTGCGCTTGTCGTCGTACTCGAGCGACAGGCGGTAGACGATATCCTGCCCGGATTGCAGCGCAATATCAGGATCGTACTCGACGACCTTTTTTTTGTGGAAGAGGGTGGTGCTTTCGGAAATCGTCATTGCTAAGGCTCCATGAAAGACAGTGAAAATCTTGTCTAATCCAAAATCTTAGCATGGGCGAAAGAGCCTATTGCACACTGCTGAAAAGCAACTATCTATGGATCACTACCAATAATGCCTTGCCTTCCGTCTTGCCCAGGTTGCGTATCGTATGCGGCTGGTCCGCCGGATAGCGCGCAGTGCCGCCATTCTTGACCTTTTTCTTCGCCGTCCCCACTTCCAGCTCCAAGTTGCCGTGGATGACCGTCAAATGCTCGGTCGTGCCAGGGTCGTGCGGCTGCGACGCCAGTTCGCCGCCTGGCGCCAGGGTCACTTCATACCATTCGTATTTGCCCGCCAGTTCCATCGGCCCCAGGATGCGCAGCACATAGCCCGCATGGTCGCCGGGCAGGGTAGGGGTTTCGTGGGCGTCCGTGATGCGGATGGTTTCCACGGCTTTTTCCGCGCTCGACAGCAATTCGCCGATCTGCACGCCCAGGGCGTTGGCCAGGCGCCACGTGATGGCGATGGTGGGATTGGCTTTTTCGCGCTCGATTTGCGACAGCATGGACTTCGAGACGCCGGCGATGCGCGACAAATCCTCCAGTGTCAGGCCGCGCGCCAGGCGCAGCCGTTGCAGGGTGGCGCCCACTTCGGGCGGAGAATTGGTCGAAACGCTGGTTTTCATCGGCAGGTGGCTTGCAAAGTTCAAAAGGCTTGGGTAATATCCACTATATTGAATTTCAGTTCGAAATAGTGGATTTTGAGGAAAAACACGGAAACGTGTAGACTTCAAACAGCGCTTCACGGTACAGCATTGTGCGCGCACCGGTCAAGCGGCCGCTTTTCCCTATGGCGGCTGAGGTCACACGGATACCACAAACGCAGGGACACACAAGGATCATCATGAGCGAGCAAGCGAAGAACACCTTTTTCAGCGGTCTGCAACAGAATCTCGATCAACTGCGCCAGCAGGGCTTGTACAAGCCCGAGCGCGTGATCGCCTCGCGCCAGGGCGCCGAAGTGGTGTGCGACGATGGCCGTACCCTGATCAATATGTGTGCGAACAACTACCTGGGCCTGTCCGGCGACCTGCAGACGCAGGAAGCATCCATTGCCGCTACGCAAAAGTACGGCTACGGCCTGTCGTCCGTGCGTTTTATCTGTGGCACGCAAACCGTGCACAAGGAACTGGAACAGGCGATTTCCGCTTTTCTGGGCACCGAAGACACGATCCTGTACGCGGCGGCATTCGACGCCAACGGCGGCGTGTTCGAGCCCCTGTTCGATGAAAACGACGCCATCATCTCCGATGCGCTGAACCACGCTTCCATCATCGACGGCATCCGCCTGTGCAAGGCTGGCCGCTATCGCTACGCCCACAACGACATGGCCGACCTGGAAGTGCAGCTGAAAGCGGCGATTGCCGCCGGCAAGCGCCACAAGGTCATCGTCACGGACGGCGTGTTCTCGATGGACGGCACGATTGCGCAACTGGACAAGATCTGCGACCTGGCCGACCAATACGGCGCGCTGGTGATGATCGACGAATGCCACGCGTCCGGCTTCATGGGCGCGACGGGCCGCGGCACGCACGAACACCACAATGTGATGGGCCGCATCGACATCATCACGGGCACCCTGGGCAAGGCCCTGGGCGGCGCCATGGGCGGCTTTACGTCCGCGCGCAAGGAAGTCATCGACACCCTGCGCCAGAAATCGCGTCCTTATCTGTTCTCGAACACCCTGGCGCCATCGATTGCCGGCGCCTCGTTGTCGGTGCTCGAGCGTCTGGCCAAGTCGACGGAACTGCGTGACCGCCTGCATGCCAACACGGCCTTCTTCCGCAGCGAGATCGAGCGTATCGGCTTCACCATCAAGCCGGGCACGCATCCGGTCGTGCCTGTGATGCTGTTCGACGCTCCCGTGGCGCAGAAATTCGCCGCCCGCCTGTACGAACTGGGCGTGCTGGTGACGGGCTTCTTCTACCCGGTCGTGCCGATGGGCCAGGCCAGGGTCCGCGTGCAGCTGTCGGCCGCCCACACGCGCGAACAGCTGGTGCAAGTGCTGGCCGCCTTCGAGCAGGCTGGCAAGGAACTCGGTTTGCTGACCACTACCACTACCAATTAACAAGAATTCAGGAAAATAGCATGGAACGCATCTTAGTCATTGGCGCAAACGGCCAAATCGGTAGTGAGTTGGTGGGCGCGCTGGCGCAGCAGCACGGCGCGGACAACGTTATCGCCAGCGACATCGGCACGAATAATCTGTACCAGGCCAAGCGCTACGCGCAGCTCAATGTACTGGACAAGGACGGCCTGGCGAGCATCATCGCCGACGAGAACATCACCCAGGTGTACCAGCTGGCGGCCATGTTGTCGGCCACGGGCGAAGCGGCGCCGTTGAAGGCGTGGAGCCTGAACATGGATGGCTTGCTCAATATCCTGGAACTGGCGCGCGAGCGCGGCGAAGCGGGCAAACCCTTGCGCATCTTCTGGCCATCGTCGATCGCCGCCTTCGGCCCGAACACGCCGCAAGTGAACACGCCGCAAATGACGGTGATGGACCCGACGTCGATGTACGGCATCAGCAAGCTGGCCGGCGAGCGCCTGTGCGAATACTACTTCAACAAGTATGGCGTGGACGTGCGCAGCATCCGCTACCCGGGCATCATCAGCTACAAATCGCCTCCGGGCGGCGGCACCACCGATTACGCCATCGCCATCTTCCACGCGGCCTTGCGCGGCGAACGCTATGACTGTTTCCTCGATGCGGGCACCACTCTGCCGATGATCTACATGCCCGACGCTATCCGCGCCACCATCGAACTGATGGACGCGCCAGCGGCACAGATCAAGATCCGTTCCTCGTACAACGTGGCCGGCGTGTCGTTCAACCCCGAGCAGCTGGCGAAAGCCATCGTGCGCATGGTGCCGGACTTCAAGATCAGCTACAAGCCGGACAGCCGCCAGGCTATCGCCGACAGCTGGCCGCAAAGCCTGGACGACAGCAAGGCCAGCGCGGACTGGGGCTGGAAGGCGCAGATCGGCGTCGAGCAGATGGTCACGGACATGCTGGCCAATGTCGACGTGGGCCATGCCGCCAAGGCAGCCTGAGTTTTACAGCAGTACTAAAAAAACATACTAAATAAAGAGACACTACATGGACATGAGCGTATTTGACCTGTTTAAAATCGGCATCGGGCCGTCGAGTTCCCACACGGTGGGGCCGATGGTGGCGGCGCGGCGTTTTCTGGTCGAATACGGTCCGCTGGACCAGGTAGTGGGCGTCGAGGCGGCCCTGTATGGCTCGCTGGCGCTGACGGGCGTGGGCCACGCGACGGACAAGGCCGTCATTCTTGGCCTGATGGGAGAAACGCCGCAAGACGTGGCGCCCGATGAAGTCGACAGCAAGCTGGCCGCCATCGAGGCGGCCGGCGAGATCGCCTTGCTGGGCACGCACGTCGTGCCGTTCACGGCCGCTACGGGGCTGGTCTGGCACAAGAGCGAATCCCTGCCCGAACACCCGAACGGCATGCGCTTTACCTTGAAACTGGCGGACGGCAGCCGTGTCGACAAGGTGTATTACTCGATCGGCGGCGGCTTTATCCGCGAGGCTGGCGAGGCGCAAGCGGAAGCGGCCGTGGAGTCGGCCGCTGCTGCCCGCGTCGTCTTCCCCTTTGACACCATGGAGCAGCTGCTGGCGCATGGCGTGGAAAGCGGCCTGTCGATCCCGGAAATGCTGCGCGCGAACGAATGCGTCAAGCGCAGCGACGAGGAATTGAACGCGGGCCTGGACCGTATCTGGCACGTCATGCGCGACTGCATCGCGCACGGCCTGGAAACGACGGGCAACCTGCCGGGCGGCTTGAACGTGAAGCGCCGCGCGGCGAAATTGTGGCGATTGGCGCAGGAGGCGAAGGCGTCCGACAACCGTGCCAACGACTTGCCGCACGACGCCGTGCACCTGGTCAGCCTGTACGCGATGGCCGTCAATGAGGAAAACGCGGCCGGCGGCAGGGTCGTGACGGCCCCGACCAACGGCGCCGCCGGCATCATCCCGGCCGTGCTGCGCTACTACGCACAGGATTGCCGCCCCAGCGACCCGGTAGGCGGCGTGCGCCGCTTCATGCTGACGGCAGCGGCCATCGGCATGCTATGCAAGCGCAATGCGTCGATTTCGGGAGCCGAAGTCGGTTGCCAGGGCGAAGTGGGCGTCGCCTGCGCCATGGCGGCGGCCGGGCTGGTGGCGGCCTTGGGCGGCACGAATGAACAGATCGAAAACGCGGCCGAAATCGGCATCGAACACCACCTGGGCATGACCTGCGACCCGATTGGCGGCCTGGTGCAGATCCCGTGCATCGAGCGTAACGGCATGGGCGCCGTGAAAGCCATCACGGCCGCCTCGCTGGCGTTGAAGGGCGACGGCACGCACTTCGTCAGCCTCGACGAAGTCATCGAAACCATGCGCCAGACGGGCGCGGACATGCAGGACAAGTACAAGGAAACGTCCTTGGGCGGCCTGGCCATCCACGTCATCACGGTGAACCACGCCGCCTGTTGAGGGTGACGCGATAAACCTACTGCGCAGCCCACTTTCGCGTCGGCGTTGCTCGCCGTACCTTCGTACGGCTGTGCTACTCAACGCGACATTGGGCTTGCTCGCTACGGTTTCTCGCGCCGCCGCGACGTTCCGTGCGACTCATTAAAATCGTGTCGTCGGCGTAGGTCGGCTTAGCCCGCAGGGCGTAAGCCGACATCACCAAAGCAGCAAACCACCAGCTCACTCCTCCTCAAACAACTGCTCCAGCCTGCGCGGATAGTTATTCAAAAAATCGCGCGTGACCGCATAGTGTTCCGTGTCTTCATACGCCACCTCATGGATGCCGCCGCCTGTAAACATCAGGATTTTCGCGTTCGGGTAGGCGAGCAGAATCGGCGAGTGGGTGGCGATGATCAGCTGCGAGTCGTCCTGCACCAGCTGGTGGATCACGGACAATGCCGCCATCTGGCGGCTCGGTGACAGGGCCGCCTCGGGTTCGTCCAGCAGATACAAGCCTTTTCCCCGCAGCTTGTTGATCAATGTCGCCATGAACGCTTCGCCGTGCGATTGCGCATGCAGCGACTTGCCGCCATAGCTGGCCAGGTATTCGGGCATCTCGTCCATATAGGTGGCTACATTGAAAAAGCTTTCGGCGCGCAGGAAATAGCTGTCTTCCGGTTTCTTGTAGCTCTTGCTCAGGCGCAAGTGCGCGTGCAAGCCCGATTCCTCGTCCGACGGCAGGGCGATGCGCACGTTGCGCGTGCCGCCATCCTTGCCGAAGCCCAGCGCCACGGCCAGCGCTTCGAGCATGGTCGACTTGCCGCTGCCGTTCTCGCCCACGAAAAACGTCACGTCGCGGTGGAAGTCCATGTGCACGAAGTCGCGGATGGCGGGGATGGTGAACGGATAGTGGTCCAGGTCGACGACGGCGTCGGAGCGCAGCGCGGCGCTTTGCAGATACGGTTTTTTACTCAGCGACATGGCCGGTTCTCGACTCCAATAATGGTCATAGCAAGGGATACTCAGCACAGTGTGGCGCAAATCGGCGGCGCGCGCCAGTGTGTACGCCAGCCATGTTCGCCTGGCTTGATCTGATGCATTATGGCTGGTTTGATAACACTCAGGCTATCCAATTGTCACATTCAGACCTGGCTGGCGCCACGCGATTCGCCTTGGACGGCGGCTGGCACTATAATATCCGCTGCCATTCATGATCAACCGCACTCAGCTCAACTGGACTCTTCAAATTTATGCATTACGTGTCTACCCGCGCTGATAAAGCGCCATCGAATCTGCAGCAATTCTCCGACATCCTCCTGGGAGGCCTGGCCCCCGATGGCGGACTGTATCTCCCTGAACACTACCCGCAAGTCACTGGTGCCGAGCTCAACGCCTGGCGCACATTGTCGTATGCCGACCTGGCATTCGAAATCCTGAAGAAGTTCGCCACCGATATCCCGGCCGCGGACCTGAAGGCACTGACGGCGAAAACCTATACCAAGGCAGTCTACAAGAACGCCCGCGCCGGCGAAAACGCGGCCGACATCACGCCGCTGCGCGTGCTGGAAGAAAACATCGTCAAGGGCGGATCGACCACCCTGATGCTGCAGGCGCTGTCGAACGGCCCGACCCTGGCCTTCAAGGACATGGCCATGCAGTTGCTGGGCAACCTGTTCGAATACACCTTGGCCAAGCACGACGCGGAACTCAATATCTTCGGCGCCACGTCGGGCGACACGGGCAGCGCGGCCGAATACGCGATGCGCGGCAAGAAGGGCATCCGCGTCTTCATGCTGTCGCCGCACAAGAAAATGAGCGCCTTCCAGACGGCGCAGATGTTCAGCCTGCAAGACCCGAACATCTGCAACATCGCCGTCGAAGGCGTGTTCGACGACTGCCAGGATATGGTGAAAGCCGTATCGAACGACTTGCCGTTCAAGGCAAAACAGAAGATCGGCACCGTCAACTCCATCAACTGGGCGCGTGTCGTGGCGCAAGTCGTCTATTACTTCCGCGGCTACCTGGCGGCCACCACCAGTAACGAGCAAAAAGTGTCGTTTACGGTGCCATCGGGCAACTTCGGCAATATCTGCGCCGGCCATATCGCCCGCATGATGGGCTTGCCGATCTCGAAACTGGTGGCGGCGACAAATGAAAACGACGTGCTCGACGAATTTTTCCGCACGGGCGTCTACCGCGTGCGCAAGTCCGCCGAGACGTACCACACCAGCAGCCCGTCGATGGATATCTCGAAAGCATCGAACTTCGAGCGCTTCGTCTACGACCTCGTGGGCCGCGACAGCGACCGCGTGCGCGCCTTGTTCACGAAAGTGGAAACCCATGGCGGCTTCGACTTGTCGGGCAAGCCTGGCAGCGATGGCGATGAATTCAAACTGGTGGCCAAGTATGGCTTCAAGTCGGGCAAGTCGACGCATCAGGACCGCCTCGACACCATCCGCGACGTGGCCGACGACTATGGCATCACCATCGACACGCACACGGCCGACGGCATCAAGGTGGCGCGCGAGCACCTGGAACCCAATGTGCCGATGATCGTGCTGGAAACGGCGCTGGCGGCCAAGTTCAACGAAACCATACTCGAAGCGCTGGGCGTGGACGCGGAACGGCCAAAGGGCTTCGAGAACATCGAAGACTTGCCGCAAAAGTTTGTTGTGATGGATGCGGACGTGGAAAAAATGAAGGCGTACATCGCCGCAAATACGGGCTTGTGATGAACGATCCGACCGCAGAACGCAAAGCCATGCTGTCGGTGGCCGAGGCGCAAGCCTTCATGCTGGGCGCGGCGCGCCCGGTGACCGAGGTGGAACTGGTCGACACCATGCGCGCCAACGGCCGCGTGCTGGCGGCCGCGCAAACTTCGACACTGAACGTGCCCGAGCGCGACAACACGCAGATGGATGGTTACGCCGTGCGCGCCGGTGACTGCGCCAGTGGCGCGGCCAGCTTGCCTGTGTCGCAGCGCATCGCGGCCGGCCACGTGGGCCAGCCCTTGCAGCCGGGGACGGCGGCGCGCATCTTCACGGGCGCCCTGATCCCGGACGGCGCCGACTGCGTCGTCATGCAGGAACAGTGCACCTTGCTTGATGGCGTGGTGACGGTCAATCACGTGCCGAAAGCCGGGGAATGGGTGCGCCGCCAGGGCGAGGATATCCGAGCCGGCGGCGAAATCCTCGGCGCGGGCCGGCGTCTGCGCAGCCAGGAAATGGGCCTGGCCGCCTCGGTGGGCCTGGCGCAAGTCCCCGTGCTGCGCAAGCTGCGCGTGGCCGTGTTTTTTACTGGCGACGAGCTGGCCATGCCCGGCGAGCCGCTAGCGCCGGGCGCCGTCTACAATTCGAACCGTTTTACCTTGCGCGGCTTGCTGGAAAACCTGGGCTGCGAGATCACGGACCTGGGCATCGTGCCCGACAGCCTGGAAGCGACGCGCGCCGTTCTGCGCCAGGCAGCCCAGGGCAATGACCTGATCATCACTTCGGGCGGCGTGTCCGTCGGCGAGGAAGACCATATCAAGCCGGCCGTGGAAGCGGAGGGACGCTTGAACATGTGGCAGATCGCCGTCAAGCCGGGCAAACCGCTGGCGTTTGGCGAAGTGCGGGATGCGTTCTTTGTCGGCTTGCCCGGCAATCCCGTCTCCAGCTTTGTCACGTTTTTGCTGTTCGTGCGCCCGTTCATTTTGCGCCTGCAAGGCGTGGCGGGGAACCTGGCGCCGCGCAGCTACAAGCTGCCGGCCGCCTTCGAGCGCCTGAAGGCGGACAAGCGCAACGAGTTCTTGCGCGCCAAGGTCAATGAGGACGGCGAGCTGGAACTGTTCGCCAACCAGAGTTCGGGCGTGCTGACGTCCACCGTGTGGGGCGACGGCTTGATCGATTGCCCGCCGGGGCTGTCGATTGCGTGCGGCGACATGCTGCGTTTTATCCCGTTTAACGAATTGCTGTACTGAGGAAGTATCGATGAAGATCAATCTGCGATTTTTTGCCAGCGTGCGCGAGCTGGTGGGCACCGGCCATGAAGTGCTGGAAGTAGTCGGGCCGCTGACGGTGGGCGCAGTGAGAGCGCTGCTGATTGCCCGCGGCGGCAACTGGGAATACGCGCTGGCGCAGGGCCGCGCGCTGCGCATGGCGCACAATCAGGTGATGTGCGATGCCGATACCGTGATCGGCGAAGGCGACGAGGTGGCGTTCTTCCCGCCCGTGACGGGCGGTTAAGAATGCCGCCTCAAGAAAATGGCCGCTGATGCGGCCATTTTTTTATCGCGACTTGGCTTTTGGCTTGTCCCCGCTGCACGTGGCACAGGCGACGGCTTTCCGGTAGCGCCAGTATTTCGAGCCGATGAAGATGGCCGACGCCACCAGCGACCACGCCAGCGCGCTGAGGATATCGGCCTGGCTGGCGCTGCCCTTGCTGTACTCGACCACCGTCAGGATGATGAATAAAATCGAGCTGGCCAGCAGATAGCGGGAAATCCAGAATCCTGCGCCCATGTGTTTCTCCTCTTGTCGTCGCGTTGTTTCGTGATTCAAAGTGCTGATCGTTGCAGCATCTCAGCGCAGTATGCATCATTTTTCGGCATTATTGCCATCTCCTGGCCCTATCTCGACTAAAATGCCGGGGTTTTCACCGTCTTCCAGCTTGCCATGACCAACTCCAGCTCCCCTCCGTTCCACATCGCCGTCATCGGCGGCGGCCCTGCCGGCCTGATGGCCGCCCAGGAGGCGGCAGGCCAGGGCGCGACGGTGGAACTGTTCGACGCCATGCCATCCGTCGGCCGCAAATTCCTGCTGGCGGGGCGCGGCGGCATGAATATCACCCATGCGGAAGACTACTGTTCCTTCATCTCGCGCTACGGCCGGCCGGCACGCTGGATCAAGCCGGCGTTGGACCAGTTCGGTCCGCAAAAAGTGCGCGACTGGGTGCACGGCCTGGGCGTGGATACCTTCGTCGGTTCCTCGAACCGCGTCTTCCCCACGGACATGAAGGCGGCCCCTTTGCTGCGCGCTTGGCTGCACCGCTTGCGCGAAGCGGGCGTGCAATTTCACATGCGCCACCGCTGGACGGGCTGGCGCGACGGCCAGCTGGTATTCGCCACGCCGGACGGCGAACGCCTGCGCGCCTTCGACGCCGTGATCCTGGCCCTGGGCGGCGGCAGCTGGGCGCGGCTGGGTTCGGACGGCGCCTGGGTGCCGCTGCTACAAGCGCAGGGCGTGGCCGTGGAACCTTTGGTACCGGCCAATTGCGGCTTCGACGTCGACTGGAGCGAGCATTTCAGCAGCCGCCATGCGGGCGAGCCGCTGACGACGGTGGCCATTTCGGCGCGCAACATCCATGACTGCATGATCAAGCGCCAGGGCCAGTTCGTCATCACGGCGGGCGGCGTGGAAGGCAGCCTGATTTATGCGCTGTCGGCCGCGCTGCGCGAGCAGATCGCCGCCGAGGGCAGCACCACCATCTGGCTCGACCTGGCGCCCGACTACACGCATGAACGCGTGTTCGAAGAAGTGACGCGCCCGCGCGGTTCCCGCTCCATGTCCAGCCATTTGAATAGCCGGTTGGGCATCAAGGGCGTGAAATCGGGCTTGCTGCGCGAATGCCTGAGTGCGGCCGACTTTGCCGACGAAGCCAGGCTGGCGGACGCCATCAAGCTGTTGCCCGTCACACTCGTACGCCCGCGTCCCATCGATGAAGCCATCAGCAGCGCCGGCGGCGTGGACTTCGACGGTGTTGACGGCAGCATGCTGCGCGCCATGCCGGGCGTGTTCGTGGCGGGGGAAATGCTGGACTGGGAAGCGCCGACGGGCGGCTATCTGCTGACGGCCTGCCTGGCCCAAGGCAAGGCTGCCGGCGAGCAGGCGGTCAGCTGGCTGGAAGAGAAGGTCAATGCCAGATGATATCGCCTGAACCGCTCTTTTGCGCATCGCGCTGGCGCGGGTTGCCGTGGACGTGAATGTCGCCGCTGCCGCGCAAGGTGAGGTTGGCGGCGTCGCGCACGAAGACCGTGCTCTGGCCGGAGCCTTGCAGGCTGACGCTGGCCTTGTCGGCAGCCAGGTGCTCGGCATCGATGTCGCCTGATCCGCTCAGGTCGGCACGGAGGAATTTCGTGTTGCCGCTGGCGGCGATGCGCCCGGAGCCCACCATTTCCAGCACCACGCTGTCGCTGTTGCCTGCGTTGATATCGAGGTCGCCGCTGCCGTTGACTGTCGCTTGTACCTGCTTGTAGCGTCCCGTGAAGCTGACGTCGCCCGAACCCGTCAATTCCAGGATAAAACTGTCGCCGGAAAATCCCGTGATCTTGCTGTCGCCATTGCCGTGCACTTCCACGCGCACGAGGGCTGGTAGCACCAGTTCCACCTGCAGCGGCTGGCGATGGTGGAACAGCATGCCTTTCGGGCCGATATGCAGGGTCGTGCCATCGGCCGTCGTATCGACGTTCGACAGCAAGCGCTGCTCGCCGCTCACTTTCAGCGATGGCGTGGCGCCGCGGCGCAGCACCAGGTCGATGGGGCCGGCCAGGTCGATGCTGTTGATATTGACGGCAATCGGGCGCGTTTCGCTGCGCACGGCGCGGCCGGCAGCGCTGCTGGGATTGCTGATCCCCTTGGCGCGCAGCGCCGCATACGACATGGCGATCAGGACCATGGCCAGCAAGAGCATGGACAGGCCAACTTTGAGCAAGCGTTTCATGGCAGCCTTTCTAGTGACCTTTGAGCAGGGAGACATTCATGGCGACATAGCGTTTGATACCGATCAAGGTATAGCGCGTGACGACCAGACTGAGCAGGAAGATGGCGATGCCGCCGAGTAGCATGCCCACGCCGAAGACGGTTTGCGTGGTGCGCGCGTCGCGGTCCATGTCGGTGGAGATGCGGATGCCGCCGCCGGCCAGCGCTTCGGCCCGCTCCATCACGCGCGATGTGGCGCCCGGCGCCTGGGGCTCGGACTCCGCTTTGACGGGGCCGGGCAGGTGGTCCACTTCGATGCCTTTGTCGCCGATGGTGATGCGCGTTTCGCGCCGTTCGCCGCCTTCGCCGCCGTCATCGTCATGGATGAAGACGTGGCGCAGCGGGCCATCGAGCACCAGTTCGTTGGCGCCGGACAAGCCGCTGGCCGTGATGGCGATGCCGGCCAGGTAAAAGCTCAGGCCGACGGCATACAGTGCGGCCAGCAGGGCCGCGTAGACGGCGGCGGGCACGACCATGAACAAGTTGAAGATGGTCAAGCCGACGAGCGAGACGAGCAGGCGCAGCAGGTTGACGGGCGTTTTCTTTTGCTCGAACGCCTGGCGGTGGGTGCTGCTGCGCAAGGTGAGGGCGATCTTTTTCGGGTCGCCCAGGTCGTCGGCGATTTCGTGCTCGCTGCGGCCGGCCGCCGCGCCTTCGATGAAGGTCTGTTCGTAATAATCGAGGGTCTTGGCCACCAGGTCCGGTGGCAAGCCTTCCAGCGCGCGCCGCAGTGCGTCGAGATAATCTTGCTTGTTCATCATATTCTTCCTGTCAGTCCGCTTTGCCGCTTCAGCCCATGGCCGGCAGCAGCATGCTTGCCTGGCTCAGCAGCAATGGCGCATGGGGCGCCTGCTGTCCGTTGATGACAATCAAGGTGGCCAGCGCCACACAAGCGAGCAGCGCCACGGCTTTCAAGCTATTTTTCAAGTGCAAGGTGGTGTGCATGGTATTCCCCGTGGCATGGCCGTTGTCGATGATCAGACTGTACCCAAGCGCACGCGGGCGCACCAGTGCGGTGCGACAGAATGCAATTTCGCGGGGGCGAGCGACACCAGGGGAGGATGCACCGTCAAGCCTACTTTGCCGTCTTGCCCGTGATGACGGCTTTGGCCGCCGCCACGCCGCTGCGCACGGCCGCCTCGATGGTGGCCGGATAATCTTGTGTGCGGTCATCATTCGTCGTGTAGTCGCCGGCCAGCAGCAAGCCCGGCACGCCGCTGGCGTTGCCAGGGCGGGCCAGGTCCGGCGTGCAGGCAAAGGTGGCGCGCTTTTCCGTGATCAGTTGGGTCCAGGCAGGTTGCGCCAGTTCCGGGCGTTGCAGCACCTGCGCCAGTTGCGCCGCGATGGCTTGCGCAAGCGGGCCATGGCCTTGCTCGGCGGCATTGCCCGAGGCGCTGATGACGACGGCCAGCAAGCCCGCCTGCTTGCTGTCGAGCTGGCCCCGGTCAAAGACGAACTGGCCCCAGTGCTGTTGCCCCGGCGTATCGACGAGGGCGTAGAACGGCAAGTCCAGGCGCACCGCGGCGTCGTATTGCAGGTAGCAGGTGCTGATGGCTTCCGGCGTGAAGGCTTGCATGCAGTCAATAGCATCTTTGAGGCGTGCATCGTGCAAGCCTTGCAGCAGGCTGGCCGCCTGCACGGACGAGGTGGCGATGATGACGCCGTCGTAAGTGCCGGACTCATCGACGCTGTCATCGAGCCGCCAGCGGCCATCGGCCAGCGCCTGCAATGCATCGACCTTGGCGCCCGGGCGCACTGTACCGCCATGCCGTTCCACATAGCGGGCGGCCGCGTCCGGCAACAAGGTACTCAAATCCGCCTTCGGTATCAGCATGTCGGACGCGCGGCGGCGGGATGCGCCCAGGCTGTCGCGCAGCACGTTGATGAAGACGCGGGCCGAGGCCCGCTCGGGCGGAGTATTCAATGCGGCCAGGCACAGCGGATGCCACATCAGCCGGTTCAGGCGATCGGTCTGGTCGAAGCGCTGCAGCAGTTCGCTGACCGTGCAATCGTTATACAGCTGCCAGCCCATCCAGCGCATGGCGGTGGAAAAACGCATCAGGGCCAGCTTGTCGGCTCGCAATAATCCCTTGGCGCGCAGCAATGCCCACGCCAGGTGCAGCGGCGCGGGCAGGCGCGGCGCGATGAAATTCATGCCGCCCGAGTCCGCCGGATAGCGCATCTGCAGGGGCACGGTGAGGATCAGTTCGCCAGGGTCTTGCCCCGCGAGCTTAATCAGGCGCAAGGTTTCCGTGTACGCGCCCAACAGGATGTGCTGGCCATTGTCGAGCGTTGTATTTTCTCTCTCGACGCGGCGTGCGCGGCCGCCCAGGGTGCGCGCCGCCTCGAACACGGTCACCGAGTGGCCGGCGCGCGTCAGCTCCATGGCCGCCGCGCAGCCAGCCCAGCCGGCGCCGATGACGGCGTAGCGTTGCTTCACGGCCTGATCAGCCACGAACCCAGGTTTTCCAGGCCAGCCACAGTTTGCGGATCGGCGTGAGCGAAATGCGCTGTTTCAGCACGTGGTAGCCGTCGCGCTCGACTTCATTGAGCAGGGTCCGGTAGATGGCGGCCATGATCAGGCCCGGGCGCTGGGCGCGGCGGTCTTCCGCCGGCAGCAGGGCGAATGCTTCGTCATACGCCTTCTGCGCACGTGCTACCTGGAAACGCATGAGGTTTTCAAAGTTTTCGCTGTGGCGCGCGTTCAGCAGGTCGGCCGCCGTCACATTGAATTGCTGCAATTCGCTGATCGGCAAGTAGATGCGCCCCTTGCGCGCATCTTCGCCCACGTCGCGGATGATGTTGGTCAGCTGGAAGGCGTGGCCCAGTTTTTCCGCGTACAGCAGGGTTTCCGGGCGGGTCGCGCCGAAGATGCTGGCCGACAAGATACCGACGACGCTGGCCACGTGCCAGCAGTAACGGCTCATGGCCTGGTAATCGAGGTAGCGGGTCTGGTTCAAGTCCATTTCCATGCCGTCGATGATGGCCTGCAGATGCTTTTCTTCCAGTTTATAAATGTCCAGGTGCGGCTGCAGCGCCCGCATCACGGGATGCGTGGGGTTGCCCTCGTACATGGCCTTGACTTCCTTGCGCCACCAGACCAGCTTGGTGCGTGCCACGGCTTCGTCCGTGCATTCATCGACCGTATCGTCGACTTCGCGGCAGAAGGCGTACAGGGCCGTGATGGCCTTGCGGCGCTCGGCCGGCAGGAACAGGAAGCTGTAGTAGAAGCTGGAGCCGCTCTGGGCGGCCTTTTGTTGGCAGTATTCGTCGGGAGACATAGTCAAAAGAGCAAGGGTTGCAGATCGAAGCCGCTATTCTATCGTCTTACAGAGTGGGCGACGGGGGAAAAGCCGTTTTTACTTGTGTCTCTTGATGCAGGCTTTTGCGCGACATGCGCAGGGCGCGCCAGAAAATGATCAGCCAGTCGCGTTTCTCCAGGTTGGGACGGCGTCGGAACACGTCGTAATTGACGGCTTCGATGCACTCGAGAATGCGCAAGCCCCCTTGCACCACCAGGCGCAGTTCCCAGCCGATGCGCCCGCGCAAGCGCAGGGCCAGCGGCGCGCCGGACAGCATCAGGGCGCGGGCGCGGGCCACTTCGAAGCGCATCAGGGCACTCCACTTTCCGTGCGCCTCGGGCCGCTCGAAGGCGGCGGCGGAGACGGCAAAGCGGCTCAGGTCTTCCATCGGCAGGTAGATGCGCTCTTTTTGCTGGTCGATGGCGACGTCTTGCAAGAAATTAATTAGTTGCAAAGCTGAACATATCGCATCGGAATCGCGTACATTCTGTTCATCGGCCGCACCATACAGGTGCAGCATCAGCAGTCCCACGGGGTTGGCCGAGCGGGCGCAGTAATCGAGCAGATCCTCGTAGCTGGCGTAGCGCGTCGTTTCCACATCCTGCTTGAAGGCGGACAACAAATCGTGGAATGGCTTCAGCGGCAGCTGATGTTTGGCGATGACGCCAGCCAGGCGTTCGAACATGGCGGCGTTCTCGCCGGCATGGCCTTCCTGGCGGGCGATGCGGCCCAGCGCCTCTTCGTAGGCGTGCAGGGCGACCAGGCGCGCGGCCGGCGTGGCGTCGCCTTCATCGGCCAGGTCGTCGGCGCTGCGGGCGAAGGCATAGATGGCTTCGACGGCGGGCACCAGGCGGCGCGGCAGTAAAAATGATGCAACAGGAAAATTTTCGTAATGGTCTACAGGCATGAACACACTTCTCTAGTCTTGCGTTTGTCCGGCACCGCTCAAACGGTGGAATGGGGCCGGGCGTTGTACGTCTCAAGATTAATGACGCAAAAGTCACTAAAAACTTTTACGCACGATTATAATTAATAACCAGAAAGTCATTAGCGGTAAATCACTCGCCGCCATGACCAAGCTGATATTGTCACAAATTTAAGGATATCGCGTGCGAAAAAGTTTGGCTTAACCCAAAGGGCAAGCAAAAAGTTTCTCCGCATAAAAATATTGCAGTCCGCATAGTAAAGGAAAATACCTTGTTTGCCCTGAAAACCCTGCGCCGCGAGACCGGCGCATCCGCAATTCCTGCCTTGCGGCTGATTGCCGCCGCGGCCCTTGCGACTACCCTGGCGGCCTGTTCCAAGCCTGCCGTCAAAGTGGAAGACGTGCGTCCCGTGCGTGCCATCGTGTTGTCTAGTAGTAATGTTGACGTGAGTGCCGAGCTGTCGGGCGAAGTCGTGCCACGCGTCGTGTCGCAGCTGGGTTTCCGCGTGGGCGGCAAGATCGTCGCGCGCAAGGTCGACGTGGGCGCCAGCGTCAAGAAGGGGCAAGTGCTGATGCAACTCGATCCTGTCGACTTGCAGTTGTCGCAGGCGCAGGCCAAGGCCTCGCTGGTGAGCGCGGAAACGAACCGCGACCTGGCGCGCGCGGAATTGAAGCGCTACCAGGACTTGCGCGAGAAAAATTTCGTCAGTCAGGCCGTGCTCGATGGCAAGGATGCCACCTACAAGGCGGCGCAGGCCAACGTGGAAGCGGCGCAAGCCCTGTACCGGGGCCAGGCGAACCAGTCCGGCTACGCCAGCCTGCTGGCCGATGCGGACGGCGTCGTCACGCGCATCGATGCGGAAGTAGGGCAGGTGGTGGCGCCTGGCGCGCCCGTCGTGGTGGTGGCCAAGAGCGGCGAGAAGGAAGTCGTGATCGGCATTCCTGAAGACAAGGTGGAAACCTTGCGCAGTGTCAAGGATGTGGTCGTGCGTCTTTGGGCCGACCCGAAGCAGGCGCTGCCGGGCAAGATCCGCGAAGTGTCGCCCGTGGCCGATGCGGCCACGCGCACCTATACTGCCAAGGTCAGCATCCCTGACGCGCCGCAAGTGCGCCTGGGCATGACGGCCGTGGTGCAGTTCGCTTCGCAGACGGCCACGCCGCAGATCAAGGTGCCGCTGACGGCCCTGTTCAATGAAAAGTCGCAAAGCTCCGTCTGGGTAGTGGAAAACGGCGCCGTGAAGCTCGTGCCGGTGATGGTGGGCGGCGTGGCGGGCAATGAATTGCTGCTGACCTCGGGCGTCAAGGCAGGGCAGACGGTGGTCACGGCCGGCGTCAACCTGCTCAAGCCTGGCCAGAAAGTAACCATCCTCGGCGCCGAACTGGCCAGCAAGCCCGATGCCGCCGCTGCCGCCGTCAGCGTGGGGGCGGCCAAATGAAGGGCGGCTTCAATCTGTCGCGCTGGGCCCTCGAACACATTCCGCTGACGCGCTACCTGATGGCCGTGCTGCTGATCGGCGGCATGCTCAGCTATGCCAACCTGGGCCAGGATGAAGATCCCCCGTTCACTTTCCGCGCCATGGTCTTGCAGGCCTACTGGCCCGGCGCCACGGCCCTGCAGATGGCCGAGCAGGTGACGGACAAGCTGGAAAAGAAATTGCAGGAAACGCCGTACATCGACGAGATCACCAGCTATTCGAAGCCGGGCGAAACCCTGATCCTGCTGCAGCTGCGCGAATCGGCGCCGCCCAAGGAAACGGCGGCCGCCTGGTATCAGGTGCGCAAGAAGATCGGAGACATCAAGGGCACCTTGCCGTCCGGCGTCGTGGGACCGTTCTTCAACGACGAGTTCGGCGACACCTACGGTTCCATCTTCGCCCTGTCCGCCGACGGTTTTACATACGCGGAAATGAAGGATTATGCGGACAAGGTGCGCCAGGAATTGCTGGCCGTGGAGCAGGTATCGAAGGTGGAACTGTTCGGCGTGCAGGATGAAAAGATCAATATCATCTTTTCGCACAAGAAATTTGCCCAGCTGGGCATTCCATTCGACGCCATCGTGCAGCAATTGTCCGAGCAAAACAGCATCAACGCCACGGGCGTGCTGGTGACGCCAACCGATAATCTGCAAGTGCGGGTGACGGGCGCCATGGTGACCGTGAAGGACCTGGAAAACCTGGAACTGCGCGCCAACGGCACCACCTTCCGCCTCGGTGACTTTGCCACCGTGAAACGCGAATTCATCGATCCGCCGAAGGACAAGATGCGTTTCAACGGCAAGGAAGTGATCGGCCTGGGCGTGTCGATGGAAAAGGGCGGCAATATCATCGACATGGGCAAGGCCTTGCAGGCCACCGTCACGCGCATGAAGCGCGAATTGCCGGTCGGCATAGAATTGCAACGCGTGTCGAACCAGCCGGAAGCCGTTTCCGCTTCCGTGGGCGAGTTCGTGCATACCCTGATCGAAGCCATTCTGATCGTGCTGGCCGTCAGCTTCGTCGCGCTGGGCTTGCATACGAAGCCGCTGCGCATCGACGTGCGCCCGGGCCTGGTGGTGGCGCTGACCATTCCATTGGTGCTGGCCGTCACCTTCCTGTTCATGCGCCTGCTCGACATCGACTTGCACAAGATTTCCCTGGGCGCCCTGATCATCGCGCTGGGCTTGCTCGTCGACGACGCCATCATTGCCGTCGAGATGATGGTGCGCAAGATGGAAGAGGGCATGTCCCGTTTCGACGCGGCCACGTTCGCCTACACCTCGACGGCCATGCCCATGCTGACGGGCACCCTGATCACGGTGGCGGGCTTTTTACCGATCGGCCTGGCCAAGTCGGCTGCAGGCGAATACACGTTCTCCTTGTTCTCCGTGAATGCGCTGGCCCTGATCATTTCGTGGGTGGTGGCCGTGGTGTTTACGCCATACATCGGCTACATCTTGCTGAAAGTGAAACCGCACGCGCATAACGACCATGAATTGTTCGACACGCCGAACTTCCGCCGCTTCCGCCGCGCCGTCACCTGGTGCGTGGAATGGCGCAAGACGACCATTGCCGCCACCCTGGCCATCTTTGCGCTGGGGATTTACGGCTTTAACTTTATCGAAAAGCAATTCTTCCCCGATTCCAGCCGTCCGGAACTGATGGTGGAACTGTGGTCGCCCGAAGGCACGACGTTTGCCGCGAATGAAAAGCAGGTCAAGAAATTCGAAGCGTTTGTGAACAAGCTCGATGGCGTGGAAAGCGTCACCAGCTACGTCGGTACGGGCAGCCCCCGTTTCTACTTGCCGCTGGACCAGATCTTCCCGCAGACCAATGTGTCGCAAGTGGTGATCCTGCCGAAGAGTCTGGCTGAACGTGAACGCTTGCGCCAGCAAATCGTCGACGTCTTCAAGAAGGATTTTCCGGAAGTGCGGGGCCGGGTCAAACTGTTGCCGAATGGACCGCCGGTGCCGTATCCCGTGCAATTTCGCGTGATGGGACCGGAAGTGGCCGGTGTGCGGGCCATTGCCGACCAGGTCAAGGACATCATGCGCGCCAATCCGAACACCCTGGGCGTCAACGACAACTGGAATGAATCGGTGAAAGTGCTGCGCTTGGACTTGGACCAGGACAAGATGCGCGCGCTGGGCGTCACGTCGAAAACGGTGATGCAGGCGGCCAATACGATTTTGTCGGGCACGGTCATCGGCCAGTTCCGCGAAGATAACAAGCTGATCGACATCCAGGTGCGCCAGCCTCTGGAGGAGCGGGCGACGATTTCCGTGTTGAATGACACGAATATCCCGACGGCAACGGGCAAGTCCGTCCCCATTTCGCAGCTGGCCCGCGCGCATTTCGTGTGGGAACCAGGCGTGGTGTGGCGCGACAAGCGCGAATGGGCCATCACCGTGCAGTCGGACGTGATCGACGGCATCCAGGGCGCCACCGTGTCGACGCAGTTGGCGCCGCAGCTCGCCGCCTTGCGCGCCAAGTTGCCGGCCGGCTATCGCATCGTCGTGAAAGGCGTGGCAGCCGACAGCGGCAAGGCGGAAGCGTCGATCTCGGCGAACTTGCCGCTGGCCATTTTCATCATCTTCACCTTGCTGATGCTGCAGCTGCACAGTTTCTCGCGTTCCCTGCTGGTTTTCCTGACGGGGCCGCTGGGCGTGGCGGGTGCCGCGTTTGCCTTGCTGGCGCTGGGCCGGCCACTTGGTTTCGTGGCCAACCTGGGCATCATCGCGCTGTTCGGCATGATCATCCGCAACTCGGTGATCCTTGTCGACCAGATCGAGCAAGACATCAATGACGGTTCAACGCCATGGGACGCCATCATCGACTCGGCCGTGCGCCGCTGCCGTCCCATCGTGCTGACGGCCGCCGCCGCGGCGCTGGCCATGATCCCGCTGTCGCGCTCTGTGTTCTGGGGACCGATGGCGGTCGCCATCATGGGGGGATTGATCCTGGCGACGGCCTTGACCCTGCTGTTCCTGCCGGCTCTGTATGCGGCCTGGTTCCGGGTCAAGAAGCCGGAGCATGTGACCGCAAAAGAGGGCTAGAAATCGGCATCAAGGTGTCGGCATAAAAAAGGCGGCATTCCTCTGGGAAATCCAGTAGAATGCCGCCTTTGCTTTACCGCAAGCTTGTCCTGCAAGTCCAAGGTAGCCAGATCGCTCCCGAGTTGTTAAAATCAGGGGCGTCAGCAAAGTGGTATGTACAAGCTGCGTGCAAAAGATGCGGATGTGGTGGAATTGGTAGACACGCTGGTCTTAGAAGCCAGTGCTTCGGCTTGGGAGTTCGAGTCTCCCCATCCGCACCAATCCGGGTTGTTCCAGCCCGGAAGTGCAGCACCATCAAAATTTTCCCTGAACTAATTTCATCAGCCCAGTGCGCCGAGTGCGCCCAGTTGCCGGCTCGACTGTTGCACCATCTGCGCAATCAGTGCCTGTGCCTGCGGGTAGCCGCTTCTTTCCATTAATTTATCATCTTCAGTCAGCGGCCAAAGTGTCTGCAAGACGCGCTGCCGTGCCTGCGGCCAGTTGTACTCCTGCGCATGGGTTGACTGCTGCGCTTCCTTATCCAGCAGGTACAGCGCCTCGCGCGTCATCGCCACCTCTTGCTGCGCCTGGGTGGCCAGCGTGTCGCTGCGGGGCGGCGGCTGCCGCGCGAGGAAAGTGTCGAGCTTGCGGCTCTGGCGTTCGTACAGGTCGAGCAGCAGGTGCAGGGTGGCGCCGCTGGGCCGCCGTTGCGTGTCGAGCGCGTCGAGCACGTCCAGCAGCCAGTGCGTCATCTGTCGCCCGGCCAATCCCAGTTCCGGCCAGGTGGTGCTGTGCAATTGTTCGCCCAGGTAGCGGGCGCGGTCGATGGCGCGCCGGCTGCCGCTCATGTGCTGGCCGATGGGGCCGTACTGTGGCGCCAGCGCCGCTTCCTGGCGCTCGGCCAGCAGGCACAGCAATGCCAGGTGGACATACACATGAAAGGCGGCCAGGGTGCGGTGGGCATCCCAATAGTGATTGCCATCGTCATCGGGCGCATTCCACAGCGAACAGACCTTGGCGCCGTCGTCGCGCGCATAGTCGGGCGCCAGCAGGCTGTGTCCGTGGCGGAAGTCGTACAGTTTCTGGTGCAGCGACTCGTGCAGCAAGTGCTCGGCCAGCCACCAGGGGTTGCCAATCAATTCCTGATTCAGGAACACGCTCCCATTGACGCGAAATTGCGAGCTGGACGCCTTGCCGCGCCACGTGCCCAGCTTGGGAAACAGGGCGATCAATTGCACATGAGAAAGCGTGCTGGCCGTCAGGCGGGGCAGCAGGGTTTCCAGCAAGCCGAGCCCGCGGCGCAGAAGAATCCGTTCCTGTGGTGTAGGGGTGGCCAGCGGCGCGCCGTAGTTATCATCCATCACGGCAAGGAAAGCGCGCGCATACGGCGTGCCTCCCTGCCAGGCGTGCCATATGCAGGTGTCACATTCGGTGTCCGCTTCTTCCATGATGCGCCCCTCGTGCAAGCGTGCCATGGGCGGCAGATGGGTCACCAGCGGGCCGCCGGGCAGGCCCGCGTCCAAGTGCTCGCTGGCCGCCTGGAATAGCGCCGCGCATTGCTGCAGGGGCAGTCCGTACTCGTCACCCAAGTGCAGCTGGCGCATGGCGTGCTGGACGGCGCAGCGCAGCACCGTGTCGCCCAGCAACTGGCGTTGGCGAGCGGGCGGCGCCGTATCGAGCGCGCCAGCCAACCGTTCGGCCTCGGGCAGGGTGCCGCCCAGCTTGTGCAGGCGCCGCCGGTAGGCGACGGCCAGCTGGTCGCGGATGTAGCCGCTGTCGCCAAAAGCACGGTGGGTCACCAGCGCCGTTTCCACGGCGGTCAGCACGTCCGCATCCGGTGGCGTGGCGCGAAAGGTTGGCACAGGTTGCACGGGTTGCACGGGCGGGACCGGGTCAGGCGACGGTGGGGTGGTCGTGGTCGTGGTGGCCGTCTCCCTTCATGCGCAACTCCATTTCATCGACTTCCGTCTGGATTTTTTGCAGATCGTCGTCCGTGACGCCGTCGAGCAGGCGGCTGAGGACCATTTGCAGCTTGGCTTTGGCATTGCTGGAGTTGCTGGATGTGCTATCGCTCATGATGTTTTCTCCTTTAAATTCACTTGGAGAGGGGGCGCGCGGCTTAGGTTTGCCTGAAAAATGGCCAAATTGAGGTAAATCAAAGGTTTTTTGGCGGAAATCTTCGCCAGGAGCGCATTTCTTTGTTTCGGACGGGGCGCCAGTTCGCATATACTAATGAACGAAGCAGGCTGGAAAGCCTGTTTCTGGCGAAATAAAGAATGCCGGGGCAAGAGTAAAGACAGGGCCATCCAGGCTGTAGCGATTCGTTCGCTGCCGCTGGTATCCTCTGTGGCCGGGCTGCAAAGCCAGCCACTTTCCCGAAGTCCTTTGTTATAATGCCACGCTTTACCGAATGATGGCCGGCCCTGCATTTACTGAGAAGCAGGGTTGGACGCTCGGAGCCCTGTCGCAGTACTGGAAGCGGCGGATTGTTTGGTGCCTGGTGCGGGTTTTTCCCTCCGCCGGGTAGACCAGGTCCATCGTCCTGTTTTCAGTGCTTTTACAGATGAATATGCGAGCGAGTGAAGCTGGACCCATGTCTTGCCGCCAGTGATGGCGCAGGGGGTCGGGTCTTCTTTTCTCGCACCAACAGTGTTTATTTTTTGGACGATTTTTTACATGGCAACTGCAGTCGAAACCTTGGGCAAACTCGAACGTCGTATCACGATCTCCTTCCCGCTGACGGACGTCCGCACGGAAGTTGAGAAGCGCCTGAAAGTGCAAGCCCGTACGGCTAAGGCACCGGGCTTCCGTCCGGGCAAAGTGCCGTTGAAAATGGTCGCAGCACAATACGGCTACCAAATTGAATCCGAAGTGCTGAATGACAAAGTCGGCCGCGCGTTCAACGACGCCGCCAACGAAAACAACCTGCGCGTGGCCGGTTTCCCGAACATCGTGCCGAAAGAAGAAGCAGCCGAAGGCCAACTGGCTTTCGACGCCACGTTCGAGGTGTATCCGGAAGTCGCCATCGGCGACCTGACGGCCGTTGAAATCGAAACCGTGCAAGCCGACGTGTCGGAAGCCGAAATCGACAAGACCATCGACATCCTGCGCAAGCAGCGCGTGCACTTCCACACCAAGGGCGAAGCTGGCGAACACGGCGACGGCGGCGAGGCTATCGCTGCGAACGGCGACCGCGTGACCGTCGACTTCGTCGGCTCGATCGACGGCGTTGAATTCCCAGGCGGCAAAGCTGAAGGCTACGCTTTCGTGCTGGGCGAAGGCCGCATGCTGCCAGAATTCGAGGCAGCGACCCTGGGCCTGAAAGTGGGCGAGTCCAAGACTTTCCCATTGTCGTTCCCAGAGGACTACCATGGTAAAGACGTTGCCGGCAAAACCGCATCGTTCACCATCACCTTGCAAAAGCTGGAATGGGCGCACCTGCCGGAAGTCGATGCTGAATTCGCCAAGTCGCTGGGTGTTGCCGACGGCGACCTGGCCAAAATGCGCGAAGACATCAAAGTCAACCTGCAACGCGAAGTTGCTGGCCGCGTGAAAGCACGCAACAAGGAAGCCGTCATGGACGCGCTGATCAAAGTTGCTGAGCTGGAAGTGCCAAAAACGCTGATCGCTCAAGATTCCGAACGCCTGGCCGAAATGACCCGTCAAGACATGGCGCAGCGCGGCATGAACGTCAAGGACGTGCCTTTCCCAGCAGAACTGTTCGCAGAAAAAGCCGAGCGTCGCGTACGCCTGGGCCTGATCCTGTCGCAACTGGTGGGCGACAACAACCTGCAGGCAACGCCTGAGCAAGTCAAGGCGCAAATCGAAGATTTCGCCCAAAGCTACGAAGATCCGCGCGAAGTGCTGAAGTACTACTACAGCGACCGTCGTCGTCTGGGTGAGATCGAAGCCCTTGTATTGGAAGAAAACGTCGTCACTTACGTGTTGGGCCTGTCGAAAGTCACGACGAAAGCAGTTGCTTTCGACGAACTGATGGGAAGCAACGCACAAGCGTAAACCAGTTGGTATTGGGATGCTTGCTCTTGCCGAAAGGCGAGGGCGGTATCCCCTAACTGCTTCACAAGGAAATGAAATGACAGGTATGAACCGTAATCCGGCGCTGGACACAGAGATGCTCGGCCTGGTGCCGATGGTGGTGGAACAAAGCGGTCGCGGCGAGCGCTCGTATGATATTTACTCGCGCCTGCTGAAGGAACGCTTGATTTTCATGGTCGGCCCGGTCAATGACCAGATGGCCAACCTGGTTGTCGCCCAGCTGCTGTTCCTGGAAAGCGAAAATCCGGAAAAGGAAATCTCGCTCTACATCAACTCGCCAGGTGGTTCGGTCTCGGCCGGCATGGCCATCTACGACACCATGCAGTTCATCAAGCCGGACGTCTCCACCCTGTGCACGGGCATGGCTGCTTCGATGGGCGCTTTCCTGCTGGCCGCTGGCGCCAAGGGCAAGCGTTTCTCGCTGCCGAACTCGCGCATCATGATTCACCAGCCGTCCGGTGGTTCGCAAGGCATGGCATCCGACATCGAGATCCAGGCGAAGGAAATCCTTTACCTGCGCACCCGCTTGAACGGCATCATGGCCGAGCGCACGGGCCAGTCGATCGAACAGATCGCCAAGGACACCGATCGCGACCGTTTCATGTCCGCCGACGAGGCCGTTGAGTATGGTTTGATCGACAAAGTGTTGACCAGCCGCGCTTGATGAGCCCCTACCGGTATTGCTAAGCAAGTAAGTAAACGCCCGGGCGATCAAACGTTCGGGCGTTTCGCTTTTATTTCGGGTAGCATGGAGCTTGTGCACGTTGTTGACTTGCGCCATGGGTAGCTGCCTTTCCGGCAACTACCGCACTCCGGCTTGCGATTTTGCAATATTGTTAATGCAGTTCCAACCAAAATGCCTTATGTCAGACAAAAAATCCTCTAGCGGCGAAAAATTACTGTATTGCTCGTTCTGCGGCAAAAGCCAGCACGAGGTGAAGAAACTCATCGCCGGCCCGTCCGTGTTCATTTGCGACGAGTGCATCGACCTGTGCAACGACATCATCCGTGATGAAACGTCGAGCATCGAGACGGTGACCGGTACCAAATCCGACCTGCCGACGCCGCAAGAAATTGCCGCCTTGCTCGATCAGTACGTGATCGGCCAGCAGACTGCCAAGCGCATCCTGTCGGTGGCGGTGTACAACCATTACAAGCGCCTCAAACACCTAGGCAAGAAAGACGACATCGAACTGGCCAAGAGCAACATCTTGCTGGTCGGTCCTACCGGCTCGGGCAAGACCCTGCTGGCACAGACCCTGGCGCGCATGCTCAACGTGCCGTTCGTGATCGCCGACGCCACCACCCTGACCGAAGCCGGTTATGTAGGCGAGGACGTGGAAAACATCATCCAGAAGCTGCTGCAAAGCTGCAACTATGACGTCGAGAAAGCCCAGCGCGGCATCGTCTACATCGATGAAATCGACAAGATTTCGCGCAAGTCCGACAATCCGTCCATCACGCGCGACGTGTCGGGCGAGGGCGTGCAGCAAGCCTTGCTCAAACTCATCGAGGGCACGATGGCTTCCGTGCCGCCACAAGGCGGCCGCAAGCATCCGAACCAGGATTTCGTGCAGATCGACACGACCAACATCATGTTCATCTGCGGCGGCGCCTTTGACGGCCTGTCGAAAGTGATCGCCAACCGTTCCGAAAAGAGCGGCATCGGCTTCTCGGCCACGGTGCGCAGCAAGTCGCAAAGCTCGGCCAGCGAACTGATGTTGCAAGCGGAGCCGGAAGATCTGGTCAAGTTCGGCCTGATCCCGGAACTGGTCGGCCGTCTGCCCGTCATCGCCACCCTGGCGGAATTGACGGAAGAGGCGCTGATCCAGATCCTCGTCGAGCCGAAGAATGCACTGATCAAGCAGTATTCGAAGTTGCTCGAGATGGAAGGCGCGGAACTGGAGATTCGTCCGGCCGCCCTGCATGCGATCGCCAAGAAGGCGCTGGCGCGCAAGACCGGCGCCCGTGGCCTGCGTTCCATCCTGGAACATGCTTTGCTGGACGTCATGTACGAACTGCCGAGCGAACAAAATGTGGTGAAGGTCGTCATCGACGAAAATACCATCACCAGTGGCGCCAAACCTTTGTTGATTTATCAAGAGACTGCCAAGGCCTCCGGAGAAAATTGATTACTGCTGAGACAAATGCATAAAAAGGGTTTTGATTCCTTAATGCATGGCAGTACAATTTAAATCAATGAGTGCAGGCTTCAATCGGAAAGCCACTCGCGGCGCTTAGCTGCGCGTGGCTTTTTTACTGTGAAAACTGCACTTATTACCGTCATGCGGGTGTGTTTTGCGAAATAGACAGAAAAATGTTTGTTTCACAGAATTATTTATTCTCGCCGGTCTTGTGTTTTGGCAGCGAGCGCCAACATCGTAAACACGCTTTCTATAAGGTACGCCATGACAACTTCCAAATTAACTGAGCAAACTCAACTGCCGTTATTGCCGTTGCGGGATGTCGTCGTTTTCCCGCATATGGTGATACCGCTGTTCGTTGGCCGTCCAAAGTCGATCAAGGCGCTGGAAGCTGCGATGGAGCAGGGCAAGAGCATCATGCTTGCCGCTCAAAAAGCAGCCGCGAAGGACGAGCCATCGCCTTCGGACATCTATGAAATTGGCTGCGTTGCCAATATTCTGCAAATGCTGAAGCTGCCCGATGGCACCGTCAAGGTGCTGGTCGAAGGCGCGCAGCGTGCCCGTATCAACCACATCAGCGATGCGCCGACGCACTTCATCGCCGACCTGACGCCGCTCGAGTCCGAGCCGGGCGACGAGTCGGAAGTCGAAGCCATGCGCCGCGCGATCGTGCAGCAGTTCGACCAGTACGTCAAACTGAACAAAAAGATCCCACCGGAAATCCTCGCTTCGTTGTCCGGTATCGACGATGCCGGCCGTCTGGCCGACACGGTGGCCGCGCATCTGCCCCTGAAACTGGAGCAAAAACAAGTCATCCTGGAAATTTTCAGCGTGGCCAAGCGCCTCGAGCACCTGCTGGGCCAGCTCGAAGGCGAGCTCGACATCCTGCAGGTGGAAAAGCGCATCCGCGGCCGCGTCAAGCGCCAGATGGAAAAGTCGCAGCGCGAGTACTACCTGAACGAGCAAGTCAAGGCGATCCAGAAAGAACTGGGCGAGGGCGAAGATGGCGCCGACCTCGACGAGCTGGAGAAAAAAGTCGCTTCGGCCAAAATGCCGAAGGAAGCGCTCGACAAGGCCACCAACGAGCTGAAAAAGCTCAAGCTGATGTCGCCGATGTCGGCCGAAGCCACCGTTGTGCGCAACTACATCGACACCCTCGTCAACTTGCCTTGGAAAAAGAAATCCAAGGTCAATAACGACTTGTCGAATGCGGAAAAAGTGCTCGAGGGCGACCACTACGGCCTCGACAAGGTCAAGGAACGCATCCTGGAATATCTCGCGGTGCAACAGCGCGTCGACAAGCTCAAAGCGCCTATCCTGTGCTTCGTCGGTCCTCCTGGCGTGGGCAAGACCTCGCTGGGCCAGTCCATCGCCCGCGCGACGAACCGCAAGTTCGTGCGCATGGCCCTGGGCGGCGTGCGCGACGAAGCCGAGATCCGCGGCCACCGCCGCACCTACATCGGCTCGATGCCGGGCAAGATCTTGCAATCGCTGTCGAAAGTCGGCGTGCGCAATCCTTTGTTCCTGCTCGATGAAGTCGACAAGATGGGTGCCGATTTCCGCGGCGATCCTTCGTCGGCCCTGCTGGAAGTGTTGGACCCGGAACAGAACCACACGTTCTCCGACCATTACATTGAAGTCGATTTCGACCTCTCCGACGTGATGTTCGTGGCCACGTCGAACTCGTACAACATTCCGCCAGCCTTGCTTGACCGCATGGAAGTGATCCGTCTGTCCGGTTACACGGAAGATGAAAAGACCAGCATCGCGCAGCGCTACCTGCTGCCGAAGCAGATCAAGAACAATGGCTTGAAGGAAGAGGAAATCTCGGTGGCCGAGTCGGCCTTGCGCGACATCATCCGCTATTACACGCGGGAAGCCGGTGTGCGTTCGCTCGAGCGTGAAGTGTCGAAGATCTGCCGCAAGGTGGTCAAGATGCTGCTGCTGAAGAAATCCGACAAGAAAGTCATCGTCAATTCGAAGAACCTGGATAAATTCCTCGGCGTGCGCCGCTACGATTTTGGCGTCGCGGAGAAAGAAAACCAGGTGGGCCAGGTGGTCGGTCTGGCATGGACGGAAGTGGGCGGCGATCTGCTGACCATCGAAGCCGTGTCGATGCCGGGCAAGGGCGGCATCATCCGCACGGGTACCCTGGGCGACGTCATGAAAGAGTCGATCGAGGCAGCACGCACGGTGGTGCGCAGCCGGGCACAGCGCCTGGGCATCAAGGCGGACGTGTTCGAGAAGAGCGACATCCACATCCACGTGCCGGAAGGCGCGACACCGAAGGATGGTCCTTCGGCTGGCGCGGCCATGACGGTGGCGATGGTCTCGGTCTTCACGGGCATTCCTGTGCGCGCCGACGTGGCGATGACGGGCGAGATCACCTTGCGTGGCGAAGTGTTGCCGATCGGCGGCCTGAAAGAAAAGCTGCTGGCGGCCCATCGCGGCGGCATCAAGACGGTCTTGATTCCAGAGCAAAACGTGAAAGACCTGGCCGACATTCCGGACAACGTCAAGAACAAGCTGGAGATTGTGCCGGTGCGCTGGATCGACAAAGTGCTGGAAATCGCCCTCGAACGCATGCCTGAAGCGTTGGCGGACGTCGCTGCGGTGGAGGCTGTCACGGCCGCCGCGGCCAAGCCTGACGCGGCCGGCGAGGTAGTAAAACACTAACGTTTTACCTCTGTTTTCCCCAAACAAGCGCTTTTAGAGCGCTTGTTTTATATTGAAACGTGAATTGCGCCCCCAAAGCGCTTGACACATATACAGTGTGGCTTGTTTAATACGCCTGCACATTTTTTTCGCCGGACAGCTGTGGTGCCAAAAGTGCCGCAACGATACGGTAAACGTTTTATACCTTTGTAATTGGGGATGCTAGTGAACAAGACTGAATTGATCGACCACATTGCTGAAAAAGCTGACATTTCCAAAGCCGCCGCTGCGCGCGCACTCGACGCTGTTATCGGCGGCGTGACGGAAACTTTGAAAAACAACGACAGCGTAACGCTGGTTGGTTTTGGCACTTTCTCGGTCAGCGAACGCGCTGAACGTACCGGCCGCAATCCGCGTACCAAAGAAGCGATCACGATCGAAGCAGCAAAAGTTCCAAAATTTAAAGCTGGTAAAGCTTTGAAGGATGCTGTAAACTAACGGACTTCGGTGAGGTGACAATCACCGGAAACATTTGGCGGCGCCTTCGGGTGCCGCGATTTCAAGGTTGAAGTTCTGCGAATCGCAGCCTTGGATGCAAATGCAAGCAGTACTGTGTATTTTTCGGAGTGGTAGTTCAGTTGGTTAGAATGCCGGCCTGTCACGTCGGAGGTCGCGGGTTCGAGTCCCGTCCGCTCCGCCAAAAAAATACGCTCTTAAGGAGTGGTAGTTCAGTTGGTTAGAATACCGGCCTGTCACGTCGGGGGTCGCGGGTTCGAGTCCCGTCCGCTCCGCCAGAATATAGAAGCCCGCGCTGCTGAATAAGTAGCGCGGGTTTTTCTTTTCCAGCGCCAGATTATCTCGGTGCGCCGTCTTTTAAAATCCCGTCCTGCCGTTTTGAATAAAACGCACCTCGATTTATATCCGCTTTAAGTTGCGCCCGGTTTAATGCCTGGGCTGGCGCCTTGCCGTTCAGGCGGCGCCAGGGCAGGGCGCGCGCCCTGATTTACCCTTGCTATAGCGCTATGGGCATTGTAGAATCAGGAGATAATGGCTTGGGCGTCAGAATCCTGCTTTAGTTCCAGCGCCAAGTTGTTGAATCTAAAGGGGAAGTGGACATCTGTCCCGTCCATTCCGCCGAAGAAATCAAGGCGAACGCATGTTCGCCTTTTTTTATAGTGATCCACTCATCCCGAATTGGCTGACCATGTTTGAATTTATTCGTACCCATCGACGCTTGATGCAGTTTCTCCTGATGCTGGTCATCGTCCCGTCTTTTGCACTGGTCGGTATCAGCGGCTACCAAAGCTTCGGCGATGGCGCGAACACCATCGCCAAGGTCGGCGACCAGGTCGTTACGCAGCAGCAATATGAAGAAGCGCAACGCCAGCAGATCGACCGCTACCGCCAGATGATGGGCGAGCAGTTCGACCAGAAAATGTTTGATACGCCGGAAGCCCGCAAGAGCATCCTCGACAACCTGATCGCCGAGCGCGCCGTGGCCGCCGAAGTGGGCCGTAGCCACCTGGTCATCAGCGATGCCGTGCTGCAAAAGGAAGTGCTGGAAATCCCAGGCTTGACCTTGCCGGACGGTAAATTCGACCTGGAACGCTACAAGGCCATGCTGGCCGCCCAAGGCATGTCCCCACAGCAATACGATGCACGCCGCCGCAGCGACCTGGCCCTGCAGCAACTGGCCGGCGCCGTCCAAGGCACGGCCTTCGCCCCGAACACCGTGTCCAAGCGCCTGTCCGACATCACCTCGGAAGAGCGCGAAGTGCAGGAACTGCTGTTGCCGATCGCCCAGTACGTGCCGGAAGTCAAAGTGACGGAGGCCATGATCAAGGCCTTCTATGACAAGAACAGCAAGTTCTTCGAAATCCCGGAACAAGCCAAGATCGAATACGTCGTGCTCGACGACAGTGCTGCGGGCGAGCAAGTCGACGTCAGCGACGCCGACGTGACCGCCTACTACGCGAAGAACCAGAAAGCCTACACGACGCCGGAAGCGCGTCAGGCCAGCCACATCCTGGTCGCCGTCAAGAAAGATGCATCGGCTGCCGACAAGGCCGCCGCCAAGGCCAAGGCCGAAGCGATCCTGGCGGAAGTACGCAAGACGCCTGCCAGCTTCGCCGCCGTGGCCAAGGCCAAGTCGGAAGACCCGGCTTCCGCGGAGCAGGGCGGCGACCTGGGCGTGATCGGCAAGGATGGTTTGCCGGCACCGCTGCTGAGCGCTGTCGCGAAACTCAAGCAAGGCGAAATCAGCGATGTCGTCGCTTCCGATTTCGGCTACCACATCCTGACCGTCACCTCGCTCAAGCCACAGCACGTGCGTGCGCTCGATGAAGTACGCGGCGAAATCACGGCCGACCTGCGTAAGCAATTTGCTGCCAAGAAATACTCGGAAATGGCGGAAACGTTCACCAACACGGTCTACGAGCAATCGGACAGCCTGAAGCCGGTGGCCGACAAGCTGAAGCTGAAAGTGGAAACCGCCGCCAACCTGTCGCGCACGCCGTCGCCGGCACTGGGCAAGGCGCCGTTCAACAACGCCAAGTTCCTCACTGCCATCTTCTCGAACAACTCGCTGAAAGACAAGCGCAACACGGAAGCCGTGACCGTTGCACCGAACGTGCTGATCGCCGGCCGCGTGGTGGAATTCAAGCCCGCTTCGAAGCGTCCGCTGGCCGAAGTCGAAGCGATGATCCGTCAACGCGTGACCATGGAAGAAGCGGAGAAGCTGGCCAAGAAAGCGGGCGAGACCAAGCTGGCCGCCTTGAAAGCCTCGGGCGACGCCACCGGTTTCGGCGCAGCGCAATGGGTGTCGCGCAACAAGCTGGACGGCATCAACCGCGCCGCCATCGCGCAAGTCATGAAAGCGGACACGAGCAAGCTGCCAGCCTATGTGGGCGTGGACTTGCCAGCCCTGGGCTACGGCATCTACCGCATCGCCAAGGTGCAGCAGCCGGCGCAAGTGGATGCGGCGCGCCGCCAGCAAGAGAAAGACCAGATCAGCGGCATCCTGGCACAACAGGAAATGTTCGACTACGTCGAATACCTGAAAGCCAAGGCCAAGGTGAAGATCGTCAAACCGGTCACCGCACCGGTAGCAGCAGCGCCGGAAGCTCCGTAATCAGTTTTAGCCCATAAAAATAGCCGCTTTTGAGCGGCTATTTTTTTGTCTGTGGAATGTGCTGCTTTACTTCGCGTTCAGCAAAGGCGCCAGTTGCGGCCAGATATTTTTCAAAATCGTCGGATGCGCTTGCGCATTCGGGTGCATGCGGTCGGCCTGGAACAGCTGCGGCTGGTCGGCGATACCCTCGAACATGAAGGGCACCAGCGGCGCCTTCCATTCCTTGGCCAGCTTGCCGTACACGCCATAAAACTGCTCGCCGTAAGCGCGGCCATAGTTGGGCGGCATGCGCATGCCCACCAGCACCACCTGCGCGCCCGATTTTTTTGCCGCTTCGCCCATGGCGCGCAGGTTCGCTTCGGCTGCCGCCACGGGCAAGCCGCGCAAGCCGTCGTTCGCGCCCAGTTCGATCAGCACGACGTCGGGCTGGTGCTTGGCCAGCAGCGTGGGCAGGCGGGCGCGGCCGCCGCTGGTGGTCTCGCCGCTGATGCTGGCGTTGACGATGCGCGTGTCGTTCTTTTGCGCTTGCAGCCGCTGTTCCAGCAGCGCCACCCAGCCAGTACCGCGTGCCAGCCCATACTCGGCCGAGAGACTGTCGCCGAGCACCAGCAGCGTTTTTGGTGCAGAATAGGCGTTCGTCATGCCTGACGCCAGGAGCAGGGCTGCCGCAGGAAGCAAGGACAGGGTGCGCCGCCGCAGGCGGTTGCCGCCCTTGACACTTATTTGTTCACGAAATTTTTTAAGATAGATCAGCATGCCCGAATTCCCTAAAGCGACTTCCACCAGTTTTCTCCCATCAGAAGCAGCAGCCCCGCGGGCTGCGGCACCCAACAGCCAAAATGCCCGGCCGGCCATCGAAGTGGTCCAGCTGGCCAAGCGCGTACCCGATGCCGATGGTGAGCTGACCATCCTGCATCAAGTTGATTTTACCGTGCAAACGGCGGAGACGCTGGCCATCGTCGGCGCCTCCGGTTCCGGCAAGTCCACCTTGCTCGGTTTGCTGGCCGGCCTGGACACGCCCAGCGACGGCAAGGTCATGCTCGACGGTACCGATATCTTCGCCCTTGACGAAGACGGCCGCGCCGGTTTTCGCAAGGAAAAGCTCGGTTTCGTGTTCCAGTCGTTCCAGTTGCTGGCCCACCTGACGGCGCTGGAAAACGTCATGCTGCCGCTGGAATTGCGTGGCGACCCCGATGCGAAGGAAAAGGCGCAGGCCATGCTGGGCAGGGTCAACTTGGGTAGCCGCCTGAAACACTATCCGAAATACCTGTCCGGCGGCGAGCAGCAGCGCGTGGCGCTGGCGCGCGCATTTGTGACGGAACCTCCGCTGCTGTTTGCCGACGAACCGACGGGCAGCCTGGACGCCGCCACGGGCGAAGCCGTGATCCAGCTGATGTTCGAGCTGAACCGTGAACGGGGTTCGACCCTGGTGCTCGTCACGCACGACAGTTCAATCGCGGCCCGTTGCGGCCGCACCATTACGATAGCGGCGGGCAGGCTGGTGTGATCGCTGCACGTGTTTGTCGGATTACGCGCTTGCGTGCTAATCCGACCTACCCGACGTCCGATATTCTCAAGCCGTAGGTTGGATTAGCGCAGCGTAATCCAACACCACCGTACCGCATACCTATGCCGACAAGGCATTGATTAACCTGCGTATCGCCGGGATCAATTCCCCCGCCGTCAAGCCGATGGGACCGCTGCCTGCCGCCACCAGCGCATCGGCCGCCGCGCCGTGCAGCCAGACGGCGCCAATCGCCGCTTCCCATTCCGGCCAGCCCTGCGCCAGCAGGCTGCCGCACAGGCCGGACAGCACGTCGCCCGTGCCGGCCGTCGCCAGCGCGGGGCCGCCCGTGTTGTTGACGACGGCGCCGCCATCGGGCGCGGCGATCACCGTGCCCGACCCTTTCAATACGACGATCACGCCCAGTTGCGCCGCCAGCTGGCGCGCCGCGCCCAGGCGGTCGGCCTGCACCTCGGCTACCGTCATGTCGAGCAGCCGCGCCGCTTCCAGCGGATGCGGCGTCAAAATCGTCGCCCCCGCGCCCGTGCGCACGGCCAGCGCCGACTGCAGCTCCGGCTCGGCCGCCATCAGGTTCAGCGCGTCGGCGTCGAGCAGCAGCGGGCTGTCGCTCTCGAATGTGCGCTGCAGCAGTTCCACCGTATCGGCGTCGTCGCCCAGGCCCGGCCCCGCCACCAGCGCGGCAAAGTGCAGGCCCGAGAAATCCATGTCCTGGGCGCGGCGGCACATCAGCTCCGGCTGGCCGCTGTCAAACGCCGGCGGTGCATCGGGAAACGCGATATACACTCTTCCCGCACCCGCATGCAGGGCCGTGCGGGCCGCCAGGATGGGCGCGCCCGCCATGCCTTGCGCGCCCCCGATGATGGCCACGTTGCCGTAGCTGCCTTTGTGCGTATTTTGCCGGCGCGGCTGCAACTGGCGCGCGAACAGGTGCAGGCCGCCCAGCTGGGCCCTGGCTTCGGGCAGCAGGGACGGATCGACGGCCAGCGCCGCCACTTCCACTTCGCCCGCATAGTCGCGGCCGTTCGCCGTGTGCAGACCCGGCTTGTCGCCGATGAAGGTGAGCGTATGCGTGGCGCGGATGGCGATGCCGTCGATGGCGCCCGTGTCCGCGTGCAGGCCGCTGGGCACGTCGAGCGCCAGCACGGGACAATCGAGCTTGTTGACCAGCTGCGCCATGTCGCGGCATTCGCCGTCCAGGGGGCGCGACGCGCCGATGCCGAACAGGCCATCGATGACCAGGTGCCATGGCGCGGCGCCCACGGCGGCCGAGGCCATGGACGTTGCCGCATCCATGCAGCGCGCGGCGCTGTTGCGCGCGCGGCTCAGGGCCTGTTCGCGTTCGGGCGACGTGGCTTGCGCCTCGGGCGCCAGCCAGACGAGTACCTCGGTGCCGCTGCCGGCCAGGTGCGCGGCGGCTTCCAGCGCGTCGCCGCCGTTGTCGCCGGGGCCGGCCAGCACCAGGACGCGCCGGTGGCCAGCGTCTTCGCCATCGTCTTGGGCATGCAGCAGCTTCAGGGCGGCGCTGGCGGCGGCCTGGCCCGCGCGCTGCATCAGCAGCCCTTGCGGCAGGTCGCGCATGGCCGCCTGTTCGATGGCGCGCAGTTCGGCGATGGAATACAAGGGGGCGGCAGAGTCGATCAGGTTCATGGAGCGTGTTCCGTTAGTCAGCATATCTTCAACATAAGGCCGAAGCGGGCGAAAGGCAAGCCGCGCACGCCTGCGGTGTGCCGTAAATTGTGCGGCTACAATAGCCATCTCACATAAGTGCGGAGGCAAGGCGATGGACTGGCAATTCTGGATCGACCGGGGCGGCACCTTTACGGACATCGTGGCGCGCCGTCCTGACGGCAGCCTGGCCACGCATAAACTGCTATCGGAGAACCCGGGCCAGTACCGCGACGCGGCGCTGGCCGGCATGCGCCAGCTGATGGACCTTGCGCCCGGCGCGCCGCTGCCCGTCGAACTGGTGGGCGCCATCAAGATGGGCACGACGGTGGCCACCAATGCGCTGCTCGAACGCAAGGGCGAGCCCACCGTGCTGGCCATTACGCGCGGTTTTCGCGACGCCTTGCGCATCGCCTACCAGAACCGCCCGCAGCTGTTCGCGCGCCAGATCATCCTGCCGGAACTGCTGTACGGCGACGTGATCGAGGTCGATGAACGTGTGGGCGCGCATGGCGAGGTGGTGACGCCGCTCGACGAGACGGCCGCGCGTGCCGCGCTGGAACAGGCTTATGCGCGCGGCGTGCGCGCCATCGCGGTCGTGCTGATGCACGGCTACCGCTACCACGCGCACGAGGCGCGGGTGGCGCAGCTGGCGCGCGAGGCCGGCTTTACGCAGGTGTCCGTGTCGCACGAGGTCAGCCCCATGATGAAACTGGTGGCGCGCGGCGACACCACCGTCGTCGACGCCTACCTGTCGCCGATTTTGCGCCGCTACGTCGACCAGCTGGCGATGGAGCTGCCCGGCGTGCACCTGCAATTCATGCAGTCGAACGGCGGCTTGACGGATGCGCGCGCCTTCCAGGGCAAGGACAGCATTTTGTCCGGCCCCGCCGGCGGCATCGTCGGCATGGTGCGCGCCAGCGCGCTGGCCGGTTTCGACAAGGTCATCGGCTTCGACATGGGCGGCACCTCCACCGACGTATCGCATTACGCGGGCGAGTTCGAGCGCGTGTTCGAGACGCAGATCGCCGGCGTGCGCATGCGTGCGCCCATGATGAGTATCCAAACGGTGGCGGCGGGCGGCGGCTCCATCCTGCATTTCGACGGCGCCCGCTACAAGGTGGGACCGGACAGCGCGGGCGCCAATCCCGGCCCTGCCAGCTACCGCCGCGGCGGCCCGCTGGCCGTCACCGACTGCAACGTCATGCTGGGCAAGCTGCAGCCCGTCTTCTTCCCCCGCGTCTTCGGCCCCGACGCCAATGAAGCGCTGGATGCGGCCACGGTGCGCGCCCAGTTCGAAGCGCTGGCGCGTACGGTGAATTCGACGCCGGAGCAGGTGGCCGAAGGCTACGTCGCCATCGCCGTGGGCAATATGGCCAACGCCATCAAGCAGATTTCCGTGCAGCGCGGCCACGACGTCACCGAATATACGCTTACCAGCTTTGGCGGCGCGGGCGGCCAGCACGCCTGCCTGGTGGCCGACGCGCTGGGCATGCGCACGGTCTTCATTCACAGCCTGGCGGGCGTGATGTCGGCCTACGGCATGGGCCTGGCCGACCAGAGCGCCATGCGGGAACAGGCCATCGAGGCGGCCTTGGGCGTGGACTTGGCGCGCTATTTCGAGACATTGGGCGCGCAGGCGCTCGACGACTTGCTGCGCCAGGGCGTGGAAGGGGAGCGCATCGCGCTCGTGCAACGCGTGCACTTGCGCTACGAAGGCACGGATACGGCCCTCGTCGTGCTGTTCGACACAGCTGCCGGCATGCAGGCGCAATTCGAAGCGGCCTACAAAAAACGCTTTTCCTTTTTGATGCCGGCGCGCGCCCTGATCGTCGAAGCCCTTTCCGTGGAAGCCATCGGCGCCTCCGATGCGCCGGAACCGGCCGCGCCCGCATATGCGCCCCGTGAAGGCGCTCTGGCGCCCGTGCAGACGGTGGCCATGTACTGCGCCGGCGCCTGGCGCGACAGCGGCCTGTATGGGGCGGACAGCCTGCGTCCCGGTGACGCCATCGACGGCCCGGCCATCGTCAGCGACGCCAATGCGACCACCGTCATCGAACCTGGCTGGCGCGCCGAAGTGACGGCGCACGGCCATTTGATCTTGCGCAGAGGCGTCGCTGTGCCCGAACGGCGCGCCATCGGGACCAATGCCGACCCCGTGATGCTGGAAATTTTCAATAACCTGTTCATGTCGATCGCCGAGCAGATGGGCCTGCGCCTGCAGAACACGGCCCATTCCGTCAACATCAAGGAGCGACTCGATTTCAGCTGCGCCATCTTCGACGCCCAAGGCCATTTGATCGCCAATGCGCCGCACATGCCCGTGCACCTCGGTTCCATGGGCGAGAGCATCCGCATCGTCATGACGCGCAATGCGGGCGCCATGCGGCCCGGCGACGTCTTCATGCTGAACGACCCGTACCAGGGCGGCACGCATCTGCCCGACGTGACGGTGATCTCGCCCGTCTTCGATGAAAACGGCGGGGCCATCCTGTTCTATGTCGGTTCGCGCGGCCACCATGCCGATATCGGCGGCACCACGCCCGGCTCCATGCCGCCCGATTCCACGCGCATCGAGGAAGAGGGCGTGTTGATCGACAATTTCAAGCTGGTCGACGGCGCCACCGGTTTGCTGCGCGAAGCGGAAACCCTGGCCCTGCTGGCGGGGGGCAGCTGGCCTGCCCGCAATCCCCGGCAAAACCTGGCCGACCTGCGCGCCCAGGTGGCGGCCAACCAGAAGGGGGCCGAGGAACTGCATAACATGGTCGCGCATTTCGGTTTGCCTGTCGTGCAAGCTTACATGGGCCACGTGCAGGACAACGCCGAGGAAGCCGTGCGCAGGGTCATCACCACCCTGAAGGATGGCAGCTATGCGCTGGACCTGGACAACGGCGCGCGCATCCAGGTGGCGATCAAGGTGGACGTGACGCGGCGCAGCGCCGTCATCGACTTCACGGGCACGTCCGCCCAGCTGCCGAACAATTTCAATGCGCCGTCGGCCGTCTGCATGGCGGCCGTGCTGTACGTGTTCCGTACCCTGGTCGATGACGAGATTCCTCTCAATGCGGGCTGCCTGAAGCCTTTGACCGTGATCATCCCGACCGGCTCCATGCTCAATCCGCAGTACCCGGCCTCCGTCGTCTCGGGCAACGTGGAAACCTCGACCTGCATCACCAACGCCCTGTACGGCGCGCTGGGCGCCATGGCCGCCTCGCAAGGCACGATGAACAATTTCACGTTCGGCAGCGAGAAATACCAGTATTACGAGACGATATCGGGCGGCTCGGGCGCCGGTCCCGGTTTCGACGGCACGGACGTGGTGCAGACGAACATGACCAATTCGCGCCTGACAGACCCGGAAATCCTCGAGTGGCGCTTTCCCGTGCGGCTGGACAGCTACAGCATCCGCGCAGGTTCGGGCGGGGCGGGGCGCTGGCACGGCGGCAATGGCGGCGTGCGCCGGGTGCGCTTTTTGGAACCGATGACGGCGGCGATCCTGTCGAACAACCGCATCCATCCGCCTTTCGGCATGGATGGGGGCGCGGCGGGCGCGCTGGGGCGAAATTACGTCGAGCGCGCGGACGGCACGCTGGAGCAGCTGGCGCATATCGGCAAGACCGCCATGCAGACTGGCGACGTGTTCGTCATCGAGACGCCGGGCGGCGGCGCTTACGGCAAGACGGAATAGGCCGCGCCGGTACTTGCTCCGCTCAGCTGCGCGCGCACCTGGCCCACGTCGCGCATGGGTGCGCGGCCGAACTGGCGGCTGTATTCGCGGCTGAACTGCGATTCGCTGGCGTAGCCGACCCGGTAGCCGGCCGTGCCCGCGTCGATCTGCTCGACCAGCATCAATCGCCGCGCTTCCTGCAGGCGCAGCAGCTTCTGGTACTGCATCGGCGTCATGGCCGTAATCGCCTTGAAGTGGTGGTGCAGCGACGACATGCTCATGTTCGCCATGCCGGCCAGGTGCTCGATGCGCAGCGGCTCGCAATAATTGTGCTTGATCCAGTCGATGGCTTGCCCCACCTGGTGCGACTGGCTGCTGGCCAGCGCCATGTGGCGCAGGCGCGCGCCGACGGGGCCATTGAGCAGGCGGTAAGTCAGCTCGCGGCGGATCAATGGCGCCAAGGTGGCGATTTCCCCCGGTTTGTCGAGCAGGCGCACGAGGCGCAGCATGGCGTCGAGCAGCTCGGCCGACACGTCGCTGACGGAAATGCCGCGCGTGGCGGGCAGGAGTTTCTGCTGCGCGGTGCCGCTTCCGTCGCTTTCGCTGTCGAGCAGCGCGGCCACGTCGGCGATGTCGATGCCCAGCACCACGCACAGGTGCGGCTTGTCCACGCTCGCTTCCACCACGCGCACCTGCACCGGCAGGTCGACGGACGTCAGCAGATACTGCATGCGGCTGTAATGGAAGGTTTCGCTGCCCAGGGTGACGTCCTTCGCGCCTTGCGCGATGATGGCCACGCTGGGACGCGCCGCATGGAACAGCGATTCCGTGACGGACGACTGGCGGTGAAACGTCAGGTTGCCGATGGCCGTCGTGAAGTCGCCCGTGCGCGGCGCGTGGCGGATGATCAGGGCGGCGATTTCATCTTGCGGAGTAAGTGGCGTGGGCATGGAGGTCAGTATGCGTGAGGCGAGGGAGGGCAGGGGCTGATCTTACGCAGATTTGGAGGATCGTGCAAAGGTCTTGCAGGATCGCGGTAACGGCAGCCGGGCATCTCGGGCACACTTGGGCAATCGCCTGCACAGCACGCGCCTCTCTCGTTCGTCACACTACCCAAGGAGTTTTCATGACCACCATCGCCAAAGGCTACGCCGCACTGGGCCCGACTTCCGCACTGCAACCGTTCACGTTCGAGCGCCGCGCCCCGCGCGAAGACGACGTGGCCATCTCGATCAAATACTGCGGCGTGTGCCATTCCGACATCCACCAGGCGCGCGACGAATGGGGCGGCGCCGCCTTCCCCATGGTGCCCGGCCATGAAATCGCCGGCGTCGTCACGGCCGTCGGCGCCAATGTGAGCAAGTTCAAGGTGGGCGACCACGTGGGCGTGGGCTGTTTCGTCGATTCGTGCACCACCTGCAAGACGCGCAACGTGGACCTGGAACAGTACATGCCAGGCCTGATCCAGACCTATAACGGTCTGGAAGCGGACGGCAAGACGGCCACGCAGGGCGGCTACTCGGACAGTATCGTCGTCAAGGAAGGCTATGTGCTGTCGATTCCCGACAACCTGCCGCTGGACGCGGCCGCGCCGCTGCTGTGCGCCGGCATCACGCTGTATTCGCCGCTGAACCACTGGAAGGCCGGCCCTGGCAAGCAGGTCGCCATCCTGGGCATGGGCGGTCTGGGCCATATGGGCGTCAAGATCGCCCACGCCATGGGCGCCGAAGTGACGGTGCTGAGCCAGACCCTGTCGAAGCGCGAAGACGGCCTGCGCCTGGGCGCCAACCACTACTACGCCACCAACGACGCGGAAACGTTCAGCAAGCTGGCGGGCACGTTCGATCTGATCATTTGCACCGTGGGTGCGGCCATCGACTGGAACCAGTACATCAACCTGCTGAAAGTCGATGGCAACATGGTCATCGTCGGCATCCCGGACGGCGCCGTGCCGCCCGTGAACGCCTTTGGCCTGGTGGGCGCGCGCCGCAGCCTGTCCGGCTCCATGATCGGGTCGATCAAGGAAACCCAGGAAATGCTGGATTTCTGCGGCAAGCACAATATCGTGTCCGACATCGAGATCATCCGCATCCAGGATATCAATGAGGCGTTTGAGCGCGTGGTCAAAAGCGATGTGCGCTATCGCTTCGTGATCGACATGGCATCTTTGTAACGCTCGAGAAAAAGCCCAGGGCGTTGTTACCGCGTCTCGCCGTACTATTCGTACTGTCTTCGACGCGGCGCCTAGCCCTGGGCATTTTTCGGGCGTTCCAACCGGTATGCTTTAAAGCAAAACCGGCTGTTATCTGGTTGACCTGTGTTTGTTGGATTACGCGCTTTGCGCTAATCCAACCTACGCATATCCAGCAGTCCGGTAGGTCGGATTAGCTCGCAGAGCGTAATCCGACAATCCCCGGAACAACCCTATCTCCGCCAAAAATCAAGCTCCCGCGTCAATTTTTCTTTCCTTGCGTCAAAAATCGGCATAAAATGAAACCGTACAGTACAGTTTCACTACGTAGATTTAAAAAACCAGCCATCCCCGGCGTGCTTGCCTGGGCAGGGGAGGCGTCATGGATAAAAAATGGACACTTCAGTAAATAAAGGCGCGCCGGCGATCCCGGCGGTCTTCAGGGGCAAGCGGCTTGCCTTGACGGTTTTTGGCATTTTCCTCGGCTTTTCCGGCCTGGCCCTGGCGGCGGGCGGCATCGAACTCATCACCCTTGGCGGTTCCTGGTATTACCTGCCGGCCGGCCTGGGCCTCATCCTCGCCGGCGTGCTGTATTTGCGCCGCAAACCGCTGGCCAGTGCCGTCGTCGCCGCGCTGGTCGTCGTCACCCTGATCTGGGCCGTGTGGGAAATCGGCTTTGCCTTCTGGCCCATGGTGCCGCGCCTGGCGCCGTTCATTGTCATCGGCCTGGTGGCTGCCTTGCTGCATCCGTGGCTGGCCGGGCGTGCTCACAGTGGCCAGTCGCGCGGTTTCACGGCGCTGTTCGCCGTCGTGCTGGCGGCCGGTTTCGCCTCGATGTTCAAGCCGCATGGCGTGACGGAGGCGAATGCGCAGCCGCAGCAGGATGCCGTGGCGGCCATCAATGGCGGCAGCGCCAACTGGGCGCATTACGGCTATGGACCGTCGGGCACGCGCTTCGCGCCGTACACGCAGATCGACAAGGCCAACGTCGACCAGCTGCAGGTAGCGTGGACCTACCGCTCGGGCGAGCTGGCCGAAGGGGCATCCGAATCGCAAAACACGCCGCTGCAGATCGGCGACACCATTTATACTTGCACGCCGACGAGCAAGGTCATCGCGCTCGACGCGGACACGGGCAAGGAACGCTGGACCTTCGATCCGAAGCCTGCGAATACCAAGACGTGGAACCGTTGCCGCGGCGTCGGCTACTACGAGCCGGCCAAGGTGAAAAAACCGTTCCAGTTCGAGGGCATGCAGGCGGCCAGCGTGCCGGTGGCGGGCTGCGCGAAGCGCATCGTGCAGGTGACCATGGATGCGCGCCTGATCGAGATCGACGCGCAGACGGGCAAGCAGTGCGAGGGCTTCGGCGACAAGGGTTCGGTCGACCTGACGGTCGGCCTGGGCAAGGTGAAGATGAACGTGCCGTACTACGCCTACACGTCCGCGCCCACCGTGGCGCGCAACCTGATCATCCTCGGCGGCTGGGTCTTCGATGGCCGCTCGACCGATGAACCGTCGGGCGTCGTGCGCGCCTACAGCGCCGACACGGGGGAACTGGTGTGGGCCTGGGACCTCGGTAATCCGGCCATCACGAAGCTGCCGCCGGAAGGGCAGAGCTACACGCGCAGCACGCCGAACATGTGGTCGGCGCCCGCGTTCGATGATGCGCTGGGCCTGGTCTACCTGCCGACGGGGAACGAGCAGCCCGACTTCTGGGGCGGCAAGCGTCCGCCGCTGACAGAGAAGTATTCTTCGGCCATCGTCGCCCTCGACATGGCCACGGGCCGCGAGCGCTGGACGTATCAAACTGTTCACCACGATATCTGGGATTACGACGTGGCCGCGCAGCCCGCCCTGTACGACGTCCCGGACGGCAAGGGTGGAAAAATACCCGCGCTGGTGCAGCTGACCAAGCGAGGCCAGATCTTCATGCTGGACCGCCGTACGGGCAAGCCGATTGCGGAGGTGGAGGAAAAGCCCGTGCCGCAGGAGCATGCGGCCGGCGACTGGGTATCCAAAACGCAGCCATATTCGACTGGCATGCCGGCCCTCGGTGCGGAAACGCTCACGGAACGCGACATGTGGGGCGCCACCTTCTTCGACCAGCTGGCTTGCCGCATCAGCTTCCGCAAGCTCAATTATCAGGGCGAATTCACGGCGCCAAGTACCAGGGAAACCTTGATCTACCCGGGCTACTACGGTGGCTTCAACTGGGGCGGGGCGGCTGTCGATGAAAGCAATGGCTATATGTTCGTCAACGATATCCGCATGCCGCAGGTGGTCAGGCTGGTGCCGCGCGAGACGGTGGACGTGGCCAAGCTGACGTCCGGCCATGGCGTGGGCAGCACCTATCCGATGGATGGCACGCCTTTCGTCATCGACCACAAGGCCTTCAACTCGCCGCTGGGCATACCGTGCCAAAGCCCGCCGTGGGGCGTGTTTGCCGCGATCGACCTCAAGACGAAGAAAAAAGTGTGGGAGCGTCCGGCCGGTACGGTGCAGGATGCCGTCGTCAACGGTGTCAAGGCGAGGCTGCCCATCCCGCTGGGCATGCCGACCCTGGGCGGCGGCATGAGCACGGCGTCCGGCCTCGTGTTTTATGCGGGCACGCAGGATTACTATTTGCGCGCCATGGACATCGCCACCGGTCATGAAGTGTGGAAGGCGCGCATGCCGGTCGGTTCGCAAGGCACGCCGATGACCTATGTGTCGCCCAAGTCGGGCCGCCAGTACGTCGTGGTCGTCGCGGGCGGCGCGCGCCAGAGTCCGGACCGTGGGGATTACGTGATAGCATACGCGCTTCCCAAGACACAGTAAGAGTTTGCTTCATGCCCCAGTTGCGCACCGTTCCCGCTTCCCCGAGTACCCGAAGCGAGGAGCGGCGGCGCAAGCTGCTGGTGGCGGCATCCAGGCTCTTTCTTGACTCCGGCTACGACGGCGTCAGCATGGACGCCATCGTGGCCGAGGCGGGCGGTTCGAAAGCCACCGCCTACCGCTACTTCGGCAGCAAGCAGGAATTGCTGGTGGCCGTGGTCGAATACCTGTGCGCCGACTTCATCATCGCGCTGCGCCAGCTCGATACGTCGCAAGCGGGCCTGGAACAGGGCTTGCAACTGATCCTCGATGAACTGGTGGCCGTCGTCACCAGCCCTCGCCACGTGGATTTCTACCGCCTCGTCGTCACGGGCGCCGCCGCCGTGCCGGCCGTAGGCCAGACCTGGTACGAGCACGGCCCGCAAGTGTGGCACGCATTGATCTTGCGCCTGCTGGAGCAGCAGCGCACCCGTGGCCGCATCGCGCCCGGCACCTCGTTTTCCAACCTGCCGCAAATCCTGTTCGACGCCGTCTTTTCGCACCTGACCACGCGCACCGTCATGCTGGGGCAGGGCGGCGATGCGGCCACCTTCAGGCCCCTTATCGCGGAGCTGATCGAACTGGTGGTGGCGCGGGTGGAGCGTAGAGCGGATTAGGTCTGGCAGGGCCGTAATTCGACAGCATTGTTGACGCCACCATGTCGGATCGCTCTTGCGCATCCCGGCTGCCCTGCTAATTTGACCTACGCGGCTGGACTGTTGTCGTGTACGCCTGCTTACGCCCCAAAGCAGCCGTTTACAGATTGACTTCTCAAGTTCAAAGTCGCTGTTCAGCTAAACGTCGCCATCGTTATCGTCGTCAGGACCGTAGATGTCCAGATCGAACTCGATTCCGCGTGAACCAAGAGCAAGCATGGTTTCCGGACTGATCGAGAGGCCGTCGTTCGTACTCTGCATGAACGCGCCACAAAACATATCCACATCATAGGAAGACGTCAGGGCCTGCCAGACCATAAGATCATCAGTCATTTTGGCCATCAACCATTTGATCTGACCATCAAGGTCTTCCGGCTCCGTGCGCTTAGCCGTAAGGAGCCAACTCCCGCAGGTAATTGTTCGCTCCCTTCCAGATGGATACTTGATCACTTCTCCTTTTACTCTTGCTTGGGTTGGCTCGCATTTCAACATGAGCGAGATTTCCGCCGGCTGGAGTTCGTCACCGAAAATTCTTAGGCTTGCTGCTGATCGACGGATTAGTCCCATACTTAGTGTGATCGTTCGTTATCCCGAGTTAAAAGGTCGGTTTCGGTTAATGCTTCAGAGTCCGCTCATGGCCTGCTGCTGCCATTAACAATTCAGCATCCGCAAGATGCAACACTCTACCCTAAATCGTCCCCCCCCAAGGCTAGGGCTCACTATAAATAGAAGCCAAGCGGCCAGCGCAGGCTTCTGCTTTGGGCAGACGCCATGTCGGGCCGATCATGAGTTGTATGCGATTGACTCGCCCCCCTGGTCGCATTGCCCCAAGGGCGAATGTTATAGTGGCGAAAATTTATTGAAAGAAAGAAACTGCCATGAAAAACGACGCAACCACTCGCCCGCAAGCAAACCAGGCACCTGTCAGGCTCAGCAAAGGGGACTTTGTCACCGTACTGCGCAAGCTGCTGCAAGAAGAAGCAAAGGCTGGCAAGTCCAGCGTGGACGTGCGCGCCGCGAACCTGCACACCGAGGTTGGCGTTTATCCGGCGCGCGGCCACTCGATGCCGACTTGTTGCACGGTGATGTATGAAGAAATGCAGCCGGGTGACGAGATACTGCTGACGCCACCCGGCGGCAAGGGAGCTACGTTGCTGGTGCGGTATAAACTCCCGCGCTGATGCAGGCGCCGCAGTGGCGGCGAACCCATTGCCAAGAAAATCACGTCCTCTGATACGTCAATGCGCCGCGCGCAATCACGCACCCATCGTCGGTAACTTATAGCGCGCAGAGGCTCGCGCTTCGCTGAGGCTGCCTTGCTTGGATGGCGGCCCGGTTCAAGAGCCTATAAATATTTATATAAGCTCTTATATAAAAAGTGCTAGCATGGTTGCATGAAACCTGGATTAGGCACGCAATTACGACATCTCATCGAACTGCTTGACGGCGCGGTCGAGCAGGCCTACGTGGAAGCGGGGCTCGATTACCGGCCGCGCTACACGCCGGTGATGCGGGTGCTGGCCGAGCAGCCGAGCGCGACCATCGGAGAGCTGGCGGCCGTCGCCGGCCTCACTCAGCCCGCCGCGACCCAGACAGTGGCCTTGATGGTGAAGAAGGGCCTGCTGACGGTGGCCGCCGGCGGCGAAGACGGCAGGCAGCGCGTGGTGCTTCTCAGCGCCGGTGGCGCAGCGCTGCTGCCGCGCCTGCGGGTGTGCTGGCAGGCGACCAAATCCGCGGCCGACAGCCTTGATGCGGAACTGGCGTTTCCCTTGTCCGACTGCCTCGCACAGGCGATCGCCGTACTCGAGACGCGCTCCTTCGGCGCGCGCATCCGCGATGGCAGGCTGCGCCTCGATGCCGGCTCTGACGCAGGCACAAACGCTTCGTAGTCCAACTTGGAGGAATGTATGTCAGGTAAAAAGAAGTTTGTCGCAGGCGTCGTATTGGGCACGCTGTTGTCGTTGCACGCCTTCGCGGCGGAGGACACCGCCTTGAACGCGGCCGATCGCACGGCGATCGTGCAGACACTGGCAGTGAAAATGAACGCGAATTACATCGAACCAGCGGTGGCCGAACGGGTCGGCAGTGCGATCGCCAGGAAGAATGCCGAAGGCGGCTATGCGACCGCCGCCAGCGTGAAGGCCTTCAGTGCGGCACTGGCGAAGGACTTGCGGGAACTGAGCGGTGACTTGCATTTCGGCGCCGCGTTTTACGAAGGTCTTCGTGAGCGCAGCGGTACCGATGAACTGCCCAGCCGCGCCAAGATTGAGGAATGGCGCGACCAGACCGCGCGGCGCGGCTATGACATCGAGAAGATCGAACGCCTTCCCGGCAACGTTGGCTATATCGAGCTGCGCGGCTTCGGCGGCCCGGAATTCGTCGCCGCGGCGTACACGGCGGCGATGTCGCTCATGGCGGGGACGGATGCGCTGATCCTCGACCTGCGCCGCAACGGCGGCGGCAGCCCGGCCAGCGTGGCTTACCTGATGAGTCATTTCTTCCCGTTCGGCGACGAGCGTCACCTGATCGACATGTACGATCGCCCGACCAATACGACGCGTCAGTTCTGGACCGTGAAGACGGTCGCACAGCGTTACGACAAGCCCGTGTACGTGCTGACCTCGGCCCGCACGTTTTCCGGCGGCGAGGATTTCTCCTATGGCATCCAGGCGCAGAAACGGGGAACGGTGGTCGGAGAAACCACCGGCGGCGGTTCCAATCCCGTGAGCTGGTACAACGTGGGGCAGGACATCATAGTCGCGATCCCGACCGCGCGCACGACCAATGTCGTCACCAAAACCAACTGGGAGCACGTCGGCGTGAAACCGGACATCGCCGTGCCGGCGGCGCAGGCGCTGCAGACGGCGCATGTCGCCATCCTGCGCAACCTGGTGTCATCGGCCAAGGAGGGTGACGAGCGCAAGGAGCTGCAGCGCGTGCTGGCGATGGCGGAGAAAGGGGAGTCCGAGAAGCCGGTCTATACGCTCAGGGGCGGGCGTTAATCGAGCCGTGCGCATGCGGGGGGGCGCTTGCCTCCGCGCCGGAAATGATCGGAAATGGGCTGTGCGTTTTTGACGCCAACGCACGCCGCGACGCCTCTGAAAACCGTAGCCGCAGGCTTGCAGTGCGTCCCTCACATCATGTCGCAATACCATACTTGTGCTGCGTAGCCGCATACTGCTGCTTGAGCGACTCCAGCTTCGGATGCTTGGGATCGATCTTGCGGATCACTTGCATCTGGTGCTGCGCCTGTTCAGCGAGCGGGGCTTCCCAGCCCAGCATGTTGAGCTGGCGCAGGATGGCGTCGACGGAGGCGAACAGCACGGGCAGGTTGCCCGGCGTCTTGCGCAGGGCCTGGCGCAGCACGAAGACGGCGCCCTTGAGCTCTCCGCTTTCCGACTTGCTGGCCGCATCCTGCATCAGTTCCTGCACCTGGTTCGTGATCTGCTGGCCCATGCCTTGCGCCAGGTCATGGCGGCCCGCTTTTTCAAACACGTCGACGGCCGCTTCCATCGTCACGTCGCTGTCGGCTTCGTTGACGAGTTTCATCATGACGTCGGACGCCGCCTGTTCCAGGTTGTTCTTCAGGCAGCTCTGCACCAGGCCCACTTTCAGCTGCGTCGACAGGCCCCGCGCCGTGTCCAGCGCGGCGGCGGCCAGTTGCAGTTCGGTGGCGGCGGCGATGTCGTTGCCCGACAATTCATGCAGCATGGCGGCCGAGATGGCGCGGCACGCTTCCACGTTGGCGCCGCCCCGCAAGGAACGCTCCATGTCGCGCAGCACGCCGCTCGCCTGCGGCGCGTCGCCCTTTTTCACCAGCGTTTTTACCAGGTTGACGTGGTCTTCCGGGTCGCGGAATTCGGAGTACTTGGCTTTCGTCACGACCTGCTTGTAGGCCCGTTCGGCCGCGCCGATGTCGCCCGTGTCGAAGGCGATGCCGCCCAGGTGGCGCAGGCGACGCACCATGTGCGGCGAGATGGCCACGGCGTCCTCAAGGATTTTCTTGGCTTGCAGCTGCTGGCCCATGGCTTCATGGTTTTGCGCCAGCAAGTCGTAGGCGGCCATGAAGCGGGGATAGGTCTCCACCAGTTCCAGCAGCGCGTCCTGCGCCTCTTCGTGGCGCTGCTGTTCGAACAGGGTGCGCGCCAGTCCCAGGTGCGCCCAGGCCATGGGCCGCGTGGCCAGCATGTCGGCGTAGAGCTGTTCCGCTTCCTTCCATTCGTCCAGGCTGATGTGCAGTTCGGCGCGCAGGCGGGCGAAATCGGCCGTCAGGCGAGGGTGCTGCAGTTCGGCCGCGCGGCAGCTTTTCACGGCTTCGCGCAGGTCGCCCTTGTCGATCAGCTGATACGTGGGCAGGAAAACGGCGCGCCGATCGATGGCGCGCGCGATGCGTCCGCTCAGCACGTCGACGGTGAACGGTTTTAATATGTAGTCGGACGGAGTCAGCTCGGCTGCGCTGATCACCTTGCTGTGGATGGCCTCCGAGGTCAGCATGATGAAGATCGTCCACAGGCCGATCAGCTTATGGTGGCGCAAGTCTTCCAGTAATTGCTGGCCATCCTGACCGTCCGTGCCGCTGCCAAGGTCGTATTCGCACAGGATGATGTCGAACGGTTTCTTCGTCAGCAAGCGGATGGCCGTGCCGGCATTGACGGCATATTCCACCTTGGTGATGGCGGCCTGGTTCAGCATATTGTGCAGATTGCCCCGCATGCTGGGGTTCGGGTCGACGATCAGGACAGATAAGTCGCTAGTTTCTGGCATGGTTCAGCTCTCGTTCATCTGTTCGGTCATTTGCGGGAACTCTTCTTATATATGTCTCTGCCTGGCAGTATTACTTTTTATCAGCATACTGCAAAGCTGCCCGGCACTGCCAGCAAAATGCGTGCAAACGGGCGCGGGGCAGGGTGCATGGCGCATCCGGTGGCGCGCAGCGTTGTATTTCATGGCGCCGTTGTGCTGTGCGCCAGTGTCGGCGCCGCAAATTCCAACACATAGTTGACTAGCATGATAGTATCCTAATTACAACTAATGTTGGATGCCGCACAATCTTGCGGCCAGGCATGCGCAAGGCTGTACCGGGCGCTTTTCTTCTTTCTGGTGTCGATACCCGTATGCGTGTTCCTGATCTTTCTTCCCTGCGGCGTGTTGCCGTTCCCCTCGCATTTGGCGGCAACAGCGAACAGCAGCATACCTATTTTGCGGAATTGCACCGGGTCGGCATGGTCACGCAAGTGCTGGGCATCATCGCCTTCAGCCTGACGTGGCTGCTGATGCCGCCCACCTACCATCCGAACCTCACGCATGCCGTGCTGGCGCTGCTGGGCATGCTGATCAGCCTCATCGTGCGCTACCGCTGCACCACCTTGCCCGTGCTGACCGTTACGGGCGCCTGCGCCGTGCTGGCGCTGACCTTCGGCTTGCGCACCATGGCTGACGCCGTGCAGCACGCCAGCTTCTGGGTCTTGCCGGTCGGCGTCTTCATGACCCTGGCCATCGCCTCCATCTTCAATGGCGGCCTCAGCTACCTGGCCGTGGTGGCCGGCGTGTGGTGGAACGTGGGCCACGGCCTGTATCCCGTCAACGCGGGCTTGCCCGACCAACCCTGGGCGCCCTTGATGATCGCCGTCAGCGTGCTGTTCGGGCTGGCGCTCAATGTCAGCTTCAGTTTATTGCGCTTGCGCAACTATCACTCCAAGGTGGAATTGACGCGGCTGGCCTTCCAGGACAGCCTGACTGGCCTGAACAACCGCCGCATGTTCACGCAGCGCGCCCAGCAGATGCATGGCGCAAGCCATGGCGGCATGCTGCATGTCCTGATGATCGACATCGACAATTTCAAGATCATCAACGACCAGCAGGGCCACGATGCGGGCGACGCGGTGCTCGTGCGCACGGCCGCCGTCATTGCGGACAAGGCGCGGGGCCATTTGTGCGGCCGCCTGGGCGGCGAGGAATTCGGCATCGTCTACGCGGGCGACCGAGACGATGCGCGCGCCTTTGCCGGCGCCCTTGTCGAGGCCGTCAGCGAGGCTTTCCTGGCCGCCCAGTTCGTGTCGATCAGCGTGGGCGTGGCCGAGCTGGACCGGAGCAAGGAGCTGGGCCACAGCTACCGGCTGGCCGACGAGGCGCTGTACCTGGCCAAGCGGCAAGGCAAGAACCGCTATGTGATCGCCTGATGACCGGCTGAGGGTGTTGTTGCCGTGTCAAAAACTGCCGCTGTGCGGGGCAAAACGGTGGCAAAGGGCCAAGTTCCGGTCATAAGGCAGGGGTAAAACGGGTATAATGCGCGCAAAGGAAATTTGCCGTACGAAAGATATTGTCATACCTACCTTTAACCCGCAGCCACGCTGCATCAACCACCTTCCAATCATGTTGATACTGCCGGGTTCCAATGCCCTGTCCCATTTCCGTAGCCACCGTCTGTTAAGCCAACTGCAAGCCGTCTCGCCTGCGATCGTTGCCGTACAAGCACGCTATGTCCATTTCATCGATGCCAGCGCGCCTCTCACCGACGACGACAGCACGCGCCTTGGCGCCTTGCTGACGTACGGCGAGCCGGCCCAGGCTGACAATACGGAAGGCGCTGCCGAAGAATTCTTCGTCATCCCCCGTTTCGGCACGATTTCGCCGTGGGCCTCGAAAGCCACCGACATCGCGCACAACTGCGGCATGGCGCACATCAAGCGCGTCGAACGCGGCATCGCTTTCCGCATCAACCTGAAATCGGGCATCCTGGGCAGCGCCATTGGCGCCGGCAAATTGACGGACGAGCAGGTACAAGCCGTGGCCGACCTGCTGCACGACCGCATGACGGAATCCGTGCTGCGCAGCGCCGACGACGCCAAGGACCTGTTCCGCACGCTGGAAGCACGCCCGCTCGAATCGATCGACTTGCTGGGGCAGGGCAAGCGCGCGCTGGAAACGGCGAACACGGAACTGGGCCTGGCGATGTCGGAAGACGAAATCGACTACCTGGACGCCGCCTTCACCAAGGCCGGCCGCAATCCGACGGACGTGGAACTGATGATGTTCGCGCAGGCGAACAGCGAGCATTGCCGCCACAAGATCTTCAACGCCGACTGGACCATTGACGGCGTGGCGCAGCCGAAATCGCTGTTCGGCATGATCAAGAACACGCACGAACTGCAGCCGAAAGGCACCGTTGTCGCCTACAGCGACAACTCGTCCATCATGGAAGGCGCGACGGTCTCGCGCTTCTACCCGCGCGGCGACAAGCACGAATACGCGGCATCGACCGAATTGACGCACACCCTGATGAAGGTGGAAACGCATAACCACCCGACGGCGATTTCTCCGTTCCCCGGCGCCTCCACGGGCGCGGGCGGCGAGATCCGCGACGAAGGCGCGACGGGCCGCGGCGCCAAGCCAAAAGCCGGCCTGACAGGCTTCACGGTATCGAATTTGTCATTGCCAGACGCCGTGCGCAGCTGGGAAACGGCCGCTTCCGTGACGGCGCCATTGGCTGGCCGCACGGATGCGGATCAATACGGCAAGCCGGAGCGCATCGCTTCGCCGCTGCGGATCATGATCGAAGGGCCGCTGGGCGGCGCCGCGTTCTCGAACGAATTCGGCCGTCCCGTATTGGGCGGCTACTTCCGCACGTATGAGCAGAACGTCGGTGCGGATAAAGATGCCGTGTTCGGCTACCACAAGCCGATCATGATCGCTGGCGGCATCGGCAATATCTCGGCGCAGCACACGCACAAGAACGACATCCCCGTCGGCAGCCTGCTGGTGCAGCTGGGCGGCCCCGGCATGCGCATCGGCATGGGCGGCAGCGCCGCTTCGTCGATGACCACCGGCAGCAACACGGCCGACCTGGACTTTGACTCCGTCCAGCGCGGCAATCCGGAAATGGAACGCCGCGCCCAGGAAGTCATCAACGCCTGCTGGCAAATGGGTGCGGACAATCCGATCATCTCCATCCACGACGTGGGTGCGGGCGGCTTGTCGAACGCTTTCCCGGAAATCACCAACGACGCCAAGCGCGGCGCGATTTTCGACCTGCGCAAAGTGCCGCTGGAAGAGTCGGGCATGGCACCGAAGGAAATCTGGAGCAATGAGTCGCAGGAACGCTACGTTCTGGCCATCGCGCCGGAAAGCCTGCCACTGTTCAAAGCCATGTGCGAACGCGAACGCTGCTTGTTCGCCGCCGTGGGCGTGGCCACCGAAGAACGCCAGCTCAAACTGATCGATCCGGAACTGGGCAACGAGCCGGTCGACATGCCGATGGACGTCTTGCTGGGCAAGCCGCCAAAAATGCAGCGCGACGTGGTCCACGTGGCCAACGATTTCCCGGCCATCGATCTGACGGGCATGGACCTGGCGGACGTGGCGCAAAAAGTGCTGCTGCTGCCCACCGTGGCCGACAAATCCTTCCTGATCACCATCGGCGACCGCAGCGTAGGCGGCATGACCGTGCGCGACCAGATGGTGGGACCATGGCAAGTGCCGGTGGCCGATTGCGCCGTCACCACCATGAGCTTTGAAGGTTATCTGGGCGAAGCGATGGCCATGGGCGAACGCACGCCGCTGGCCGTCATCGACGCGGCGGCTTCCGGCCGCATGGCCGTGGGCGAAGCCGTCACCAACATCGCCGCCGCAGCGATTGCCGACATTTCCGATATCAAGCTGTCCGCCAACTGGATGGCCGCCTGCGGCCAGCCTGGCCAGGACGCGGCCCTGTACGACACCGTCAAGGCTGTCGGCATGGACCTGTGCCCGGCGCTGGGCATCAGCATCCCCGTCGGCAAGGATTCGCTGTCGATGCGCACGACGTGGAAAGACGAGAACACGGGCGCGGCGAAATCCGTCACGTCGCCAGTGTCGCTGATCGTTTCCTCGTTCGCGCCAGTGACGGACGTGCGCAAGTCGCTCACGCCGCAGCTGAAAAGGGACCAGGGCGACACGTCATTGATCTTGATCGACCTGGGGCGCGGCAAGAACCGCCTCGGTGCATCCGCCCTGGCGCAAGTTATGGGCCAGCTGGGCAACGCGACGCCGGACGTGGACAGCGCGGAAGACTTGAAAGGCTTCTTCGCCGCCATCCAGAAATTGAACAGCGACGACAAGCTGCTGGCCTACCATGACCGTTCGGACGGCGGCCTGTACGCCACCCTGACGGAAATGGCCTTCGCCGGCCACACGGGCATGTCCGTCAACCTGGACATGCTGACCATGGAAGGCGAGCATTCCAGCGACTGGGGCGATGCCAAGAACTGGGCCGGCCAGGTAGCGGAACGCCGCAACGAACTAACGTTGCGCGCCTTGTTCAGCGAAGAACTGGGTGCCGTCATCCAGGTGCGCGCGGAAGAAAAATCGTTGGTGATGGACGTGCTGCGCACCTTCAATCTGGGCGCCTGCAGCCATATCATCGGCAAATTGAACGACCGCGACGTGATCGAATTCACGCGCGACGCCAAGCTGATTTACACCCAGCCGCGCGCCGAGCTGCACCGCCTGTGGAGCGAAACGAGCTGGCGCATCGCCCGCCTGCGCGACAATCCCGCTTGCGCCGACGCCGAATACGACCGCCTGCTGGACCTGCAAGATCCGGGCATGACGCCGATCGTCACCTTCGACCAGAACGACAACATCGCCGCGCCCTTCATCGCCACCGGCGTGCGTCCGCGTGTCGCCATCCTGCGCGAGCAGGGCGTCAACTCGCACATCGAGACGGCCTACGTGATGCACCAGGCAGGCTTCACGGCTGTCGACGTGCACATGAGCGACCTGATTGCTGGCCGCGTCAAGCTGGACGACTTCCAGGGCGTCATCGCCGTGGGCGGTTTCTCGTACGGCGACGTGCTGGGCGCGGGCGAAGGCTGGGCGAAAACCATCCTGTTCAACGCCAGCCTGGCGGAACAGTTCGCGCGCTTCTTCAACCGCACGGACAGCTTCGGCCTGGGCATCTGCAACGGCTGCCAGATGATGAGCAATTTGAAATCCATCATCCCCGGCGCCCACGCCTGGCCCAAGTTCACGCGCAACAAGTCGGAGAAATTCGAAGGCCGCTTTGCCATGGTCGAAGTGATGGATTCCCCATCGATCTTCTTCAACGGCATGGCCGGCACCCAGGCCGGCATCGCCATCGCGCACGGCGAAGGCTACGCCGACTTCTCGCAAACGGGCGACATCACCCAGGTCACCAAAGCCATGCGCTTCGTCGACAACAAGGGCGCAGCCACCGAAGCCTACCCGTACAACCCGAACGGCTCGCCGGAAGGCATCACCTCCGTCACCACGCCAGACGGCCGCTTCACCGTGCTGATGCCGCACGCGGAGCGCGTGTTCCGGTCAGTCCAACAGTCGTATCACCCTGAAGCATGGGGCGAGGACTCGCCGTGGATGCGCATGTTCAGGAATGCGCGGAAGTTTGTGGGGTAATTAGTTCTCTTGCAGGGCAGCGCTGGAGTTCAAGGCGCTGCTGCTGGGGTAGGTATGAGAAAGCCGCTGTCGGGAGATAGCGGCTTTTTTTGTATTATTTTAGCGCACGACGAGTGTCCTAATTCTCAGTGTATTTAATACCTAGAGTCCTCCAGAATGTCGGGTGTACACTAGCAACCGAATTTGGTTTTATTGATCCACTACTAGGTCCATCATTGGAGTGAAAAGACCATAATGTTGTGCTTGTCGAATCTGGTTTTATTCCAATGATTCCTACGATGTAGAATACATTAAATAGTGTTTGAATGACAAAGTGAAGTGTTCCTTTTTCATTCATGAAAAAATCCACAGCTGCAGCTATGACTATATCATTACTTTCCAGATCGCTTGAAAATTCATTGTACAGTAGTTCTTCCATCGTATCTTTTGATACGGTGCTTAATTTAAAGGAAATCGGTCGATTAAATAATATCTTCGTATAGGTCGTTAAGTGTGGGTATGTTGCTCCCCACTCTTCTTGTAGAGAGTTTAGCCTTCTTTTCGAGTATTCATTTTCCGCATCTGAAACGCATCTCGCTGAAACCAAATTTCTATCTTCGGCATGCTCTAAACAATTATTTACAAAAAGTATAGCATCCCTTGGGCGGTAAAATGTTCGTTGAGTTAGGTATTCTAAAAAATCAATCTTGCCCATTTTCAATGGGAATAATTCTGTTAGTTTTACTGCTCTTGAGGTATATCTTTGGCGAACCAACTTTCCGATTCTTTTGTCTAAAAGTTCTTCAATTTGAGTTTTTGACCATTTTAATTTTAAATAAAGAGATTCATATTTCTCTTCTTGGAATCCGGAGTCTCTTGTGGCAGATATAACTCTCCCTAGTAAGTCAACTCTTATTGCGATGATTACTTTTACATATTTTATTTTCTGAAAGGCCCGAACAGTTTCGATAAGTGCTCTAATGAGTTTGTAGCGTAATGACTCTTCAACCCAATGCTCATCAAGGCCATCAATTGTGATAAAGTATTTTCGTTGAGGGTCGTTAAAGATATCTTCAGAAAGAACTCGTATGACATCAGATAATTCCTTAATTTGAATCTGATTCACAACTTTCTTGCCTCTTTGTATCACTTCCTGCTTCTGTTCTTCTGTGAGTTTTCGGCCGCCAGAGAGATCGAATTTAAACCCTTGAAGTTCACTTCCTAACGATGATTTAAGGTCGCTTTCTATTTTTGTTGTTAATTCCTTTACTCTATATTCGGTTTCATCCCAAAACTTCTCTCCCCACTCCCTTAAGTAATTTATCGCTTTTTCCTTGGATTTATCCCGCTTTATAAGGCCGAATAGGGTTGGCAAAAACCCTTTTTTTTGATCATCATCTTTTAAGTCGAATTTGTATTTTAGCAATTCAACGGCGAGTACATGCTTCCATAGTAGTTGATAAAATAAGTCTAGGTTGACGCCAGCTGCTTCAAAGAAATTTAATATATCAGAATTTGCTATGTAAGAAAGTGATAAATTTTGAGGGGGGAGTTCTATTACATTTTCCTCCACCTCGCGTAATCTTCTGATTAATGCACTTTTCCCTGCTCCAGTGCGCCCAACTATTATTCTTTTTGAATTATTTATATCTTGAAGCGCATTGAGATCTCCGGTTTCGATGAAGCAATCGGAAATGTAATTGTCATCTGATTCTGCATCCGCTGTTCCTACAGTATCATTTCTTTTGAATCGAAATTCAATTCCAGAGCTCGTCATTAAAATGCCTCCTTAGAGATACTGGTTTTTTACAACCTTCCAGCCGCCCCCACAATCACCACCGCCGATGGCACCAGAAAAAACTGCGCAATCAGCGTCCCCGCCAATCTGCTCCCCACCAATCACATCACCGCCCGCCGGAACTGCGATTCTTCGATCTTGCCCTCGATGACGTCATCCGTCATGCCCGACACCACGTGCCGATGAAGACGGCCATCATGATGGTGGCGCCGCCGTTGATGATCGATGAAAGCGTGCTGGAGGTGACGCGCACGCTCGGGTCGAGCACGCCTGCGTACAGGGCCGCGAAGACTCCGACCGTCCACAGAGCCGTGGCGATGACGTTCATTGCTGTCATGGAGATGGAGCCTCCCGATTGTTGGCGCAGGCTCGTGACGTTGGCGGGCTTGGGCAGGTTGGCGGAGGTCTTGAGGTAGGACAGGCCGCCCTTGAACACGGCGTGCAGCAGCTTGGGCGCCGACCGGTGGACCTGGAAGTGCTCGACGGCGCGGCAGAAGGCGCGCTGGATGGGTTTCAAGTGGCGCGACAGCAGCATCAGAATGCTGAATGGGGCCAGCCGCCGCGGCGGATACCGGCGATGCGCATGGGATGCGAGGGTGCCGATCATGTGGATGATTAACGTCAATGCGCAAATCAACAGCAATTGCTTGTCCATCACAACCTTGCAGTGAAGAAAATGTAATTCCATGCTGCCATGAAATTATTAATTTTTCAACTGCAAATTATGTAACTTTGCGCCTTGCTCAATTGGCTTCGGTTTGTCGTTGTTTTTGAGGGAAACGCAGGCGATGGGCACGGGCGGCGGCCCACTTGCTTGTCCGATTTTGCTTTTCCTTTGCATATCTCTTGCTTGTATTTCAAGCTTGCACCCTCAACTACCGAGCATGGCGGCGTGTCTTGCCGCACTGATGAACGACCAACCCGGAGGTACACCATGAGTTTCGATTCCTTTCTGTCCAAGCTGAAGTCCAAGGCAAGTGAACTGAAAACCGAGGCACTGAAGTACAAGAACAAGGATTTCCTGAATGCCGCGATGGCGGGGTCGGCCCTGATCGCCATGGCCGACGGCAGTGTCAGCGCGGAAGAGAAGCAGAAGATGGTGAAGTTTATTGAAAGCAATGACGCGCTGTCGGTGTTTACCACCAGCGATGTTATCAAGGCTTTCCAGGAATATGTCGGCCAGCTGGAATTCGACAAGGATATCGGCGAAGCCAAGGCGTATCAGGCGCTGGGCAAGATGAAGTCGAATGTGGAGGCGTCGCGCCTGCTGGTGCGCATGATTATCGCCGTCGCCTCGTCGGACGGCAATTTCGACGCCAACGAGCAGCGCGTGGCCAGCAAGATCGCGCGCGAGCTGGGTTTGAATCCCGGCGAGTTCGAGTTGCAGTAAAGCCGGGCCAGCCGGCCCCGGCTGGCTAGCTTAACTTTTGTCCCACCACGGCGGCGTTCCCGACGACCAGGGGCACGCCATTTCCACTTCGCTGATCCTGTAGCGGATCTCGATCACCTGGCCGGGGCTGAAGGGGCCGCGTTTCCAGTCGCCGGAATCAAAGACGTAGCCTTTGCCCTTGATGCAAAGACTGGTCGGATTGTTGCCTATGGGGCCGGTCGAATGCAGGGTGACGCGCACTTCGCCGTTGGCGTCCAGCGGGGCGTCGCCGCCCATGAACAGTGGATCCGAGCCGACGTCGCAGACAGTGGTGCTGCCTATCTTGCTGCAGCGTTTGATATACGTTTGCTGGCGCGCATTGGCCAGGTAATCGTCATGCCGCATCGGCTTGCCATCGTCATAGGTAAAGCGCAGGGTGACTTGCGTCGGGGCGCTGGGAGGATGACGCTCGGTGCTGGTGCAGGCGGCGCTGATCAGGGCCAGCAAGGGCCAGGCCAGCAGGCGCAGGCCGCGCCGCAGCACGGTGAATATCAGGTTACTGGCAGGTTTCTGCATTGCGCTCCATGGGCCGTTGCCATTCGTTTAAGGAATTGGCGGCGATCATAGCACGCAATGTTTCCTGTTCACGCACGCTGGCAAAATGTACGCCACCTCAGCGCGACGCCAGGCCCATGGTTTGCACTTGCGAGGGCACGCTGGCGCCGTCCGACAGGTTCTGCGACGGCACCACCATCACCAGTTCGCCATCCACGCTGCCGTCATCGTGGTGGTCGATGCGCACCTTCAACTGGCGGTCCAGCGCGACGAAGGCGTTGCGGTCGGTGGCGATGATGCGGTGCTCTTCCTGCTTGCCGATACGCGCATACTTGGCAGCGCCAGCGAGGCGCAGTTCCAGGGTGTCGCCATTCGACAGCTCATAGGTGCCGACGAATTTCTTGAAATCCTGGCGCATCATGTAGCGCGGGTGTTCGGGCACATCGATGCGCAGCGCGTTGCCGGGCACGGTGACAGTGTGCTCCGGCGGCAGGGTTTGCGCGGTGGCTGCCGTGCTGGCGGCGGCGAGGCACAGGAGCGTGCCCAGGATGATGGTTTTCATGGCGTTGTCCTTGTCGGTTGATGGCCCCTGGCGCATGCCGCGCGCGGGCATGGGGCAGCAACCAGTCTAGGCGCGGGTATGGCGTGGCACATCGTTCATTCGGTGGAGATCGGTACGGATAGTTTGCGTGGCGGGCTAGCGCGCCGCGTGATTCATTTCTTGCAGAACCTCCTGGCACAGCACGCCATAAGCCACGCCCGTACCGCGCCTGTGTTCGGCACGCAGATAGGCTGCGCTGATGTCGTGCCACTGCACGCTGCCGGGCAAAGGACGCAAGTCGTCGTCCAGATCCATCTCGGAATGGATGAAGTGCCCCTCGGCGCTCAGCAGCCTGCCGTACACGGCGGGCATGCCAGGAAAGGCCAGCCGCAGGTCAAGCATCAGGGCCGCGCCCAGCGCCACGCCATGGCTGGCCGCGCAATCGCGCAGGGCGTCGGGCAAGGGCCGCGCGCGCCACCAGGCCGCCGTCTGTTTGATGGCGGCCAGGGTCAGCGCGTTTTGCTGTTGCACAGAATATTGCTTGCTCATGGCTGTCACCCATGCGGAAGGCGGCTTGCCGCATCAACGCGATGCCAGGCCCATGCTTTGCACATGGGCGGGCACGATGTCGCCGCTGGCCAGTTTTTCAGCCGGCACCCGCATCAGCACTTCGCCGCCCACGCTGCCATCGTCGCGCAAGTCGATGCGCATGGCCAGCTGCCGGTCCAGCGCCACGAAGCTGTTGCTGCCGCTGGCGACGATGCGGTGTTCTTCCTGGTCATCGATGCGCGCATACATCATGGCGCCAACGCTGCCAATATTGCGCAGGTGGAGTACCTGGCCGTTCGACAGCTCATAGCCGCCGCGGAACGGAGAAAAATCTTGCGCACTCATGAAGTGCCGTTGGGCCGGCAGTTCGATCGTCTGCAGGCGTCCGCCTGGAATGACGACGGTCTGGCTGTCGGGGAGCGATTGCGCATTTGCCAGCAGGGCGCAGGCGCCCAGGGTGCCGGCGAGGATCCACGTTTTCATTTTTCTACCCATCCTTGTAGTTGATGCCGGCCGCTGCCGGCGCGGCGATTGTCGATGCCAGGGAAATCGCGCCGGGTGGCCCGTGTGCGCCGTGGTGACCTTGGCAAGGCGCGGGCGCCCGGTCCTGCCAGTGTAGGCAGGCAAGATGCCGCGCACATCATCCGATCGGATGACATGGCCTCATGCATCCAACACGGTCAGGTGCGCCGTGGCGCCGTGGATCAGCGCGATCAGCTCGCCCTGGCGGCGCGTGTCGGTCTTCAAATAGGTGTGGTGCAGATGCGTCTTGACGGTATTGACGCTGATGCCGCCGCGCGCGGCGATTTCCTCGATAGTCGCCCCTTGCGCCAGTGCCTTGCCCACTTGCGCTTCGGCTTGCGTCAAGTCGAACAGCTGCCGCAAGGCAGTGACAGACGTGCTCGCTTGGGTGGGATCGCGCGCGATCAGCAGCGCGCATGGGGGCTGGCAATCGGCAAGCAGGGTGACTGTCAGGGCCAGGGGGCCTTGCTGTTTGCGCGCCAGGCGCAGCGACTGGCATTGCGCTGCGCCGCCCCTGCTGGCGACGAGCATGCGCACGGCGCGCGCCAGGTCGGGCGGCGCGGCGTGCGCCAGGTGCGCCGCATGCAAGGCATAGCCGGCGGGCGTGGCGAAACGTAGTCCGAGGTTGGCGTCGAGCACCAGCACGACGGCGCCCATGGCGTCGAGCGCCGCCAGCGCGCAGTGGCTGGCCAGTTGCGCTTCGCGCAGGCGCTGCTGCAGGCACAGGGCGCGTTGCAGATGCGGCAAGAGTTCCTGCCATTGCTGACCGCTCAGGTCAGCGCTGTCGAGCTGTGGCCAGTCGCCCGTGCCGCAGGCCGAGTCGTACATGGCGGCGATCAGTTTCCCCACATCCGCCGTTACTGTACCTGTGTCCATGTTTGCCCCCATTTCCTGACTACATCAGTGTGCCGCAGGCGCGCAGGTGCGGAACTGGGTAAGGGCGGTGTTGCGCAGCGATTCGCCTCACCTTTGTGAGGAAGGTCTGTTCGCTGCCTTCTGTCCTGGGCAACTATCAAGATAGTACAAAGATATCGGTGCTGCAATGGTTCGCGCCTGTCCTTCTGGATAGTGTTCTGCAGGAAACTCGCGCGAGTAAATCACGGCCATGATGTAAGATTCGCACTATGTCCGATTTTACATTTACCGAATGCCCATGAGTTCAATAATGATTCCCGACGTCGCCCTGGTCGACAATACCGAACAACGTACACCGCTGGTGCTCGTGCTGGACTGCTCCGGCAGCATGGATGGCGCCCCTGTCTCCTTGCTCAACGAAGGCCTGGCCTTGCTGGAACAGGAACTCAAGTCCGATGTCATCGCCGCCAAGCGCGTGCGCATCCTGGTGATTCAATACGGCGCCCACGATGAAGCCGTGGTGGCCAGCAACTGGTGCGACGCCATGGATTTCACGGCGCCCCGTCTGGAAGCGAACGGCACCACGCCGACCGGCGCGGCCGTCGAGCTGGCCCTGGCCGAGATCGAGCAGGAAAAGCAGCGCTTCCGCGCGGCGGGCGTGGCGTATACGCGGCCATGGCTGTTCTTGATGTCGGACGGCGAGCCGACGGACCGCTGGCAGCATGGCGCCGAGCAGGCGCGCGCGGCCGAGCAGGCGAATAAAGTGGCGATCTTCCCCATCGCCGTGGGCGACAACGCGAATATCGATACCCTGGGCGAATTTTCCAGCCGGGGCGAGCGGGGCGTGAAGCAACTGAAAGGCTTGCAGTTCCGCGAACTGTTCCTGTGGCTGAGCGCCAGCATGCAAGTGGTGTCGCAATCGCGTCCCGGCGCGCAGGCGCAGCTGGCCTCGACGGACGGCTGGTCTGTCGTCAGTACCTGAGATGGCGGCATCGCATCACAGCTGGCGCGTCTTCGGCGCCTCCGTCACGGGCAAGGCGCATCTGGATAAAGACATCCCTTGCCAGGATGCGCACGCGCACGCCGTCGTGAACGACGTGCTGGTGGCCATCGTCTGCGATGGCGCCGGTTCTGCCAGGCTCAGCGAGCAGGGCGCGCAATTTGTTGCCGCGCAAACCGTGCAGGCGCTGGCCGGGCGGCTGGAGCAGGGCGCCACCGTGCAGGATCTGCATGACGGCGCGCTGGCGGGCACCCTGGCGCAGATCCGCGCCGCGCTCGACGACATCGCCCGCGCCGCCAACGCCACCCTCGATGACTACGCTGCCACCGTCGTCGGCGTGGTCATGGGGCAAGATACCGGCTTCTTCTTCCACCTGGGCGATGGCCTGGGCGTGGCGCAGCTGATTGACGGTGGCGAACTGATCTCGCTGCCCGCGAACGGCGAATACGCCAATGAAACATATTTCATCAGCGGCGAGCGCTGGCGCGAGCAGCTGCGCCTGCTGGCGATTCCGCAAGCCGTGCGCGGCGTGGTGCTGATGTCGGACGGCTGCATGCCCTTTGCCATGAGCAAGAACAATGGGGCGCTGTACGCGCCGTTCATGGATGCCGTGCAAGGCTATCTGCGCACCGTCGACAGCATCGAGCTGGGCAACGCAGCGCTGGCGTCCACCCTGGCCGACCCGCGCACGCACCAGATCACGGGCGACGACAAGACCTTGCTGCTGGCCTTGCGCGCATGAGCCGGAAGCAGGGTGTGACACCGGGCCTGAGTCCGGGCGGCAAGATATGGCTGGATAAAGTCCGCAGCCTGGTACTGGGCAAACTCGTCAAGAGCGGCGGCGCGGGCAGCGTGTACCTGCTGCCCGGCGCGCCCGCGCAGGTGGCCAAGCTGTACCACCCGCACCTGGACCGGGCCGCCAACCGGCGCAAGCTCGAAGCGATGCTGGAACTGTCGCCCGAGCTGCCCGATCAATTGGAAAACGGCAAGCGCTACGTGCAGATCGCCTGGCCGCAATCGGCCGTGTTCGACGGCCAGGGCGGCTTTGCCGGTTTCGTCATGCCCTTGCTGGACATGGCGCAAACGGCCGAGCTGGAACAGATCATGCAGGAGCGGCAAGCGCGCGCTGCGGGCCTGCCCACGGGACTCGGGCCCAAGCTGACGCTTGCCGCCAACCTGGCCGCCGTCCTCGACGCGCTGCACCAGCAGCAGCATTACGTGGTCGACTTAAAACCCGTAAACCTGCGCTTTTACCGCGATTCGCTGTACATCGCCATGCTCGACTGCGACGGTTTCAGCATCCAGGGCCATGCGGAGCGTTTTCCTGCCGAGCAATTCACGGCCGACTATCTGGCGCCGGAATTCCAGCGCAAAGGCATGCCGGCCGGCACGGAAATGGCGCAAGACCGCTTTGCCCTGGCCGTCGTCATCTTCCAGTTGCTCAACTTTGGCATCCACCCGTACAGCGGGCGGCCGAATAGTGCGCAAGTGGCGACCGATATTCCCGGGCGCATCCGCGATGGCTGCTATGCGTATGGCCTCAAACGTCACAAGCAGCTGGCGCCCAACGTCACCAGCGGCCACGCACTGATGCCGCCGGAACTGCGCGCCATGTTCGACCGTGCGTTTTCGCCGTCGCCGAAACCGCAGCGGCCCTCGGCGGCCGACTGGGCGCAGTTGCTGCGCGGCTATGCGCAGCGCAGCGGCGGCAAACTGGTTGTTTGTAGCACCAATCCCGAACACCAGCATTTTGCTGGCCTGGGTTGTGCCGCCTGCGCGCGCGACAAGGTGATCGGCGCTGCCGCGCAAGCCTCGGTGCAGGCGCAGCAGATGCAGCTGCAACAACCATCGTTGCCGCAGCAGCGCAGCGTACGCCGCACCGCGCCGGGCCAGGCGCCGGTACGCTTGCCGGCAACTGCCGGTGCGCAAGCCAATGCGGTCGGCATCTCAGGCAAGGGCTGGGCCGTGGTGGTGCTGCTGATCGTGCTGTTCCTGTTCGGCTTCACGGCCTGGATCTCGTCGCCCGGCGAAGTGGAAAACAAGGCCGCGCTGCGGGCGCAGGCCGAACAGGTGGCTGGCCGCGAACGCTTGTCGTGGCGTCCCCGCAAGAACGCCGGCTACCAGCCGTCGGACGCGCGCAAGGCCGTGCGCAGCCTGTCGCAAGCGATCAGCAAGGGCGACGATGGCGCCGTCTCGCGCGGCTTGCAGCTGCTGTACCGGGCCGGCGAGGGAAAGTCGCCCGCCTATGAGGCCGACAAGGTACGCGCCCAGCTGCGCACCACCCTGATGGAAGGCATGGGCGCCATGCCCGGCTATTCTCCCGCCCTGGCCGATACCTATCTCGATCAGTTGCAAGCCGATCCGCGCGACCATTTGGCGGCCGCTGCCATGGGACGCATGCACCTGAGCCTGAATGAACCGCAGACGGCGCGCCAGTATTTCGAGCAGGCGGTCTGGGCGCGGCCTACCGATGGCGTGGCCTGGCTTGGCATGGCAGCGACGGCGCTGCTGCGCGGTGGCGATGAGCAGGATGCCGTCAACCTGGTGGCGCTGGCGCAGCTGACGGCTTACCGCTACGCGGTGCAGAACGCCATGCCGACAGAACCGGGCGAGCCGGCCGACAATGGCGTCGAACGCACCGCGAAGCGCATGGATCGCGCGGCCAAGGTGTTGCGCCTGGCGCAGCCGGGCGCCTACCAGAAACGCTGGGACAAGGCGCTGGCTGACGGCGCGTTGCTGACAACCCGGCTCAAGTCCTTGCCGCCGTTACCGGACCAGCACGCCAGCGTGCGGCGCGACACGATGATGACTGCCAGCTACGGCGTGCTCGATGAAAAGAATGCAACGGGTGAATACCGCTTGACCCTGAGCATCGCCGCAGACGGCAGCCTGTCGCAAGTGGTGGCAGAGCTGCCGCAGGAGCCGATGCTCAACAAGGCGGTATTGGATAGCGTCAAGGGCTGGACCTTCGAGCCTGCCGTAAAGCACGGACAGCTGCAGGACGCCAAGATTGATGTGATGGTGCGCTACCGCGATGGCAGGGTCAGCTTCGTGCCGGACCCTGCGGCGCGCGCCGAAAATTAAAGGAAAAACATGAAAAACAGATTCATAGGCGCGCTGCTGGGCGCCACCATGCTGTGGCCGGCACTGGGACAGGCCGAGATCGTGCAGCGCCAGGTGATCACGGCTATCGCGGCCGAGCCCGATAGCGAGGGCGCCGATGGGTTCACTGTCGCGGGCACGACGGCATGCGGCGGCAAGCGGCTGCGCATGGATGAGCGCTCCGTCAATCTGGACGAAGCCGCGTACGCAGCGCTGAAAGTCGAGCTGGCCCGGCGCATCCGCGACAAAGCGCCCTTGCTCATTACCATCGATAAATGCCCGGTCGATACGCAGGGCGGTGCCGGCGTGCCCATCGTGCGCAAGATCGCCGCCTGCCCAGCGGACTCTTGCGCCGATGGCCGCGCGCGGCTGTACTTGCACGAACGCTTCTACCCCATCGAGCAGGACAAGGCGGCTAACGTGCTGTTGTTGCCCTTGCCGAAAGGCAAGCTGCCCGGCACCTGGCAAGTGAAAATCCATAGCGTCGCCGGTAATAAACTGCGCCTGTCCGGCCAGGTCAACCGCGCCGATTACACGCAGGGCGAGCTGGTGGGTGGCTATGTCACGTATTACCCGAATGGCAAGATCGAGAAACAGGTGGCACAAGATGGGCAGGGGCGCCAGGACGGCATGACCAGCGAGTATTTTGCGGATGGCACCCTGGAAAAGCGCGGCAACTGGCGACACGGCTTGCCTGAAGGCGAACACCAGTTGTATCACGCCACGGGCAAGCTGCGTGAAACGAGCACCTATCGCGATGGCAAGCAGCTAGACGGCCCCAAGCAGATCTCGGCTGAAAATGGCAAGCCGAGCACGAGTTATGTACTGCGCGGCGGCAAGATCGAAGGCGAGATGCTCACGTATTTCCCTGATGGAAGCATTTCCAGCCGTTCCGCAATGAAGGAGGGCAAATACAACGGTTTGACGACAAACTATTACCCTGATGGTGCCGTGCGCGCCACCATGACCTTGCGCAACGATCAGCCCACGGGCGTGGCCCAGGAGTTCTATCCGGACGGCAAAGTGCAAAGCCGCCAGCAATATGACGACGCTGGCGCGCTGCTCAGCCTGCAGCGCTACAGCCCCCAGGGCGTGCTGGTGCTGGAAAGACGCTGGGATGCGAAATTGCGCGAGCAGGGCACGTCGCGCTCGTGGTACGAAAGCGGCAAACCCGAGCAGGCCATCGAGTACGTGAACGACCGGCGCGATGGCTGGAGCCGCAGTTGGCACGAAGATGGCAGTGTGAAGAGCGAGTGCCAGTATGTGGCTGGCAAGGCCCAGGGCGAGTGCGGTGATGCGCCAGCATCGCCGGAGATCGAGCGCAAGGAGCAAGCATGGCGCGCGCTGTGAAACACTTGCTTGGCGCCATGCTGTTGTTGCCGGCGCTGGCCCACGCCGAGATTGAGCAGCGGCAAGTAGTCGCCGCGATCAAGGCGACGCCCGACGGCGATGTGCTGACCCTTGCCAGCGACAGCGGCTGCGACGGGCGGCACGTGCGCATGGATGCCGTGTCCGTCGGCCTGGACGCGCAGCAGTACGCCGCCATGAAGCAGCAATTGGCCAAGCTGATACGCGACAGGACGCCCTTGTTGATGCGTATCAGATCTTGTCCGGCGCCAGGCAAGGTGGGAGGCGAAGCGGGAGCGCTCGCCATGCCCGATGTCGGCAAGCTGGGCGACTGCGAGCCGCAAGCCTGTGCCGATGGCAAGGCACGCCTGTACCTGAACCATAATTTGTCGGGTGGCGAGGTCAAGGAACATGCGCGCTATGCGCTGGTCGTCCCGCTGCCGCCTGGCAAGACGCCCGGGACCTGGCAGGTTGACGTCTTCCACGTGCGCGAAGGCGAGCCGAAGCGCCTGTCTGGCCAGGTCGATGCGCCCGATTACCTGCACGGCAAGCTGGTGGGAAACTACGCCATGTATTACCCGCATGGTCAGCTGGAAATGCAGGTGGAGCAGGACGGGCGCGGCGTCAAGGAGGGGGTGTTAAGCCGATACTACCCGGATGGCCAGCTGTCCATGCGCGGTACGTGGCGCAATGGGGCGCAGGAAGGCGAACAGAAAACCTATCACCAGAGTGGCAAGCTGATCGAGTCGGTGACGTACCGGAATGGCGCAAGCGCCGATCGCCAGGTGGACACCTTCGATGAAAACGGCACGCTGCGCACGCGCATGACGCAAGTGAAGGGCCAGACGGACGGTGAGCTGCTGACGTTCTATCCGGACGGCACTGTGGAAAGCCGCAGCCAGTATGTGAACGGCATCCAGACGGGGCCCAGCACCAGCTATTTCCCGGATGGAAAGGTGCATCGCACGGGCAACTATGTCGACGACAAGCCTGTGGGCGAGAGCGTCGAATATTACCCGGACGGCAAGGTGGCCAGCAAGCGCACGCACAGCGGCCAGTACGTGCTGCGCAGCGAACAGCGCTTCAGTCGCACCGGCGTCTTGCTCGTGTACAAATCATGGAACGAGGGCGGACGCGAGGAGGGCGCATTGCGTTCCTGGTATGCCGATGGCAAGCCGAGGCAGCTGATTGAATATGTCGATGGCGAACGCCAGGGCTGGACGCGGCACTGGCACGCGGATGGCAGTGTGGAAAGCGAATGCCGCTATGTGGCGGATGTGGTGCAGGGGGAGTGTAGTGGGGACTCGGCCAGGTTTTCTTATACGGAAGACGGCATCGAGTTTGAGATGCCGGAACATTAACCTAAAGCAAGAACCGGGGTCGTACCCTCAGGGTACGACCCCGGCACTTTGCCTGTGGGTTTTACTGATGCTACCGGAGCAACATTACCGATGCGGCGGCGTCAGCACGCTGGCGATGGCTTTCGGCAAGGTTTCCGGATAGTCTCTGCTGAAGTGCAAGCCGCGGCTTTCGCGGCGGGACAGGGCGCTGTTGACGATCATCGAGGCCACGTCGACAAGATTGCGCAGTTCCAGTAAGTCGTGCGTGATGCGGAAGTTGCGGTAGTATTCGTCGATCTCTTCCTTCAGCAGGGCGATGCGGTGCTGAGCTCGCTCCAGACGCTTGGTGGTGCGCACGATGCCCACGTAATTCCACATGAAGCGGCGCAGCTCGTCCCAGTTGTGGGAAATCACCACTTCTTCATCCGCATCCGTGACCCGGCTTTCATCCCAGTCGGGCAGATACGGCGTGCCCAGCTTTTCCTTGCTTTCGATATCCTGCGCGCAGGCGCGGCCGATGACGATGCATTCGAGCAAAGAGTTCGACGCCAGGCGGTTCGCGCCATGCAGGCCCGTGCAAGCCGTCTCGCCGACCGCATACAGGCCCGGCAAGTCGGCGCGGCCGGCCAGGTCCGTCACGACGCCGCCGCACGTGTAGTGGGCGGCGGGCACGATGGGGATCGGCTGTTTGGTGATGTCGATGCCCAGTTCCAGACAGCGCGCGTAAATCGTCGGGAAATGTTCGATGAGGAAGTCGGCCGGCTTGTGGCTGATGTCCAGGTGCACGTAATCGAGGCCCCGTTTCTTGATTTCGAAGTCGATGGCGCGTGCCACCACGTCGCGCGGCGCCAGTTCGGCCCGCTCATCGTGCGCCAGCATGAAGCGCTGGCCGGCCGCCGCGCCCGCTTCGGGCGGCAATTTCAACAAGCCGCCTTCTCCACGGATGGCTTCGGTGATCAGGAACGATTTCGCATACGGGTGATACAGGCAAGTCGGGTGGAACTGGATGAATTCCATGTTCGACACGCGGCAGCCGGCGCGCCAGGCCATGGCGATGCCGTCGCCGCTGGCCGTGTCCGGGTTGGTGGTATATAAATATACCTTGCCGGCGCCGCCCGTGGCCAGCACGGTGTGCTCGGCGGCAAACGTCAGTACTTTACCCGTTTGCTCATCCTGCACGTACAAGCCGTGGCAATGCGGTTGCGCGTTGCGCTGGGTCGGCTTCATGCCCAGCTTGTCGGAGGTGATCAGGTCGATGGCGCAATGGTGTTCGAACAGGCTGATGTTCGGGTGAGCGCGTACCTTTTCTTCCAGGGTCACTTGCACGGCGTGGCCGGTGGCGTCGGCCGCGTGGATGATGCGGCGCTGGCTGTGTCCGCCTTCGCGGGTCAGGTGGAAGCCCAGCTCGGCCGTGGCGTCGCGCGTAAACGGCACGCCTTGTTCGATCAGCCATTCGATGGCTTCGCGGCCGTGCTCGACGATGTAGCGCGTGGCGCTCTCGTCGCACAGGCCGCCGCCGGCGATCAGGGTGTCTTCGATGTGCTGCTGGTGGCTGTCGCCCGAGTCCAGCACGGCCGCGATGCCGCCCTGCGCCCAGTTGCTGGCGCCATCGAGCAGCGCGCGTTTGGAAATGATCGCGACGGTGCGCGTCTCAGCTAAATGCAGTGCAACCGATAAACCCGCCAGGCCACTGCCGACAATCGCTACATCAAATTTCATGACATTTATCTTTTTTTAGGGGAAGCATACTATATGCCATTTCCCCTCATTCGGTAATGTATTGAGATAAATTCTGCCGGCGAAAGATAGCCGGGGCCGTAGCTTGTGGCGCATCAATGTCTTCTTGGAACAGTTCGCCATGATGGCAAGACCAGCAGCAGGCCGCCTTGCGCGTGGCCTGATGCTTTTTGCCGCAGGGGGAACCATGATCCGCATCTTCAGCCATTACGTCTCGAAAACAGCGTTTATCTTGCTGTTGCTGGAAATCCTGATCCTGCTGCTGTCGGCCACCTTGACGTCCTTGCTGTGGCTAGCCGATGGCAGCCGCCTGGTACGGGCGAGCGAGGTCTACCTGTCGTCCTCGATCTTTGCACTGGTCATCGTTTTGAGCATGAGCGCGCTGGGCATGTACCAGCATCGCTCGCGCGAAGACATCCGCAACACTTTATTACGCATCCTGCCCTCGTTCGCGCTGGGTTTTGCCGTGCTCAGCGTCTTGATCCGGTTTATTCCTACCTTGCATTTCGGACGCGGCAGCGTGCTGATCTTCGGCCTGGGCGCCATCGGCGTGCTGCTGGCGCGCCTGGTGGTATTCAAATCCTCGCAATCGGCGCTGATGAAAGGCCGGCTGATCCTGGTAGGCGGCGGGGTGCTGGCGCGCGAATGCATGGATTTAGCGGCCAGCAAGATCGGATTCCACCAGTTTACGGTTGTCGGCTGCATCGATGTGGCGGGCGAGCAATGCTGCGTGCCGGCCTCGGCCTTGCTGCCGGCCGGACCGTCCCTGCTGGCCACGGCCCAGCGCCATGCCGCGCATGAGATCGTCGTGTCCGTGAGCGACCGGCGCAATGGCGCATTTCCTGCCAAACAACTGTTGGAATGCGCGCTGGGCGGCGTGAAGGTGATCGACGCGGCCACGTTTTTCGAGCGCGAAGCGTGTCAGATCCGCATCGATTCATTGCAACCGAGCTATCTGATCTATGGCGGCGGCTTCGACCAGAGTTTTTTCCGTGCCGCGTCGAAGCGTTTGTTCGACCTGGCGGCCAGCGCAGTCATCTGCCTGGCGGCGCTGCCCGTGATGCTGGTGACGGCACTGTGCATCCGCCTGGAAGACGGCGGCCCCGTGTTTTATCAGCAAGAAAGGGTGGGGCGCGACGGCCAGCCTTTCAAGGTGCTGAAATTTCGCAGCATGCGCTGCGACGCCGAGCGCGACGGCACGCCCATCTGGGCGCTGGCCAACGATACGCGCATCACGCGCGTGGGCAATCTGATCCGCAAGCTGCGCATCGACGAGCTGCCGCAGATGCTCAATGTGTTTCGCGGCGAGATGAGTTTCGTGGGACCGCGCCCCGAGCGCGCCTATTTTGTCGAGCAATTGAAGGAACAAGTGCCGTACTACAACACTCGTCACAGCATCAAGCCTGGCATCACGGGACTGGCGCAGGTGCGCTATCAGTATGGCGCCTCCGTCGACGATGCCGTCAAGAAGCTGCAATACGATTTGTATTATGTGAAAAACAATAGCCTGTTCCTCGACTTGCTGATTCTGCTCGACACGGTGCAGGTGGTGCTGTTTGGCAAGGGCAGCCGGTGATGCGGGACCAGTCGGACTGGCTGGCGGCGCCCGACGCGGCGGCCCTGAGCCATGGTCTGGCATCGCTGGCCTTCTTCGTGCTGGCGCTGCTTTTGATCAGCAACTGGCGCGCGCGGCAGAATGTGCGCGCCTTGCTGGTGGCGTGCCTGGCGACGGGCGGCTGGGCCACGGGCACGGTGGTGCTGGTGCTGCTGGGGCAGCGCATCGCGCTTGCCGGCGACGCGCTTGAATTGCTGCGCACCCTGGCCTGGCTGGTGTTTTTGCTGCTGCTGATCGAACCGTCGCGGCCCCGCTTGCGTCTCGTGCTGGTGGGCATCGTCCTTACGGCGCTGGCGCCGTGGCTGCTCTCCATGGCTTCCTCCTGGCTGGCGCTGCCTTTGCCGGCGCGCATCATCGCCAGTGTCTGCCGGCTGCTGCTGGCCGTGCTGGGTATGTTGCTGGTGGAACAGTGGTACCGCAACACGCCGCCCTTGAAACGCTGGGGCATCAAGTTTGCGTGCCTGGGCGTGGGCGGCCTGTTCGCCTACGATTTCTATCTGTACAGCGACGCCTTGCTGTTTCGCGCCGTCAATGACGACATCTGGGCCGCGCGCGGCATCGTCGACGCCCTGTGCGCACCGTTGCTGGCCGTCTCGGCGGCGCGCAATCCGGGCTGGGCGCTGGGCTTGTCCGTCTCGCGCCAGATGCTGTACCGCTCGGCCGCCTTGCTGGGCTCGGCCATCTACCTGCTGGCGATGGCGGCCAGCGCCTATTATTTGCGTTACTTCGGCGGTACCTGGGGTTCCCTGATGCAGATGGCTTACCTGGGCGGCGCGGCTTTGCTGCTGGCGGGCGTGCTGTTTTCCGGCAGCCTGCGCGCCAAGCTCAAGGTGACTATCAATAAACATTTTTACAATGCCATCTTCGATTACCGCGAGGAATGGCTCAGATTTACGCGCGCACTGTCGGAAGACGGGCCCGCGCTGGGCGAGCGCACGATACAGGCCATGGCGCAGCTGGTGGAAAGCCGCGCCGGCGCGCTGTGGATCTTGCGCGAACAGGGCCAGTTTGCCCCGGCCGCCAGCTGGAACTGGCCGCCGAGCACGTGGAGCGAGCCGGCGCTTGGTCCCCTGTGCCAGTTCTTGGAAGCAAGGCTATGGGTGATCGACGTGCCGGACTGCCAGCACAACCCGCGCGCGTATGGCGGCTTGCGCTTGCCGCCGGCGCTGCTGGCGCTGCCCGGCGTGTGGCTGCTGGTGCCCTTGATGCTGCATGGCCAGCTGTTCGCCTTTGTCGCGCTGGCGCGGCCCCGCACGCACATCAGTTTGAATTGGGAAATCCGCGACGTGCTGAAAATTGCCGGCAGCCAGGCCGCCAGCTACCTGGCCCACCGCGAATCGCTCGATACCCTGACGGTGGCGCGCCAGTTCGATTCGTTCAACCGCATGTCCACCTTCATCGTGCACGACCTCAAAAACCTCGTGTTTCAATTGTCCCTGTTACTGAGCAATGCGGAAAAGCACCGCGCCAATCCCGCTTTCCAGGAAGACATGCTGGGCACCCTCGACCATTCCGTGCAGAAAATGAAGACCTTGCTGCAGAAACTGGCGCGCGGCGAAGCGCCGGAAGCGCCCGCGCCGCTGCTGCTCGACGGCTTGCTGCGCCAGGCCGTGGCCGCCAAGGCGAGCCTGGCGCCGGCGCCCCGGCTGGAAATCGTCGATGGCGAGCTGACGGTGCTGGCCAACCGCGCGCGGCTGGAACGTGTGCTGGGCCACTTGATCCAGAACGCGATCGAGGCGACGGCCAGCGATGGCAAGGTGGCCGTGCGGCTGCGGCGTGAACAGCACACGGCCGTCGTCGAGCTCGATGATACGGGGCAGGGCATGAGCGAACAATTCATCCGCGAACGCCTGTTCAAGCCGTTCGACACGACCAAGACGGCGGGCATGGGCATCGGCGTATTCGAAAGCCGCGAATACCTGCGCGAAGTGGGCGGCAGCCTGGAAGTGCGCAGCGAGCCGCAGGTGGGCACGACGTTTCGCGTGGTCCTGCCGCTGCATGCGGCATAGCAAAGGAGTGCCATGGGCAAACAAAAACTGCTGGTCATCGAAGACGATCCAGGCCTGCAAAAGCAGTTGCACTGGAGTTTCGACGGCTACGAAGTCTTGCTGGCGGGCGAGCGCGAGGCGGCGCTGGCGCTCGTGCGGCGCCACCAGCCTGCCGTGGTGACGATGGACCTGGGCTTGCCGCCCGATCCGGACGGCGCCACGGAAGGCCTGGCCACCCTGCGGCAAATCCTCGCGCTGGCGCCGGACACGAAAGTCATCATCCTGTCGGGCAACCAGGAACGGGCGCATGCCTTGAAAGCCATCGCGCTTGGCGCCTACGATTTTCACCAGAAGCCGTTCGAGGCCGACATGCTGGCCCTGGTCATCGCCCGCGCGTTCTATCTGCACGCGATGCAGCAGGAAAACCGCCGCATGCTGCAGACGCAGGCGGACTCGCCGCTGGCCGGCATCGTCAGCCGCGATCCGGGCATGCTGAAATTGTGCCGTAGCGTGGAAAAAGTGGCGCCCTCATCGGCCAGCGTGATGCTGCTGGGCGACTCGGGCAGCGGCAAGGAACTGATTGCGCGGGGCCTGCATGCGCTGTCGAGCCGCCATGCGCAACGCTTTGTCGCCATCAATTGCGCGGCCATTCCTGAAAACCTGCTGGAAAGCGAGCTGTTCGGCTATGAGCGGGGGGCGTTTACGGGCGCCGCACGGCAAACCCTGGGCAAGATCGAACTGGCCCACGGCGGCACTTTCTTTCTCGATGAAATCGGCGACATGCCGATGGCGCTGCAGGCGAAGCTGCTGCGCTTCCTGCAGGAGCGGATCATCGAGCGCGTCGGCGGGCGCGCCGAGATCGCCGTCGACGTACGCATCGTCTGCGCCACCCACCAGGATTTAAAGGTGCTGGCGCAACAGGGACGTTTCCGCGAAGACCTGTTTTACCGCCTCAGCGAAATCGTGCTGCGCATTCCGCCGCTGCGCGAGCGGGCCGGCGATGCGGCCTTGCTGGCCCACCATTTCAAGAACAAGTTCTGCGCCAGCGAAGGGCGCAGCAATCTCCATTTCAGCACCGGCGCGCTGCAGTTGATCGAAAGCTATGGCTGGCCCGGCAATGTGCGCGAAGTGGAAAATTGCATCAAGCGGGCCGTCATCATGAGCGACGGGCCGCAGATCGCCGCCGATGACCTGGGCCTGCCCGCCAGCGCCCAGGCGGCGCCCCAGGATGAACCGCTGAACCTGCGCCAGGCCCGCGACGGGGCCGAATACAAGGTGATGGTGCGCGCGCTGGCGCGGGCCGACGGCAATATCGCCAAGGCGGCCGAGCTGCTTGGCGTGAGCCGGCCCACCTTGTACGACCTGATGGGGCATCACGGCATCAAGTCGCAGGTTAATAGCTGAGTGTATTAAAAATCAAGATTGTGTAAGGCGTCGCACATACGCTGGCGCCGCCATGGCGCATCCTTGCCTCATCCACAACAAGGAGGCGCCATGAACGCGATCACATTATTGATGCAGGACCACAAGGCCGTCAAAGCCCTGTTTGCCCAATATGAAGGCTTGAGCGACCGCTCATTTGCCAGCAAGAAAAAACTGGCCGACCAGATCTGCCAGGAACTCACCGTGCACACGCAGCTGGAAGAAGAAATCTTCTACCCGGCCGTGCGCCGTCCCATCCACGACGGCGACCTGATGGATGAGGCTCTCGTCGAGCACGCGAGCGCCAAGGAGCTCATCGCGCAAATTGCCGCGATGGACCCGGCCGACGACCTGTACGACGCCAAGGTCAAGGTGCTGTCCGAGCAGATCGAGCACCACGTCAAGGAAGAGGAGGGCGACATGTTTCCCAAAGTGCGCGAGACGGCCGTCGACCTCGACGCGCTGGGCCAGGAAATGGCCGCGCGCAAGGAGCAGCTGACGGGCGTGGCCGCCTGAACGGCTTAAAAAAATCAACAACCAAGGGAGTATTCCATGCAAGCTACACAATTGTCCGCGTCGGACCTGAACAACCCGGGCGTCTCCTGGGGCGCCGTGCTGGCGGGCGCTGCGGCGGCGGCCGCCTTGTCCTTCATCCTGCTGATCCTCGGCGTGGGCCTGGGCCTGTCGTCCGTGTCGCCGTGGTCGTTCAACGCGACGGCCATCGGCGTGTCGACCATTGCCTGGCTGGCCTTCATGCAACTGGCCGCCTCCGGCATCGGCGGCTACATGGCGGGCCGGCTGCGCGTGAAATGGAGTTCCATCCACACGGATGAGGTGCATTTCCGCGATACGGCGCACGGCTTGCTGGCCTGGGCCGTGGCCACCCTGATCACCGTGGCCGTGCTGGCCGGCGGTACGCGCGCCGTGCTCAGCGGCGCCATCGACGCGGGCAGCGGCGTGGCGGCTGCCGTTGCACCCGCAGCGGCAGCGGGCGCAGGTGCTGCTGGCGCTGCCGGCGCCAATGCAGGCGAGGGCGGCGGCGCCAATCCGCTCGACTATTTCTCGGACATGCTGCTGCGCGCCGCACCGGCTGCACCTGCCGCCACCACCGGCGCCCTGGCAGCGCCCTCGGCCAATGCCAGCACGGCCGAACAGCGCGTGGAAATCGGCAAGATTTTCGCAACAAGCCTGTCCACGGGCAGCCTGGCCGCCGACGACCGCGCCTACCTGGGCCAGGTCGTGGCCAGCCGCACGGGCTTGACGCAGGCCGAAGCGGAAGCACGTGTCGACGCCGTCTACGGCCGTGCCGCCAAGGCCGCCGCCGATGCCAAGGCGCGTGCCCAGCAAGCGGCCGACACGGCCCGCAAGGCTGGCGCCCACACGGCATTGTGGATGTTCGTCGCCTTGCTGCTGGGCGCTTTCGTTGCCAGCCTGGCGGCAACGTTTGGCGGCCGCCAACGCGACCATGAGCGCGTGCTGCGCCACGTCACCATCTGAACCCCTATATCTATATATAAATCAAGGAGTCTGCCATGCGTTCCATCCTCTTGCTGCTGCTGGGCATTCCATTGCCCATCGTCATACTGATCGCCCTGTTCGTACGCTGACCAGGCCAACACAAGAACCGGCGTCCGCTGTAAGGCGGGCGCCGGTTTTTGCGTGAAAGCGGGCGCATGTGTAAGATGGCGCCATCTTCCCACCGAGACTATCCATGACCTTGACTGCCCTGCGTCCCTTGCTGAAAACCGCCGCCATCGCCGCCTTTGCCTGCACGGTGCTGGCCTCGTGTTCCACCCTGATCGGCCCGCGCGACGTGAATGTGTCGCTGAGCAAGATGCAGCAAGGCCTGGAGCGCCGCTTTCCCATCGACAAGCGCGTGCTGTCCGTGCTGGACGTCAAGCTGACCCACCCGCAACTGTCCTTGCAACCCGAGCGCGAAAGAGTCGCCCTCAGCGTGGACGCCAGCGTCTTGCCGCCGTTCATACGCCAGAGCTGGCGCGGCAGCCTGGCCATGTCGGGCCGTTTGGTGCTGGACGCCCAGCGCAACGCCGTCTACCTGAGCGAAGCGAGCGTGGACAAGGTGACCATCGACGGCATGGATGAAGCCCAGCAGCGCCAGTTTGCCAAGGTGGCCAGCCTGGTGGCCGACCAGCTCATGCATGAAACGCCGATCTACACGTTCAAGCCCGACGAACTGCGCTATGCGGGCGTGCAATTCGTGCCGACGCAGCTCAGGACCACCAGCAATGGATTGACGGTGACGTTCGAGCCGGTGAAGTAGGCTGGGCTTAGAATACCGGCGAGCCGATTTGCGTTGCCGTGTTGTTGCGCGGCGTCGCTTCTTCGTGGAACAGGTCAGCCAGGTATTCGCACAGCGCATCTGCTTGAATATCGTCTGGAATAATGAAATCGGCGGGCCGGCGCTTGCCTTCCGCGCCGAGATAGTATGCGCGCCATGCCCCCGGCTTCCCCCGGACGGCAATCAGCGTGCCGAAAATATTGAATCTGCATTCCTGCATCAACCTTCTCCCGTCAAAGTGCCAGGCAAAGCGATATGCTCGCGGCGAGTATGGCTATTGCTAAATGGTAACATTTGCGGATCATCGGCGGTCTTGAGGCGTGCTGCAGCACCTGTCGGATCACTGAACTTGTTTAACGGACATTGTTTCCCCGCAAGCAGGCGGACTATAATCCTGCCTCCCATGCCTGGACACAGCATGTTCCCCAACATGAAGTTAAAACAATTAAAGGAATCTTCGTGAAACGCTCACTCATCAGCGCAGCTTGCTGCGCCTTGCTCGCCTTATCCTCGCCCTCGCTGTACGCCCAGCAAGGCGCTACCGCCGCCGCGCCCGTCTCCGGCATCGACCTGAAAACCCTGGACCCGGCCGTCAGCCCGAAGGATGACTTCTACGGCTACGTCAACGGCGTGTGGACCCGCAATACGGAAATCCCGGCCGACAAATCCGTCTGGGGCACGTATATCGAATTGCGCGAAATCGCCCAGGGCCAGTTGCGCGGCCTGATCGACGCCACCGTGAAAAACCCCGGCAAGCCGGGCAGCGAAGCGCACAAGATCGCCGACCTGTACACGAGCTTCATGAACGAGAAGGCGCGCAATGCGGCCGGCTTCAAGCCCCTGCACGCCGAGCTGGCGCGCGTCGCTGCCGTCAAGGACAAGAAAGACTTGCCGGCGCTGCTGGCCTATCTGCAAGGCAATGGCGTGGCGACGCCGTTTTCCGCCTATGTGGCGCCCGATGCGCAAGACCCCGAGCAGTACACGGTCAACATCAGCCAGTCCGGCCTGGGCTTGCCTGACCGCGATTACTACCTGAAGGACGACGACGCCAAGCTGCAAGCCGTGCGCGCCAAATACCTCAAGCATATCGAGACCATGCTGGCCATGAGCGGCGACCAGGCCGCTGCCGAACACGCGGCGCAGATCCTCGACATCGAAACGCGCCTGGCGGCGGTGCAGTGGACGCGCGTGCAGATGCGCGACCCCGTGAAATCGTACAACCGCGTCGATTTCGACAAATTCGCGGCACTGGCGCCGGCCTTCGACTGGAACGCCTACTTTACGGCCGCCGGCCTGGCGCCCAAGGCCTCGTCGGCCGTGGTGCGCCAGCCCAGCTTCATGACAGGCTTTTCCGAGACCGTGGCCGCCGTGCCGCTGGCATCGTGGAAGAGCTACCTGAACTGGCGCATCATCGAAAGCTACGCTTCCTACCTGGACAGCGCGACCGTCAAGGAACGTTTCGCCTTCGACGGCACGGTGCTGCGCGGCGTGCCGCAAAGCGAACCGCAGTGGCAGCTGGCGCTGCGCTTCACGGATAACGCCATCAGCGACGCCGTCGGCAAGCGCTACGTGCAAATGTATCTGCCGCCGGAAACCCGGCCCCGCGTGATGGCCATGTTCGACAATTTCGTCGCTTCGTTCAAGGATGGCATCGAACAGCTCGACTGGATGGGTCCGGAAACCAAGAAGGAAGCCCAGCTCAAGCTGGCAGCCTTGAAGCCGAAGATCGCCTACCCGGATACCTGGCGCGACTACAGCAGCATGAAGACGCAGCCGAATGACCTGATCGCCAACGTGCGCGCCTCGCGCGTGTGGAGCCGCCAGCAGAACCTGGCCAAGCTGGGCAAACCGGTGGACCGCGACGAATGGTCGATGACGCCGCAAACCGTCAACGCCAGCTACAGCCCGGCCCTGAACGCCATCACGATCCCGGCCGCCATCCTGCAGCCGCCATTCTTCAACGTGAAGGCGGAAGACGCCGTCAATTACGGCTTGCTGGGCATCACCTTCGGCCATGAAATCAGCCATGCCTTCGACGATTCCGGCAGCCAATATGACGCCAAGGGCCGTCTGCGCAACTGGTGGACGGCGCAAGACCGCACGGCCTTCAAGGCGCTGGCCGCCGGCCTCGTCAAGCAATACGGCGCCTACAGCCCCGTGCCGGGCTACCACATCAATGGCGAGCTGACCCTGGGTGAAAACATCGGCGACAATTCCGGCCTGTCGATCACCTACAAGGCCTATCAGCGTTCGCTGGGTGGCAAGCCGTCGCCCGTCATCGATGGCTTGACGGGCGAACAGCGCCTGTACATCGGCTTTGCGCAGAAATGGCGCGCGAAACTGCGTCCCGAAGCGGCCATCGCCCAGATCAAGAGCGACCCGCATTCGCCTGGCGAATTCCGCGCCAAGGGCACGGTGAAAAACCAGCCCGGCTTCTACGAAGCGTTCGGCATCAAGCCGGGCGACCCGATGTATCTGCCGCCCGAGCAGCGCGTGATCATGTGGTAAATCATGTGGTAAACCCGTAGGGCAGTCGCACAACCGCGCCGGGGACTATTCCTTGGCGTGGTTGAGCGTGTACCTGGGCAGCTCCACCGTCAGGTCTTCCTGCGCCAGGCGCGCCTGGCAGGACAGGCGCGAGTGGGGCTGCAAGCCCCAGGCCTGGTCGAGCATGTCTTCTTCATTGTCGCCCAGTTCGTTGAGTGTATCGAAACCCTGCGCCACGATCACGTGGCAGGTGGAACAGGCGCCCACCTGGCCGCAGGCGTGTTCGATGTCTATTTTGTTAAGCAACAAGGCGTCGCAAATGCTCATGTTTTCCGGCGCGTCGATGACGGCGCCGTCGGGGGCCAGCTCCGGATGGGGCAGGACGGTAATCTTTGGCATGCGGGATTCTCCTCGGTTATCCTTCAATGCCGTCACTGTGGACCTTCCCGCCTTGGCAAGGTCAAGCCCCTGCGGCATCCTGCGCGACGATGCACTCGTCCAGATGATCGAGCAATTGCAGGAACACGCGTTTATCCGCGTAGTGATTCATCGTGTTACTCAGCAATACATCGCTGGCGGCGGCCGCCACGGCTTCCTTGGCCTGCGCGCAGGCGGCATGCAGTTGCGCGCGATCGAGTTCCAGCAGCGCCGTAGCTATGGCTTCCCGTGTGAAATCATAGGCATCCATGCCGCAACAGTCGGCGACACAATGGGTTTCCAGCAGGCAGATCAGCGGCCATAGTTCTCCCAGCAGGGCGTCGATGTCTACGGCCTGGTTATAGCGGCCGTCAAGATCGATGAATTCGATCCAGGCGTCGTCGCCGATCTGGATATCGTATTGGCGGTCGCGTTCAGTCATTTTCAACATTCTCCTGGTCAGTGGTATCGCATTATAAAAAAAACCGCCCGAAGGCGGTTTTCTTGTGCGGGAGATGGCGCTGCCGTTTACTTCTTGTCGGGCAGGGCGTAAGCGAGCACGTAGTCGCCGCGGTCCGGCGACTGGCGCGCGCCGCCGGCACTGACGACGATGTATTGCTTGCCCGTTTTCGGCGAGACATACGTCATCGGGCCGGACTGGCTGCCCACGGGCAGGCGCTGTTTCCAGATTTCCTTGCCGGTGGCGCTGTCGAAGGCGCGCAGGTAGAAATCCTGCGTGCCGGCGAAGAACAGCAAGCCTGATTGCGTCGACATCGACGCGCCCAGGGTCGGCATGCCGATGGGAATCGGCATTTTCATGCGGATGCCCATCGGACCCGTATCCTGCACCGTGCCGACCGGTACCTGCCACACGAGCTTGCGCGTCTTCAGGTCGATGGCCGACATGGTGCCGAAAGGCGGTTTCTGGCAGGGAATGCCCGCTTTCGACAGGAAGCGTTCGCGCATGGCGCCGAACGGCGTGCCTTCCTGCGGCACGACTCCCATCTCGATGCCGCTGGCACCCTTTGAAATGGCGGCGCGCGGGATCATGTAGTTGGCCAGGCCCAGACGCATGTCGTTGACGAACATGTAATTGGTGCTGGGGTCGACGGAAACGCTGCCCCAGTTCATGCCGCCCAGCGAGCCAGGGAACTGCAGAGAACGGTCGAGGCCTGGCGGCGTGTAGACGCCTTCGTGGCGCATGCCCTTGAATTCGATGCGGCACAGCAGCTGGTCAAACACGGTGCCGCCCCACATGTCGGACTCGTGCAAGGTGGCGTTGCCGATCGACGGCATGCCGACGGAGAACGGCTGCGTGGGCGAATAGCGCTCGCCGGGTACCTTGCCTTGCGGGACAGCGCGTTCTTCGACTTGCGCGATGGGCTGGCCCGTGACGCGGTTGAGGAGGAAGATTTCGCCTTGTTTCGTCACCTGCGCCAGCGCGGGCAGGGTGCCGCCTTTGCCGTCGGGAATGTCGTACAGCAGCGGCTGGGCCGGCAAGTCGAAGTCCCACAGGTCGTGGTGGGTGGTCTGGAAGGTCCAGCGTACTTGCCCCGTTTTCGCGTTGACGGCAACGATGGACGAGCTGTATTTGTCGTCCATGGCCGTGCGCGTGCCGCCGAAGAAGTCGGGCGTGGCATTGCCGGTCGGCAGGTAGATGGTTTCCAGCTGGGCATCATACGACATGGCCGACCAGACGTTCGGCGTGCCGCGCGTGTAGGTCTGGTCTTCCGGCGGCAGCTTCGTGATGGCTGGGTTGCCCGGATCCCAGGCCCACACCAGTTCGCCGCTGCGCACGTTGAATGCGCGCACCACGCCCGGCGGCTCGCCGATGGAGAAATTGTCGGCCACGCGGCCGCCGACGACGACCAGGTCGCCCGCGATCAGCGGCGTCGACGTTTGCTGGTAGTAGCCGGGCTTGACTTCGCCCATGCCCACCTTTAAGTCCACGATGCCACGCTCGCCAAAATCGGCGCAAGGCTGGCCCGTGGCTGCGTCGAGCGCGATCAGGCGCGCATCGATGGTCGGCAGCAGGATGCGTTTGCGGCAGGCGGCCGGGGCGGCGTTGCTGGCGGCGGTGGCAGGCAGCGATTGCGCGGCCGGTTCTTCATGGTAGCCCAGGCCACGGCAGCGCTGCCAGTTCGGCGCGGAACCTTTAGGATCGTACTTCCACCGTTCGGCGCCCGTGTCGGCGTCCAGCGCCACGACCTTGCCGTAGGCCGTGCAGACGTACAGGGTGTCGCCCACCTGCAGCGGCGTGTTCTGGTCTTCCGCGCCGGAACCGGTGCTTTGGGGAACGTCGCCCGTGTGCGCCGTCCAGGCCAGCTGCAGCTGGCTGACGTTGCCCTTGTCGATCTGGTCCAGCGCGGCAAAGCGGTTGCCGGCCGTGGTGTTACCCCAGTGCAGCCAGTTCTTCTGCTGCGCGCCAGGCGCGACGGGTGTCACGCCCGCCACGACATCGGCTTCGATGACGGACTTGGGCAGGAAGAAGTTGGCGCCCGTGATGGCCAGGCAGACGGCGATCAGGCCCGCCAGCACGAAGGCGGCTTTGCCGGCCGGCACACCGGCGGCGCGGCGCAAGCCCGGATAGGCGAGGGCGACGAACAGGGCCAGCACGCCGAAGACGAACAGGCGCGACACGAGGGGCCAGAAGTTCCAGCCCGCGTCGATGGGTGCCCAGATCAGGGCAACGATGAAGGCGGCACCGAACAGCAGGGCGCCGGCCGGCTTGCTGCGCCAGACGAGCACGCCAGAGGCGAATGTGGCGATGCCCATCGGCAGGTAAAACCAGCTGCCGCCCAGGTACACGAGGCAGGCTCCGCCGATGGCGAGGAAGAGGCCGGACAAGACGAGCAGCAGGGCCGGAAGATAGCGCAGCGGCGACGCCGTTTGACTCTGTGCTGTGGATATGGATGAACTGGAAGGGTTCACAGGAATTCCTTTTATTGTAGACCGGGCGGCCAGGCGCCGTCCGGTAATGCGGAATGACCAAGACCTGGTTTCCCCGTTGGACGAGGGGTAAACGCAGGCCGGGTGCTCAGTCCGGGTTTGGCGTGGTGGTCTTGCTGTCGAGATTGGCGATGATGCGGCTGAGCATGTCCAGCAAGGCGAGTTCTTCGTCGGCACTGAAACCGGCGAGGGCTTCGCGGTTGCCGGCATGAATCGCTTCCTTGATCAGGGGCGACTGCTGTAACGCGGCCTGGGTAAGGCCGAACAGGCTGCTGCGTCCATCGCTGGGGTCGGGTTGGCGGCTGACCAGACCGTCACGCTCCATGCGCGCCAGGGTGGCCGCCATGGTCGGCTGCTCGACGGCAGCGGCGACGGTCAGTGCTTTCTGCGTCAACTGCGCGCCATTCGCCAGTTCGTAAAACACGGGCAACTGGCCCGGCGCCATGCCCACCAGCTTGAGCTTGCGCTCGATGACCCTGGCGAACAGGCGCGCAGCCCGGCTGGTCATGTGGCCTGCGGACTGCTCTTTCTGGAAGTCGATCACGAATGTCCCCGGTGAAAACAATATAGCATGCTATCATAATTTCGATAAATATAGTAGGCTATGTATTTTTCCAGTCATCCAGAAATGCAAAAACCGCCCGAAGGCGGTTTTTTTACGCGGCAAGGCCTACGTTTAAATGAAATAGATCAGTGCGATGATAGCCACGACCAGCGCCACGCGGGTGACCTGGTAGGCCGTCTTGTTCCACGCCTTGAAGCGGCGGCGGTACTGGCCCATGGTCCAGGAAATCTGGAACAGTTTGCTTACGCCGCCCACCTGGTCGCCCAGTTCGTTGGGCGAGGCGGCGGCCGTCATCAAGGTGCGGCCGAGCCAGCGGTTCAAGCCTTGCGTCCAGCGGTAGCGCATCGGGCGTTCGATGTCGCAGAACAGGATGATGCGGTCGCTGTCGGCATCGTTGCGGGCCCAGTGGATATACGTTTCATCGAACATCACGGCCTGGCCGTCGCGCCAGCTGTGGCGCTCGCCATCGACGTCGATGAAGCAGCGGTCGTCGTTCGGCGTTTGCAAGCCCAGGTGGTAGCGCAGGGAGCCGGCGAACGGATCGCGGTGCGGGTTGAGCTTGCCGCCTTGCGGCAGTTCCGCGAACATGGCGGCCTTGATCGACGGAATCGATTGCAGCAGCGCATAGGTTTGTGGGCACATCTGCTGCGCCGACGGGTGGTTCGCGTCATACCATTTCAGGTAGAAACGCTTCCAGCCATACTTGAAGAAGGAGTTGAAGCCCACGTCATTGTTCTTTTCAGCGGCCTTGATCTTTTTCATTTCCTGCATGCGCAGCGCTTCATCGCGGATGATTTGCCAGTTCTGCTGCAGCGGCGCCAATTCCGGAAACTGCTCGACGGAAAGATAGGGCGTGGCCGGCACCTTGGAAAAGGTGTGCATGAACAGGTTCAGCGGCGCCATGAACGAGGAGTGATCGAAAATCTGGCGGCGGAACGGCAGGCGCACCTTGCCCCGAAAATGAATATGTAAAACAGAAAACACAAAAATGCCCAGCAAGGCCCACTTCATACACAACCTCGTTTTTTAAGAATGGGGCAATTATAACCAGTTAATGCCATCGCCACCCCGTGCCTCGGTGAAGGAAAGATGAAGCGGCGCACATGGGCGAGCTGCCCTACAATGGCCTTTTCTACACACTTCTCCGAGGTAACAATGGAAATCTGGCACGCACCGCTCGACCTGGCCATCCTCAACGCCGCCAGCGAGGGCACGGCCATGCGCCACCTGGGTATTGAATTTACGGCCTTCGGCCCCGACTGGATCGAGGCGACCATGCCCGTCGACCACCGCACCATGCAGCCATTCAAGCTGCTGCATGGCGGCGCCTCGGTCCTGCTGGCCGAAACCCTGGGCAGCATGGCCGCGAATGCCTGCCTCGATTCCAGCCGGCAAGTGAGCGTGGGCCAGGAAATCAACGCCAACCACTTGCGCGGCGTGCGCGGCGGCCACGTGACGGGACGCGCCACGCCGATCCACCGGGGCCGCAGCAGCCAGGTCTGGGAAATCCGCATTACGGACGACGACGGCAAACTGTGCTGCATCTCGCGCATCACGATGGCCGTCATCGATGCGCCGGGCGCGGGCTGATACATCCCCGCTTGACTTGCATCAAGGCATTAAAAGCGAGCGCGTGAAATCATAAAAAACGCTGTTCGCATATAATTCAGTGTGCTGTTGTATGGCGTAGAGGAAAGTCCCGCGCGCCTGCATTGCCCGAAATTAGAAGCTGACTGCCCAAAAAATGCCAGTTAGAGACCCATCCCGCGCCATGCGGGAAAGGCATCACGACGGCGAGCAGATCGCTGGTTCTAGCGGAACCAGCAACAATCAACTTTATACAGGGCAATAACAACAATGATGTCATTCAATCGTTTGACGATAGGCGCGCGCCTGAGCGCAGGCTTCGGGCTGCTGGTGCTACTCATGCTGGTGCTGGCCGCCTTCGCGCTGCTGCGCATCGGCGCCATCTCCGGCGCCATGGACGCGCAAGACAAAGTCCAGCTGGAAAAACTTGAGCCGCTGTACGTGGCGCGCGAAGCGCTCGACCAGACTGGCCTGGCCGCCCGCAACGCCTATATCTTCCATGACCAGGCCGCCGCCGAGAAAGAGCTGGCCATCCTAGACAGCCAGAAGGCGCTGTACCTGGACGCGCTAGCCCGGCTGGCGCCGCAGTTCGTTGGCGATGCGCAGTTCGAGAAAGTCAGCACGGGCTTGACCGCCATGGCGCAGGAATTGCAGCGTCCGCGGCAGTTTCGCGCCGCGGGGCAGATGGAACAGTACGGCACCTTTCTCGTCGAGGAATGCAGCCCTTTGCGGCGCCAGATCGTGTCCGACATCGATACCGTGCTGAAAAGCGTGCAGCGCGAATCGGAGCAGGCCAGCGTAGCCGCGCGCGCCATCTACGGCCAGTCGCTGCGCTGGATCGGCGTGCTGGCCGCGCTCAGCGTGCTTATTTGCATTGCGGTCGCCACCGTCATCACGCGCGGCCTGCTGCGCCAGCTGGGCGGCGAACCGGCGTATGCGGCCGCGATTGCGGAGCGCATCGCGCTGGGGGAGCTGGCCATCGACGTGCACACGCGCCACGGCGACGACAGCAGCCTGCTGTTTGCGATCAAGACCATGCGCGACAACCTGGCCGCCATCGTCGGCAAGGTGCGCCACGGAACGGAAAGCATCGCCACGGCATCGACCGAGATCGCCACGGGCAACCGCGATTTGTCGCAGCGCACGGAGCAGCAGGCCGGCTCGCTGGAAGAAGTGGCGTCATCGATGGAAGAACTGATTTCCACCGTGCGCCAGAATGCGGACAACGCCCAGCAGGCGAACCACCTGGCGCGTGTAGCGTCGCAGGTGTCGGAGCAGGGCGGCAAGGCGGTGGCCGAAGTGGTGCATACCATGGGCCTGATCAATGCCTCGTCGAACAAGATCGTCGACATCATCGGCGTGATCGACAGCATCGCCTTCCAGACGAATATCCTCGCCTTGAACGCGGCCGTGGAAGCGGCGCGGGCCGGTGAACAGGGGCGCGGCTTCGCCGTCGTCGCCACCGAGGTGCGCAGCCTGGCGCAGCGCTCCAGCGCCGCCGCGCGCGAAATCAAGGCCCTGATCGACGATTCCGTCAGCAAGGTGGGCACGGGCACGGTGCTCGTCGAGCAGGCGGGCGCCACCATGCATGACGTGGTGGCCGGCATCGGCAGGGTGACGGGCATCATGGCCGAGATCAGTCACGCCACGCAGGAGCAGGGCGCCGGCATCGAACAAGTCAACCGCGCCATCGTCGACATGGACCGGGTGACCCAGCAAAACGCGGCCCTGGTCGAGCAGGCGGCGGCCGCCGCGCACGAACTGCAGCAGCAGGCGGCGCAGCTGGAACAGGAAGTGGGCATCTTCAAGCTGGCCCCGCCGGCCAACGGACCGCTGCGCCTGGCGGCTTGAGTCGACTGGCGCTTTAGCGCGCCAACAGCCGTGCGCCAATAGTCATATTCCGCGCTACAATGAGCGCTGGATCACCGCCAGGACGACTCATGCAAGTGCGCAGCAGCCATGATCTATCCAGCCCGGACGACGACAAACCGGCGCCGCCCGTGCTGCAGCTGGCCCTTGCCGGTCTCGGCTGGGGCTTGCTCACCTGCATGCTGTGCTTTGCCATCCTGTTCCTCACCAAATGGCTGCTGCCGCCCGAATACTGGGGCGCGCACACGGGCCTGTCCAAGTTCAAGCGCGAAATGTCGCTGCCCCTGCTGGTGTTCTGGGTCGTCATCTATTCCCCCATCCTGGAAACCTTCCTCGGCCAGCTGCTGCCGCTGGAAATCCTCCGGCGCCTGGGCGCCAGCCGGCAGCTGAGCGTTTTTATCGGCGCCATCCTGTGGGCCATCGTGCATTTCATCAGCGGCGGCTTGCTGCACGCCATCGTCGCGCTGGGGTCGGGCGCCATGTTCAGCTTTGTCTACCTGCGCTACCGCGGCCCCAGCGTGGCCGTTGCCTACGCGACAACGGCGTTTGCGCGCGCCTGCAACAATATCGCCATCCTCATTGCGGTGTTCTACGGCCTCGACACCTGAGTCGCACCATTCCGAAGCAAATACGGCACGAGCGCCGCCAGCGCCACGGCCAGCGCCGCCAGACCGACCAGCAACTGGCGGAAGGCGGCGTCATAGCTGGCGCGCAGCAGCGCTTCCTGGCCGCCCAGCAGCTGTGTCGCCTGCCCGATATCGCCGAGTGCGGCGCGGCTGGCGGCGGCCAGCACCGGTAAATCGGCCGGCAGTTGCCGCGCCAGGCCTGCGCCGATCAGGCTGGCCAACAAGGAGCCCGCCAGGGCCAGCGCCACCCCGTCGGCGCTGACGCGCACGGTATTGAAGATGCCCGTCGCCATGCCGGCCCGCGCCGTTTCCACCACGCTCAGGGCCATGCCATCCATCAAGCCCCACGGCAAGCCGATGCCCACGCCGATCATCAGCAGGGGGCCGGCCAGCGCCGCGGTGCCGCCATGGCCCAGCACTTGCGCCAGCCAGGCCAGGCCTGCCGCGGCCAGCAGCAGCCCCGCCGCACACAGGGCATCGACGCCGATCCGGCGCGACAGCAGCGCCGCCAGCATGGGCACGAGCAGCAGCGGCGCGGCCAGGGCGATCATTAAACGGCCCGCCGCCAGCGCGGACATGTTGTCGATGCCGATGAAGCGCCCCGGCAGCATGACGATGAGCACGATGAACAGGAAGGCGGGCGAGGCGGCCAGCACCTGCACGGCGACAAAGCGGCGCTGGCGGAACAGCGACAAATCCAGCATGGGCCGTGCCGTCCTGCGCTCGATCGCGACAAAGGCGAGGAACAGCAGCACGGATGCCGCAACGGACAGTAGCACGGCGCCGTTGCGCCAGCCGTGTTCGGGCGCCAGCAGCATGCCCAGGGTCAGCAGGCCCAGCGCGGCGCTGAAGCTGATGGCGCCAGGCCAGTCCAGCCGGCCCTGGCCGCGCGCCGGATCGGCCGGCACGCTGACCCATACCAGCAGCATGCCAATGGCGCCCAGCACGGCCGTGGCATAAAAGATGGCGGGCCAGCGGGCCAGCGCCAGCATGGTGCCGGCCGCCAGCGGACCGAAGGCCAGGCCCAGGCCGAACGTCGTGCCCAGCACGCTCATCACGCGGCTGCGCGCCGCGCCGTGGAACAATGGCGCCAGCGAGGACATGGCGGCGGCGAACGCGGCCGCGCCGCCCAGGCCCTGCACGAAGCGCAGGGCGGCGATCCATGCCACCGATGGCGCGTGGGCGATGGACAGGGTCGCCACGCAGAACAGCGCCAGCCCCGCCAGCCAGACGCGGCGCCGTCCCAGCACGTCCGTCAGGCTGCCGGCCACCATCATGGCACTGCCATAGCTGAGGATATACGCATTGATGACCCAGTTCAGTGCGGCGGCGCTGCCGTGCAATTCGGCGCCGAGGGCGGGCAGGGCCACGGCCGGGCCCGTGAAGCACAGGGGAATGAGCAAGCCCGTCAGGCAAGCGGCCAGCACTTGCAGCGGGAGTGAAAGACGTGAGGAAGAGGACATGGGTGTCGGATATAAAAGAAAGAGGGGCGAGTATGGCGCGCCCATCATTGAAGAAAAATGGGCTAAACTGATCAACATATCGGACATGAATGTCTTTAATGGAGTTCGCATGGATAGCTTGGGTGGCATCGCCATGTTCGTGCAGGTGGCTGACAGCGGCAGTTTTTCGGCCACGGGCCGGCTGCTGGGCCTGTCATCGTCGGCCGTGGGCAAGAGCGTGGCCCGCATGGAAGCGCGGCTCGGCGCGCGCCTGTTCCAGCGCAGCACGCGGCACCTGGCGCTGACGGCGGAAGGGGAAAAATTCCTGCAGCGCTGCAAGCGCATCCTGGCGGAAGTGGAAGCGGCCGAGCGTGAGCTGGGCGAATCGGGTGGCGCGCCCAGCGGCCGCCTGCGCATCAGCCTGCCACGCTACAGCGGCCTGTTCGAAGCGACCATCGGCGCGTTCATGCAAGCCTATCCCGCCATCGAACTCGACCTCGATTTTTCCGACGCCATGGTCAACATCGTCAGCGACGGCTTTGACGCGGCCGTGCGCACGGGCGAGCTGGCCGATTCAAGCTTGATGCGGCGCAAACTGTGCACCTTCCGCCGCCTGCTGGTGGCGTCGCCCGCCTACTTGGCGCGCCACGGCCAGCCCGCCGATGGGGCCGAACTGATGCGGCACGCGCGCCTCGATTACCGCTTTCCCGCCACGGGCCGTTTGGAACAGTGGCCGCTGATGGACGAGGCTGCCCAGCCGGCGCCCGGCATGGTGTGCAACAGCGTGGAAATGCGCATCTACCTGGCCGTGCAGGGGCAGGGCATCGCCTACCTGCCTGCATTTGCCGTGCAGCGCGAGCTGGCGGCTGGGCATCTGGTCTCGCTGCTGGACGAGCATACGCAGGCGCGCACGGCATTCTGGCTGCTGTGGCCAGCCAGCCGCCACCTGCCGCCGCGCTTGCGCGTATTCATCGATTTCCTCGTGGAGCAGTTGCAGGATCAAACTTTTGGAGCTTGACCATGACGCAGGACGCTTCCCTGACATTTATTCAGTTGCATGTGGCTGGCGCCACCGTGCGCCACGACCACCCGTTTGCCGTGCCCACGGTAACATGGCAGGAACCGCTGACGGCGGCCTTGCGCGATGAATGGGTGCGTCCCCTGTACATGGGCTTGCACCAGCCCCAGGCGCAGGCGTGCGTGGCCCGGCTGGTGCTGGCCGACGCCACCGTCATCGCCCGCCTGCTGGGGCAATTCGACTGGCGCAGCCGCACGGCGGGCGCCTACCTGGCCGCATTGACCGGGCAGTCCGCGTTCACGGACCAGTTGGGCGGCCTGCTGCTGGCCAGCGAGGTCTGCTACGCGGGCAGCGCGTATTGTTTGGCGCTGGCCGCTTTCGACACGCCAGCCAGCCGCGACTACCTGCACCGCTATCTTGAATATTACTTGTGCCAGCCGAAGCTGCACTTTGATCAGGAGCAAGCGATGGCGGCCATTGCCTATCTCGATGGCCAGCATGGCAGGAATGAGGCGGCGCGCCACGCGCCAGCCTGGGCCGGTTTCGCCGCCAGTCGGCCGGGCCTGGCGCTGGACGACGCGCTCGCACGATTTTCCTCACGCATGGCCGCCTTGCGCGCCTTGCAGGGCGCGGCGCCCGGCAAATAAGCACCATCTCCCAAACTCTGGCGCTATTTGCATGGTTGACGGCCTATTTCGCGCTTTCCATGGATTCCACTGTGTCGAAAATATGCGCCAGCGCGCTTTCCATGGCGCCGGCGGTCGCGTTGCCGCTCTGGTTGGTGATGATGAAGACCCCAAGCTGAAATTGAGGAACGACGTAAGCGTAGCTTTGCGCACGCGGCACGCCGCCATGGTGTACATAATGCGTGCCCAACTGGCGATTGCTGCCGATGTTCCAGAAATAGCCAATGCTGAAGTCATCCTGAAAGCGCACCAGCGGCTTGTGCGATTCGGCGACCGCGGGATGGGCGCTCAATTGCAGCCGCAGGTACTTCGCCATATCGGGCATGGTCGACTTCAGGTTGCCGGCCGCCCCCCAGGGCAGTTGCGGCATCGGTGTCGTGATGACGGGATTGTCGCTGTGGTAGCCGGGAGCCAGCCGGCTGGCATCCCCGGCTGCGATTCTCAGCCGGGTATCGTGCATGCCGGCTTCGCGCGCGAGGAATTGCGTGAGCAGGACTTCATACGGCATGGCGTAGATTGTTTCCAACGTGTGCGCAATGAGTTCGGTACCGGCGCTGGAATAGGCGTAGTCCTTGCCTAGCGGACCCTTGATGTTGACTTTATGCAAGTCCTGCCAGAATTGCTGTTGTCCGTAGTTGGCGTAGGCCGCATTGAGCTTTGCCGGCGTGGCGTGTGCCGTGAAATCCTGCAATATGGTGTTCACCTGCAATGGTAGCATGCCCGGCATGGTGCTGGTGTGCGTGATCAAATGGCGCAAGCGCACTGGCTGCCCCTGCGACTGCAGGTTCGGGTAGGCGTCCGCCAGGTAGGTTTGTATGGGATCGTCGAGCGCCGCCTTTCCATCAAGCACGGCGTTCGCCAGTAGCAGGCCGGCAAAAGTTTTGCTGACTGAGCCGATTTCATACAGGGTTGTATCGTTCGGCGGATTGGCTTTGCCGGTCTCCAGCTCGCCTTGATGCAGAATGAATTCCTTGCCGCGATAAACGACGGCAATCGAGGTCGCGTGCAGTAACTTCGACTGCAGCAGCGTGGTTGCGGTCTGGCGCATTGCCGCAGGAATGTCGTGCGCAGGTGCCGTGGCTGCAGGCTTGCAAGCTGCCAGCAGCAGTGTCATTACAGTGATGCTTGCGGCGAGTTTGGTCATCATGCGCACCATCCAGGGGGGAGGGGCATTCTCGCACAATGGTTCAACGGTGACAGAAAAAACTTGGCAAAAATCTCCTCTTCTTTCTTCCATACAGTGTGACATTTGCATGACAAATAACAGTGCCTGTCCCGATTGCGCGTCATTAAGGCGTGCATGCGAGACGGCGCTCAAACGCGCGCCGTCCATGCGCCGAAAGTGCCGGACCGTTGAAGGTGCACCTTGGACTGCAGGTGGAGGCGGCCGGGACTTTTGCCTTGCATGCCGGCTTGCGCCGGCATATTCGATCTTGGTTTTAAGTTTAAGGACAGGAAACTGCAACATGACTGAAAACAATGCATCTGGCTCCAGCGTCTCCGCCATCGACGCTTACCTGAACAGTTCCGCCGCCGCCCAGCGCTTCGTGGGCACGCCGAACGCCGATGTGCTCACCGGCACCACGGGCGCCGACGTGCTCGAAGGCCTGGCCGGCGACGATACCTATCATGTCAATCACGGCGGCGACGTGATCGTCGAGCTGGCCAACGGCGGCACCGATACCGTCTACACCAGCGTCGATTACACCTTGTCCGACAACGTCGAGAACGTGCACCTGACCGCTGCCGGCCTGACGGTGACGGGCGGCGCGAATACCAATAATGTGTTCTTCGTCGACATGGCCGGCGGCAACCGGCTCGATGGCGGCGGCGCGGGCAACACGGTCACCTATATCGGTTCCGGCACCGGCGTGACGGCGGTGGCATTGGCAGGCCCGAACGCCCCTCAAACGGCGCCTCCCGGCAGCGACGTGCTGCTCAATATCGCCAACATCGTCGGCAGCAAATTCGACGATGTTCTGACGGGTAATGACCTGAAGAACGTCCTTGTCGGCAGCTACGGCAACGATATCTTGCGTGGCGGCAAGGGCGATGACACGCTGTCCGGCATGCAGGGCGACGACACGTATATTTTTGCCCGTGGCGACGGCGCCGACCTCATCGTCGAGACGGAAGAGGCGGGCAGCCGCAACGTCGTGTCCTTCCTCGCCGGCGTCAGCGCCGACCAGCTGTGGTTCCGCCAGGTCGGCGCCACCCTGGAAGTGAGCACCATCGGCACGGCCGACAAGATCACCATCAATGGCTGGTTTTCCGGCACGGTGCCGCGCATCCAGGAATTCCGCACGGCCGATGGCCGCGTATTGCTGGGCAGCGACGTGCAAAAACTGGTGCAGGCGATGGCGGGCCTGTCGCTGCCGCCGCTTGGCCAGCTGACCCTGCCAGCGGCGACCGCCGCCGCCCTGGCGCCAGTGCTGGCGCAGAACTGGCGCACGGAAGGACCGTCTCAGCCAGGCAATGGCGTCTTCACCGGCACGGCGAATCCGGACATCATCCAGGGCACGGCGGGCGCCGACGTGATGGCGGGCCTGGCTGGCGACGACACGTATTACGTCAACCACAGCGGCGACGTGGTGATCGAGCAGGCAGGCGGCGGACGCGACACCGTGTATGCCACGGTCGATTACACCCTGGCCGCCAACGTCGAAGAGATGCATGTGGCCGCCGCCGGCCTGACGGTGACGGGCAACGGCAATGACAACGTGTTCCACGTCGATGTCGGCGGCGGCAACGTGCTGCGCGGCACCGGCACCAACAGCACGGCCACCTATGCGGGTTCCAAGGCGGGCGCGACGGCCAGCATCGTCTCCATCAACGAATCCCACGCGGCCCGCCCGGGCAGCGACGTGCTGGTGAATATTTCCGGCGTCACGGGCAGCGGCTATGACGACGTGCTGTCCGGTAACGAACTGGCCAACACCATGATGGGCGGCCTCGGCAACGACACCTTGCAAGGCGGCAAGGGCGACGATGTGCTGACGGGCGGCCTGGGCGACGATACCTATATCTTTGCCCGTGGCGACGGCGCCGACGTCATCGCCGAGCTGTCCGCCGATGCCAATTACGACACCATCGCCTTCCTGGCCGGCGTCAACATCGACCAGCTGTGGTTCCGCAAGGTGGGCGCCGACCTGGAGGTGAGCACCATCGGAACCACGGACAAGATCACCATCCGCGCCTGGAATGCGGCCGTGCCGAACATCGAGGAATTCCGCACGGCCGCCGGCCACGTCATGCGCGGCGCCGACGTGCAGCTGCTGGTGCAGGCGATGGCGAACCTGACGCCGCCGCCGCTGGGCCAACTGACCCTGCCGGCCGGCACGGCCGCCGTCCTGGCGCCCGCGCTGGCCCAGGCCTGGCACTTCAACGGCCCCACGCAGCCTACCGGCCAAACCTTTACCGGCACGGCGGGCGCCGACATCCTCACCGGCACGGCTGGCGCCGACCTGATGGAAGGGCTGGGCGGCAATGACACGTATTACGTCAACCACGGCGGCGACTTCATCGCCGAATCGGGCAATGGCGGCAGCGATACCGTGTACACCAGCGTCAACTACACGGTGGCCGACAATGTCGAGATCGTGCACTTGGCCGCCGCCGGCCTGACGGTGACGGGCAGCGCCTACACCGGCAACGCCTTTCATGTCACCACGCCGGGCGGCAATGTGCTCGACGGCGGTGGACCAGGCAACCTGCTCACTTACGCCAATGCCACTTCTGGCGTGACGGCGGCCTTCGCCCCCATTGGCAGTGCGCTGGTGGCGCGCGCCGGCGTCGACGTGCTGGCCAACTTCAACGCGGTCATCGGCAGCAAGTTCGATGATGTGCTCACCGGCAATGAGCTCAGGAACATCCTCGCCGGCGGCCTGGGCAACGATATCTTGCAAGGGGGTAAGGGCGATGATGCGCTGTCCGGTGCGCTGGGCAACGATACCTATCTCTTTGCCCGCGGCGACGGCGCCGACACCATTTCCGAGGCGGACGAGGCGGGCAGCCGCGATATCGTCTCTTTCCTGGCCGGCGTCAGCGCCGAGCAGCTGTGGTTCCGCCAGGCGGGCACGGCGCTGGAAGTGAGCACCATCGGCACCGGCGACAAGGTCACCGTCACGGGCTGGTATGAGAGCGCGGGGCGGCGCATCGAGGAATTCCGCATGGCCGATGGCCGCGTCTTGCTGGGCAGCGATGTACAAAAGCTCGTGCAGGCGATGGCGGGCCTGACGCCGCCACCGGCCGGCCAGCTGACCTTGCCTGCAGGCACGGCCGCCATCCTGGCGCCGGTGCTGGCGCAGAACTGGCGCGCTGCGCAACAAGCGCTTGCCGTCAGCCAGGGCGGCTTCGGCGGCTGGCAGGCCGATTCCGCGCAGCTGGTGCAAGCGCTGGCCGGCTTTGCCGTGCCGGCGGCCGCGTCGGCGCCATGGTCAGGCCAAGGCAATCCGTCGATGCAGCTCCAGCTGGCGGCGGCGCATTAAACCGTTGAGTAACTAGATCCACCCTCACGCAGCCGGACCGGGGCGACCAGCGCCGGCCTGGCTGCGCCATTGAATCTCTGATATTGCCCGATGACAGTCCTCTCCCACCTCAACGATCCGCCGTCCTTGGAAAAAACCGCGCCCGACACGGGCTTGCTGTCGCTGCTGCTGATGGCCAGCCTGCATGGCATCGCCGCCGACGGCGCCCAGCTCAAGCATGCTTTCGGCCAGGCCGTGTTCACGCGGCAAACCGTGCTGCTGGCCGCCCGGCAACTTGGCTTGACGGCCAAGCTGGTGCGCCAGGCGCCCGAACGGCTGGCGCTGGCGCCGCTGCCCGCCATCGCCCTCGATACGGACGGCCGCTTCTTTATCCTAGGCAAGGTCGAGACGGACGCTGACGGCGTGAGCAAGGTGCTCGTCCAGCATCCGGGCCAGCCGCCGCAGATCCTCGGCCGTGACGCGTTCCTCGCCGCCTGGTCGGGCGAACTGATCTTTTTTACCAGCAAGGCCAGCTATGCGGGCGAGACGGCCCGTTTCGACTTCAGCTGGTTCATCCCCGCCATCGTCAAATACCGCAGGCTGCTGGGCGAAGTATTGCTCATTTCCTTCGTGCTGCAGCTGATCGGCCTGGCCACGCCCCTGTTTTTCCAGGTGGTGATGGACAAGGTGCTGGTCAACCACGCGATGAAAACCCTGCACGTGGTGGCCATCGGCCTGGTGTGCGCCATCGTCTTCGAGGCCGTGCTTGGCCTCATCCGCACCCATGTTTTCGCGCGCACCAGCAGCAAGATCGACGTGGAGTTGGGCGCGCGCCTGTTCCGCCACTTGCTGGCCTTGCCGATCGCCTATTTCCAGGCGCGCCGCGTGGGCGATTCCGTGGCCCGCATCCATGAACTGGAAAACATCCGGTCTTTTCTCACCGGCAACGCCATGACCCTGGTGCTGGACCTGCTGTTTTCCTTCATCTTCATTGCCGCCATGCTGTGGTACAGCGCGGCGCTCAGCGTCGTCGTGCTGGCCTCGATTCCCGTCTATGCAGCCCTGTCGATGCTGCTCACGCCCGTGCTGCGGGGCCGCTTGAACGACAAATTCAACCGCAGCGCGGAAAACCAGTCTTTCCTGGTCGAAACCATCAGCGGCGTCGATACGCTCAAGGCCATGGCCGTCGAACCGCGCTGGCAGCAGCAGTGGGAAAAGCAGCTGGCCGGCTATGTGTCGGCCGGCTTGTCGGCAAACAACATCGGCATGCTGGCCAGCGGCGGCGTTACGCTCGTGAGCAAGCTGGTGACGGCGGCCATCATGTGGTGGGGCGCCACCCTGGTCATCGACGGCAAGATGACGGTGGGCGAACTGGTCGCCTTCAACATGCTGGCGGGGCAGGTGGCCTCGCCCATCCTGCGCCTGGCGCAGCTGTGGAACGATTTCCAGCAAGTGGGCATCTCGATGAGCCGGCTCGGCGACATCCTCAACGCGCGCGTGGAAGCGGGCAGTCAGAAGGCACGCCTGCCGCGCATCGCCGGCGCCATCGAGTTCCAGCAAGTGGGTTTCCGTTACCGGCCCGATGCGGCCGAGGTGCTGCGCAATGTGTCGATTGCCATCGCGCCCGGCGAAGTGATCGGCATCGTCGGGCGTTCCGGTTCCGGCAAGAGCACCCTGACGCGGCTGGCGCAGCGCCTCTACATTCCCGAGCGGGGCAAGGTACTGATCGACGGCCAGGATATCGCCGTCATCGACACGGCCTCGCTGCGGCGCCAGATCGGCGTGGTGCTGCAGGAAAATATCCTGTTCAACCGCTCCGTGCGCGACAACATCGCCCTGAGCGACCCGGCGCTGTCCATCGATGCCGTCATCGCCGTGGCGAAACTGGCGGGCGCCCACGATTTCATCTGCGAGCTGCCCGAAGGCTACGACACCATGGTGGGCGAGCACGGCACGGGCCTGTCCGGCGGCCAGCGCCAGCGCATCGCCATCGCCCGCGCCCTGATCGGCAATCCGCGCATCCTGATTTTCGACGAGGCGACGAGCGCGCTCGATTATGAATCGGAAAAAATCATCCAGGATAATATGCGCGGCATTTGCGCGGGGCGTACCGTACTGATCATCGCCCACCGCCTGTCGGCCGTGCGCGAAGCGCACCGCATTGTTGTCATGGAGCGGGGGCAGGTGGCCGAACTGGGCACGCATGACGCGCTGCTGGCGAACCCGGGCGGCATCTACGCCCATCTGTACAGCCTGCAGCAGGGCACGAGCGGGAGCGCAACAGGGGACGCAACATGAGCGCCGGCCACCGTCTGGCCGCGTATGGCGAGCTGTTGCAACGTTACGCCCAGGTGCTGCGGCACAGCTGGCGTAACCGCGCGGCCTTGAGCGGCCCCGTACTCAGCGAAGACGAGGCGGCTTTCCTGCCAGCCGCGCTGGCGCTGCAGGAGCGGCCCGTGTCGCCCTCGCTGCGCCTGACGGCCCGGGTGCTGATGCTGCTGGCCGGCTGTGTCGTGCTGTGGGCGGTCTTCGGCCAGGTCGACATCATCGTCAATGCGGCCGGCAAGATCATTCCGTCCGGTAACACCAAGACCATCGCCTCCGTCGACGTGGCGGCCGTCAGTGCCTTGCACGTGCGCGAGGGGCAGGCAGTGAAGGCGGGCCAGCTTCTCGTGGAACTCGACAGCCGCGGCCCGGACGCCGAGCGCGACAAGGCGGCCGGCGACGCCGTGGCGGCCGCGCTGCAAATGGCCCGCTCGCGCGCGCTGATCGCCGCCATCGACAGCTTGACGCTGCCCAAGCTGGCGGCGCCCGACGGTGCGTCTGTCGCCCAGCGCGAGGAAGCGCAGGGCCATCTCGATGGCCAGTACGCGAATTTCCGCGCCAGGCTCGCGCATCTCGATGGCGAGATCGCCCGCTATGCCCAGGCGCTGCCGCTGGCGGCCCAGCGGGCCGGCGATTACCGGGCGCTGCTGGCCACGCGCGACGTGGCCGAACATGCGTGGCTGGAAAAGGAACAGGCGCGCATCGACCTGGCCGGCCAGCTGGCGTCGGCCCGCAGCGAGCGTGCGGCCCTGGTGGCGCAGACGCGCAAGGACGCCTACGATGCGCTGACGGAAGGGGCAAGGGTGGCGGCGGCCAGCGGCCAGGATGCGCGCCGCGCCGGCGCCCGCGGCAGCCTGCTGCGCCTGACGGCGCCCGTCGACGGCACGGTGCAGCAGCTGACGCTGCACACGGTGGGCGGCGTCGTGCCGGCCGCGCAGGCGCTGATGCAGATCGTGCCGCGCCAGGGCAAGCTGGAAATCGACGCCGTGCTGGAAAACCGCGACGTCGGCTTCGTGCAGCCGGGCCAGGCGGTGGCCATCAAGGTCGACGCCTTCGATTACACCAAGTATGGCACCGTGCCGGCCGTCGTCAGCAGCGTCTCGCGCGACGCCGTCGAGGATGAAAAGAAGGGCCTTGTGTATGCCGTGAAAATCACGCTGCGGCAGCCGTCCATCGTCATCGATGGCAGATTGGTGCCGCTGTCGGCCGGCATGGCCGTGCGCGCGGAAATCCGCACGGGGACGCGCAGGGTGATCGAATACGTGCTCTCGCCGCTGGTGCGGCACCAGAAGGAGGCGCTGCATGAACGCTAGAGGCCGCGCCATGGCCACCATCGCCATCGCAGCCAGCTTGCTGCTGGCCAGTGTTGTGGCGCAGGCGGGCGAGCTTGAGGCCGCGCCATGCCCGTCCGCGTACGAGGCGAGCGTGCCATTGACCCTGCCGGCGGCCGTCGACCTGGCCCTGTGCCGCAACGCGCAGGTACACGGCGCCTGGGCCGGCATACGGTTGCAGGCGGCCGGGGTGGGCGAGGCCAGGGCCGCCTTTTTGCCGACCCTGAATGCGGGCCTGAGCCGGGTGCACGACCGCACGGCCTATCCGGGCGCGAGCACGCCGTCCGGCAGCCTGGCCAGCAATACGGGTTCGCTGAATCTGTCCTGGCGCCTGTTCGATTTCGGCGGGCGCGCGGCGGGCCGGCGTTCGGCGCAAGCGATGCTGGACTCGGCCCTGGCCAACCGCGACGCCGTGCTGCAAAAGACCCTGGCGGCCACCGTCAGCGCGTATTTCGACGCGCAGACGGCGCGCGCCAGCGTGCGGATGCGCGAGGAATACCAGGCGCTGGCCAATGAAACGGTGCAGGCCACGCAGCGCCGCGCGCAGCGGGGCCTCGGCTCGCACAGCGACACCCTGCAGGCGACGAGCGCGCTGGCCAAGGCGGCCCTGGGCGCCAGCCGCGCCGATGGCGAATTCCGGAAGGCCCGCGCCGTGCTCGTCTATACGCTGGGTTTGCCGGCTGAGGCGGGTGTGGTGCTGGATGACGATGCGGATGCCCCGGTGGCTGGCCTGCGTGAAGATTTGCACACTTGGCTGGCGCTGGCCCAGGCGCGGCACCCGGCCATTGTGGCCGCGCAGGCGCAACTGGCGGCCGCACGCGAACGGGTGGCCGTGACCGAGTCGGAAGGCCGCCCCAGCATCGACCTGACGGCCAATATCTACCAGAACGGCCGCCCCAACCAGGGCTTGTCCGCCGCGTCCACGCGCGAAACCCTGGTGGGCATCTCATTGAACATTCCCCTGTTCGACGGTTTTGCGCGCCACTACAAGGTGCGCGGCGCGCTGGCGCAGGCCGGGCAAAGGGAAGCGGAAGCCGAAGAAGTGCAGCAGCAGACCCTGATGGAGCTGGTGAAAACGCATGCGGAAGCAAGCACGGCGCTGGCCAACCTGGCCGCGTCGCAAGCGTGGCTGGACGCGGCACGCGATGCCCTGGCCAGCGTGCAGCGCAAGTTCGGTCTGGGCGCGGCCGATATCCTGGAAATGCTGAACACGCAGTCGGCGCTGCTCGAGGCGCAGCAGGAGCGTATCCGTTGCCAGGCGGAATGGCGTTCGGCCCGGCTGCGGCTGCTGGCCAGCGCTGGCGTGCTGGGGCGGGAGGCTATTACTGAACGGTAGCCGGCTCAAAACAGGCGCAATCCGCGCGCCATGCCGACGCAATAGTGATTATATTAGCGAAGCTAATCCACACACCGGCCAAGGGAGACATCATGCACAGCATACAAAAGATTACCCCGTGTTTATGGTTCAACGGCCACGCCGAGGCGGCGGCCCTGTTTTATACGGGGATTTTCCCCAATTCGAAGATCGGCCAGATCCTGCGCTATGGCGAGGAAGGCAAGGAAATCCACGGCCAGGAGCCGGGCAGCGTGCTGACGGTGGCGTTCGAGCTGGACGGCCAGACGTTTACGGGCTTGAACGGCGGTCCCTTGTTCCAGTTTTCCGAGGCGATCTCGTTCCAGGTCAATTGCGAAACCCAGGACGAAGTCGACCACTACTGGAACCAGCTGTCCGAAGGCGGGCCGCCGGAAGCGCAGCAATGCGGCTGGCTCAAGGACCAGTTCGGGGTATCGTGGCAAATTGTGCCCACCCTCATGGTCAAGCTGCTGGGCGACCCCGATCCCGTCAAGGCTCAGCGCGTGATGAAAGCCATGATGGGCATGAAAAAAATCGACATCGAGCAGATCAAGCGGGCGTATGCGGGCTAGCCTGGCCCGTCAGGCAGCGGTGCGCCCTGTCCAAGATGGCCGGCATTTGCTATAGTTCCGGCCATCTTTCCATTGCCAGATTGACCCTGCCCATGACTATCAGCACCAGCAACACCATCGCGCCCCGCACCTTCGGCACGCCCCTGTCTTCCACCGCCATCAAGGTCATGCTGCTGGGCTCGGGTGAACTGGGCAAGGAAGTGATCATGTCGCTGCAGCGCCTGGGCGTGGAAGTGATCGCCGTCGACCGCTATCCGAACGCGCCGGGTCACCCGGTGGCGCACCGCTCGCACGTGATCGACATGAGCGACGGCGTGGCCCTGGCGGCCCTGATCGACCTGGAAAAACCCGATTTGATCGTGCCCGAAATCGAAGCCATCGCCACCGACACCCTGGCGGCGTTGGAAGCTGCCGGGCAAATCACGTGCATCCCGAACGCGCGCGCGGCCGTGCTGACGATGAACCGCGAAGGCATCCGCACCCTGGCCGCCGAAACCCTGGGCGTGGCCACGTCGCCATACCGCTTCGCCAGCAGCCTGCAGGAGTTGCAGCTTGCCTGCCAGGAAATCGGTTTTCCGTGCGTGGTGAAACCCGTGATGTCGTCGTCGGGCAAGGGCCAGTCCAAGCTCGATAGCGCGCAAGACGTGGACGCGGCATGGGCGTATGCGGCCAGCGGCAGCCGTGTCGATACGGGCCGCGTCATCGTCGAGGGTTTCATCGACTTCGACTACGAAATCACCCTGCTGACGGTGCGTGCCGTCGGCGCCTCGGGACAGATCGAGACGCAGTTTTGCGAGCCGATCGGACACTTGCAGGTGCATGGCGACTACGTGGAATCGTGGCAGCCGGCCCGCATGGCGCCGCTGGCCCTGGAACGCTCGCGCGAGATCGCGCGCAAGGTGACGGACAACCTCGGCGGCCTGGGCCTGTTCGGCGTGGAGCTGTTCGTCAAGGACGACATGGTGTGGTTCTCGGAAGTGAGCCCCCGTCCGCACGACACGGGCATGGTCACCATGGCCAGCCAGGTGCAGAGCGAATTCGAGCTGCACGCGAAAGCCATCCTCGGCCTGCCCGTCAACGTGGCGCTGCGTTCGCCCGGCGCCTCGGCCGTCATCTACGGCCAGCTGGAAGCGAAAGGCATCGCCTTCGAAGGCGTGGCCGAGGCCTTGATGGTGCCGGGCGCGGACTTGCGCCTGTTCGGCAAGCCGGAGTCGTTCGCCCGCCGCCGCATGGGCGTGGCGCTGGCCACAGCCGAAGATATCGATACGGCCCGCCAGCGCGCCGTGCTGGCCGCGTCGAAAGTGAAACCGGTGGCCCGCTGATGGCAGAGGCCAGCCTGCCGCTGGCCGACGCCGGCGGCGACGATATCAAGCGCAAGCTGCGCGGCCACATCGCGCGGCGCAACCTGGCCGGCGCCGCCAACGACTGCAAGTGGAACGAACTGCTGGCCTTCATGCGCGGGCGGACCGACTGGGCGCCATCGTACCGCTACGGTTCCGTGTCCGGCTACGTGTCGCGCTGGGACACGGAGTGGGATTACCACCCGCCGTTCCCGTTCCTGGGCGTGGAATGGTTCGACATCAGCCTGTACTCGGAAGAACACGTGGCCATGCTGCTGCCGAAAAAAATCATCGACCACGGCGTGTGGATCGTGCCCGAACTCCAACGCATCGGTTTCGATTTCGAGGTGCGGGACCGGGTGGCGCGCATCTGGGGTTATCTGCCCCGTAATTATCACGACTTTCCTCCTGCTGATTAATATTCAAGAGTACCCCCATGACTGAAAATACTTTCCCGCCAGTGCCGCAGCCGGACGACGCCGTCGTCGGCAAGGAAGCGGGCGCGCAGATGCTGGCTACGGCCTGCGCCGCGCGCGACGCATTTTATGCCACCTTGGGCGCCATCGACGCCGACGTGCTGGCGCCGCTGCTCAATCCCGCCTTCGTGAATGGCCCGCGCTGGCCATCGCTGCGCCAGGCCTGGCGCGTGATCCGCCGCGCCGATTCACTGATCCTTGCCAGCGATGGCCTGAGCGACCCGTTCGAAGATGACGACGACGTGTTTGTCCCGCGCGGCCACCTGCTGGAAGTGTGCATCGAAGCGCCGCTGTCCGCCTTCGACGGCAAGGACGTAGCGCAGTCCTGGCTGTTCGACCTGATCTACGAGGTCAGCCAGAACGTGGCCGACCACGGCTCCATTGATTTGCTGGTGCAGCGCCACGGCAGCGTGTCGATGGTGCTGGACTTGCAGCAGGCGCCAGAGGGACTGGAAGACGAAAACGGACAGGTGGGGGTGCTGCTGGCTCAGGGGGCAAGCAGCATTCCCCCATCGTTCGACACGTCATATGGCGAAGTGATGCTGCTGACTGTCACGGTGCTGCAGCCGGCCGAACTGGCGTACATCAGCGAGGCTGACGACAAGGCGCAGTCGCGGCGCGACCTGACCGCCGCGCTGGCCGCTTCGCCGACGGGGCATCTGAGCATGGCGCGGCGGCCGGCCGTCATTCCCCGCTAGGCTCTTCGACCGGTGGTACGGCCGCTTCTTCCGTTTTCGGTGCCTCCTTCGCTGCCACGACGGCGGGCGCTGGCGGCGGTTCTTTCCACTTGCCCGCCGCCTTCAGCTTGTTTTTCAGGCCCGGCAGGGGAAAGCCCAGCGCATAGGCTTTTTGCGCGTGCGCGCTGGCCTTCTCGTACTCCTTCTTTTTGACATACATCAGGCCCAGGTTGTACTGGATGGTGGCCTGTTCGGGTGCCAGGCGGCTGGCCGCGTCCAGCTGTTCCAGCGCGGCCGCGTCCTTGGCCGTGGCCAGCAGGTAGCTGGCGTACACCATGCGCGCCGTCACGTCGTGCGGCGCAAAGGCGATCGCGCGTTCAAAGTAGCAGTTCACCGTGTAGCGGGCGCCCACCGGCTGCGCGCTTTTCAGGCGCAGGCCGAGCTTTGCCATCGAGGCCAGCGCCCGGTGGTGATTCGGGAAGTGTTCGAGCGTGTAGCCGATATCGGCGCCCAGGCTGCCCGTCATGCCTTGCGTGAGCGTTTCCACGGCGCGCGAAAAATGGAATTTCTCGACCACGGACAGACCGTCTCGGTCTTCCGCGCTCGTGTAGTCGCCGCCCGGCGTATGCTTGACGTAGGGCGGGCAGACGGCGGCGCCAGCGCTGGCGCAGCAGGCGGCGAGGGCGCAGGCAAACAAGGGATGCTTCATGGGAGACTCCTGTGGCTGACCTGGTCGAGCAAATCGGCCAGGGCGTTGCAGCGGGCTTGCCGCGATTGCAGGGCGATGGCGGTGGCACTGGCCAGCGGTGCGCGGCCCTGGCGCGCCAGTTCCAGGAAGCGCAGCAGCGCGCGCGCGCAGTCGCCGCTCGACGCCAGCTGGCCGATGGTGTCGATGCCGCAGTGGCGCAGCTTGGCCGCGCTGTCGCCGGCCAGGTCGGTCAGCGCCAGGATGGGGCGGCGGCAACGCAGGTATTCATACAGCTTGGCGGGAATCTGCGCGTTGCAGTTAGCCGCCTGCAGCAGCAGCAAGCCGTCGGCGGCCAGCATTTCCTGCAGCGCCGCGCCGTGCGGCTGCAACGGTTCCAGGCTCACCAGGTCCCCGATGCCGTATTTCACCAGCAGGCCCGCCAGCCACGCATCGTGGCCCGTGGCGCGCAGCACCAGCTGGAAATTGCGCGCATGCAGCACGCCGTCGTGGCGCAGCCGGGCCAGGGCCTCGAACAGCGCTTGCGGGTCGCGCTCGGACGGGTAGATCACGCCGCTGTGCAGCAGCAAAAAGCGGCTGCGGTGGCCGTGCGGCCCCTGCTGCAGCGCGCTGCCCGCGTCATCATCATGGCCATTTTCGATCAGGTGGAAGTGCTCGCGCGTCACCTGCGCCAGGCGCCGCCGGTGCGCATCGACAGCGCCCGGCGTGGTGCAGACGATGGCCGCGCTGCGCGCCGCGATGCGCTGTTCGATCCACGCATGCATGCGGTGCAGGCGCGGTTCGGGCGGATACGGCGCCAGCGGGTCGCTGTCATCGAGCATGGGGTCGCGCTGGTCGGCGATCCACGGCAGGCCGCTGAGTTTTTGCAAGGTCATCGCGATCAGGTGCGCCGTGGCGATCGGGTACGTCGACCAGATGGCGTCGGGGCGGTATTCGCGGATCATGCGCAGGCCGGCCGGCACGGCGCTGAGCCACCAAGAACTCCAGCGGTCGGGCAGGGCCAGGCAGCGCGGATAGCGCCCGGCGATGGCCAAATGGCGCGCCGCGTCCAGCGCCAGGGTGCGCCGCACGGTGGCTTGCGCGCTGATGTGGGCCAGTTGCGAGTCGCCCTGCTGCGCGTACGCGCCAGCACTGGGGCTGAGCACCAGCGGCTGCCAGCCGCAGTCCGGCAAATGGCGCGCAAAACCCAGGGTGCGCAGGATGCCGCTGCCGCCAGCAAGCGGCGGAAAATGGTAGGCTACCATCAGTACCCGTTTGGGCGTCAGTCCCGGCATGATAGCAGCCAATGCGCGCATAGTTGTTCGACTTCGCCGCGCCAGACGGCGCTGGCAAAGGTGTGGTTGGCGCCAGCGACCTGCGCCTGCGTCCATTGCGCGCGCGCGGCCAGGCTGCGCCACGCCGCATCGCCATCGAGCAGGGCCTGCCACTCGCGCGCACCGAGGTCGTCGCCACTGAGAATGAGCAGCACCCGGCCCTGGAACTGCGTCAGCGCCTGCAGCAGGGCTGGCGCCGGCGCATCGTCTTCCTGCCCGGGCATCTGCCGCGTGGCCGCCGCCATCTTCCGCAGCGAGGCCAGGCTGGCGGCCAGCTGCAGTCCGCCGCCGGCCAGCTTGCGCCAGAACGCGCCTTGCAGCAGGCGCGGCAAATAATAGTGGCGCAAGGTGGCGCGCGCCAGGCCGGCGCTGCTGCGCACCCAGGGGTTGAGCAGCACCAGGGTTTTGACGCGCGCGTCGCGCGGCGCATGGCAGGCGGCCGCCGTGGCGCCGTCGCACAAGCCCCACAGCGCCACTTCGCGCAAGGACGGCACGGCATCGAAGAATTGCGCCAGCGCCCCGGCGATGTCGGGACCGGCGGCGCGGTAGTCCCGCGCGCTGCCCTCGCTGTCGCCCATGCCGCGCAGGTCGAAACGCAGCACGGGCCAGCCTTGCGCGGCCAGGGCGCGGGCCAGCAGGACAAACTGGCGGTGGCTGCCGACCCGGTACTGCGGCCCGCCCGTGACGATCAAGACGCCGCGCGGGCCGGGCGCGGCGGGCAGACTGAGGATGCCGACCATGCGCGCCTGCGCCTCCTCCTCACCGAGACCGGGAACGGCTGCCGCGCTGCGAAAGCGCAGCGCCAGCTCGCGCACGCTGTGCTCTGCGAGGTGCTGCTGGCTGCTGTCGCGCTTCATGGCGGCTTCCTTTCCTCGTCGAGCCAGTCGCGGCACAGCACCCGCGTGGCGTGCAGCAGTTGCGGGCACGCCAGCAGCTCCCCGCTGTGCCAGAAGGACCCGTCGCCGAAGCCGGCCACGTGCACGGCGGCGCCCTGTTCGCGCCATTCGCGCGCCAGCGGCGGCAAGGGCGCGGCTGCCTGTTCCGGCGCCCGGTAATCGAGCCAGTAGACCGGCACCGCCGGGAGCAGGGCGCAAGCGCTGACACCATCGATGGCGTGCGCCAGTTCTGGCGCCAGCAGGTAGCCCGCCACTTCCACAGGCTCGCCATTCGCCAGTGCGGCGCGCGCATGTCCGGGCGCTTCCCGCGCGCCGCCGGCCAGCATGCCCGACGCCAGGCGCAGGCGCAGGAAGCGGTCGATGACGCGCCGTCCATCGAGTTCCGCTTGCCACAGCAGCAGACGGGCCAGCGGCAGCGGCGCGCGGCTGGCGAAATCGAGGGCCAGCAGGGCGCCCAGGCGCAAGCCCCAGACGGTCAATGGGCCGTCGACGCGCTGCGCCAGCCACGCGCATGCCAGGTGCAGGTCGTTGTGCCAGATGTCCCAGCGCGCTTCGCCAAAGTCGCCGCTGCTGTCGCCGCAGCCGAACAGATCGATCTGCAGCACGCTGTAGCCGGCGGCGGCAAAGGCGCGCGCCTGCGCGGCGGCCACGTGGCGGCTCTTATTGAGTTCTTCCGCAAATGGATGCACGTAGACGATGCCGCCGCGTGCTGTGCGGCCCGGCGGCGGCAGGTGCAGCAGGCAGTAGCGCTGGCCGCCGCTGGCGGGCAGGAAGAAGGGCAGCAGCGGCAGGGCGTCGATGGCGGCGCTGTTCATGGTCGCAGCTTTGCAAACACGAAATCGTGCAGGGTGCCGACGGTGGCGAAGTGGCGCGCGTGGATGTCGTCGTCGGCGACGATGATGCCGAAATGGTCTTCCAGCGCGGCGATCACGCCGATCACGGCCATCGAATCGAGTTCCGGTACGCTGCCCAGCAGCGGCGTGTGGTCTTCCAGCGCGCGCCCGTTCAAGCCCAGGGTGGTGTCGAGGATGCGTTTTACTGCTTCAAGATGCGGCATGTCAGCTCCAGGGAAGGGTAGTGCGGCAGGGACGAGGTATCGAAGGCCAGGCAGGGGATGTCGTCGGGGCGGCGTGACAGGTGGATATACGGCGGCAGGCTGGCGGCCATCCATTGCCAGCGCCCGCAGCGGATAAAGGTGGCCATACCCAGCGCGTGCGTGCCCAGGCGCGCATGGGCGCCCAGCGAGGCGCGGTTGAAGCGCGAGATGCGGCTGCACGACCAGCGCACGCCCTGCGCGTACAGCACGGCGTTGGCTTCTTCCCACAGGCGCGCGAAGACCAGGCCGCCGCGCTGGTCGGGATGCACCCACACGTCCAGGTCCCACGACGATTGCTGCGACGCCAGCGCATAGCGGGCACGCACCTCGTCTTCCTGGCAGCCGTGGCGCAGCAGCCAGATCCAGCCAACCATGCCGGACTTGTCTCGCGCCACCAGGCATTGCGCGCCTTGCCGATAGCGTTCGCGCAGCGCGCCGGGGCGGCGTGCGGGGCCGGGCGGCAAGTCCGCTTCCGCCAGGCAAGGCGTGACGGCGATCGATCGGCCGCGTCCGCGGCACAGCGAGCCGGGCGCCACTGCCTGCGCCACGAATTGATAGCGGTACAGCGCGCAGCGCCCGCCCGGCACGCTTTCCAGCAGGCGCGCCACGGCCAGCCACGCGCTGTCGCGCCAGCCCAGCTGGCGCAGGCTGGCGGCAAGTCCTTGCAAGCGGGAAAAATGGAGGAAATGGGCGAGGCTGGCCATGGCGATCAACGATGGGGCGGCTATGCAGCCAACGCTGTCCATTAGAGCGCAGCGGCCAGTGATCGATGTTGCGCGGCCTCAAGCATTGCGCAAGATAGGCCGCCACCGGTCGGGAGAGGTGCTTACTTGATAAAAATCAACACTGCCGCCCCCGTTTGTCCCAATCATAGGGGAATGCATGGCAATCATGACAACCCGGGATGAGACGATGGCGACACTGATACACGATCTGATCTTCGAAACGGCGCAGCGCATGCCCCACGCGCCGGCCCTGTCGTGGCAGGGCGAGCAATTGAGCTATGGCGCGCTGGCGCAGTCCGTGCGCGATGGCGCAAGCACCTTGCTGACCCTGGGCTTGCAGCGCGGTGCGCGCGTGGCCGTGTACCTGGAAAAGCGCCCGGAAAACGTCAGCGCCATGTTTGGCGCGGCGGCGGCCGGCGGCGTGTTCGTGCCCGTCAACCCGCTGCTCAAGCCGGATCAGGTGGCGTATATCCTGGCCGACTGCAACGTGGCCATCCTCGTCACCTCGCGCGAACGCCTGGCGCAGCTGAGTCCCGCGCTGGCCGCCTGCCCGGACTTGCAAACGGTGCTGCTGACGGGCGAAGGGGCGGCGGAATCGATGCTGGGCAAGCTGCGCGTGCTGCCGTGGCACGCGGTAGCCGCCGCCAGCGCGCCCCCGCTCATGCCGCACGCGGCGATCGACATGGACATGGCCGCCATTCTTTATACCTCGGGCAGCACGGGGCGGCCGAAAGGCGTGGTGCTGTCGCACCGCAATATGCTGGCGGGTGCGCTCAGCGTGTCGGGCTATCTGCGCAATACGCCGCAAGACCGCATCCTGTGCGTCTTGCCGCTCAGTTTTGATTACGGCCTGAGCCAGCTGACGACGGCGTTTGCCAGCGGCGCCTGCGCCGTGCTGATGAATTATCTGCTGCTGCGAGATATCGTCGAAGCCGTCGAGCAGGAAGCCATCACGGGCCTGGCTGCCGTGCCGCCCCTGTGGGTGCACCTTTCGCAGCTGAGCTGGCCCCTGTCCACGCCCTTGCGCTACATCACCAATTCGGGCGGCGTGATGCAGCGTTCCACGCTCGACCGGCTGCGCCAGTCGTTGCCGCGCACGCAGGTCTACCTGATGTATGGCTTGACGGAAGCGTTCCGCTCCACCTATCTGGCGCCGGAACAGCTGGAGCGGCGCCCAGATTCCATCGGACAAGCAATTCCCAACGCGGAAGTACTGGTGCTGCGGCCGGACGGTAGCGTCTGCGACGCCGACGAACCGGGCGAACTTGTGCACCGGGGCGCGCTGGTGGCGCTCGGCTACTGGAACGATGCGGCGCGCACGGCCGAGCGCTTCAAGCCGCTGCCGCCGCAGGCCAGCGGCCTGGTGCTGCCGGAACTGGCCGTCTGGTCGGGCGACACCGTGCGCCGCGATGCGGATGGCTTTCTGTATTTCGTGGGTCGCAGCGACGACATGATCAAGACGTCCGGCTACCGGGTCAGCCCGGCCGAGGTCGAGGAAGTCGTGTATGCGAGCGGCCTGGTGGGCGAGGCCGCCGCGCTGGGCTTGCCCCATGCCGTGCTGGGCCAGGCTATCGCGCTGCTGGTCACGCCCGCGCCCGGCGTCGAATTGCTGCGCGACAGCGTGCTGGCCGCCTGCCGCGCCCGCCTGCCCAGTTATATGGTGCCGCTGTGGGTGGAAATCCGCGACGGCGTGCTGCCGCGCAATCCGAACGGCAAGATCGACCGTCCCTTGCTGGCCAGGGAACTGGCGCAGGCGTATGCGGTCCAATCAGGAGACGCGGCATGAAGGACTTGATTCGCTCGAACAGTACGGAATTACCGTTGCACTCGGCCCTGGGCCAGCAGTTCGCCGTGGAAAACGACATGCTGCAGTTCGGCGGCGTGCCCTTGCGCCGGCTGGCCCAGCGGGTGGGCAGCACGCCGTTCTACGTTTATGAACGCGCGCACATCACGCGCCGCGTGGCCGAGTTGCGCGCCGCCTTGCCCGCCGGCGTGCATGTGCATTACGCGATGAAGGCCAATCCCATGCCGGCCGTGGTGCAGTGGCTGGCGGGCCTGGTCGATGGCATTGACGTGGCCTCGGGCGGCGAACTGGCCACCGCGCTCGATACGCCCATGGCGCCGGCGCGCATCAGCTTTGCCGGGCCGGGCAAGAGCGAAGGCGAGCTGGCGCGGGCCGTGGCAGCGGGCGTGCTGATCAACGTGGAGTCGGGGCCGCAGCTGGAAAAGGTGGCGCTGTCCAGCGAACGGCTGGGCCTGGCAGCGCGGGTGGCCGTGCGCGTGAATCCCGATTTCGCCTTGCGCCGCACGGGCATGCGCATGGGCGGCGGTGCGCAGCCGTTTGGCGTCGATGCGGCCCTGGTGCCGGCGCTGCTGGGGCGCATCGGCCAGCTGGGGCTCGATTTCCACGGCTTTCACCTGTATGCGGGCTCGCAAAGCCTGTCGGCCACCGCCCTGGCCGACGCGCAGGCCATGAGCGTGCAGCTGGGCCTGCAGCTGGCCGACAGCGCGCCGTCGCCCTTGCGGACCCTGAATATCGGCGGCGGCTTCGGCGTGCCGTATTTTCCCGGCGACCAGGCGCTGGACCTGGCGCCCGTGGCGGACGGTTTGCAGCGGCAGCTCGACATCCTGGGCCAGGCGGCGCCCGGCGTGCGCCTGAACCTGGAACTGGGCCGCTATCTGGTGGCCGAGGCGGGCGTGTATGTGTGCAAGGTGCTTGAACGTAAGGTGTCGCATGGCCAGGTCTTTCTCGTCACGGACGGCGGCTTGCACCATCACTTGGCCGCTTCCGGCAATTTTGGCCAGCTGATCCGCAAGAATTACCCGGTCGCCATCGGCAACCGCCTTCACGGCGGAATGCGCGAAGTGGCGTCCGTCGTGGGACCTTTGTGCACGCCGCTGGATTTGCTGGCGGACCAGCTGGAGATGGCGCGCGCCGAGGAGGGCGACCTGGTGGTCGTGTTTCAGTCGGGCGCGTATGGCCTGACAGCCAGCCCGACGGCTTTCCTCGGCCATCCGCTGCCGGCCGAGGTGCTCGTATGAGCGGCCTGTGCGGCTGGCTAGCGGCGGGCGGCGCTGCGGGCCCGGCCACCGCCGATGCCGATGGCGCCGCGTCCACCGCGCTGGCCGGCATGGCCGCGCCCCTGTCGCGTTTCGATAGCGCGCCGCAAGCCGCCAGCCTCAGCGAAGTGGGCGGCGTGGCCGTGGCCGCCATCGACGGCAGCCGCCACGTGTATCAGCAGGACGGCTTGCAGGTCGCCATTTGGGGCCGGCCCATGCTCGACGGTTCGACCGACGATGTGGCGTGCCGCCTCGCGTCCCTGTGGCTGAGCCGCAGCGTGGCGGCCTGCGCCAGCCTGTCGGGGCCATTTTCCCTGGCCATAATCGACGCCTTTTCCGGTTCGGCCCTGCTGGCCGTGGACCGTGCCGGCATGCATCCGCTCAGCTATGCCAGCAATGCGCAGGGCCTGTTCTTTGCTTCCTCGCTCGATGCCTTGCTGGCCCATCCTTCCGTGCGGGGCGCGCTCGATCCGCAAGCGCTGTATCACTATTTGTACTTCCACATGGTGCCCGGCCCGGCCACGGCCTATCTTGGCCAGCAGCGCTTGCTGCCCGGCGAATACCTGCATGTACGGGGCGGCAAGCAATGCAAGGGCAGCTACTGGCAACTGGCCTTCCACGAGCCGGCAGCACGCACGCGGGCGACCTTTGCCAGCAACAAGCAGGAATTCCTGCGCCTGCTGCGCGTGGCCGTGGAAAGCAGCCTGGGCGCGGACGGGGCGGACACGGGCGCGTTTCTCAGCGGCGGCACGGACAGTTCCACCCTGGCCGCCATCATGGGGCAGGTGACGGGCCGGCCCGCGCGCACGTATTCCATCGGTTTCGACGCGCCCGGCTACGACGAAATGGCGTATGCGCGCCTGGCCGCCAGCCATGCGGGCAGTATCCACCACGAACGCTACGTGACGCCAGCCGACGTGCTGGCCGCGATTCCCGCCATGGCGGCCATCTTCGACCAGCCTTTCGGCAATGCCTCGGCCATTCCCGCCTACTATTGTGCGCAGATGGCGCGCGAAGATGGCGTGACGCGTTTGCTGGGAGGCGACGGCGGCGATGAATTGTTCGGCGGCAATGAGCGCTATGCATACCAGGCCTTGCTGTCGCGGTACGAGCGCCTGCCCGTCATGTTGCGCCAGGCCATCATCGAGCCGCTGTTGTTCCGTGAACGGACAAGTCTGCCGTGGCGGCTGGGCGACAAGGCGCGCCGCTACATAGAACAGGCGAGCCTGCCGCTGCCGGCCAGGCTCGATGGCTACAACCTGCTGCTGCGCCATGGCTACCGCACGGTACTGGAAGCGGGCTTCATCGACACCGTCGACCCGGGCATGGCGCCCGGCTGCGTGAATGGCGCGTATTGGGAGCGGCAAGGCCAGAGCTTGAGCCAGATCAATGAGCTGCTGGCCCTGGACATGCGCTTTACGCTGGCCGACAACGACCTGTTCAAGGTGCGCAAGGCGTGCGAGCTGGCCGGCGTGGAAGCGGCGTTTCCCTTCCTGCACGATGCGATGGTGGCGTTCGCGTCGCGCCTGGCGCCGCGCGACAAGCTCGACGGCATGCGGCTGCGGCCTTTCTTCAAGCGGGCGCTGGCGGAAATCCTGCCGCCGGCCATCGTGCGCAAGCAAAAGCACGGCTTCGGCTTGCCTTTCGGCCTGTGGCTGCACAGCCACGCGCCGCTGCGCGAGTTTGCGTTCGACAACCTCACGCAGCTGCGCGGGCGCGGCATCGTGCGGCCCGCCTTCATCGACGATTTACAGGGGCGCTTGCTGGCGGAACACCCGGCCTATCACGGCACCATGGTGTGGCTGCTGCTGATGCTGGAACAGTGGCTCAGCCAGCATCCGGGCGCGCTGGGTGCGCTTGCCGGCGGTTTTGCCGCAAACGCCACAGAAACGCCAGGCGTCCTCGATCCCACGGCGTAAAGCGGGGCAGCTGCAGCAAGTCAAGATTCGCGCCGGGGCGCGCCACGCCCCAGTCCGTCGCCACGGCCGCCTGGAAACCCAGCTTTTGCACCATCGCCACGTGCGGCGCGCCATAGTCGCGCCCGGCCTTGCCGTTCGGATACGCAAACAGGGTGACGGGCGCCTGGATCACGCTTTCCAGCTGGCGCTTGCCGTCGGCGATGTCGCGCTGCGCGACGTGGTCCGGCAAGGTGGACAGAATCGGGTGGCTGGCCGTGTGCGCGCCCAGCCCCATGCCGGCAGCCTGTAGTTGGCGCAGCTGCGCCGTGCTCAGCATGGCTGGTGGCCCGGCCGTGGCGCCCGCTTGGCGGCGGATCTGCAGGGCCAACTGCTGGCGCCGGTCGAACGGCAGGTATTTGAGCTGGCCCAGCAAGGCGGCGATGGCCGCTTGCCGCTGCGCCAGGCTGGCGACGGACAGGCAGTCCAGGCCGAGTTCCCGCAAGTCCAGCTGGGGGGCGACCGCCTGGCGCACGGCCTCGATCACCGTGTCGTTCCACATCTGCCCGCCATCGAGGTAGTCCGTGGCGATAAAAAACGTGGCATGCAAGCCGTGGTGCTGCAGCAGGGGCAGGGCCACTTGCGCATTGTCCGCATAGCCGTCGTCGAAGGTGATACAGGCGGCGCGCGGCGGCAGGCTGCCATCCTGCAGGCGTTGCACGGCCTGGGCCAGGGGCAGCGGCGCATAAAACCGCTTTAACAGGCGCAGCTGGCGCTCGAACAGCGCTGCATCGACCTCGCCGGGAAACAGCGGGTCGGGCCGCGCCAGCACGCGGTGGTAGATCAGGATGGACAGGGTGGCCGTCATGGCTGCTCCGCGATGGCGGACGGGGTCTTGACCTTGGCCTGGCGCGATGTCGTGGCCGGCGCTTGCTGCTCGACGACGATGCGCGTGGCGATCAGGGCGGCCATCAGGTAGTACGGCATGTCGAAATACAGCAGGCTGAGGAAGGCCCCGCCCACGGCAAAGCCGATCAGGCTGGCCTGGCTCATGGTGGCCAGGCCATGCGCCCAGCGCAATTCCGGCTGGCCCCGCGTGCGGCGGATGATGACGGCCGCCGTGCGCCAGGTGGCGACGCCCAGCGCCAGATAAATGAGCAGGCCGACGAAGCCGTGTTCGCCCAGTGCCTGGAAATAGATGCTGTGCGCCGCATGCACGTCCATGGGATTCGGTGCATAGCGGGCAAAGACGGATGCATCGGAGACGTCGAAGCCGCCGCCGGGAAAGCGGTCGCGCGCCAGGTTCCAGGCCATGCGCCAGGCATTCAGGCGGCCCATGGCGGACACATCATCCTGGTAGGTATTGATGGTGTCCATGCGTTCGGCCCAGCGCTCGGGCATGAAGGCCAGCAGCAGCGGCGTGACCGCACCGAGCAGCGCGCCCAGGACCAGCTTGCGATCGCTTTTCAGCCACATGAACAGGCCCATGGCGGCAATGGCCAGCAAGCCGCCGCGCGAATACGAGCCCAGCGCGGCCAGGGCCGACAGCAGCATGGCCGCCGTCAGTCCATGGCGCACCCAGCGCTTGTCCGTGCTTTGCTGCAAGTAATACATGAGGGGAATGATAATGATCAGAGCCAGGGCCAACGCGTTGTTATCGCCAATAAACGTTTCTTCCGGCCCCCAGACCCGCTCCGTGCCGCCGCTGCGGATGGTGAAGATGCCGCCTTTTACGCCATAAAAGCCGATCGAGCCCACCAGCACCCAGACCAGGCGCACGATGTCGCGCCGCGTGCGTATCACCATCATGATCACAAAGCTCATCAGCATGATCTTCATGACCTTGTTCCACTGCACCCACGATGATTCCGGCAGCAGGGCAAACGGCGCCGTAACGTTCATCCACGCGACGAACAGCAGCAGCAGCACGCTGACGGGCGTGAGCGGCAGGTTTTTCGGCTCGCGCGTCATCGCAAGGCTGATCAGGGTGGCGATGGCGATGATGAAGGCGAACGGCATGTGGGTGGCAAAGCCCCAGCCCTGCGTGTGCGGGTTCATCACGCTGACCCACACCCACATCAGCCCGCCGATGGCCGGCGACTTCAGGATGAAGGGCAGGGAACCCAGAATGATGATGGTGATCAAGATGTCGCGCATGAAGGAAAGGCTCCTGGTTTTGCCCGGCTTGGCTTGGTATTGATGCCTGTCAACGGCTTGACGGACAGGCTCAGTACACTGGGTCAACAGTTCAGCATATAGTTTTGTCATGGTAAGACCAAGGAGGCATGTCCTTGTTGACCGTTCTCATGGCGACCTACAATGGCGCCGGCACCTTGCCCCAGGTATTGCACGCCTACATGGGCTTGCGACCGCCCGTGGGCGGCTGGCGCCTCGTCATCGCCGACAATGGCAGCACGGACGCCACGGCCCAGGTGATCGCAGCCTTCCGCGGCCGCTTGCCCTTGACTTCCATCTACGTAGCGCGGCGCGGCCGCAGTCCCGCCCTGAACGGCGCCGTCGAACACGCCTTGCGTTCAAGCGGCGATGGCGGCGAGCTGTTCGTCTTTGGCGACGATGACGCCATGCCCGCGCACGACTGGCTGTGCCGCTTGCAGGACTGCGCGCGCGCCCACCCCGGCTACGCCCTGTTCGGCGGCGCCATCGTGCCCGCCTGGCGCGAGCAGCCGGCGGACTGGCTGCTGCGCCTGACCCCGGTCGGTTTGACCTGGGGCATCACCAGCCCCGATTTGCGCGACGCCCCCATCTATCCGGGCCTCGTGTGGGGCGCCAACATGGCGATACGCCGCCGCATCTTCGAGGCGGGCGCCCGTTATGACGAAAGCATCGGCCCGCAGGGTGCGAATTACGCCATGGGCAGCGAAACCCGTCTCAACCTAGAGATGCATGCGGCCGGCAATCCGTCCTGGTTCTGTCCGCTGGCGCGGGTGGCGCACATCATCCGCGCCCCGCAAGTGCAGCGCGCCTGGATACTGCGCCGCGCCATGCTGTTCGGCCGGGGCCAGTGCCGGCTGGCGACCTTTGCGCCCAGCGTGGAATTGCTGGGCGTGCCCCGCTGGATGCTGGGCAGATACGTGCGCGATACGCTCGGCGCCGTGCGGGCCTGGCTGCGGCGCGACCACGCCGACCTGTTCCTGCGCCAGTGGGAGCGGGCCTGGCTGCGCGGTTTCTTCCATGAAGCGTGGCGGGGAAGGCGCAAACGCCTGCCGCGCATCGTCATCAGCAGTTATTCGGGCGAGCTGGGCGGCATGGAGCTGCGCATGGCGCAAGAGGCGAGCATGCTGGCCGCGAACGGCTATGACAGCGTGCTGGCGCTGCGGCGCTTTCCCGGTTTTACTGCCTGGGTGCAAGGCTTGCGTGCGCAGCATCTGCAGGTGCGCGTGTATGAACCGCCCCTGTTTCTCGAACACTGGGCCTGGCGCCGCTGGAATTGGCTGCGCGCCAGGGTCACGGGCGCGTGGCGGCTGCGGCGGCTGCGGCCGGACCTGGTGCACGTGGCATTCTGCTGGACCAGTTACGGCGCTTCCATTCTGTGGCTGGCGCGGCAATGCCGGCTGCCGGCCGTGATCAGCGTGCACAATGCGTTTCCTTTGGAAGCCTTCAGCGCCTGGCAGCGGCCCCGGCTGCAGGAAGCATTCCGCACCGTCAAAGGCGTATATGCCGTATCGCCGTCGGCCATGCGGCATTTCCTCGACCTGTACCGCGACATGCTGAGCCCGGAAACGCGGCTGGCCGTCATTCCCAACGGCGTCGATACGGACACGTTCACCGTCTCGCCCGAACGGAAAATACTGGCGCGCAAGCAGCTGGGGCTGCCGCCGGACGCGCTTGTGCTCGGCTGCGTGGCGCGATTGTCCGCGCAAAAGCGTCCGCAAGCGCTACTGGCCCTGTTCGCCAGGCTGGCCGCGCAATTTCCCAACGTATATTTAGTGCTGGTCGGCACCGGGCCGCTGGAAGCCATGCTGCGACTGCAGGTGCAGCAATCGGGCTTGCAGGACAGAGTCGTGTTTGCCGGTTTTCAGCAGCGCGTCGAGCTGCTGATGCCGGCCTTCGACCTGCATGTACTGCTGAGTAAGAACGAAGGCTTCGGCATCGCCACCATCGAGGCCATGGCCTGCGGCGTGCCGGCCGTGGGGACGGACGTGCCGGGCACGCACGATATCCTGCACGATAGCGCCGGCGGACTATTGCTGCCGCTTGAAGACGAGCACGCCGCCTGTGCTGCCGTGGCGCAGCTGCTGATGGACGCGCCCCGGCGCGCCCGCATGGGGCGGCTGGCGCGCGAGGAAACCGTGCAGCGCTATTCGATGCCGCGGCTGGAACGCCAGCTGCGCGCATTTTACGCCGGCCTGGTGTAGGCGCGGGCGGCCCGCATGAGCGCCACCCGCCATTCGTTTTTCTTTTCGTTTGCCGAAAAATACACGGTGCTGCTGCTGGGCATTATCGCCACCATGGTGCTGTCGCGCCTGCTGACTCCGGCCGAGGTCGGTGTGTATTCGCTGGGGGCCGTGCTGGTGGCCTTGGCGCAAGTGGTGCGAGACTTTGGCGTGGGGCAATACCTGATCCAGGAAAAGCAGCTCGATGCCGTGAAACTGCGGGCCGCGCTGGCCACCAGCCTGCTCGTCGCCTGGCTGCTGGCGGCCCTGGTGCTGCTGGCCAGCGCGCCGCTCGCGCATTTCTATGACGAACCACGGCTGACCCTCGTGCTGCGTCTGCTGTCGGTCAATTTCCTGTTGATTCCGTTCAGCGCCTTGACCTTGCCGATGCTGCGCCGGCAACTGCGCTTTCGCGCCATTTACGGCATCAATGCGGCCAACAGCGTCGTCAACCTGCTGGTGGCCGTGCTGCTGGCGCTGCAGGGATATAGTTATATGAGCATGGTGTGGGCGGCGCTGGCGGGGTCCTGCGCTTCGCTGCTGGTGAGCCTGCTGGTGCGGCCCCGCGAACTGCCGTGGCTGCCGGGACGGCGCGGCATGGGCGATATCGCCCGCTTTGGCGTGTATGCGACGGGGGGCGGCCTCGTCGACGAGGCGGGCGTGGCGGCGCCGGACCTCATCATCGGCAAGCTGATCGGCATTGAAAGCCTGGCCCTGTTCGGCAAGGCGCAAAGCGTGCTCAATATCTTTAACCAGGCCATCACCAGCGCGATTTCTCCCGTCGTGTTTCCCCTGTTCGCGGCGCGCGCGCGGGAAGGGGGCGGCCAAGGCGGGCAGGGCGGAGCGGAGCGCGTGTATTTGCGCACGATCAGCTACATGACGGCGCTGGCGTGGCCGTTTTTTCTCTTTCTCGCCTGCATGGCTTTGCCCTTGGTCAAGGTGTTGTACGGCACGCAATGGATCGGATGTGTGCCCTTGATCCGCATCATGTGCCTGTCCTCGGCCGTGTATAGCATGTTCAGCATGGCCCGCTACCTGTTCGTGGCGACGGGCCAGCTGCATGCGCAGGTGCGGCTCGATGCCTGGGCTGGCGCCATCAAAGTGGCGCTGCTGCTGTCGGCGGCACCGTTCGGCCTGGTAGCGGTGGCCTGGGCCGTGGTGCTGAGCAACGTGCTGCGCAGCTGGCTCAATTACGGCTGCCTGCGGCGCTTGAGCGCACTCGATTGGCGCATCCTGGCGCGGGCCTTGCGCAAGAGCCTGCTGCTCTGCGGCTGTAGCGCCGTCGCGCCCGTCGCTTCGCTGCTGTGGCTGCCTGCCGATACGCCGGCGTTGCTGGCGCTGGCAGGCACGGCGCTGGTCACCTTGCTGTGCTGGCTGGCCGGTCTGTTCCTGTTGAAGCATGAGCTCGCTGGCGAATTTCTGTTATTGCAACGCAAGCTGGCCGGCCGATGGCTGGCCGTCAAATGCACGAAAGGATGACCATGCGTGTCGGTATCTTGTCCTACCCGATGCTGTTCCAGCGCGACGGCGGCTTGCAGATTCAGGTACGCGAAACCATTGCCGCGCTGAACCGGTTGCCCAAGCAGCCGGCGCGGCCCCTGGAGGTGCAGCTGGTGGACGCCAACCATGAGCGGCTGGCCGATTTCGACGTGTTGCACGTGTTTTCGGCGAGCAATGGCACTTACCGCATCATGGAAATGGCCAGTGAGCAAGGCGTGCCCGTGGTGCTGTCGCCCTTGCTGTCGCCTGGCTGGGGCCGTGCCAGCGCCTGGCGCGCGCGGCTGGCCGACCGGCTGGCCGGGCGTTTGACGGAATGGATGGTGCAAACGAGCTATGCGCAAACGCGGCGCGCCTTGCAGCTGGCCGATGTGGTGATCGCCTTGGGCCAGGCCGAGCGCGACGCTATCGTGCAAGGCTTTGGCTTGGGGGGCGACGCCATCCACGTCTTGCCGAACGGGATTAACCCGCATTTCTTCACGGCCAATGGCGACCTGTTCCTGCGCGAGACGGGCATCGCCGGGCCATTCGTGCTGATGGTGGGCAGCATTTCGCCATATAAAAACCAGCTGGGCCTGGCCCAGGCGCTGGCCGGGGCCGGCTTGCCCCTGGTGCTGATCGGCGCCGCGCCGCGCGAACAGCAGGCGTATCTGCAGCATTTGCTGGACTTGCCGCACGTCAGCTGGCTCGGTGCGCTCGACCACGCCGACCCGCTGCTGGCCAGCGCCTACCATGCGGCGGCCGTGGCGGCCTTGCCCAGCCAGGGCGAGGTGTTTCCCTTGAGCGTGCTCGAAGCGCTGGCGGCGGGCACGCCCGTCGTCATGACGGCGCAAAGCGCGCTGGACTTGCCCGATTCCGCGTTTGCGCTGCGCAAGGTGCGCTGGGACGACGGCGCCGCGCAGCGCCAGGCCATCCTCGAACTGCTGGCGCAGCCGCCAGAGTGCGCGCGCGTGCAGGCGCTGGTGGAACGCTTTACGTGGGAACGGGTGGCGGCGCAGATCGTCGATTGTTACTACCAGGCGCAGTCGCTGCCTGCCAGGAGGCAACATGCTGTTTAACTCCTTCTCCTTTCTGTTCGGCTATTTGCCCATCGTGCTGGCCGGCTATTTTTTGCTGGACCGCTGGGCGCCTGCCGCCAACGCATCCGCCAGCTGGCGCCGTCTGGCGCCCGCAACTTGGCTGGCGCTGGCCTCGCTGTTCTTCTATGCCTGGTGGGACGTGCGCTATCTGCCGCTGCTGCTGGCATCGATCTGTGTCAATTACGGCGCGGGGCGGCTGATCGGCGCGCGCGCGGGCGCGGCCCGCAAGCGCGTACTGGTGGCGGCGCTGGCACTGAACCTGGGGCTGCTCGCGTACTACAAATATGCGAATTTCTTCATCGACAGCATCAATGCCGTCGCCGTGGCCACAGGTGCCGACGCTGCCAGCCTGCCGTGGCATGGTCTCGACATCATCCTGCCGATCGGCATCTCGTTCTTTACCTTCACGCAGATCGCCTTTCTCGTCGATTGCTACCGGGGCGAGGTGCGCGAATACCGCTTCATCCATTACGTGTTGTTCGTCAGCTATTTCCCCCATCTGATCGCCGGACCCGTGCTGCATCACCGCGATATGATGCCGCAGTTCGCCGACCCGGCCAATGCCCATCCGCGCGCCGCCAATTTCGCCGTCGGCCTGTCGATTTTCACGATTGGCCTGGCAAAGAAGGTGCTGATCGCCGACAACCTGTCGCCGCTGGCCATCCCCGTCTTCGCGGCCGGCGCCGAACCAACCCTGATCGAAGCGTGGATCGGCGTGCTGGCCTACACCTTCCAGCTGTATTTCGACTTTTCCGGCTATTCGGATATGGCCATCGGCCTGTCGCGCCTGTTCGGCGTGAAATTGCCGCTGAACTTCAATTCGCCGTACAAGGCGGCCAATATCGCCGACTTCTGGCGCCGCTGGCACATGACCTTGTCGCGTTTCCTGCGCGACTATTTATACATTCCCCTGGGTGGCAGCCGGCGCGGCGAAGTCATGCGCTACCGCAACCTGATGCTGACCATGCTGCTGGGCGGCCTGTGGCATGGCGCCGGCTGGACCTTCGTCATCTGGGGCGGCTTGCACGGCCTGTACCTGGTGCTGCAGCAGGCGTGGCAGCGCGCGTTCGGCGCGGTCCGGGCGCGCTGGTGGCCCGGCGTCCTGACCTTTTTTGCCGTCATGCTGGCCTGGATCTTCTTCCGCGCGCCCGACGTGGCCACGGCCTGGGACATCGCGGGCGCGCTGGTGGGCGCGAATGGCGTGAGCCTGCCGCGCGGCCTGGCCAGCCACGCGTCCAGCCTGGCGCAATGGGGCTGGCAGCCCGCGTTCGACGGCATCCGCTGGATCGAACTGGCCGGTCCCGGCTTGCCCGTATTGCTGGCGGCGATGCTGCTGGCTTTCAAGGCGCCGAACACGCAAGAAATATTCTTTCTCTATGAGCCTGCCATTGAAAGAATCTTTCAGCCTGCGCGGCGCTGGGCGTTCAGCTGGCGGCCCACGTCCCGCTGGAGCGTGGGCTTGGCCGCGCTGTTCGTCGCCTGCATCTTCGGCATGAACCGCGTCACCGAATTTCTCTACTTCCAGTTCTGAGCATGGACACCGCCGCCCGCCGCTACGTCATCGGTTTCTTCGCCTGCGTCTTCCTGGTGCTCGGCGCCGTCTCGCTCCTGAACTACCAGGTCGACCCCTACCTGCTGCACCAGTGGGACAGTCCCTTGGTGCAGCGCCCGCGCCAGCTGAACGAAAAGCTCGGCGCCTGGGCCAAGACCTATGCCGTGGCGCGCTACCGGCCGGCCATCATCTACATCGGCAATTCGCGCACGGAGCTGGGCTTGCCGACGGGCGTGCGTGCCCTGTTCGACGGCAAGAGCATCTTCAACAGCGCGGTGTCCGGCGCCTCGATCGGCGACGCCATCCGTCTAGCCGAGCATGCGGCCAGGGTCAGCCGCGTCGAGACCATGGTGTGGGGCATCGACGCGCCCACGTTTTCCCTGGACATGGGAGCGGCGCGCGTGGAGGACAGCCTGACGGGCGCCCGGCACGGCTTTTTCGCCCAGCGCGCCCTCGTCAACCTGAAGCGCGGCCTGACCCTGGACATGACGGAGGACAGCGTGCGCATCCTCACCGGCAATGCCGGCGATGTCTGCCGCTCGAACCTGGCCTTGTATGGGCAGCGCGACGAGACCTGCACCATCAAGGGGATAAGGCATTGGCTGGGAACAGCGGAAGCCATTCCCGTGCGGCTGCAGGAATTTGGCGATGGCCAGGGGCCGACGCCGCCATCGACACCGGCGTTTGATGCCAGCATGGCCAAGCTGTGTAGTAGCGGCGTGCGCCTGCGCATGTACATCAACCCCACGCACGCATTGACCTTGTACGCGCTGTACTGGCGAGGCAAGTGGGATGCCATGCAGGCCTGGCAGCGCGGCCTGGTGCGGATCGTCGAGCGCCACCGCCAGCACGGCTGCGACGTGCGCCTGTATGATTTTTCCGGCTTTAACAGCATCACGACCGAAGCGACCCCGCTCGTCAGCGGCAAGCCCGACATGCATTATTACTGGGAAGTGTCGCATTACCGGGACAATGTGGGCCGCTTGATACTGGCGCGCCTGTTCGGCGGCGGCACGCCGGCGCCCGCCGATTTCGGCGTGGAACTGACGCCAGCCAACGTCGACGCGCACCAGGCGGCCACACGCGCCGCGCGCGAGCGCTATCGCGTCGAACACGCGCGCGAAGCGGCGTATACGCAGCATGTGTTGGACGGACCGCTGATCCGGCGTTGATGCAATGCCCCGCATACGCCATTTCTCTACTCTCAAAGCCGACCATGGATACCAACGCCCGCCGCTATCTCGCCATCTTCTTTGCCTGCGCGCTGGCCGCGCTGGCCCTCGTTTCCGCCGTCAATTACCACGTCGATCCCTACTTGCTGCACCAGTGGGACAGTCCGCTGCTGCAGCGATTGCGGCCGACGACCGAAAAACTCAGCGTGTGGAGCAAGACGTATGCCGTGGCGCGCTACCGGCCAGCCATAGTCTACATCGGCAATTCGCGCACGGAAATGGGCTTGCCGGCGAGCAGCATGCGTACTTTGTTCGATGGCAAGAGCGTGTTCAACAGCGCCGTCTCGGGCGCCTCCATCGGCGAGGCCATCCGCCTGGCCGAGCATGCGGCCAGGGTCAGCCAGGTCGACACCATGGTATGGGGCATCGACGCGCCTTCTTTTTCCCTGGAACTGGGCTCGGCCGGCGTGGAGCCGGGCTTGACGGACGGCGGCCCCGCGTTTTTCGCGCGGCGTGCCTTGCTCAACATCAAGCGCGGCCTGACTGTGGACATGACCCAGGACACTTGGCGCATCCTCAGCGGCACCTATGACGGCGTGTGCCTGTCCAGCCTGGCCTTGCTGGGCCAGCGCGACGAATCCTGCCTCACCAGCCGCAACCGTACCTGGACCGGCACGGCGCGCGCTTTCACGCCGCGTCTGCAGGAATTCGGCGACGGCCTGGGGCCCACGGCACCCGCGCTGCAAGCCTTCGATGTCAGCGTCGGCAAGCTGTGCCATGGCGGCACGCGCTTGCGCCTGTACATCAATCCCACGCACGCGCTTACGCTCGACGCGTTGTATTGGCGCGGCAAGTGGGAGGCCATGGAAGCATGGCAGCGCGACCTGGCACAGATGGCCGGACGCTACCGGCGCCAGGGCTGCGACGTGCGCCTGGTTGATTTTTCCGGCTTCAACAGCATCACCAGCGAGGCTATCCCGCAGGTGACGGGCGCGCGCGAGATGCGCTATTACTGGGAAGCATCGCACTACCGCGACAATGTGGGCCGCTTCATCCTGGCGCGCCTGTTTGGCGGCGAGTTGCCGCCGCCGGCGGACTTCGGCGTCGAGTTGACGGAAAGCGGCATCGCGGCCCATCAGGCGGCCACGCGCGCTGCGCGCGAGCGCTATCATGCGCAGCACCCCGAGGAAACCGCCTACCTGCGCCACGTGCTGACCTTGCCCCGCGAACCCAAATAGGCGGCCAAGGAGCCAGGCGTACGCCGCGTGGCAGGGCGCTTGCGCTATGATGATGTTTTGCCATCCAGCAAGTTCCAGGACACGCCATGAAAATCGCCTTCTTTGCCAGCCAGCCCTACGACCGCCGCTTCTTCGATGAAGCATTGCCGTCCCAGCCCGACGCGGACGGCATCGAACTGGTCTACCACAGCGCCTTGCTGAGCCAAGAAACCGCGATCCTGGCGCAGGGCGCTGACGCCGTCTGCGTCTTCGTCAACGACGTGCTCGACGCGCCAGTGCTGGAAGCCTTGCACGGCTACGGCGTGCGCGCCATCCTGCTGCGCTGCGCCGGCTACAACAATCTCGACCTGGAAGCGGCCCGGCGCCTGGGCCTGTTTGTTGCCCGCGTGCCTGCCTACTCGCCGGAAGCCGTGGCAGAATACACCTTGGCCCTGGTGCAGACGCTGAACCGCCATACGCACCGCGCCTACGCCCGCGTGCGCGAAGGCAATTTCTCGCTCGATGGCTTGTTGGGTGCCACTTTGCACGGCAAGACCGTGGGCATCGTCGGCACGGGCAAGATCGGCCTGGCCACGGCGCGCATTTTCACGGGCTTCGGCTGCACGGTGCTGGGCCACGACCCATATCCGGCGTCCGCGTTTGGAGAGCTGGGCACGATGGTGGAATTGCCGCGGTTGCTGGCCGAGTCCGACATCGTCTCGCTGCATTGCCCCTTGATGGAGAGCACGCGCCACCTGATCAGCGAAGCAACCTTGCCGCTGATGAAGAAGGGCGCCATGCTGGTGAATACCTCGCGCGGCGGCCTGATCGACACGGGCGCCGTCATCGAGGCCCTCAAATCGCGCCAGCTGGGCTCCCTGGCCATCGACGTGTATGAACAGGAAAGCAATCTGTTCTTCCAGGACCGCTCGTCCGACATCATTGACGACGACGTCTTCCAGCGCCTGATGACCTTCCCGAACGTGCTGGTGACAGGGCACCAGGGCTTCTTCACCATCGAGGCGCTGCGCGAAATCGCCGCCATCACCTACCACAACCTGGCATGCTTCCGCCAGGGCAAGGCGTGCGAGAACAGCGTATTAGCTGCTTGATGCCGGTTTTTTGGGCTTGGGCGGCGGCTTGGGTTTCGGCTGCGGCAAGGCATCGGCCGTGCGCCGCGCCAGCTGGGACAACCAGTCGCGCTCATCCCACAGCCCGCCATCGATGAGGAAATACGGCTTGGCTTGCGGGTAGGGCGGCGCTTCCTGCAGCGTGCCCATGGTACTGATCCAGGCGCGGCCCGCGTCCGTCGGCTTGATGAAGAGCTGGTCGTCGGCGACGATGGCGAACATCTTGCCGTCGCAATACAGGCCGTACTCGCCAAACATTTTTTTCGCGCTGATACCGCCCGCGCCCGCCATCTGGTCGAGCAAAAAATCCACCGTGCCTTGCTGTGATGCCATGTTTTCCTCCGTATGAAGGAATAGTGTAGCGCACTGGTCAGGACAGGGTGGTGCGGCTACACTACGGCCATTGATTTTTTTATATGACGTACTCCCCATGACACCCCACCATATTATTCATCGTGGCATCACCATCGCCACCCTGACGGCTGACCAGGCCGTAGAAACCCATTGCGCACCGGGCCATACGGCCATCCGTGAGCAGGCTGACGGGTGGTGGCTGTATTTTGTCGACGAGGACGGCAACGTCGACGGCTACGACAGCCCGTTCGCCAGCCACGCCGAAGCGCTGTGGGCGGCCAAGGCAGCAGCCGAGTTCAGCGCGCAATGAAGGGCAGTCCCTGGGCCTTCCTGGGCTTGCCGCAAGCGCCCGTGCCGGAAGCGGAGAGCGCGGAATACGGCGCTTGCCGCACCAAACTGCGCGGCAAGCGCCTGGTCTTGCGCGTGGCCAAAACCACGCCGACGAAAACCGGCCAGTTCGTCACAGTCTGGAAGCGCCCCCATCCCGACGCCGACATCGCCCCGCTGGATGAAGCGGACCCCGTCGATGTCGTCGTCATCGCCGTCGACGACGATGGCGCGAGGCACGGTTTTTTCATCTTCCCGCGCAGCGTGATGCTCGAACGGGGACTGATGTCGCGCGCCAGCACCGGCGGCAAGCGCGCGCTGCGCGTGTACCCGCCGTGGTGCGCCCCCGAGTCCGCACAGGCGCAGCGCACGCAGCGCTGGCAAACTGCGTGCTTTGTGCCTGCTGGCGATCAGTCTCGGCTGACACGGCTGCTGGACACCGGCTGAGGTTGCCGTTCAAAGGGCAGGTGCACATATTGAAGCGGATTAAAATGCGGGAAGGAAGTTTTTTGATGGAAAAGTTCGCTGACGCTATGGCCGATCTGCGAGATATTCGTTCTTTCCCGGCCCGGCGCAATGGCGCGGCCATGACTCTAGAGGAAAATCATGGCAGGGAAATTTTTGAGCCGAGGAGCGCTAGTCCAGTTTATCAAGAGTCAGGAACGAACTAATGCTATTCAGAAGCGCGATGGTGGTTTTGGTCGAAACTGGTCTGTCGTAGGGCGTGCTAGATTTTCCATCCGACAACCTGCTATGCTGGTCCGAACGGCCGGGTTCGGCCAGCATAGCAGACTTACCCAGTGTGCAGACTGATTTGTGTATTTACTGGTGGCAACAACGGAGCGACAGGCAAGCCACCGCAGCGGGTTTCCGCTTCGCCTCCACGGCATGAAGGCCGAGGTGCTGCGCAAAAAATCGACGATGAAATTGAATCAATGCATTTCCATTTTAATAACATTTGTTGGCAGTTTTATCGCATTTGCCTTCGTTTATTACCTGCTGGACCTTTCTTCAGGATTTCTTGTGCTAGGTCCTAACGGGAATAAGGAACCATTTTTCTTCAGGATAATGGATTTTCTTGATCGCGTTGGCGGCTTTTTTACCGGAGTTCCATTTCACAAAAGAAATGTCGGACGGGCAATCTTATTTTACGCAACAATATTTGCATTGTGGATAACCTTCCTGGATCACAAGAGAATGCAAAACCAAAAAAAGGACCGTAAATAATGGCTTTATTGCACAAATAAACTGAGAGTGTAATACCCCCTTACCCCCGATGGAATTAGGCCATAGCCACCGTCATCGGCGTACCGATGAATATTCTCATCAAGCCGGGCACCGATTCTTACACCAAACTGGACACCCAATGGCATTTGAATCCGGACACCATTTCTCTTAACCGACAGTCACTGGAGGTCGCCGTTGCTGACGACCATGATGTAGATGTTCTTGCCGCCGCCCCGCAAGGCATATGAAATGCTACGTATTTTCCAGATTGGCAACATGTTATCATTAGGCGCTACTGCAGAGTTCGGCCAAATGCGGACAGTCACGTAGCAGCTATGACTCATATGCAAAATGTTGTCCAGTTGCGAAAAAATATCTAAGGAGGTGGATAGAGTGCTTAACCAACGGGGGAAATACTGGTACGGACATAGTCAGGAAGACATTCGCGGAGAAGTTCTGCGCTATAGCAAGCGCAACGGATACTCTGCTCAATATTTTGCAGATGCTATATGCAGTTGTGGCAATCGTGAGTTTCAACTATCGTTGGACGACAACGAAGGCGCCGCTGTTCGTCGTTGCTCAAAATGTGGCATTCAGCACGCAATTGCAGACAGTGGCGATTATCTTGATGATGCGAAACTCGAAGAATGCGGCTGTCCATGCGAGAACGATAATTTGGAAATTACGGTTGGCGTTTCGCTATACGCGAATTCCGAAGACGTTCGGTGGTTGTACTTAGGATGCCGGTGCCCTCAGTGTGGCCTGACAGCTGTCTATGGGGACTGGAAATGTGAGTTTGTAGGTTACGATTTACTACTTCAAAAGGTCTGAGAGAATTCCGATCAGCGTACCTGCTCGGAAGCGGCGGCAGCCGGCCAGAAGCGGTCATTCAATTTATCGCCGTTCCGTATTGATAGAAAGCTCACGATGCTATCCAACGCGAGCAGTGCATGGGACCTAGACGAACTAGCTGCCCGCATGCTGAAAGTCGACCACGCCGGCGAGAACGGCGCGGTTCACATCTATGCAGGACAGATTTTCCTGGCCCGGCTCACGGCGCCGGGTTTAGTCGCTGAGCTTGCCGGCTACAAGGCTGATGAGGAACGACACCGCTCCGTATTCTGGGCCGAACTACAGCGCCGTGGACGGCCTCAATGCAAGAGCTATTGGCTATGCGGGATAGGCGGCTTTGCTCTCGGACTCGTCACGGGCGCCTTTGGCCGCCGAGCCATCGCTGCGACAACTGTCGCGGTCGAGCGCGTTGTGCTCGGTCATCTCCGGCGGCAGATAGATGCGCTGCGTGAAAAGGACGACGAAGCGGCGAGGACTATTGAATCGATCGTCCTTGACGAGCAGCAACATCATGATGACTCGGCTGCCCATGTGACCGATGACTCGTTATGGTCGCGGGTCTTGTCACCCGTCGTCCAAAGCGCCACCGAGGTAGTCATTTGGATCGGCATGCGTGCATAGCCCTAAGCGGCGCTTTGTTGTGCGGCGCAACTGTCCTAGTCGTTATCAGCAGCGTACTGTCGAGTACAATCGGCAGGGATCGGCCAATAGCGGCCGTTCAAGTTTGCGTAAGTGATAGCGCCGGTGTGGCGGTAGCCGTCAGATCAAACTGTCCTCAATGGAGCATAGTTTTCAATTCAAGCGATGTACTAATATATTCGAGGAAAAATCGATGGCACGGTTCCACGCTGCAGCGGCTTCTTTGCTCGCTATTTGTTCTTTACAGGTGGCCGCTCATGCAGAAGCTCTCTCCATCGATGCCACTGTACGCCAGAGTGTCATCGACGTGCTGCTCAAGCAGTTGAATGACTATTACGTGTTTCCAGAAGTGGCGGCAAGAATCGGTACGACTTTGCGTGCCAAGCAAAAGCGCGGCGGCTACGACAGCATCACTGATGCGGAAGTATTTGCCAACTTGCTTACCGCCGACCTCCGTGAGGCTGGTCACGATAAGCACCTGAGTGTGAAGGCCAGTGAAACACCGCGTTCTATCACAAGTTCGCCGGCGCCGGAACAGCGGGAAGAAATGCTCAAGCAGATGGTTGCTCGTGGCTATGGCATCGCGAAGATTGAGATTCTCGCAGGTAACGTAGGCTATCTCGACGTACACGGCTTTGACCGCATTAGTGAGGCTGCGCCGGCGATCACCGCAGCAATGATGCAGCTGGCAGACTGCGACGCTCTCATCGTCGATGTACGCAACAATGGCGGTGGGGACCCGGCTGGCGTCGCCTTTCTGAGTAGCTACCTGTTCGACCAGCGCACCCATCTTAATGATCTGTATTGGCGCGATGGCGACCGCATTGCTGAGTTCTGGACAGATATTAGCGTTCCTGGAAAGCACTACGGTCAACAAAATGCGGTCTACGTGCTGATCGGTCCGCGTACCTTCTCTGCCGGAGAGGAGTTCAGCTACAATCTCCAGCAACTGAAGCGTGCGACGCTGGTGGGTGAGGTGACTGGCGGAGGTGCCAATCCGGGGCGAATGCGAGAACTGAGTCCATACTTCGCCGCATTCATCCCCAATGGGCGCGCCATCAATCCCATTACGAAGACTAACTGGGAAGGCGTTGGCGTCACGCCCGATATCAGCGTGCCAAGTAGCCAAACACTCGTGACGGCACACAAATTGGCGCTTGAAAAATTAGCAGCGGCGAGCACCGATCCGGTGTACGCTGCGCGCTTGCGGGCAAAGTCGAGCGAGTTGACGCCATAGGAGCGGCTGCCGTACTACGTGTAGCTGTAGTAAGCAGCGGTTTATGCATCCGAAGCGTTGCTATGGTGGCGGCCTGAGACAAGTGGTGGATTCTTGGCGCCAAGTACCAATGGCACCGGCCGTACGACCGCGTAAAATCGGCCAGAAGCAGCCGTTCTCCCTATGACTGCAACCGGCCAAGAGCCGACATCCATTCGCAAAAATGTTTTCCCGATGCGGGAGGATTTTCTAGAGGCCCTGCGCATGACGCTTCCAAAAAAACATAGTCGCCCATTGGTAGTTGATGGCGAGCATTTCCGCTACATCATTTCGAACTCACGCACTCGCAGTGAGGGACTGTTCCGCCTAAATCTGACCGTTCAAATTGCCGCCGGGCGGGGCCAGGTGTTAAAAGCGACAGGTTGGTTGACACGGGATTTTTGGGTCGATTTCCCTGTGATAGAATCGCCAGGTAGTTACGTAGCTATACGCCCAGTACACGTCGCTTCTATAGTTAGGAGTGCCCTTGATTCTGGTTGGCGCCCCGGGAATGCAAACACGCCCTTTCTATTTTCGATCAATTCAGATGAGCTAGACCTTTAACAGTAGAGGTCTCGTCCGGGCCTACGCCGGCAGACGTCGAGCTGTAACGGCATTGTCCGCTTTGGGGCGCAAGCGGACGCTGCACCTGGCCATTAGTCGCCCCTCGTCGAATTGTAAATTAGTAAGGAATAATGACAGGATGTTCGCTTTATCAGAAAAGATACGCCCAATTTTTGAACAGGCGGGATGGGTTCCTCATGATCGTTATTGTGGTCCGCAAAAGTCGCCCAGGCAGGTGGCGCTTGCGATTTTGAGCGACTTCGGTGGTTTGAACGTGGGGAGCACTGGTGCCGGTATCGAGATGGCGAAAGGCGATATCAGTTTTTTTAACGGCCTCAAGCCCGAGGCGAATGCTGTACTGCGCCGTTGGCGGAATCAGACTGGGGACGTGGAAGCGGTGGCGAATGCCCATCACGACCACATCATCGTTTTTGTCGGTGTCCATGGCTTTTATGCCTTTACGGATCCCGACGACCAGCTGTACCACCTTGGTCCGGATTTTTCCGTCGCCATGGAAAAATTGCTTCTCGGTGTAAGCTTGGGGAAACCCCTGGCGGGGTATTAGGCGGCAGCGGCCTGCTGCCGCTGGCCTTTCCTGGCGGGTTAGCGATTTTGGACAATTAATGCCGGAACTTAGGCCGGCGGGAATGCATATCGGCTACCTTGCATGCACGCGCCTAGCCGGCCGCAGGCCGCCTTGCCGCTTGCTACTCGACCTTGCTCACCACATAACGGTACTTGCCCGACGCCTCCGCCGCGATCTCGTCGACCTCCTCAATATTGACATCCACTCGCGCGCCCAGCCTGGCCCGGAAGCCGCTGACGATGGCGCTGCGCGTGGCGTCGTCCAGGCGCGGCAGGCAGACGAGCAGCACGCGCGTGCGCAGCAGGGTTTCTTGGATGATCTTGAAACTGCGCACCTGCGGCAGTTCGCGCACGATGTAGACGAGGGCCAGGCCGTGCATGACGGTACCGTCGGCGGCCGTGAGGAAATCCGTGCTGCGCCCTTCGATCTTCTGCAGCAGGGGCAGGCCGCGGCCGCAGGCGCAGGGCTGCGTGCCCAGCGCGCCCACGTCGCCGGTGGCGTAGCGGATGAAGGGGTAGTCCTGCGTGGCCAGGTGGGTCACGACGATGTCGCCGGTGGCCCCTGGGGGCAGCGGCTGGCCTTGGCCATCAACAATTTCCACGATGATGTCTTCGGCCGTGATGTGCATGCCGCCGTCCGGGCATTCGTGGGCGATGAAGCCCGCGTCGCGCCCGCCGTAGCCGTTGGCGACGGGGCAGCCGAAGGCGGCGGCGATCTGCGCGCGCTGCTCGTCGTACAGGCGTTCGGCCGTGACGAACGCCACTTTCACGCCCAGGCCGTCGAGCGGCAGGTCGCGCGCCGCGGCATGGCTGGCGATGCGGCACAGGGCCGACGGGTAGCCGAACAGCATGCGCGGGCGCCAGCGGCGCAATTGCCGCACGTAGCCGTCCAGGCGCGCGGGAGACATGGCGAACGCGGGCAGCAGGGTGGTGCGCAGCAGCGTGTCGCGCAGGCGGCGCAGGCGATCCTGCGCATGCAGCTCGATGGGCGAACCCCACAGCACGGCTTCGCGGTCGCCGATATCGACGCCCCACCAGCGCGTGGCACGCCACTTGGCGGCGATGTCGTGGCTGACCCTGCGCCGTCCCAGGAAAAACTGCAGCGGCTCGCCGCTGGAGCCGCCCGTGGCGAACGGGCGCAAGCCCACGGCGCGAGCGGACTTGAAGCTGTCGCGCGCACTGGCGATGTCAAGCTTGCGCAGCAGCGGCAGGCGCGATAGATCGGTCAGTTGCCGCACCTGTTCAGGGTTGAAACCGCTGCGGGCGAACAGGGCGCGGTAGTAGGGCACGTGCGCGCCCGCGTGGCGCAGCAGCGCGCGCAGGCGCGCCAGCTGCCACTCTTGCAGCTGCTCCGCGCTCCACCACTGCGAGCGCTCCAGCCGGCGCAGCAGGCGCGCGCTGTGGTGGCCCTTGAGCCATTCATGCAGGGGAAACAGCCAGCGGGCGACGCAGCGCGTGTAGACACCGGGGCGCGGCGCGGCGCGGATGCGGCGGTAATGGGCGGCCAGCCTGGGGGCGATACCGGGCCAGCCGAAGGCGGCGGCGTGCGCCAGGCCCGCCTCTGCCAGCGCGTGCGCGCGCGGCGGGTCGCGCAGCAGCGCCAGCATGGCCTGCGCCATGGCGGCCGGATCGCCGGGCGGCACCAGCAAGGCCGTCACGCCGTCCTGCAGCAGCGCGGGGATGCCGCCCACATTGGTGCTGACGACGGGGATGCCGCAAGCCAGCGCTTCGAGCACGGAATTGGGCATGTTGTCGGCCAGGCTGGGGTTGAGGACGATGTCGCTGGCATGGTACAGCGCCGGCATGGCCGCGTTGTCGACGGGGCCGGCGAAGCGCACGGCATCTTTCACGCCCAGCGATCTGGCCAGACGCGCCAGCGTCGCGCGCTGCGGCCCGCCCCCGGCCAGCACCAGGCGCGCCGCGGGAAACGCCTCGCGCACGATGGCGAAGGCGCGCACGGCGCTGGCATTGTCGTACAGCTGTTCCAGATGGCGCGCCACGAGGATGCACGGGCCGGCGTCGCCAGGCGCACGCGGCGCGGCCGGCGCAAAGCGCTGCAAGTCCAGCACGTTCGGCACGATGTGGGCAGTATGACCATATTGCTCGAAGACGCCGGCCAGGTAGGCCGACGGCACGACGATGGCGCTGGCGCGGCGCAGGCTGAACGCCACCAGGCGCGGCGAACGGGCGAAAAAGGCGGCCGCTTCGCCGCCCCGGTAATTGAGCAGGGCAGGTTTACCTTTCAGGCTGGCGATCCACAGCGCGGGGGCGGCCTGCAGATGCCAGGACCAGCCGGAATTGGCCATGATGTGGAACAGGTCGACCGTATTGGCGGCGCGCCACAGGCGCCACAGGTGCGCGGGCAGGCGCAGCGCGGCGCGCAGGTAGCGGATGCGCGCCAGCCACGGCGGCAGCATGGGGCCGTTGACGGCCAGCAGCTGCACTTGCGCGCCGTCCTCGCGTAGCTTGCGCGCCAGTTGCGCCGTTTGATTCGCCATGCCGCCGGCCGGCGGCGGCAGCGGGCCCACCAGCGCGATGCGCAGGCCCGTGAAGATCATGGCACGACTCCGACCACACCCGCCGCCACGCGCGCATACACGGGTGCATAGTGACTAACGCTGGCGCTCCAGCTGCGCTCTGTCTCGACGAACGCACGCGCCTGGCGCCGGAGCAGCGGCCAACTGGCCGGTGCCAGCAGCAGGTTCAATATTGTCTGCGCCAGCGCCCCGGCGTCACCGGCGCGAAACAGCATGCCCGTCGCGCCATGCTCGATCAGTTCGCGGTGGCCGCCCACGTCGGACGCCACCACCAGGCGGCCCTGCGCCATCGCCTCGAGCGGTTTCAATGGCGTCACCAGCTCGGTCAGGCGCATGGGCAGGCGCGGATACACGCAAATGTCGACCAGCTGATAATAGCTTGCCACTTGCGCATGCGGCACTCTGCCCGCGAAGACCACGGCATGGTCTATACCCAGCTGCGCCGCCAGCGCCCGCAGCGCCGCTTCCTGCGGTCCGCCGCCGGCCAGCAGCAGGCGCAACGCGGGCTGCGCCGCCAGCATGCGCGGCATGGCGCACAGCAGCAGGGCCAGACCTTCGTAGGCATAGAAAGAGCCGATGAAGCCGATGACCAGGTGGCCATGCAGGCCCAGTTTGTGCGCCAGCCAGAGGTCGTCGGGCGCGGTGATGTTGAAGGCGCCGGTATCGACGGCGTTCGGGATCACCGTGATTTTATGCGCGGGCACGCCGCGCGCGCATAGTTCGCGCCGCAAGCCGTCGCAGATCGTGGTGACGGCGTCGGCGCGGCGCAGCGCATAGGTTTCCAGCGCGCGCGTGAGACGGTAGCGCAAGCCGCCGGGCCGGCTGCTGCCATGGTCGGCCGCCGCGTCCTCCCAGAAGGCGCGTACTTCGTACACGACGGGGATGCCCAGCGCGCGGCCCACATTGAGAGCCGCGATGGCGTTCAGGGCGGGCGAATGCGCATGCAGGATGTCGGGCCTGGCTTGCCGTGCCAGCTGGCGCAGGCGCACGGCCAGGCCTATGATCACGGCTACCTGCCGCAGCACGGGCAGGCGCGCCCACCAGTGGCTGGCGGGCGCCGTGCGGTAGAAATGCCAGCCGTCGACCAGCTGCTGCGCGCCATCTGCCTGTCCCTGCTTGGCGCTGGTCAATTGCGTCGTGTGCCAGCCCAGCGCGCGCTGCTGCCGCAGGATGGCCAGGGTGCGGAAGGTGTAGCCGCTGTGTAGCGGCAGCGAGTGGTCGAGGATGTGCAGGATGCGCATCGATTCACTCCACCGCCATGGCCGGCGCCAGCACCGGCGCCTTGCGGCCGTCGACGGGCAGCACCTGGCGCAAAAAGGCTTCGAACATCAGCAGCGACCATAGCGGCGCGCTGTAGTCGCGCCGGCCGCTCGCGTGCTGCTCGAGCAACACGCGCACGTAGTCCATGTCGAACAGGCCGCACTGCGCCAGGGTGGGACCGAGCAGCCGCTGCTGCAGGCGCTGGCGCAGCGGGCCGCGCAGCCAGTCGGCCAGCGGGATGGAAAAGCCCATCTTCTGGCGGTACAGCAGGGTATCGGGCAGCAGCGGGCGCAGGGCTTTTTTCAGCAGGTACTTGCCTTCGCCGTGCCGCAGCTTGAATTGCGGCGGCAGGCCAGACATCCACGCCACCAGTTCATGGTCGAGCAGGGGCGAACGCACTTCCAGCGCATGCGCCATGCTGGCCCGATCGACTTTCGTGAGGATGTCGCCGGGCAGATAGGTTTTCAGGTCCAGGTACTGCACCTGCGACAGCGGATCCTGCGCGGGACTGGCCAGCGCGTGGCGGCGCAGCACTTCGACGGCGCGGTAGCCGTGCAGGCTGCGTCGCAGCTCGGGGCTGAACAGGCGCGCGCGCATGGCGTCGCCCAGCAGGCTGACGCCGTGAAAATACGCGTCCGTCGTGTCGCGCGCCAGGCCTTCGAAGGTGGTCTTGGCGCGCAAAAAGCGCGGCGCCCAGTCGGCCTTCGGATACAGCCGCCCCAGGGTGCCGAACAGCGACTGGCGCAAGCCGGCCGGCAGCAGCGGGTCCATCGCCTTGCGCACTTTTTCCTCGCGTGTGTGCAGGCGGTAGCGCCGGTAGCCGGCCAGGCTTTCATCGCCGCCGTCGCCCGACAGGGCCACCGTGACCCGCTGGCGCGCCAGCTGGCACACCCTGTAGGTGGGCATGGCGGAACTGTCGGCGAACGGTTCGTCGTACAGATTGGCCAGCAGGTCGATCAGCTCGAAGTCGTCCTGCTCCACCCGGCGCGCGTGGTGCGACGTGCCGTAGCGGCGCGCCACGAGCTCGGCGTAGCGCGCCTCGTTGTATGCGGGGTCGCCGAACGAGATGGAGCACGTGTTGACGGGCGTGGCGCTGGCCCCGGCCATCAGCGCCACGACGGCGCTCGAATCGACGCCGCCGGACAGGAATGCCCCCAGCGGCACTTCGGCCACCATGCGGATGCGCACGGCCTCGCGCAGGCGCGCCAGCAGTTCGTCGGCCGCCTGGGCCTCGCTGGCGGGCGGGTTCGGCGTGAACGGAATATCCCAATAGGATTGCGGCGCGGGCAGCCGCTGGCCCGCGCGGATGGAGAGGGTATGCCCGGGCGGCAGCTTGCGCGCGTGCTGGAAGATGCTGCGCGGCTCGGGTACGTAGCCGTAGGCGAAATACTCTTCCACGGCCAGCGGGTCGAGCTCACGCGGCATGGCCGGATGCGCGAGCAGGGCTTTGAGTTCGGAGCCGAACAGCAGGGTGCCGTCCTGCGCCGCGCCGTAGTACAGCGGTTTGACGCCCAAGCGGTCGCGCGCCAGGAACAGCACATGGCGCCGGCGGTCCCACAGGGCGAAGGCGAACATGCCGCGCAGGCGCTGCACGCATTGCTCTCCCCATTGTTCCCAGGCGTGGACGATGACTTCCGTGTCGCTGCTGGTGCGGAAGGGGTGGCCGAACTGGCGCAATTCCGCCATCAGGGCGCGATAGTTATAGATTTCGCCATTGAAGACGATGGCGACGCTGCGGTCGGCGTTGAACAGCGGCTGCTGGCCGCTCGCCAGGTCGATCACGGACAGGCGCCGGTGCGCCAGGCCGAGGCCCGGTTCGCGGTGCAATCCCCCTTCGTCCGGCCCACGGTGGCGCAGGCTGTGGTTCATGCGCGCCAGCAACAGCACGTCGATGTCACGCTGGCCTTGCAAATCAAAGATGCCGCTGATGCCGCACATGGAAGGCCTTTCAGGGATAAGTGGACAGGTGGGACGGCTGGCGCGCGCTCGTCAGGCGGTCGTACACGGCCAGGTAGGCACCGGCCATGGCGGGCAGGCTGTGCTCGGCCAGCACCTGGCGCCGCCCGCGCGCGCCGTGACGCGGGCCCAGCTCGGGCATGCTGTAGTAGTCGAGCATGGCGTCGGCCAGCATCTCGGGCGAACCTGGCGGCACCAGCGTGCCGCTCCAGCCCGACTGCACCAGTTCCGCGTTGCCGCCCACCTGCGTGGCGACGACGGGCAGCCCCGTCGCCATCGCTTCGAGGATGGTGTTCGAGCTGCCTTCGGCCAGGGACGGCAGCACGAACAGGTCCATCGCGCGCAGCAGTTGCGCCACGTCGTCGCGCGCGCCTGGCAGCCAGGCCAGATGGGCCACGCCGGCCTGCTGCAGCAGCTCCAGGCACGCCTGACGGCACGGCCCGTCGCCGACGATGATCAGGCGCAGGCGCGCGCGGGCGCCTGGTTGGGCCAGCAGCAACAGGAAGGCCCGCACCAGCGAGGCGTGATCCTTGACGGCCGCCATGCGGCCCACGCTGCCGATGACGAAGGCGCCGTTGCACAGGAAACCGGGCGGGCCCACTGCGGCGGGCGGCCCCAGGCGCGGATGGAATTGCACGCTGTCGACGCCATTGCCGATGTGCGACACCTGCGCGGGCGCCGCGCCGATGGCGTCCACCAGCCAGTGGCCCAGGTCGGCGCTGACGGCGATGAAGTGCTGCACCAGCGGCAGCATCAATTTGCGCAGCAGCCGGTATTTGCGGCGGGTGCCGTGCAAGTCGCTCATGTCGCGCCCGTGTTCGCCATGCACGCGCAGGCGCACGCCGGCCAGCCAGGCCAGCAACTGCGCTTCGAGGCAGCCCAGGTTGCGGGTATGCACGAGTGCCGGCTGCAGTTGTTTCAGCACGCGGTACAGGCGCAGGTAGTGACGCCAGTCCTTGCCTTCGCGCTTGTCCAGGCTGATCACGTCGACGCCAGGGGCAGTCAGGCGCTGGCGGAACGCGGTGGCGTTTTTCATGCAGACGATGGCGTGCCGGTAGCGCTCGGGCGGCAAATGGTTGATCAGGTTGACCAGGCCGTTTTCCAGCCCGCCCACGTCGAGCTGGTGGATCACGTGCACGATCAGGGGGGCGGCGCCGACCGTCGCATCAGCCTGCCGCGTGCCGCCGGTATCGAAGTCAAGGGCCATGCGGCAGCTCCTGCAAGCGTTGTTCGATGACGGGCAAGGCCGCCCGCAGAAAGGCTTGCAGGCGCGCGCGCGGCGGCGGCGCCAGCTCGTCGTAGGCGGCAAAGACAAGGATGTCGGCGCCATCCTGGCGCCTGCCCAGCAGCTTGGCTTGCGCCAGCAGCAGTTTCACCAGCATGGGCCGGGCCGTGACGATGCCGCCCTGGCGGTAGACGCGCCATACCAGCAGGCGTTCGCCCCCTTGCGCCAGCACGCTTTCGCGCACGGCCAGCTCGCCGCTGGCCAGGTTGACGTCTTGCACGCGCTGCGCCAGCGGCATCCAGTGGGGGCCATATGGCATGGCTTGGTGCGTCAGCAGTTCGGCATCGCGCGCCTGGCGCGCATACCAGTGCAATTGCAGGCCCACCGGCGCGCCGTCGCCTTCCCGGCGCGCGTACGTGCCGGCAAATCGCGCGGGCGCGCCCGCATATGGCGCTTGCCACGCGGCTACCGCGTCTTGCAGGCGGTGCCATCCGGCCGGATCGGCCAAGGCCAACACGGTGGGGGACCCTGTTGCCGCTGGGCCGTCGTCGCGGTGGCTGGCCAGGGCCAGTGCCGGCCACACGGCCGCCAGCAGCAGGCAGGCGATGCCGGCGTGCACGACGGCGCGCGGGCTGGCCGCGCTGGTGGCGCTCAGGCGTATGGGCTGAGCGGGCGGCGCGGTGCGTGGCGGCGGCAATTCGCGCCAGCGCGCGGCCAACCAGAACAGCAGCAGCGCCACCAGGCCGAAGAACAGCCAGCCATAGATCAGGTGATCGACGCCCACGGCCAAGCGCATGTCGCTCAGGTGGCCCAGCATCACGATCAGGTAGGCGCGAACGCCATTGGCGAGGATGGGCACGAGCAGGGCGGCGGCCATGACCGCCAGGCGCCGCCGCGTACTGTGACAGTTGACGTGCGCGAACAAGGCGCCCAGGGCCAGCGCGGCGATCAGGTAGCGCAAGCCGCTGCACGCTTCCACCACCGACCAGTTGCCGGTGGGCAGTGAAAAATTGCTGCCATCGCGAAACACGGGCACGCCCGACCATTGCAGCGCGGTGACGGTAAAGGCGGCCGTGAAGTCGATCAGCGGGTCGAGGAACACTTCGCCAAACGGCACGGCGAGAAACAGATAGGCCAGCGGAAAAGCCAGCAGGCGCACGGCCGGCCAGCCGAGGATGGCCAGCACGCAGGCGGGCAGCATGGCCGTGGCCGCATACTGTTCCACCACGGGCACGTTGGCGGCGTCGGCCAGCAGCCATGCGAGGCCCAGCGCGCCCAGCAGCAGCAAGCCCTGCCGTGAAGGCCGGGGCGTCAGCGCGGCCAGGCGGGCGCGCTGGCGCCATGCCAGCCAGCAACTGATGGGTACGATCAGGAAGCCGTGCGCGAAGGTTTGCGAGCGGGCCCACAGTTCCACCATCGACCAGAAAGTGGCGTGGTACAGCAGCATGACGGCGGCCAGGGACAGCAGCAAGGCCGCCAGCGCGGCCTGGCGCCGGTCCTGCGGCAAGACGGCCGCCTCGGGCAAACGGGCCACCGGGTCGAGCTGCAAGCTCATGTGGACGGCTCCCGCACCGGCTGCAAGGGCGTGGCGGCGCCGCTGACCGCCACATCGGCCTCGGCAGGCAGACCCAGCATGGCGCCCAGTCCGCGCAAGTTGCGTTCCCAGTCGTATTCCTGCAGGACCAGCTGGCGCGCCGCCGCGCCGATGGCCGCGCCGCTGCCTTCGGCCGCACCATTCTGGACATTGCGCAGCACGCGCGCCGCATGGTGGATGAATTCGGCGTCGTCGCGCGCCAGCAGCAGTTCCAGGCCCGGCTGGGCGGCGATGCCTTCGAGCGCCTGCGGCGTGGCCAGCACGATCTTGCCCATCGCCATCGCTTCGAGCACCTTGTTTTGCACGCCGCGGGCGATGCGCAGCGGTGCCACGGCCAGCGCTGCGCCAGCCAGGTAGGGCCGGATATCGGGCACCTTGCCCGTCACCACCACGCCAGGCATCCTGGCCAGCGCCGTCACGGCGGGCACGGGCGCGCTGCCGACGATATAGAACTGCAGCTGGGGAAACTGGCGCCGCAGGGCTGGCCAGACGTGGCGCACGAACCATTGCACGGCGTCGACGTTCGGCCAGTAATCCATGGCGCCCGTGAACACCAGCGCCTGCACGCCCGGTGGATACACGCCGGGCTGGGCCGGCACGGGCGTGAAATAAGCAGTGTCGACGCCATTGTTGACGTATCCGGTCTTACGCCTAGCCATCGGGGCGCACTGGCGGAACAGGGCCGCCTCGGCCGGCGAGACGAAGCTGGCGGCCGTGAACTGCTGGGCGATATGGCGCTCGTACTGCAGCAGCAGCTGCGCTTCGCGCCGGTACAGCAGCGACATGGGCCAGGGCTTGCTGTCGCTGTATTGGCGCCACTTGTCGGAATCGACATCGACGAAATCGATCACGCGGTGCAGGCCGCGGCCCTTGCTGCCATCGATGTATTGCGCCATGGGGCCCGAGAAGGCCAGCGCGTGACGCACCTTGTCGCCCGATAACAAGCCGTCGACCCATTGCAGCAGCCGTGCATCGCGGTAGTACTGCACGCTCATGGCTTGCCTCGACAGCAGCGCCTGCAGGGCGCGCCAGCGGGCCGGGCCGCGCCGCAAGTCGATGAAGCGCGTGCTGGCGCACAGGGCGGCCACGGTTTTCGCGTGCTGCCAGTCGTCGTCATCGTCGATGAAGCAGCCCAGGTGCACGCGGAAATGCCGGCTCAGATATTGCAGCATGTGCCACGAGCGTATCTTGTCGCCCTTGTTGGGCGGATACGGCAGACGGTGGACGAGGAAGAGCAGTTCGCGCATGGTGAGTCTCCTTGCTTAACCCAGTTGCCGCACGATGTGCGGCCCCAGCAGGTTGGCCAGCGGCAGCGGCAGGCGGCGCCAGGCGCGGATGAACAGCGCGTATTTCGGATTCAGCGGATTGACTAGTGGCAAAGCCTTGGCGCGCACGAGCTGGTAGGCATAGGGCAGCGGCTGCGGCGTAAAACCCCAGTTCTTCTTGAAATCCCAGGCGCCGGTCCCCAGCTTGCTGCGGCCGAAATCGAACAGGCGGTAGCCGCGCGCGCAGGCGCGGCGCATCGCTTCCCAGTACATGAAGTCGTTGGCGCCCGTGCTGCGCGCCAGGACGTTGCCGCCGCCGTAATAGGGCAGCACTTCCCCGCGGAAATAGAACAGCAGCACGCTCGCTTGCGCCTGCTGGCCGTGATACACGGTGAGGATGTCGCAGGCGTCGCCGAAGACCGCGCGCAGCAGGGCAAAATGGCGGCGCGCGAAGACGGGCGTGCCCAGCCGGTGCACGCTGGCCGCATAGATCGGGTAGAAACGGTCGATGTCATAATCGATGGCGCTGTGCAGGCCGGCCGCCATGGCCTTGCGCACGACAGCGCGCTGCTTGCGGGGAATGGCCAGCAGATTCTGTTCGGCATCGGGGCTTAAAGGCCTGCGGAAGGTGGCGTACAGTGGCTGGTGCAGCCAGGATGCATCCGCGTTTTCTTGCGCATTTTCGTGCACTTCGCGCCAGCGGTATTCCAGATGCCCCACGCCGAGGCGCCGGGCCAGCGCCAGCGCGGCGCTGTCGAGCGCCTGGCGCACGGCCGCGCCGCCGCCGGCGATGCCGCCGTAGACGCAAAACGGCAGCGAGACGAGGGAAGAACCGAACAGGCGGCTGCGCAAATGGGCCAGCGGCAGCACGCCGGCGATGCGTCCTTCCTGTTCCGCGTACAGGAAATAGCTGTCGTGCTGAAAACCTTGCTCCATGATGGTTTGCCAGCCGGCCCGGTGAAAAAAGGTCGCCTCCGGGCACGTGTCGACAAAGGCATCCCAGCGCGCATGCTCGTGCCCCTGCAGGGACCGCACGGCGATGGCGATGCTGGACTGTGCAGGAACGGGAGCAAGGCTGGCCTCGTGCATCATGTGCTTTCCAGAAAAATACGGTCCATGCGGTCCCAGGCAAAGTCGCGGGTCAGGCGCCCCAGCCGTGCTTCCATGCGCCCCAGGTTCAGGTAGTGGCGAAAGCGCGTCCTGGCGCTGAGGCCTGGCGGGCGCGGCTGACCGGGATCGAGTTCCCAAGGATGAAAATAGAATATGCCAGCTTGCCCGTCGCGCGAATTGATGCGTCGCAAAAGCCAGCGCGACAGTGCATACGGCATCAATCTGAAATAACCGCCGCCGCCGGCCGGCAGGTTGCGCCCGCGCAGGCGCACGGTGCTGACGGGCAGTTCCAGCACGCCGCGCGGGCCGCGCGGGCGCCAGCCGAAGCGCGGCGCATCGGGCATGCCGTAATGGTCGTGACGGATCGGGTAGATGCTGGAACTGTAGCGGTAGCCGGCTTCCTGCAGCACGTCGAAGGCCCACAGGTTGGCCGCGCCGATGGAAAAGCTGGGCGCCCGGTAGCCGCGCACGGCCAGCCCCGTTATTTGCTCGAGAATGGCCTTGCTGCGGCGCACATCGTCGGCGAACTGCGCGGCCGACTGCTCGCTGGCGCGCAGGTGCGCATAGCCGTGGCTGGCCACTTCGTGTCCGGCGTCTGCCACGCGGCGCAGCATGGCCGGATAGCGTTCGGCGATCCAGCCCAGGGTAAAAAAGGTGGCGTGGATGCCGCGGCTGTCGAGCAGCAGCAGGATGCGCTCGATGTTCGCCTCGACCCGGCATTCGAGGCGGGACCAGTCGGCGCGCGCGATGTGCGGCGCGAAGGCGGACACCTGGAAATAGTCTTCCACATCGATGGTGAGCGCATTGAGCAAGACCACAGGCGGCGTCATGGTTGTCCCCGGCGCGCCGCCAGCCAGGGCGCGATGACGGCCGCGATGCGCGCGGCCGCGCGCCCATCCCACAGGGGCGGAATGCGGCCACGCTTGCCGCCCGTGTCCAGGATGGTGCCGGCCATCTCCAGGATAGCGGCCGGGTCCGTGCCGGCCAGGGTATTCGTGCCATCGGTCACGGTGACGGGGCGCTCCGTGTTGGCGCGCAGGGTCAGGCAGGGCACGCCCAGCGCCGTGCTTTCTTCCTGGATGCCGCCCGAATCCGTCAGCACCAGGCGCGCCTCCTGCATCAGGCCTAGCATTTCCAGGTAGCCCAGCGGCGGCAGGCGGACGATGGCGTGCCGCGCCAGCAAGGGTTCCAGGCCCGCCAGGCGCAGGCTGGCCAGGGTACGCGGGTGAATGGGAAACAGCAGCGGCAGGCGGGCTGACAGTTGCCCCAGCGCCTGCAGCAGCGCTTCCAGCTGCGCCGGATCATCGACGTTCGAGGGACGGTGCAAGGTCAACAGTCCATACGCGGGCGGGCAGGCGTGGCCGTGCGCGCGCAGGGTGGCGGCGGGCTTGGCTGCGCGCGGCAGCTGCTGCCGCAGGCTGTCGATCATGACGTTGCCCGTGAAATGGATGCGTTCGGGGGCGATGCCTTCGCGCAGCAGGTTGGCGCGCGCGCTTTCTTCGCTGGTGAGCAGCAGATCGGACAATTGATCCGTCAGCACGCGGTTGATTTCCTCGGGCATGCGACGGTCGCCGCTGCGCAGGCCCGCCTCGACATGGATCACGGGCGTGCCGCGCTTGGCCGCCACCAGCGCGCAAGCGAGGGTGGAATTGACGTCGCCCACCACCAGCACGGCATCGGGCGCCAGCGGCGGATGCGCGTCGAGCACGGCGTCAAAGCGGCGCATGATCTCGGCCGTCTGCTGCGCGTGGCTGCCGGAGCCGACGTCGAGGGCGATGTCGGGCGGGCGCAGGTACAGGTCCGTAAACAATTGCCCATTCATGGCCGTGTCGTAATGCTGGCCCGTATGCAGCAAGGTCACGCGGATGGCGGGCGCCTGTCGCGCCAGGGCAGCCAGAATGGGCGCCATCTTCATCAGATTGGGGCGCGCGGCCACCACGCACAGCAGGTGCGCCGGCGCGGCGGTCGCAAGAGACGGGTCGGACATTGCGGGCTCCTTAGAATTGCATGGTGAGCGTGGCGCTGACGCCGTTTTCGCGGTAGTCGCCGCCCCGGTTGCTGGCGTGCCGCGTATGCCGCACGTCGATGCTGGCCGTCATGTTCTGCTGCAGGATACGGGTGTAACCCGCCGTCACGGTGATGTTGTTGTCGCGTCGGGGCACGGTCAGCGAGCGCACGCTGGCGTAGCCGGCATTGACATTCACGCTGGTGCGCGAACTGGCTTGCCAGCTCCAGCCCAGGTTGCCGCCGATCTGGCGCGTGCGGTCTTCGCTGCCGAATTCCACGCCGGGCAGCAAGCCGCTGTCGATGCCGCTGGCCGTCTGCGCCGTGCGGTCGACGGCCGTGATGCCGGCGATCATCGTGCTTTTCGCCGTGGCGCGCGCCATCGTCAGCTTCAGCTGCTTTTGCAGGAAATAGCGGTGGCTGAAGTAATTGATGGCGCCCCGTTCCGGCCCCAGGCTGTTGGCATAGCGCAGGAAGGCATCGATGCGCAGGCGCCGGTCGCGCGCGTTGGGAAAGATGCCGCGCCACAATTGATCAAGCAACTGGCCCGCGTCGCGGTTTCCCAGGCGCGAAAACTGCGTCGGCATGGTGGTGATGTTTTCGCTGTAGTTCAGTTGCCAGTTGGTATGACGCTGCAGGAAATTGGCGTCCAGACTGTAGGTGGTGCCAAAAAAGCGCTTGCCCGTGCTGAAGGCGACGCTGGTGCGCGGCGACGGCGTCCACACGCCGCCCAGCGACCAGAAGCGGCCCTCGGGCGCCTTGCCGCTGGTAGAGATATAACCTTCCTTTTCCATGCCGCCGCTGGCCGTGGCCGACCATTTGCTGCTGAACGGATAGCGCAGGCCCACGCTGCTGCGCTGCATGCGCACGGGCGCCAGCTTGCTGTCCTGGGTGCGGCGTACGTCGTGGCTGGCGTTCCAGGTCCAGCCGTTGCCGCGCGGCTCGCCGCTGAGCAGCAATTCCATTTCATCGCTGTGTACGGACAGCAGGTCGCCGCCGCTATCGACCGTGTTGCGCGTGTAGCGCAGCTCGGCCGTGGCCAGGCCGTGGAAACGGTGGCGCAGGTAGGGGCTGATGCCCGTGGTGCGCACGGTGCTGGTATTGTCCGTGTCGGGCAGGTCGTCGATCAGCTGCGGGCCGAACGGTGAGATGTTGCGCCGGCTTACGCTGGCGTCCGCATCGATGAAGAACCAGTCCTTGACCAGTTCGGCGTCGGCCGAGGCGTGCAGTTCGTGGTTGTCCGTATCGGCGCGCTGTCCCGACAGGTATTTATGCCAGCTGTAGTCGAGGTGCACGCGCAGGCGGGGCCCCGTGCCGATGAGGGCGATGGCGGGCGCGATTTCCGTGATGAAGTCCGATTGCGCCTGGCCGGGCGGCGCGCGCAAGGCGTTGTCCGTATAGCTTTCGCGCAGGCGCAGCGACGGTTTCACCAGCCAGTCGACCGCGCCCGCCGGCGCGGGCAGCAGCAGGGACAGCAGCAGCGGTAGCGGCGCGCGGCGGCTAATCGTAATAGCCATAACCGTAGTAGTCGTTGCCGGGGAACGATTTGGTCTTGTTGTAGATCAAATGAATGTGTTCGCATGACTCGATCTGGCGCAGCGCCTCCTTGACGGCGTGCTGTGTCGTCGTTTCCGCCTCGACCACCATCACCACTTGTCCCATCTGTCCCACCAGCGCGTGTGCTTCGCTGGTGATCAGCAGGGGCGGCGAATCGAAGACGACGATGCGGTCGCCATAGCGGCTGGCGATTTCGGCCAGCAGCCGGCTCATGGCCCGGCTGGCCAGCAATTCCGTCGCGTGCTTGTTGCTGCGCCCGGCGGGCAGGATGCTCAGATTGGCCACATTGGTTTTCAGGATCACGTCGGCCATGGCCAGTTGCGGGTCGAGCAGCACGTCCATCAGCCCCGGTTCCGGCGGCAGGCCCAGTACCTTCAGCACGGACGGGCGCGCCACGTCGGCATCGATCAGCAGCACCGTCATGTCCATTTCCATGGCGATGCTCATGGCCAGGTTGACGGCGCAGTAGGTCTTGCCTTCGCCCGGCATGGCGCTGGTGACGACGATCAGGTTGCCATGACGGATGGCGTCGCTGCCGCTGGCGCGCGCCTGGCGCAGCAGCGGGCGCTTGATGATGCGGAAATCCTCGGCCACCGCGCTGCGCCCGCCATCGTGCGTGAGCATGCCTTGCTCCGCCAGCCGGTCCAGGTTCAGGGCGCGGTAGCGGGGCGACCGGGCCGCGTCCGCGCCATCCGTACCGTTCACCTTGTAAGGCACGCCGGCCTCGGCCACGCCGAGGATCATGGGTTCCTGCTTGCCGCTGTCCTTGCTGCTCATCTTCGCTCCTTGGTGGCTCTAGAATTTCAGCAGCGCAGCCGTCATGACCCCGCCGTACAGGACGAACAGGCTGCCCAGGCAGGCGCCAAAGCCATAGCGGGCGCGGCGGCGGCGTACCTGCTGCAGCGGCGTCCAGTTCATCGATACCGTGCCCAGCACGTTCAAGCCCGTCGCGTCGCGCAGTTCCGAGGGGCTGAGGAAGGTGGGGCGCACCTGGCTGATCAGCAGGGCCGTGGCGACGCCGGCCACCAGGGCCGCGCCCAGCGCCGCACTGAACAGCAGCGGGCGGTTCGGGCCGACGGGCGCATATTGCACCGTGGGCGGGTCGATGATCTTGAAGGCCATCATTTCGGTGGTGGAACTGAGTTCGCCCGACAGCTTGGCCGCTTCGCGCCGGCCGATCAGCTTTTCATAGTTTTCCTTGTTGATGATGTAGTCGCGGTTGAGCTGCGCCAGCTGCGATTCCACCTCGGGTACGGCATTGCTCTGCGCCAGCAGCCGTTCGTTGCGCGCCGTGTATTCCTGCACGCGGGCGCGGATGGCGGCCACCTTGGCGTCCGCGTCCGTCAGCGCCACCTTCAGCTGCTGCAGCATGGGGCTGTAGTTCTTGCCCGGGTCGCCGGACGCCGTTTTCAGCTTGCTTTCCTCGATCTTGCGCTCTTCCAGCTGGGCCACCAGGCGCTTCGAGGCGATGATATCGGGGTGCAATTCCGTAAATTGCATGCGCAGGTTGTCGAGGTTCTTGTTGAGCGAGGCGATGCGTTCGTCGAGTTCGGGATTCGTGATGGACGCCGCATTCGGCTCCATGTCGAGCACGGGCTCGTCGCCCTCGATCTGGCTCTGGATGGCCTTGCGCGCCTGTTCCGCCTCGACCAGTTCCAGCTTGGCATTGTTCAGGCTATCGGACGACAGCTGCAACTGGCTGCCATAATCGATGCCCTGGCGTGGCAGCAGCAGGTTGTTGCGGATCTTGAATTCCTTGACCAGGTTTTCCGCCGCGCTCAGCTTGTCCTCGTAATTCTTGATCTGCTCGTCGATGAATTGCACTGCCTTCTGCGAATCGCCTTTTTTGCCCTGGAAACTGCCTTCGACAAAGATGGTCAGCAGGCTTTGCACGACGTCGCGCACGAGCTTGGGATCGCGTCCGCTGTAGCTGATGGTGTAGATGTCATAGGCATTGGTGCCCGTGATCTTGATGCGGCTCATCAACTCGTCCAGCTGGGCCTCGTGCTCGCGCACGGTCTTCGAGTCCAGGTCGAGGTCGACCATGCGCATGACCCGCTCCACGTTCGGGCGGCTGAGCAGGGTGCGGCTCATGATGGCCACCTGCTGTTCCGTGTTCGGCACGCTGGTCATGCCGGCCATCAGCGGCTTGAGGATGGTTTGCGTATCGACAAACACGCGCGCCGACGTCTGGTAGTCATCGGGCAGGGTGATTACCTTGATGAAGCCGCCGATGGCCACCAGCCACGCTACCAGCACGGCATGCCAGCGGTACTTCCAGATGCCTTTCAAGCCGGAAAGCAGTTGCTGTATCAATTCTTCCATGTCGCTTCCTTCAGATGGCGGTGCTGCACGGTAGATGGGCTGGCGGCGCGGATCACGACGACGTCTTGCAAAAAATAGTTGCTTGTTGAGTAAGCAAAGTATAGGGCGGCTGCGGAGCAAGATTTCCCAAGATGATTGCTTCTTGATACGTCTCAAGGTTCACTTGCCGGGTTTTAATAATCATAGGAAGTTCGCGGCCCAGGCTGGTTCTGCGGGGCTGCCCATGGACGCGCATCGACTCGAAGAGGCTCCGCATGAATCCATTTCGCCGTGTATTTCTCTGCAACACGCTGGTCCTGGCCGGCGCCGCCAGCCTGCTGGGCGCCTGCCGCACCCGCTATCCGCTGGCGCCTTCCGACGACAGCGCCCCCATGCACGATTACCTGATCGGTCCGGGCGACTCCGTCAACATCATCGTCTGGCGCAATCCGGAAGTGTCGCTGACGGTGGCCGTGCGGCCGGACGGCAAGATCACCACGCCGCTGGTCGAGGATCTGGCCGCCAGCGGCAAGACGTCGACCCAGCTGGCGCGCGACATCGAGCAAGCCTTGAGCAAGTTCATCCAGCAGCCCGTGGTGACGGTCATCGTCACCAATTTCTCGGGGCCATATGGCGAGCAGATCCGGGTGATCGGCGAGGCGGCCAAGCCGCAGGCGCTGCCGTACCGGCAGGGCATGTCGCTGATGGACGTACTCATCGCCGTGGGGGGCATCACCGACTTCGCGGCCGGCAACAAAGCCAGCATCATCCGCATGCGCGAAGGCAACCAGCAGCAGCTGGCGGTGCGGCTCGACGATTTATTGAAGGAGGGCGATATTTCCGCCAATGTCATGATGCGGCCAGGCGACGTCTTACTGATCCCGGAGAGCTTCTTTTAATAACGGCCTCGGCAATATCAAAACAGTAATTATATTTACCATTTTGTACTTATAGACAAATTTCATCGTGTTATTTTGCTATCCTAATGTAAATTTCTTCTGTTTTTTTAGCTATTGCTGGGAACTTCTCCCGTTTTTCTCTTGTCACAAGGCATTGGCTTCAGTCCGTCTCGACGGCTGCCGATGAACGTGAGGACAAGATGAGCTTTGAAGATGAACCCATAATTTCCTTCGACACGCCTGGTACTTTCAGCGACCTGGTGGTGGGCGAGGGGCAGATCGACCCGGCCATGGAGCATGAGCTCGACCTGCAGCGCTTTCATATCCGCATGGCCAATTCGCGTGGCCGGCGTGAAGCGGCCAGCTTGCTGATCCGCAAGATGTACGGCTGGCGCGGCTATGCCGTCGATCCCGGCACGACCCATGCGCTCAATAAAATCACACTGTTTGCGGAAACGGCCGGCACCACCGTCGGCACCATGACCTTGTGCCTCGATAATGACGAGACGGGCTTGCCCGCCGATGAAAACTTCCGCGACAAGCTCGACGTCCTGCGCGAGCAGGGGCGGCGCCTGTGCGAACCGTCGCGCCTGGCCATCGACAAGGGAGTGAGCAAGCGCGTGTTTGCGGCGCTGATTCATATCTCTTATATCTATGCCCACAATATTCACGGCTTTACGGATTACGTGATTGAAGTCAACCCGCGCCACGTGGCGTTTTACAAGCGCATGCTGGGTTTCCAGGACTTCGGCGGCGAGCGCGAGTGCACGCGCGTGGGGGCGCCAGCCGTGCTGCTACGGCTGGATCTCGATTACATGGGGGCCCAGATCCGCAAATACGGCGGCCTGATGGAACAGCATGGGGGTGAACGGTCGTTTTACCCCTTTTTTTTTCCGACATGGGATGAGCCCGGTATTACCGACCGGCTGAGGCAGGGGCGCAACTGATTATTCATTTATTTTTCAGCAAGATCGCCTGCATGTAGCCGCCCGGAATCGCGTAAGTGATGCCGCTCGGCGCGCTGATGGCCGCCTCCTTGAGGCCTTTGACGTACACCATGTTGACGATGCCGTAGACGAGACCGGTCTCGGGATCGAACAAGGGGCTGCCGCTGCTGCCTGGATACGCCGTCGCGTCCAGCTGGAACACGGTGTAAGGCGCTTTTTGTAGCTGCGCCAGGCGCCGGACGTCGAGGCGCTGCGCGTTTTCGCTGGGCATGACCACCGGCGTCAGCGATGACACGATGGCGCGGTGGGTCACGTGGTGCAAGCCCAGCAAGGTACCTAGCGGAAACCCCGTAAAGGCCATGGCCTGGCCTTCGCGCACCGTGGCCGCGTCGCCCAGCGCCATGGCAGGCAGGGGCACACCCGCCAGGCGCAGCAAGGCCAGGTCGTGTTCCGTGTCCAGCGCCTGGACCTTGGCGGGGCGAAATTGCGCTGCCTCGCCCTGGCCCGTGAGTATGCCGATGACTTCGTTCGGATTGGCGTCGAGCAGTTTCTGGATCACATGGGCGCAAGTGAGCACGCTCAAGCCATCGCCGGCGACGAAGCCCGTGCCGATGAAATTCATCGGCGGCGTGCGCGTCTTTTGCAGGCTGCCCACGCCGACGATCGATGGTTTGATGCGCGCGATGGTTTGCGCCAGCGGAGCATCGGCGCGGCATGGCGCACTGGCCAGGGCAAGGCAAAACAAGAGGGCGGAAAAGCATGTCAATGGCAGGGCTTTCATGGCGGCGCACTTTCAACGTGAGGAGGTGGCACGGGCTGCAGCAGCGCGCACAGCAGCATCAGATAGCACAGCAGGGCGATGCGCGGCACGTCGAGCAGGCTGTCGAACAGGCCGACGACGAGAAAACCCAGCAGGGCGGCGGCGCCAGCCAGCGCGCCGGAATCGCCGCGCGCGGCCTGGCGCAGCAGGCGCGTGCCAGCCAGAACCAGCAGGGCCAGCATGGACAGGGCGCCGCACCAGCCTGTTTCGATCAGCAAATGCAAGGCCATGCTCTTGATATGCCACGGCAAATGATGGTGGTCGCTGCTGAAAAACCAGTAATTATTGGCTTGCGTAAAGTTCCCGTTGGCGATCAATTCCTCGCCGCCCGGGGTGCGCAAGCTCAGGTTGTCGACCTCGAGCACGGAAGAGGTGGCCGTGCCGCTGGCCGCCAGTTCCAGCTGCACGGGCGGACGCAGCAGCCAGGCTCTCCCGCCCAGCCATGCGCTGTCGAACGGTACTTCGTAGTGTTGCCACCCGCCGGGCTGCATGCCAGGCGGCACAGGCCGCAGGCGCAGCGGCACATTCACGCAGCCCTGGGCATACAGCAGCTGCCGCTGGCACAGGCGCACCTGCAGTACGGGCATGGGGCCGCTTCGTCGCACGTCGAGCGCCAGGGTGTAGCGCGTGTCGGGCTGCACGGGCAGGCGTTGCAGCAGCCGCAGCAGTTCGCCATAGCCGGCGCTGTAGCCGGGGCTGGCCAGGCGCACGTACCGGTTTCCCCCTTCCTCGGCATACGCGATGCTGGCCGGCACCTCGCGCTGGGGATTGTGCCAGTAATAAGTAGCGGGAAAGCTGCCGCTACCCGTGCCGAACAGACGGCTGGCCAAGTCGGACGGCTGCATGGTCAGCGCTTGCCGCCAATGGCGCAAGCGGCCTTGCATGTCGAAGGCCGTGGTGGCGAAACGTTCGGTGGCGTAATAGCTGGCCGACACGGGGATGGCCAGCAGCAGCAGGATGCCGGCCGCGCCCGCGATGCTCAGGCTGGCCCGGTCCAGCCGCCACAGCGGCGGGCGCAAGCGTCCGTTGCACAGCATCAGCATGGCCAGCAGGACGACGAGGCCGGCCGGCAGCAGGGCGGGCGGCCCGGCCCAGTGCCAGCCTATCCAGGCCAGATTGCACGCCAGCATGGTCCACGCCATCATCGCCAGGCCCAGTCTGACAGGCCCTTTGGCGGCACCAGCACCGGGCCACAGCACGGCCGTCAGCAGCACGGCCGCCAGCAGGAACAGGAAGTACGGGCCTTTCAGCCAGCCGGCCGTTTGCTGGCCGGCCGGCTCCGGCCACCAGGCGGCCAGCAAGCCCTGCAGGCACAGAGCACACAGCAGGCTGGCCGGCGCCAGGCGCCACGGCAAGGGCCGCGCGGCCAGCACGAAGCTGGCCGCGAGCAGGACGACGGCGGTGAGCAAGCCCCGGTAGCCGGCCAGGCTGAACATGTATACGAGCAGGACGGTGCCAAGGCCAGCCAGCAGCAGCCGCAGCAGCACACCGGGCACGAGCGGGCGGTCAGGCGAACGCCGCGCCGCGCCGGGCGCCGTGCGCAGGGTCTGCCACAAGGCCAGCAGCATGGCCGCCGCCAGGGCCCCATACAGGCCGCGTGAAAAAGTGGTAAACGCCGCGTGCAGGGCCAGGGCCAGCAGCAGCATGGCCAGCACCGCCTGCCAGCGACTGCTGGCGCGCGCCAGCCACAGTGCGGCAAACGGCAGGCTCAGGGCCAAGTAGCCGTCGAGCGCGGCACCGCCCGTGTGCATGGCGGAAAACGGCGCGGTGATGCGGTAGTCGCTCGACAGGTTCGTCAGGCCGGGAAACACGGCCCGTTCCCACAGCGCGAACAGCGACACCATGGCCAGTCCGGCCAGCATGCCCGGCAGCGCGTAGCGGCGCAGGGCGGAAGCATTCCCGTCGCGCAGCAGCAGCGGCAGCAGCAACATGCTCCAGGCCCAGGCCTTGCCCAGCCGCAGGCTGTTGTAGGGACTCAAATAATTATCCCAGGCATTCAGGTCGAGTGGCGCCAGCGGCAGCACGCCGCGCAGCAGCGCCGCCATCCAGGCCAGGCTGCACAGCAGCAAACAGGCGCGGGCGGCGGGCGGGAGCGTGGCTGCGGCGCTCTGGACGGGGCCGCCCAGGCGCCAGTAGCCGCAGGCCACCGTCAGCAACAGCAGCACGTCGATTTCTTCGAGGAAGAACCAGCCCGTCCACGGTGCCAAGTCAAGAACGGGCAGCAGGGCGGGCACGCAGAACAGCCAGCAGGCGGGGCGCCAGCATAGCAGCAGGAAATACGCGGGCAGCAGCGCTGCAAACAGCAGGCCGGGCCAGCCGTGACCCAGTGGATAGTGGCGCAAGGCCAGTACGCAGGCCGCGCCCGCCAGCAAGGCCAGCGGCCGCGCTGCCAGGCCAGGCATGGCAGCATGCACAGCCATGGCTTACAGCTGGGTCAGCAAGGCTTGCGCCTCGGCCCGCTGTGGAAAATCCTTGTTGGCGGCAAGCAGTTGTTCCAGTTGCTTGCGTGCGCCGCCCTTGTCACCTGATTTCGCCAGGGCCGCGCCCAGGTGGTACTGCACTTCGGGCGAGGTCGGCGCCAGTCCCGCCGCCTGGCGCAGCAGGGCCGTGGCGCGCTTGACGTCGCCTTGCTGCAGCACGATCCAGCCCAGGGTGTCGAGCACGGCGGGATTGTCGGGCGCCAGCTTGAGCGCCTGCTCGGCCGTGGCCTGTGCGCGCGGATCTTTTTCCTGCTGATACGCCCAGGCCAGGTCATTCAGCGCCACCACGTTGCCCGTGTCCTTGGCGACGACATACTGGAAGTGCTCGATGGCGGGGCGGTATTGCTTGGCCGCCAGGTAAGTGCCCGCCAGGTACGTGCGCGTCGGCAAGTCTTCCGGATGCTCCTTAAGCCAGCTGGCCATGCGGGCATCGGCTTCGCGCGTCTGGCCCGAGGCCTGCAAGGCGCGGTACAGCTGCACCTGCAAGGGGCCGATGGGGCTGATGTCGAACGCGTGCTGGTACAGCTTGACGGCTTGCTGCGGCAGCTTTTGCTCCATCAGCACGTCGCCTTCGAGCTTGTAGCCGGCCGCCAGCTTCGGCTGCTGTTCCTGCACTTGCCGCGCCACGGCCAGCGCCTCGCGCTGGCGGTTCAGGTTCAACAGCAGGGCCACTTCGACCACGCGCGCTTCGAGCAGGGCGGGGTCAAGCGCCTGCGCCCGCTTGACGGCTTGCAGCGCGTTATGATGGTCGCCCAGCGCCAGGTGCAGGCTGGCGATGCGCATCTGCAAGGGTGCGGACGTCGTTTGCAGGCTGGCCAGCTTGTTGTAGCTGTCGAGCGCGGCCGGCGCCTGGCCGGCGCTGTACTCGACCTGGGCGCGCAGGGCCAGGGCATCGGCGTCGCCCGGATGGCCCGTCTGCAAGGTGCGCGCCAGTTCCAGCGCCTTGTCGGGCGCCCCCGTCTTCAGGTAAAAATTACTTAATAGCAGGGCCGGCGCGACGGCGTCGGGATTGTCGCGGTGGCCCCGCTCGAGCCAGCGCCGCGCCTCGTCCGTCTTGCCCTGCGATGCGGCCAGCTTGGCCAGCGCCGCGCACAGATCGGCATTTTTTGGCGCCTTCGCCAGCGCCCTCTCGAAGCGCTGTTTCGCCTGCTCCGGCTTTTTCTCGGCCAGATCGATCTGCGCCAGATTGTTCAGGGCGGGCAAGTATACGGGGTCCATGCTCAATGCTTGCTCGAAACTGGCGCGTGCGGCGGGCAGATCGCGCAGGGCCAGGTAGACGCCGCCTTTCAGGTTCAGCAGCAGGGGATTCGTGCCTTTCTGCTGCTGTTCCATCATCTTGACGCTGGCCAGGGCCTTGTCGTTCTGCTTGTTGCGCAGCAAGGTCATCACCAGCATGGTGCCCGCCTGTGGCGTGCTCTTGTCGAGCATGCTGGCGCGTTCCAGTTCATTGATGGCGCGGCTGTTCTCGCCCATGCCCAGGCGGCTGATGCCCAAGGCCGCATGCAGTCTGGCCGTGTCCGGTGCCAGAGTGCTGGCTTTTTCGAAATACGCCGTCGCCTTGTCGTACTGGCGCGCGCGCAAGTGGGCTTCGCCGGCCAGCGACAGCAATTCCACGTCGTCGGGGAAGGCGGCCAGCATCGGGCGCAGCAAGTCGATGGCGGCGTCGGTCTTGCCGCGCATCAGTTCGATCGAGGCCATCATCTTGACGGCGTACAGGTGCTGGGGATACACGGCCAGGAAGCGCCGCAGATAGCTTTCTGCCAGTTGCGGCGAACCGAGCGCCAGTTGCACGGCGCCGGCCAGCAGGATGGACGGCATGTGATCGGGCGCCGCCTTGAGCACCAGCTGCAAGCCCTGCAAGGCCGCCTTGTTCTTGCCCTGGCGAAAATCGAGCAAGGCCTGCGCCTGCAGCAGGCCCAGGCTGTTGGGCGCCGACTTGCGCGCCGTGGCCAGCTGGGCCGTCGCTTCCGTGTAGCGGTTGTCCACGATGTCGAGGTTGGCCAAGTCGATGTGCGCCTGGGTATTGTCCGGTTTGATCTTGAGGATTTGCAAATAGGCTAGCCGCGCCGCGCCGTTCTTGCCTTGCAGGCGCAGCAAGTCGCCCTGCAGGCGCAAGGCGTCGAGGTTGGCGGGCGCGCTTTTCAGGGCTTGCGCCAGCAGTAGTTCGGCCGCCGGTACCTGCTGGTCCAGCGCCGACAGCCGCGCCAGTCCCAGCAAGGCCTCGACCTGGTCGGGATGGGCTTCCAGCAGGCGCGCAAACAGGGCGTGCGCCTCGTCCTGCCGGCCCAGGGCCAGCAAGGCGTCGCCGCGCAGGGCCAGCACGCTGGCGGGCTGCGCCGCGTCGTCGGCGATCTCGGCCAGCACCTTGTCGAACTGGCCCAGCATCAGCCAGGCCTTGCCCAGCAGTGGCATCACTTGCTGCGGCGCCAGGCCCAGCGATTTTGCCTTGCGCAATTCTTTCTCGGCCGACAGCGCTTCACCCGTGTCGATATAGATGCTGCCCAGCAGCAAGCGCGCGGCCGCATTGTCCGGTTCCTTTTGCAGCAGGTTCTTCAACTGGATGATGGCGGCCCGCGCTTCGCCTTTCTGCCGGTACTGCTGCGCGTCGGCCAGCAGGTTTTCGCTGCTCTGCGTGCCGTGGCAAGCCGTCAGCAGGGGCAGCAGCAGGGCACAGCACAGCGCGGCGGCCGGCAGGCCAGGGAAAGGACGGGGCAGGGAAAGGGCCATGGAAATCTCCGGTAGCGGCGTGCGTGGATGATTAGCCGATTCGCGATGGGCGGTGGGCATGGCCTAGCTTAAAAAGATGGCAGCCGGTCTCCTTGATTGCGCTCAACAAGCCGCCGATTGTCCGCGCGCATGCTTGCCGGCGCCCCGGTTTTCTTGTTCTCGCTCAAGAATGGACAAACCGGCAACCGTAGAATTTCCCGGACGGCGATGCGCAGGCCGCAACCATTCGGAGCACATGCATATGGAGAGCAATATGAATAGCAAGGCGGGCGTGGTGGCGGTGGTGGGTCTCGGTTACGTGGGCTTGCAGCTGGCCGTGGCGTTTGGCACACGCCAGCGCACGATCGGCTTTGACTTGTCGGCGCGCAAGGTGGAAAGCTACCGGCGCCACATCGACCCGACGGGCGAAGTCAGCCATGAACAGTTGCTGGCGGCGCAATGGCTAAGCGTCGGCTGCGACCCGGCCGAGCTGCAACTGGCCGATTTCATCGTCGTGGCCGTGCCCACGCCCGTCGACAGCGCGCACAATCCCGACTTTTCGGCCCTGGCCGGCGCCAGCGCGGCCGTCGGCCGCCACATGCGGCGCGGTGCCATCGTCATCTACGAATCGACCGTCTATCCGGGCGCCACCGAAGAGATCTGCATCCCCATCCTCGAACAGCATTCGGGCCTGCGCTGGAAGGAAGACTTTCATGTGGGCTTTTCGCCCGAGCGCATCAACCCCGGCGACAAGGACCATACCTTGCACAGCATCCGCAAGGTGGTCTCGGGCGATGATGCCACGACACTGGACAAGGTGGCCGCCTTGTACGAGGGCGTGGTCGAGGCGGGCGTGCACCGGGCGTCGAGCATCAAGGTGGCCGAAGCGGCCAAGGTCATCGAAAACACGCAGCGCGACCTGAACATCGCGCTGATGAACGAGCTGGCCATCATCTTCGACCGCATCGGCATCGACACCCTGGAAGTGCTGCAGGCGGCCGGCACGAAATGGAATTTTTTACCATTTCGTCCCGGCCTCGTGGGCGGCCACTGCATCGGCGTCGATCCATACTATTTGACGCACAAGGCGGAAATGCTCGGTTACCACCCGCACGTGATCCTGGCCGGGCGCCGCATCAACGACGGCATGGCCAAGTTCGTGGCGGAAAAGACCATCAAGGAAATGGTGCGCGCCGGCTTCAAATTGAAAGGGGCGCACGTCAACGTGCTGGGCCTGACCTTCAAGGAAAACTGCCCGGACCTGCGCAACTCGAAAGTGGTCGACATGATCCATGAACTGCAATCATACGGCGTGCAGGTGCACGTGCACGACCCCGTCGCCGATGGCCGCGAAGCGCTGGAAGAATACGGTTTGACCTTGGAAAGCTGGGAACAGCTGCCGCGGGCCGAGGCCCTCATCAGCGCCGTCTCGCACCAGGCACTGCTGGCCCGCCCGCTGGCCGACTTCCAGGCCAAGGTGCTGGAAAATGGCTGCTTCATCGACATCAAATCGCATTTCGACCCCCGTCCGCTGGAGGATGGCGGCTTGCACGTGTGGCGGCTGTGATGGCGGTCGATGCCTTCGAACGGGCCGCAAACGCGGCGCAAGGCGCCCCCGCTGGCGGCCCGGCTGCAGGCGCGTACGCGCAAGCCTGTGCGCAACTGGTGCAAACGCCGCGCCGCTGGCTGGTGACGGGCGTGGCTGGCTTCATCGGTTCGCACCTGTTGGAAACCCTGCTGCAACTTGGACAGGAAGTGCGCGGCCTCGACAACTTCATGACGGGCCATCGCCACAATCTGGAACAGGTGCGCGCCAGCGTGGGCGAGCAGGCGTGGCGCCGCTTCACCTTCATTGAAGGCGATATCCGCGACCTGCCGGCGTGCGTGCGCGCGTGCGGCGCGCCGGTACAGGCCGCCAGCGGTGGCGATGGCGAGGCGGACGGCGGAACAGATGCGGCCGATGGTGCCAGTGGCGCTGGCGGCAGCTTGGCCGGGCGCGGCCGGGCCGATACGGGCGGCGCTGTCGACTACGTGCTGCACCAGGCGGCGCTCGGTTCCGTCTCGCGTTCGCTGGAAGACCCGCTGCTGTGCCACGCCGTCAATGTCAGCGGCTTCCTGAACATGCTAGCCGCCGCACGCGAGGCGGGCGTGCGGCGCTTCGTGTATGCCGCGTCCAGCGCCACGTATGGCGACCATCCGGCCTTGCCGAAAGTGGAACAGCACATCGGCGCGCCCCTGTCGCCGTATGCTCTGAGCAAATACGTCAACGAACTGTACGCGCAGGTGTACGCGCGCTGCTACGCCATGCAGACGGTGGGCTTGCGCTACTTCAATGTCTTCGGTCCGCGCCAGGACCCGCTGGGGGCCTACGCGGCCGTCATTCCCCGCTGGATCGCCGCCATGCTGGACAATCAGGCCGTGCGCATCCATGGCGACGGCGCCACCAGCCGCGACTTCTGCTTCGTGCACAATGCCGTGCAAGCCAATATCCTCGCCGCCACGCGCACCGACCCGGCCGCCGTCAACCAGGTCTACAACGTGGCCGTCAACGCCAGCACCAGCCTGACCCAATTGCACGCCACCATGCAGCAGATGCTGCTTGCCGTCCGCCCGCAGCACGTGCCGCAGGCACCGCACTACGGCGAGTTTCGCGCCGGGGACGTGCGCCATTCGCAGGCGGACATCGCCAAGGCGGGCCGCCTGCTCGGCTATGTCCCCACGCACAATCTGGCGCAAGGCTTGCTGCAGACCATCGCCTGGTATGTGGCGCAGGCGGGCCGTGCATGAGAAACTGGCCCGCCAGGTCGGAGGCACAAGCTGGCCAGGTACATTCCGATATTCGTCCGATCGGCGGCCTTTAGCGTTGCATGGGCGGCGCTGTCGGCGTTGTTGATGACGCTGTCGGCGCGGGCGGCTCCGGTACACCATCGGTCTTGCTGCGGAGAACCCGGGGCGTGCCGCGGAAATCGGCCGTATGCAGGGTCACGGGGCGGCGCCAGATGCGGGCGATGTACGCCAGCACCTGTTCCGCCCGTTCCAGGTCGAGGCCGCGCCCATCACGCTGGTGATCGTGGCGAAGCACCAGGCTGCCGTCGTCGTTGAGCAGCGTGACGGCGATGCACGGCGCGCCATAGTTGTATTTGGGCGCCAGGATGGCTTCGCGGATGGCCGCCAAGTCGCGGGTGGCCAGGCGCGTTTCGCCATCGCGGTGGCTTTCATGCACGAACAGGCCCAGGCGGTCAGCCAGTTCGCCGTCCAGATAATTGCGTATGAAACTGCAGTCGTCATCGTCACGGCAAATCTGGCGCGCCCGCGCCAGTCCTTCACGCTCGATGATGTGTTCCCACATGCAAAATCCCAAATGATAGGGATTGACGGCCAGCGCCTGCTGGTGCTCGCCCGCGTAAGGGCGCACCACGTCCGAATGGGACTTGATGGCGGACAGGTACAAGGCCGGCGGCAGGAAGTCGGCTTCGCGCAGCAGCCGTGCATGCCAGTACGAGGCCCAGCCTTCGTTCATGATCTGGCAGGCGTACACGGGATAAAAGTAAAACGACTCTTCGCGCACAGCCAGGAAAATGTCGCGTTCCCAGTCCGCCAGTTCCGGCCCATGTTGTGCGATAAACCAGAGTAAATCGTATTCGGGCTGCGGCGGCAGGAGCGGGCGCTGCGCCAGCCTTGCCCGGGCCGCCTCGTGCGCCGCCAGCGCCGCCGCTTCGCCGGGCAGGCGCCGGTAGCGTTGTGCAAAAGGATCTTCCGCGCCGGGTCTGTCTTGCGTGCCGGCCACGCCGGCTGGCGCCGCCGCCGCATACGGCGGCCGGTGCAGTTCGGCGTGCACGTCCACGTGCTGCTCGAGCGACAGTGCCGCGTCGAGCACGGCTTCCACCTGCTCTTGCCCATGGCGTTGCAACGCCAGTTCGAGACGCTGCGCCCGCGCCGCGCTTTGTTCCAGGATGTGCTGGCCCGCCATGGCGCCGAAACGCAGGAACAGGGCATTGCGGCTGGCAAAGTCGGCGTGGCCCAGCACGTGCGCTGTGACGAGGGTGTTTTCCGCCACAGAATTGTGCTCGGCCATGTAGGCATGGCATGGGTCGCCGGGAAACATGACTTCGAACATATGCGAGTTGCCCATCTTTTGATGCACGAGCTGGTGGATGTAGCGCACGCCGAACGACCAGTGGCGCATGCGCACGGGCAAGCCATAGATAGCGATCTCGGCCATGAAGCTGTCCGGCACCAGCTCGAACTCGACGGGGGCAAATTCCAGCCCCAGTGTCCGCGCCAGCGCTTCGATGCGCGCCGCGTAGGCGTCCAGGCCGGCTATGTTTGCCGTGCCGCCATGATGCTGAGCGTCATGCCGCGTCATGCCGCGTCCTCCGTATCGGCCGCTTCGTGCTGGAAAAAAGTGCGGATCGCCGCCCAGATATCGTCATTCCTGCTCAGGATGCTGCTGTGCAGGGGCAAGCCCCGGCGTTCCTGCTCGGCGCACAGGCTGTGCATTTCCGTTTCCAGGCTGCGCGGCACGCCGGGCACGGTTTCCACATAGCCCATGTAGTTGAGCAGGGCGGCCAGTTCACCGAGTGCCAGGCTGGCCGCCGCCCGGTCTTCGCTGAAATTCTCGCCATCGGAGGCATAGAACAGGTAGGCGTTGTAGCGGCCCGGCGCATAGTGTTCCTGCAGTAGTTCGCGACTCAGGCGAAAGGCGGTGGACACCATGGTGCCGCCCATGCCGTTGACTTGGAAGAACTCGGCTTCGGAAAACTCCCAGGCCCGCGTCGTATGGGCAATAAAACGTGTTTCCACGCGCGCATACCTGCGGCGCAAGCCCTGCAAGGCAAAGAAAAAGAAGGATTTGGCCAGTTTGCGCTCGGCCTGCGCCATGCTGGCCGACACGTCCAGCACGAAAAACACGACGGCGTTCGTGCTGGGTCGGGGCTGTGGCAGGACCTGGCGGTAACGCAAGTCCTCATTGGTGAAGGGCACGGGCTGCGTTTGCAGCGCGCGCCGCTTGATCGCTTCCTTGACGGTGCGCCGGCGGTCCAGGCGCGACCGGGCGCCATGACGGTCCAGTCCGCTACGCACGAGCTGTACCTCGTCAATCGGCCCTACGTGGCGGGGCTTCAGGTGCGGCAGCTCGAAGGCGTCCCACAGCCAGTCGAGAATGTCGTCGATGGGAAACTCCAGCAGCAAGCGCACGGCTCCCTCGCCATCGCCGCCTTCGCCTTGCGTTCTAACCCCGCCCGTGGCGGCAGGGTCGGCCGCGCGCAGGATATCGCCGGGCTGGCCGTCTCCCTGGCCCGCGCCCATGCTGTTGCGCGCGGGCGCCAGACGGAAACGCGCATGTTCGAGCAGACGCATGGGTACTTGTACCGTGCGCTGCTGCGGCCCGCCGATCAGGTCAGGCGTGGCGATCAGCTCGGGCAAGTGGGCCTGCACGGCGTCGCGCACTTTCTGGTTGTGGCGCAGCCAGTCGCGCGCGCCGCGCGAGAACAGCCCATACCAAGGCTGGGCCAGGTCGGGCGCGGCTGCTGCCGCAGGACCATCCTGCTTGCCTTTGCCTGGCGAGGTCGTGGCGGACATGGCTATTCCTGTGCCAGCAAGGTGGTCACGTAGTTGAGCGCTTCGCGCGCGCTGTGGGCGTCGTAGCCGTATTCGTCGACCAGGCGCTGTTCGACGGCGGAAATCCTGGCCCGCACGTCGTCATCGGGGCGCTTGGCTGAACCCACCAGACGCAGCACGTCGCGCCGCTGCTCGAACAGATATTGCTGTACTGCATCGTGCAATTGCGCATGGCTGCCCAGGCCAAACGCCTCGCCCCGCTTGAAGGCGCCCATGGCCTTGCGCACCACCTCCTGGCGGAAAGACTGCTTGCCAGAATCGCTGATATGAATTTTTTCTTCCACGGCGCGCAGGAAGCGCTCGTCGGGACGGCGCTCTTCGCTGGTGATGGGATCGCGGACCTGGCGGTTGTCGAGCATGGCTTCGACTTCATCGAGGTATTTATTCAGCAAGTCTTGCGCTTCCTGCTCGAACGACACGAACAGGGCCTTGTGCACGTCCGCCTTGACCCAGCGGTTATAGAAATCCTTGCGCGTGAGCACCAGGTAATCGATCCACTGGCGTTTGCGCCGCGGTTCGATGCGCGCATCGCTTTCAATGCTGTCCTTCAGGGCCAGCAGCACATCCATGGTGGACAGGCTGTTGCGCTGGGCGGAAATGATGGCGTGCGACAGGGCATTGATGACGAAACGGGGCGACACGCCCGACAGGCCTTCGTCGGGCGCCTTGTCGCGCTCGCGCATGCGGTGGAGATCGGCATGCTGCAAGTCGTCGACGTCTTCGTTGGCGTAGATGCGCAGCTTCTTGACCAGCTCGGCTTCCTTGTCGTCACCGTCAGACAGGCGGCTCAAGATGGCAAACACGGCCGCCGCATGCAGCACGTGCGGATCGAGGTGCACGTCGCGGAAGGCGGGCGCGGCTGCCTGGATCAGCTTGCGGTAAATGCGCGCTTCTTCGCGGTAATTAAGCGTATAGGGCACTTGCACGATGACCATGCGGTCGAGCAGCGCCTCGTTTTCGCTTTCTTGCAGGAATTTGCGAAATTCGGCCAGATTCGTGTGCGCGACGATGGTTTCATCGAGGTAAATCAGGGGGAAGCGCGACACCTTGACATTTTTTTCCTGCGTCAGGGTCAGCAGCAGGTAGAGAAATTCCCGCTTGACCTTGAGGATTTCGATCATTTCCAGCATGCCGCGGCTGGCCGCATACACGGCGCCGGACCAGGACCAGGCGCGCGGATCGCCTTCGTCGCCGTACTGCGCCACTTTCGACAGGTCGACGGAGCCCACGAGGTCGGCCAGGTCGGCCGTGGTGGGATCGTGCGGAGCATACGTGCCGATGCCGCAGCGGCCCGCCTCGGACAGGTGGATGCGCTCGACGGGCATGCGCAGGAAGTCGCCCCCGTACTGTTCTTCCAGACGGGCGCGGCAATGGGGACACAGTTCGCCGTGCAGTTCGGCATCATAGCTGGCGCGAAAGTCGGCGCGCATGCTGTGCGGCACCAGATGCAGCGGCGATTCGTGCACGGGACAGCCGGCGATGCCATATAGCGCGCCTTCACTGCTGTGGCTATATTCTTCCAGCCCCCGCTTGAGCAGGATCACCATGGTCGACTTGCCGCCAGATGGCGGGCCCAGCAGCAACAGCATGCGCCGGCCCACTTCGGAGCCGGCGGCGGCCGCCTTGAAGTAGGCGGCGACCCGGTCGATCGCCTCGTCGATGCCGAACAGCTCGTCGTCGAACAGGCGGCAGCGGAAGCGCCCGCCGTCGTCGGTCTGGCCATTCCAGCGCATCATGTCCCACAGATACTGGTGCGCGCTGCGCGTCAGCAGGCCTGCGCGGCCGGGCAGGATTTGCTCGATGAAGTCGGCAAAACTGCCACGCCAGGGACTGATGCGGTGTTTTTCCGCCCAGGCCGCCATGCCTTGCACAAAACCCGCATGCTGGCCTTGCTCGCCCGCAGGCGCGTCGTCATCGGATTGGTGTGGCATACCAGGAATCGTCATTATTTCCCCATCCATACCGTTGCTGCCGTGTGCAGGCCCAGTTCCAGCCTACCCGTCAAGTATACGACGCTGCCTCTGCCCGCACGACTGATCTCGCTCAACCTTGACGAGGGAACCATTTTTATCCTCGCTGCGCCCATTGAGACAGGGCAGCCATGCGTCAGCGCGGTTCAATCCAGATCAATACAGGCCTGCGCGGCACGTCCACACTGGTCTTGCGACGACCCACGAGGAGAACATAATGATAGGTAACGAGAATGGTTTCAGCTCCCCGCCTGGCGGCAGCGGCAGGGGACAAAGCGCGGACGATGAAGAGGCCGTGGGCCAGTTTGCCGCCCCCGGCGAAGACGACAATACGATCGAGAGCGCGTCCGTCTCGGAGGTACCCGACGCCCTGAGCGGCGTCAGCATGGAATTGCTGGAAATCAAGCGCAGCATCGAAGACGGCATGCGCCAGGGTATTTCCCAGGCGGGCGGCGTGCGCGCGGCCGATGCCTTCAGCGACGGCGGCAATATCCAGGGCGTGTCCATCGGCCTGGGCGAGGGCGCCAGCGACAGCTCGTCCGGCGAGCCGGGCTTGCCGGCCCTGACCCTGTACGTGGCCGAACCCACCTCCGTCGACCGCGCCAAGGCCGCCATCGTGGGGGCCATGGGCGTGCGCGCCGTGGCCAGCGACAGGGTGCCCGTCAACATCGTCGTCACGGGCGTGATCGACGCGCAACCGCACCGTTTCCGCTTGCGTCCGGCGCCGGGCGGCGTGTCGGTCGGGCATTTCCGCATTACAGCCGGCACCATCGGCTGCCTGGCCGTGGGCCGCAGCGCGCCGCGCAGCGGCCGCTTGATGATCCTGAGCAATAATCACGTGCTGGCCAATTCCAACGGCGGCGTGTTCAACGATTGCATCGTGCAGCCTGGTCCCATCGACGGGGGACGTTGCCCACAAGACCAGGTGGCCGTGCTCGAGCGTTTCGTGCCCATCAATTTCAGCGGCGGCGTCAATTACGTCGATTGCGCCACCGGCTGGGCCTGGCCTGACCGCGTGCGGCCCGAACTGGTCTACCTGAGCGGCGGCGTGCCCGCCTACTTCCGTATCAGCAATGCGCTGGTGGCACCCGCGTTGGGCATGATGGTCGGCAAGTCCGGTCGCACCACGCAATTGACGCAGGGCCGCATCACGGGCCTGGGCGCCACCATCAACGTCAATTACGGCGGCGGCAGGATCGCGCTGTTCCAGGACCAGATCGCCATCACGGGCGTGAGCGGGGCATTCAGCGCGGGCGGTGATTCCGGCTCGTCCATATGGACCTGGAACCAGCAGCGCAATCCCGTCGGCCTGCTGTTTGCCGGCGGCAATAACATCACGTTTGCCAACCAGATGCGGCGGGTCGTGGCGGCGCTCGACATCAATTTGTACACTTGAGCACGCTGCCAGATACCGCCTTGCATAACGCTGCTTTTTGCACGATGATGATTGTATGGGAGGCCGCAGCCATGCATGGTTGTGCCCGGCGAACGGTGCTGCAGCGCCGGATGGCCGGGTGTATCATGGAATGCCTCAGGAGGGTTGTCATGTCAAACAGTAAATTCGTACCATCGCCATATGCCGTCTTCGAAGACGCTGCCATGCCGTACTTACCGGATGAAATTCCTGGACAGGGCATGGGGCAGTACACTCCGGCCGCGCCCCACGGCCGCCTGGAAGCGGCAAAGCGGCGCAACGAGCGGGCGCTGATGGCCATCGACGGCGTGGAAGGCGTCAGCGTGGGACACACGGCCGTGGGCAAGGACGCGCTCGTCGTGTATTTGCGCGACTCGTCCGTCAAGCGGCGCGTGCCGTCGCAGGTCGAGGGCTATCCGGTGGAAACGAGCATCACTGGCCAGATCGATATCCAGCGCTGGTAGGTAGGCAGGCCTGGCCGCCTGGCCGCTGATCGTTGCGGCGGAAGGCCTGTTGCCAAGCCTTCCGGGTTCCTTTCCGCCTGCTTTATTTGCTCAGGCGGCTGATCGCTTCGGCCACGCCCGTGCCATAGGCGGGGTCGCACAGCGTGCAATTGCCGATGTGGCGTTGCTTGACTTGCTCCGAAGCGCCCGAGATGGCGCGCGCCGTGTTGTCGAACAGTGCCTGCTGCTGTGCCGGCGTCATCAGGCGGAACAGGGCGCGAGGCTGCGAATAGTAGTCCTCGTCGACCCTGTGGTTCCAGTGATCGGCCGCGCCTTCGATGCTCAATGGCGGTTCGCGGAAGTCGGGTTGCTCGGCCCATTCCTGCTCGCTGTTCGGCTCATAGCCCAACGTTCCCCCCTGGTTGCCGTCGACGCGCATCTGGCCGTCGCGGTGGTAGCTGTGGAACGGGCATTTCGGCGCGTTGACAGGGATATGGCTGTGGTTGACGCCGAGGCGGTAGCGCTGCGCGTCGCCATACGAAAACAGGCGGCCCTGCAGCATCTTGTCCGGCGAAAAGCTGATGCCGGGCACCACGTTGGCCGGGTTGAAGGCCGCCTGTTCCACTTCCGCGAAATGATTGTCGGCATTGCGGTTCAGTTCCAGCACGCCCACTTCGATCAGCGGATAGTCGCCGTGCGGCCACACTTTCGACAGGTCGAAGGGGTTGAGGTGATACGTGCCAGCCTCTTTTTCCGGCATGATCTGCACGTACAGGGTCCAGCGGGGGAAATCCTTGTTTTCGATGCTTTCATACAGGTCGCGGTGCGAGCTTTCGCGGTCCTTGCCGACCAGTTCCTCGGCTTGCGCGTCGGTCAGGTTTTGTATCCCTTGCTGGGTTTTCAAGGTGAACTTGACCCAGAATCGCTCGTTTTGCGCATTCAGGAAGCTGAAGGTATGGCTGCCGAAGCCGTGCATGTGGCGGAAACTGCGCGGCAAGCCCCGGTCGCTCATCACCACCGTGACCTGGTGCAGCGCTTCGGGCAGCGAAGTCCAGAAATCCCAGTTGCTATTGGCGCTGCGCAAGCCCGTGCGCGGGTCGCGCTTGATGGCATGGTTCAGATCGGGAAATTTCAATGGGTCGCGCATGAAAAACACGGGCGTGTTGTTGCCGACCAGGTCCCAGTTGCCTTCTTCCGTATAAAACTTCAGGGCGAAGCCGCGGATGTCGCGTTCCGCATCGGCCGCGCCCCGTTCGCCGGCCACCGTGGAAAAGCGCGCGAACATCGGCGTTTGCTTGCCCACTGCGCCAAAAATCTTGGCCCGCGTGTAGCGCGTGATGTCGTGCGTGACGGTAAACGTGCCGTGCGCACCCGATCCCTTGGCATGCATGCGGCGCTCGGGAATCACTTCACGGTCGAAGTGGGCCAGCTTTTCCAGGAACCATACATCTTGCAACAGGGCGGGGCCGCGTGGGCCGGCCGTCTGGATGTTCTGGTTGTCGACGACAGGCGCGCCAAAGGCGGTGGTGAGCTTTTTCATTGGACTCTTTCTTTCTTGGCTAGGCAGAGCAATGGACGCACCGGCGCTACTCAAACTGGCTGGGTTGAATGAAAACTCACCGGGGCTGGTCCAGAGTAAAATTTCTAAAATGCAATTTAGTGTAAACCTTTTCGTGCGGACGGCATACCTTGCCGCCTGCGACAGCACAGGCGGCGTCCCAGCATCATAACTGCTGAGTCAGCTCCGCTCCCGCACGCTTGCAAGTTGCAAGTATATAAAGGCAGGCAGCGCTTGCGCCACTGGCCTTTCGTCCAGTTAGAAGCGGTTCCAGTTGTTATGCCGGTGCTCCGTCGCTTCCTTCATCAGGTGGCCGGCGCGCAGGGCGTCGTCGGCCTGCACCGTCATGGCCAGTTCCTGGATGGCGGGCGGGTATTCGTGGTGGGCGGCTTCTTCCAGCAACTCAAGGCCCTTGGCCAGGTCGCGCGGAACGCCGCGGCCTTCGCGGTAGGCGTTATACAGTAGAAACATGGCGTGCGGATTGCCCTGTTCGCTTGATTTTGCCAGCCAGCGTGCCGCTTCACTCTGGTCTTTCGGTACGCCTTCGCCATTCGCTGCCAGCAAGCCCAGCATCAGGGCCGCCTTCGCATGGCCTTGCTGCGCCGCTTGCCGGTACCACAGCCACGCTTGTCCGGGCGTGGCCGCGCGCAGCATCTGGCCCAGTTCGAACGACGCTTCCGTGTCTCCGGCGCGGGCCGCCTGTTCGAACAGGCTCAAGGCATCGGCGCGGCGCTCGGGACGGGCCTGGTAAATCAGCGCCAGTTCGCGCTCGGCGACGGGCATGTCCTTGCCGGCCCAGCTGCGTACCTTGCGTTCGGCCTGGTGGTCGCCCGCCTGGCGCGCATGCATGGCCACGGCTTCGATTTCCGCCGCCGTGGGTGGTGGTGGCGACTGGCAGGCGGCCAGGACGGTAGCCAGCACGACGGCGGGAAGGGAGAGTGCGTGTTTCATCTGGATGAACTTTCATCAAAACAGGCCGGAACTGCCGCAGTCCCGGCCCATGGACCTTATTTGCTCAGGTCGATGCGGTACTTGGCGAAACCGCTGGCGTCGAGGCCGCCTTCGGCCGCCACGTTGGCGATGCCGCTGCCTTGCGCCAGCGCCAGGTGGCCCGGCGCCGAGCGCAGGATCACGGGGCCGGCCGTGGCCGTCTTGACAAAGCTCCAGCTGCGCGCGCTGCCATTGGCTGCCAGCGTCACCTTGCCGCCCTTGGTGCTGAGCGACGCTAGGTAATTGCTGACCACGGCCTGATTCGCGTCGGGCGACTTGATGATGGTCTTGCTGCCATCGATGCCGGGCACGGCGCCGCCGCCACCGGCGCGGTAATCGTTGGTGGCGACGATGAAATCATCGCCATCGGCGACCGGTGCGCCCTTGTACGTGAGGTTGACGATGCGGCTGCCCGGTTTTTTCGTCACGTCGATCTGGTACGTGAGGGCATTGTTTTCCGCGTAGAACACGTCATAGTTATAGATCGTGCCATACGACGGCACCAGATCCTGTTCGACCGTGGCGCTCGGATCGATCTGCGCGAATTGCTTGGCCGACGTTTCCAGCCACGCCTTCAAGTCCGCGCCCTTGATTTTGACGGCTTGCAAGTTGTTATTGCTATACAAATACAGATCGCCCGGATTGCGCACCTGCAAGCCGATTGGCGCGGCCGGCGTCGCGCCCGCGGCCACGTCCGTGAAGTCCGACGGCCCGTTGCGGCCCGCCTTGAACGGCGCGCTGCACGAGATGACGGGGATGTTCTTGTAGCTGGACAAGGTCGCATCCGTGCTGGTGGCGATGAAGTTCTTCACGTAGTCGAGCTGTGCCTGGTTCACCAGCTGGATGGCGCTGACGTCGCCCACCAGCGCGAAATAGGCCGACATCTCGAAATCCGTGCTGATGCCCAGCGGCTGCTTGGCGTAGGCGATGGTGGCCGCATGCTCGGTGGCTACGAGCGGCGCGATGGCCGGGTCGGCTTTCACGAGGGTCGTGCCGTCCGTGTACTTGAAGCCGCGCGATTCCACCGTCGTCTTGGCCGGCTGTACCACCCATTTTCCAGCCTGGTACACCATCGTCAGCTTGATGATGCCCAAACGGCGGCCCCAGCTTTGTGCCATGACGGTGGGCACGCCGTTCACAAAACCGTTGACGGCGTCGATCTTCGCGCTGGCGGGGAAGGCGGCAAACGAGGCGTCCAGCGCGGCCGCGCCCGTCTCTTTGCCTTTCGGGAAGATCAAGTGCGAGTGGCCGATCATCAGCGCGTCGATGCCCGTGCTGGTCAAGTGATAGCTGCCGTTTTCCATCTTCGGGCTGTAGGCGCTCGTGTCCAGGCCGCCATGGGACAGGGCCACGACGAGGTCGGCGCCCTTGTTGCGCAATTCCGGCACATATTGCTTGGCTGCTTCCTGCACGCCCGTCACGCTGACTTTGCCGGCGAGCACTTTCTGGTCCCATTCGAGGATTTGCGGCGGCACAAAGCTCAGCACGCCTACATTGATCTTCACGGTCAGCTTGCTGCCGTCGGGCGCCGTGGCGGCGAAATCGCGGGGCAGCAGGGCGTAGGGCTGGAAGATGGGCTTGCCGCTGCTCACGCCGACGACATTGCTCAGCACGGAAGGGAAGGCGGGCGCGCCGCAAGTGCCCGTCGGCTTGGCCACGCCGGGGATGCCGAAATCCGTGTTGGTGATCTGGCTCAGGTAGGGCAAGCCATAGTTGAATTCATGGTTGCCCATGCCGCCCGCGTCGTATTTCAGCGCGTTCATGGCCTTGTGCACGGCCAGGGTGCCAGAACAGGGCACGGGTGCGGCCACGGCCTGCAGGTCGGCCAGCAAGGTGCCCTGGATGACGTCGCCATCGTCGAGCAGCACATTGTTCGGATTTTCCGCACGCGCCGCCTGGATCAGGGTCGACGTGCGCTCCAGGCCCAGGCTCGTGTCTTCGGCCAGCGCATAGTAGTTATAGCTCAACACGTTCGAGTGGATATCGGTGGTTTCCAGCAATGCCACGGTGACCGTCGTGCCTTCGGGAATGGCCGGTGCCGTGTTTGAACTGCCGTTGCAAGCAACGAGACCCGCACTTGCCAGCGCCGCCAGCATGACCCTATTTGTTTTCATTACCGCCCTCGCAGAGATTCAAAGGACGCGACTGTAACGCCGCCATGTGACGCGGCGATGACAGTCGTGCAAGGCGCATGGATACAGGCTTACGCGCAGGCCGCCACGGCCTTGGCCAGCCAGTCCGCATCGACGGATCCCAGGCGCCGCGTGCAGATCCGATGTTGAGAAGTTAGAATCACTGTGTACGGCAAGCCCTTGATTTGATTGCCAAAGGTGGGCAGCAAGGCGGGTGATGCCAGGGCTTGTGGATAGCTGGCCCGGTGCTGCCGCAGGAACGCTTGCGCGGCCGCCCGCGTGTCGATGGCGATGCCGATGAAGGGAAGTTTCGGCTGCTTGGCGGCGTGGGCATCCAATATCGGCAGCTCCCGGATGCACGGCAGGCAGTTGCTGGCCCAGAAGTTCAGCACCACTGGCTGGTTCTGGAACTGGCCGAGCTTCAGCCGGCCTTCGCCATCGACGCGCGGCAGGTCGAAGGACAGCGGCGCCGCGTTCGCATGGCAGGCAAACACCAGCAATAGCGCCGGCCAGCGCGTCATTGCGGCACCACGGCCGCGTCCGTCATGCGGTAATACAAGCCCATGGGATCGCTGGCCAGTACTTTCAGCTTGCCCTGCACGATGAACGGCGCATAGCTGAATTTCACGGGCGTGCGGCTCTTGACCTCCACCACGCCTTCCGGGCCGGCCGGCAGGCAAAAGGGGCAGCTGGCCGAGGTGACGGTCAGCAGGAAGTGTTTCTGCTTTTGCCCCGGTTCCAATGGCATCATGAAGCCTTGCACTTTCACGTCCGTATTGTCGAGCGCGCTGATTTCCGGCGTGTATTTCGGCACCATACGGCCCTTTTTTGCCTTGACCGTGGTGGCCTTGCCCAGCAGTTTCCACGAGATCACGCCCGGCAACTCCGTCAGGGGCGCAAAGAAAGAGGGCGGCTCGTCGGAAGGTGCCGCCACAGCGATGCCGGCCAGCAGCAGGCCGGCGCTCAATACGATGATTTTCAACATAGTCATTTCCTTTCAAGGACGCGCCAGGACGGCGGCGATATCGGTGCGGTAGGCGCGCATGGCGGGCAGGGCCGCGGCCAGCAAGCCCACGGCCATGGCGATCACGGGCAGCCAGGCTTCACCAGGCGCCACGCGCCACGCCTGCAGGTTCAGGTCCTGCATCGATTCCAGCAGGGCAATCCCCGCATGCCCCAGCAGCCAGCCGATGGCGGTACCGGCCAGCGACAGCAGCAGGCCCTGCGCCAGCAGCAAACGCAGCAGCTTGGCTGGCGAAGCGCCCAGGGTGCGCAGGATGGCCATGTCCATCCTGCGTTCTTCCAGCGCGCCGTACAGCGCCACGAACAGCGACAGGGCCGCCACCAGCAGCACGCCGGCGGCAATCGCGCGCAGCACATCGATGCCCACGCCCAGCAGATTGAACAGGCGTGCCGCCTCGAAAGCGGGCTGGGCCGCCTGCAAGCTGGGCTGACTGTTGACCCAGCGCGGCAGGCTGATGGCGGCCAGCGGCGACGCGTATTGCACCAGCACGGCCGTCAGTTCGCGTTCGGGCGCGGCCGATGGCTGTTCATCGGGATCCGTTTCATGCACTTGCCACACGGAAGCGACGGGCGTGAGGATCAGGCGGTCGAGCACCGTGCCCGTAGGCTGCAGGATGCCCACCACCTTGTAGGGTGCATGATCGTGCAGTTCGCCGCCCGCCGCCAGGCCATGCGAGCCGGCAAAAGTCGCTCCCACACTCGCGCCTGTCTCGCGGGCGGCGCGGGCGCCGAACACAGCCTGCATGGGCTGGCTGAACAGGAGGCCTTGCGCCAGGTCGGCGCCATAATGATCGAGCAGCGCCGTGGTGCTGCCGACGATGCGAAAACCCTGGAAATTGTCGCCCAAGGCCAGGGGAATGGCGGACTGGACCAGCGGCTGCGCGGCCAGCGCCGCCAGCGCGCTTGCAGGGATGTTGCCGGTCGGAATATCGGCATGATACACGGAAGACAATATCAGCTGCAGCGGCGAGCCCTTCGCGCCTACCACCAGATCGATGCCTTGCGCCTCGCGTTCGGCGTGCTCTTCCAGCTGGTTGGATACGCCAAGAATGAAGGTCATCATGGCGATGCCGATGGCCACCAGCAGCAGATTCAGGCTGGCCGCCAGCGGCTTGTGACGCACGGCGCGCCAGGCCAGGGTGGCCGCGTTCATGCCGTCACCTGAAGACGTGGCAGGCGCAGCACGGTAGCGTCGGGCAAGGCGGCCAGCACGCGCGCGTCGTGGCTGGCGATCACCAGCGTGGCGCCTGACTGCCCGGCCTGCCTCACCAGCAGGTGCACGACGGCCGCGCAGGAGGCGTCATCGAGGTTGGCAGTGGGCTCGTCGGCCAGTATCAGCTGCGGGCGCATGACGACGGCGCGCGCGATGGCGGCCCGTTGCCGCTGGCCGCCGCTCAAGGCATGCGGGTAAGCGTCGAGCTTGCTGGCCAGGCCCAACTGGCCCAGCAGGCTGGCGGCGCGGGCCGGATCGGGCCGCTGGCCGCTGGCGTAGGCCGGCAGCAGGACATTGTCCAGCACGTTCAGGCTGGGCAGCAGCGCCAGTTGTTGAGGCAGCAAGCCTACGGTGCGGCCGCGCCAGCTGTCGCGCTGGCGTGGCGTCAGGCCAGGCAGGGACCGGCCCGCCACTTCAAGGCGGCCCGCCTGGGGCGCCAGGATGCCCGCCAGCAAATGCAACAAGGTCGATTTGCCGGAGCCGGACGGCCCCAGCAGCAGTGCGTGGCGGCCGGCGGGCAAATCAAAGGCGGCGATATCGAGTACGGGGCGCGCGGCGTCATAGCCGTAGGTCAGTGAGGCGAGGTGGAGCATGAATGTTCTTTCCGGTAAGCGAAGGGGGCGACCTCAAAAATCGCCACACAAATGCAAGTGAGCTGCATTATAATTTAAAACGCAATTGACTTGCATTTAAAATCCATACTCCATTGCATCCCCTCATCGACCACCCGAAAGATACCCATGCCCCAGCGCAAACTCCCCGTCACCGTCCTGTCCGGCTTTCTTGGCGCCGGCAAGACCACCTTGCTCAACCACATACTGCGCAACCGCGAAGGCAAGCGCGTGGCCGTTATCGTCAACGACATGAGCGAAGTCAATATCGACGCTTCGCTCGTCAAGGACAGTGCCGAGGCGGCCGGCGCGGCACTGTCGCGCACGGAAGAAAAACTCGTGGAAATGTCGAACGGCTGCATCTGCTGCACCCTGCGCGACGATCTGCTGCTGGAAGTGCGGCGCCTGGCGGCCGAGGACCGCTTCGATTACCTGTTGATCGAATCGACGGGCGTGGGCGAGCCGATGCCCGTGGCCGCCACCTTCGACTTCGAGGACGAGCACGGCGACAGCCTGAATGACGTGGCGCGCATCGACTGCATGGTCACCGTCGTCGACTGCGCCAACCTGCTGGCGGATTTTCATAGCGAAGACAGCCTGGAGCAGCGGGGAGAAACGGCGGGCGAGGGCGACGACCGCCAGCTGGCAAACTTGCTGACGGAACAGATCGAGTTTGCCAATGTCATCGTCCTCAACAAGGTCGACATGGTGGCGGCGGACGAGCGCCTGCGCGTGCTGGCCATTGTAAAAGCCCTCAATCCCGGCGCGCGCATCATCGAAACCAACCACTCCATCGTGCCGCTCGACGCCATCCTGGGCACGAACTTGTTCGACCTCGAGCAGGCGGCCGCCATGCCGGGCTGGGCACAGGAGCTGGCCGGCACCCACACGCCGGAGACGGAAACCTACGGCATCGGCAGCTTCGTCTACCGGGCGAAGGAACCGTTCCACGCGCAGCGCCTGCACGACTATATTTCGCAACCGATACCGGGCGTTGTGCGCAGCAAGGGATATTTCTGGCTGGCCAGCCGCCCCGAATGGGTGGCCAGCCTGTCCGGCGCGGGCAAGCTGATGAATATCGAGCCCGTGGGCCTGTGGTGGGCGTCCGTACCGAAGGAGCGCTGGCCCACGGATGCGGCCTCGCTGGCGGAAGTTAAAGCGGGCTGGAACGAAACGTATGGCGACCGCTACCAGGAACTCGTCTTCATCGGCCAGGACATGGACCAGGCCGCCATTGAGGCGGACTTGAAGAAATGTCAACTCAACACCACGGAAACGCACCAGGGCATGGCCGCCTGGCGCCAGCTGCCGGACCCGTTTCCCCAATGGCAGCGCATGGAAGAACTCGAAGATTAACTTGAACAGGAACACACCATGACAGAACTGATCCCCGTCACCATCATCACGGGTTTTCTCGGCAGCGGGAAAACCACCTTGCTCAAGCGCATATTGCAGGGCGATCACGGCGTGCGCATCGCCGTGATCGAAAACGAATTCGCCGCCGAAAGCATCGACCATGGCTTGCTGGTGCAGGACAGCGGCGAGCAGATCGTGGAAATGAACAATGGCTGCATCTGCTGCAGCGTGCGGGGCGACCTGATCCGCATCCTGGGCGAATTGCACGCCAAACGCGCAGCCGGGACGATCGATTTCGACCACGTCATCATCGAAACGACGGGCCTGGCCGCGCCGGGTCCCGTGGCGCAAACCTTTTTTGCGGAACCCTCCGTCAGCGAGTGCTACATGCTGGACGCCATCCTCACGGTGGTCGACGCGCGCCATGCGCAGCAGCAATTGACGGCGCACAAGGAAGCGCAGGAGCAAGTCGGCTTTGCCGACCGCATCCTGCTGTCGAAGACGGACCTGGTCGGCAAGGATGAACTGGCCGCGCTGCGCCAGCGGCTGGCCGCCATCAATGGCCGCGCCAGCATACAGAAAGTGCGCTTCGGCAATGTGCCGCTGCGCGACATTTTGAACATTCGCGGCTTCAACCTGAACGCCATCGTCGAGCTGGAGCCGGATTTCCTCGGGGAATTGGGCCACCGCCACGGTGACGGCGTGCAATCGTTCGTCTACCACCAGGCCCAGCCCCTCGATCTGCTCCAGGTGGAAAACTTTCTCGATGCCGTGGTGCAACTGTTCGGTACGCAGCTGATGCGCTACAAGGGCATTTTGTACGTTGCCGACCTGCCATGCCGCGCCGTGTTCCAGGGCGTGCACATGCTGATGGGCTCGGAACTGGGCGCACCGTGGCGCGACGATGAGCCGCGCGCCAGCAAGATGATCTTTATCGGTCGCGACTTGCCGCAGGATATGCTGATCCGGGGCCTGGATCGTTGCGTGGCCGGCGCCGCCAGCCCGGCCAGCATGATGGCCGAGGTGATTGCCGGGGAGGCGGCATGAGCGTGGAAGCGGGCTTGCCCGCCCTGGCGCTGATCTTTCTCCTCGGTATGCGGCATGGCCTGGAGCCCGACCACCTGGCCGCCGTCGATGGGCTGACCCTGCGCAGCCAAGCCGCGTCGCCGCGCTGGGCGCCATGGATGGGGGCGCTGTTTGCGCTGGGCCATGGCGTTACCGTGCTGGCCATCGTGGCCTTGGCCGCCGTGGCATCGCAGCAATTTGCACCGTCGGAAACACTGTTCGGCTGGCTGGAATGGCTGCCCATCGCCTTGCTGCTGTTGATCGCTGGCATGAATGCGCGCAGCTTGCTGGCCGGGGCACAACTGGCCGAGGTGCGCGGGCGGCTGTTGCCACGGTCGCTGCGGGGCGCATCCGGGCCGCTCGCCGCCATTCTCGTCGGCATGCTGTTTGCGCTGGTCTTCGACACGGCCCTGCAGGCGGCCGCCTGGGGCTACGCGGCCGTCGCGCTGGGCGGCATGGGGCCGGCTTTGCTGACGGGTACGGTGTTTGCCGTCGGCATGGGCGTGACGGATACCTTCGATGGCTGGGTTACGGCAAAGGTCATGCGCACCGGCAAGCTTGATGTCGTGCGCGCCTTCCGGCGCCGCCTGGGCTGGCCCATCGTCGCCATCTGCGTGGCCATGGCTGCCTACATGGTGGCAGGCAAGTTTGACTCCGCGTGGTCGCTGCCGGAAAGCTGGACGGCGGCGCTGGGCGCGGCCATGGTATTGCTAATGGCGGCCCTGTACGGCTGGACCTTGCTGGGCTTGCGCCGCGTGCGTGCCTGAGCTGGAGGCGTGGGTATAATGGAAAAAACTGCCGGATTCCACCATGCCCGCACCCGATATCGTCATCCGCCTGCTGACGCCAGCAGACACCGCCGCCTTTTGCGCGCTGCGCCTGCGCGCCATCCTTGATTCGCCCAGCTCGTTTTCGGCGTCGCGCGAGGATGAACTGGCGCGCACGGCGGCGGAACATGCACAGCGCATCGCTGACGGCCCCATGCAAAGGGCTTTCGGCGCCTTCGATGGCGAACGTCTCGTCGGTTTTGTCGGCTTGCGGCGCGAGTCCATGCGCCAGCTATCGCACAAGGCTCTGCTATGGGGTGTGTTCGTCGATGTGGCGCAGCGGGGCAGGGGCGTGGCACGGCGGCTCGTGAACGCCTGCATCGAACTGGCCGAGACGGACTCTGCCGTCATGCAGGTGCACTTGAGCGTGAATGCGGAAAACAATGCCGCCCTGCGGCTGTATGAATCCTTGGGATTTATCGCGTATGGCACGGAGCCGCGCTCGATGCGCGTGGGCGACCTGTTTTATGACGAGCATCACCTGGCCTTGCTGCTCAAGTGATGGCAGAGGAGTCTTACTTGCAGCGCGGGCACAGGCCCTTGATCAGGTAATCGACTTCGCCGCCGCTGAAACCTTCCGGCAGAAGCACGGGCGGCGGCAGCTTGACTTCATTGAAGCAGGTGACGTTCGCGCATTTGGTGCACTGGAAGTGCGCGTGCTCGTGCGCCTGGTGGCCGGCGCCGGCGCTGAAGCGCCACACCTGGTCGGCGCCCGCGATGCGGTGCACCAGTTCATTTTCCGTCAGCCATTCCAGCACCCGGTACAGGGTGACGGAATCGATATCGCTGTCCTGCGACAGCGCTTGCTGGATTTCATGGTGGGTCAGCGAACGGCTTTGCGCCATTAAAAAGTCGAGCACCTTCACACGCGTCTTGGTGACGCGGGCGTTGGTGTTGCGGATCAGCGATTCGGCGTGCGGTGTAGAAGATGATGTCAACATGATAAGCCTGCTTGCGGGGATCGGCTGGCGGCGTCATCGCCGTGCCTTTGCCACCCTATGGGCCGTATCTTAGCATGCGTGCCGCTCCGGATGAAACGGCATCACGGTTTGAACGTCCAATAGCGGCCGGCCGCCGTATCGACGGGGTCTAGAAAGCGCTGGTCGGCGCGCGCATTGTTGCGTATCAGATAAAACATGTCGGACAAGGCCGAGCGCTTTTCCGCAAAATACGAGTGCTTCATGAAACTCGTGTCGACCCCGGTGGCGTCGATGGTTTCCACGCCCGCCACGATCAGCATGCCGGCGCCGCTGTCGCCCGCCCGCGCATAGCCGTGCACGGCCTTCGAGGCGGCCAGGGCCAGGTCTTGCGACGAGGCATACAATGTGACGGGGTTGCGCGCGCGGGCCAGTTTCGGCGCGATATCGTGCTTGAAGATGGCGGCATCGATATCGGGCGCGGACAGGATGATTTCCGTGATCTTTTGCGCCAGTTGCGGCTGCGCCGCCAGCAAGTCGGTCACGGCGCGCGCCAGGCCCCGGCTGCCCATGCTGTGGCCCACCAGATACACTTGCGCCGCGTCCGTGCTGGCGAGAAAATCGGCCAGGAAGGCCGTGATGTGGGGCGTGCTCCATTCGATATTGTTTTCATCGATGGTATAGCCGGCCACCTCGCCGCGCGACGGCCAGCTGTAGAACACGGGCGCGCCGTCGAAACCGAGGTCGTAGGCCATCTGTCCCGTGCGCCGCGCCGCATCCTCGAAACTCACGTTGTAGCCATGCACGAAGATAAAGGCGCTCTTGCCGGCCGACGCGCGGATCTGGGTTTTCAGTGCGGCAAAGAAGTTGTCGCGGTCCTGCACGTCGGCCGACAGCACCACCACGTGCTTGGCCGGGTCGTCGCGAAATTCCAGGCGCCACAGCGACGGCGATTCCAGCTGGCCCATGCGGTGGTCGCGCGGGATGCTGATGTCGCAGCTGCCATAGCTGAGCGGGCCATTGCCTCCCATGACATTGCGTTCGCCGCTGAAACGCTGGGCCGGCGGCTTGCCCACGTCGCGCTGGCGGTCCGTGGCGAAATACACTTTGACCACCGCGTAGTTCGACACGTCGGCGCTTTTGTCGGCGGGGGCGGGCGCCGTTTGCGTCGCAGACGCCGCAGGCGCTGCCGGCGGCAAGGCTACGGGCGGACGCAGCGCATCGAGCAAGCCTTGCGCGGCGAACAGGGTTTCCATGTCATCGGGTACTTTCGCCGCGGAGAGGGCAGCCGACAGGGCCAGTTGCAGCTGGGTATTGGCGGCTTCGGCCTCCAGCGCGACGATGGCGGCCAGGATGGCGGCGGCGCTGTCGAACTTGGCAATGGCCAGCTTCAGGCGCTGATAGTGGCTGGCGACGGCTTCCGGCGCGTGGCCGGGCGCGCCATGTTCGATGGCCGCCACGACGGCGGAAGTAATCAAGTCCATGCGCTACCTGCCTCTCTGATCAATATGAATTAAATATCAACTCATATTGCCATAAAAGCACGCGGAAAGCGACTTGTCCAGCACCGCGCGCACGCGGTGCGCGACAGGTCAATGCTGCTTGTCGTCGCTGAACTGCTGCGCCAAGGATTGCAGAGGGGCCACCGTCAGGCCGCCGCGGCTCACGTGCTCGGGGATGGCCACGCGCACGGGCTTGCTGTGCATGTTGGCGGACGACAGCACGTTCGTCGTGGTCTCGGGCGCCGCGTTCCATACGGGATCGACAATGCCTTCGAACACATGTTTCAATTGCTCGCCCCAGGTGTCGCGGATCATGCGGAAATACTGGTTCTTTTCATCGATGGTGACAAAGCGCGTGACGGCCAGGCTGCCCGTCTCGTAGACGAGCAGATCGAGCGGCAAGCCGACGGAAATGTTCGAGCGCAGGGTGGAATCCATGGAGATTAGCGCACACTTGGCCGCTTCGTCCAGGCGCGTATGCGGGTTGATGACCCGGTCGATGATGGGCTTGCCGTATTTGGCTTCGCCGATCTGGAAATATGTGTTTTCATCGTGCGATTCGATGAAATTGCCGGCCGAATACACTTGAAACAGCCGGCAGCGCTCGGCGCCGATCTGCCCGCCCACAATGATGCTGACGTTGAAATCGATGCCGCAGTCGGCCAGCGCCTTCGCTTCGCGCAGGTGCACGGTGCGCACGGCTTCGCCCACGATGCGCGCCGCGTCGTACATGCTGGCCACGTTCCAGATGCTGCGCCCGTCCGCATCCACGTGTTCCGAGACGATCTGGCGGATCGCCTGCGAGATCGACAAATTACCCGCCGTCATCAGGACCAGCATGCGGTCGCCCGGGTTCTCGAACACGCTCATCTTGCGGAAGGTGCCCACCTGGTCCACGCCGGCGTTGGTGCGGGAGTCGGACAGGAAGACCAGGCCTTCGTTCAGGCGCATGCCTATGCAATAAGTCATCGTCGTAAATCAAATCGAAAGGGGAAGCATTCTACACCAGCCGGGGCTTGAGTATCCGCCGCAAGCCCCGGCCAGCCTCATTCCTGCCCATTTACACGGGCACGATCTGCACATCCACGCGCAAGGTTTCCGTACCGCCGCCCTGGCGCACACCCCGCACGGGCGCGGCCGAATCGTAGTCGCGTCCGATGGCCAGGCGGCAATACGCATCCGTCATCAGCCGCGCATGCGTGACGTCGATGCTGACCCAGCCTGCGAAATCCGTGTCTTCCGTCCAGGCGTCGACCCAGGCGTGGCTGGCTGCATGGCCCGTCGTGCCCGGGTCGATGTAGCCGGAGACATAACGGGCCGGGATGCCCCAGGCGTGGCAGCAGGCGAGGAACAGGTGCGCGTGGTCCTGGCACACGCCCCGCCCCAGGGCCAGGGCGTCGCCGGCCGTGGTGGTGACCATGGTGGCGCCGCTTTCATACGCCACCTTGCCGACGATGTGCTCGGCCAGGCGCAGCAGATGGCCCGTGCCGGCCGTGACGCGACGGTCCGGCAGGCTGGCGGCCGTCAGCTCCACAATGGCGGGGTTGGCCTGCGTCAGGGGCGTGGGCATGGTAAACAACAGCGGCGACAGGGTATCGACCAGGTTCAGCCGCCCCTTGTGCGGGTAGATGGTTTCCACCACGCCATGCGCCACCAGGCTCAGCGATTGATGGCTGCCGTTAATCGTCAGCATGTGCGACAGATTGCCGTAGGCATCCGTGTAGGCGTGGCACTGGCCCGGCGTGCTGATTTGCCAGGACAGGGCCCGCTGCTGCGGTTCGATACGCGGCGTCAGGTGCAGCTGCTGGATGGTGTAGGCCAGCGGCGCACTGTAGGCGTAGTGGGTTTCGTGGCGGATGGTGAGCTGCATCAGGCCGCCAGGGGAACGAGGAAGTCGCGGCTGACCCGGTTGCCCAGGTCATAGATGTTTTCCAGAAACTCCGTCAAGGTATGATGCAGGCCCGCCTTCATGATGTCGTCGATATGGCCGAATTTCAGCTCCGCATGCAGCTTGCCGGCGAACCGCTCCGTATCGGCCGACACGTCGTTGCGGATATGCTTCAGATTTTCCACCACGTCATCCATGCAGGCAAGCAATGACCTGGGCATGTCGCCGCGCAGCATCAGCAGTTCCGCCACCCTGGCCGGGGTGATCACGTCGCGGTAGACCTTGCGGTAGATTTCGAAGCCGGAAACGGAGCGCAGCAGGGCCGCCCAGTAGTAAAAGTCGCGCTGCGCGACGTCTTTGGAGGTGTCGCGCGCGCCGTGGAACTTCACGTCGAGGATGCGCGCCGTGTTGTCGGCCCGCTCCAGGAAAGTGCCCAGGCGAATGAAGTAAATCGCTTCGTCCTTGAGCATGGTGCCCAGGGTCACGCCGCGCGACAGGTGCGAGCGGTACTTGACCCATTCAAAGAAGGCGCTGGGGTCCGTTTCCAGCAGATTGCTTTTCAGGCGCTTCTGCATGTCGAGCCAGGTGGCGTTCTGGATTTCCCACACTTCCGTCGTCAGGGTGCCGCGCACGGCGCGAGCGTTTTCGCGCGCGCCCGTCAGGCAGGCCAGGATGGACGAGGGGTTGTTCGGGTCGCGCACCATGAAGTCGAGCACGTCGCGCGTATGGAAGCGGCCATATTTGTGGTCGTACGCGCTTTGCAGCTCGGAAATGCCCAGCGTGGCGCGCCAGCCTTGCTCCGCGTCCTGCTCGGACTGGGGCAGCATGGACGTTTGCATGTTGACGTCAAGCATGCGCGCCGTGTTTTCCGCCCGCTCCGTGTAGCGGGCCATCCAGAACAAATGATCGGCGGTGCGGCTCAGCATGTTTTTTCTCCTGCAAAGGCTGCTTTATCTTCTGATAATGTGGCTTCCAGTACCCAGGTATCCTTGGTGCCGCCCCCCTGCGATGAATTGACCACCAGCGAGCCTTCGCCGAGTGCCACGCGGGTCAGGCCGCCGGGCACCATGGAGATCGTCTTGCCGGATAGCACGAACGGGCGCAGATCGATGTGGCGCGGCGCGATGCCGGCCTCGACGTACGTTGGGCAGGCGGACAGGGCCAAGGTCGGCTGGGCGATGTAGCCGTCCGGATTGGCCAGCAGGCGCTGGCGGAAATCCTCGATCTGCGCCAGGCTCGACGCCGGCCCCACCAGCATGCCGTAGCCGCCCGCGCCATGCACTTCCTTGACCACCAGTTTCGGCAAGTTCGCCAGCACGTAGGACAGGTCGGCCGCCTTGCGGCACTGGTAGGTGGGCACGTTGTTGAGTATCGGTTCCTGCGACAGGTAGAATTTGATCATGTCGGGCACGAAAGGGTAGATCGACTTGTCGTCGGCCACGCCCGTGCCGATGGCGTTCGCCAAGGTGACTCGTCCCGCGCGGTAGACGGACAGCAGGCCCGGCACGCCCAGCGAGGAATCGGAGCGGAAGGCCAGCGGATCGAGGAAATCGTCGTCGACGCGGCGATAAATGACGTCGACGCGCTTGGGCCCGCGCGTGGTGCGCATGTAGACGGAATTGTCGTTGACAAACAAATCCTTGCCCTCGACCAGTTCCACACCCATCTGCTGGGCCAGGAACGCATGCTCGAAGTAGGCGGAGTTGTACATGCCCGGCGTCATGACGACGACCGTGGGGTCATCGACGCCCATCGGTGCGACGGAGCGCAGGTTGTCGAGCAGCATGTCCGGGTAATGGTCGACGGGGGCGATGCGGTTGCGGGCGAACAGTTCCGGGAACAATCGCATCATCATCTTGCGGTCTTCCAGCATATAGGACACGCCGGACGGCACCCGCAGATTGTCTTCCAGCACATAGAATTCGCCCTTGCCCGCACGCACGATGTCGACGCCAGCGATATGCGCGTAAATGTCGGAAGCGACGGCAATGCCCTGCATTTCCGGGCGATACTGGGCATTCTTGTAGATTTGCTCGGCGGGAATGATGCCCGCCTTGATGATGTTTTGCTCATGATAAATATCATGGATGAACATGTTCAAGGCTTGCACGCGCTGCACCAGGCCCGTCTGCATCTGCGTCCATTCGGCGGCGGGGATGATGCGGGGGATGGTGTCGAAGGGAATCAGGCGTTCTGTGCCGGCATCGTCGCCGTAGACGGCAAACGTGATGCCGACGCGGCGAAACGTCAGGTCGGCTTCGGCCCGCTTGCGGGCGATGGTTTCCGGGGATTGCTGCGCCAGCCAGTTATCGAATTCACGATAGTGTTCGCGTACCTTGCTGTCCGTACCCACGTCATCCGCAGTCATTTCATTGAAAAAATTTGCCATGTTGTGATTTCCCTTGAGCCGTGTCTGACTATAGCTCAGCAGGAAGCGTGCCAATGCCGCACACCCAAAAGTGTGTAGAAAATGACCACTTTTGTGGCGTAAAACCGTCATCCGCACCGCTTTGGTGCACTACGGCACTGATTTTGCAGGCAGATGGGGCGCAGGGCAGGTGAGGTCAGGCGTCCGGCGTGACGAAGGGCCGGCAATCGATCGGCAGGTCGATGGTAAACGTGGTGCCCGTTTCCGGCGCACTGTCGACCAGCGCGCTGCCGCCGTGGCTTTCCGCCACGTTCTGCACGAAAGGCAGGCCGATGCCCCAGCCGGCCGCGCTGCCGTCGTGTTCACGGCGCAGGTATTCAAATATGCGCTGCGTCTGGTCCGGTGCGATGCTGCTGCCCGTGTTGTGCACGGTCAATGTCATGCGCTCGTGCAAGCCATCGATATGGATATGAATGGGGCCGTCGTCGCCATACTTGACGGCATTGACGACGAGGTTTTCCAGGGCACGGCGCAGCGAATTTGCGCACCACCAGCCCGTCACGGAGGTGCCGCTGACCACGCATTTGCCCGGATGGCCGATATTGACGCTGTCGGCGACCTGCCGCGCCAGCGGCAGCACGTCGAAGCGCCGCAGGACGAGGGGCAGCTTTTGCCCGCGGTGGTAGCTGAGCGTATCGAGCAATTCCTGGATCATGTCGTCGAGGCGCTTGCCGTGCTCGAGAATTTTCGCCGCCAGCGCCGGCACGTCGGCCTGTTGCGCGCGCCGCTGCAGCAGTTGCGCACTGTTGAGCATGACGGACAGGGGATTGCGCATGTCGTGCGACAGCCCGGCGGCGATGCGGCGCTGGAAACTCTCGTGCATGGCGGTAAATTCCAGGATGGCTTCGCGGATGCCCGTATCGATCGAAGCGTTGATCACCTTCCAATCCTTGCGCCGCAGCGGTACGCCCGCTTCGAGGGCCGCGGCGGCGAAACAGTCGCGGAAAATCTGGTATTCCTGGATTACCTGTTCCGGGCCGTAGCTGGTCATGCGCGCCCGTTCATTGCCGTGCACGGCGGGCGCGTTGGTGTTGCTGGTGGCGTCGTCGCGCGGATAGCCCGGTGTGAGCGCTTCGGCCAGATTGTCGAAGAAGGCGGGCAGGGTGTTGATGAGGATAGGTGTCAGCAGGACGTCGGCGCCGCGCACTTCGGCGCGTACCTGATGCTCCCACTGCGTCAGCACGGCGTCGCGCATGCTGAAGAGGCGCCGCGTGCGCGCGGGCAGGTCGTGCGTGCTCATCTTCTGGTCCGAGGCGTAGGTCATCGCAGCTCCCCATCAACATGTCGGCATGCGCGCCGCGTGGCGCGGGACCTGAAGTATCCTCCAAATCGGTGTACCTGTGGCGCTCAATTTGGCGCGGAAGCACCTTGCATGATGGCGCTCAACTGGCTGAGCGCCGCATCCCATTGTTCGAGGGAAAAGTTTTGCGGATCGTCATGGCCGTTCGCAAAACCCGTATCGAGCACAGCGTGGAAGGCGGGAATCAGCCAGGTGCCCTTGCGCACGCTGGCGGCGATATACAGCAGGGCCAGGCGCTCGTATTGCGCGGGCGTAAAGCCGGGATCCGGCGCCAGACCGTCGTTGCCCTTGCCGCCGCCGGGCACGGAGTTGCGCGGCTGCACCAGTTCCACGTGCAGGAACAGGCCCGTCAGGGACGGCTTGTCCTTTTCCAGCTTGCTGGCATAGCTGGGCGTGCCAAAGTCGCGCACCTGCAGGGAGCCGCCCAGGCGGTTGACATACACATGGCCTTTCGGGCCGCCGCCCAGCGCCGGATTGCGCAAGGTAAAGTCGTTGAAATCCCAGCTGGCATCGTTGATGTGCGCGGGAATGGATTCCGTCAGGAAATTTGGATAGCTGGTGTCGTGGATGACGAAGTAGCGGGCCATGGGCGCGGCGAGCCGGCCCGGGGCGCGCGACAATGGCGCGTCAACGGGGCCGCCCAGGTCCGCTTCGCTGATCGCTTGCTGCGCCAGCCAGGCGCGCAGGCGGGCCGGGACGATGCCAGTGCGCTGGCCGATGTGAGCGGCAAGGAAGGGAGGCAGCGGGGCGCTGTCGCCCAGGCGCGCATACAGTTTCACAGGACGCAACAGGCACGTCGCTTGCGCCCGCGCATCGCCTTTGAAGCCGCTTTTCCAGGCGGCATACGGGCAGGCGGCCTGCTTTTGCGCGGCGGCCGGCAGGGACAGGCAAAGCAGAAGCAGCAGGGCAGGAAGTCGTTTCATGCGGGCATTGTCGCCGAAGCGCGGCGTGCGGCACAGGCGCACACGCGAAAAAAAAGCTGCCCGCAGGCAGCTTTCGTGAGGACACGGGCGGTTGTTGAGTTAAAACGCCACGCCGGCCGATACGACGAAGGTGCGCGGCGCGGCCAGCACCAGGCTGCCCGCGTCGAACGAGGAGACGGCCGAGGCCCAGTAGCTGCGGTCGGCCACGTTGTCGATGCGCGCGCGCAAGGTCACGTCATGTCCCGCCACCTGCGTCAGGTAGCGCGCGCCGATGTCGACGCGGGTCCACGATGGCAGCTGCTTGCTGTTGGCCAGGTCCGCATATTGCGTCGAGGTGTAGACGGTGCGCGCGTTCAGGCTCAGGCCGGGAGCGCCGGGCACATCCCATTCGCCGCCCACGCTGAGCTGTGTTTTTGGCGCGCCGATGGCGTTCTTGCCATTGTTGGCCGGCTTGTCCGTCTTGCGCAGTTCCGTATCGAGCCAGGTCAGGCCGCCCAGCAGGCGCACGCCCGCCATCGGCGTGCCAAAGACGGACAGTTCCAGTCCCTGGTTGCGCTGTTCGCCCGACAGCGTGGCGCGCGAGCCGACCACGGCCGGCAAGGGCTTGGCCGTGGAAAACAGGGCGGCGCTCATGCCCAGCTTGCCGCCGTCGTACTTGATGCCGATTTCCTTCTGCTTCGACTTGTATGGCGCAAAGACTTCGCCGAGGTTGCTGACCGGGCGCTGCGTTGTGCCGTCGAAATAGCTGCCGCTGGCAACGGGGCCCTTGACCAGCGCTTCGATGTAGTTGGCGTACAGCGACACGTTCTTGCCGGCCTTGTAGACGATGCCGGCCACGGGCGTTGTGGCGCTCTTGTCATAGCTGGAATATTGCACGGCCGTGCCATAGGCATACGCCGCGTCGCGAATCTGCTGGCGACGCAGGCCCACGGTCAGCAGCAGCCGGTCGTCGAGGAAGGCCATGGTATCGGCCACGGCGTAGCTGTTGAGGATAGTCTTTTGCGTCAGGCGCGGGTCGCTCATCACGCCGCCCGAGTTCGCGGGCAGGGTGGGCGGCATGGCCACGTCCAGCGGATGGTAGATATTCGCCGGCAAGCCCGCGTAATCGCTGATCGCATACGCGTTTTTCGCCTCATTCCAGTGCCCGGACCAACTGGCCACCAGGGTGTGCCGGACAGCGCCCGTGTTGAGCTTGCCGCGCACGCCCAGTTCGCCCGTGCGGATTTCCTGCTTGCGCGCATTGTCGAAGCGGTACACGCTGGCGTCGCCATTGAGCGCGCTCAACGTCGGCTGGGCCAGGCTGTTCGCTTCCTTCGTCGAGCGGCTGCCGAACGCGGCCCAGGCCACGACATCCTTGGCAAGGTCGACTTCGGCGCGCGCCGTGCCGAACACGTCATGTTCCTTCGAATAGCTCCATGGCTGGGCAAAATTCTTCGACGCATCGGGCGCGCCCGGCAAGGCCGTCAGGCTGCCCGTGTTGATGGAAGGGCGCGGCGCCGTCAAATCGAAATTCTGGTAGCCGGCGTCGGCGGACAGGCGATAGTTGCGGCCGCGATAATCGAGGCCCACGGAGAACATGCCCACGTCGTGGTCTTCGCGCTTGATGCCGGTTTCGCCCTGGCGCTTGGCGGCGTTCACGCGCACGCCGAATTCCTGGTGCTCGCCAAAGCGGCGCGCCACATCGATGGCCGCGTAGGCATGGCCGCCCGATTCCACGCCCACGGTCAATTCCGTCAGCGGCGTGTTGCCGGCGCGCTTGGGCATCAGGTTGATGGCGCCGCCGATGCCGCTGCCGCCAGGCGCCGCGCCGTTCAGGAAGGCGCTGGCGCCGCGGAACACTTCCACTCTTTCCAATAGTTCCGGCGAGACATATTGGCGGGGCAAGACGCCGTACAGGCCGTTATACGCCACGTCGTCCGAATCGAGGGCGAAACCGCGGATCACATACACTTCCTGGAAATTGCCGTAGCCGCGCGACATGCGCACGGCCGGATCGCTCTGCAGCAAGTCGCCCACGCTGCGCGCTTGCTGGTCGGCAATGAATTGCTGCGTATAACTGGTGCTGCCGAATGGCGAGTCCATCATGTCCACGGAACCGAGGATGCCCATGCGCCCGCCGCGCGCTACCTGGCCGCCCGCATACGCCTTCGACAAGCCTTGCGCCGACGCATCGGCCGAGGCGTTCACGACCACCGTCGGCATGGTGGCCGCGTCGGCCGCCGGGGCGGTTTGCGCATGGGCGGCGGTACTGGCCAGCAAGAAAGCGGCCAGGGCGAACGGGGTGGGTACGGGGCGGAAAGTGCGCATGGAGTTATCTGGATATTAATGAGAATGATTATCATTATATTCCAGCGCGGCGCGGCGCGTGGAAAAGTGTGAGAAAGTGATAAAAAAGTCGTCATTCGTACAACACCTGGGAGCCGGGGTACTGGAATCTGGCGCAACAAGGCGCGCCAGGCGATACCTTGTGGGTTTATTAATGTGTACCTGCAGGTTTCGCTAGAATAGGCCATCGCGCCCGGCGCCCACAGGAATCCGCATGCCATTGCAACGCCATCTACAGTCCGCTGCCATGCATCTGCGGCGGGGCTTGAGCCTGAAAGGCGCGGCCGTCGCGCTGATCCTGGCCATGCACGTGCTGGGCCTGTATTTCCTGCTCCTGCCGGCGCGGCAACTCAAGCAATACACGGAAGTGGCTTTCATGACCTTGCTGCCGTCCCGGCCCGTACCGCGCACGCCGCCGATGGCCTTGCCGTTGCCGATGCCAGCTCCCGTGCCGCGCACGCGCAGCAGTGCGCCGCCGGCCACGCCGCCCGCCCTCTACGCGCCGCCGGCCTTGGCGGCCGAAACCATCACTGTCCCCGCCGAAGAATTGCCCGCTGCGCCGTCCACGGCCGACTTGCGCACGCGCGCCCGGCTGGCGGCGGGCGCCGCCGACAAGGCCCTGCGCGGCGAGCTCAAGCAAGACAAACCGTGGCTGGCCGCAGCTGACCTGAAGAGCGACAGCAGCTTCCAGAAGCTGGTCGCCTCGGCCTGGCGCGGCGGCCCCGTCATCCGCGTGGAGGAATACCTGACGGCCGACGGCCGCCCCGTCACGCGCGTCGTCAGCGCCGGCGGCGCCACTTGCTTTGGGCTGGACGCGAACCCGGGCGCGGGCGCCGATCCGTTCAAGACGGGCGGCAAGGTCAAACGCGTACCTTGTCCCGGTTAAATTCCCCTATCGAAAGCATGGTTTAGCCGGCCATTGCGGGGCAGTCGCCCCCGGCCAGGCGTCAAATATGCTAAGTTGCGTCTGCAAATCTTGTCGACACGACCCAGGACGCCCATGCCACCCGAACTCCTCATCCTCGCCCCCAGCCCTTCGGCTGCCGTCAACGCGCAACTGGAGCAGCAATATACCTGCCACCATGCATGGCAAGTGCCGGCGGATGAACGCCACGCCTGGCTGGCCGAGCGGGCGCCGGCCATCCGCGCCGTCGTCACGACGGGCGCGCTGGGCTTGAACGCCGCCGACATGGGCTTGCTACCCGCATTGGAAATCGTCGCCGTCAATGGCGTGGGCCTCGATGGCGTGGCGCTCGACGTGGCGCGCGAGCGCGGCATCGCCGTTACCACGACGCCGAACGTGCTGACGGACGACGTGGCCGACATGGCGCTGGCCTTGCTGCTGGCCAGTGCGCGGCATGTCGTGGCACTCGACCGTTTCGTGCGCGATGGCGGCTGGGAACGCCGCGAGGCCATCGCCCCCGCATCTACCTTGCGCGGCAAGACGGCCGGCATCTTCGGCTTCGGCCAGATCGGGCAAGCCATCGCGCCGCGCCTGGCCGCCTTCGGCATCCATGTGCGCTACTTCCAGCCGCGCGCCATTGCCGGCACCAGCGTGCCGCGCGCGGAATCGCTGCTGGCCCTGGCGCAGGAAAGCGATTATTTGATCGTCTGCGCGCCGGGCACGCCGGCCACGCGCAAGATTGTCGACCGCACCGTGCTCGACGCGCTCGGTCCGCAAGGCACCCTGATCAATATCGCCCGTGGTGCGCTGATCGACGAAGACGCCCTGATCGCCGCCTTGCAGGATGGTCACCTGGGCGCGGCCGGGCTCGACGTGTTTGCGGACGAACCGCGCGTACCGGCTGCCTTGCGCGCCTTGCCCAACGTCGTTCTCACGCCGCACGTGGGCAGCCTGACTGTGGAAACGCGCCATGCGATGGGGCAACTGGTCGTCGATAACCTGGCTGCCCACTTCGCTGGCTTGCCCTTATTGACACCAGTAAGCGTATAAGCCCGGAATGCACCGTTTTAATCAAGCATGAATGAAAGAGTAGCTATGGAATTAAGTAAATCGCTGTTGCGCACGCGCGGCGGGTTGGACAGCGGCAAGGTGGGCATGATCGAGCTGTTCTTCGATCTCGTGTTCGTGTTTGCAGTCACGCAACTGTCGCACGGCTTGCTGGCGCACCTGAGCGCCATGGGCTGGCTGCAGACGGGCTTGCTGTTGATGGCCGTCTGGTGGGTGTGGATATTCACCTCGTGGATCACCAACTGGCTCGACCCCGAGCGCATTCCCGTGCGCATCAGCCTGTTTGCGCTGATGCTGGGCGGGCTGATCATGTCGGCCTCGATACCGGAAGCGTTCGGCACGCGGGGCCTGGGCTTTGCGGGCGCCTACGTCGCCATGCAGGTGGGCCGGCCCCTGTTCGCCTGGTGGGCCGTGCGCCATGAAGCGCTGGCGCGCCGCCGCAATTTCCAGCGCATCGCCCTGTGGGCCGCGTTTTCCGGCATCTTCTGGATCGCCGGCGGCGCCGCCGCACCCGAGCAGCGCATCTTCTGGTGGGTCGCGGCCCTGCTGATCGACCTGGCCGGACCATGGATGCTGTTCGGCATGCCGGGCCTGGGCCGCTCGACGACGGCCGACTGGGACGTCGATGGCAACCACATGGCCGAACGCTGCGGCCTGTTCGTCATCATCGCCCTCGGCGAATCCTTGCTGGTGACGGGCGCCACGTTCGCGGGCCTCGAATGGACGGGCGCCAACTGGCTGGGCTTCCTGTCGGCCCTGGTGGGCAGCATCGCCATGTGGTGGATCTACTTTGACACGGGCGCCGAGGCGGGCCACCACCGCATCGCCCACTCGAAGGACCCGGGCAGCATCGCGCGCAAGGCCTACACGTATATCCACGTGCTGATCGTGGGCGGCGTGATCGTCTCCGCCGTGGCCGATGAACTGGCCCTCGTGCATCCGGACGAGGCGAGCTTCGCCGGCATCAGCGCCTTGCTGGGCGGCCCGATCCTGTACCTGCTGGGGAATGCCTTGTTCAAATGGGTCAGCAGCGAGCGCGCCGCGCCGCCGCTGTCGCATTTACTGGGCATTTTGATCATCCTGGCGCTGATCCCGATGGCGTACGGCCGTTTGTATTCGCCGTTGACCCTGGCCTGCATCACCAGCTGCGTGCTGGTCCTGGTGGCCGTGTGGGAACATATGGCGCTGCGCCGTCCGCCGCCGGAGATCGATCCTTGACGTCTGTGTGAGCTTAGCTGGACGGCGCGATGCCGTCCGGATCGCTGCGCGCATCGAGTTGCAGCTGCAAGAACGCCAGGTCCAGCCAGGCGCCGAACTTGGTGCCCACCTGGCGCATTAAACCCACTTCTTCGAAGCCCAGCTGCTTGTGCAGGGCGATCGAGCCGGCATTGCCCGCCTCGATGCCCGCCACCATCACATGCTTGCCCAGGCCGCGCGCCCGCATAATCAGTTCCCCCATCAAGGCCTTGCCGACGCCGGCGCCGCGGCTGTCGGCGCGTACGTACACGGAATGCTCGACCGTGTGGCGGAAACCCTCGAACGGGCGCCAGTCGCCGAACGAGGCGTAGCCAGCCACCTTTTCCTCTGCATCGATGGCGACGAGCACCGGATAGCCGGCCCGCTCGCGGTCGGCCAGCCAGGCGGCGCGGTTGGCCGCATCGACCGTCCGCTCATTCCAGATGGCCAGGGTATTGCTGACGGCATCGTTGTAGATGGCCGTGATGGCCTCGATATCGCCCGCGTGGGCATCGCGTATGCGCATGTTGATCTCCTTGCTAGTCGTCTACTATAATGGACAAATCATAGAGTGCCGCCCACGCCTTGTCCAATAAAATCCGAATTGAAGCGGGAAAAGAGTCCGATACATGTCCACTAAACCAGACGAATTGAACCAGCGTATCGGGGCCAGGGTGCGCCTCGAGCGGGAAAGCCTGGGCTGGTCGCTGACGGAGCTGGCGGCCCGCTCGGGCGTGTCGCGCGCGATGGTGCACAAGGTGGAGCGCGGCGATTGCAGTCCCACGGCCACCTTGCTGGCGCGGCTGTCAGGCGCCTTCGAGCTGAGCATGTCCGAACTGATCGCCCGCGCCGAGATGCGCGAAGGGCGCCTGCTGCGCAAGATCGACCAGCCCGTGTGGGTCGACCCGCAGAGCGGCTATGTGCGGCGCCACGTGTCGCCCGCGTCGGACATGCCGCTCGACCTCGTGCATATTACCTTGCCGCCGGGCGCCGTGGTGGCCATGCCGGCCGCCGCGTATGTGGCGCGCAAACAGCTGATCTGGGCGCTTAGCGGCAGCCTCGTCTTCATCGAGGGCGAGACCCGCCACGTGCTGGACGAGGGCGACTGCCTGGAGCTGGGGCCGCCGGCAGATTGCGTGTTCCGCAATGAAACGGCCACCGCCTGCACCTATGCCGTGGCCGTATTGAAGAACTGAGGCTCAGCCAGCGTTACAGCGCTACAGCGCTACAGCGCGCAGCTGGGCAATGAAGGCGCGCGCGGCGGGCGCCTGTTCGTGGCGGCGGAAGGCCACGGCGATTTCCGAGCTGATCTGCGGTGCTGCCAGCTCCCGGAAGCACACACCCGGCAATTGCACGCTGGCCATCACGGAATGGGGCACGATGGCGCAGCCCACGCCCAGCGACACCTCCGTCAGCACGGCCACCAGGCTGCCGGGGCGCGACACCACTTGCGCCGCAAAGCCGCCGCGCCGGCTCACTTCCAGCGTGCCCAATTCCTGTTCCGGCACGATGAACGCCTGCTGCGCCAGCGCGGCCGGTGCCGCCACATCGATTCCGGCGAGCGGGCTGTCGGCCTGCACGGCCAGCACGAAGCGGTCGCGCAGCAGGACCACGCAGTCCAGTGCGTCCGGCAAGTGCAGGGGCGGGCGCACGAACGCCAGGTCCACGCGGCCCTGGTCCAGCAAGGCGGGCAGGGCGTCCATCGCGTATTCGCGCGCGCTGATATGGATGCCGGGGTGGCTGGCGCGAAAACGGGCAAACTGGCCTTGCAGCACGCCCGAGTAGGCGGCCGACGCCACATAGCCGATTTCCAGCCGTCCCAGCTCGCCCCGGCCCGCGCGCCGCGCCACGTCCTGCGCCTGCGCCAGTTGCCCCAGCGCGCGCGCAGCCTCGATGACGAACAATTCCCCGGCCGCCGTCAGGGCCACGGCGCGCTTGCTGCGCTGGAACAAGCGCGTGCCCAGCAGCTGTTCCGTTTCCTGCACCTGCTTGGTCAGCGCGGGCGGCGAGATGCCCAGTTCCGCGGCGGCGCGCGCGAAGTGCAGGCTGTGCGCGACGGCGAGCACGCAGCGGAAATGCCGCAATTCCATGTCTTTGTTTGTATTCACCATGGGTAAATTATAAGGCGCTTCTCTTATAACAGGAAATAACACAAGCCTGCTTAAAATACAGGCATGAAAAATACCAACTGGGTTTTATATACGTGCTCGGGCGTGTGCGCGCTGATCATGCTCGACACCAACGTCGTCGCCGTCTCCCTGCCGTCGATCGCCCGCTCGCTCAACGCCAGCTTTGTCGACGTGGAATGGGTGGTCAGCGCCTACATGCTGGCGTTCGCCTCGTTCCTGTTGCCCGCCGGCAGCATCGCCGACCGCCTGGGACGGCGCAAGGTGATGCTGTTCGGCCTGGCCCTGTTTGCCCTGGCGTCCTTGCTGTGCGGCCTGGCGTGGACGCCGTTCGTGCTCAACGTGGCGCGCGCCATCAAGGGCATCGGCGCGGCGCTGCTGCTGACGTCCGCGCTGGCCGTCATCGGTCACACCTTTCACGCGGAAAAGGAGAGGGCGCGCGCCTGGTCCGTGTGGGGCGCGGCCATGGGCGTGGCCATGACGGTGGCGCCCCTGCTGGGCGGCCTGGTCACGAGCGCCATCAACTGGCGCTGGATTTTCTACCTGAACCTGCCCGTCGTCGCCATCCTGATGCTGCTGGTGCGCAGGCATGTGGACGAGTCGAAGGATGCCTCCAACGCCAGTTTCGACCCGCTCGGCGCGGCGCTGTTTTCCGCCGGCCTGTTCTGCATCATCTGGGGCTTGATCGACGCCAGCGTGGCGGGCTGGTCCAGCCGCGCCACCATGCTGCGCTTTGTGGCGGGCGCGGCGCTGCTGCTGGTCTTCGTGCTGGTGGAAAGGCGCCAGCGCGCGCCCATGGTCGATTTATCGCTGTTTGGCCGGCGCGTGTTCGTCGGCGCCGTGCTGGGCATGTTCGGCTACGCCATCGCCGCGCAGGTGATGATGACCTTTTTGCCGCTGTACCTGCAGAACGGTTTCGGCTTTTCCGCCGTGCTGGCCGGCTGCGCCATGCTGCCGTTCGCCGTCGCCATGGTGGTGTTGTCAAGGCTGGCGCCGCGCGCCATGCGGCTGCTGGACGACCGCGGCATCCTCGTGACGGGTTTGCTGATCGTCGCCGCAGGCAACGTCGCCACGGCGCTCGCCGCCGCCAGCCTGCAATACGGCTGGGTGGCGGCCGGCATGGTCGTCACGGGCGCGGGGGCGGGATTGCTCAACGGTACGACCCAGAAGGCCATCCTCGCCTGCATTCCCCGCGAACGCACGGGCATGGGCTCCGGCATCAGCACCACCACGCGCTTTGTCGGCATCGTGCTGGCCGTCGGCGCGCTGGGCGCCGTGCTGTCCATGCGCACGGCCGCTTCGTTCGAGAAACTGGCGTGGCTGCACGGCTTGAAAGCCTCGCCCGAGATGATCGGGCGCATCGTGGCAGGCAACGCGGCCGACGCCTTCGGCCAGCTGCCGCCCGCGCTGCAAGCCGTGGCGCAGGAAGCGGCGCGCCACGCCTTCATCGACGGCTTTGCCAGCGTGCTGTACCTGGCTGGCGGGCTGGCGGCCGTGGTGGCGGCGCTGGTGTTGGTGCTGGCCAGGCCGCTGGAAAAAATGTAACTGTTCAGCAATATTCAAGTAAACGGCCTCTGCTTGTAATATGATGCCATCGAGCAATACATGGCATTCATATAACTACCGCAGGGAATTGTATGCGCAGAAAACGCATTATCATCACGAGCGTGCTGGTCGCAGTCATCGGCGTGGCCGCTCCCCTGAGCCTGGCCTTTTACCTGTCGTCCGTGCGCGCCGAGCAGGGCGAGCAGGAACGCCTGCGCCTGCTCGCCGGCTACGCGCTCGAGCGCGCCCACCGTTCCATCGCCTCGGCCAGCGCCGCCCTGCGCAGCGCCGATGCGCTGGACCTGGCGCCGTGCTCGGAGGCGCATATCCAGCAATTGCGCCGCATCACCATCACCACGCGCAGCATCGACGATATCGGCTACGTGGAAAACGGCTTGCTCAAATGCACGTCCACGGGCATCGAAGAGGCGCGCATCGCCGTCACGCCCGCCGGTTTCACCCTGGCCAACGGCATGGGCATCGATTTCAACCTGCGCCCCGTCGTCAGCGGCGGCAAGCGCATGGTGGGGCTGTCCCACCGCGCCTACAAGGTGCTGATCGATCCCGTGCGCTTTTCCGACGTCATCGTCGACAGCGATATCCAGATGGCCGTGGCCATCGGCAAGGAAGGCGTGCTCGACACCTTGCACCATCCGGACCCGGCGCAGGTGCAACGCCTGCTCGCCGGACTGCCGGCGGCCGTAGACGCCGCGTCCGACGGCAGCATCCATGCGACGCTGTACCGCGACGGCTTGACGGCCGTCATGATCGAGCCGCGCAGCAAGCTGAACGACAGGCTGCGCCGCGAACAGCTGCTGCTCCTGCCGCTGGGCCTGCTGATGGCCGCCTTCATCGTCGGCATCGTCGTGTGGCTGTCGCGCCGCCGGCTGTCGCTGCGCGGCGAGCTGGAAACGGCGGTCGAGCGGCGTGAATTCTTCGTCCACTATCAACCGATCATTGCGCTCGACACGGGCGTGTGCGTGGGCGCCGAGGCGCTGATACGCTGGCGCCGTCCCGACGGCAGCATGATACGGCCCGACCTGTTCATCCCCGTGGCCGAGGAAAGTGATCTCATCTTGCCCATCACGGACCAGGTGATCGCTTGCGTCATCGCCGACATGCGCGCCGCGCTGCTGGCTGACCGCGAACTGCACATCGCCATCAACCTGTGCGCCAGCGACATCGAAACGGGCAGGGTGCTCGACGTGCTCGAACGCGCGCTGGCCGGCACGGGCATCGAGGCGCAGCAGATCTGGCTGGAAGCGACGGAACGGGGCTTCATCAATGTGGAGGCGGCCCGCGCCACCATCGAAAAAGCCAGGGCACGGGGCCACGCCGTGGCCATCGACGACTTCGGCACCGGCTATTCCAGCCTGTCGAGCCTGCAAAACCTGCCGCTCGACGCCTTGAAAATCGACAAGTCCTTCGTCGACACGATAGGCACGGACGCGGCCACCAGCAGCGTCACGCCGCATATCATCGCCATGGCCCGCACCCTGAACATGCTGATCGTGGCCGAAGGCATCGAAACGCAGCAGCAAGCCGACTATTTGCTGGAACGCAAGGTCGAATTCGGCCAGGGCTGGCTGTTCGCCAAAGCGCTGCCTGCCGCGGAATTCCTCGCCTTTTACGCAACCCGCCGCCTGCCATCGCCCACATGAAACAGCCACATTTTCCCTATCCATTGCAGCCGCTGCGCGTACCGGGCGGCTGGCACATCACCGTCAACACTCTGTTCGAGGTGGAGCCCGGCCCCGAGACCATGCAGTGGTTCAGCAGCGCGCTGCTGCTGTGGGGCAGCTGCCGCGACAGCGGTTACTGCTTCAATTCGCATTTTGAACCGGAAGACGATCCCGCCGGCGAATTCGTGCTGGAGATGGGCAAGGTGGCATACGACCGCCACGGCAAGATCGTCCAGGGTAGCGACGCCTTCCTCGGCGAATTTCGCACGCGCAGCAAGGCGGCGTTCGTCGCCCGGGTCGAGCAATTCATGCAGGACCCGGCAGCCTAGGTTTTACTGCTTGCGCGGCAACACCACGTCCTGCCCGCCTTGCGTGAGCACGGCGCCGGCGATCTTGCCCGCGGCATCGCGCGTAAAGGCCAGGTCCGCCTCGATGGCGCGGAAGAAAAATTGATCTTTCGCGCTGGCAAACAAGGGGGCTGAGCCGACGCCCGTGCCTGCCGCTTCCAGGCCATGCTTGCCCAAGGTCACCGTCAACGTGAAATCCTTGGCCAGCAGATACTCGCCCACGTACTCGGCCAGCGCGGCACGCGGCAATTCGATGGCGGCCAGCGGCTTTTTCAGCGGCGGCAAGGGCGTGCCGGGCAGCAAGGCGGACAAGCCCAGCGCGTCGATATCGCGCGCCGCGTTCGTCAACACCACCACGCCCCGCTTGCCATCCGTCGTGAACGCCGCATAGCTGGTGTAGCCGCCCGTCTGGCCGCTGTGCCAGGCGTAGCTTTGACCCTGCCGCTGCTCCAGCAGCCATGCCAGGCCGATTTTCGTCTCGCTGTCGGCACCCAGCGAACGCTGCGGTTTGACGCCCAGCGCATATGGACGCAGCGGCTTGAACATGTAGGCTTGCAGGTAGGCGACCATGTCGCGCGCGCTCGAATACACGCCGCCGGCCGGCGCCACCACGTTCAAGTCCCAGGCCGGTGTCGCTTCGCCCGAAAGCTGGTGGCCGGGTGCCAGGCGCGCCAGCATGCCGTGCGTGGGCTTGTTCGACGTCGAGCGCATGCCCAGCGGCACGGCGATGCGCTTTTGCAGCAGCGCTTCGTAGCTGGTGCCGGCCTGTGCGGCCAGGGCTGTGCCCAGCACGGCGTAGCCGATGTTCGAATAGTCAAATTTCGTGCCCGGCGCGTGGGGCAGCTTGTAGGCGGCGAGAAACTGCCGCTGCTTCGCTTCCGTGTAGTCCGCATACGGATTGGCGGGGTCTTTGGGCGCGAAATTGTCGGGCAGGCGCGGCAGCGAAGAATAGTGCGTGGCCAGGTCGAGCAGACTGATCTGCTTGCCGTCAAAGGCAGGCATGGTGTACCCAGGCAATACTGCCGCCACCGGTTCCTCGAGTGTCACCTTGCCATCGACGACAGCGTCGGCCAGCAGCAAGGCCGTCATGGTCTTGGTGACGGAACCGATCTGGTAGACAGTGTCGGCGCCCGGCTTGCTATTCTTGCCTGCATGCACGCTGCCAAAGCCGTAGACGGCGCTGGTCTTGCCGTCGATCACGGCGATGACGATGCTCGGGTGCATGCCTGTGCGCGTGAGTTCCTCGGCGCGCTGGCGTACAGCGTCGTCCAGGACGGGCGCGGCCAGGGCGGCGCTGCCGATGAGGCAAAGGGGGAGGAGGGTAAAAGTGGGTGTCATGGGAACCTTGTTCACGGTGGGCCGTATACCGCCAGCGCCTGTGGCTGGCATTTATGAGGAAGGATACGGCCGCAACATGAAGGCTGCCTGAGTTTTATGTCATTTTTGCCAGTATGCCAAGGCTGGCGGCTGCTCAATTTTCAGCCACCGGCGCTTCCAACAAACCCGCCAGCTGCGCGCGCATGCCGTTGGTCATAGATTGCAGCAATTCACCGCGCCGGCGCGCATCGGCGCGTTTCTTTGACGCCACGTCAGCCAGGTCCGGTAGCCGATAGGGCGTGCAGGGCAAGTGATAATTGCCGTCACGCATACGCAAGGCGTGCAATTCCTGCCACGCCAGGTCGTAATCGGCGGCGATATGGCGCCGGCGGCGCGCATTCAGGGCGATGCGGTTGTCGTTGCTGATTAAGAACAGGTTGGTACAGGCAAAAAAATCGCCGAAATCGCGCAAGGCCGTCACCATCAGGTTTTTCGGACGGCAGCCGTGCAAGGCCCGCGTGGCTTCCTTGACGGCCAGCTTGCCCGCTTCCGAGCGCAAGCCTTGCAGCGCGCCCAGTTGCAGCGAGACGCCATCGGCGCGCGGCACGAACAAAAAACTGGCCAGGTATAGGGGCTGGCCGTCGCGCGTCAGGCGCAGGCACAGTTCGCCTTCGCGGTAGCTGTCGTGGATGGCCGTCAGCTGTAAATGGTACAGCGCCCCGTCCTTGCCTTCGAGCGCGGCCAGCACCACGGCCCCGCGCGCGGCCCGCTCGACCAGCGATCGCGCACCCGCTTGCCACAGGAAGCGGTAATGTCCTTCCAGCAAGGCCAGGCGATCCGCGCAACCGAGTTGGCGCGACGCGTACGGCCGGTAAATCTTGAAGCGCAGGCAGGGATGCAGCTGCGCCAGCGAGTTCAAGCCCGGCATGCTGCCCAGAAAGGCGTGCCAGCGCGTGCGCTGGCGGGGAAAGAAGAGGGCGCCCAGCGCCGCTTTCAGGCGGTGGCCGCTGGCGGAATGTCGTGGCACGGCGGCGCCGTGGTGCAAGGTCAAAGTGATGTCATTCATGGTTCTGCCGGGAAATGGCAGGCGCTGCACAATGAGAGCCTTGCCAATTTGAATGCTACGCGGGCCAGGTGAATTTCATATTAAGAAGCTATTCCCACGGGTATTTAGAGGATGGAAACTAAACATTTGCCTTTTGGCAATATGGCCGGTTATGCTCACGGCACTGTGACCCGATGAAATGATTGCGCCCCATGAAACTGCGCCATTTGCTTGCCATGCCCATGCTGCTCGCCGCGCAGGCCACACACGCCCAGGACCGCACGGCCGATCCTTTGGCGCCGCTGGCGCAATGCATCAACCGCAGCGAGTTCCAATTCAAGACGCAGGACCGCTTGCCGGCCAGCGCGACCACGCGCGTCGTCAAGATGGCGGCGGGGGAGCGCCGGGTCTCGACGGCCGATGGCTATCGGCTGATGCTGTTCCGCAAGAGCAGCTTGCCCCTCTCGAATCTGAAGATCGAGCGCAGCGCCGAAGGCCAGTTTGCCGCCGATCGCGAGACCATCCTGGCGCAAATGCAGGAGATGTCGGCCAGCAGCAAGCCGCCGCATCAGGTGCCGCTGGAAACGGACGCGCGCCAGGGCGTGGAAGTGCTAGGATTGAATCAGGCCAGCATCGCGCGGGCGCAAGGCATCATCAGCCTGTACACGCTGCTGCACGCTGCCAGCGGTACGGTCGCCACGGCCTACGTGCTGAACCAGCCAGCCGACCCGCGCGACTTTGCCACGGATGCGCAGTACCAGGCGCTGCGTACACAATTGATTGCTTCGCTTGTCAGCTGCCTGGCCGATCCCGCGCAGTAAGGCAAGCGCACAGGGAGGAGGGTGAGCCATGAAAAAAGCCGCTGCAAGCGCGCCGCCCACCGAAAAAGCGGCAAGCACCGAATCGCCCGCCCGCCAGATCGACGCGAAAATCGCCACGCTGGCGGATTGGCGCGGCAAAACCCTGGCCACGGTGCGCGCACTGATCCACCAGGCTGACCCGGACGTGGTCGAAGAAGTCAAATGGCGCGGCGTGCCCGTCTGGTCGCACGCCGGCATGATTTGCACGGGCGAAACCTATCAGCTGGCCGTGAAACTCACCTTCGCCAAGGGCGCCGCCTTGCCCGATCCGGCCCACCTGTTCAATGCCAGCCTGGACGGCAACACACGCCGGGCCATCGATATTCACGAAGGCGAGCATCTCGATGCCGCGGCGTTCAAGGCGTTGATACGCGCCGCCGTGGCCGCAAATACGGCGCCAAAACCAAAACGGACGACGACTTGAGACATTATCTGTATATCTGGCACGACCCGGCCGAGCGCATGCTGGTCGCTTCCGGCATCGAATTCAAGGATTGTATTGGTGCCCTCGGCGAGGCTGGCGGCATCGTGCTGCGCAAGGGCAGCGCCGGGACGGCCAGGAAACCGGCCCCCTGGCAGACCTTGGCGTGGCAGCACCTGCCGGCCCTGGCCCAGGAAAACCTGTACGACTGCGGCAGCCATGCCTGGGCCGATTGGCGGGGCGCACCGCCGACCCCTGGCGATGCAGACGTGGGCGCGATGCTCGACCACCGTGGCGCATTGGCACCGCTGCCTGCCTTGCAGGGTAGCTTCCTCGCCTTTGCCCACGACGACGGCTGGTATCTGAAGTTGTTCTATGCGGAGTGGGACGACACGGCGGCCTTGCTCGCCGGCGCCATCCCGCCAGCCCTGGGAGTGCTCGACATGGTGGCGCTGGAACAGGGTGACGATGGCTACTGGCTGCGGGACGGCGTGGTCCAGGCCGAGCTGAAAACCCACGATATCGACTGCGTGCTGAACCGTCGCCTGTAGTTGCCCCCGGCTACGTCCTGCGCCACTGCGCTTCGCAAGCGCTCAGCACGCCGTCAGGCAGCGCTTCCTGCCCCGGCAGTTCCTGGAACACGGCCGGGTAGCATGGCGCACCGGCGCTTGCCAGCGCCAGCAGCGGCGCGCCGATCGGCGTCAAGGTGAATGCTGCGCGTAGGCTTCGTCATCTGCCGTCATCGGGCAGGCGAAATAATGGGGCAGGGCCTGGAGGCTGGCGATTCTCGTCCTGAGGGCCGTCATGGTCCCAGGCCATGTAGACAGGCTCAAACATCGCGTTTCCCCTTGCCGTGCAGCGCCAGGCGCGCCGCCATGCCGGCATTCTCGCGCAGCAAGCCGTCGCGTTCCTGCGCCAATGCTTCCATTTTCTGCTGCGATAGTTGCCCGCTTTCCGCCAGCATGTCGAGCTGCCGGTCTTGCGCGGCCAGCGCCACCTTGGCGTCGTTCAGCGCCAGCAAGGCTGTGTCCAGCTTGGCCAGCAGGGCGTCGGCCGAGGCAGCCGCCTGCAAATATTGAAATTCAAACTGGTCGCGCTCGGGACGCACGGTGGCCAGCGCATCGCGGTCGGCCGCCGCTTCATCAGCCAGGCGCGTGTGTTCGGCCTGCAACTGCGCCAAACGCATGTCCTGCTGCACCAGGGTCGCCTGCTGGCCTTGCAGACGCTGCTGCAGCTGCGCATTGTCCTGCTCCAGACGGCTGATCCTTTGCTGCGCCTGCGCCCGTTCCTCGTTGCGCTGGGTCGCGGCCGCTTCCTGGTAATGGTCGAACTGCGAGCGCACCTGCGCCAGCTGGCGGTTCAGGGCCGCGATTTCCTCACCGCGGTCGGCCAGGCGCTGCGTCAGGCCCGCGTTATCGCTGTGCAGGGTGGCCAGTGTGACGGCGCGGAAATGGTGCTCTTCCTTCAGGTGCGCCAGCGCATGCTGGGTGGCGCGCAATTCCTGGGTGAGGGCGGCGCGCGCCTCCGTCAATTTCAAGCGTTCGCTTTCCGTCTTCTTCAGCTTGTCCAGCGCCGCGTCCAGTTCGGCGCGGTTCTGCTGTATGCCCGTTTCCAATTGCTGCGCCACGTCGCGCTGCTGCTTTTCATAGACGCCGCGCATCGCTTCCATCAGTTCGGCAGGCAAGCCTGACTCCGTTTTCACGGCGCCCCCACCCTGGAACTCTTCCTTCCAGCGCTTGAGCAGGGGGGCGATGGTGCTCTTGCTGCCCGTGCTGCCCAGCGCTTCGCGCACATTGTCGACCGTGGGATTGCGCCCATCGGCAGCGACGATTTGGGCTGCTTTCATAACATCAGAGTACAGAATGCCAGTGCGGGCCATGAAATCACCTATGAAAGAAATTTAGTAACGTATTACATGATACGTAATATCGGATAATATTACGATATAAATTTTCATCGTTTTTTGAAAAATATAAGTCACGATAAGATAGCTTATCGCGTGTTATGGGGAGGGCTTTGCATGCTATTCTGCGTATCTCCCAGTACAAAACCCCGATTTCGCCGCCGCCATGTCCGATTTGCCTGTCCCGAAACGCCGTATCGCCGTGCCAAAAAGCACTGCCATCGCCCCCGCGCCATTACACGGCGCCCTCGTCGATGCCGAGCTGGCCGCGCGCCATCAGGCCTTTTTAGCCGCCGCCACCTCGGATAACACGCGCCGCACCTATCGCTCCGCCATCCGCCACTTCCAGGCCTGGGGCGGGGCGCTGCCTGCCGACGAGTCCACCGTCATCCGCTACCTGATGGCGTATGCGGACAGCCTGAACGCCCGCACCCTGGCCCTGCGCCTGACGGCCCTGTCGCAATGGCATGTGTATCAGGGCTTTGCCGACCTCGCGTCCACGCCCACCGTGCGCAAGACCCTGGCCGGCATCGCCCGCCTGCACGGCAAGCCAAAGAAGAAGGCCAAGGCGCTGCCATTGGAAGACCTGGAGCTGATCGTCGTCAAACTGGCCGCGCTGGGCACGAACAAGTCCTTGCGCGACAGCGCCTTGCTGCAACTGGGCTTTTTTGGCGGTTTCCGGCGCAGCGAACTGGCGGGATTGACCGTGGAGGACGTGCGCTGGGAGCCGCAGGGCCTGGTGATCACCTTGCCCCGCTCGAAGACGGATCAACTGGGGGAGGGCATCGTCAAGGCGATCCCGTTCGGCGACGGCGTCTGCTGCCCGGCCACGGCCTTGCGCACATGGCTGGCAGCGGCGCACATCCGCACGGGTCCGCTCTTGCGCACCGTCAACCAGTGGGGCCATGTAGGACGAAAGGGACTGCACGCGAGCAGCATCAACACGATCCTGGAAGCTTGCGCCAGGCTGGCGCAACTCGATTACGTGCCGGAACTATCGAGCCACAGCCTGCGCCGCGGCATGGCCACCAGCGCGCACCGGGCCGGCGCCGACTTCCAGTCCATCAAGCGCCAGGGTGGCTGGCGCCACGATGGCACCGTGCATGGCTATATAGAAGAGGCGGGGCGTTTCGAAGAAAATGCGGCGGGGAGTTTGTTGAAGGGGAAGAGGAAGACGGCGGGATGAGGCGAGCGACAACGCCATGCCGGGCACCTTCAGCGCGTCTGCATTCGCCCCAAAGCCGCCGTTCGAGTTTCGATGGCCACGGTCCGCTATGTAACGTTACCGGCTGATGCCCACATGCAAGATGACCGGATGAATGGGAAGAGGCGTTTGCATAAAACCTGAAAAATTGCATCCAGCGCCTGTCAAGCTCAGCCGGCCGCTCGGCTTTCGTCACTGGGGACATGACTTTCTATCCGCGTGGAATCCAGCGCACATCATTCAATGCGGTACAGGCTGTCAAAGCCGCCTACCTCCAGTGACGGGCTGTCTGCGCCACCAAGTATCGGCAGACCCTGGCTCCATCCAGCAGCCAAGACCTGCACGTCACGCACAGGATCGGATGCCTTGGCCCTCTCGTTGCGGATGCGACAGGTTTCGGGATCTGTAGCAAACAACCCACGTGCGAAGACCCGGCCCTGTTCCGCCAGCCTTGTGGTTTTGGGAGCGCGAATTCTCGCAAACGCTTGGAAGATGTCTTCCAAGGCTCCACTTGCACCATCCAAGCACCGGGCCAAATGCCACGCATCCTCAAGCGCCTGGCAGGCTCCTTGCCCCGACGTCGGTAACGGCGCGTGCGCCGCATCTCCCACGAGCAGCACATTTGCCCGGCTCCACGTGTGCAGCGGCTCCAAGTCGTGCACGGCAATCAGTCGGATGGCATCCGCCGGTGTCGCCTGGATGAGACGTGTGACAGGCTCAGGCCATTCCGCGAACAGGTCTTCGATTTCCTTACGCATATCCACTGCGGACGCCGCCACCGGCAATGGCCGTGCCTGCGCCGCCGCCCAGTAGACCAGATCCGGCCGGACCGGCACGCAACCGAAGCGCTTGCCCGTCCCCCAGAAGTCTTGAATCGAAACATCGCTCACCAGCGCATGCGGCCCCTGCGCCACGCCAATCCAATTCACAAAGCCTTGATAGATTGGTGTGTTGTCACCCGCGACAAACTTGCGCGCCACTGATTCCATGCGGCCGTCGGCCCCAATGAGCAGATCCGGGCGGATGCTCGCGCCACTTTCGAAATGGGCCACGGCTCTGCCATGAGTATCAAGCTCAATGGCCACCGCGCGGCGCCCGAACTCCACCGGAATCCCTGCCCGTGCCGCATGATCCAGCAACACCTCCTGCAAGTGCCTGCGCAGCACCGTGTAGGTTGGGTATCCCATCGTCCGGTCCAGCAAACCAATATCGAGGCCCCCCAGTGCATTTCCAGCAGCATCCTGGCGCCGCATTGTCAGCGGTCTACCGCCAATAGCCTCAATGTCTTGCAGCAGTCCCAGTTCTTCCAGCACAAAGCTGGCATTGGGCCAGAGCGTCACGCCAGCCCCCATGGTTGCCGGCCCCGCCCGGCGCTCATATACCCGGGGACTGTACCCCTGCTTGCTCAAGGCAAGCGCCACGCTCAACCCTGCAATGCCGCCGCCAAGTATTCCGATTTCCATGCTAAAGCTCTCCTATTCAATCCGTCCCGACGTGCCGCCGACGGCGATCCATCGGACGAGATGGCATATTAAATTCCAGCACTGTGGAGTACTAGTATGTAAAAATGGTGAGCTTTCATACCTTAATCGGGATAATAATGCGCAATGCCCTCGACCTCAATACAGTCCGTGTCTACGTGGCGGTCGTCGATGAACAAAGCTTTGCCGGCGCGGCACGCCTGCTGACCCTGCCATCTTCTAACGTTAGCCGCCACGTCGCCTCGCTGGAACGCATGCTGGGCGTCCGCCTGCTGGAACGCAGCACCCGCCACCTGCGCATGACGGAAGCTGGCAGGCTACTCTACGAACGCGCAAAACCCTTGCTCGACGCCTTGCTGTCCACCGAGGAAGAGCTTGGCACAGTACAGCGTGAGCTGCGTGGCCCTCTAAGGATGTGCATGCCAGGCGAAGCGCCAAGGCTGCTAGCTCCTATCCTGGCCGAATTCTGTAGCCTCCATCCAGGCATCGAGCTTGAATGCGATACCCGGATGACCGGACTTGAGGTACTTCGAGAGGACGTCGATCTTTCAATCGTCTTCCACCGGGGCCATCAGGAGGACAGTACTTTCATCACCCGCGAACTCGCCACCCTGCCCAGCATCGTGGTTGCCGCCCCCACCTTGTTAGCCAAGACCGGCATGCCACGCCATGTGCGCGAACTGAAATCTCTACCCTGCATCACCACCCTCAGTGCGCTGAAAGGTCAGCCCTGGCAATTTCAGAACGCTGCGGGAGAAATCGTCAAGGTGCCGGTCCGCAGCCGTTACCGCGTCAACAGCGGAGAACTGGCAGTGGCAGGCGCACGGCAAGGCATCGGCTTCGCGATTGTGGCGGCCTATCCCTGCCAGGAAGATCTTGCTACGGGCCGATTGCAGGAGGTACCACTGGACCTGTGTCCCGCGCCGCTGAAATTGCTGGGGGCATATAGCCATCGCCATTCCGTGACCGCGCGTGTGCGGGCGCTGCTGGAATTGATACAAGTGCGGTTGGCTGGATCGGTTAACCCTCCCGTGGCCCCCATAACCTGTGGAACGGTCTAGGATCGAGGTAGTGCACTGGACTCAAAGTGGAGTTCTTCGGAGCAGAAGAAGTCGCTCGGTATGACTTTCTCAATTTCAGCTTTTGGCCGGTTGCCATCGTTGGCAGGTACCGCCCCATAGCGGACATTAATACGCTCTCGTAAGGTAGTCCTGGCCCTCCGTTTTGGCATGGTTTGAAAAAATCTAAACTAGTGGTGATTGATTACTATTTAAAAGCAAATCATGATGATCCTCGTAGCCCGCGAATTCATAGCTACAATGACATTATTTTTATTGCCAAACTCAGAACGGTTGCTGCTGCGTGGTGCAGTGGATGCCACCGCCACCAGCCGCGATGGCGTCGATATTGAGTTGCACGATTTCGCGCCCTGGGAAGTGTTCGCGCAGGATGGCCTTGGTGTTGCGGTCGGTTGCGGCATCGCCAAATTCCGGGCACAGCACGGCGCCGTTGCAGATATAGAAATTGATGTAACCGGCTGCAAAATCCTTGTTTTCATATTGCGGACGGACCTGCCCCGGGCCCGGCAGGACCACGACCTGCAGTGGGCGACCACGGGAATCCGTGGCCTTGCGCAGGATGTCGAGGTGGCGCTGGGTGACGGCGCGCTCGGGCGAGGACGGGTCGCTTTCAAAGCCAGCCGCGACGACACCAGGTGAGCAAAATCGGGCATAGAAATCCGTGTGGCCATCGGTGATGTCCTGGCCAGCGATGCCGGGCAGCCAGATCACTTTCTGGATACCCAAAAGCGTGCGCAGCTCCCGTTCACATTGCGCCTTGCCCACGCCAGGGTTTCGGTTGGAGTTGAGTACGCAGCTTTCCGTGATGATAGCCGTGCCCTGTCCATCGACTTCGATGCCCCCCCCTTCGAGTACCAGGCTGCTTTCCAGCACGGCCACGCTCGCCCACCCGGCAACAAAAGATGCCACAAGCGCATCGTCGTCGTGGTCCTGCTTTTCGCCCCATCCATTGAAATTAAAGTTCACACCGGCCGACGCGCCGTCTGCCTTTTTGACAAAGACGGGGCCTGTGTCGCGCATCCACAAGTCGTCGATGGGCTGCACCAGCAGGCTGACCTTGCTGCCGCACAGGCGCGCCGCCACGTCGTAATCTTCCTCGTTGACCAGCATGTGCACGGGCTCAAAGCTGGCGATGGCTTGCGCGATACGCGCGAGGTTCGCCTGCGCGCCCGTTTTCAGCCGCTTGCCCCATACCTCGTCATTGGCGCCGAAAGCCATCCAGGTCGCCGCGTGGCGCTCGCCTTCATCGGGCATGCGCCAGCCAGCGCTGGCAGCCCATGCTGGCAATGCGGGCCAACCTGCGGCGGCGCCGGCCGCCAGGCCCATGGCGCCCGAGAGGAAATGTCGTCGTTGCATGCTGCTCTCCTTTTATGCAATTTCCTGTTGCGTGGTGCAGTGGATGCCGCCGCCACCGGCCGCGATGGGGTCAATATTGATCTGGACGATGGCGCGGCCCGGATACAGCTGCGCATACTGCGCCTTGGCATTTGCATCGGCTTGCGCATCGCCAAATTCCGGCAAGAAAATGGCGCCGCTGGTGGCATAGTAATTGATATAGCCGGCGGCGAAGGTATTCGGGTTGTTTCCAGGCCGAATTTTCTCGGGACCATCGATGACGACGATTTGCAGGGGCTGGCCATCCGCATCAGTGGCGCCGCGCAAGATCTCCAGGTGGCGCCGCGTCAGCGCGTAGTCGTACGATTCCGGGTCCATCTCGCGGTGCGCTGCCACCACGCCGGCGCGCACAAAACGGGCGTAAAAGTCCGTGTGGGCATCCGTGATGTCCTTGTTCTTGATGCCCGGCAGCCAGATCACCTTGCGGATGCCCAGCAGGCGCAGCAGTTCCGCTTCGCAGTCGACCTTGCTCCAGCCCGGGTTGCGGTTCGTATTCAGAACACAACTTTCCGTGATGATGGCCGTGCCCTTGCCATCGACTTCCAGCGCGCCCCCTTCCAGCACCAGGCGCGTGCTCAGCAGCGGCACCTGGGCCTGGGCGGCGACCACGTCGGCCACCTGGCCATCCTGGCCGAACTGCTGCCTGTTGCCCCAGCCATTGAAGTTGAACTTCACGCCGGCCCGCTCGCCATTCGGCTTGCGCACGAAGATGGGCCCCGTGTCGCGCATCCATAAATCGTCCATCTCGGCGGGAACCAGGTTCACGCGCGCATCGAGCAACTGCCGCGCGCTGGCCAGCTCAGCCGGGCGCACCAGCATGTTGACGGGTTCGTGGGCGGCGATGGCATTGGCGATGCGCACCAGCGCCAACTGCACCTGTGGTACTTGCGCGCGCCCCCAGATGGCGCTCGAGGCGCCATACGCCATCCATGTGGCCTTGTGGGCTTCCGCTTCGTCGGGCATGCGCCAACCGCTGGCGTCCTTCGCGCCAGTATTGTTGCCGCCACTACCGCTGTTCACGGGCGGCATCACCTTGCCGGTTTGCGCCCCGCCTTCGGCGTCACCGCCGCAAGCGGCCATTAGGCCGCCCATGGCCAGCGCGCTGCCGCCCACCATGCAATGGCGCAAGAAATATCGACGTGTATTCATTATCCATCCTTTTATTTATTAACAATATTACCGCGCGCTACAGCCGGGCGCCGGGATGGAGAGCATTGTCTTCGGTCTAAAGCATGAAAACAAATGATATGATTTGCACTAATTGATTAGGTTTTCTCATATGTATGACCATCGTATTCCTTCTCTGAAATTGTTAATGGGCTTCGAGGCGGCGGCGCGCCATGGCAATTTCTCGCGTGCGGCCGACGAGCTGCACGTAACGCAGTCAGCCATCAGCCACCAGGTGCAACTGCTGGAAGAACAGATCAAGCAGCCGCTGTTCCGCCGCGCGGGACGCGGCGTGGAACTGACGGTAGCCGGCGAAGTGCTGCTGCGCAGTGTGCAGCGCTCGATGACCGTTCTCCGCAGCGGCCTGGGGCGCATTGCCACCTACCTCGATCCGGGACTGGTGGTGCTCGTGTGCCCGGCGGTCCTGTTGCACGGCTGGCTGCAGCCCCGCTTGCGTGCGCTCGAAGCGCAGTTACCCGGGCTGTGTCTGCTGCTGTCGGTGGATGAGAGCGCCCGCTTCGTCGATGAAATTGACGTCGATATCGCCATCGGCGACCGACCTATCCTGCAGCCGGACTTGCTGGAAATTCCGCTGCTTCACGATGAATGGATGTTGGTTGCCAACAGCGAACTGGCGGGGCGGCTGTCCGGCGTGCCCCAAGAACAGCATCATCTGCATGCGGACCTAGTTTGCTTGGAAGAAAGTCTGACGGGCGACGCCACGGCACCGTTGTTCCTGGGGCCGCTGGCGCGCTTTCGCAAGCGCGCCATCTATGACGATGCGCGCTTGTTGCTGGATGCAACCCTGGATGGACGCGGCGTTGCCTGCCTGCCGCGCATCCTGGTGGACGCCAGCTTGGCACGTGGCCAATTGCAGGTCCTGCCAGGATACCCGCGCGTGCCTGGCACTACCTGGTGGCTGTCAGGCGTGGCTGCACCTGCGCGTTCGGACATTGTCTTGCAGGTATTTGATTGGCTGCGCGCTCAGGCCTCGGAACTTGAATGCCAAGGGATATTTGCAGTCAGGGCTGAGTAAATCCTCCGTTCGCTCTGGGTGGATATCGGCCGCTGTAGCCATTTTGCCAAAAGCTCGGCCTTTCTAACCAATGCGTCCGTCGCGCTTGCGCAGAGATCAATGGCCGCTTTTGGCCGGCTGCAGCTGTGCGCTAGCTAAAGATGACGCACTTCTTCTGGCGGTGTTTCCCAGTTGTCGTTCTTACCGTCCAAATACGTGATAGGCGCATTCACGAGTTCTTCCGGAGTGACGTCGTCCAAACACGTTAGATTGACCGCATAGAACTCGCCCCAGCGAGGCGAGCGCCCAATTCCAAAGGAGCGTACCCCGCAATGTTTGCAAAAGAGGTGCTGGTCGGTCTTCGTCAAAAATTGATATTTAGTGAGTTCCGCTTCGCCGGACAGCAATCGGAAAGAAGCAGGTTTCACTATCGCGGGCCAGAACCGTACCTTTGAGCAAATAGAGCAATTGCACCGGATGGTTCCTTGGCTTAGGTCGATGTCAGCTTCAAATCGCACCACACCGCAATGACAACTGCCATGATAAGTCTTCACTTGCGCTCCATTCATTTTGGGTCACATCGACTCTATCAGAGAGTTGCATATACGGCAATCAACGCCCAAACGGCCGCTTCTGGCCGGTTTCTGCCGCCGCGTGTACGGCAGCGTTCGACTCAACCAGCGGTGCAAAAAACAACTAATCTTCGTGTAGTAGAGTCGGTTGACTATCTTCCGATAGCATTTAGTTCTCGTTGCAAAGCATTATTCATTCCGCAATGTAATAGCTAAAGGGGGGGCTGCCCAATGAAACGCCACAAGCTTACACGCGAGCAAAACGCCTGGCAGTACGAGAAGTAACTGGATAAACATCGCAATCGGTAAAATTATAATCACAAGAAAACTCGCTACTCCAGCGCCCACGCCCGCTATCGGCCAAAGTGGAGAAAGTCGCACATTACGTACCCATTGAATGCCCATTACGATATGTGCCACCCAAGCGCCAATCCAAATTAATTTCATAACTATAGGAACACCACCCGTCGCGAGACCCACGATCATGAGATACATTCCAGGCAAACAGAAAGCATAGTAGAGGATAACGATGACCAGCCGTTGGAGCACGGTCTTTTTGGAGTTAGGCTTTCTAAATGTAATTTCCAAGTAAGCCTCCGATTGTTGCTAATGTCCATATCTCCGGTTTGGCACTGGCCGATGACCGCTCCTGGCCGGTTGCCGTCGCTGCCGGGTTCCGCCCCAAAGCGGACGTCCGAGAAAACAACTATGGGCTAGCTGCATGGAAGCTTTTCAATCTCCGCCAACACAGCCCCCGATGATCCAAAGCCCTGAGCGCAAGCCATCAGTTCCATCTTTGTAGCAAGTGGCACTTTAGCCAGATGGTAGACACAATGATCCAAAGCCATCTCCCATTCGCCATGTCCATTCAAGCTTTCGCATGCTCGAAAAACTTCGCTAGACAACGCCTCATGCAATTTCGACAGTAACAAGCTAAATTGGGTGGACTCATCCATGCATTTCTCCTTTAAATCGAACGTCCGCAGTTGGCCGGAATCAGTCACCAAAATTTCCAGCTAGGCTTCTTCGCAGGGGCTGTGGCTGGGCGAGCTCTAAGCTGGCGGTGTAATTGCCCCATCAAGCTTTGGTAGACCAGCATGGAGAATACCTGCAAGTTCCCGACCTTCATATCGCCGCCCAAGTAAGGATGCACTCTCCAACCTAAGCATTCGGCCTCGTCTGGCAGTAAGTTACTTCCAGCGGCAATAGGTTGCCAGTCGGCGCAAAACTCTTCGCTCAGCCATTCCTCCGACCTTTTCATACAATTGTATTGCTCGGCATTTTTGGCAATTTGCACGTAATCCCCCTCCAGCGCAGACAGTCGCCAGATTGCTCCATCAGGGGAGCCAAATACCCAGTCGGCCATTACTGTCAGGAAAAGAGGAGTATCCCGCTCGGGGACCAGCCAGGTCCATTCCGACAAAAGTGCCGAGAGGTCATACCGTTCGACTGGAACCATAAAGGCGCGTTCGCTCATTAAGTCTTTCTCACTAAATTCCGGGTAGTACGTCGGTCTGCTTTTGGCCGGTTGCCGTCCTTGGTAGGTTTCAGCCAATACTCAACTATCCGAAGCTCTGATGGCCATAGGCTCCGGCCAGGTTAGCACCGGAGTAAAATCGACCTTCCAAACGTCGACTTCGAACGGCAAACCACTTTCGTCGAGGTTCAGAATCGCCGAAACCAAGACGCCGTCAGTATCTTCAAATTCACATGCAGCAATAGTTGCACCATATCGCCTGGCATTAGCTTCGGAAGCAAATTTCAAAGACCCCATTCCGCCGTCATCCATCGAACTGACCAACAGCTCAGCTGGATTTTCCAAGCGTCCTGAAGCGCGAAACAAGAAATCGATAACCGGCAGTTCATGTGGATAAATTAGTCTCATAGCATCACGTAGAAATATTCAGCGGCCGCTCTTGGCCGATTGGAGACTACTATTCGTTGTCATTCTCAAGTAATAGCAACCGCCGAACTTCCTCATCACTTGGTTGCCAATCAGGACCCCGCACTTCGTAAATCTTGACCAAGCCGAGTAGCGTGAGCGGATCCCCCGCGTAAAAAACGCACGTTTCATTTTCCGCTCGATACTGTCGCTCGCCGGATGTTTCCCGCGTCACGGTATAGCCGATCTTGCGCAAGATGCTCAATGCTGGGGCAAGCGCATTTCCTGCGGCCACAAATCGTACTCGATTCTTCATATTCCACGATTTCACTATTATAAGTACACAAGCTTACCTGCTTGACCGTCCACTGTTTGCCGTATCCCGCCTGTAAGCAACGATACCATGTTGTCCAAATGAAAATCTAGTAAATTTCCACATCACCTTCCTCACGCCGCCGATGCTCTTTAGACGCATAGTAGAGTTCCATTCAGGAGGTCTATCATGGAATATCAAGCACAATTTTTTGGTCAACCTACACCATGGAACAAGGGCAAATTAGTCGGGCAAAAAGCACCGCTACGCGTAAGCGAAATCTGGGCAATTCGCGTCCGCCTGGAAATCTACCGGAGAGTGCGCGACTTGGCGCTCTTCAACTTGGCCATCGATAGCAAATTGCGTGGCTGCGACTTGGTCCAGTTGCGTGTCAATGATGTATGTCAGGGAGGGCATATAGCAGCGAGGGCCATTGTGATGCAGCAGAAAACGAAGCGACCTGTCCAATTCGAACTTACCGCAGGGACCAGGAAGAGCCTTGGGGACTGGATTGCGGCCGCAGCTTTGCGGCACGGCGACTTTCTATTCCCCAGTCGGATTTCCGAATCGCCGCATATTTCGACCAGGCAGTACGCGCGCATAGTTCACCAATGGTTCGACGAAATCGGATTAGACCCGACGGCATACAGCACACACACGATGCGCCGGACGAAGCCAACCCTCATCTACCGTCGCACAAAAAATTTGCGGGCGGTACAGCTATTGCTGGGCCACACGCGCTTGGAAAGTACGGTGCGTTATCTTGGCATTGAGGTTGAGGATGCGCTAGAAATGGCCGAGCAAACCGATGCTTGAGAACAAGGGCGACGCCAGCAGTCGCCCCGAAGCAGACATAGATTTGAATCGCCCCGGGTTTTGTAGAGGCTCCATTCTTTGAGAAAATGGAGCTATGAAAAAGCAACCGAAGTATTCCCCCGAAGTCATCGAGCGCGCTGTGCGCATGGTCAGCGAAGCCGGCAGCCAGTA
>NZ_JAAOLY010000011.1 GCF_011601275.1 Janthinobacterium lividum | reverse complement strand
GTGAAACAACTTTGCGCCGATGATAGTGCTGCAACCAGTGTGAAAGTAGGTTATCGTCAGGCTTGTTATTCGCAGTAGAGAAAAACCCCGCCAGCAATGGTGGGGTTTTTTTTCGTCTGGTGGTTTGTTTGCGTTATAGGCTGCGGGTGCTTGTCGGCTTACGCGCTGCGCGCCAAGCCGACCTACGTTTATTGGATGGCGGGTAGGCCGGATTAGCGGAGCGTAATCCGACAACCACGCAAGCCGAACAGGGTAGCCAAACCATACAAAAGGACGAAAAAAAAAAGCAGCGCTGCGCGCTGCCTTTCTATTCTGATTTTCCTTTATTGGCCGGCTACTACCGGCGTGGCGCCGCTCTTGGCGACCCATTCAATCAGCGCATCGACAGCCGCGCGGCCGTTGCCGTTACCGACCAGGTCGCTATTGATCATGGCGACCACCACGCACAGCTGGTTGTTGGCGTCGGGGACATAACCGGCGATAGCCACCACATTCTTCAACGTTCCCGTCTTGATGCGGGCCCGTGCGGCTGCTGGGCTGTTCAGCAGGCGCTTGCGCATGGTGCCGTCCAGCGCGACGATGGGCAGGCTGGACTGGAACTCGGGCGCCCACGGACTTTGCTGCATGGCTTGCAGGACGCCGGCCATTTGCGCCGGTGCAATGCGCCCCGTGCGCGACAGGCCGGAACCGTTGTCGACCAGCATGCCCTGAGTATTAATATTGTGCCGCTGGAACCATTCCTGGACGACTTGCCGCGCCCGGCTGGCCGTGTCTTCCGGCGCCGCCATGGCGACGGGGCGGCTGCCCAGCCAGCCATCGCTTTGCAAGCTGCCCAGACTCAGGAACAGGGTGCGGGCCAGGGTGTTGTCGGACGTTTTGTTGATATCGCGCAGGACCTCCGGCAAGGCGCGCGCCACGTGGTCGGCCAGCATGCGCGTGCCGACCGGTTCGGCCGTCGGCGGCAAGCCAGTTGCCGGCGCTTCGCGCACCGTGCCTGTGATCGTGCCGCCCAGGCGTTTCCAGGTCGCACGGAACAAGCGGTCCGCATAATCGTTGCGGTCGAGCACATTGATGCTGGTGGCCTTGCTGCAATTTTGCGGGAAGGTGCCGTGCAGTATGACTTGAAGCTTGCCGCTCGCATCGCGCCGGTATTCGGGCGGGCGCCAGCCGTCTTCCCACCTGGCGCAACTGGCCTTGATGAGTTTCATGTCGCTCGTGATGCTGACGTTCTCGAGCGCCGGCTGCATCAGGATGTTCAATTGCCGCTCCGTCGAGTTCATATTGATATCGAGCAGATTGGTGTTCAGCAGCAAGGCATCGGGGATGACGTTGTAGCGGAATTCGGCCGACTCATCGAACGGTGGCGCACCGATGTCGGGCCGGGCCGGCTGGAACAGCTGGCGGTCGAGGATCAAATCACCCTTGATTTTCACGATGCCTTGCGTGCGCAAGGTTTGCAGCATGTGTTCCAGCACGTTCGCATTGAAATCCGTATCGGCGCCACCGCGCAGGATCAAGTCGCCCTTCAGCACGCCATTGATGACGTCGGCGCTGGTGCGCAACTCCGTGCGGCCGCGGAAGATGGGGCCCAGCTGCTCCAGGCCCACGGCCGTCGTTACGAGCTTCATGGTGGAGGCCGGTTGCATGCTGCGTTCGGCCCCATGCGACAGCACGGTGGTGTTGCCGCGCAAGACGATGGCGCCCATGGCGTCTTCGGGGATATTCGCGCTGCGCAGCAGCAGGCTGACGGATTCGGGCAATTGCGCGTGCGCAGTCGACAGGCCAAGACCCGCCAACAGTGCAGCCATCAGGACAGGACGTAACATGGTGCTCCTTAGTGGAAAAAGACGTAGGCAACGAAGACGGCGGTAATCACGCCAGCCAGATCGGCGATCAGGCCGGCCGTGATGGCATAGCGCGTCTTGCGGATGCCCACCGAGCCGAAGTAAAGGGCCACGATATAGAAGGTGGTATCGGCCGAGCCCTGGAAGACGCAGGCCAGGCGGCCGACGAAGGAATCGACGCCGTAGGTATTCATGGCATCGATCATCATGGCTTTCGAACCGGAGCCGCTGAGCGGCTTCATCATGGCCGTCGGCAGGGCGGGCACGAAGTCCGTATTGATGCCCAGGTTGGCGAAGAACCAGTTCATGCCGCTCATCAGGAAATTGAATACGCCCGCGTTGCGGATGACGCTGATGGCCACCAGCATGCCGACCAGGTAGGGAATCACGGTAATCGATGTCTGGATGCCGCCTTTCGCGCCCTCGATGAAGGCGTCATACACGTTCACCTTCTTGCGCAGGGCACCGATGATGAAGATGGCGATCACGCTGATGAGCACCAGGTTGCTGACCACTTTCGAGACCAGCTCGATTTCCTGTTTCGTCAGGTATTGTGTGAAGTACCAGATCATGGCGACGATGGCGGTGGTCATGCCGCCCATCCAGCCCAGCACGACGCGGTTCAGCAAGTTGATGCGCTGCTTGATGGAGACCGTGATGATGCCGACCACGGTAGCCACATAGGTGGCGATCATGCAAGGGATAAAGATGTCGGACGGGTCAGCCGCGCCGAGAATCGAGCGCTGCGCCATGATGGCCAGCGGAATCAGGGTCAGCCCCGAAGTGTGCAGCACCAGGAACATGATTTGCGCATTCGTCGCCTCTTCCTTGTTAGGGTTCAAGGTCTGCAGGCTTTCCATGGCCTTCAAGCCGAACGGCGTGGCCGCATTGTCCAGGCCCAGCAGGTTGGCCGAGAAATTCATCACCATATGGCCCGTGGCCGGGTGGTCTTTTGGAATTTCCGGGAAGATGCGCGAAAAGAAGGGCGCGATCACTTTGGCCAGCCAGCCGACGATGCCGGCCTTTTCACCGATATTCATGATGCCCAGCCACAAGGTCATCACGCCCGCGAGCGGCAGGGCGATATCCATCACGCCCATGCGCGCCGTCTCGAACGTGCCGTCGATGATGCGCTTGAAGATATCGGTATCGCCGAGGAACAGCCACTGCAGCACTGCGGCCAGGAAGCCAACGAGGAAAAAGCCGGACCAGATGTAATTAAGTGCCATATTCGATCAGTTCTGTGTGTCGGGAGTGAAAAGTGTCTGCAAGCAAAGTATAGGGGCAGCCCGATACGAGTTGATGAAAGAATGCAGCAATCGCATGCCAAAAAGTTATAAGCTGGCAGCCTGTTTTCATTGGCGCCCCGCAGCGTGCCCGCGTAGTGTGGGGGATGCCTGTCGCTTATTGCTGTTCGTTACCCTTGTCTGCACTGGATCACTGATGATGTTTTTACGCAAAACCGCCTGCGCCGCCGGCCTGGCCCTGTTGACGCTTTTTACCGTGCCCGCGCATGCCGCCGATGCCCGCGCGAACAAGACCCTGCACTTGTTTTTGAGCACGAGCGAGACGGGCCTGGACCCGGCCGTGGCGTCCGACCTGGCCAGCCTGAACTTGATGGAAAACATTTTTGATCCGCTGCTGCGCTACGACTACCTGGCGCGTCCGGTGCAGCTGCAAGGCAATACGGCGCGCGGCTTGCCGAGCGTGGAAGATGGCGGACGCACGTATATCTTTCACTTGCAGCCCGGCATTTTCTTTACGCCCGATCCCGCCTTCAAGGGCAAGCCGCGCGAAGTGACGGCGCAGGATTATGTGTACAGCCTGACGCGGCTGTATGACCCCAGCCTGAAGTCGCCGTGGCTGTTTTTATTGGAAGACAAGCTGGTGGGTGACGCGGCCCTGAAAACAAAATTCAGCTACGACACGCCGATTGCCGGCCTGCAGGCGCTGGACAAATACACCCTGCGCATCCGCCTCAATGGCGTCGACCCGAACTTCCTGTTTTACCTGGCCATGCCGGCGACCGCCGTGGTGGCGCGCGAAGTGGCCGAAGCGTACCCGGCGGCAGGGCAGATCGGCAACCATCCCGTGGGCACGGGGCCGTTCCTGGTGAAGGAATGGAAGCGCAGCGACAAGATCGTGCTGCAGGCCAATCCGACTTTCCGTGCCACCGTGTTTCATACGGAAACCAAGGCGCTGGCCGCCTTGCCACCGGATGCGCGCGCCATCGCGACGGCGCTGGAAGGCAAGCAATTACCGCTGGTCGAGCGCATCGAAGTGCGCATCGTCGAGGAATATCAATCGCGCATGCTGGGTTTCCTGAAAGGCGAATTCGATTATCTGGAACAAGTGCCCGAATCGATGACGGACATGGTGCTGGAAAACGGCGCCTTGAAACCGACGCTGGCCGCCAAGGGCATGCAGCTGACGCGCTTTCCCGTGCTGCAGACGTATTACATGTGGATGAACATGGACGATCCCGTGCTGGGCGGCACGAGCAAGGACAAGCTGGCCCTGCGGCGCGCCATCGCCCTCAGCTACAACAGCCGCGAAGATATCGCGCTGCTGAAAAAAGGCCTGGCCTTGCCGGCCCAGTCGCCGCTGCCACCGAACGTGCTCGGCTATGACAAGGATTACCGCAGCCCCGTCGGCTACGATCCGGCCCTGGCGCGGGCCTTGCTGGATCGCTTCGGCTACAAGGCGGGTCCAGATGGTTTCCGCACGCAGCCGGACGGCACGCCCTTGATCCTGACCATGCATACGGAGCCGAGCACGGTGGGACGCTTGCGCGACGAATTGTGGCGCCGCAACCTGAACGCCATCGGCGTGCGCGTGGAGTTTAAAAGCGACAAGAAGACGGAAATCATCAAGGCCTCGCGCCTGGGCAAGGTGCAGATGTTCGAGACCAACTGGATCGCCGACTTCCCCGATGGGGATAACTTTATGCAATTGTTGTATGGTGGCAACGTTGGCCGCGCCAACTATGCCCGCTTCAACTTGCCCGATTACAATAAACGCTATGAGGAGGCGCGCCTGCTATCCGATACGCCGCGCCGACGCAGTCTGTACTTCGACCTGTTTCAGCTGATCCACGCCTACACGCCGTGGGTGTTGCTGACGCATCCCATCTCTGCCGACCTGCAACAACCGTGGCTAAAAAACTACAGGCGCCACCCCGTGGAATTCACCTCCTGGCGCTATCTGGACGTGGATAAAGCCAAGGGTAGCCCCGCAGGCAAGTGACCATGTCGCTGAAAAGGGCATTCATTCCAAAAAGTTATGGTTAGGAAAGCATTTTTCATTGGCTGGCCGCGGATGCATCGCGCTACTCTGAAAATGAAAACAAATAAAGTCATGCGCAATTGTCATAAAAAAATGTACCGCGAGACAGACGTTGCGACATATCTAACAGCCTGACTTGATGACTCAAGTTTCGATTGCCCAACAAGGAGAAGACCTGTGAAATTGAAAAAGCTAGCGCAGTTGGTGGCATTGATGGGGGTGGTGGGGCCGGTAATGGCACAGGAAGCGGCCGCGCCAGCGCTGCAACGGGTCGAAGTGACGGGCAGCAGCATCAAGCGCGTGGCCAAGGAAGGCGCGCTGCCGGTGCAAGTCATCACCTTTGACCAGATCGAAAAACAGGGCATCACGACGACCGAACAACTGGTGCGTACCCTGTCGGCGAATGGCACGGGCGCTGATAACATGACTTCGGGCAATAACGTGTTTGGCGCCGATGCGGACAGGGTCAGCGGCGGCGCTTCGTTCGCCTCGCTGCGCGGCCTGGGACCGTCGAGCACCCTGGTGCTGTTGAACGGCCGCCGCATCGCCACGCACGGCGCCAGCGGCAAGTCGGTCGACCTGAACTCGATCCCGCTGGGCGCGATTTCGCGCGTGGAAATTCTCAAGGATGGCGCCTCGGCGATCTACGGCACGGACGCCATCGGCGGCGTGATCAATTTCATTTTGAAAACCAATTACAGCGGCGTGGAAGCGTCCGTCTCCACCAACGATACGCAGGCAGGCGGCGGCGCCACGCGCCGCGCCTCGCTGCTGGCCGGTACGGGTTCGCTGGAAAGCGACCGCTACAACATAATGGCCAGCCTGACCGTCGACAAGGCCGAGCGCCTCAACGGCAGCGACCGCTCCTTCGTCAACGGCTTCCAGCCGGGCCGCGGCCTGTCGCCTGATACGACGGGCACGCCGTTTGCCAACCAGATGGCGGGTGCCGGAACGGCGCTGGGCGCCTCGTTCCAGCTGCCAGGCGATGCGAATAAATACCTGCAAGCCAATCCCTTGAGTTTCCAGGGCAAGTGCGACAGCATCGCCGGCATGTCGCAGTACCAGACGGCACTGTGGAAAGACGTGACCTCGCCGCTACGCACCACGTATTCCTGCGCCTACGACTATGGCGCCGACTATGTGCTGCAATTCCCCGTCGAAAGGGCCAATCTGCTGTCGCGCGGCACCTTCCAGCTGGCGCCCGACCACCGCATGTTTGTCGAAGTGCTCGGTTCGCGCACCAAGGCCACGGCCATTTTGACGCCGATGCAGGTGCAGGCGACCGTTGCCAACAAGAATTTGTATCCGGTCGGCGGCGCGTACTATCAGGATTTGTCGGCCTACATCCCCTCGTTCGACAACACCAAGCCGATTTCCTACAAATGGCGCGCCAATGACGTGGGCAATCGCACGCAGGAAAACACGACAGACAATGCCCGCGTGCTGGTGGGCTTTGAAGGCAACTTTGGCAAGTGGGATTACAAGGCCGGCATTTCGCGCGCCGAAAGCAGCACCAAGACCAAGCTGACGGATGGCTATTCCTACACGGACAAGCTGTACGCGGCATTGGCCAGCGGCATCATCAATCCATGGGTGGGCGCCGGCCAGAGCCAGACGGAAGCGGCCAAGCAATTGATCGAATCGACCAAGTTCCGTGGCGACTTCCAGCATGGCAAGACGACCCTGACGCAGATCGACGGTTCCGTTTCGGGCGAGCTGTTCCAGCTGCCGGCCGGTGCGCTGGCCATGGCGGCCGGTTTTGACTTGCGCCGCGAAGGGTACAGCTTCGGGCAAGACGTCGACGCCATCCAGATCCTGCTGGCGCCAGGCAATGCCGCATTAAAAGATGCCAGCCGTACCGTCAAGGCCGTGTATGCCGAGTTGCTGGTGCCGGTCACGAAGGATCTGGAAATGCAGCTGGCCATCCGCCGCGACGATTACAGCCTGGTGGGCGCGACGACGAATCCGAAAGTGGCTTTCCGCTATCAGCCAACCGACTTCCTGCTGTTCCGTGGTTCGGCCAGCAAGGGTTTCCTCGCGCCAAGCTTCCAGCAGCTGTATTCCGGTTCGCTGAGCCAGGAATTGCCGAACGGCGTGATCGATCAGGAAGGTTGCGCCAATCATCCGGGCGTGCCCGAGTACTGCGCCATCGACCGCCTCGACTACAGGACGGGCGGCAACACGAACCTGAAGCCGGAAACGTCGAAGCAGGGCAGCGTCGGTTTTGTCATCGAGCCGTTCAAGGGCTATTCGGCCTCGTTCGATTACTGGGCCATCAACACCAAAGACCGCATCCTGAACCGCACGCCGCAAATCGTGCTGGCCAACTACCAGGCGCTGAACCAGTACATCCACCGCAATCCGGACGGCACCATCGATTACGTGCAGGCGGGCTGGATCAATGCGGCAGGCAGCCGCGTGCGCGGCCTCGACGTGGGCTTGCGCGGCGAAGGCAAGATCCGGGACGCGAAATGGACGGCGACCCTGGACGGCACGTATATGGACAGCTTCAAGTTTGCGGAATATCAAGGCCAGGAATACCAGGAACTGGTCGGCAAGTTCTATACGCGCGATCTGTACCTGCGCTGGAAACACAATGCCAGCTTCGGCGTGTCGCGCGGCGACTGGAGCGGCTTGCTGATCCAGAGTTTTTCGTCGGGCTACAAGGATCAGGTGCCGAATGGCGGCAAGGGTGCGCCGCCACCGGGCTTCAAGCCGGACGTGTCCAGCTACACCACGTATAACCTGTCGGGCACGTACACGGGCTTCAAAAATACGACGATTACCGTGGGCATCCAGAACTTGTTCGACCGCGATCCACCGTTCACCGCGCACAACGTGGATGAAGTGGTGGGTGCCGGCTGGGACCCGCGCGTGGCCGATCCACGCGGCCGTTCGCTGTCGTTCCAGCTGAAGTACAAGTTCATGTAAGGCAACCATGCCGGCGGCGATCCCGCTGGCGTGCTAACCTCGTGCGGCGGCGCCTGGCGTCGCCGTTTTTATTCCAGGAAAGGGCCGCATGTCCAGTCAGACCAATCTCAGCCGGCGCCGCTTCGGCGGCTTGCTGGCCGCCACTCTTGGGGCGGCAGGCACACCGGCGTGGGCGGCGGCCGCGCAAGGGAAGGGCAAACGCATGCAACAGCAACACGCATTGATCAAACCGGCGCGCCTGCGCGAAGGCGACCTGGTCGCCATCATCGCACCGGGCGGCTTTACGGATGAGGACGCCATCGCGAAGGCCGTGCGCAATATCGAATCGCTGGGGCTGCGCGCCAGCCTGGGCGCCAATATTCGCGCCGTGCACGGCAACTATGCGGGTACGGTGCGGCAGCGCCTGGACGACTTGCACGCCGCGTTTCGCGACCCGGACGTCAAGGCCGTGTGGGCGATACGCGGCGGCTCCGGCTGCATTTCACTGCTGGCGCTGCTCGATTACGTCTTGATCCGCGCCAACCCGAAAGTGCTGATCGGCTATTCCGACATTACGGCCCTGCACCTGGCCATACTCCGCCAGACGGGCCTGGTGACGTTTCACGGCCCCGTGGCCTCGTCCACGTTTTCCGACTACACGGTGACGCAGTTGCAAAACGTGCTGATGACGCCGCAAGAGCAGTACACGATCCCGATGGCGCTGGACAATCACCGCCGCGCGCAGACGCAGCCGAACTTCGCCATCCGCACCGTGCACGGCGGCCAAGCGACGGGGCGCTTGACGGGCGGCAATCTGTGCATGGTCAGCGCGCTGGCCGGCACGCCGTATGCGGCTGATTTCCGCGAGCATATTTTGTTCCTCGAAGAAATCAACGAAGTGCCGTACCGCATTGACAGGATGTTGTGCCAGCTCGACCTGTCCGTGGGGTTCAACAAGGCGGCGGCCTTGATGCTGGGCATCTTCGAGCATTGCGAGGCGGCCGAGGGCGACACCGCGCTGACCTTGAATGACACTCTGGACCAGCATTTGCAGCCTTTACGTGTGCCGGCCGTCAGCGGCTACTCGTTCGGCCACATCCGCCACCAGTTCACGATACCGATGGGCATCCTCGCCGCCCTGGATGCGGACCGGCAAACCTTGACCTTATTGGAGCCAGGCGTCTGCTAGCGTACGGTGCAGCGGGGCGCTTGTCAGTATGCTAGTGTGATTGCAGGCGTGGCACGAGGCCGCGCCGCCTTCTTCACCGCATCCGACATGATCAACCGCCACGCCAGTACCTACATCCTCAGCCACCCGCTGGCCTTCGCGCTGCAGGTGCTGAAGGGTTTCCGCGCCAACCAGGGCTTGCTGCTGGCGGGCGCCGTCGCGTATTACTCGCTGCTGTCCATCGTGCCCCTGTTGATGCTGGTGGTGGTGGCCCTGTCCCACGTGATCGCGCAGGATGAATTGCTGCAAACCATAGGCCATTACCTGGAATGGCTGGTGCCGGGGCAATCGAAAGCCATCGTAGCGGAAGTAGCGCATTTCCTCAACAATCGGGGCGTAATCGGCTGGCTCTTGCTGCTGACCATGCTGTTTTTCAGCTCGCTGGCGTTTACCGTGCTGGAAAACGCCATGAGCGTGATCTTTATCCACCGCGTGGCCATCCGCCGCCGCCATTTCCTCATTTCCGCCGTGCTGCCGTACTGCTACATCCTGTGCCTGGGTGTGGGTATTCTGCTCATCACCCTGGTGGCGGGCAGCTTGCAAGTGATGAGCGAGGAAAGCGTGCGCTTCCTGCGCCATGACTGGGGCCTGGAGGGCGTGTCCGGCGTGCTGTTGTATTTGCTGGGGCTGGCGGGCGAAATCCTCGTGCTCAGCTCGATCTACCTGGTCATGCCGGTCGGACGATTATCGATCACGCATGCGCTGATCGGCGGCGTGACGGCGGCCTTGCTGTGGGAAATCGCGCGCCATGTGCTGGTCTGGTATTTTTCCACCTTGTCGCAGGTCAATATCGTGTATGGCTCGATGACGACGGCCATCGTCGTCATGTTCAGCCTGGAAATCGGCGCCACCTTGCTGCTGCTGGGTGCGCAAGTGATTTCCGAATACGAGAGAGTGGCCCGTGGCGGCGAAGAGGACAAGCCGCTGGCGCTAAGGACTTGATTTAAAAAGGTTGTTGCGTTGCACAAAAGGCTGTGCTATACTCCGTTCAGTGATTGAGATTTGGCAGCAAATTATCTCACCATCCAGTTTCAGCGCGGCGACCGACAGGTGTAATGTCGATGGCGTGACAGTGCGAAGAAATGGATTTTGTAATTCCGGATACGATGGTCGATTTTACACTTGGAGTCACCATGCAGATAGCATGGGAGTCCGAAAATCAGGAGGCACTTTGCAGATAGCACTGGCGTCCATGACACGATTAAAGCATTGGTAATACATTGGAACGAAGCCCGCGCTAGCGGGCTTTTTTTTCGTCTGTGGCGGGCGCGTTGAGCAAGCTACTGCGCAGCCCGCTCTCGACTCGGCGTTACTCGCCGTACCGAAGTACGGCTGCGTTACTCAAGCCGATATCGGCTTGCTCGCTACGGTTGCTCAAGGCGCCGAGACTTTTACTGCTTTATAAAGCTCGGGCGATCAGGATTTTCTGGATATCGCTGGTGCCCTCGTATATCTGGCACACGCGCACGTCGCGGTAGATGCGCTCGACGGGGAAGTCGGACACATAACCATAGCCGCCGTGCACCTGAATGGCGTCCGAACACACTTTTTCCGCCATTTCCGACGCAAACAGCTTGGCCATGGCCGCTTCTTTCAAACAAGGCAAGCCCGCATCCTTCATGGCTGCCGCGTGGCGGATCAGCTGGCGCGCCGCTTCGATCTGCGTGGCCATGTCGGCCAGGCGGAATTGCACGGCCTGGTGTTCATAGATGGGCTTGCCGAAACTCTCGCGGTCGCGTGCATAGCTCAGGGCCGCTTCATACGCGGCGCGCGCCATGCCCACGGCTTGCGAAGCGATGCCGATGCGACCGCCTTCCAGGCCGGACAGGGCGATCTTGTAGCCTTGCCCTTCTTCGCCGATCAAATTTTCCGCAGGGATGCGGCAATTCTCGAACAGGATTTGCGCCGTGTCCGACGAATGCTGGCCCATTTTCTGTTCCAGTCCCGCCACGATGTAGCCAGGCGTGTTCGTCGGCACCCAGAAGGCGCTGATGCCGCGTTTGCCGGCTGCTTTGTCGGTCACGGCCATGACGATGGCCACGTCCGCATACTTGCCGCTGGTAATGAACTGCTTGGTGCCGTTGATCACGTATTCATTGCCGTCGAGCGTGGCCGTCGTGCGCAGGGCCGAGGCGTCGCTGCCCGTGTGCGGTTCCGTCAAGCAAAATGCACCGAGCATCGTGCCTTGCGCCAGCGGGCGCAGCCATTGTTCCTTTTGCGCGTCGTTGGCGTACATCATGGCGATGCTGCAGACGGGGCAATTGTTGACGGAAATGATGGTCGACGTGCCGCCATCGCCGGCGGCGATTTCTTCCAGTACCAGGGCCAGCGATACATAGTCGAGGCCGGCGCCGCCGAGCGCTTCCGGCACGGCCACGCCAAAGGCGCCCAGCGCGGCCAGTTCCTGCAATTCTTCTTTCGGGAAATGATGTTCCTTGTCCCAGCGGGCCGCATTGGGCGCCAGGCGCTCGCGCGAAAAACTGCGCAGCGCTTCCTGGATCATGGTCTGTTCTTCATTGAGTATCATGGGACGTCGTCTCGTATTTTTTATAGTGGATGCGGGAATTACCAGCCGATGGGCTTGCCATCGTAATTGCGGAACACGGCCTTGTCCGTGGCCGGCAGGCTGGCCAGAGTGGCGCGGATGCCGGCCGCGCTTTCTTCCGGAGAAAGGTCGGCGCCGGCGCCGCCCATGTCCGTGCGTACCCAGCCCGGGTGGAAGGCCACACAGCTGACGCCTTGCGGGCCATGCACGAGGGAAGTGTCGATCAGCACGGAATTCAAGGCCGCCTTGCTGGCGCGGTACAGCGAGCCGCTGGGATTGCCCCGCTCGCTCAGGGAGCCCATGTGCGAGGACAGCACGGCCAGTTTCCCTTTGGCATTGCCTACCAGCGGCGCCAGGAGCGGCAGCAGTCGCATGGCCGCCAGCACGTTCGTGTGCATGACGGCATCGAAATCTTCTTGCGTGGGGGAGCCGTCGTGGCGGGGGCCATACACGCCCGCGTTGAGGATGGCCACGTCGAGCTTTTCATCGTCGAGCTTCCAGCCCAGGCCAGCACAGCCTTCCACGTCCGTCACGTCGAGCCGGTGCGCTTCCGCGCCCAGTTGCGCGAGGGCGTCGCAAGCGTCTTGCGTGCGCGCCGTGGCAATCACTCGCCAGCCGTCGTGGCGGTATTGACGGACGATTTCGTGGCCGATGCCGCGCGAGGCGCCGATGATCAATGCAGTAGGCATGTGTTCTCCCTGAGTAATCAATGAAAAGGCGCGCAGCGTACGTGACCACGCCGCGCGCGCCTGTCGTCAACAGAGCAGCTTATACCAGTTCGATCGCCATCGCCGTCGCTTCGCCGCCGCCGATGCACAAGGCTGCCACGCCGCGCTTGCCGCCGGTTTTCTTCAGGGCGCCCAGCAGGGTGACGATGATGCGCGCGCCCGAGGCGCCGATCGGGTGCCCCAGCGCGCACGCGCCGCCGTGGATGTTGATCTTGCTGTGTGGAATGTCGAGGTCGTGCATGGCGGCCATCGGCACGGCTGCGAACGCTTCATTGATCTCGAACAAGTCGACGTTGCTGCTGCTCCAGCCCGTTTTGGCGTACAGCTTTTTCACCGCGCCGACGGGGGCCGTGGTGAACTCGTTCGGCGCCTGCGCATGCGTGGCATGGCCATGGATTTTCGCGATGACGGTGCAGCCGAGCTTTTTCGCCGTCGATTCGCGCATCAGCACGAGGGCTGCCGCGCCGTCGTTGATCGACGAAGACGAGGCGGCCGTGATCGTGCCATCTTTTTTGAAGGCGGCCTTCAAGGTCGGGATTTTTTCCAGGCGGGCTTTTTGCGGGCCTTCATCGATGCTGACGACGGTGTCGCCGCTGCGGCCAGAAACGGTCACGGGTGCGATTTCCCACTCAAAACTGCCATCCTTGGTGGCCGCTTGCGCGCGTTTTACGGATTCGATGGCAAACGCATCCTGCGCTTCGCGCGTGAAGGCGTACTGGCTGGCGCACTCTTCGGCAAACGTGCCCATCGAGCGGGCATTGCCCTTTTCATCGCGGCTGTAAGCGTCTTCCAGGCCATCCATCATCATGTGGTCATAGATCATGCCATGGCCGATGCGGTAGCCGCCGCGCGCCTTCGGCACCAGATAGGGGGCGTTGGTCATCGATTCCATGCCGCCCGCCACGACCACGTCGGCGCTGCCAGCGATCAAGGTGTCGTGCGCGAACATGGTCGTCTGCATGGCCGAGCCGCACATTTTCGACAGGGTCACGGCGCCCGTGGAATCGGGCAAGCCCGCCTTGCGCAAGGCTTGGCGCGCGGGTGCCTGGCCCTGGCCAGCCATCAGGCAATTGCCGAAATACACGTGTTCAACGGCGTCCGGCGCCACGCCGGCCCGTTCGACGGCGGCGCGGATGGCCACGGCGCCCAGGTCGCTGGCGGTGACGTTGGCAAAGTCGCCCTGGAAGGCGCCCATGGGGGTGCGCGCGGCACCGACGATTACGACTGGATCATTCATGTTGGATCTCCGGTTAAGGGTGGGGAGGGTGACTGCATACAAAAACGCAGGTGCTGCGGATAGGGGAAGACGTCCTCGATATGGCCGTCTTCGATGCGCTGCTTGCGCGCTTGCCAGTATTGCGCCGTCAGCAGGTCGGCATGGTGTTGCATGAAATAGCGGCGGATGCGGGGATTGCCCAGCAGGAAGGTGCCGAATTGTTCGGGAAACACATCGTGCTTGCCGATGGGATACCACGGTTCGGCCGACATTTCCTCCTCCTCCGTACGCGCCTGGGGAATGACGCGGAACTGGCAATCGGTGATGTACTCGATTTCATCGTAATCGTAAAAAACGACACGCTGATGACGGGTCACGCCAAAGTTTTTATACAGCATGTCGCCTGGAAAAATATTCGCCGCCACCAGCTCCTTGATGGCGTTGCCGTACTCGACGATGGCGTGTTCGACCAGATCATCGCGGCCTTCCTTTTCGGCATTGCTCAGCCACATGTTCAGCGGCACCATGCGCCGCTCGATGTACAGGTGGCGGATGATGATCTGTTCCCGGTCTTCTTCGATCAGCGACGGAGCGAATTGCTTCAGCTCGGCCAGCAGTTCCTCGGCAAAACGGGCGCGCGGAAAGGCCACGTTGGAATACTCGAGCGTGTCGGCCATGCGGCCCACCCGGTCGTGGTGTTTCACCAGCAAATACTTTTGCTGGACTTGCGCGCGCGTGGTTTCCTTGGGCGGCGGGAAAAAATCCTTGATCACCTTGAAAACATAGGGAAACGAGGGCAAGGCAAACACCAGCATGACCAGGCCGCGGATGCCGGGCGCGCTTTCGAAGTGGTCCGACGAGTGTTTCAGGTGCTGCAGGTAGTCGCGGTAAAACAAGGTCTTGCCCTGTTTTTGCAGGCCCAATATCGTATAGATTTCGCTGCGCGGTTTGCGCGGCAGCAAACTTCGGAGAAATTGCACGTAAGCCGACGGTACTTCCATATCGACCAGGAAATACGCACGCGTAAACGAAAACAGCACGGCGATCTGCTGGTGCTCGAACAGCACCGTATCGAGCACGAGCTTGCCGTGGCGGTTGTGCAGGACCGGCACGACGAACGGATATTCGCGGTTGCCGTTGATCCCCTTGCCAACCAGGTAGGCGCCCTTGTTGCGGTAAAACAAACTGGTCAAGACCTGGATCTGGTGGTTCGGCTCGAGCTTGTCGCCGCCGAACAGCTGCTGCAGCCGCGCTTCCACCTGGGCCACGTCACGTTCGAGGTTGGCAAAATCGCAGTCGAGCTGGAAGTCCGTCACCATGCATTGCAGGGTGTGGCGCAAGCCATCTTTGCCCGGGTAATACACGCGGTAGGTGGGCACCGGGTCTTGCGTTTCGATGTATTCCGTGGACACGACAGGGCGCACGAAAATATAGTCGTTATTGAAATAGGTGCGGTGCAAGATGTTGCAGCAGACGGAGTTGAAGAAGGTTTCCGCCAGTTCCGGCTGCTTGTGTTCCGTCAGCATGCCGATGTAGTGCAGCTTGAGTTCGCGCCACACTTCGTCGCCCAACTCCGACTCTTCGTACTCATCTTCGAGCATCTGCACGCATTCCTGCACGCGCCTGTCATAAAAGTCGATGCGCTCGCGGGCCGCCGTTTGCGCCGCGGTCCAGGCGCCTTGCTCGAAATACTGCTTGGCTTGCTGGCTCGTTTCGCGGAACAAACGGTAATGCTTGTCGAAGCCGTCGCGGATGGTGCGCGCGATATCGAATGCAATCTGGGAAGAGAGCAATTTGGGGAAGGCAATGTGCGTCATATCTGTGCTCGCATGAATGGCTCATCACCCAGTCGATCGTCGCGCGCCCGTGCTTACTTGGTTTCCGCAAACAGTTCGCGGCCTATCAGCATGCGGCGGATTTCGCTGGTCCCGGCGCCGATTTCATACAGCTTGGCATCGCGCCACAGGCGGCCGGCCGGATACTCGTTGATGTAGCCGTTGCCGCCCAGGGCTTGGATCGCTTCGCCCGCCATCCAGGTGGCCTTTTCCGCACTATACAGAATGGCGCCGGCCGCATCCTTGCGCAACTGGCGCACGGCTTCGGGCGTGGTGGCGCGGTCGCAGGCTTGGCCCACGGCGTAGACATAGGCCTTGCACGCCATCATGGTCGAATACATATCGGCCAGCTTACCTTGCATCAACTGGAATTCACCGATGGCCTGGCCGAATTGCTTGCGGTCATGCACGTAGGGTACGACCAGGTCCATGCAGGCCTGCATGATGCCCAGCGGGCCGCCGGACAGCACGGTGCGCTCGAAATCGAGGCCCGACATCAGCACATTGACGCCCTTGCCCAGGCCGCCCAGCACGTTTTCGGCCGGCACTTCGCAATCCTGGAACACCAGTTCGCCCGTGTGCGAGCCGCGCATGCCCAGCTTGTCGAGCTTTTGCGCGATGGAAAAGCCCTTGAAATTCTTTTCGATCAGGAAAGCCGTCATACCGCGCGGACCCGCTTCCAGGTCGTTTTTCGCGTACACCACCAGCACGTCCGCGTCGGGACCGTTGGTGATCCACATCTTGGTGCCGTTCAAGACCCAGCGGTCGCCCTTGAAGTCGGCGCGCAGCTTCATGCTGACGACGTCCGAGCCCGCGTTCGGTTCCGACATGGCCAGGGCGCCGATGTGCTCGCCCGTGATCAGTTTCGGCAGGTACTTGGCTTTTTGCTCGGCCGTGCCGTTGCGCTTGATCTGGTTCACGCACAGGTTCGAGTGGGCGCCGTAGGACAGGCCGACGGAGGCCGAGGCGCGCGAGATTTCTTCCATGGCAATGATGTGCGCCAGGTAACCCATGCCGGCGCCGCCGTATTCTTCGCTGACGGTGATGCCGAGCAAGCCCATGTCGCCCATCTTGCGCCACAGGTCCATGGGGAACTGGTCCGTGCGGTCGATTTCGGCCGCGCGCGGCGCGATTTCGGCGGCGGCAAATTGTTGGATCGCTTCGCGCAGGGAGGCGATGTCGTCGCCGTGGTCAAAGGTCAAGCCTGGGAGATGGAGCATGTCGTCCTCGTCGTCGTTATAAGTGTGGCGGTCATGGGTGCCGGGTCAGTGTAGCTATGATACTCAGTTGTGACGTTTACGTAAACGTAAAGTAATGCGCACGGCAGTTGTCCGCTGCCTATGCCTTTAGCTGGTTTGCGCCTTATCAAGGTTCAAGTCCGCCAGCATGCGCGCGCACGCTTCTTCATGCGCGCTGATTTCCGCCAGCGCCATTTCAATGTCGATGCGCTGCTGCTCCAGGGTCTGCCGGTGCTGCGCCAGGACGCCCAGGAAGCGGTCCATCTGCGCGCGCGTGTCCTTTGGCGACTCGTACATGTCGACCAGGCTCTTGATCTCCGACAACGCCAGGCCCAGGCGCTTGCCGCGCAGGGTCAGTTTCAAGCGGGTGCGGTCGCGCGGCGTGTAGACGCGGTTGCGTCCGCCGGCGCCTTCGCGCTTCGGACTGAGCAAGCCCTGGTCTTCATAGAAACGGATGGCGCGCGCCGTGATGTCGAATTCCCGCGCCAGTTCGGTAATCGTATAGGTCGTCATGGGTGCGGGCGGTGTCGGTTGCATGGGTGGTCGGTCACTGGATGGGGGCTGCGAGGCAATGGTGGCAAAGTGCCGTTTACGTCAACGTCAATACTATTGTAGCGTGCCCTGCCCGTGCTGCAACAAAGAAAAAGGTGGTCGTGAACGGGAGAATTTGGTGAATCAGACAATAATTACTGAAAATAAATTGATTCTTCTTGCACAAACGCGTTTAAGATCGAGAGTTGGTGGCCAAGATGACACCAAAAAGAGCTTTCCTGGCATAACGGCGACATTCTTTTCGCTGCGATGGCAGTAAAATTTTTGGGCGCAGATTCTTTCCAATAGGCACGATCAAAAAACAACGTTTCCACTATGAGCGCGTTGTTCATGTCGTTTCCATATTGAAAACAAAATGGCCCTTCTGAAAACTTTGTCTACGAGAAATTGTATGACATGGGCATTGCGTGTATCGGTAGAGGAGGGCATTATCCGATACCGTACGTTGTAATGCCAAACCGAGGCTTTGAATCGTGCTGCAGTGCGAAAATCAAGGCTAGCCGCGAATTTGACCCGAAGCCACGCAGAATCGCAAGAGAAAATTCGGCCCACTTTTTGACCTGAAAAGCCCGGCTGGAGTGTTAATTGTTAATTGATGCTCTTTTCAAATGTAACAATCTGTATGGTCATTCAAGAAACTGACTTTCATGTTACAACATGAAATAGTACACCTATGAATTCTTCTAACGAACGCGAAAGCTTCAGCCAGCGACTTCAGTTGGCTCTCAAAAACGCCCATTATTCTCCAGACAGCCCGACCAGACTGGCCCGGGAATTCAATATCCGTTTCGACGGGCGCCCGATTACCGTGCATGCAGCTAGGAAATGGTTAGTAGGTGAAGCAATTCCGACGCAAGAGAAATTGCGCATGATTGCCCAATGGTTGGGCGTTCCGGCGGAATGGTTGCGTTTTGGCGGCCCGGAAAGCGCCACGCCGAACGGTGAGGCGGGCAGCGCTTTGTCGCGTTTTGAGTCCGCCGATGTGAAATTAATTGCCGATTTGCAAAGATTAGATGAACATCATCGTCAAATCGCGCGAGAATTTATTCGCATGCTGGTACGAGTCAACTACCAAAAGTAAGCATCCAGGCCCTCCCCGGCCGGCGCCGTCCGCCTTTCGCTGGCGGTGCTCCCCCTGTCCTTTTATTTGCGCAAGGTCATACTGGAGACATGATTTTGCCGCACAATAAGACCTCGCATGTTGCGCTGCAGCGGAATTATTTGACAATAATTCCGCGTGCGGCGGCGCAGCGGCCAATACCAGCGCATAATCACATCAGAAGCAGCCAGTTCATCCACTACGGAGCCGAGCATTTGAGCCGTCTTATGAAAAGTAACTACAGCAATACCGCGCAGCTGAAGGACTTGATGACCGTGCCCCCCATGACTGCCGCGCAACATGCGGAAGTGATGCGCAAACGGATCGCCCACCGCAGAATGGTTGAAGAAGCCAGGGATTTGAAGCAGGCAAGTGCCACGCAGTTCGAAAAACGCTGAGTGGTGGATGCCTGACCAACGCTGCTGCGCGTCGGCATAGGCGGCCTGCGATGCTCACCGTGCTCTAGCACGGTTGCGCTTCTCGACCACCTCTTCCTTCCGCTCGCGACGCTTTTGTCAGGCATCGTGACGTGCGTACTCTGCCACGAAGTTTGTCAGCTTGTTGGGGACTGGTCCGGCGCTTTCAATCCATGCCACCGCGGTGCCAGGCTGTGCTCGATGCCGAGCAGGTCGATGACGCGCGCCACCGTATGGTCGACCATTTCCGCGATGCTCTGCGGGTGGTGATAAAAACTCGGCAAGGGCGGGAAGATGATGCCGCCCATTTCGGTCACGGCCGTCATATTGCGCAGGTGCGCCAGGTTGAACGGCGTTTCGCGCACCATCAGGATCAGGCGCCGGCGCTCCTTGAGCACCACATCGGCGGCCCGCGTGATCAGATTATCCGACAAGCCGTGCGCGACGGCCGCCAGGGTCTTCATCGAGCACGGCGCGACGACCATGCCATCCGATTGAAACGAGCCGCTGGCGATCGAGGCGCCGATGTCGCGCAGCTTGTGCACCACGTGCGCCTGCGCTTCGATGTCCTTGCGCCCCACGCCCGTTTCCTGGTGCAGGGTCAGTACGGCCGCATCCGACAAGACCAGATGCGTCTCGACGCCGGGGATGGCACCGAGCAATTGCAGCAGCCGCAAGCCATACACGGCGCCCGTGGCGCCCGTGATGGCCACGACGACACGGCGCGGCCGCTGCGTTTGGCTATCAGGCATCCAGCAGGGACTTCAGTTCGCCCGATTCAAACATTTCATTCATGATATCGGAACCACCGATGAACTCGCCTTTCACGTACAGCTGTGGAATGGTCGGCCAGTTCGAGTAATCCTTGATGCCCTGGCGCACTTCCGGGTCATCGAGCACGTTGACGGTAGCGATGTTTTCCACGCCGCACGCTTTCAGGATCTGGATGGCGCGGCCGGAAAAGCCGCACTGCGGGAACTGGGCCGTGCCCTTCATGAACAGCACGACTGGCGTGTTCGTCACGGTTTCTTTGATCCAGGTTTGTACGTCGCTCATAGCTGCCTCTGATGGGTAAATAAATAGATGCCGTCATTTTATAAGAAAACGCCGGCACGGGTATGCGCTCAAGTCATAAATCGGGCAAGTCAGCCACGTTCAGGCGTATAAGGTCTTGCCCAGGCAGGTCGATTGTGCCGCGCCCACGTATTTGCCCCAGGCAGTCACGGGCGCGTAGCCGTGTTTGGCATAGAACGCCACCGCGCGGGCATTCGCCAAACGGGTGGACAGGTGCAGCGCCTGATAGCCATGCCGGCGCGCCTGCGCCTCCACATGGGTCAGCAGGGCCGCGCCCACCCCAGTCGAACCCGGGCGCGCATACATGCGCTTGAGTTCGCCTACGGCGCTGTCCGCTTCGCCCAGCGGGCGCAGGGCGGCGCAGCCCAGCAATTCTCCGGCCGCATCGCGGGCCAGGTAAAAGCCGCCGCGCGGCGTTGCCGCTTCGATATCGAAGGAAGAACGGCCGCTGTCGCCATTGATGCGCAGCAGCGTGTCCGACAATGCATCGAGCAGCAGCTGCGCCTCCGCGCCGGCGGGGTCCACCGCCAGGATGACGAAATCATGCCTGGCGGCCATGGACTTAGCCGCGCAGCTTGGCGAACGCGGCGGCCATGCTGCCGGCCGGCTCGGGCGCGTTGCGCGATTGCGACTGGTGCTGCGCCATGCTGCGGCGGTCGTTGCGGTCGCCACGTTGCTCGGGCTTGCTGCCCGCTTGCGGCGCGCTGTCCGTCAGACGCATGGTCAGCGCGATGCGCTTGCGCTTTTCATCGACTTCCAGCACCTTGACGCGCACGACCTGGCCAGCCTTCACCACCGTGTGCGGATCCTTGACGAACGTGTTCGACAGGGCGGAAATGTGCACGAGGCCATCCTGGTGCACGCCGATGTCGACGAAAGCGCCAAAGGCGGCCACGTTGGTGACCACGCCTTCGAGAATCATGTCCGGGCGCAAGTCGCGGATTTCTTCCACGCCTTCCTTGAAGGTGGCGGTGGTGAATTCCGGACGCGGGTCGCGGCCCGGCTTTTCCAGTTCCTTCAGAATATCGGAAATGGTCGGCACGCCAAAGGTTTCATCCGCATATTTTGCCGGGCTCAAGGTTTTCAGCAGGGCGGTTTCGCCGATGACGGCCTTGATGTCTTTCTTGATATCGGCCAGGATCTTTTCCACCAGCGGGTACGATTCCGGGTGGACGGCCGAGGCGTCGAGCGGGTTCTCTCCGCCCATCACGCGCAGGAAGCCCGCCGCCTGTTCGTAGGTCTTGTCGCCCAGGCGCGGTACGGCCTTCAACGCGGCGCGCGAAGTGAACGCGCCTTTCATGTCGCGGTAGGTGACGATGCTTTGCGCCACGCTGGCCGACAGGCCGGACACGCGCGCCAGCAGCGGCGCCGACGCCGTATTGACGTCCACGCCGACGGCGTTCACGCAATCTTCCACCACTGCATCGAGCGAGCGCGCCAGCTGGCTTTGGCTCACGTCATGCTGGTACTGGCCCACGCCGATCGATTTCGGGTCGATTTTCACCAGTTCGGCCAGCGGGTCTTGCAGGCGGCGCGCGATCGAAACGGCGCCGCGCAGGGACACATCCATGTCCGGCAATTCTTTCGAGGCGAATTCGGACGCCGAGTACACCGACGCGCCCGCTTCCGAGACGACGATCTTCGTCATCTTCGCTTCCGGATGCTGCTTGATCAAGTCCTGCGCCAACTTGTCCGTCTCGCGCGAGGCCGTGCCGTTGCCGATGGAAATGAGCGACACATTGTGCTTGGCGGCCAGGCGGCCCAAGGTATGCAGCGAGCCGTCCCAGTCATTCTTCGGCTGGTGCGGGTAGATCACGGCCGTGTCGACGACTTTACCGGTGGCATCGACGACGGCGACCTTGACCCCCGTGCGCAGGCCAGGATCGAGGCCCATGGTGGCGCGCTGGCCGGCTGGCGCTGCCAGCAGCAGCGCTTTCAGATTGGTGGCAAACACATTGATCGCATCGAGTTCCGAGCGTTCGCGCAGCGCGCCCATCAGTTCCGTTTCCAGGTGCATGAAGCTTTTCACGCGCCAGGTCCAGCGCGCCGTGTCCGCCAGCCATTTGTCGGCCGGGCGGCCTTGTTGCTTGATGCCGAAACGGGCGGCGATGCGGCCTTCGCACGGGTTGTGCGGCGCATCCCATTTCGGTTTTTCCGCTTCCGTATCCAGGCGCAGGGTGACGTCGAGGATGCCTTCGCGGCGGCCGCGCAGCAGCGCCAGCGCGCGGTGCGAAGGGACGGTCGAGATGGTTTCCGAGTAATCGAAGTAATCGGCGAATTTTTCGCCTTCGTCCTGCTTGCCTTCCACCACTTTCGATTCGACGATGCCATGTTCCTGCACGTACTCGCGCAGGGTTTGCAGCAAGGTGGCGTCTTCGGCGAAACGCTCCATCAAAATCTGGCGCGCGCCGTCGAGGGCCGCCTTGGTGTCCGCCACGCCCGGATTATTCCCGTCGGCACTAGTAAACGCGTCGCGCAGGAATTTGCCCGCTTCCGTTTCCGGCGTCAGCTCCGGGTTTTCCAGCAAGCCGTCGGCCAGCGGCATCAAGCCCGCTTCGATGGCGATCTGCGCCTTCGTGCGGCGCTTTTGCTTGTATGGCAGATACAAGTCTTCCAGGCGCGTCTTGTCTTCCGCGTGCATGACGGCGTCGAGCAGCTCGGGCGTCATCTTGTTCTGTTCCGTGATCGAGGCCACAATGGCGGCGCGCCGCTCTTCCAGCTCGCGCAGGTAGCGCAAGCGCTCTTCCAGCAGGCGCAGCTGGATATCGTCGAGGCCGCCGGTCGCTTCCTTGCGGTAACGGGCGATGAAGGGCACGGTGGCGCCTTCGTCGAGCAGTTCGATGGCGGCGGCAACCTGCACCGGTTTGGCGGCAAGTTCAAGGGCAAGGCGTTGTTCGATAGTGGGCAGCATGGTTGTTTCCAGAGCGATCAAGCCTGGAATGATACGCAATCGGCGCGATTGCGCAATCTTGACAGCGCAAATGGACTGTGCGTTGACAACAACGTCAACGCGGCGGCAGCAGCGGGCTGGCGGGCGGTGGAGCAGGCGGACGCTGCGGCATGACGGACTTGCCGAAGGCATTGCCCATGCGGTGTTCGAGGGCGGCGCGGTTGTACAGGCCCAGCTGGTTCGACGGGCGCTGCATGACGGCTTCCGCGCCGGACAGGGCGGGCGGCTGACGGTTCACGGTGTTGTCATTCGGCAATAATTTTTCAGTCAAACAAGACATCGATTGCGCGCGCTGGCCATGGACTTCCACCTCGACGCAGCCCTTCTGCGGGGCGGGGGCTTGCACGACGACGGTGTGCTCGTCCGCCTGCGCGGGCAGGGCGGCGCAGATCAACAGCAACAGTGATAACAGGCGTGCCATGGCGGCTCCCGGAGCGGTGGAATCAGCGTCCAGCATAGCAAGGTCATGTGTCGCGGCGATGACACGGGCCGGAATGCGGGCTGGCGCCATGTCATGCAGTTGTCATTTTATGAAGCTACCATCTTGCCATTCTGCAGACAACATTGCAGTCAAGACACTTCATAAGCAGGCTTTCTCGTTGATTTTCCCTGGAAAATGATACTAACCCACCGCCGCGCCGCAACGGGCAATGCCCTGTCCGCCTGCTTGCTGATGACATTCATGACATTGATGACATTCGTGCGGCCGGCTGCCAGTGCGGACGGGGCTGACGCCAGCACACACGCGACCTTGCGTTTCGATTTGCCCGCCCAGCCGCTTGACGCGGCCCTGGTGGCGTTTGGCGAAGTGACCGGGTATTCCGTGCTCGTCAGCAGTCAGCTGGCGGCCGGCAGAGTGGCCTCGCCCGTGCGCGGCGACTACACGCCGACCGAAGCGCTGCAGCGTTTGCTGGTCGGAACCCAGCTGGGTGCGCGTTTCAGTGGCAGCAATGCCTTCACCTTGCTGGCGCTGGCCGACGCACCTGTGGCGCCGCCGCCCGTGCCGGCCGAAGCTGCGCCCGCCGCCGCACCATTGCAAGGCTATGCGGCCGTCCTGCAGCGTTCGCTCACGCGCGCCCTGTGCCGCTTGCATCCGGACGCTTTCGGCCGCTACCGCCTGGCTTTCCAGCTGTGGCTCGACGAGCGGGGCAAGGTGCGCGACGTGCACGTGCTCGAACCGAGCGGCATGGAACAGCGCGACCGCGCCGTGCTGCAGCGCCTGCGCAGCCTGCTGATCGATGGCGCGCCGCCGGCCGGCTTGCCGCAGCCGCTGACGATTTTACTGACGCCGCGGCCCGATCCCGATGCCGATTGCGCGCCCTACCTCTTGCCTGGTGCGCCCTGACCATGTCGGATTTGCTCAAAGCCACCTTGCGCAAGCTGTTCCTGGAACGCTACGGACAGTTTCGCCGCCACCTGCAGCGCCGCCTCGGTTCGGAAGACCTGGCCAATGACGCGCTGCATGAAACGTATTTGCGGGTGGAACGGATGACCGCGCCCGAAGCGATCAGCTATCCGTCCGCGTATCTGATGCGCATCGCCATCAACATTGCGGAAGATCAACGCCGCGACAATGCGCGCCTGCTCAGCCTGCCCGATATCGACGATCTGTACGAGATGGCCGACGAGTTGGCCGACCCGGCCCGTACCTTCAGCGCGCGCGCCGAGCTCGAGGAACTGGAACGGGCCTTGCAGGAGTTGCCGAAACGCCGGCGCGCCATCGTCATCGCCGCCCGCGTCGACCAGTTGCCGCACCGCGACATCGCCGAGCGCTTCGGCATTTCCGCCCGCACGGTCGAGAAGGAATTACGCGCGGGACTCGAACATTGTTGTGAGCGCATGGGACGCGATTTCATCCAGCGCTTCGGTCCCGGCGCGGGAAAAACGTCTAAACATCATGATTGAACAAACGGAAGACGACATGGGTGTCATCCAGAAGGAAGCGCAGGCGTGGGTCGTGCGCCTGGCCTCGGGCCAGGTCAGCGAGCGCGACGCGCAAGTGTTCCGTCACTGGTGCGCGCGTAGCCGCAAGCATGCGACGGCCTTTGCCGAGGCGCGCGCCGTGTGGGGCGCCATGGCGCCGGCCGCGCTCGCCGTCAAGCGGGCGCAGGCGCCTGTCAACGTGGCGCGGCGCGCCTGGCTCGGCGGCGCCGTCGCCGCCTCGCTGGGCTTGCTGGTGCTGCGCCCGCCCACGGACCTGTGGCCGGCCGTGGCCGGTCTTGCCGCCGACTACGCCACGGGCACGGGCGAGCAGCGTGAAGTGGCGCTCGATGGCGGCGTGCTGGTGCAGATGAATACCCAGACGCGGCTCGACGCGGCGCCCGTGCAGGACGGCGCCGCGTCGCTGGTGCTGCTGGCCGGTGAAGCTGAATTCCAGGCCGGCTTGCGCGGTGCGGCGAGCGTGCGCGTGCAGGCGGGCGACGGCACGGTGTCGGCCGGCAGCGCGCGCTTCAATATCCGCCTGTTTGGCCAGGAAGTGTGCGTGACGTGCCTGGCGGGCCGCTTGCGCGTGGCGCAGGCCGGCAACGATGCGGAACTGGCGGCCGGCCAGCAGCTGCGCTACCGGCCCGAGCATTTCGGCATCGCCCGCGCAGTGGCAAAAAGCGACGTCAGCGCGTGGCGCCAGCGCCTGTTGGTCTTCAAGCAAAGCACGCTGGCCGAGGTGGTGGATGAAGTGAACCGCTACCGTCCCGGCAAGCTGATCCTCAATGGCGACGCCTTGAAACACGCACGCGTGCAAGCGAGCTTTTCGCTCGACCGCCTCGATGACGTGATCGCCCTGATCCAGGACGCGTATGGCGCGCGCGTGACGCGTTTGCCGGGCGGCATTGTGCTGTTCGGCTGAGTCCCGCCTTGGCGCGCCGAGGCGATCAGCCAATTATGACATTTTCATGACCTTTTGCAGTCCCGGACCTTGTTCCCTGTCAATGCTGCTGGAAGCCGCGAATCAGTGCCTGCCGCCCGCCCCGTGCGTGCCGCGCGCCGCCTCGCGATATCGGTCAGCAACGGAACATGAAAAGGGAATGTCGCCATGCAGCGAAGCAAGTCGGTCACGAAACACGCATCCTCCTCCGCCATGGCGGGCAGCCACAACGGGCGTCCGGTGCGCTTGAAACCGCTGGCGCTGGCCATCGCCATGCTGCTGCAGGCAGGCGGCACGCAGGCGCAGCAACCGTTCAGCGGCGCCTGGTTCGCGGGCAAGGGCGCGCAGCAGGGTACGGCCGCCGCCACGGGACGCTTGCCGAACGGCCAGCCGGCCACGTCGCTGAACAATCCTTTGCTGCAGCAGCAAAAAGCGGAAGGCAAGTTACAGCAATCGCTGAACAACCTGTTGCTGGCCGCGCGCGGCATCGCCGCCGAACAGGCGGTGCAGGCGGCCGCGCGCCAGGCGGCGCTGGCGGCCGGCGGCGCGCCTGATGGCCTCGTCAAGGGAGGCTTGCAGGTCGACAGCAACAGCCTGACGGCGGGCTGGCTCAACGCCCAGGCGCCCGTGCAAACCCAGGCCGATGGCAAGACCGTCGTGAAGGTCGCGCAGACGGATGACAAGGCAATCCTGAACTGGGAAAGTTTTAACGTCGGCAAGAACACCACCTTGCAGTTCGACCAGAAATCGCACTGGTCCGTGTTGAACCGCGTCAACGATCCGCTGGCGCGCCCCAGCCAGATCCAGGGCCAGATCAAGGCCGACGGCACGGTGATGATCGTCAACCGCAACGGCATCGTGTTTACGGGCAGCAGCCAGGTCGATACGCGCAACCTGGCTGCGGCCGCCATGGGCATGAGCGACAGCCAGTTCAAGAGCGGCCTGTATGGCAAGGCCCAAGGCACGGGCGCCGTGCCCACCTTCGCGAATGATTTGTTGCTGGGCCAGAATACCTTTACGCATGCTGCGGCCGAGGCGGACGTCGTCGTTGCCGCCGGCGCGCGCATCGACACGCGCAAGCCGCAGACGGTGACGGAAGGCGGCGGCTACGTGCTGCTGGCCGGCCGCGCCGTCGAGAATGCGGGCGCCATCACCACGCCGAACGGCCAGACCACCCTGGCGGCCGGCGACGCCGTCGCCGTGCGCCAGGGCATGGGCACGGACAAGAACCAGTATTCGAGCACGCGCGGCAATGAAGTCGAGATGCTGCGCACAGCCGGCAGCAGCGCCGGCAGCGTCGTCAACAACGGCTTGATCCAGGCGGCGACGGGCGACATCACGCTCAGCGGCAACAGCGTGCGCCAGGATGGCGTGCTGTTGTCGAGCACGACCGTCAATGGCCGCGGCACGATCCACCTGGCGGCGGCGGGCGAGAATGCCGGCGTGACCCTGGCGCGCGGCAGCGTCAGCGCCATCGTCATCGACGACAACGGCGCCACGGCGCTCGACGTGCAGCGCGATACCTTGCTGAAAGACACGGGCAAGGGCACGGACACGCCGCAGGACCGGCGCGACCAGTCGCTGGTGCGCATCGTTTCCGCCGGCAACATCGAGTTCGAGGGCGATTCGCTGACCCTGGCCACAGGCGGCCAGGTGCTGGTCGATGCGGCGCGCCGCAGCCATGTGGCGCGCGGCGCGGCCATCGACGTCTCCGGCGCCGTCGGCGTGAAGATCGACATGAGCAGCAACAATGTGCTGGTCAACGTGCAGGGCAACGAGCAGCGCGACGCGCCCGGCAGCCGCGACGCCAAATACCTGAACAATAGCGACGTGTGGGTCGACCGCCGCGACCTGGTACTGGTGCCGGCCGGCACGAATGGCTACGCCACGGACCGCTGGTACACGGCGGGCGGCTTGCTCGAAGTGAGCGGCTACCTCAATACCAGCGGCCACGGCATCGGTGAATGGGCGACCCAGGGCGGTACCGTCGGTTTTGGCGGTGGTGAAGTGGTGACGCAGGCCGGCTCGCGCATCAACATCGCCGGCGGTTCGCTGGACGTGCAGACGGGCCTGGTCAAGCAGACGTGGCTGAAAGGGGCGGACGGCGCGATGGTCAAGCTGAGCACCGCGCCCGGCGACAATCTGTACACGGGCTTGTACCGCGGCCATGAAAGCACGCATGCGCGCTGGGGCGCGAACACGACGGAAACGTTTGCCAATGCCCTGATCGCCCCGCGCGAACGCTTGGAAAACGGCTACACGGTGGGCCGCGACGCGGGCCGCCTGATCGTTTCCACGGGCGCGGCCGTGCTCGAAGGCGATGTCGACACGAGCGTGTTCCAGGGCGAACGCCAGCAGCGCAAGCGCGACGATGGCGTCGATAGCTACAAGCAGGCGCAGACGGCGACCGCGCGCGCCGGTCAATTGATCGTCGGCAAAATGACGCCCGTCTTCGATCCCAAGGCGGGCCAGTTGCGCGACAGCCCGCAAGCCGTGCTGGGCACGGTTGAAATCGGCAAGGTGGCGCCCGTCGCCGATGGCCAGCTGCTGAGCGAAGCCTTGCCGGCCGCGCGCAGCAAAGCGTTGCAGCTCGATGCGGACTGGCTCAATGGCCTGGAACTGGGCGCGCTGGCTATCTACGCCTACGACAAGCTGGACGTCAATGCCGACGTGCGCGTGGCCGACGGCGGCGACATCGCCCTGCACGCCACCGGCGTGGCGATCAAGGCGAATGTGAGCGCGCGCAGCGGCAGCATTGCGGCCGGCAATATGGTCTCGCGCTACCAGGCGAACGGGGGCGCCGTGTGGATCGATGGTCCCGTGTCGCCGGAAGGGCGCGCCACGGGTCCGGCAGGCGTGCGCGTGGCGCCCGGCGTGCGTCTCGATGCGCGTGGCCTGTGGAGCAACCTGGAACTGGACCCGGGCGCGGTCGCCGGCCTGCCGTACGTGAATGGCGGCAAGGTCACATTGAAGAGTTCGGGCGGCATCGAGCTGGCCGGCGGCAGCGTCATCGACGTCTCGTCGGGCGCGGCCCTGATGAGCAACGGCAGCCTGCAGGGCGGGCGCGGCGGCGACATCGCCCTGGCCGTCGACTTGCCGCGCGAAAAAACGCCGACGGGCGCCTTGCTCAAGCTCGACGGCGAATTGCGCGGCCATGGCGTGAAGGGCGGCGGACGCCTGACGATCGACAGCGGCACGGCCGTCAGCATCGGCGGCAAGCTGCAAGGTGGCGACGTGCTGCCCGGGGGAAGCAGCGCCCCCGTCGGCCTGCGCCTGGCCGATGAATTTTTGATTGCCAAGGGCGAGAAGATTCCCTTCGATTTCGCGCTGAGTATCAGCCTGATCAAGCCGGGCCAGACCTTGAGCATGCCCGTGACGGCGGACGTGTCGACGCAGAAACCGCTGGTCGTGGGCGACAGTGTTCTGGTGCCGCCGGGCGCGAGCTTCTTCATCAACGGCACGGCGTACGTCCAGGGCGGTTCCATCGTTCCCGCCGGCAGCGTGGTGACGGCCATCAATGGCCTCACGACGGGTTTCATGGTCTCGGCGTCGGCCTTCCCGAATGGCTTGCCCATCGTGCCGATCACGACGCAGTATGCGGCCGGCAGCATCGCCGCCGACGACGTGCGCGCGCCGCGCGGCGTGCTGCTGCCGAGCGGCACCATGCTGGGGCGCGACGTTGCCGTGCAGCCCATGCTGGCGCTGGACGCCAGCCTGTTCCAGAGCGGTTTTGCCGACTACGCCGTCACGGGCCGCGATGGCGTCGTGGTGGTCAATGATGCGCGGATCGACGTGAGAATGCCCGTGCTGCGCTTCAATCCCGCCACCGGCCACACGGTGGCGGGCGGCACCGATCCGGGCGCCGCGCTGGAAGCGTGGACGCCAGAGCTGTACCAGGAAGATGGGCGCAAGGGCCGCTTGACGCAGCGCGCCGGCGCCGACCTGACGCTGACGGCCGGCAGCCCGTACGTGAAGGGCGCCCTGGCGGTGGCGCAAGGCGCCGCCATCACGGTCGATCCGGGCCGCCAGATCAGCATGACGAGCAATGGCCAGGTCAGCATCGACGGCCGCCTCGACGCCTGGGGCGGCAAGATTGCCGTGCTGCCCGGCACGTTGGGTACGGGCAGCGATGCCGATGTGCCGAACGGCAAGGGGCAAGCCACGTCGATCTGGGTCGGCGAACACGCCGTGCTCGACGTGGCCGGCCGCGCCACCGTCGCCACCGACATGCGCGGCGGGCGCTATGGCCGCGCCGACAAGGGCGGCAGCATCGAGATCGGCGCCCGCTACAAGGCCGATGCGGCCAGCGTCGACGCGGCCGACGCCTTTGTCGTCGTGCGCCCGGGCGCACTGCTCGACGCCAGCGGCGCGCAAGCCACGCTGGACTTGCCGAACCAGGGCGCCGTCAACGTGGCCGGCAGCGGCGGTTTGATTTCGCTCAGTTCGTACAACGGCATCTTTGCCGATGGCACCATGCGCGCGGTGGCCGGTGGCGCCGGGGCGGCCGGCGGCACTCTGGCGATGGCGCTCGACACGCCTAATTACGGCCAGGTGAACCGCCTGACGCTGGAAGGCGACACCGTCGGCAATGCGGTGCGGGTACCGCGCGAATTCGTGCTGGCGCAAGTGCAGGGCGACAGCGTCTTGCCGGCCGGTTTGCGTGCCGGCCAGCAGGATGAGGCTTTGCGCTACGGCAGTGCGCGCCTGGGCGCCGACCGCGTCCAGGCCGGCGGCTTCGATAACCTGTCCATGCATGTGAACGGCATGCTCAGCGTGGATGGCGACGTCAACCTGGCGCTGGGCCAGAGCCTGCGCCTGAGCGCCACCTCGCTGGGCCTGGCGCAGCAGCCGCCGCAGACGCCACAGCCCGATGCGAACGGCCAGGACAAATTGCCTAGCCTTGCCAGCCAGGTGCACCTGGCGGCGCCGTATGTGCGCCTGGGAACGGCCGCGCGCGCGCAGAAGGATAATTATTTCGTCCCGAATGCCGTGAAGGGGTCGAAAAACACGGGCAAGGGGCGCGGCATGCTGGGCGTGCCGCTGGTGGCCGACGGCTCGCTGCTGCAGATCGATGCGGGCATGCTTGACCTCGCGGGCGAGGTCAACATGGGCACGCGCGGCGAGATCGTGCAGAACGGCGGCACGCCGCTGGCCGTCGAACGCGATGCCTTCGAACAGCTGACCCTGAACAGCCGCGGCGACTTGCGCCTGTCGAACAACGCCGCCCTGTACCAGCCGGGTAACGCCACGCTGGTCGCCGCGCAAATCTATCCGGCCACGGGCGACAGCGGCATGGTCACGGTTGGCCAGAGCAGCCGGGTCGACGAGTACGGCAATATCCGCGTCACGCTCGATCCGCTGCGCACCCTGAATATCGAGCGCAGCGCCGGCAGCGCCACGCCGAACCAGCCGTTTTCCGTGTTCGGCAGCCTCAGCCTGATTGCTCCCACCATCAACCAGCACGGCGTGCTGCGTGCGCCGCTGGGTCAGATCACCCTGGGCGCGGAAGGCTTTGAAGCCAATACGGGCCATGTCAACCTGCTGCCAGGCAGTATCACCTCTGTCAGCGCAAAGGGCTTGACCATGCCGTACGGCGGCACGCTCGATGGCCTCAGTTACCTGTATGACGGCAACGACGTCGTGTTCAAGGGCGTGGGCAACGGCCCCGAGATCGCTTTGGTCGGCGCCGCTGTCGACGTGCAAGCCGGCGCCGTGCTCGACCTGTCGGGCGGCGGCACCTTGACGGGCGCGGCCTTCCTGGCCGGACGGGGCGGCTCCACCGATGCGCGCCTCAATCCGCTGGTGCAGATGAAGCCGAATGGCGGTTTTACCTTGCCCGGCCTGAATACCAATCCCGTGTACGCCATCATTCCCGGCGTACAGCCGGACGTGGCGCCTTTGACGGCCGAGCAGGGTGCAGGCAAGCCGGCCGTGGGACGCCAGATCACCATAGCCGCGGGCGTGCCCGGCCTGGCCGCCGGCACCTACACCCTGCTGCCATCGAATTTCGCCTTGCTGCCGGGCGCTTTCCGCGTGGAGCTGAATGGTCTGGCCGGCGCCGTCGAGGCGGGCGGCACGGTGGCCATGCGCAATGGTTCGTACGCGACGGCGGCGCAGACGGGCATCGCCGGCACGACAATCCGCGACGCCGTGCCGGGCCAGGCCATTCTGACGCCGGCCGACGTGCTGCGTACCTACTCGCAATACAATGAAACGGGCTATGCCGCCTTTGCCGTGGCGCAAGCCACGCGCGACGGCGTGCCGCGCGCCATGCTGGAACGCGACGCCAAGGGCGTGCGCGTGCAATTGATCGCCCCGTCCCTGCACAGCGTCGAAAATAACCACACGCCATTGATGATGGATGGCAGCGCCCTGTACACGCCGGCCGAGGGCGGCTTTGGCGGCTCGCTGCTGCTGGGCACGGGCAGCCATGCATCGACCCGCTATCAAGTGCTGGCCGACGGCACGGCAGCGCAGGCGGACTTCGATGGCGTCTCCGTGCACGCTTCGCAGATCAACGCTTTCGGCGCCCAGCGCCTGGGCATCGGCGGCTTGCCGCGCGTCACCTACAGCGATTTCGCCACGGGCACCAATCAGCGCGCCAATATCGCCGCCATCAACGAATCGGCGGGCGGCATCGTGCTGCGCGAGGGCGCCGTGCTGAAGGCGGCCGAAGTGTTCCTGGTGACGACGAAAACCGACGACGGCATCTTCCTCGAGCAAGGTTCCGGCATCAATACGCTGGGCCGCGGCAAGGCGGCCTGGGATTCACGCGACGGCTATGTGTACCAGCCGATAGGCAGCGTGCTGGCCGTCTCGAACGGCTGGCTCGACATGCTGCCGGCCGCGCCCCCGCAATCGAGTACGGCCGGTCCCGGCATCATCGACATCGGCACCTGCGCCAAGGCCGACGGCGCCTGCACGGGCACCACGTCGCTGTATTCGGAAGGCACTGTTGCCGCCGTGACGGAGCGCGCGTTTACCCTGCGTGACAACGTGCGCTACGGCACGCGCAACCTGGTGCTGGGCATGGGGGCGATCAATATCGGCAGCGCGGCTTCGCTGGCGGACGCCAGCGCCCGTGGCGCTTTGCCGGACGGCCTGGCGCTGAACCAGGACGTGCTCGACCGCCTGCTGCGCGGCGATACCAGCACGGGCGCACCGGCGCTGGAAAGCCTGGGTTTGACGGCGCGTAATTCCTTCAATTTCTACGATTCGTCGCAGCTGTCGACCATCGATGCGGCGACGGGCAAGTCCTCGCTGTCGCGCCTGGTGCTCAACACGCCGGCCATCTACGGCTATGGCGGCACGGACGCGCTGGCGCGCATTCACACGGACACCCTCGTGTGGCAAGGCGCGACGAATGCGCCCGGCGCCGTCGTCGCCAACGGCCCCGGCACGGGCAGCGGCCGTTTGCAGATCGACGCCAGGCGCATCGAGTTCGGCTTCACGCCGGACAGCCGTCCCGACACCATCCACAATATGGACCGCCTGGTGCTGGGCTTTGGCCAGGTGGCCTTCAACGCCAGCGAACAGCTGACCGCCAACAACAAGGGCAGCCTGTCCGTCTACCAATCGCAAAGCGCGTGGGATACGGCCACCAATGGCTACCGCTACAGCGGTGGCGATGTGCTGATCAACACGCCGCTGCTGACGGGCGCGGCCGGTTCCGTCAACCGCATCACGGCGGGCGGCGACCTCAAGGTGAGCGCACCGGCCGGCGCGGCCGCGGCTGCCCCGACGAATGCGGCGCTGGCCGGCGCCCTGGGCGCCGAAGTGGCGCTCAGCGGCAACAGCGTCAGCGTGGATACGTCCGTGGTGCTGCCAAGCGGAAAGCTGAGCCTGTCGGCCGAGCGCGATGTATTGCTGGGCGAAAAGGCCAAGCTGGACCTGGCGGGCCGCAAGATCGATTTCTACGACACCAGCAAGTACAGCTGGGGCGGCGACGTGATCCTCGACAGCCGCGAGGGCGACGTGCGCCAGGCGGCCGCTTCCGTGATCGACGTGTCGGCCGTGAATAACCGCGCCGGCAAGCTGAGCGTGGTCGCCACGGGCGACGCGGCGGGCACGGCCGACTTGCGCGGCAGCCTGCTGGGCGGCGCCAGCGGCAGCTATGACGCGGGCGGCACGCAAGTGCCCTTCGCGGCCGGCGGCGTGGAGATCCGCGCGCAGCAGATCGGCGATTTCGCCGGCCTCAACCAGCGCCTGAACACGGGCAAGGTGGTCGGCAGCCGCAGCTTCCAGCTCAAGCAGGGCAATCTGAGCATCGGCGACGAGGTCAAGGCGCGCGAAGTGAGCGTGTCCGTCGACGGCGGCAGCTTGACGGTGAGCGGCCGCATCGACGCCAGCGGCGAGCAGGTGGGCAGCATCCGCCTGGCCGGCCGCGACGGCGTCACCATCCAGTCCGGCGCCGTGCTCGACGCGCATGGCACGGTGCTGCGCACGGACAGCTATGGCCAGGTGATCGAGGCGCCGAACCGCGCCGTCATCGAACTGGCCGCGCCTGGCGGCCGCCTGACGCTGGAAAACGGCGCGCGTTTCGACCTGCGCAGCGGCGACAAGGGCGGCAACTATGGCAGCATCGACCTGAACGCGCGCCGCCTGGGCGGCGTCACGGGCGACGATATCGATATCGATGCGGCTGGCGCGCTGAACATCGCCGGCGCGCGCACCATCAACGTCAACGCCTTCTGGCAATACAAGGATGCCCCGACCGGCACGGGCAAGGATGCGGACGGCCGCAGCTACCAGGGCATCAACCAGGCTTACCTGGACGAGAAACACGGGGACAGCCAGGCCTTCATGGCCCATGCGCTGGCCAACGGCAACTTGATGAACAACAAATTGCGCGGCTTGCGCGGCGATGCCAACGCTTTCCATGTGCGCCCCGGCGTCGAGATCGTCAGCGCCACGCCGGGCGGCGACTTGCACATCGATGGCGACATCGACCTGTCCGGCCACCGCTACGACGGCGTCAATCCGCTGGCGCGCCTGAGCGGCGTGTACGGCTCGGGCGAGGCGGGCGCGCTGGTCGTGCGCGCCGGCGGCAAGCTCAGCGTCTTTGGCAGCGTCACCGACGGTTTCGATACCAGCAGCCTGCCCGTCACGCCGGACGACAAGGGCTGGCAGCTGGTCAAAGGCCGCTTGCCGTGGGGCGGCGAAGTCGTCGTGCCGCAAGCGGGCCTGGTGACCCTGGCCGAAGGCACGTATTTCACCTCGGGCACGCAGGTCAATTTCGCCGTGCCGATGAAAGCCATGCAGCTGCGCGGCGGCACCTTGCTGGCGGCGCGTGCCACCTTGACGGCGGAGCTGAACCTGCCTGCCGGTAGCGTGCTGGGCGGCGCCGTGCGCGATGCCGACGGCAAGGTGCTGTACGCGGCCGGCACGGTCTTGCCGAAGGCGCTGACCCTGTCGAGCGGCATGCAGCTCGATCCCGGCCTGCGCCTGCCTGGCGCGGCGAGCGTGGCGGCCATGCTGTGGCCGGCCAATGTGGCGCTGCCTTTCCCGGAAGGCAAGCCCATGGACTCGGACAATGGTGTCAATCCCGTCAACGGCGTGGTGCTCGCTTCGGCGCTGGCGCTCGACAAGGGCAGCATCTTGCCCGCCGGCACGCTGGTCAAGCTGCCTGGTGACGCGACCATGGTGGCGCTGCGCGCCGAGGATGGCGCCGGCAGCCAGGGCCGCAACCTGGCGCTGGCGCCGATGCTGGCGCAAGGCTCGCAAGCATGGTCGCTGCGCCTGGTGGGCGGCGCCGATACGGCGGCGGCCGATACGCGCGCCTTGCGCCCGCATGCAAAGGATGCCCACCTGATGCTGGCCGATACGCATTACGGCATGGGCAAGGTGCGCACCGTTGTGCCGGGCACGGGTTTGCCGGGCAAATATATTTATAGCGAAGAAGCCATCGCGATGGGCTTTCCGGAAGGCGAAGTCAACGTTGATGACTGGGGCGGCGAGGCAGCCATGCTGGAAAACTATGCCAATTTTGTAATCAAGGTGGCCGATGGCACGCCGCCTGACTACGTGGACGTGATTGTGCCGGCGCGCCAACCCCTGTTCAGCGTGCTGCGCACGGGCACGGGCGACCTCGACTTGCTCGCTGCTGGCGATTTCGACATGCGTTCGCTGTACGGCGTATATACGGCGGGCACGCAGTCGGCCTCGCCGCTGATCGGCGGCAAGGACCTGTTCAACCTGCCGCGGGGCTTCAGCGCCAAAGGTAAATTACTCGGTGCGCTGGAGCAGGGGTATACGCAGTTCGTCGATGGCGGCAGCGAGAGCCTGTACCGCGCCTGGTATCCGGAGCATGGCGGCAACCTGCTGCTGCGCGCCCAAGGCAACGTCAAGGGCGACACGCTCGGCACTGCCACCAGCCGCCGCGAAGATGCCATTGGCTGGCTGAGCGCGCAGCAGGACAGCAGCGATATCGGCAGCTGGCTGTGGCGCCAGGGCAGCGGCAGCACGGGCGCGGGCGTGCCGACGGCATGGTGGATCAATTTCGGCACGTATGTCCCGCGCGCCGAGGGCAGCGACCTGTTCTCGGGCGTGCCGGTTCTGGCGGGTTTTACGGGCATCGGTACCATGGGCGGCGGCAACGTATTGCTGCAGGCGGGCGGCGACGCCGGCATGCTGGCCTCGCGCGCCGATCCCGCCGGCGAACTGGCGCCGCGCAGCCAGGGCTTGAACGTGGCCGTGGGCAGCACGGGCAGGGTGACGCCGGACGGCAAGCTGCTGCTGACGGGCGGCGGCGACCTCGATATCCGCATCGGCGGTGGCCTCAATCCTGTCGCCGCCGTGCGCGGCTTCGATGCCAACAGCGACGTGCCGAATGCGGATGCGCGCTTCGAGCGCCAGTACCCCACTCTCAACAGCACCTTCACCAACCTGCGCGGCGCGCTGCGCATGGAGGCAGGCGCCGTGGGCGGCGTCGAGCTGCGCTTCGACCGCGCCGATCCGAAGGAATCGCGTCCGTTTGACACTTATGTGGCGGGCACGGCGATCGCCAGCGGCGGGCCTGTCCTGGTGCCGGGCGACAGCGGCGTGCGCATCGATGCGCGCGGCGACCTGGTGCTGGGCGGCACGGCCGATGCGGGCCGCGTGAAGCAGCTGGGCAACGGCTCGCCATTCAATTACGAGGGCGTGGAGCGCAAGGGCGAGGGCTGGAGCTGGTTCTCGCTGTGGACGCCGGCCACCGCCATCGACCTGTTCAGTGCGGGCGGCAACCTGACGCCGACGTCGGCCTGGGTCAATGCGGTGACGGGCAACAACCACGCAGCATCGGACGGGCGCTATGTCATGCCGTCCGTGCTGCGCGCCGTGGCCGCCAGCGGCAGCTTGTACTACGGTAATGCCAGTGTGGGCCGGCTGGGCGACGGCGGCAAGGTCGACATGCCGCAAAACGGCGTGATCCTGGCGCCGTCGCCGGTGGCGCCGCAATTTGTCAAGACGGGCACGGGCCAGCTGGAAATGCTGGCCGCCGACTCCATCCATGCGGCCGGTTACCCGATCACGCCATCGGGCGCCGATCCGCGCCTGTTGCCGAGTCCGTTCAACCCGGGCTTCGTGGGGGCGCTCGACGTGGTCTGGTTCGGCCTGCTGCCGCTGCATAACGTCGGCACGAATGCGCTCGCGCCTTCCGTGCTGAAAGCGTTTGGCTCGAATGGGAATGGCGCAGGGGGGGATGCTCAGACCTATCCGCTGTTCAGCATGACGGCGCCGACCGTGTCGGACTACGTGCCGGTGGGCCAGCCGCCCGCGCATTTCTATGCCAACAACGGCGACATCGTCGGCCTGCGCACGGGCGGCATCGTGTACCGGGCAAAGCTGAAGGGCGAAACGGGCCCGCTGGGCCTGTGGTACGAGGGCGCTGGCGCCGTGGCCGTGCGGGCCGGGCGCGACATCGTCAATTCCGGTACGCCGCTCGGCAGCGTCGAGGGCGTGCCGGAGGGCGCGGCCGGATGGACCAGCCAGGGCTTTGTCGGCCGGCCCGATTATCCGGACAAGCCGGTCGTCTCCGGCAGCTCGTCGGCGCGCGGCAACCTGTTCGTGCACCGCCATGCCGATGACGTTTCCGTCGTCAGCGCCGGGCGCGACATCCGCTACAGCACTTTCTACGTGGCGGGGCCGGGCCAGCTGAACGTGAGCGCCGGGCGCGACCTGTACATGGCCGACAAGGCGGAACTGCGCAGCCTGGGCAGCATCGTCAATGCCCAGCCGGGCGAACAAAGCCTCGGCGCCGGCATTGCCGTAGCCGCCGGCGTGGGCCGCAACGGTCCCGATTATGCGGCCTTTGCGGCGCGCTACCTGGACCCGGCCAAGCTGGCCGACCCGGGCAAGCCGCTGGCCGACCAGGCCGGCAGCGCCGTGTATGTCTACGGCGGCAAGCTGACTTTGGCCGACTGGCTGCGCGGCCAGTTCGCCTATAGCGGCGACGAGGCGGGCGCAGCCGCCTTCCTCGGCACGAAGCAGGCCGAGCTGGAGAAAGCCGGCCAGCAAACGGGCGGCGTGCGGCGCGACCTGGCGCGCGAATATGCGCTGGTGAGCCAGCTGCACCTGGTGAACTGGCTGACGACGCGCTTTGGCGGCGACAGCGGCCTGGGTATCCGCTACGACCCGGCCACCGATGCGCGCAGCTTCTTTGCCGCCCTGCCGAAGGAACAGCAGCAGGTCTACCTGAGCAACGTCTACTTTGCCGAGCTGAAAGCGGCCGGGCGTGAGTACAACGATGCGGACGGCGTGCGTCGCGGCAGCTATCTGCGCGGCCGTGAAGCCATCGCCACCCTGTTCCCTGCGCAGGACAAGGCGGGCAAGAAGATCGACTACAAGGGCGACCTGACGATGTTCAGCAGCGCGCTGTACACGGTCAACGACTATGACGGCGTTTATACGAAGCGGCCGGTCGCGGGCGTGCGCTACCTGAGCCCGCAGGAGTGGGCCGAAGCGGGCCGTCCGACGGTCAACGTGCCGCACGTGATCGTCAACGACGCGGGCATCCACACGGATGTCGGCGGCGATATCGGCATCACGGTGCCGGGCGGACGGGCGCTGATCGGCGTCGACGGCGGCTATGCGCCGGGCGAAGGCTCGGGCGTGCTGACGCAGGGGGCCGGCGAGGTGCAGATCTATGCGAAAGACAGCATCCTGCTGGGGCAGAGCCGCATCTTCACCACGTTCGGCGGCAACATCCTGGCCTGGTCGGCCACGGGCGACATCAATGCGGGCCGCGGCACCAAGTCCACCGTCGTCTACACGCCGCAGCGCCGCGCCTACGACAGCATCGGCCTCGTCAGCCTGTCGCCGAGCACGCCGGCCACGGGCGCCGGCATCGCCACCCTGAACCCGATCCCGGAGGTGCCGCCCGGCGACATCGACCTGATCGCCCCGCTCGGCAGCATCGACGCGGGCGAGGCGGGCATCCGCGTCTCGGGCAACGTCAACCTGGCGGCCTTGCAGGTGATCAATGCGGAAAACGTGCAGGTGCAGGGAAAGTCGACGGGTCTGCCCGTGATCGCCACCGTGAACGTGGGCGCGCTCAGCAATGCCAGCGCGGCCGCCACGCAAGCCGTCACGGCGGCGCAAGACGTGCTGCAACGGGAACGGGCCGCCACGCGCCAGGCGCTGCCGTCGCTGTTCACGGTGAAGGTGCTGGGCTTTGGCAACGAGCAGGCGGACGAAGCCGATTCCGGCAAGCACCAGGGCGGCGAGCCGCAGGCGTCCAGCTACCAGCCGGCCGGCGTGGTGCAGGTGCTGGGCGCGGGACCGTTGACGGCGCCGCAGCTGCAGGCGCTGACGCCGAACGAGCGGCGCGGCCTGCAGCCTTGAGCGGAGTTTTATGAACATTTGATGACATTCGGCAGTCGCCGCGCGCGGCGGCTGTCTAGGCATCAGTAGATCAGCATTAGCAACAAAAAAACGCCGGCCCAGCGCCGCAACACAGGGCAACCGTTTGATTTTAAGGTGAATGGAAGATGCGTGAAATGACAACCAAGGGCAGGGGCGTGCCGCCAGCGGCGCCTGCAAGGGCCTTGACGATGCTGTGCCTGGCCATGCTGGCGCTGCCCGGCATGGCGCGCGCGCAGGACGCGGTGCCGGCGGCCGCGCCCGTCGCCGCGCCGGAACGGCAACTGACGATCGAGGAATACCTGGTGCGCGGCAATACCGTGCTCGATGCGCGCGCCATCGAAGAAGCGGTCACGCCCTTCCTGGGGCCGGGCCGCACCCTGAAGGACGTGGAAGGGGCGCGCGACGCCCTCGTTGCTGCATATCAAGCCAGGGGCTATCAGTCCGTCTACGTGGACTTGCCGGAGCAGCAGGTGGAGCAGGGCGTGGTGGTGCTGCAGGTGAGCGAAACGAAGGTGGGGCGCTTGCGCGTGGTCGGTGCGCAATACAACTCGCCGCTCGACGTGCGCCAGCAAGTGCCGGCCCTGACGGAAGGCAAGGTGCCCGATTTTACGCAGGCGCAGGTGGAATTGACGGCCCTGAATCGGGGTCCCAAGCGCCAGGTGATGCCCTTGGTCAAGCAGGGCAGCCTGCCCGGCACCATGGACGTGGACCTGAAAGTGGAAGACAGCAGCCCGTGGCGCGCCAGCGTAGGCTTGAACAACGATTACAGCGCCGATACCAAGAAGCTGCGCAGCAGCATCTCGCTCGGCCACGACAACCTGTGGCAGATGGGGCATAGCGCCACCATCAGCTTTTTCGGCACGCCGGGCGACCTGAACCAGACCAAGGTGTGGTCGGCCTCGTACGTGGCGCCCATCGGCACGCAGGGCTGGAGCGTGGAAGCGACCGGCTACCAGTCGAACAGCAACGTGGCCAGCACGGGCGGAACCAGCGTGCTGGGCAAGGGGCACGCGCTGGGCATGAAGCTCAATTACACGGTGCCCAATAGCGGCATCTGGTGGCACAGCTTTAGCGGCGGCATCGATTTCAAGGATAACCAGGAAGCGTTGCAATTGAATGGCGCCGGTTCCAGCGTGCCCTTGAAATACGTCCCGCTCAGCGTGGCCTACAACGGCTTTGCGCAGACGGAGACGGCGACCTACGGCCTGGGCCTGTCGCTGGTGGCCGGCACGCGCGCCGCGTTCGGCTATGGCAGCAACAGCGCCGCCTACGACAACAAGCGCTACAAGGCCTCGCCCAGCTTCCTCGTCCTGAAGGGCGACGCCAACGCCACCACCACCCTGGGCAGCGGCGCGCAGCTGTACGGCAAGCTGGCGGGCCAGCTGGCCGACGCGGCGCTCGTGTCGGGCGAGCAGATGGCCGCCGGCGGCGCCAATTCCGTGCGCGGCTACCTGTCGGCCGAAGCGACGGGCGACTACGGCGTCTCGGGCACCGTCGAATGGCGCACGCCCCAGCTGACGTATTTCAGCCGACTGGAAAACTGGCGTCTTTTTGCCTTTGCCGATGGCGCGCGCCTGCGTCTGCGCGACCCGCTGCCGGAACAGAAAGACCTGTTCGGCCTGGCCTCGGTGGGCGTGGGCAGCAGCTTCCAGTTCCTGCGCTACCTGAATGGCCGCATCGATTTCGCCTATCCGCTGCGCGATGGCCCGCGCACGCACAAGCACGTGCGCCGCATCAATTTCAACCTGTCGGCCAGCTACTGACGGGCCAGCTCACCAGCACCGCACTTTTTTAGACTTTTCTTCGGAGAATCACTGTCATGCAACGTCTTTTTTTCCTGCTCACGATCTTGGGCACGCTCGTTCCCGGCCTGGCGCATGCCTGGTGGCAGCCCGACTGGGCTTACCGCAAACCCGTCACCGTCGACGCCGGCCCGAAGGCGGGCGCCGTGGGCGGCGATCCCGGTCGCATTCCCGTGCTGCTGCGCTTGCATTCAGGTAACTTCAACTTTGAAGGCGTCAGCGACAACGGCGCCGACCTGCGTTTCGTGGCGGGCGACGATAAAACCGTGCTGAACCACCAGATCGAGCAATTCAACCCGCTCTTGGGCATCGCCCTGATCTGGGTCGACGTGCCGGCCCTGACGGCTGGTACGCCGCAGCAGCTGTGGATGTACTACGGCAATCCGAAAGCGCCCGCTTCCGGCAATGGCCAGCGTACTTTCGACCCCGACTACAGCCTCGTGTACCACTTCACCGAGCCTGGCGTGCCCTCGCGCGACAGCACCGCCTACGGCAACCATGCGCAGACGGCCGTGCCGGCGCTCGACGGCTCCGTCATCGGCGCCGGCGCCCGCCTGGGCACCACGCCGCTGATGCTGCCCGCCTCGCCATCGCTGGCGCTGGCCGCCGGCGCGCCATTCACCTTTTCCGCCTGGGTGCGTCCCGACAGCCTGGGCGCCCAGCAAGTGCTGTATGCGCGCCGCGACGGCGCCAATGAATTGCTGATCGGCGTGGACCAGGGCGTGCCTTTCGTGCAGGTCAATGGCCAGCGCAGCAAGCCGGGCCAGCCTATCCAGGCCGCGCAATGGTCGCACCTGGCCGTCAAGGCCGACAAGAACAACGTGGCCCTGTACGTGGGCGGCCGCCCGGCCGTGTCGCTGGCTACCGCCTTGCCAGCCTTCGCCACTGCCGCTTCCGTGGGCGCCGATGCGCCGCCGGTCGCCGCCGGCGCCGCCACCCTGGCCAACTTCACGGGCGCCATCGACGAGCTGCGCCTGTCGCGCACGGCCCGTCCCGATGCCCTGCTGCTGGCCGACGCCGTCTCGCAAGGTTCCGAATCGCGCCTGGCCGTGTTTGGCGCCGATGAACAGCAGGCGGGTAAAAGCCATTTCGGTTTCATCATCGCCGCCATGCCGCTCGACGCGTGGATCGTCGTCGGCGTGCTGGGCCTGATGATGGTCTTGTCGTGGATCATCATGATCGGCAAGGGCCGCAGCTATGGCGCCATCTCGCGCGCCAATGCGCAATTCATGCAGTCGTTCCACGAAGCGGCTGGCGCGCCGCTCGACCACTTATCGCGCAACGGCAAGCTGAGCGCTTCCGTGAAGACGGATTCCTCGCTGTGGCGCCTGTATGACGTGGCCATCGACGAGATGCGCCGCCGCCACGACCGCGGCTACGACCTGAACGCCGTCTCGAACGCGACCATCGGCGCCATCCGCGCCGCCATGGATGGCGTGATGGTGCGCGAAAGCGAGCGCATGTCCAAGCGCATGATCTGGCTCTCGACCACCATCGAAGGCGCGCCGTATGTCGGCCTGTTCGGTACCGTGATCGGCATCATGCTGGTGTTCGTCGTGGCGGCCATGGCGGGCGCCGTGGACATCAACTCGGTGGCGCCGGGCATGGCTGCCGCGCTGCTGTGTACGGCCGCTGGCCTGGGCGTGGCCATTCCCGCGCTGTTCGGCTACAACTGGCTGTCCTCGCGTTCGGATGCCATCGTTGCCGACATGGCCGTCTTCGTCGACGAGTTTGCCACGCGCCTGGCGGAAGAGCAGGGCGACGGACGCCAGATGCGTCCCGTGCTGCAACAGGCTTGAGGGGCGCATAACCATGGCCACCTCCGCCAAGTTTACCCCCCGCAAGCGTAGCGGCGGCATCAACATCACGCCCTTCGTCGACGTGCTGCTGGTGGTGCTGGTGATCTTCATCTTGACCAGCAACGCCAGCATTCCCGGCATCAAGGTCGACCTGCCCAAGGCCAGCTCGGCCATGGCGCTGGAAAAACCGAAGACCAAGGCCATCACCATCGATAACGCAGGCCAGGTCTTCCTCGACGCCTATCCCGTCACCTTGCCCGAGCTGGAAGAGCGCCTGCGCACGGAAAAGGCGCTCACGCCCGACTTCCCCGTGATCGTGCGCGGCGATGCCGCCGTGCAGTACGCGAAAGTGGTCGAAGTGCTCGATTTGCTGCGTCGCATCGACCTGAACCAGGTGGGCCTGGTGACCGGCAAGCCGGCATGAGGAGCGCAAGGTGAAGCGTGACGACATGATGAAGATGGCCGCCCCGGAATCGTCGGGCGCGGCGCAGTGGTGGCGCCGCTGGGGCGGCGTGGCCGGCGGCGTGCTGCTGGCCGGCGCGCTGGTCGCGCTGGTCTGGTATTTGCTGTCGGACACGGCCGCCACCAAGCGCGAAGTGGCGGCCCCGCCGATGCTGATGCTGCCACCGCCGCCACCGCCGCCGCCGGAACCGGAAAAATTGCCGGAACCGACGCCCGACAAGGTGGTGCCGGAAGTGTCGGAACCGGAACCGACGCCGGCCGACAAACCCATGGATGACGCGCCGGAAAGCCCGTCGCCGGACAAGGGCGACCCCGTCACCATCGACGGCGCGGCGCAGGCTGGCAGCGACGCCTTCGGCATCCAGGCCGGGCGCGGCGGCGGCATGACGGGCGGCGGCGGTGGCGGCGGACTCGGCGCGGGATCGTATGGCCGCTATGTGGCCAACGCGCTGCAACTGGCGTTCGCCCGCGACCCGCGCACGCGCCAGCTGGCGTTTAGCGATATCCGCGTCGACTTGTGGCTCGATACGGAAGGCCGGACGTCGAAGGTCCACCTTGTGCAAGGCACGGGCAATGCGCAGACGGATGAGCAAGTGCTGGCCATGGTGCGCGACTTCCGCGCCGATGAGCGGCCACCGGCGTCCCTGCGTTTCCCGGCCCGCGTATCGATCAAGGGCCGCCGCCCATAGCGTCCTTAATTCATATTAATTTTTACCGAAAGAAGCGATGAACCTCATATTTTCCCCCTCACAACGCCTGCGCCGTCTTCCGCTGGCGCTGGCAGCCCTGGCCCTGAGCGTGGCGGCGGGCGCCGTGCAAGCCCAGGCCGCGGCTCCGGCCGACAGCACCATGGTCAAGCTGATTCGCGGCCTGATCCAGAGCGGCGCCCTGAACAAGGATGCCGGCGAAGCGCTGCTGGCGCAGGCGCAGAGCGAAGCGCTGGCCGCTGCGCAAGCCCGTCCGGCCGCAGCGCCGGCGGCCCTGGCGCAGGTACAGCCGGGCGACGTGCGCGTGCCGTATATTTCGCAAACCGTGCGCGAGCAGATCCGCGACGAGATCAAGGGCCAGGTCATGGCCGAAGCCAAGGCGGGTGGCTGGGCGGCGCCGAATGAAACGCCGGCCTGGACCAAGCGCATCCGTCTGGAAGGCGACGTGCGCGCGCGCTACGAATCGCGCTACTACGACATGGCCAACAGCAATATCGAGATCGACTGGCGCTCGCTCAACAGCGGCAGCGGCTACGACGTTAACTCGAACACCAACCTGGCCCTGCCGGCGTTGCTCAACACACGCGAAGACCGCAAGCACTTGCTGCGCGCCCGCGCCCGCCTGGGCATCCTGGCCGATATTTCCGAGACCACGCAAGCGGGCATCCGCCTGGCCAGCGGCAACGACGACAGCCCGGTGTCCACCACGCAAACCCTCGGTGGCGGCCTGGGCAAGAAAAACATCTGGCTGGACCAGGCCTGGCTGTCGTACCAGCCCGCCTCGTGGCTGAAACTGACGGCGGGCCGCTTTGATAACCCGTTCGTCTCTGGCGACGAACTGTTTTCCAGCGAACTCAATTTCGACGGCATCGCCGCCAAGGTGCAGCAGCCGGTCGGCGCAAACAAGGACGTCACCGTCTTCGGTACGCTGGGCCTGATTCCGCTCGAGTATTCGTCCGACAATGCGCCTAGCCGCAGCCAGGCAAAAATGTCGAGCGAAAACAAGTGGCTGCTGGGCGCGCAAGTGGGCGCGTCGTGGAAGATCAATAGCGACCACCAACTGCGCGGCGCGCTGGCCTACTACAACTTCCGCAACATCAGCGGCGAATACTCGCAGCCGTGCGCCTTGTACGCGGGCGCCGATGGCTGCAGCACGGACTGGTCGCGTCCATCGAGCATGCAAAAGGGCAATAGCTTGATGTTGTTGCGCAATATCGCCTTGAACCCGCTGGACCCGGCCAATACGCCGCAGCCGCAATTCGTGGGCCTGGCGTCGAAGTTCCGCCTGGCCAACCTGAATGCGCGCTGGGATAGCAAGGTGGCGGGCGGCACGGACTTGCGCATCGAAGGCGATTATGTGCGCAACACGGCCTACGACAAGAATGAAATGTGGGCGCGCGCCAAGGGCGGCATCATGAACAATTTCGGCGGCACGGGCGGCGTGTCGCAAGCCGATTTCAAGAGCGGCGGCAATGCCTACATGCTGCAGGCAACCCTGGGCAAGGCCAGCCCGGCGGCGCGTGGCGACTGGAACGTGCTGCTTGGCTACAAGCGCATCGAACCGGACGCCTTGCCTGACGCCTACAACGATTCCACCTTCCACCTGGGCGGCACGAATGCGCGCGGCTACTACCTGGGCGGCGCCTATGCGCTCGACAAGAACACGTGGCTGAACGGCCGCTGGACGTCGAGCCGCGAAGTGTTCGGTTCGGCCCTGTCGATCGACACCCTGCAAATCGAATTGAACGCGCGTTTTTAAGGAGCCACGATGTTGATATCCAACAAAATGCGCCTGCCTTTATTGCTGCTGAGCTTACTGGCCGCCGGCACGGCGCAAGCGCAAAAGGGGCAAAGCATGGAAGAGCGTTTGCGGGCCGAACTGCGTAACGTGACGGCGCAATTGCAGCAGACGCGCGGCGAGCTGGAACTGCTGAAAGCCAAGGGCGTGCCTGCCGCCAAGGCGGCGCCCGCTGCCGCCGCACCCGCCAGCGAGGGCTTGAAAAAGGAGCTGGCGCGCAGCCAGTCGCAGCTGGCGCAGGAGCGCGCGCAGCGGGAAAAACTGGGCGAGCAGCAACAACATAGCGCCGCCGCCGCGCAAGAGGCGGCCGCCAGCCTGGCGCAGTACCGCCAGGCCAGCGAGCAATTGACTGCCACGGGCAAGCGGCTGGAAGCGGAGCGCGCACGCCTCGACGGCGAAGTGACGGCCCAGCGGGGCACCCTGGCGCGCTGCGAAAGCAAGAATGCCCAGCTGTATGCGGTCGGGCAGGAAATCCTGCAAGCGTATGAGGGTCTCAATGTGCTCGATGTCATGAAGGCGCGCCAGCCGTTCGCCGCGCAAAGCCGGGTAAAACTCGAGCAAATCGCGCAGCAGTACGGTGACCAGCTGTACCAGGGCCGCTTTGATGCGCGCCAAACAGAAGCGCCGGCCCCCCAATAATTTTTTTGAAATGAATGGAATGACGATGGAAAACACGAATACGAACTTGCTGACCACCCTGAACGCGGAACAAACGGCCGAGGCCATCAAGGCGGCCGGCTGCGCCGTGACCAGCATCGAACACGACGGCGTCGTGCGCCTGCACAGCGCCAGCCATGGCATCGGCTTCCAGGTGCTGTGGGGCAATGAAGCCGCGCCTGGCCAGTACGCGGATCTGACCCTGAGCTGCCCGCTGCGCGTGCAGGGCGGCGACTTGCCTGCCGGCTTGCTGGCCGAATGGCACCGCAGCAAGCGCTTCGCCCGCGTGGCCCAGCATGGTGATTTCGTCGTGCTGGAGATGGATGTGCTGGTCGCCGGCGGCGTCAGCACGGAGTACCTGAATATCAATCTGCAACTGTGGACGCAGATGATGGGCCAGTTCTTCTTGTTTTTGCGCAACTTTACACCGGCCGATACGAGCACCGCACCGGTAGTCGAGGCCGCTAGCGTGGCAGAAGAAGAAACTGTGCCGGCCTGATAATCCGTGCAGTGGAGGCGAAAATGGCCCGCGACGGGCCATTTTTGCCATCTGCAGGTCTCAAGTGTCGTATTAAATACTTATTTTTTAGGCATCGCGCATTAAAACTGCTCAAAGAGCGTGTGTGAATCAAGCCAGCAACGGCTGTATGGCGGATAATATTGCCTGTTGCCGATTTGGATACGACCTTTACACAAAAATGCGCCCCATGGATTTTACCCGCGACGAAACCAGTGAAACCCCAGTTGCCCCGGCCAGCGCGCCGGGAGCGCCTTTGCCGTATGCCGTCGCCACCTGGCTGCAGCGGGTGGAGGCTGCCGCCCATCCGAAGGCCGTGCTGACGATTGCCGAGCCTGATCCCAAACTCAACCAGCATCGATTGATCTACGTGCTGGCGCCCACCAGCGGCGGCCGCCACGTGGCCCTGTGCCTGTACAAGGCGCGGCTGCGGCCAAATGGCGACGTGGCGGCGGCGTCGCCCATCAGCGAAATCTTTTCCCTGCTGTCGGCGCCGCCCACGTTTTTGACGCCGGCCGACGAAGACCTCGTGCGTTTCTTCGTGGCCATGCGCAGCGGGCAGAATTCGCAGACGGGCAGCGCCACGGAGCCGAAGGGCAAGGTGGGCGCGGCCCTGCTGAAAATGCTGGCCGAGCAGGATAAATTGTTGTGGGCCAATTCCTGGGCCGACGTCGGCAATGGCCTCGTGTACCCGTTGAAGGAAGGCCCCGTGCGTCCCGCGCGCCTGTTCTGGCGCGACGAAGGCAAGACCATGCGCCTGGGCTGGCAAGTGGACCCGCCGGAAGGCGCGAAGCACCATGGCGCCGACCAGATCGACTACATGCTACCTACCGATCCGCCGTGGTACATCGACAATCTGTCGTGCGGCGTGCTGGAACTGAACCAGGGCGGCTCCGATATTTCCCTGGCCGACTTGCAGGCGCTGGTGGCGCAGGCGCCGCCGTTGAACGCGAACGACAAGGTGCGCGTGTCGCAACTGCTGCTGGCGCAAGGCTTGCAGCATTTGATGCCGCTGCCGCAACCGTTGCCGCAGCGCTTGCGCAAGGATGTGCCCGCGCAACCGGTCTTGCTGCTCGATAGCGCCATGCTGGCCGATGGCAGCATCCAGCGCTGGAGCGATTTCGCCGTGCTGTCCTACGACTACGACGGCGAGCGCGTCTCGTTCGACCCGTCGCAGCGCGTCGTGCGGCAGGTGGGTGAGGTGACGGAAATCATCCAGAGAAACACGGCCGATGAAGCGCGCGCGCTGGCCACCCTGGCCGAGCTGCAATTCAAGAAGCCGGGCTCGGCCCCCTTGAGCGGCTTGAAGGGCGCCTTGCAACTGCCGTCCCAGGCGGAATGGCTGCGTTTTGCCGAGTCCGGCATCGACGCCTTGCTGGAGCAGGGCTGGATTGTGGAAAAGACGGCCAAGTACCGCTACGACGTGAGCGACGTGGGCGACTGGTACGCGGAAATCGACGACCAGGACCCGGACAGCGGCAACGCCTGGTTCGAGCTGGAACTGGGCATCGTCGTCAACCACGAAAGAGTGCCGCTGCTGCCTGTGCTGGTGCAGCTGATCCGCAATGCGCCCAACGATTTCAACCCGAAAGTCATCGAAGCGCATGCGGACGACGACCAGATGCTGGCAACCTTGCCGGACGGCACGCGCGTGGCCCTGCCGTGGGGCCGTGTACGCCCCATCCTCAACACTCTAGGCGAACTGTATTTCAGCGACAAGATCAAACATACCGTGCGTATGTCGACCCTCGATGCGGCGCGCCTGGAAGAGCTGGCGCGCTGCCTGGAGATGCAGTGGACGGGCGGCGAGCAGCTGCGCGCCATGGGTCGCAAGCTGAGCCAGTTCGGCTCCGTGCAAAAAGTGGCGGCGCCAGCCGGCCTGCAAGCGACCCTGCGCGATTACCAGGCCGATGGCCTGGCGTGGATGCAATTCCTGCGCGACCATGATCTGGCCGGCATCCTGGCCGATGACATGGGCCTGGGTAAAACCGTGCAAACCTTGGCGCATATCCTGGTGGAAAAGGAAGCGGGCCGTCTCACGCATCCGGCCCTGGTGATTGCACCGACGAGTTTGATGGGCAACTGGCAGGACGAGGCGGCCAAGTTCGCGCCTTCCCTGAAAGTGCTGCTGCTGCAAGGCAAGGACCGCGCCCAGCAATTCGACCAGATCGACCAATGCGACCTGGTGCTGACCACCTACGCGCTGTTGCCGCGCGACGAGGAAACCTTGCGCGAGCACGATTTCCACCTGGTCATCCTCGACGAATCGCATTACATCAAGAATACGCGCAGCAAGGCGGCGCAAAGCGCGGGCCTGCTGCGCGCGCGCCACCGCCTGTGTTTGTCCGGCACGCCGCTGGAAAATCATTTGGGCGAACTGTGGTCGCAATTCCACTTCCTGCTGCCTGGTTTGCTGGGCGACGAGAAAACGTTCAATACGCAGTTCCGTCATCCGATCGAGCGCCAGGACGACCCGCTGCGCCGCATGCTGCTGAACCGCCGCATCAAGCCTTTCCTGTTGCGCCGCACGAAGGACAACGTGGCCAAGGAGCTGCCACCGAAGACGGAAATGGTGCGCAAGGTGGAATTGACGGGGCCGCAGCGCGACCTGTATGAAACCGTGCGTCTGGCGATGGATCAAAAGGTACGCGAGGAAATCGACAAGAAGGGCGTCGCGCGCAGCCAGATTGTCATTCTCGAAGCGCTGCTGAAATTGCGGCAAGTCTGCTGCGACCCGCGTCTCGTGAAATCCTTGCCTGCGAAGAAGCAGTCGGCGGGTTCGGCCAAGCTGCTCGACCTGATGCAGATGGTGGAAGACTTGCTCGACGAAGGGCGCAAGATCCTTGTCTTCTCGCAATTTACCAGCATGCTGGAGTTGATCGAGGAAGAACTCGAATCGCGCGACATCCCGTACGCGCTTTTAACAGGCGAAACGAAGGACCGGGGCGCGCAAGTGGCGGCCTTCCAGCAGGGCGCCGTGCCGATTTTCCTGATCAGCCTGAAAGCGGGCGGCGTGGGCCTGAACCTGACGGCGGCCGACACGGTCATCCACTACGATCCGTGGTGGAATCCGGCGGCGGAAAACCAGGCCACGGACCGTGCCTGGCGCATCGGCCAGGACAAGCCCGTGTTCGTCTACAAGCTGATCGCGAAGGGCACCCTGGAAGAAAAAATCCAGCTGCTGCAGCAAAAGAAATCGGAACTGGCGCAATCGATCCTGGCCGAAGGCGAGTCGCAGAAGATGGCCCTCACGCAGGAAGATTTGCAGCAGATTTTCGCCCCGCTGGAAGATTAACGCTGCCGCGCGCTTATACTTGGCGATTCTCTCCTGCCAGGTATAACGCATGCTGCCCTTCCTCCTTCTGCTGCTTGCCGGCGTCATCCTCATGGCGCTGCGTTTCGTCCAGTTGCGCCGCGCCCTGCTGCGCGCGCGGGCGGGCGAAGCGCAGTTCCGCCTGCTGGCCGAACACGGGCGCGACGCGGCCTTCCTGCTCGACGCCACCACCCTCGAATTGCTCTACATCAGTCCCGCCGCGCAGCGCCTGACGGGCCATGATTTGCCTGCCTTGCGCGAACATGCGGCACAGCTGGCGCAAGACGTGCCGGCCCGGCTGCAGCGCTGGCGCGACGGCGACACCAGCCGTTTGACCTTGCTGCGCGAAGTGGAATTGCCGCATGCGGACGGCCACCAGCTGGCGCTGGAAATCAGCTCGACCATCGTGCCCGCGGCGGCTGGCCGGGGCGTGACCTTGGCGGGCACGGTGCGCGACGTCAGCGCGGCCCAGGCGCAGGAAGCGGGACGGGAAAAGGAGCAAAAGCGCTTCGCCTCGATGCTGTCGCATGAATTTCGCACGCCGCTGGCCACCATCGACGGCGCCATCCAGCGCCTCGTCTCGACGTCCAGCGAGGCGGACGAGGCCACGCGCAAGCGCTACGTGAAAATCCAGACGGCCGTCGACCGCTTGTTGTCCATGATCGACGATTATCTGTCGCCCGAACGCATGGCGGCCATCGGCCGCGAGCGGGCCGCCGACGGCATCGCGCCGCTGGCCTTGCTGAAGCAGGCGGCCGCCACCGTGCCCGCCAGCCACCCGGTGCAGCTGGAACTCGACGAGGACTTGCCGGCCCGGCTGCGCTGCGACGTGCCCGGCATGGCCCTGTGCCTGAAGATACTGCTCGACAACGCCGTCAAGTTCAGCCCGCCGGGCAGCGCCATTACCTTGTCGGCCAGGCTGGTGCCCGAAGGCGGCGTGGCGCTGTGCGTGCGCGATGCGGGGTCCGGCTTGCGGGAAGACGAACTGGTGCACATGTTCGAAAAGGGAAGCCGCGGAAGCCATGCTACGCATCCGGGCGCCGGGCTGGGCCTGTACATGGCGCGCGCCGTGGTGGACGTGCATGGTGGGAGCTTGCAGGGGCATAATCTGCCCGAAGGCGGGGCAGTTTTCCGGATTTGGCTGCCGCTTCCAGGCTAGACAAGGAAAAGCCTTGCTTCCGCTGAAGGCAACCATGATAATTCCTTGACGTAAACCTATTGTGCCGTCCATCATGGTGCAGAAGTGAATGGCATGGTTTGCCCACGGTAGCTCACTAACGGAAGAATGGCGTTGCAATGACGAAAATACTGATCGTCGAAGACAATCTGGACTACGCCGAAGACATGGCGGAGTTTCTCGTTGAGCTCGAACACGAAGTTCATATCACCAGCTCCGCTGGCGGGATGTGGACGGCGTTGAGTCATGGCAATGTCGGCGTGGTCGTGCTGGACCTGGGCTTGCCCGATGAGGACGGCTTCAATGTCATCCCCCGCATGCGCCAGCTGTATCCGCAAATCGGCGTGCTGGTGCTGACGGGGCGCGTCGCCTTCGACAGCCGCATCCTGGGCTTGCGCCTGGGTGCCGACCACTATCTGACCAAGCCGATCAAATTTCCCGAACTGGCCGCCCACATCGAGGCGCTCGACCGCCGCGTCGGGCCGCAAGACCCCGTGCCTGAACCAGGCAAGTGGACCTTGAAGGTAAGCGCTCGCCAACTTGAGCTGATGGGCGCCGTTATCGCACTGACGGAAAAGGAATTCAACTTCCTGCACCTGCTGACCATCAACACCCGCCCCGTGCCGCGCGACGTCATCGTGGCCGGCATGGGTGGCGAAGATCCCGATGCGGGCCGCCGGGTCGACATGCTCGTGTATCGCCTGCGCAAGAAAGCCAAGACGGGCCTGGGCCAGGACTTGCCGCTGCGCAGCGCGTATGGCGAGGGCTACAGCCTGTCGGCCAGCTTTAATTTGTCCTGATTTGCCGTGTTGCGCCGCCCGCAAGTGGCTGGCGCAATAAAAGGGACAGAGTCAGCTGTTTTTTTCAGTATATAAAATAAAATGGGGTCAGAGTCGCGTCTTGTGCGCACAAGTGTGTAAAATCAAGGCCTTAGCCTTTATTTGCCGACTCTTGCCATGGCCCGTTTGCCCCGTCTTATCATTCCCGCACTGCCCCATTACGTGATCCAGCGCGGCAGCAACCGCCAGCCGGTGTTCCAGGACGCGGCCGACTATGCTCAATTCCTCTCTTGGCTGAAAACGGGCGCGAAAATGTTCAAGGTGGCCATTCACGCCTACGTTTTATTGCCTGATCAGCTACATTTGTTGGCGACGCCCAGCGATGCGACGGGCCTGGGGCAGCTGATGCAGTGGCTGGGACGCTATTACGTGCCGTATTTCAACCAAAAATACGGCCGCGAAGGGGCATTGTGGCAGGGACGCTACAAAACTTCCGTCATCGATCCCGACAATTTCTTCCTCCTGTGCTGCCGCTACCTGGAATGCGTGCCCGTGCAAACGGGCGTGGCAGCCCAGGCGCTCGACCATGCGTGGTCCAGCTATGCCCACCATGCCGGCGTGCGACCCGATCCCGTCATCACCGACCACGCGCTGTACTGGGCGCTCGGCAACACGCCGTTCGACCGCGAGGCGGCGTATCTGCGCCTGTTCGAGCAAGGCTTGGGCGGCAGCCAGGTCAACACCGTGGAACAGGCTGTATTGAAGGGCTGGCCGCTGGGTTCCGAGCCGTTCAAGCAGGCGCTGGAGCAGAAAATGCAGCGGCAAGTGCTGCCTGCCAAGCGGGGCCGTCCCCGCAAAATCGTGGCCGTAGCGGACTCCAATTGAAACCCATTCGCATTTAAAACAAAAAATGATTCCTTTCTGACGTTTTATTGAAATCGCTTTGACTATGTCCCTATTAAATTTTCAGGGCGACGGAAACGAATTTAATTCGACTCCGACCCTAATTATTGTGGTTGAGTTTTTTGTTGCGTTGCACTACTCTAGTTTTTCGATAGTCATATGCAGCGGAGAAGCCCATGAAAGCGCAAGGCCTGTACGACCCAGCCAATGAACACGATGCCTGCGGCGTCGGTTTCGTCGCCCATATCAAGGGCAACAAGACCCATTCGATCGTCGAACAGGGTTTGCTGATACTGAAAAACCTCGATCACCGGGGCGCCGTGGGCGCCGATGCGCTGATGGGCGATGGCGCCGGCATCCTGATCCAGATTCCCGACCAGTACTACCGCGAAGAAATGGCCAAGCAGGGCGTGGAATTGCCGCCGCCTGGCGAATACGGCGTGGGCATGGTCTTCCTGCCGAAGGAACACGCGTCGCGCATCGCATGCGAACAGGAAATCGAACGCGCCGTGCGCATCGAGGGACAAGTCGTGCTGGGCTGGCGCAACGTGCCTATCGATACGGACATGCCGATGTCGCCCACCGTGCGCGCCAAGGAACCCGTCATCCGCCAGATTTTCATCGGCCGCGGCCCGGACATCATGGTTACCGACGCGCTCGAGCGCAAACTGTATGTGATCCGCAAATCGTCGGGTCACGCCATCCAGGCCTTAAAACTGCTGCACGGCAAGGAATTCTTCGTGCCGTCGATGTCGGCCCGTACTATTGTGTACAAGGGCTTGCTGCTGGCCGACCAGGTGGGCGTGTACTACAAGGACTTGCAGGATGCGCGCTGCATCTCGGCCCTGGCCCTCGTCCACCAGCGTTTCTCGACGAATACTTTCCCGGAATGGCCGCTGGCCCACCCCTACCGTTTGATCGCCCATAACGGCGAGATCAACACCGTCAAAGGCAACTTCAACTGGATGCGCGCGCGCGAAGGCGTGATGAAGTCGGCCGTACTGGGCGACGACCTGCAAAAGCTGTTCCCCCTGATCTATGAAGGCCAGTCCGACACGGCGTGCTTCGACAATGCGCTGGAACTGCTGTTGATGGCCGGCTACCCGATCGCCCAGGCGATGATGATGATGATTCCGGAAGCGTGGGAAAACCACACGACGATGGATGACAACCGCCGCGCCTTCTATGAATACCACGCTGCCATGATGGAACCGTGGGACGGTCCCGCCGCCATGGCGTTCACGGATGGCCGCCACATCGGCGGCACCCTGGACCGCAACGGCTTGCGTCCGGCCCGCTACATCGTCACGGACGACGACCTGGTGGTGATGGCGTCGGAATCGGGCGTGCTGCCGATTCCCGAGTCGAAGATCATCCAGAAATGGCGTTTGCAGCCTGGCAAAATGTTCCTGATCGACCTGGAAGCGGGCCGCATCATCGACGACCAGGAATTGAAAAACACCTACGCCAACGCCAAGCCCTATAAAGCGTGGATCAATTCGGTGCGCATCAAGCTCGACGAGATCAAGCTGGCCGAAGGCCAAGCGAAACAAGACCGCGCGCAGGGCGAAAAAGCCCAGCCATCGTTGCTGGACCGCCAGCAGGCGTTCGGCTACACGCAGGAAGACTTGAAATTCCTCATGGCGCCGATGGCACTGGCCGGCGAAGAAGCGACGGGCTCGATGGGCAATGACTCGCCGCTGGCCGTCATGTCGAACAAATTGAAGCCTTTGTATAACTACTTCAAGCAGCTGTTCGCGCAAGTGACGAACCCGCCGATCGATCCCATCCGCGAAGCGATGGTGATGTCCCTGGTGTCGTTCATCGGCCCGAAACCGAACTTGCTCGATACCAACAACGTCAACCCGCCGATGCGCCTGGAAGTGGCGCAGCCCGTGCTGGGCTTTGACGACATGGCGCGTCTGCGCAACATCAGCGCCCACACGGGTGGCAAGTTCAAGTCGTATGAACTCGACATCTGCTACCCGCTGGCCTGGGGCAAGGAAGGCGTGGAAGCATGCCTGGCCTCGCTGTGCGCGGAAGCCGTCGACGCCGTCAAATCCGGCCACAACATCCTGATCGTCTCGGACCGCGCCATTTGCGCCGACCAGGTGGCGATCCCTGCTCTGCTGGCCACCTCCACCGTGCACCAGCACCTGGTGAGCAAGGGCTTGCGCGCGTCCACGGGCCTCGTCGTGGAAACGGGCTCGGCCCGTGAAACCCACCACTTCGCCTTGCTTGCTGGCTATGGCGCGGAAGCCGTCCACCCGTATCTGGCCATGGAAACCCTGGCCGACATGGCGCATGGCTTGCCGGGCGACTTGTCGGGCGACAAAGCCATCTATAACTACACCAAGGCTGTTGGCAAGGGCTTGATGAAGGTCATGTCGAAGATGGGTATTTCGACCTACATGTCCTATTGCGGCGCGCAAATCTTCGAAGCCATCGGCCTGAACAAGTCGCTGGTCGACAAATACTTCAAGGGCACGGCCTCGAACGTGGAAGGCATCGGCGTGTTTGAAGTGGCGGAAGAAGCGCTGCGCCTGCACGCGCTGGCCTTCGGCAACGATCCCGTGCTGTCCGACAAGCTCGACGCGGGCGGCGAGTACGCATTCCGCGTACGCGGCGAAGACCACATGTGGACGCCGGACGCGATTGCCAAGCTGCAGCATTCCACACGCAGCAACAATTTCTCCAGCTATAAAGAGTACGCGCAAATCATCAACGACCAGAGCCGTCGCCACCTGACCTTGCGCGGCCTGTTCGAGTTCAAGCTCGACCCGACCAAGGCCATCCCGCTCGATGAAGTGGAACCGGCCAAGGAAATCGTCAAGCGCTTCGCCACGGGCGCCATGTCGCTCGGTTCGATCAGCACGGAAGCGCACGCAACGCTTGCGGTCGCCATGAACCGTATCGGCGGCAAGTCGAACACGGGCGAAGGCGGCGAAGATCCGAACCGCTACACGCAGGAATTGAAGGGCATCCCGATCCGCCAGGGCGACACCATGGCGTCCATCGTGGGCGCCGAGCAGATCGTCGTCGATATTCCGCTGCAGGAAGGCGATTCCATGCGCTCGCGCATCAAGCAGGTGGCGTCGGGACGTTTCGGCGTCACGGCCGCCTACCTGAACTCGGCCGACCAGATCCAGATCAAGATGGCGCAAGGCGCGAAACCGGGCGAAGGCGGCCAGTTGCCTGGCCATAAAGTGTCGGAATACATCGCCAGTCTGCGCTTCTCCGTGCCGGGCGTGGGCCTGATTTCGCCGCCGCCGCACCACGATATCTACTCGATCGAAGATCTGGCGCAGCTGATCCATGACTTGAAGAACGCCAATCCGCGCGCGTCGATTTCCGTGAAACTGGTGTCGGAAGTGGGCATCGGCACGGTGGCCGCCGGCGTCACCAAGGCGAAAGCCGACCACGTGGTCGTTGCCGGCCATGACGGCGGCACGGGCGCCTCCCCATTGTCGTCCGTGAAACATGCGGGTACGCCGTGGGAACTGGGCCTGGCCGAAACGCAACAAACCTTGGTGCTGAACGGCTTGCGCAGCCGCATCCGCGTGCAGGCCGACGGCCAGATGAAGACGGGCCGCGACGTGGTCATCGCCGCCCTGCTGGGTGCCGACGAGATCGGTTTCGCCACGGCGCCGCTGGTGGTCGAAGGCTGCATCATGATGCGCAAATGCCACTTGAACACCTGTCCGGTGGGCGTGGCCACGCAAGATCCGGTGCTGCGCGCCAAGTTCTCGGGCAAGCCCGAGTATGTCGTCAATTACTTCTTCTTCGTTGCGGAAGAAGCCCGTCAATTGATGGCGCAGCTGGGCATCCGCACGTATGACGAGCTGATCGGCCGTGTCGACTTGCTGGACAAATCGAAGGCGATTTCGCACTGGAAGGCGCAGGGCCTGGACTTCTCGGCCATCTTCCACAAGCCGGAAACGCCAAGCGGCCAAGCCTGCCGCCACGTGGAGTTCCAGGACCATGCGCTTGAGAAAGCACTGGACCACAAGCTGATCGCGCAAGCGCGCGCGGCGCTGGAAAAGGGCGAGCGCGTCTCATTCATCTCGCCCGTACGCAACTTGAACCGCACGGTGGGCACCATGCTGTCCGGCGAAGTGGCGAAGAAATACGGTCATGCCGGCTTGCCGGACGACACCATCCACATCCAGTTGCAAGGCACGGCGGGCCAGTCGGCCTGCGCCTTCCTGGCGCACGGCATCACGATCGACCTGGTGGGTGAGGGTAACGATTACGTGGGCAAGGGCTTGTCGGGCGGGCGCATCATCGTGCGGCCCAATACCGAGTTCCGTGGCTGGGCCGTGGACAACATCATCATCGGTAACACGGTGCTGTACGGCGCCATTGCCGGCGAAGCCTTCTTCAATGGCGTGGCAGGCGAACGCTTTGCCGTGCGCAACTCGGGCGCCACCACAGTGGTCGAGGGCCTGGGCGACCATGGCTGCGAATACATGACGGGCGGCACGGTCGTGGTACTGGGCAATACGGGACGCAACTTTGCGGCCGGCATGTCGGGCGGCATCGCCTATGTGTATGACCCGGCCGGCGACTTTGCCAGCAAGTGCAACACGGCCATGGTCAGCCTGGACAAGGTCGTGTCGGCAGCGGAACAGCATGTCGACCGCGATGCCTGGCATACGCAGCACCGCGATGGCGTGCCGGAAGCGGACGAGGTCATCCTCAAGCGCCTGATCGAGCGTCATTTCAAGCACACGGGCAGCACCCGCGCCCGCGTCCTGCTCGACGACTGGGCGGCGGCGCGCGGCAAGTTCGTGAAAGTCTTCCCGAACGAATACAAGCGCGCGCTGATTGAAATGGCAGCTGACGCCGCCATGGAAGTCCAAGCCGTCGCCGCCTGAGCCAGCCAAGCTCATTGCCAAATGAATGACCAGGGAGCGGCCCGGCCGCTCCCCGCCAGCCAAATACAAAGGAACTATCGTGGGTAAAATTACCGGCTTCATGGAATTCAAGCGCCAGGACGAACACTATCTGGAGCCTGCCGCGCGCCTGAAGAACTACAAGGAATTCGTCTTGCACCTGTCGGACGCGCAAGCGACCGTGCAAGGCGCACGCTGCATGGATTGCGGCATTCCCTTCTGCACCACGGGTTGTCCCGTGAATAACATCATTCCCGACTGGAATGACCTGGTGTACCGCGGTAACTACCGCGAAGCGCTCGACGTCTTGCATTCGACGAATAACTTCCCGGAATTTACGGGCCGCATCTGCCCGGCGCCATGCGAATCGGCCTGTACCTTGGGTATTCACGAAGATCCGGTCGGCATCAAGTCGATCGAGCATAAAATCATCGACATGGGCTGGGAGCACGGCTGGGTCACGCCGCAGCCAGCGGGATTCAGCACAGGCAAGAAAGTGGCCATCGTCGGTTCCGGCCCCGCCGGCCTGGCGGCGGCGCAGCAGCTGGCACGCGCCGGCCATGCCGTCACCGTGTTTGAAAAGAGCGACCGGGTCGGTGGCTTGCTGCGTTACGGCATTCCCGACTTCAAGATGGAAAAGTCGCACATCGACCTGCGCGTGAAACAGATGGAAGCCGAAGGCGTGGTCTTCCGCACCAGCGTGCTGGTCGGCAAGGATTTCCCGGCCCACGTGAATAACTGGGCCAAGGAAACCATTTTCCCGGAAGACCTGGAAAAAGAATTCGACGCCGTCATCATGGCCGGCGGCGCCGAGCAGCCGCGCGACTTGCCCGTGCCGGGCCGCGAGCTGAAAGGCGTGCACTTCGCCATGGATTTCCTGCCGCTGCAAAACAAGGTCAACGCGGGCGACAAGCTCAAGGACCAGATCAAGGCCACGGGCAAGCACGTGGTGGTGATCGGCGGCGGCGACACGGGTTCCGACTGCGTCGGCACGTCGAACCGCCATGGCGCCGCCTCGGTGGCCCAGTTCGAATTGATGCCGCAGCCGCCGGAACAGGAAAACAAGCCGCTCGTCTGGCCGTACTGGCCGACCAAGCTGCGCACTTCGTCCTCGCACGAAGAAGGCTGCGAGCGCGACTGGGCCGTGGCCACCAAGCGTTTCGAAGGCAAGGGTGGCAAAGTGGAAAAGCTGATCGCCTGCAGAGTCGAGTGGAAAGACGGCAAGATGAGCGAAGTGCCGAACTCGGAATTCGAGATGAAGGCGGATCTGGTCTTCCTGGCCATGGGCTTTGTTTCACCAGTACAACAAGTGCTGCAAGCGTTCGGCGTCGATACGGATGCGCGCGGCAATGTCAAGGCGACAACGGATGGCGCCGGCTGCTACCAGACGTCGGTGGCCAAGGTGTTTGCCGCCGGCGACATGCGCCGTGGCCAGTCGCTGGTGGTCTGGGCCATTCGCGAAGGGCGCCAATGCGCGCGCGCCGTCGATGAGTTCCTGATGGGCGCATCGCTGCTGCCGCGCTAAAAAAACGAGCAATTGTTCGTTTTTTTGACAGGGCCACGGCGCGGATCGCGACGTGGCCCTTGTTATTTTTAGTTATCAAGTCAACAGCCATGCATGCCATCGGGCAGGGACGCGATGTGGCGGCCGAATTTCCACTACAATATCTGACTTTCGATTCATTAGTGTTGTATTCTTCCCCTTTCCGGGGCTGTCCCAAGGGGTGTCTCAGCAGAGGTTGGCGTTTCTGCACTACAATACGCCATTAAAATAGTGAGCTTCGTCGTGCCAAATCTTGTTGAGATCCGTGATTTACACTTTGCCTATGGAGAACGTTCGATTTTATCGGGCCTTCAAATGGATTTCCCACGTGGAAAAGTTGTGGCCGTCATGGGTGGCTCCGGCAGTGGCAAGACGACCGTACTGCGCCTGATCGGCGGGCAGCTGCGCCCCAGTTCCGGTTCCGTGAATGTGGACGGCCAGATCGTGCATACGCTGGGGACCGACGAGTTATACCAGCTGCGCCGCAAGATGGGCATGCTGTTCCAGCACGGCGCACTGTTTACGGACTTGACGGCGTTCGAGAACGTGGCGTTCCCCCTGCGCGAACACACAGATTTGAATGAAGAGCTGATCCGCACCTTGGTGCTGATGAAGCTGCACGCCGTGGGCTTGCGCAATGCGGCGCAATTGAAGCCGGCCGAAATCTCGGGCGGCATGGGCCGCCGCGTCGCTCTGGCGCGCGCCATCGCACTCGACCCCGAACTGATCATGTACGACGAGCCATTCGCCGGCCTGGACCCGATTTCCATGGGCGTGACGGCCAATTTGATCCGCAATTTGAACGATGCGCTGGGCTCCACGTCTATCCTGGTATCGCACGATGTGAAGGAGTGTTTCGCCATCGCTGATTACGTCTATTTTCTGTCATCGGGCAAGATCGTGGCGCACGGCACGCCGGCCGAGATGGCCGTGTCGACGCATCCGTACGTCAAGCAGTTCGTCAATGCCGAGGCCGATGGCCCCGTGCCCTTCCATTATCCGGGCAAGTCGCTGGCCGACGACCTGGGTCTGCAGGCGGGGGGCGGCCGATGATCGCGCGTTTCCTGACGTCGATCGGAGCGTGGTTGCGTCGTTCGGTACAAGACCTCGGCTTTGCCGTGCGTTCGTTTTTTATCATCATCGCCTCGTCGGGCGGCCTGTGGCGCCGTCCGCGCCTGGTGATTGAGCAACTGTTTTTTATCGGTAACCGCTCGCTGGTGATTACCGCCGTCTCCGGCCTGTTCGTCGGCATGGTGCTGGGTTTGCAAGGCTATTACACCTTGACCACGTATGGCGCCGAGCAGTCGCTGGGCTTGCTGGTGGCGCTGTCCCTGACGCGCGAACTGGGCCCCGTCGTCACGGCGCTGCTGTTCGCCGGCCGTGCCGGTACGTCGCTGACGGCGGAAATCGGCCTGATGAAGGCGGGCGAGCAATTGTCGGCCATGGAAATGATGGCCGTGAACCCGATCCAGCGCGTGCTGGCGCCCCGTTTCTGGGCCGGCGTGATCGCCATGCCGATTCTGGGCGCGATCTTCACGGCCGTCGGCATCGTCGGCAGCTACCTGGTCGGCGTGGTGCTGATCGGTGTCGATGAAGGTTCGTTCTGGTCGCAGATGCAAGGCGGCGTAGATGTCTGGAAAGAAGTGGGCAACGGCACCATCAAGAGCCTGGTGTTCGGCATCGCGGTGACCTTCATCGCGCTGTTCCAAGGGTACCAGGCACAGCCGACGCCGGAAGACGTGTCCGGCGCCACCACGCGCACGGTGGTCATTTCGTCGTTGATGGTGTGGTGGCTCGATTTCATGATGACGGCGTTGATGTTTAGCAAATAATTGCCCATAGGCGAAAAAATTATCAGCCTGGGCAGTGTTCTGCGCAGGTGGCGGCAAGTAAAAATTATTTAGGATTGTTTATGCAACGTAAATCTTTGGATGTCTGGGTCGGCTTGTTTGTCTTGCTGGGTGTGGCGGCATTGATGTTTCTGGCGCTCAAGGCCGGCAATATGAGCTCGCTGTCTTTCAGCAAGACGTATACCATTAGTGCCAAGTTCGACAATATTGGCGGCCTCAAGCCGCAGGCGCCCGTCAAGGGCGCTGGCGTGGTGGTGGGTCGGGTCTCGGAAATCGTCTTTGACGACAAGACTTACCAGGCGCTGGTGAAACTCGACATCGAAGATGGCTACAAATTTCCGAAAGACAGCTCGGCCAAGATTTTGACGGCCGGTTTGCTGGGTGAGCAATATATCGGCCTGGAAGCAGGCGGCGATCTGGCGAACCTGGCAGAGGGCGACAAGATCGCCCGTACTCAATCGGCCACAGTGCTGGAAGACCTGATCAATCAGTTCATCTACAGCAAGGCAGCGGAAGGAAAGGACAGCAAATGAGCGAGTCGACCAAACAATCCCAAGGCAGCCTGGCGCGTATCGGCCTGGCCCTGGCCATCGCCGCCAGCGTGAGCGCTTGCGCCACCGGCACCAATCCGCGCGACCCGCTGGAAGGGTATAACCGCGCGATGTTCAAGTTCAACGACACCGTCGACCAGGTGGCCTTGAAGCCAGTCGCCACGGCCTACAAGAAGGTGACGCCATCGTTCGTGCAAACGGGCGTGGGCAACTTCTTCGGTAACTTGTCCGATGTGTGGAGCGCCGTGAACAACTTGCTGCAAGGCAAGGGTGAAGCGGGCTTGCAAGACGTCGTGCGCGTCAGCATGAACTCGACTTTCGGACTCCTTGGCCTGCTCGACATCGCCTCGCAGGCTGGCATTCCGAAGCATAACGAAGACTTTGGCCAGACGTTGGGCTGGTATGGCGTCCAGTCGGGTCCGTACGTGATGCTGCCGCTGCTGGGTCCATCGACCGTGCGCGACACGGCGGCCCTGCCGCTCGATATCGCGGGCGACCCATGGCGCTACAAGGATCCGGTCAATGTGCGCAATATCGGTACGGTGACGCGCGTGGTCGACAAGCGCGCCGCGCTGCTCGACGCGACCAATTTGATGGAAGCGGCCGCGCTGGACCGTTATGAATTCATCCGCGACGGCTTCCTGCAGGCGCGCGAAAGCAAGGTTTTCGATGGCGATACGGACCGCCGCGACCGCAAGGTGCCAAAAAACGACACCAGCGATTACGAGCCGGAGTACGAGGCAAAACCGCAGCCTGCCAATGACGCGCCTGCGGCAACGGCCGCCGCCGTGCTGGCGCCTGCGGATCTCGTAACATCTGGTAGCAATACCGTTGCTTCCGAGGCAAAGCCGCAGGAGTAAACTGGACGCAAGAACACCACGGCTGCGATCAACGCCAGCCGGTGCATAGCAACACCATGAAAGGTAAAACCATGAAATTGATGAAACAACTGCTGGCGATGGCCACCATCGCCTTTGCCACCGCCGCCCAGGCCGCCCCAGCTGTCGAAGCGCCGGACGTCCTGGTCAAACGCATCAGCCAGGACGTGATCGACACGGCCAAGGCCGACAAGGCCATCCAGGCTGGCGACATCAAGCGCGTCACCGAACTGGTGGAAAGCAAGATCTTGCCGTATGTGGATTTCCAGCGCATGACGTCGCTGGCAGCCGGCCGCCACTGGCGCGACGCCACGCCTGACCAGCAAAAGCAACTGGCTGCGGAATTCCGTACCCTGCTGATTTACACGTACTCGGGCGCCCTGTCGCAGATCAAGAACGAAACGGTGGAATTCAAGCCGCTGCGCGCCGACCCGGCCGACACGGAAGTGGAAGTGCGTTCGCAGGTGAACGTGGCGCGCGGCGAACCCGTGCCCCTGAACTACCGCGTGGCGAAAACCCCGTCCGGCTGGAAGATCTATGACATCAACGTGCTGGGCGCGTGGCTGGTGGAAACGTACAAAAGCAGCTTTGCCAGCGAGATCAGCAAGGGCGGCATCGATGGCCTGATCAAGACCTTGCAGGCAAAAAACAAGGCCCTGGCCAGCCGTCCCGCTGCCAAAGCCAAATAATCGGCTATCATATAGCTCCTGACCCAGCTCCAGACCAGCGCAGCCCGACGCCATGCCCGACTCTCTCGACACCTTGCAGTCCCTGACTTCCCTGACCGTGCACAATGCCACTTCGGCATTGGAGCAGGGTCTGGACGCCATCCGCTCGGGTCAGACGAAGTTCGACTTGCGCAACGTCAAGGCCGTCGATTCGGCCGCCGTTTCCGTCATGCTGACGTGGCAGCGCGCCGCGCAGGATGCCGGCGCCGTGCTGGAGCTGAAAAACCTGCCGAACAACCTGAAAAACCTCACCAAGCTGTATGGCGTCTGCTCGCTCGTCTCGAGCACCTTGAGCGCCGACGACTGCGGCAGCGCCGGCGGCCACGCCGAACGCAGCCCGTCCGACCTGCATCATCATTGATCCTGTCCCACTCCCCGCATCAGCAGTAGCTTTCAAGCCGGCAGGCCAGCAGCGTCGCCGGATTGATCTCCAAGTGTTCCACGAATTTTCCAACTATAATTGACTGTTGCGCCGTCCTCGCCTGAAGGTGGCGCCCTGCACCGGCCTGCCGGCCTGGATGTCTCCGGCAACTGGCGCATCACACCAGACGCATTACACTTGAAACAAGCACATGACCGCAATTCAAATAACGAATGTAGAAAAGAGCTATAAATCGCTCAAGGCGCTGGGCGGCGTGTCGCTGGCCATCGAAGAAGGCGAGTTTTTCGGCCTGCTCGGTCCCAACGGCGCCGGCAAGACCACCCTCATTTCCATCATCGCCGGCCTGATACGCCCCGACGCGGGCACCGTCAAGATCCATGGCCACGACGTGGTCAAGGACTTCCGCAACGCGCGCCGCAACCTGGGCGTGGTGCCGCAGGAACTGGTGTTCGATCCGTTTTTCACCGTGCGCGAAACCCTGCGCCTGCAGTCCGGTTACTTTGGCCTGCCGAACAACGACAAGTGGATCGACGAGGTCATGGAAAACCTCGACCTGACCGGCAAGGCCGACACCAACATGCGCGCCCTGTCCGGCGGCATGAAGCGCCGCGTGCTCGTGGCGCAGGCGCTGGTGCACATGCCGCCCGTCATCGTGCTCGATGAACCGACGGCCGGCGTCGACGTGGAACTGCGCCAGACCCTGTGGAAGTTCATCTCGCGCCTGAACCGCGAAGGCGGCCACACGGTTGTGCTGACCACCCACTACCTGGAAGAGGCGCAAGCCATGTGCCAGCGCGTGGCCATGCTGAAGACGGGCAAGGTGGTGGCGCTCGACACCATGTCGGCCCTGATCCGCCGCATCGCCGGTTCGCAGTTGCAGGTACACCTGAAACACGGCGCCTTGCCGGCCGACCTGCAGCACCTGGTGCTGCATGCGGAAGAACAGCAGGCGCCGAACAAGTTCAGCTTGCGCGTCAACGAATACAGCGAAGTCGAGAAAATCCTCGCCCGCCTGCGCGAAGCGGGTGCCGAGATCGATGAAATGCAATTGCAACAAGCCGACTTGGAAGATATCTTCTTGCAGATCATGGATAAAGGTACCGTATGATTTCGACAGGTTTCCGCACCCTCGTCTACAAAGAGACGCTGCGCTTCTGGAAAGTGGCGACGCAAACCGTGGCCGCGCCCGTGCTCACGTCGATGCTGTACCTGCTGGTGTTCGGCCATGTGCTCGACGGCCGCGTGGAGCCGAGCCCCGGCGTCAGCTACACGGCCTTTTTGATTCCCGGCCTGGTGATGATGAGCGTGCTGCAAAATGCGTTTGCCAATTCCTCGTCCTCGCTGATTCAGTCCAAGATCACGGGCAACCTGGTGTTCGTGCTGCTGACGCCCCTGTCGCACTGGGAAATCTTTTCGGCGTATGTACTCGCTTCCGTCGCGCGCGGCCTGGCCGTGGGCTTTGGCGTGTTTGCCATCACGTGCTGGTTCGCTGACCTGTCATTCGTCGCGCCGCTGTGGATCGTCGTCTTCGCCTTCCTCGGCGCCGCCATGCTGGGCACCATGGGCCTGATCGCCGGCATCTGGGCCGAAAAATTCGACCAGCTGGCCGCCTTCCAGAACTTCCTGATCATGCCCGCCACCTTCCTGTCGGGCGTGTTCTACTCGATCCATTCGCTGCCCGCCTTCTGGCAGACGGTATCGCATTTGAACCCCTTCTTCTACATGATCGACGGCTTCCGCTACGGCTTCTTCGGCACGTCCGACGTCAGTCCGTGGCTCAGTCTTTTCATCGTCGCCGGCTTCCTCGTGATCCTGGCGCTGGCATCGATCCGCCTGCTGAAAAGCGGTTACAGATTGCGCCACTGATTGCGGCACCCACATCACTACATTATTCAATATCAAGGACTTATCGTGACCACCACTCCAGAACTGATCCACGGCTATCTGTCGGCCGGCCTCGAATGCACGCACCTCGAAGTGGAGGGCGATGGCCAGCACTTCCAGGCCGTGATCGTCTCGCCCGCGTTTGCCGGCAAGCGTTTGATCCAGCGCCACCAGATCGTCTACGCGGCACTGGGCGACCGCATGCGCGAGGAAATCCACGCGCTGTCGATGAAAACCCTGACACCTGAAGAATTCCAAGGATAAGCACATGGACAAGCTCCTCATCAACGGCGGCAACCGCCTGAACGGCGACATCGCCATCTCCGGCGCGAAAAACGCCGCCCTGCCCATCCTGTGCGCGGGCCTGCTGACCGCGGGCGACCTGAACCTGACGAACGTGCCGCATTTGCACGACGTGGCCACGATGTTGAAATTGCTGGGCCAGACGGGCCTGAAAGTGCAGCAGGACGGCGACCGCGTGGTCCTCAACGGCAGCGCCATCGACACCCTGGAAGCGCCGTATGAACTGGTGAAAACCATGCGCGCCTCGATCCTCGTGCTCGGTCCCATGCTGGCGCGCTTCGGCGAAGCCAAGGTCTCGCTGCCGGGCGGCTGCGCCATCGGTTCGCGTCCCGTCGACCAGCACATCAAGGGCCTGGAAGCGCTGGGCGCCGAGATCCGCATCGAAGCGGGCTACATCTACGCCAAGTGCGCCAAGCTCAAAGGCGCGCGCATCGTCACCGACATGATCACCGTCACCGGCACCGAGAACCTGCTGATGGCCGCGACCCTGGCCGAAGGCGAGACCATCCTGGAAAACGCCGCCTGCGAACCGGAAGTGACGGACCTGGCCCACCTGCTGGTGGCCATGGGCGCGAAGATCGACGGCATCGGCACCAGCCGCTTGGTGATCCAGGGCGTGGACGCGCTGCACGGCGCCTCGCACGCGGTGATCGCCGACCGTATCGAGACGGGTACTTTCCTGTGCGCCGTGGCGGCCACCGGCGGCGATATCACCCTGCGCAACGTGCGCACCGATATCCTCGACTCGGCGCTCGACAAGCTGCGCGCCATGGGCCTGACGATGACCTTCGGCGCCGACTGGATCCGCGCCGAGATGTCGGCCCGTCCTAACCCCGTCAGCTTCCGCACGACGGAATACCCGGGCTTCCCGACCGACATGCAGGCGCAGTTCATGGCCGTGAACACGATCGCCAATGGCGCCAGCCGCGTCACCGAGACGATCTTCGAGAACCGCTTCATGCACGTGCAGGAAATGAACCGCCTGGGCGCCGACATCACCATCGAAGGCAACACGGCCATCATCGCCGGCGTCAAGCAGCTGCGCGGCGCGCCCGTGATGGCGACCGACTTGCGCGCTTCGGCGTCGCTGGTGATCGCGGCCTTGGCCGCCGACGGCGAAACCCTGATCGACCGCATCTATCACCTCGACCGCGGCTACGACCGCATGGAAGTGAAACTGTCGGCCGTCGGCGCGAACATCGTACGCATCAAATAACAAGGAACGAGCATGAACGGATCGAATAACGGTGACAGCTCCCAGCTGATTTTGGCGCTCTCGAAAGGCCGCATTTTTGAGGACACCATGCCGCTGCTGGAGGCGGCCGGCATCAAGGTGCTGGAAAACCCGGAAACCTCGCGCAAGCTGATTTTGGCCACCAACGATCCGAACGTGCGTGTCATCATCGTGCGCGCCAGCGACGTGCCGACCTACGTGCAGTACGGCGCGGCCGATTTCGGCGTGGCGGGCAAGGATGTCTTGCTCGAACACGGCGGCGAAGGCCTGTACCAGCCGATCGACCTGAATATCGCCGCCTGCCGCATGTCGGTGGCGGTGCAGGCCGGTTTTGACTACGAAAAGGCCGTGCACCAGGGCGCGCGCTTACGCGTGGCCACCAAGTTCGTGCACACGGCGCGCGAGCACTTCGCCGCCAAGGGCGTGCACGTCGACCTGATCAAGCTGTATGGCTCGATGGAGCTGGCGCCTTTGGTCGGTTTGTCCGACGCCATCGTCGACCTGGTCAGCACGGGCAGCACCCTGCGCGCGAACAACCTCGTCGAGGTCGAACACATCATGGAAATTTCGTCGCGCCTGGTGGTCAACCAGGCCGCGCTCAAGCTCAAGCGCGAGCGCTTGCAGCCGATTATCGAGGCGTTCGAACGCGCCTCGCAAGCCTAGACACATTCAGTAGCAGAAAGCCGATTATGCCGATACAGATACGCAAGCTCGATTCAGACCAGGATGGTTTCCAACAATCGCTCGACACCTTGCTGGCGTTCGAGGAGGGGACCGATGCGGCGATTGAAACGTCGGTCGCAAAAATCCTGGCCGACGTGAAAACGCGCGGCGACGCCGCCGTACTGGAATACACCAACCGTTTCGACCGCATCCCGCATGGCGGCGCTGCGGAAATGGCGGCCTTCGATATTTCGCAGGCCGAATTGCAGGCGGCCCTGAACGGCTTGCCGTCGGCCCAGCGCGAGGCGCTGCAGATCGCCGCCCAGCGCATCCGCGCCTTCCACGAACGCCAGCGCGAGGAATTGCGCGGTTTTACCTACACCGAGCCCGATGGCACGGTGCTGGGGCAGAAGATCACGCCGCTGGACCGGGTCGGCATCTACGTCCCGGGCGGCAAGGCAGCATATCCGTCGTCCGTGCTGATGAACGCGATTCCCGCGCACGTGGCCGGCGTGAGCGAGATCATCATGGTGGTGCCGACGCCCGATGGCGTGAAAAATCAGATGGTGCTGGCCGCCGCCGCGATCGCGGGCGTGACGCGCGTGATCACCATCGGCGGCGCGCAAGCCGTCGGCGCGCTGGCGTATGGCACGCAGACGATCACCGCCGTGGACAAGATCGTCGGTCCCGGCAACGCCTATGTGGCGGCCGCCAAGCGCCGCGTGTTCGGCATCGTCGGCATCGACATGATCGCGGGGCCTTCCGAAATCCTCGTGCTGTGTGATGGCACGACGGACCCGGACTGGGTGGCCATGGACCTGTTTTCGCAGGCCGAGCACGACGAACTGGCGCAAGCGATTTTGCTGTGCCCGGACGCCGATTACATCGCCAAAGTCGAAGAAAGCATCGCCAAGCTGCTGCCGACGATGCCGCGCCAGGCCACCATCAGCACCTCGCTGGCGGACCGCGGCGCCCTGATCAAGGTGCGCAGCATGGAAGAGGCGTGCGAGATCGCCAACAGCATCGCCGCGGAGCACCTGGAAATCTCGGCGGAGAATCCGCAGCAGTGGGCCGAGCAGATCCGCCATGCGGGCGCCATGTTCCTCGGCCGCTTCTCGTCCGAATCGCTGGGCGACTATTGCTGCGGTCCCAATCACGTGCTGCCAACGTCGCGCACGGCGCGTTTTTCGTCGCCGCTGGGCGTGTACGACTTCCAGAAGCGCTCGTCCATCATTCACGTCAGTGAAGCGGGCGCGCAAACCCTGGGCCGTGTCGCCGCCACGCTGGCGTATGGCGAAGGCTTGCAGGCGCACGCGCGCAGCGCCGAACTGCGCCTGAAGCCACAGCCATGACGAAGTTGGCGGAGCAGCCGGACTGGGTCAACCGGGTCTATTGCGAAGATGCGCTGGCGGGGCTGGCGCGCATTCCCGATGGCTCGGTGGACCTGATCCTGACGGATCCGCCGTACAACCTGGGCAAGGATTACGGCAATGCCTCGGACCAGCAGTCGGTGGCCGACTACCTGCGCTGGACGGAACAGTGGATCGATGCGGCGCTGCCCAAGCTCAAAGCCAACGGCAGCCTGTACATTTTTCTGACCTGGCGCTATTCGCCGGAGATCTTCGTCATGCTGAAACAGCGCATGGCGATGATGAATGAAATCATCTGGGACCGCCGCGTGCCGTCCATGGGCGGCAGCGTGCGCAGCTTTTCATCGGTGCACGACACCATCGGCTTCTTCGTCAAGCGCAAGGATTACTACTTCGACCTTGACGCGGTGCGCATCGCCTACGACGCTGCCACCAAGAAAGCCCGTTCGCGCTCGATCTTCATCGGCGCCAAATGGCTGGAAGTGGGTTACAACCCGAAAGACTTGTGGAGCGTATCGCGCCTGCACAAGGAGCACCCGGAACGGGCCGACCACCCGACGCAAAAGCCGCTCGAAATCATCGAGCGCATGGTCAAGGCTTCATGCCCGCCCGGCGGCGTGGTGCTCGACCTGTTCATGGGCAGCGGCACCACGGCCCTGGCGGCAAAGCGCTGCGGGCGCGATTTCGTCGGCTTTGAATTGAACGCCGACTATTGCGCCATCATAGAACAGCGCCTGGCCGCGCTGACGCAGGAACTGGCCACGCCGGCCGTGCCGAAGGCCGCCAAGGCGGCAGCGAAAAAGCCGGCGGCGGCCAAAAAGCCGGCCGTCGTGAAGAAATCGCCCGCCGTGAAAAAAGCGCCGGCCCGCAAGGCGCGCAGCGTCGCCGTGCCGGAAGACGTCGTCATTTAGTCTCCATTTAATTCCATCAGGAGTGTTTGCAGCATGTCTTTCCTCGATCAGTTAATCAACAACACCGTGCGGTCCGATGTGCGGGCCGTCAAAAGCTACCAGGTAGCCGATGCCAGCGGTTACATCAAACTCGATGCGATGGAAAACCCGTATCCGCTGCCGCCGCATCTGCGCGAGGAACTGGGCGCGCGCCTGGCCGGCGTGGTGCTGAACCGCTATCCGCCGTCGTACGCCAGCCTGCAGGCGGCCATTTGCGCCAAACTCGGCGTGCCCGCCGGCTACGATGTCATGCTGGGCAACGGTTCCGATGAACTCATTTCCATCCTGGCCATGGCCTGCGCCCATCAGGAGCCAGGCAAGCGCGCCGTGCTGCTGGCGCCCGTGCCGGCCTTTGTCATGTATGCGCGCTCGGCGCAGTTCGCCGGCATGGATTTCGTCGGCGTGCCCTTGCTGCCGGACTTCAGCATGGACATGCCGGCCATGCTGGCGGCCATCGAAGAACACCGCCCGGCGCTGGTCTTCCTCGCCTATCCGAATAACCCGACGGGCAACCTGTTTGCCGGCGCCGACATCGAGCGCATCCTGGCGGCCCTCGGCGACACGGGCATCGCCGTCGTCGACGAAGCGTATGAGCCGTTCGCGCAGCACAGTTTCATGGGCCGCCTGCCCGAGTTCGAGAACCTGGTGGTGATGCGCACCGTGTCGAAACTGGGCCTGGCCGGCATCCGCCTCGGCTATATGTCGGCCGCGCCGGCCCTGCTGGCGCAATTCGAGAAAGTGCGCCCGCCGTACAATGTGAACGTGCTGACGCAGGCGGCGGCCGAATTCGCGCTCGATCACATCGATGTGTTGAATGCGCAGGCGGCCCTGCTCAACAGCGCGCGCGACGCGCTGGCGCTGCGCCTGGCGGAACTGCCCGGTGTGACGGTATTTCCCTCGAAGGCAAATTTTCTTCTGATTCGTGTGGCTGATTCCGACGATGTTTGCGCAAAACTGCTTGCCCGCAGGGTTTTAATTAAAAATATGAGTAAAATGCATGCTGCGCTGGCCAATTGCCTGCGCATCAGCGTCAGCACCCCGGAAGAAAATTCCCTTTTTTACGATGCCTTCAAGGCATCCCTCGTTTAGCCTACCGCCAGAGCCTCCCATGAACCGCACCGCAGAAATCACGCGCAACACCAATGAGACGCAAGTTCGCGTCGCCCTCAACCTGGACGGCACGGGCCAGCAAAAGCTCAATACCGGCGTGCCCTTCCTCGACCATATGCTGGACCAGATCGCCCGCCACGGCTTGATCGACCTCGATATCGAAGCGACGGGCGACGTGCATATCGATAACCACCATACGGTGGAAGACGTGGGCATCACCCTGGGCATGGCCGTGGCCAAGGCCATCGGCGACAAGAAGGGCATCCGCCGCTACGGCCACGCGTACGTGCCGCTGGACGAGGCGCTGTCGCGCGTGGTGCTCGATTTCTCGGGCCGCCCTGGCATCGAATATCACATCCCGTTTACGCGTGCCATGATCGCCGGTTTCGACGTCGACCTGACCCTGGAATTTTTCCGCGGCTTCGTCAACCATGCGGGCGTGACCTTGCATATCGATAACCTGCGCGGCACGAATGCCCACCATCAATGCGAAACCGTGTTCAAGGCCTTTGGCCGCGCGCTGCGCATGGCTGCCGAGCTCGACGAGCGCGCGGCCGGTATCATTCCATCGACCAAGGGCAGCCTGTAAGCGCCCGCGAACCACTGTAGATTCCGAGATCAAACATGAATAAAATTGTGGTGGTGGATTACGGCATGGGCAATTTGCGCTCGGTGGCGCAAGCGTTGCGCGCCGTGGCGCCCGAAGCCGACGTGCGCATTTCCGGATTGGCGCAAGACATCGACAGCGCCGACCGCATCGTCTTGCCAGGTCAGGGCGCCATGCCCGACTGCATGCGCAGCCTGCGCGAATCGGGCGTGCTCGAAGCGCTGCTGCGCGCCGCCGACAGCAAGCCTGTGCTGGGCGTGTGCATCGGCGAGCAGATGCTGTTCGACGGCAGCGAAGAGGGCGATGCGGCCGGTTTGGGTTTGCTGCCAGGCAAAGTCGTGCGCTTCCAGCTCGACGGCCAGGTGCAGGAAGACGGCTCGCGCTTCAAGGTGCCGCAAATGGGCTGGAACCAAGTGCGGCAAACGGCGTCCCATGTCATGTGGGATGGCATCGATGACAACGCGTATTTTTACTTTGTGCACAGCTATTTTGCTCAACCTCAAGAGGCGTTGCACACGGTGGGCGAGACTGTCTATGGTGCGCCGTTCGCTTGCGCCGTCGCCCGTGATAATATTTTCGCCACACAGTTCCACCCTGAAAAAAGTGCTGCCGCTGGCTTGCAGCTGTACAAGAATTTCGTTCACTGGCAACCTTAACGTTAGCTATCCGGCTTTTTTTCGCTTCCCACTCACTCTGATACCACACTGACCATGCTGCTCATTCCCGCCATCGACCTGAAAGACGGTCACTGCGTACGCCTGAAACAAGGCGATATGGAACTTGCCACCGTATTTTCCGAAGACCCGGCCGACATGGCCCGCCATTGGCTGATGCAAGGCGCGCGCCGGCTGCACCTGGTCGACCTGAACGGCGCTTTTGCCGGCAAGCCGAAGAACGAAGGCGCCGTCAAGGCCATCCTGAAGGCCGTGCAAGATTTCGCCGTGGAAAACGACATCGAGGAAATCCCCGTGCAGCTGGGCGGCGGCATCCGTGATCTCGACACCATCGAGCGTTACCTCGACGCCGGCATCACCTACATCATCATCGGCACGGCGGCCGTGAAAAGCCCCGGCTTCCTGCACGATGCCTGCAGCGCCTTCCCGGGCCACATCATCGTTGGCCTCGACGCCAAGGATGGCAAGGTGGCAACGGATGGCTGGAGCAAGATGTCGGGCCACGAAGTGATCGACCTGGCGAAAAAATTCGAAGCCTACGGCGTCGAATCGATCATCTACACGGACATCGGCCGCGACGGCATGATGGGCGGTATCAATATCGACGCCACCGTCAAGCTGGCGCAAGCGGTCAAGATTCCCGTCATCGCCTCGGGTGGCCTGCACAATATCGGCGACGTGGAAGCGCTGTGCGCGGTCCAGGCCGAAGGCATCGAAGGCGTCATCTGCGGCCGTTCCATCTATGAGGGCACGATCGACCTGGCGCAGGCGCAAGAACGCGCCGACGAACTGACCGACGCCGCCGTTTAAGCCTGCCCGGCCGGGAGCGTGCCTGCGCACGCCCGGCCTGGCGACAATCTGGATACCATCATGCTTGCAAAACGTATCATCCCCTGCCTCGACGTGACCAACGGCCGCGTCGTCAAAGGCGTCAATTTCACGGAATTGCGCGACGCCGGCGACCCGGTGGAAATCGCCCGCCGCTATGACGAGCAGGGCGCCGATGAAATCACTTTCCTCGACATTACCGCGTCCAGCGACAACCGCGGCCTGATCTTCGACATCATCGAAGCCGTGGCGTCGCAAGTGTTCATTCCGCTGACCGTGGGCGGCGGCGTGCGCGTGGTGGAAGACGTGCGCCGACTGCTCAACGCGGGCGCCGACAAGGTCAGCATCAACACCTCGGCCGTGACGAATCCGCAACTGGTGTACGAGGCCTCGCAAAAGCACGGCTCGCAATGCATCGTCGTCGCCATCGACGCCAAGCAGGTGTCGCCCGGCAAGTGGGAAGTGTTTACCCATGGCGGACGCACCGCCACGGGCCTGGACGCGTTCGCGTGGGCGCGTAAAATGGAAAGCCTGGGCGCCGGTGAAATCTTGCTCACCAGTATGGACCGCGACGGCACCAAGGTCGGCTTCGACCTGGGCCTGACGCGCGGCGTGTCCGATGCCGTCAGCATCCCCGTCATCGCCTCTGGCGGCGTGGGCGGTTTGCAGGATCTGGTCGATGGCATCAAAGTGGGCCGCGCGGATGCCGTGCTGGCCGCCAGCATCTTCCACTATGGCCAGCACACGGTGCAGGAAGCCAAGCGTTTCATGGCGCAGCAGGGCATCCCCATGCGCCTGGCGTAAACACAAGCGGTAAAATCAGCAGGATAGAAGAACATGCAAAATGGAACCATCGTAGCAAGCAATGCCAAGTGGCTGAAAAAGGTCAAATGGGACGAGCACGGCCTGGTGCCCGTGATCGCGCAGGAAGCGGGCAGCAATGACGTGCTGATGTTTGCCTGGATGAACCGCGACGCGCTGGCGCGCACGGTGGAACTGGGCGAAGCCGTGTACTGGAGCCGTTCGCGCAAGAAACTGTGGCACAAGGGCGAAGAGTCCGGCCACACGCAAAAAGTGCTGGAAATCCGCCTCGATTGCGACGAAGACGTGGTCTTGCTGAAAATCGAGCAGGCGGGCGGCATCGCCTGCCATACGGGCCGCCACTCGTGTTTCTTCCAGAAATTCGAAGGCGACGAAAAAACGGGCGAATGGCAAGTCACCGACCCCGTGCTGAAAGACCCCGAGGCGATTTACGCGGAAAGCAAGAGCAAATGAGCGAAACTTTAAAACGCCTGGCCGCCGTGATCGAATCGCGCAAGCTGGCCAACGGCGGCGACCCCGCCACGTCGTATGTCGCGCGCCTGTTTGCCAAGGGCGATGATGCGATTCTGAAAAAAATCGGCGAAGAAGCGACGGAAACCGTGATGGCTGCCAAGGATGCGCGCCGCGACAACGACCCGTCGAAGGTCCTGTACGAGTGCGCCGACCTGTGGTTCCACTCGCTGGTGATGCTGGCGCAGTTCGACCTGACGCCGCAGCAGGTGCTCGACGAGCTGGCACGCCGCGAAGGCCTGTCCGGCCTGGAAGAAAAGGCGGCGCGCAAGGATGAGTTGCGCGACGCCGGCGAAACAGACAAACACTGACCTACTGGAGCGTGCGTGGATAACTGTATTTTCTGCAAGATTGCTGCAAAACAAATTCCTTCGACCATCGTGTATGAAGACGAAGACTTGCTGGCCTTCAAGGACATCAACCCGGCCGCGCCCGTGCACCTGCTGCTGATCCCGAAGCGCCACGTGGCCAGCCTGTCCGACTGCGACGATAGCCATACGGAAATGCTGGGCAAGTTGCTGCGTTTGGCGCCGAAACTCGCTGCCGAGTTCGGCTGCGCCGTCACGTATGACGCCGATGGCGTGCCTGCCGGCGGTTTCAAGACCATGATCAACAGCGGCCCGAACGGCGGGCAAGAGGTGTATCACCTGCACATGCATGTGTACGGCGGTCCCCGTCCCTGGCGCGGTCAACACTGATTTCGCTGCGCGCCGGGTTCACGTGTATACTACCGGCATTGGTTGACGCTATTCGGGCACCGTCCCGCAAGGAGAATGTGATGGGTTCATTGAGTATTTGGCACTGGGTGATCGTTCTGGTCATCGTGATGCTGGTCTTCGGCACCAAGAAACTGGGCAATATCGGCGGTGATATCGGCAAGGCCGTCAAAGGCTTCAAGGACGGCGTCAAGGGCGACGATGACGCGCCGGCAGCCAATACCCCTCCTGCTGCGCCATCGCAAGTGGCCGACAAAAGCACCATCGACGTCGAGACGAAAGAGAAAAGCAAGTCCTGATAGCGTGGCGGGGCGCTTGCCTCGTCCGGTAACAGCCCTTGTCCGCTTATGATCGATCTCGGTCTCTCTAAAATCGCCATCATCGGCGTGGTTGCGTTGATAGTCATCGGCCCTGAAAAGTTGCCGAGAGTGGCGCGCATGGCCGGTACCCTGTATGGCCGCGCGCAACGCTACCTGAACCAGGTGAAGTCCGAAGTCTCGCGCGAAATTGAAATGGAAGAGCTGAAAAACCTGCAGAAGGAAGTGCAGGATGCAGCCCATTCCGTCAAGCAAAGCGTGGAGAAATCCATGCATGGCGTGGAAAACTCGATCTCCGGCAATCTGGCCGAGGTGGAAAACGCCTGGCGCGGCGATTCGAGCTCGTATGATGAGCATCACGATGCCCATGAAGCCATGCTGCGCGCCACCAATGAAGACTTGGCTCGCAAGGCGCGCGAATTCCGCCGCAAGAAGCTGGTGCGCAATTCCGCCATCCCTGGCTGGTACAAGCAGCGCCATGGCGGCAAGCTGCACGTGCAGTCGGCCGCCGCCCGCGTGGCGCGCTTCCGTCCGCGCGCCAGTTCCTCCTCCTTTTACTCATGAGTAGCAAATCCCCGGTGGAAGAAACTTTTATCTCGCATCTGGTCGAGCTGCGCAACCGCCTGGTCAAGGCCTCGATCGGCATCGCCGTCGTTTGCGCCGTGCTGTTCTACTGGCCCGGCCCTTCTCACATCTACGATTTTATTGCGGCGCCGATGATCGCCTCGCTGCCAGCCGGCTCGAAAATGATCGCCACCGGTGTCATTTCGCCGTTCCTCGTGCCGATGAAAGTGACCCTGGTGATCGCCTTCATCGTCGCCTTGCCCTGGGTGCTGTACCAGATGTGGGCGTTTATCGCGCCCGGCCTGTACACGCATGAAAAGCGTCTGATCGCGCCGCTCGTCATCTCGTCTTCCCTGCTGTTCATGGCCGGCGTGGCCTTTTGCTATTTCTTTGTGTTTGGCCGCGTCTTCCACTTCATCAGCGACTTTTCGCCGTCGTCGATCGCCGTCACGCCCGATATCGAAAACTACCTCGATTTCGTCATGTCGATGTGCCTGGCCTTTGGCGCCACCTTCGAAGTGCCCGTGGTGGTGGTGATCCTCGTGCGCATGGGACTTGTTTCCATTGCGAAACTCAAGGAAGTGCGTCCCTACATCATCGTTGGCGCCTTCGTGATTGCCGCCATCGTCACGCCGCCGGACGTCGTCAGCCAGTTCTCGCTGGCCATCCCGATGTGCTTGCTGTTTGAACTGGGCCTGCTGGTGGCGCCCATCTTTGTCAAGGCCACGCAGGCGCCGGAAGAAGCGTCCTAGACGACCTGGGAAACGCACACGCAATAGCCGCTGGCCTCTTTCGGGAGCAGCGGCTTTTTTATTGCCGGATGGGCAGGTGGGTGCTTACTGCAGCATCAGTTTGCTGAGGATGCCCAAGTTGAGCAGGATCAAAGTGCTCATCATCCAGTACACATGTTTCATGTCCGCGCCCTGGCGCAAGTCCAGGCGTTCCAGACGGGCATCGAACTTCTGCTCCAGCGCATCCACCTTCAATTCCAGCGCGCCTAACTTGGTATCGACTTTTTGCTCGGCCAGTTTGATTTCCCCCAGCACATTGCGCTCCAGCGCCGCCAGTTCGCCATGCACGACCACGGCAGACCCCAGCACCTCGCCCAGGGCCGCTGCATGGGCTTCCGCCTGTGGCGTGGGTACGCCTGCCGAGGCGAGGCGTTTGGCGTAATCGAGGGTGTCAAACTGAATAGGCATATGCATGGACGCTCCTGATATCCAGCCTAGCAGGAAAATCGGCAATTGCCAGTGAGGAGTGCGGTGGCGCCTGCCTTCACAGCAGATTAACGCCCATGGAGCGGGATGGTTTGCGCTGGCGCAAACGCGGGAGGGAAGCATAAAAAAGGGCGCCGCAGCGCCCTTTGCACGATGAGATGCGTACGAGTTAATTCATCAATTCCTTGATGACTTTTACGGGCGCGCTGCCGTAGCTGAGGAATTGTTCGTGGAAATCCTTCAGCACGAACTTGCTGCCCAGCGCTTGCTTGCGCTGTTCGCGCAAGTCCATGATTTCGCTGTAGCCGCTGAAATAGCTGGTCAGTTGCACCGAGCTCAGTTGCACGCGGCGCCATTTTTCCTTGGCTTCACGCTGGGTCTGGAAGGCCTGCCGCGTCAGCAGGTCGAGCGCTTGCGCTTCCGTCATGCCCAGCACGTGCACGCTGTAGTCGAGGATGGTGTTGGTGACGCTGCGCAAGTTCCACTTCGAATACATCAGCCACATTTCCGGCGCGTTGTTGCCATAGCCCGATTCGAGCATCATGCGTTCGCCATACACGGCCCAGCCTTCGATCATGGCGCCATTGCCGAAGATCGATTTGACCAGGGACGGCGACTTGTTGGCGTAGACGAGCTGCGTGTAATGGCCGGGGATGGCTTCGTGGATATTCAGGATCTGCAAGATCCAGTGGTTGTATTCGCGCAAGCTGCTTTCCGCCTGTTCCGGCGTTTCGCCATCGAGCGGCGTCACGTTGTAATAGGTGCGGTCCTGTGGACGGTAGGGGCCGGGCGCCTCGATGCTGGCGCCGGCCACGCCGCGCTGGTAAGCGGGTGTTTCACGCACGACCAGAGGCTTTTTCGGGTCCATCGTCAGCAGGTTGTGGCTGGTCACCCATTCCTGCAGTTCCGGGATCTGGCGGCGGATTTCCGGCACGAAGTCGGCGGCCGCCACGTGGTTGCTGGAGAGCTTGTCGATCACCATGCCGATCTTTGCCGTGCGGTCCGCCGGCTTGGCCGTGGCGCCCATGGTTTTCACCCACAGCTCGTCGGACAGGCTATCCATGTGCTCGAGCAGCTTTTCGCGCGCGGCCAGGGCCTTCTGGTACATCTGCTCGGCGCTCACGCTGGCCTGGATATCGTAGGCAAATTTCTGTTCATATAAATCCTTGCCGATGCGGAAGGAGCGCGCATTGCCGTTCTGCGCCAGCGCCGCATCCAGTTCCGTCAGCCAGGCCGCATAGCCTTGCACGGCCGTGCGGGCTGCGGCGATGCGCGCGTTGTACAACTGTTTTTCCGTCGGTGTCAGGATGGAGCCCTGTGCCGTCTTGTTCAGGTCGTCAAGCACGCTGAGCACGCCGGCGCTCTGGGCGATGGCCAGCTGCGTGTGTTCGCGCGTGGGATTGACGATGCTGGCGCGTGCAGCCGCATAATATTGCGGCACGGTGGCGATGCGCTTGAGCAAGGTGCGCAGGCGCTGCGGCTGGGCCGCGTATTCCGTGTTCAGGATGAAGTCGATGGAACCGGCCACGTTGTACTGGGCGGGATTCCATTCGAATTCGCGGAAGGTGGTCAGATACCAGCGGTCCGATTGCAGTTTATTGGTCAGCAAGGCCAGGTCGGTGCGCTGCTTGTCCGACATTTTGCCGGCGTTCAGCTTGCCGAACTTGCCCAGCCATTCTTCGATAAAGGCCAGTTGCTTCTGGCGGCTGGCCGCGTCGGGAATGCTCAGGTTGGCGGCGCCATCGTACTTACCGACCGAAATCGCGCTTTCCGGATCCAGGCGCCACAGGGCCGTGAGGAATTGGCCGCTCAGGTTATTCATGGAGCGGTCGCTGCTGTTCTCGCTGGCGACGGCCGCGATCGTGGCTGCTGTCGCGGCCGTGGCGACGGCCGCCTTCTTGGCGCCGGTTTTTTTCTTGCTGCTGCTGGTGCTGGCCTTGCCGCTTTTCTGCGGCTTCTTGGCGGCGCTGGCTGGTGTCAGGGTAAAGGCCATCATCAATGCGGCGAGCGCAACTTTATTTCTTGTCAGCATAGTTTATCTCTTGAATATTTTGTCGTTTGTTCCTATCAGAAAATAATAAACTGATAATATAAGTAACAAACAACTATTGAAAGGTTGGCCTTGCTTGCCTGGGCGGCCTAAAGATTAGCACTAATTGCCCCTGCGGCGCTAGACGACGATGGCGCTGCCGTGCAGCAGCTCCTGGTGGCGCGCATTGATGGCCGCCACGGCATCCTTGCCGCGCGCCATGCCGGTGGCGTGGATCTCCGTTTCCTGCGTGTAGCGCTGGCTGACGCGTACCGTGTAGGACTGGAACAGCCAGCTCCAGAAGTTCGTTTCATAGACGGCTTCATCCATGTCGCGCCATTTGACGCCCGTGAGTTTCTTTTTCCACGGCAAGATGCCGGAGGCCAGCCACACGCCCGCCTCGTCGTAGTACAGCTGGTAGCTGCGTATCGTCAGCAGGCGGTAGCCGACGATCAGGGCCGAGCCGATCAGCACGACAAAGGCGGCGCGCGTGTTGTACTTGAAGGCCAGCGGCAGGGCGGCAAAGAACAGCAGCACGGCAATGACGAAGGTGCTGGCGTAAGCGGTCCAGGATTTGCCGCACAGGAAGGTCGCGCGCTGGCCGGCGCTGGTGGCGATAAAGTCGGTCATGGGGCAGGAAAGAAAAACGGAAAAACGATCATCGCATGGAACGCGGCGGCGCCGCTCATTTTTTCAATCTCATCGCTTCAACCCTTCCTGCAGCATGCCCAGCATGTCATTGGCCGACATGCGCGCGGCCGCGTCGCTGCCTTCCAACAGGCTGTCGGCCAGGTCGCGCTTGTGCTGGTGCAATTCGACGATGCCTTCCTCGATCGTGTGCTTGGCCACCAGGCGGTAGATGGTGACGGGACGCAATTGGCCCATGCGGTGGGCGCGGTCCGAGGCCTGGTCTTCCACGGCCGGGTTCCACCATGGGTCCATGTGGATCACGTAATCGGCGGCCGTCAAATTGATGCCCATGCCGCCCGCCTTCAGGCTGATCAGGAAGACATCACCTTCGCCCGCCTGGAATGCATCGACGCGGCGCTTGCGTTCCTGCATGGGCGTGCTGCCGTCGAGATACTGGTAGCGCACGCCATGCTGCTCGAGATGCTGGCGGATCAGGGTCAGATGGTCGACGAACTGGCTGAAGACGAGTACCTTGTGGCGGTTTTCCAGCAAGCCCGATAGCAGTTGGGCGAAGGCCGCCAGCTTGCTGCTGGCCAGGCCCAATTCCGGCGCCACCAGTTGCGGATTGCAGCAGGCGCGGCGCAGCTTCATGATCTCGGCCAGGATCTGGATGGCTTTCTTGGACGCCGGCCCTTCCACCATGGCCAGCTTTTCCAGCGCTTCGCGGCGCAACGATTCGTACAGCGCCGTTTCCTGCGGCGACAATTCCACTTCCAGCACGATTTCCGTGCGCGATGGCAATTCCGACAGCACTTGCGTCTTGGTGCGGCGCAAGATGAACGGCGCGATCAATCGGCGCAAGCGCAAGCGCGCACCGGCCGCCGCCCGTTTATCCTGGTCCTTTTCAATCGGCCCGGCGAAGCGCAAATTGAACTGGTCGAGGGTGCCCAGCAAACCGGGGTTGATGAAGCGGAACAGATTCCACAATTCGCCCAGGTGGTTTTCCAGCGGCGTGCCGCTGGCCACCATGCGAAAATCGCCTTGCAGGGCCATCACGGCTTGCGAGCGTTTGGTGGCGCCATTCTTGATCGCCTGCGCTTCGTCGAGCACGATCGTATGCCAGTGCACGCCGGCAAACATGGCCGCTTCCTGCTGCAGCAAGCCATAGCTGGCCACCACCACGTCGAAGGGTTGCAATGTTTCCAGCATGTCGGCGCGGTCGCCGCTGCCGAACAGTTTGATGTTCAAGGTGGGCGCGAAGCGCTGCGCTTCGCTGATCCAGTTCATGCAGACGGACGTGGGGGCGACGACGAGGGTCGGGCCGTTCGGCGCGCGCGCCAGGATCAATGCCAGCGCCTGCAAGGTCTTGCCGAGCCCCATGTCGTCGGCCAGGCAGGCGCCCACGCCCCAGTGCGCCAGGCGCGCCAGCCATTCAAAGCCAGCCAGCTGGTAGTCGCGCAAGTCCGCCTGCAAGGTGCTGGGCAGCTGCGGCTGATAATCATCGAGGGCGCGCAGGCGCAGCAAGTGTTCGCGCCACAGTTTGTCCGCCTTGACGCCGCCCGCATCGCTGGCCAGCTCTTCCAGCGCGAAGGCGGCCAGCGGGTGGATGTGCACGCCATCGGCATGCGCTTCGCCATACGCGGCCAGCTCGGACAGGCGCCGGTGCAATTCGTCGCTGAGGGCCAGGAACTGGTTGTCGCCCAGGGCCACGAAGCGGCTTTTATTGTTCTGCATCAAGTCGAGCAGGGCGCGCAAATCCATCACCTTGTCTTCATCGATCCGCACTTCGCCGCTGGCGGCAAACCAGTCTTTTTCGCTCTTGATATTCAAGCGCATCTGGCCGCTGTCGATGCGTTTCGACACGCGCATGGTTTCGCCTTCCGGCCAGGCCAGCAGCACGTTGGCAGGATCGAGCGCCTGCAGCTCCACCAGCAGTTGCAGGCCCAGCGCAGGCTGGCCCAGCAGCCATTCGCCATGCTCTTCTTGCGCCTCTTCCAGCACCAGGCATTTACCAATGAGCTGGCGCTGCGCTTCGCGTTCCGCGTTCAGGTCGCGCCGCGCTTGAACGGCCCGGCCCGCCACGTCGGCAAACACGCTTTCGGCGCCGCTGCCCGGCGCGTAATAGGCGCCGTTGTCGAGCAGCGGGCGGACTAAAATCTGCATTTTCAGGCCCTGCTGGTAGGGCAGCAGGTGCACGTGCAGGCGGTGGTCGGCCGTGATCGCTTCCGCGTCGCTGGCGCCGCCGCCGATGTCCGATTGCACAGTGACCATGGACGAGATGGCGCCGATCGCCTGCATCACCTGTTTCTCCGCATGCAGCGGCACGGACAGGCCCAGGCCCACGATGGCGCCGATGCGCCGGTGCTCGTCGAGGATGTGCACGACGCGCAGGCGCGTTGGCGTCTCGCGCTGCACCACGACATTGCTGCCGCTGTCGGGCAGCGGCGGCTGCATGCCCAGCCACAGCTGCCCCTCGTGCGACTTGATCAGGAGCTCGGGTGCGCCGGCGATCAGTTCCACGCGCGTGTCGGGGTTGTCGAGCCAGAACACGAGCGGGTGGCCGACGAGCAGGACGGCGGCCTTGTCCAGCTCGACTTCATAGCGGGGCGCCGATGAATAGTATTGTTTAAAAGGTGCGATGCTGCCCGCCGCGCGGGCGTCTTGCGGCGTGAGGAAATCGATGTCGCCCGCTTCCTCGGCCAGGCGTTTGAGACCCATGGCGCGACCCTTGCTCCAGCCGCCGCGCGCATCGCGTTTCTGCTCGCGCACTTCCACGGCGGTGAGACCAAAGCGCGGGTCGAACGCCACCAGCCACACCAGGCGGGAGACGCCGCCCAGCGCTTCGGCGGGCGCATTCTGCTGCAGGTTGATGAGGGCGCTCAGCTGGCGCTGCCACGCTTCCTGGCGCTCGAACCACGGCGCCATGTCCGTCAATCCATGTTGCGCCCGCTTGGCCGTGGCATAGCGCTCCTGCTGTGGCTCGCCCATCAAGCCCAGCAAGCCTGCCGCCTGGGCCGCGATCAAATCGTAGCCTGCCGCGTCGGCCTGCTGCACCAGCGCTCGCAACTGGTCCTTGCGTTCGGCCAGTTGCGGCAGGGCCAGCCAGTAGTACAGCAGGGCCTGGAACAGCTGCGCCTGCAGTCCCGTTTCCCAGCTGCGCGTGGGGATGCTTTCCGCCAGCTGCACGCCGGCGCGCACGAGGCGCAAGGTATTGAGTTGCTGGTAGACGATGCTGTCGTGGTTCGGCTGCGCGTGCAGGGCGATATCGAGATAGGTTTCCGCGTTTTTCAGCAGCTTGGCGTCGTTGCCGCGCAGCAGGGCCAACACGTACAAATGGCCGCCGATGCCCGTGAAGCACAGCTTGCGCTTGCCTGTTTCCTTGCGCAGCCCTTTCAAGGCCGTTTCGAAGCCCGCCACGGCGTGCGCATGTTCGCCGCGCAACAGGGCGATGCTGCTGTCGACAAACAGCGCCTGCGGTCCCTGCTGGCCTGCCAGGTAACGGGCGGCTGCGTCGAGTTCGCCGCACAGCAGGGCGTCTTCGGCCAGGGCCAGCGGCAGGGCGGCGCCGATATGGTCGCCGGCGGCCGCCTGGCGCGCGTGGTGGGCGCGTGCATACGTGCGGATGGCATGCGCCGTGGCCGGTTCGCGCGGGGCGTTGCCCAGCAGCACGGCGAGGATGTCATCCTGCAGCTGCGGCATGACGAAAGACAGCATTTCCGGCTCGAACGGCCGGCCGAAAATCTCGATCAGCGGATGCAGCTGCTGCGCTTCATAGCAGGCCATGCAGGCGGCCAGGATGGCGGCCACGTGGCGCACCTCGTCGTTGCGCAGCAGGGCGATGCGCAGGCGCGCGACGCCTTGCCGGTAGCTGCGCAATTCCACATAGCCATCCCAGTTGCGGCGTACGGGGTTGATCAGCTCGATGGCCTGGCACAGGTCGCGAAACACCAGGTGTTCGATGGCCGCGCGCATGGCGGGCCAGCGCAATTTTGCTTCGCAGGCGAAGCCCCGTCCCACCACTTCGGACGCCAGCGCGTGCCGCGTCAAATGCTGCAGCATGTTCGTGACGGTGAGCAGGGCGAACGGCGTGCCGTCCGGCTCGACGACATTGGCGCGCTGCAAGTGTTCATACACGGCATGCTTGCCCACCGGTTCGCCCGCGATGGCCAGCAAGGCCAGGATCATCTGTTCGTGCCGCTCCAGGGCGGCAAATTCGTCAAGCAAGAGCTGGTCTGTCATGCGGGCAAATTGGCGATGTGGACGGGCGGCTCGCCGGCCGCCACGGGCAGGCCGAACACGCGCTGGTAGAAATACAGTTCCGCGTCCAGGGTGCGTACGATGTTTTCCGCCTTGCGGAAGCCGTGTCCTTCGCCTTCGAGCGGCACGTACGCGACGGGTACGCCGCGCGCCTGCAGGGCGTCGACCATCAGCTGCGACTGTTGCGGCGGCACGACCTTGTCGTCGAGGCCCTGGAAGAAAATCATCGGGCGCGACAGTTTATCCGTGTGGTGGATGGGCGAGCGCTCGCGGTACAGCGCCTCGGCTTGCGGCTGCGAAGCGATCAGGTAGTCGGTGTAGCGCGATTCGAACTTGTGCGAATCGTCGTCCAGGCCCTTCAGGTCGGATACGCCATAGTAGCTGGCTCCGGCCTTGAAGACGTCGTGGAAGGTCAATGCGCACAGGGTCGTCAGGCCGCCCGCGCTGCCGCCGCGGATGATCAGGCGCTCCGGGTCGGCCAGGCCGTTGGCGGCCAGGTAGCGCGCGCCGGCGATGCAGTCTTCCACGTCGACGATGCCCCATTGCCCGCGCAGCGCGTCGCGGTATTCGCGGCCGAAGCCGCTGCTGCCGCCATAGTTGACGTCGAGCACGCCGATGCCGCGGCTGGTCCAGTACTGCGTCGCCAGTTTCAAGGTATTGCTGGCCATGCTGGTGGGGCCGCCATGGCTGATGACGATGACGGGAGGTAATGTTCCCGCGGGCGCCTGCACGTCGCCATTCGTGGGTGCGTAAAAGAAGGCGTAGGCCGTGCGGCCATTGCTGCTTGGGAAACTCAAGCTGCGCGGCACGGACAGATACTCGAGCGCGGGCAATTGTGCGATCGATTGGGTCAGCACTTCCAGCTCATGGTTAGCCAAATCGATGCGCGCCAGTTCCAGCGCGATGGTCGGGCTGCCGCCCAGCAGCGCGACAAAGCCGGGACCCACGCGCAGTTCGCGGATTTCCTGGTACGGGTGGGGAATCGGCTCGAGCTTGGCCGCCGCCACGTTCAATTGCGCCAGGTAGCTGATGCCGGCCTGGATATACGTGCAGACGATCTCGTCGTCGGAAAGAAAACCGTACATGCTGCCGCCGAAGGTCCAGTGCGGCGTGGCAAATTCCGCTTCCATCGGGCACAGGGCCTCGATGTCGGCGCCGTGCAGGCGGTACAGATTCCACCAGCCGCTGCTGTCGGAGACGAAATGCAGCAAGCCGTTCGGCGACCATTCCGGCTGGCAGATCGATTCGCGCGCACCGCCGGCGATCAGGCGTGGCGAACCGAGGCTGCCGTCCGCGTGCACGTCGGCCAGCCACAGTTCCGTGCCCTGCCACGGCAGGCGCGGGTGGTCCCAGCTGATCCAGGCCAGCTGGTTGCCGTCCGGCGACAAGCGCGGCGCGGCATAAAAATCGTGGCCCCGTGCCAGCACCGTTTCGCGCCCGTCGAAGCCAACGGCGGCCAGGCAGTTTTCCGGCTGCGCATGGCCTGCGTCCGGATGTTGCTCGCGCACGGCGATCAGGCGCGCACGCGCCGCATCGACAACGAAGTCCGCGTGGCGCGTGTTGCCGCCCGTGGTGAACGCTTCGGGTGCGCCGTCGCCGGCCACGCGGTACAGGCAATTGTCGGCGAAATGCGAGAAATACACGGTATCGCCGGCCACGGCATACGCGCCGCCGCCGTATTCATGCACGCGGGTGCGCACATTGAACGGTGCCGGCGTCAGTTCGTCGACACGCGCGCCGCGCTGGCGCAGCAGTGTGTTGCGGCCCGCCTCGCTGGCGCGTCCGGCCAGCCAGAACACGTCGGCCCCATCCGCACCGCCCAGGGCCAGCTGCGCCAGCGGCGAGGCGCCGGCGGCGACGATGGCCGCGCTGATCGGCGATGGCCAGATGCCATAAGGGGTGCTGGATGCGGTCGAGGTCATGCGGGCTCCGTGTCGTGGTGGAAAGAGGGGGCCTCCAGGCGGCGTCAGGCAGCGCGGCGGCGTTCATCATCATAATGGAAGGGCAGGCACAACGAAAGTGATCGCTGTGCATGGCAAATGCTGCAAAGCGGCACCGGAATCAATGAAATGGCGGCGATTGGATGCGATAATACCGCTTCTCCAAGCTCGATTGCCTGCCATGCCACAATTTGCTCCGCTCCAGAATGATACTTTCCTGCGCGCTTTGCTGCGCCAGCCGACCGAGCACACGCCTGTCTGGCTGATGCGCCAGGCCGGTCGCTATTTGCCCGAATACCGCGCCACGCGCGAACGGGCAGGCTCTTTCCTGGGCCTGGCAAAGAATCCCGATTACGCCACCGAAGTGACCTTGCAGCCGTTGGAGCGTTTCCCGCTCGACGCGGCGATTCTGTTTTCCGACATCCTGACGGTGCCGGACGCCATGGGCCTGGGCCTGTACTTCGCCGATGGCGAAGGACCGAAATTCGAGCGTCCGCTGCGCACGGAACAGGATGTGAAGGCATTGCAAGTGCCGGACCTGGAGTCGCTCGACTATGTTTTCAAGGCCGTCACGCAAATCCGCACGGAACTCAACGGCCGCGTGCCGCTGATCGGTTTTTCCGGCAGCCCGTGGACCCTGGCGTGCTACATGGTGGAAGGCGGCGGTTCGAAAGAATTCCACACCATCAAGAAGATGCTGTACAACCGCCCGGACCTGATGCACCACATCCTGGCCATCAACGCCACTTCCGTGGCGCAATACCTGAATGCGCAAATCGATGCTGGCGCGCAAGCCGTGATGATTTTCGATTCCTGGGGCGGTGCGCTGGCCGACGGCGCCTACCAGGAATTCTCGCTGGCCTACATGCAGCAAGTGGTGGCGCAGCTGAAACGCGACAAGGATGGCGTCAAGATTCCCGCCATCGTGTTTACCAAGGGCGGCGGCCAGTGGATCGAGCAGATCGCCGACATCGGCGCCGATGCCGTGGGCCTGGACTGGACCGTCAACCTGACGCGCGCGCGCCAGCTGGTGGGCCATAAAGTGGGCTTGCAGGGCAACCTCGACCCGGCCATCCTGTTCGCCAGCCCGGATCAGATCCGCGCCGAAGTGGCGAAAGTGCTCAACGCCTTCGGCGCGCCATCGGCCGGCACGGGCCACGTGTTCAACCTGGGCCATGGCATTTCCCAGTTCACGCCGCCGGAATCCGTGGAAGCCATGGTGGAAGCCGTGCACAGCATGAGCCGCGCCATGCGCAGCGGCCAGTAAGCATTCGTTTTCCCCTGGCGCAGGGGCAGAAAAGGCAGGCTTTCCAGCGGAAGCCTGCCTTTTTCTTTGCTGCGCCTTAGCAAGAAATACCGACTTATGCACATTTTTTTTTGCTGCGGAAATAAGAGGCAGTGTCAAAGCCATGCCCGGGGACGCTTCGCAAGTACTTGATTATTAAGACATAAAAAATCCATTGTTCGGCGGACTTTGTTGCTATTGATAAGGTTATTCTTTCGTTCGCCTTCCTTATTCCTTCATTGTCCACAAAGTTATCAACAGATTCTGTGGATAAAATTGAAAAGTATTTTGTTAACCGATACTTAGCGCCGATGTTCAGGTTTCACGTGAAGTGTATGTTGCACTGCATGATAATTGAACAATGTTTCGCCGGCCGGCAGATAAAAACGAACGCTTGCCCGGCAATTGTCAACTTTGCCGCATGCCGCCCCCGTTTTTCCCGCTCGGACGCCTCAAAATGGTGCTGATTTCTGTATAAATACATTACAAATGGTTCAGTTATGCACAGCGGCGGGAATGTCCTGCCGATTTCCAGCCTCGCGGGCGTCAATTTTTAAGTCATTGATTTTAAAAGGTTAATTTTTCTTTCGTGCCGCTCTTGACGGCGATCGAAATTTTCTGTCCACATTTTTCTGAAAGTTAATTTTGCTTTGTCCACAAAGTTATCCACAGAATTTTCTTCAGGCACGATGACATGCTGTCCTGTTCGCCGTTAGGCGTTTGATGGACGAAACAAGTATCATGGCCCGCTGGCTTGATGCCTGACATTCCGCGCGCCATCGATCCTGCGGCGCGCTTTTTTATTGAGATAGGCCCACCCCCCATGTCGCAGTGCATTTTGACGTCGTGCATCCTGAAAATCGCGCTCGACACGCCCTTGAACGCCCTGTTCGACTACCGCTGGAACGCGGTGGCCGATGCCGGCGCAGAGGCCGCCGCACCGCTGCCGCAAGTGGGGCAGCTGGCGCTGGTGCCGTTCGGCCGGCGCGAAGTGATGGGGCTGATCGTCGGCGTGTCCGACAGCACCGACGTGCCCGCCGCGAAATTGAAGGACGTTCTGGCCGTGCGCAGCCAGTTGGCCCCGCTGTCGGAACAGTGGCTGGCGCTGGCCGCCTTTGCCGCCGATTACTACCAGCGCCCGCTCGGTGAAGTGGCCCTGCCGGGTCTGCCGAAGAATTTGCGCGTGCTCACCACCGTGGCGCTGGACCGCGCCATCAAGAAGCTGGCCAAGCTGGCCGATGCGCACGACGGCACGCCGCTGAACATGCCGGCCCTGAATGCCGCCCAGCAAGAAGCGGCAGACGCCATCGGCGGCGCCCAGGGTTTCAAGCCCACCTTGCTGTACGGCGTGACGGGTAGCGGCAAGACGGAAGTGTATCTGCAAGCCTGCGCCCAGGTGCTGGCGCGCGAGGACGATGCGCAAATCCTGATTCTGGTGCCGGAAATCAACCTCACGCCCCAGCTGGAAGGCAATATCCGCGCGCGCTTTCCCGGCGTCATGCTGGCCACCTTGCACAGCAGCCTGTCCGAAGGCGAGCGCATGCTGCACTGGCTGGCTGCCCACCAGGGCCAGGCGCGCATCGTGCTTGGCACGCGACTGGCCATCCTGGCCTCCTTGCCGAAGCTCAAACTGATCGTCATCGACGAGGAACACGATCCTTCCTACAAGCAGCAGGAAGGCTTGCGCTATTCGGCGCGCGACCTGGCCGTGTGGCGCGCCTGGCAATTACAGATTCCCATCGTGCTCGGTTCGGCCACGCCGTCGCTGGAAAGCTGGCACCACGCACAGACGGGGCGCTACCGCAAGCTGGAATTGCGCGAACGGGCCGTCAAGAATGCGGTGTTGCCGCGCGTCAAGATACTCGACATGGAGCGCGACAAGCCGAAAGATGGGCTGACTTCGCATCTGGTAGCCGCCTTGAAACTGCGCATGGAGCGCGGCGAGCAGTCGCTGCTGTTCCTGAACCGGCGCGGCTATTCCCCCGTGATCTGCTGCGAATCGTGCGGCTGGATCAGCAATTGCACGCGCTGCACCTCGTTCATGGTGCTGCACAAGCCCGAACACCGCCTGCGCTGCCACCATTGCAGCCTGGAGTTGCGCATTCCCCGCCATTGCCCCACGTGCGGCAACGTCGACTTGCAGCCGCTGGGCCGCGGTACGCAAAGGGTGGAAGAGGGCTTGCAGCAATTGTTTCCCGAGGCGCGTATCTTGCGCATCGACGCCGATTCCACGCGCAAGAAGGGCAGCGCGCAGGAGGCGTTCGACACCGTGCACCGGGGCGAAGTGGATATTCTGATCGGCACGCAGATGGTGGCCAAGGGCCACGATTTCAAAAAGCTGACCCTGGTCGGCATTTTGAATCCGGACACAGCCCTGTTTTCGCAGGATTACCGGGCCAGCGAACGGCTGTTCGCGCAATTGATGCAGGTGGCGGGCCGGGCCGGACGGGCCGCGCAGACGGAAGGTGGCAGCGTTTCCGAGGTGCTGATCCAGACGCGCTATGCGCGCCATCCGCTGTACGACGCCGTCGTCAACCACGATTACGACCACTTCGCCACGACCTTGCTGGAAGAGCGGGCGCAAGCGGCGCTGCCGCCGTACCTGTTCCAGGCCCTGCTGCGCGCCGAAGCGCCCGAGCTGGCCACGGCCATCGAATTCCTGCAGGCGGCGAAAGAATGCATGGAACACCCGCAGGTGACCATCAATGACCCGATTCCCATGAGCATGACGCGCGTCTACAACGTGGACCGCGCCCAGCTGCTGCTCGAATCGAGCTCGCGGCCGGCGCTGCAGGCGTTCCTGAAGGAATGGCTCACTGCATTGCGCGCCATGAAGACGCGCGTGAAATGGTCGCTGGAAGTGGACCCGCTCGATATTTGAATTACTGCAGGTAATCGCGGGCGGACTTGACGATCTGCTCGGACAGCAGCTTGGTAAACGGCGTGTCCAGGGTCCAGGCGTGCCAGCTCAGCGGCACGTCCAGGGTGCTGCCCGGCATCAGATCGACCAGTCTTTCCGTCGCCAGCGCTGGCGCGGCCAGGCGCTGCGGCATCAGGCCGTAGGCCAGGCCATCCTGGACGCAGCCGCGGCGCGCTGCTTCCACCGGTAAAGTATGGTGCGGAAACGGTTCGCGCATGCTCAATTGTTCAGCGAGGAAACGCGCCAGCAAGCTGTGCTGGCCCACGACGGCGGGCGCCAGTTGGACCGCCTCGGCAATAAAACCATCACCGAACCAGTGCCCGGCAAACACGGGTGTTGCCACGCAGACATAGCGCAAGGTACCCAGCGGCGTGACGCTGGTGGCGGCCGCCGCGTCGATGGCCGTGCCGGATTCGGCTGCCACGCAGCCAAACACGGAGCCGTCGCGCACCATCTGCAAGGCGCCGTCGCTGTCGGCCAGGCGCACGTCGAGCTGGCAGCGCGGCGGCGCCAGCAGGGCGGACAAGGTGCCGGGGAACCACGTGGCCAGGCTGTCGGCATCGATGGCGATGGCGATTTCCGGCATGCTGACGCTATTGCCCAGGTCGATGTCGAGCGATGCTTCCATCAGCTTGACGTTGCGGTGATGCACGATCAGGCGCTGGCCCAGGCCCGTCGGCACGGCGGGCTGGCCACGGATGATCAGCAATCGCCCGCTGGCGTCTTCCAGCGCCTTGATGCGCTGCGAGACGGCCGACTGGGTGATGCCCAGCGCCAGGGCGGCCTTGTCGAAACTGCCATGGCTGGCCACGGCGTCCAGCACGGCCAGCGCGCGATAATCGAGTGATCCCATTAGCTCAGCTTATAAATTTTGAAAATGATTAGTTATACTAATGCATATATTGCTGCAAAGTAAAACCTTATTTTTGGCAAACGGGTAGTATCGAACGCTATGAGCAACCTCAATGAGATGGATAGCACCATGAAGACGATACAAGTGGATGTGGCCGTGATCGGCAGCGGTACGGCCGGCATGACGGCGCACAGGGCGGCGCGCATGCAGGGCAAGCGCGTGCTGATGATCGAAAGCGGGCCGTACGGCACGACCTGCGCCAGGGTGGGCTGCATGCCCAGCAAACTCTTGATCGCAGCGGCCGAGGCGGCCCATGCCGTGGCCGCCGCGCCCGGTTTCGGCGTGCATCCGGGGCCCGTGCGCATCGATGGCCGGCAAGTGATGGCCAGGGTGCGCAGCGAGCGCGACCGCTTTGTCGGCTTCGTGCTCGACGGCGTCAACGCCATCCCCGACGAAGAGAAACTGCGCGGCCATGCACGTTTCATCGGACCAGGCAAGCTGCAGGTGGATGAGCATACGATCGTCGAAGCCACCAGCGTGGTGATCGCCACCGGTTCCACGCCCATCGTGCCGCCCGAGTGGCAAGCGGCGGGCGAGCGTCTCATCACCAGCGATGCCGTGTTCGAGTGGACGGATTTGCCCAGCTCCGTGGCCGTGGTCGGCAGCGGCGTCATCGGCCTGGAACTGGGCCAGGCGCTGACGCGGCTGGGCGTGCGCGTGACTCTGTTTGCGCGCGGCAATAAAGTCGCGCAGCTGACGGATCCGCTGGTGCTGCGCGAGGCGGACGCCGTGCTGGCGCGCGAACTCGATATCCGTTTCATGACCAAGGTCGCGCGCATGGAAAAAACCGTCGATGGCAGCGGCATCCTGCTGACCAGTAGCGATGACGCCGGCGTGGAAAAAACCGAGCAGTTCGAATATGTGCTGGCCGCCATCGGCCGCGCACCGAACGTGGACAAGATCGGCCTGGAAACGGCGCAAATCGAGCTCGACCGCCATGGCATTCCCCTGCATGACCCGCACACCATGCAATGCGGCAAGAGCGCCATCTTCATCGCCGGCGATGCCGACAACGAACTACCGCTGCTGCCCGAAGCGGCCGACGAGGGCCGCATCGCGGGCGACAACGCGGCGCACTTTCCCAATGTGAAGCCGGGCTTGCGCCGGACGCCCTTGACGATCGCCTTCACGGAGCCGCAGATCGCCACCCTGGGCGCCACGTACCAGCAATTGTGCGTGAGCCACGCGGGCCGCTTTGCCGTGGGTGCCGTGTCGTTCGGCAACCAGGGCCGCAGCCGCGTGATGCTGCAAAACCAGGGCTTGCTGCGCGTGTATGCGGAGTTCGGCAGCAAGCGTTTTCTCGGCGCCGAGCTGATCGGTCCACGGGCGGAACACCTGGGCCATTTGTTGGCCTGGGCGTGCCAGGCCCAGTTGACGGTGCCGGCCATGCTCGACATGCCGTTTTACCACCCCGTCATCGAGGAAGGCGTGCGCACGGCCTTGCGCGAACTGGCGTTGCACCTGGAAAAAGACCCGGAACATGCGCCCGGCTGCGCTGATTGCACACCGGGACCTTGAAGGCAACTTTATGATTTACATAATTTTGTAGACAAGCTCACATGATTGCGCGATCATCGCTGCCACATTGAAATATTGATTAAAAGCAAAAAACATTTCAATTGGCACATGCCGCCCATGCCGCAATGGTAAAAAGGGCAGCGGCTGGCGATGACACGGAGACGATGTGAAAATTCGGCGCATTTACGCGGGAGAACTCGCCCTGGGCGTGGCCCTGCCTTGGGACGTGCATGGCGAAACGGGCAGCTTGCTGGCCAGGCTGGGCCATGTCATCAGCAGCGAGAACCAGATCGCATTGCTGCTGGCGCGCGGCGTCATCGCCGATACCAGTGCCGAGGTGCCGCGCACGGCCACGGAAGCGCCGTCGGCGCTGCGCATGCTGAACCTTGTCACGGCTGGACTGGCCCTCGTCTTGCCGGCCATTGTCGCCGGGCAGGCGGGCAGCCATGCATCCCTCGCGCCGCTGGCGCAGCTGGTGGAAGAGGCCGTTGTTCTGGACGCCGACGTGGCGCAGGCCTGCATTTTGCACAACCAGGGCGCGGGCGACTTTGCCGTGCGCCACAGCGTCGACACGGCCGTCATCACGGCCTTGCTGGCGCGCGCCCTGAAGCTCGATGACGGCGTGATCCGCAGTGTGGTGCTGGCCGCGCTGAGCATGAATGTGGGCATGCTGGAACGCCACGCCCATTTCCAGCACAAGGCGGGGCCGCTGGACGCGCAGGAACGCGCCTATTTGCGGGCCCATCCGCAAGCGGGTGTCGAATTGCTGCGCGCGGCGGGTGTGACGGACGCCGTCTGGCTGCAAGCCGTGCTGCAGCACCATGAAAATATCGATGGCAGCGGCTATCCGCTGGGTACGCAAGGCGAGGCGATCGGCATCGGTGCGCGCCTGATCATGCTGGCCGACCGCTATTGCGCGCGCGTATCGAAGCGCAGCTACCGCCAGCCCTTGCTGCCGAACGTGGCCCTGCGCGAAATGCTGATGGCCGACAAGGCTACCCTGGATGCGCCGCTGGCGTCCCTGCTGGTGCGCGAGCTGGGCATCTACCCGGTCGGCACCTTCGTAAAACTGTTGAATGGGGAGGTCGGCGTCGTCACGCGCAAGGGACTGAATGCCGCCACGCCCCATGTGCAGTCGCTGGTCGGCCCCCGCGGCGCGCGCCTGGACGTGCCGCTGCGGCGCGATACGCGCGTGGACTTGCATGCGATTCGCGAAGTGCTGAGCGCCGAGCAGGCGGGCTTGCAGTTTCGCCCCGATCAGCTGTTGGGGCGCAGCGCGCGGGTTTGATTTAGTTCAGCAGACCCGCGTCGAGCCGTCCCTCGAGCGCCAGCTCGCGCATGATGCGCACCGTGTCGATGTCGGACTCCTTGTAGGCCGAGCGGCGGAAGTCGTCGTACAGGGCGTTGGCCGCATCGGTGGCCGCGTCGTGGCCGTCGTCGTACTGGAAGCGCACCCACATGCTCGCTTCGTCGGGCATTTCGATGGTCATCACCAATGAGGAGGCGCTGATATCCTGTTGCGCCGGCACTTCGTAGCGCACCTGCAGTTGCGGTATCAGCACCACCTTGTCGTTGATGACCAGTTCGCCATAGCGCAGGCTGCGCGCGAAACCGGCATCGCTGCGCTCGCTGATCTGGCACTCGTCGAGGTGCGGCACGAACAGTTTCGGCGACTCGGCGCGCAAGACCAGGCCGCGCCAGACTTGTTCCAGGGTCAAGGTGTCGATTAGCGGGTTCAAGGGATCGTTGATTTCAATCAGGTGTTCAAATTTCATGGGACTGCCATTCGGTAAGTGGATGCGCACGGGCGATATAGGCGGAATGGTACTCCAGGCGTGGCATCGCCGCACGCATTGAATCGGCCAAGATGGCGGCATATGGCGATATATCAATGCCATTGCCTGTTTTTCGGGCAGGGTCCGCCATGCAAATAGCCTGCGCGACGCTGTTACAATGGGCTGCTGTTCCCTGCGGAAATACCCTGATGTCCAAAGCACCACAGTTCGGTCTGAATGCGCCCCAAAGCGAAGCGGTTACCTACCTCGACGGCCCTTGCCTCGTGCTGGCGGGCGCCGGTTCGGGCAAGACGCGCGTGATCACGCAAAAGATCGCCCATCTGATCGAAGACCGGGGCTATGACCCGCGCACCATCGCCGCGCTGACGTTCACCAACAAGGCGGCGCTGGAAATGCAGGAACGTATCGCCAAGCTGTTGAAACAGCCGCGCCAGGCCAAGCAGTTGACGGTCTCGACTTTCCACTCGCTGGGCGTGAAAATCCTGCGCCAGGAAGCCAATGGCGTGGGCTTGAAGGACCGCTTTTCCATCATGGACAGCGACGACTGCTTTTCCCTCGTGCAAGATCTTGCCATTACCACCGATAAACAGGTCATACGCGGCATCCAGAATGCCATGTCCCTGTGGAAAAATGGCCTGATCGATCCGGACATGGCCCTGGCGCAAGCCAAGGATGAGGACGAAGCGAACGCGGCGCGCATCTACCGCAGCTATGTGGCCACCTTGTCCGCCTACCAGGCCGTCGATTTCGACGATCTGATCCGCCTGCCCGTGGAACTGTTCCGCAACAACGGGCCCGTGCGCGACAAGTGGCAGCGCCGCCTGCGCTACCTGCTCGTCGATGAATACCAGGATACGAACACCTGCCAGTACGAACTGGTGAAACTGATGGTGACGGGCATCGGCAAGAAGCCGATGTTTACGGCCGTGGGCGACGACGACCAGGCGATTTACGCGTGGCGCGGCGCCACCGTGGAAAACCTGAAAACCCTGGAGACGGATTTCCCCGATTTGCGCGTGATCAAGCTGGAGCAGAATTACCGCTCCACCATGCGCGTGCTGAACGCCGCCAATGCCGTCATCGGCAACAATCCTAAACTGTTTGAAAAGTCGCTGTGGTCGGAACACGGCCTGGGCGAGCCGATCAAGGTGCTGGGCATGCAGACGGACGAGCAGGAGGCGGAACAGGTCGCCATCATGATCTCGGCCGACCATTTTGAACGCAAGAACAAATTTTCCGATTACGCGATTTTGTACCGGGGCAATCACCAGGCGCGCATCATCGAGCAGTGCTTGCGCAAGGAACGCATCCCGTACACGATCTCGGGCGGCCAGAGCTTCTTCGACAAGGCCGAGATCAAGGACATCATCAGCTATCTGCGTTTGCTGGCGAACGAAGACGACGACCCGGCCTTCATCCGCGCCGTGACGACGCCGCGCCGTGGCGTGGGCCAGTCGACTCTGGAGGTGCTCGGTGCGTTCTCGGGGCAGTGGCAGTGCTCGCTGTTCCAGGCCGTCTTCAAGGGCGGCATCGAGGCCAAGCTGACGGACCGCCAGCTGGGGCCGCTGCGCGACTTCTGCAACTTCATCAACGACCTCGAATCGCGCGCCAGCCGTCCCGGCGCGGCCGGCAGCGGCGACAACGCGGCCGAAGTGCTGGACGACATGATGAAGGAAATCCACTACGAATCGTATCTGTACGATGCTTTCGAGGAACGCCAAGCGCAAAGCAAGTGGCAGAACGTGCTGGAATTCGTCAACTGGCTCAAGGAACGGGGCCGGGGTGGCAAGGACCGCGACGGCGAAGAAAAGAACGTGCTGGAATTGACGCAGATGGTGGCCTTGATGACCATGCTCGAGGGCAAGGACGAGGAGCAGGACGCCGTGCGCATGTCGACCCTGCACGCGTCGAAAGGCCTCGAGTTTCCGCACGTGTTTCTGGTCGGTGTGGAAGAAGGCATCTTGCCGCACAAGGGCGATCCTGACGCGCCGGCCGAAACCATCGCCGCGCGCATCCAGGAAGAGCGGCGCTTGATGTACGTGGGCATCACGCGGGCGCAGCGCACCTTGCACATCACGTGGTGCAAGAAGCGCAAGCGGGCCGGCGAGCAAGTCCATTGCGACCCGTCGCGCTTCATCAAGGAAATGGAACTCGACGTGGGCGACGCCGTGCCGACGGAGGCGGAAGTGATTTCGCCGAAAGAACGCCTGGCGCGCATGAAGGCCTTGCTGGCTGCGCCGAAAGTTTAACTAAAGAACGTTCACGCTTCCACGGCGCCGTCGGGCGTGGTTTTCGGTACGATGGCCAGCTGCATGCCTAGCGCATCGAGCATTTTTAAAATGGTTTCAAAGCGTGGCTTGCTGCCTTCGCGCAAGGCTTTATACGCGCCTTCGCGCGTGATGTCGGCCCGGGCCGCCACCTTGCCCATGCCGTAGGCGCGCACCACGTCATTCATGGCGGACTGGAACAGCTCGGCATTGCCGGTGGCGACGATTTCGCTCATGTAGGCGGCCACGGCTTCCTTGCTGGTCAGGTGTTGCGTCGGATCAAATTTGCTCAATCCCAGTGCGTCGAGGTCGTCGAGGTCGAAGCCGTCAGCGTCAGTATGGTCGTTCATTTTTTTCGTGCTCCTGTCGATGGGCTGGCCGCCGCTTTTTGCTTCCGGATGGCCGCCTGTTGGGCCTTCAATGTTTGCAGTATCGCCTGCGCGTGCTTGATGTCGCGCCGCTGGCTCGACTTGTCGCCACCGAGCAGCAGCAAGATCAGGGTGCCCAGGTTGGTCTCGTGAAAATACACGCGTCAGCCCGGTCCCGTCTGTAAAAAACGCAACTCGCACACGCCTTCGCCCACGGGCCGCCAGTCGCCCTTTTTACCGTGCTGCAAATGCTTGATGCGTGCATCGATGGCGGCGGCCGCCACGTCGTGCAGGGAGTCTTCCCAGCGGCGGTATTCAGCTGTCTTGCGCGTGTCGATCAAGTCAGGCAAAGTGGATACGTCCATTGTAATCGTTTGTTCTCATTCGTCAAGCGGTTTGATTCAGCCATACGGAGAGAATAGGCAGAAATCGGCACCGCTTCCGGAAGAATGCCGCTTGTTTGTCCTGGCTCACGCCGCGACGGCGGTAGAATGCCGCTTTCAGTCAGGAACCACCGAGAGCACCATGGACAATGCAGAACAGATGGAAATACGTTTCGTCGATATCGAAATCAAGCTGGCGCAGCAGGAAGATCTGGTCGAGTCGCTGAACCAGATGGTGTACCAGCAGGGCAAGCGCATCGACCAGCTCGAGGCGATGCTGCACAAGCTGGGCGAACATGTGCGCGACGGGGCGCAGCAGGCAAATGGCGGGCTGGTGAACGAGCGTCCGCCGCATTACTAAATCGGCATCGTGACGCGGGACACATGAAAACCGTTCATCACTGGCGGGCGCGCTACCATCGGTAGTTGCTGGTGACGCAAGTGTTTCAGGCTGTTATTATTTCAGGCTGGCCCGCGACACAATCGCGGCTCTCTTGCGTTTCTTGAAAGAAGACATGACCCGTCCAACAATGCTCGTCATCGCCGCCAGCCTGATGCTGGCGCCAGCCGCCGCTGCTTTTGCCGCCACCGCGGCGCCTGCCACTGCCGCCACCGCGGCGGCAACGCTGCCTGCCTCGAACCCGTTTGCGCAAGCGAGCAGCCTGCCATTCAACTATCCGCCGTTCGACAAGGTGCAGGACGCCGACTATGCGCCCGCCTTTACGGCAGGCATGGCCGCCAATTTGGCGGAAATCAACGCGATTGCGAATAACAAGAAACCAGCCACGTTCGACAACACCATCGTGGCCATGGAGCGCTCGGGCCAGTTGCTGAGCCGTGTACGCACCGTGTTTTCCGTGATGTCCGGCTCGAATACGAATGACACGATCCAGGGCCTGGAACGCGAGCTGGCGCCGAAAATGGCGGCCCATAGCGACGCGATCATGCTCAACGACAAATTGTTCAAGCGCATCGACACCCTGTACGCCAAGCGCGACAAGCTGGGCCTCGATGCTGAATCGAAACGCTTGCTGGAGCGTTACCACACGGACTTCGTGCGCGCCGGCGCCAAGCTGTCGGCGGCGGACAAGGAAAAGCTGCGCGCCTACAACGGCCAGCTCGCTGCCCTGTCGACCAAGTTCGCACAGAACGTGCTGAAGGAATTGAACGCTTCGGCCGTCGTCGTCGATACGCGCGAAGAACTGGACGGCCTGTCGCCTGCCGCCATCGAAGTGGCCGCCGGCCTGGCCAAGAAGCGCGGCCTGGACGGCAAATACGTGATCGCCCTCGTCAACACGACGGGCCAGGCGCCGCTGTCGCTGCTGACCAACCGCGCCTTGCGCGAACGTATCATGGCTGCGTCGCAAGCGCGCGGCAGCCGTGGCGGCGAGTTCGACAACACCCAGGAAGTGCTGGAACTGGCGAAACTGCGGGCCGAACGTGCCGCGCTGATGGGCTACCCGAACTACGCGGCGTATTCGCTGGAAGACCAGACGGCGCACGACACCACCGCCGTGAACGCCCTGCTGGGCGAGTTGGCGAAGCCGGCCGTCGTCAATGCGCGCCGTGAAGCGGACGATATCCAGAAGGTCATCGATGCAGGCAAAGGCGGCTTCAAGGTGGGCGCCGCCGACTGGGCTTTCTATAGCGACAAGGTGCGCGCCGAACGCTACAACTTCGATGAAACGCAATTGAAGCCGTACTTTGAAATGCACAGCGTGCTGACCAAGGGCGTGTTCTTTGCCGCCGGCAAGTTGTACGGTCTCACGTTCAAGCAGCGCACCGATTTGCCCGTCTACAACGCCGACATGCTGGTGTACGACGTTTTCAATGAAGACGGCACGCAGCTGGCCATCTTTACGCTCGACCCTTACGCGCGCAGCAACAAGCGCGGCGGCGCCTGGGCGAATGCCTATGTAGGCCAGTCGACCTTGCTGGGCCGCAAACCCGTCATCGCGAATAACCTGAACATTCCAAAGCCGGAAGCGGGCCAGCCGACCCTGATGACGTTTGACGAAGTCAACACCATGTTCCACGAATTCGGCCATGCGCTGCACGGCATGTTTTCGAACGTGAAATACCCGCGCTTTGCCGGCACCAGCGTGCCGCGCGACTTCGTCGAGTACCCGTCGCAAGTCAATGAAATGTGGGCGCTGTGGCCGGAAGTGCTGCAAAACTATGCCAGGCATTATCAAACGGGCGCGGCGATTCCCGCCGAGCTGCTGGCGAAAGTGACGGCGGCCGACAATTTCAACCAGGGCTACAAAACCACGGAATACCTGGCGTCGGCCCTGCTGGACCAGCGCTGGCACCAGCTGACCCCGGCACAGATCCCCACCGACGTGCTGGCCTTTGAAAAAGCCGCCTTGACGGATGCCGGCGTCGATTTCGCCCCGGCGCCGCCGCGCTACCGCACCACGTATTTCTCGCATGCGTTTGCGGGCGGCTATTCGGCCGGCTACTACGCCTATCTGTGGTCGGAAAAGCTCGATGCCGACACGGTCGAGTGGTTCAAGGAAAACGGCGGCCTGACGCGCAAGAACGGCGACTGGTTCCGTACTAAACTGCTGTCGCGCGGCGGCAGCGCCGATGCGCTCGACATCTACCGCAACTTCCGCGGCCGTGACGCGAAGATCGAGCCGCTGCTGGAACGCCGTGGTTTGAACGGCAAGTAATCCTCGTACCCGTCACCGGCCTGGCCGGTGATGAACATCAGTGGCCGCCAAGCAATGGGCGGCCATTTTTATTTGGGGAATCGCCACGCAGACCGTGGTAAACCGCGCAGTTGGCGTGATGCACCACAGGATCGCCCATGTTGGATGACGCCTGTGTGACAGGCTGCTATGATCTGCCACTGGCCCGCGACGCGATCGCGGTTCTTCCCGCGCTTCCTGAAAGATGTCATGATCCGTCCACAACTGCTCGTCATCGCCGCCAGCGTCATGCTGGCCCACGCCGCTCCGTCCGCCATGGCTGCCGCCACCGCAAAATCGGCGCCCGCCGCTGCCATCAGCGCCCAGAACCCCCTGCTGAAAGCCAGTCCGCTGCCATTCCAGATGCCGCAATTCGGCCTGATCAAGGATGAGCACTATGCCCCGGCGTTTGCCGAAGGCATGAAACGCCAGCTGGCCGAAGTGAACGCCATTGCGAACAATCGCCAGGCACCCACGTTCGAGAACACCATCGTGGCCCTCGAGCGCACGGGGCAGTTGCTGCACCGCGTGCAAAGCATCTTCAGCAACATGACCTCAACCAACACGAACAGCGTGCTGGAAGCGGTGGAAGTGGACGTGTCGCCGAAACTGGCCGCGCATGGCGACGCGATTACCCTCAATCCAAAACTGTTTACCCGCATTGATACCCTGTACGCCAAGCGCGACAAGCTGGGCCTCGATGCCGAATCCCTGCGCCTGCTGGAGCGCTACCACACGGATTTCGTGCGCGCCGGCGCCAAGCTGTCCGATGCGGACAAGGAAAAATTGAAAGCCTACAACGCCGAGCAGGCGGGCCTGGAAACGGCCTTCGCGCAAAACGTGCTGAAGGAAACGAATGCCAAGAGCATCGTCGTCGACACGCGCGCCGAACTGGCCGGCATGACGGACAGCGATATCGACACGGCTGCCGCTGCCGCCAAGGAGCGCGGCTTGACGGGCAAGTTCGTCATCGCCCTCGTGAACACCAGCGGCCAGCCGCCGCTGGCCGTATTGACGGACCGCAGGACGCGCCAGCGCCTGATGGATGCGTCGCTGAACCGGGGCAGCCAGGGCGGCGAGTTCGACAACCGCGCCATCGTATTGAAACTGGCCAAACTGCGCGCCGAACGGGCCACCTTGCTCGGTTACGCCAACTACGCCGCGTACTCGCTGGAAGACCAGACGGCCAAGACGACGACGGCCGTCAATACCCTGCTGTCGGAACTGGCGAAACCGGCCGTCGCCAACGCGCGCCGCGAAGCGGCCGACCTGCAGCAAGTGGTCGATGCGGAAAAGGGCGGTTTCCAGGTGGCAGCGGCCGACTGGGCCATCTACACGGACAAACTGCGCAAGCAACGTTTCAATTTCGATGAAAACGAGCTGAAACCGTACTTGGAACTCAACAGTGTGCTGAACAACGGTGTCTTCTTTGCCGCCAATAAACTGTACGGCATCAGCTTCAAGCAGCGTACTGATCTACCGGTGTACAACCCGGACGTGCGCGTCTACGACGTGCTCGATGCCAACGGCAAGCCGCTGGCCCTGTTCATCGCCGACTTCTATGCGCGCGGCAACAAGCATGGCGGCGCGTGGATGAATGAATACGTGTCGCAGTCGTCGCTGATGGGCACGCATCCGGTGGTCGCGAATCAATTGAATATTCCGAAGCCGCCCGCCGGCCAGCCGACCTTGCTGACCTTCGACGAAGTAACGACCATGTTCCACGAATTCGGCCATGCGCTGCATGGCATGTTTTCGAATGTGAAATATCCGCGCTTTGCCGGCACCAGCGTGCCGAGCGACTTCGTCGAGTATCCATCGCAAGTCAACGAAATGTGGGCCGTCTGGCCGGAAGTGCTGCAGAACTACGCCAAGCACTACCAGAGCGGCGCGGCCATGCCGCAGGAGTTGCTCGACAAGGTCACGGCGGCGAAGAAATTCAACCAGGGTTTCATGACGACGGAATACCTGTCGGCAGCGTTGCTGGACCAGCGTTGGCACCAGCTGGCGCCAAGCCAGATCCCGACCGACGTGCTGGCCTTTGAGGCGGCGTCGCTGAAAGACGCTGGCGTCGATTACGCGCCCGTGCCGCCGCGCTACCGCACCAGCTACTTCTCGCACAGCTTCTCGGGCGGCTACTCGGCGGCGTATTACGCCTACCTGTGGTCGGAAAAGCTGGATGCGGAATCGGTTAACTGGTTCAAGGAAAACGGCGGCCTGACGCGCAAGAATGGCGACTGGTTCCGCAGCAAATTGTTGTCGCGCGGCGGCAGCGTCGATGCGCTGCAACTGTTCCGTGATTTCCGCGGCCGCGACGCCACCGTGGAACCGCTGCTGGAACGCCGCGGCTTGAACGCCAAGTAAGACGTCCTCATCAGAAGCTTGCGTTGCGTTGACATGGCGCACGCAAGCTTTCCGTGCCGGCGGCGTAGAATTGAGTAAGATGTAATTAAGAAGGCAGTCGAAAGAGTATATGAGTCAGCAAGATTTGAATGGCATTACCCTGGAAGGTATCGTGACGCGCCTGCAAGCCCACTACGGCTGGGATGGCCTGGCCAAGCACATCGATATCAATTGCTTCATCAGCGATCCCAGCATCAAGTCGAGCCTGAAGTTTTTGCGCAAGACCCCGTGGGCCAGAAGCAAGGTGGAACAATTGTTCCTGGACACGCAATTTACTGACTGACAGGAAAAAACATGGATAGCAAACTCAAGGAATCGTTGCAACAACTGCATTCGACACTGGAAACCAGCGGCCCCGTCGATGAAGAGCTGCATGGTTTGCTGCAAAAACTCGATGTCGACATCAAGTTGTTGATGGAAAAACGCGCTGCGCAGGAACAGGAAGAAGAGTCGACCACCTATGGACTGGCCGAGCGCAGCCAGGAATTGTCGGCCAAGTTTGCTGTCAAGCATCCGAAACTGGAGCCGGCGCTGCGGGAACTGGGTGAAATTCTTGCCAACATGGGTATTTGAATAAATTGCGGGAATTGCCGGGCCTTGTCCTGCCGGGACGGCCCTTCTTTCTCCCAAGTAATTGAAAAATAAACGTTTTTTGTACTGAAATCCAACAGTAAAAAGCAGGCCGTCAGGTTGGAAATGGCCAATTCCGGTACAATCCGTACCCTATGAGCTCCCCTACCAATTTATTTGCGACCGTTCCCAAGCGGTCTGCCCGCGCTGCCGTGGCGCCTTTCCTGCCGATGTCGCGTGCCGAGATGGGCGCGCTGGGCTGGGACCAGTGCGACGTCATCCTCGTCACGGGCGACGCCTACATCGACCATCCGAGTTTCGGCATGGCCCTGGTCGGCCGTCTGCTCGAAGCGCAGGGTTACAGAGTCGGCATCATCAGCCAGCCCGACTGGCTGTCGGCCGACGCGTTCCGCATCCTCGGCAAGCCGCGTTTGTACTACGGCATTACCGCCGGCAACATGGATTCCATGGTTAATCAGTACACGGCCGACCGCAAGATCCGCTCCGACGACGCCTATACGGCCAATGCCGAACCGAATAAACGCCCGGACCGCGCCGTTACTGTGTACGCCCAGCGCGCGCGCGAAGCGTATCCAGACGTGCCCATCGTCATCGGCAGTATCGAAGCGTCTTTGCGCCGCATCGCCCATTACGATTACTGGTCGGACAAGGTCCGCCGTTCCGTCTTGCCCGATTCCAAGGCCGATCTGCTGATCTTCGGCAATGCCGAGCGGGCGCTGGTCGACCTGACGCACCGCCTGGCCGCTGGCGAATCGATCAAGGACATCCGCAACTTGCGCGGCACGGCCTTCATGGTGCCGTCCGGCTGGTTGCCCGGCGACGACTGGGGCGTGCACAATTCCACCCGCGTCGACGTGCCCGGCAAGATCGATCCGCACTACAGTCCGTATGAGATGGTGCAGGAAGACAAGACCGCCTGCGCTACGGAAAATGCGTCGAAATCGGCCGAAGTCATTAAGCCGATCCGTATCATGAGCCGCGAAGAGCGCCTGGCCATGGCCAAGGAAAAGCACGACAAGACGGTCGTGCGCCTGCCAGCGTATGACGTCGTCAAGGATGACCCCGTCATGTATGCGCACGCGTCGCGCGTGTTCCACCTGGAATCGAATCCCGGCAATGCGCGCGCCATGGTGCAGGCGCACGGCGAACGCGACGTGTGGCTCAATCCGCCGCCGTTGCCGCTGGCCATGGACGAGATGGATGGCGTGTACGACATGAATTACGCGCGCGCCCCGCATCCGAGCTATGGCAAGGCGCATATCCCGGCCTGGGAAATGATACGCTTCTCCGTCAACATCATGCGCGGCTGCTTCGGCGGCTGCACCTTCTGCTCGATTACCGAGCATGAAGGGCGCATCATCCAGAGCCGCTCGGAACCGTCGATCCTGCGCGAAATCGAGCATATTCGCGATAAAACCAAAGGTTTTACGGGCACCATTTCCGATATGGGTGGCCCGACGGCAAATATGTACCGCCTCGCCTGCAAGGAAAAAGAGATCGAAGTGTCGTGCCGCCGCCTGTCGTGCGTCTACCCGTCCATCTGCGTCAACCTGGGCACGGACCACAGCAAGCTCATCTCGTTGTACCGCAAGGCGCGCGCCATTCCCGGCATCAAGAAAGTGCTGATCAGTTCGGGCCTGCGCTACGATCTGGCCGTGCGTTCGCCCGAGTATGTGAAGGAACTGGTGACGCACCACGTGGGCGGCTTGCTGAAAATCGCGCCCGAGCACACGGAAGAGGGGACGTTATCGAAGATGATGAAGCCCGGCATCGGTGCGTATGACGAATTCAAGGAAATGTTTGACCGTTTCTCGCTGGAAGCGGGCAAGAAGCAGTATTTGATCCCCTACTTTATCGCCGCCCATCCGGGCACGACGGACCTGGACATGCTGAACCTGGCCCTGTGGCTGAAGAAGAACAACTTCAAGCTCGACCAGGTGCAAACCTTCATGCCCACGCCGATGGCCATGGCCACGACCATGTATCACACGCGCAAGAATCCTTTGCGCAAGGTGACGGCAGACTCGGAAGTGGTGGAAACGGCCCGCAGCGGCAAGATCCGCCGCACGCACAAGGCTTTCCTGCGCTACCAGGATCCGGCCAACTGGCCGATCCTGCGCGAAGCGCTGGTCAACATGGGCCGGGGCGACTTGATCGGCAACGGCGACAAGCATTTGATACCTGCCTGGACGTCATCTGAATCGGGCGGCCTGGCCGCAGGCGAACGCAGCCGCCAGACGCATGGCGCCGGCACGCCGGACAAGTTCAAGGTCACGCCGGGCAAGAACCGCATCGCCTTGGGCGGTACGGCAGCGGCGCCCAAAGCGTCGGCCGCCGAGTCGAAAGTGCGTCCATCGATCTTGTCGACCATCAAGACCAAGGCCAAGCCGGCCGCCGCGCCGATGGGCCGTGGCGGCAAGCCGCCAGCCAAGGGCGGCCATGGGGCGCCGGCACGGGGCGGACGCAAGTAAACTACCCTGTGCCCTTGGGCATAGACTGAAACCCGGCAACGCAACCTGCGTTGCCGGGTTTTTTGCTATCTGCGCACCAGAATGGGGCACAAAATGCGGGGGCGGCAGGATTTTTACCAATATTTAAAAATTGAATAGAGCAAAAGGCAATTTTCCCTTGTGGCAACTTGGTGTTTGAAAATATACTCGTTGAATATTTAGCCGTACGGCAACAAAGCTGCCATTCTGGCAAGCGCCAGCGTACGCGACTCCCAGCGTTGATATGAAAAGAGATGCCAATTGAAATGCCTTTCCTGCCAAGCCGAGAATAAGCCGGGCGCCAAATTCTGTTCTTCCTGCGGCACGACGTTTGCCGTTGCCCCGGCCGCCGCTCCCGTTCCCATGCCAGGCAAATCCTGCGGCCAGTGCGGCCATGACTGCAAGCCCGATGCCAAGTTCTGTCCCAAGTGTGCGTTCAGCTTTGCCGTGGCGCCCGTTGCCGCGACGGTACCGCCGCCCGAGCCGCTTCCTTCACCCGTTCATGCACCTGTTCCTGAGCCGATTCCTGAGCCAGTGCGTGTGTTCGTTCCTGAGCCCGCGCCAGTGGCAGAAGTGGTCGCGGAAGTTGTTCCGGAACCCATTCCCGTTGCCATCCCGGAGCCGGTCGCGCCACCGCCGCCACCACCTGTGCTGGAAAAGCGCCGTGCCGAGCCTGTGCCCGAACCTGTACCCGAGCCAGCTCCCGCCCCCGATGTGCCGGCGGACAGCCCACAGGCTGGCAACCGCATGAAACTGATCGCCGTCGCTGTCGCAGCGGTGGTGCTGCTGGGCGGTGCGGGTGCTTACTATTTTCTGTCAGGCAAGCCGACTGTAGCGGCGCCAGAAGCCGAGCCAGCCTTGCCCGCGCTGGCGGACCCCGCGCCTGCCGCCGAGCAGCCGCTGGCCATCAGCGACCCTGTACTCGATGGCGCCACGGCGACCGAGCCTGCGGCGGCCGCAGCCGAACCGGCGCCAGTGCCGGCCGCCGTTCCTGCACCAGCCCCTGTTCCGGCACCCGCGCCGGCCCCCGCACCAGCACCGGCCCCCGTCGCGGAAAAACCGGCCAAGCCCGTCAAGGTGACGCCGCCACCGCCGCCCGTCAAACAGACTAGTGGCCTGGAAAGCGTGATCACGGAGAGCCTGTCGGAGGCGAGCCATTGCATGAGCCAGCGCAAATACGACTGTGCGATTGCCAACGCGAATGCCGTGTTGCGCATGGACACGGGCAACCGCCATGCGCTCGACATCAAGCGCAAGGCGAAGGAAGCGCAAGACAAGGCGCTGTCGCAAATCCAGATCGAGTAAGCCGTGTGGCTTGCCTCCCATTCCTATTTTGATCTTTCCGGAGAGTAACGTGAAAAACTTGAAACAAATTGCCAAGCCCATGGTGGCGCTGCTGGTCGTGTCTTCGATGCTGGCCGGTTGCGCCGCGCCGGGAGGCCCTGGCGCTACGGGCAACACCACCACTGCAGGCACGGAAGTGGCCAGCGGCGAATGCAATACGGCCATGCTGGCCGGCATTGGCGCCGTCGTGGGCGGCTTGCTGGGCGGCGGCAACAATACCGTGCGCGGCGCGGCCCTGGGCGCCAGCCTGGGCGCGCTCGCTTGCGTGGCCTTGAATTATCAAAGCCAGCAAGTCAAGACGTCGCAGCAGGTGCAGGCCGACTACAAGGTGGCCAACAAGGGCAAGCTGCCCGAGCAGTCGACCCTGGTGAAATACGAGACGGGCTTTACGCCGTCGTCCGTGCGTCCGGGCCAGAAGGCGCAGACCAATTCGTATATCGAAGTGGCGGCCGGTACGCGCGATCCGAACCCGCTGGTGGAAGAGGAATTGAGCCTGTACAAGCCAAGTGGCGAGCTGATCAAAACCGTGCGCAAGGTCGTCAGCAGCAATAACGGCAGCGGCGCCTACAAGGGCGGCTTCTCGATTCCCATGCCGGAAGGCGTGCCGCAAGGCATTTACCCGGTACGCACGGCCCTGTACCTGAATAGCAAGCGCGTCGGCGGCCAGGACGTCAAGCTGCAGATCGTCCAGCGCCAGGCGCCTGTTTCCGATCTGCAACTGGCGCTGGCCTACTAACACAGCATGACCACGGGGCGGCCAGGCAGGCGGCCCCTTCCGATTTTCCCCCTTCCAGGCCAGACATGACCATTTCCACAGAAGTACCTAAATCTCTTCCCTTTTCCTCCGCGCTCGGTTCGTTGATCGAAGCGACTGACGCCATCAAGAATTTCCGCGCGATTGCCCTGCTGGCCCTGACCTTTATCGGTGCCGTGCTCGTCGGCGGCCTGCTGACGATGCTTGCCGGCAGCATAAGCAGCGTGCTGCTGGGCTTCCTGGGCGGCCTGATGGCCTTCCTCGTCATGTTTTACGGCTCCAACGCCGTGGGCATCCTGCTGATGCGCGATGCGCAAGGTCAGCCAGGCATGAGCCTGGTTGATGCCGTGCTCGTTTCGCTGTACACGAGCCACCGCCTGATCGCGGTCGTGTTCCTGGAATTTCTGATCGTGCTGGCGGCCATGATCGCCATTGCCATCATCTTGTTCGTCTGCAAGATTCCCGTGCTCGGCCCCGTGCTGTACACGGTCGTCTTCCCGCTGTCGGCCATCGTGCTGGGCGTGCTGGTGTTTGCCCTGTTCTACGTGATGCTGCCGCTGGCCGGCCCTGCCGCCTGGTCGGGCGCCACCGTGTTCCAGATCATTGCCCGCCTGAACCTGATCGTGCGCACCAAGCTGGTCTCCGTGATTCTGCTGGAAGTGCTGCTGTTCCTGATCACCTCGTTTGTGGCGCTGCTGATCTTTGGCGTGATCGGTACCGGCGTGTCGCTGACGAGCGGCATGTCGGCCGGCATCTTGGGCCTGGGTGGCCAGATGAACATGTATTCCCTGGCTTCGGGCCTGAGCGGCGGTTCCGGCTACATCATCGCAGCCGGTCTGGGCGGTGGCTTGCTGCTGGCAGCCGCGGCCGTCGTGCCTGGCCTGATCTTCACCAAGGGCGTGTGCATCATTTACCTGAACGCCACGCGCAATGTCGATTTCAGCGCCTCGGAAGCGAGCCTGAACGATGGCCTGGCCACGGTCAAGAAGAAGGCCGAAGAAGCGCGTGAACGCGCGCGTGCCCTGGCCGAACAGGCGACTGCACCCGCCGCACCGGCCACGCCGGCTGCCGCGCCCGTTGACAGCCTGCACTGCCCGAGCTGCAAGGCACCGGTCGCGTCCGATGACGTGTTCTGCGGCGAATGCGCGCATAAACTCAAGTAAGGCAGACCATGGCGCAATTCTGTAAACAGTGCGGCACCGCCCACGCGCCCGACGCGCGTTTCTGCGACGAGTGCGGCAAGGCCGTCAACTCCGCGCCGTCTCCGGCACCCGCCGCGCCCGTCAAGCCGGCTGGCGCTGGCGTGCAGCGACGCCACGTCATGATTGCCGGCGGCGCGCTGGCGGTGGTCGTCGTGGCCGGTGGCGCCCTGGCGTGGCTGCTGGCGCCCGAGGCGGCCTCGGCCAGCAGTTTTGGCCGCGCCATCGATGCCCACCTGGCGGCGGACGAGGCGGCGCGCGACAAGCTGCTGTGCTTGTCCAACTTGCCGTACCAGAAGGAAGAAATCCGCGTGGCGTCGTACGACAGTTCCACTCGGCAATGGCTCGATATCCTCGTGCGCAGCGGCCTGTACAACGCTCCCGTCGAGCAAAGCAGCGGTGGCTGGCTTGCGCAATCGCAATTTGTCTACGCGCTGGCCGCACCGGGCAAGGCGGCCTTGCGCGGCGACAAGTTGTGCGTGGCCAAGGGCGCGAAAGTAGCCAAGGTCAGCGGCTACGAGCAGGTGCGCGAGATGGGCGGGCAGCCCGTGGCCATGGCCACGGCCACCCTGGCGTTGACTGATGAGGCCGCATGGTTCGCCAAATCGGCGGACCGTGCCTTGATCCTGCAGCGCTTGCCGCACGGCGACCTGGAAGTGCAGTTGCCGCTGGCGCTGGTCGACAAGCAATGGCAAGTCAGCGACCGCGCGCACATGCAGCGGGCAGCCATGGCCATGGCAAACGCCTTCGGTAAATCGCCGGCCGTGCAAAGCGCGGGCATGCTCGACAAGCTGAAAGGCCTGTTCAGCTTTGGCGGCCACCCGGCGGTGGGCAAGTGGAAAGGCCCCATGGGCGGTATGCTGGAATTTACGCGTGACAGCATCATCGAGGGTGACAAGGTAAGCAAGGGCACGTTTACCACCGAAGGCAATGTCGTGACGCTCACGCCGGAAGGCGCGAACGGCATGGCCATGCAGATCAGCCTGAGCAACGACAGGAATACGGCCACGCTCAGCGTGGGCGGCATGCCAGTTGCGGTGCTGCAGCGCATGCGGGACTAAGCGTTCGGCAAGTGCAGCAGCCCGTTATTCTGCACAGTCCCAGAGCCCGGCCATGCCGGGCTTTTTTACGCCTGCCCGACAGCGGTGCAAAGCCAATTTATCTTGACATCAAGATAGTTAGTGCCCACACTGGCTTTTTATCTTCGTGTCGAGATAGTGCATGCCTGCCTCTCCTGTCCGCCCCGCCTGGGGCGATATTCTGCTCACGGCGCTGGCGCCCCTGATCTGGGGCTCCACGTATATCGTCACGTCCGAACTGCTGCCGCCGGACCGGCCCTTCACGGCGGCCCTGATCCGCGTGCTGCCGGCCGGTTTGCTGTTGCTGCTGGTCATGCGGCGCCTGCCCGCGCGGCGCGATTGGGGCCGCGTGCTGATCCTGTCGGCGCTGAATATCGGCGTGTTCCAGGCGTTGCTATTCGTCGCTGCCTACCGCTTGCCCGGCGGCCTGGCGGCCGTGGTGGGCGCCGTCCAACCGCTGCTGGTAATGGGCCTGGCCTGGGGCGTGGAAGGGCGCCGTCCGGCCCGCCTGGCCTTGCTGGCCAGCGTGCTGGGCGTGGCCGGCATGGGCGTCCTATTGTTGTCGCCGCGCACGGTGTGGGAACCGATCGGCATCGCCGCCGCGCTGGGCGGTACGGCTTGCATGGCGGTCGGTACCTATCTGACGCGGCGCTGGAAGCCGGACTTGCCTGTGCTGGCGCTGACGGGCTGGCAATTGCTGCTCGGCGGCCTGATGCTGGCTCCTGTCGCCTGGCTGGCCGACGCGCCGCTGCCGGCCTTGTCCTTGCAGCAAGTTCTTGCCTACGCCTACCTGTGCCTGGCCGGCGCCCTGCTGGCGTATGCGCTGTGGTTTCGCGGCATCGCCAGGCTTTCTCCCGTGGCCGTCTCCTCGCTGGGACTGCTTAGTCCCCTCATGGCCGTCGTGTTGGGCTGGGCCTTGCTGGGCCAGGCCATGACGGGCTGGTCGATGCTGGGTCTGCTGCTGGTGCTGGCCAGCGTGCTGGCCGTGCAGTGGGCCAGCGCCCGTCCCGCAACAAACCCCTGACTTCCGCGCATTTCTCCTCGGCAGGCTGATCGCATCGGCCTGCCCGTTTCCCTCTATACGCTCCTTTTTTGCTGCACCGCACATACAGTTTTGCTTGCACTGTAATAGGGCATTGAGGCACTATTCGCTTCGCGCAAACGTTTGCGCGCCGTAAAATTCCATAAAAGCATGATCTACACATGCTTGACCAACAACTCTGGAGACGCTCATGACATCCCGTATTCGCCTGAAAATGATTGCCGCCGCTGTCCTGGTGTGTGCCTTGCCCGCCGTGCCGGCGATGGCGCAGACACCTGCCAAACCGAAGGTGGCGCTGGTGATGAAGTCGCTCGCCAATGAATTTTTCCTGACCATGGAAAATGGCGCCAAGGCGCATCAGAAGGCCAATGCCGCCAAGTACGACCTGCTGTCGAACGGCATCAAGGATGAGACGGATACGTCGAGCCAGATCAAGCTGGTCGAGCAAATGATCGTCTCGCGCGTCAACGCGCTGGTGATCGCCCCGGCCGACTCGAAAGCGCTGGTGCCGGTGCTGAAGAAAGCCATCGACGCGGGCATCATCGTCGTCAATATCGATAACAAGCTCGACGAAGGCGCCCTGAAAGAGAAGGGCATCACCGTGCCGTTCGTCGGCCCGGACAACCGCAAGGGCGCCAAGGTCGTCGGCGACTTCCTGGCCAAGCAGATCAAGAAGGGCGACCCGGTCGGCATCATCGAAGGCGTGTCGACGACCTACAACGCGCAGCAGCGCACCCTGGGCTTCCAGGACGCGATGAACGCGGCCGGCGCCAAGGTCGTCAGCGTGCAGTCGGGCCAATGGGAAATCGCTCCTGCCAACACGGTGGCGGCCGCCATGCTGAACGCCAATCCGAATATCAAGGCTTTGCTGTGCGGTAACGATAACATGGCCATCGGCGCCATTTCCGCCATCAAGGCGGCCGGCAAGACGGGCAAAGTACTCGTCGTCGGTTACGACAACATCAACGCCATCAAGCCGATGCTGGCCGATGGCCGCGTGCTGGCTACCGCCGACCAGTTCGGTTCGCAGCAAGCCGTGTTCGGCATCGACACCGTGCTGAAAGCGCTGGCACAGAAGAAGAAACAGGCCGATCTGGGTGGCGTCATCGAAACCAAGGTCGAACTGGTCGCCAAGGGCGCCAAGTCCTGATCGTTTGATCCCGCCGGGGCCGGCGCCTGCGTACTCATGCGAGTAGGCAGCGCCGGCCCCGCCGCCACTACCGCGGAGTTTTATCATGCCTACCGACATCCCCCCGGCGCCATCAGCCGCCACCCCTCTATTGACCCTGGATAATATCGGCAAATCCTATGTCGGCCCCGTGCTGGGCGGCGTGGGCCTGCGCTTTGCCCCTGGCCAGGTGCTGGCGCTGACGGGCGAGAACGGTGCGGGCAAGAGCACCCTGTCGAAGATCATCTGCGGCCTGGAGCAAGCCACCACGGGCACGATGCTGCTCGACGGCAAGCCTTACCAGCCCGCCTCGCGCGGCGTCGCCGAGGCGCTGGGCATCCGCATGGTGATGCAGGAACTCAATTTGATTCCTACCCTGTCGATCGCGGAAAACCTGTACCTGAAAAACCTGCCGCAGCGCTTCGGCTTTATCGACCGTACGCGCCTCGAACGCGACGCGCGCGAACAGATGGAAAAAGTGGGCCTGGGCGGCCTCGACCCGTGGACCCTCGTGGGCGAACTGGGCATCGGCCACCAGCAAATGATTGAGATCGCGCGCAATCTGATCGGCGCCTGCCGCCTGCTGGTGCTCGACGAGCCGACGGCCATGCTGACGCACCGCGAAGTGGAATTGCTGTTCCTGCAAATCGAGCGCCTGAAAGCCGAAGGCGTGTGCATCATCTATATTTCCCACCGCTTGGAAGAACTCAAGCGCGTGGCCGACCGCATCGCCGTGCTGCGCGACGGCCAGCTCGTGTGCGACGACGATATCGCGGGCCACTCCGCCGCCGACCTGGTCAGCCTGATGGTGGGCCGTTCGGCCGACGATGCGGTGGACCTGAGCGGGCGCACCATAGGCGCGCCGCTGCTGCGCGTGCGGGGATTGACGCGCGGCAAGGTCGTCAACCCGACCTCGTTCGACTTGCGCGCCGGTGAAATCCTCGGCATCGCCGGTCTGATCGGCTCGGGCCGCACGGAATTGTTGCGCCTGATCTTCGGCGCCGACCGTGCCGACGCCGGTGACGTGTTCCTTGGCGACAGCGAAACGCCGGCCGCCTTGCATTCGCCGCAGGCAGCGGTGAAAGCGGGCATCGCCATGATCACGGAAGACCGCAAGGGCCAAGGCTTGTTGTTGCGCCAGTCCATCGCCGTCAACACGACCCTGGCCTCGCTCGACACCGTCAGCGGCGCCGGTTGGCTCAACGATGCATCTGAAGCGTCGGTAGCCGATGATTACATCCAACGCCTGGGTATCCGCTCGCGCAACAGTGCGCAAACGGTGGCGGAACTGTCCGGCGGCAACCAGCAAAAGGTGGTGATCGCCCGCTGGCTGTACCGCGACTGCCCCGTGATGCTGTTCGACGAGCCCACGCGCGGGATCGATATTGGCGCCAAGTTTGATATTTATCAGGTGCTGGCCGAACAGGCGCGCCAGGGCAAGGGCCTCGTCATTGTTTCCAGCGACTTGCGCGAACTGATGCTGATCTGTGACCGCATCGCCGTCATGAGCGCCGGCAGCATCGTCGAGACCTTCGAGCGCGGCGCCTGGAGCCAGGACGCGCTGCTGTCGGCCGCCTTCTCCGGCTATTTGACCCCCACTTCCACTCCAGCTGCGGCCTGATCCGCCGGAAAGATTCCCATGACCACCAATTCCTCTCCTTCGTATCTGCAGCGCAGCCTGGCCGACCTGAAAAACTATGCGGGCCTGATCGGCGCCCTGCTGGCCATGTGCGTGCTGTTTTCGTTCGCCAGCGAAAACTTCTTCACCTTGGCCACCTTGAGCACCCTGTCGAACAATATCCCGACCCTCGTCGTGATGGCGGTCGGCATGACCTTCGTGCTGATCATCGGCGGCATCGATTTGTCCGTCGGCTCCGTGATGGCGCTGGCCGCTTCCGTGCTGTCGTTGGCCGTCGTGCACTGGGGCTGGCCCGTGTGGAGCGCGGCCCTGCTGGGCATGTTCGTCGCCGCGCTGTGCGGCGCCACCACGGGTTTGATTTCCGTCGGCTGGCGCATTCCTTCGTTCATTGTTTCCTTGGGCGTGCTGGAAATGGCGCGCGGCATGGCGTATCAGGTGACGAACTCGCGCACGGAATACATCGGCAGCGCCGTTGACGGCATCAGCTCGCCGATCGCGTTTGGCCTGTCGCCCGCTTTCATCGCCTCGATTGCCATCGTTGTCATCGGCCATTTGGTGCTCACGCGCACGGTGCTGGGCCGCCACTGGATTGGCATCGGCACGAATGAAGAAGCCGTGCGTTTGTCCGGCATCAATACAAAACCATCGAAGGTGCTGGTGTTTGCACTGATGGGCTTTCTTGCCGGCGTGGGCGCGCTGTTCCAGGTGTCGCGCCTGGAAGCGGCCGACCCGAACGGCGGCGTGGGCATGGAATTGCAAGTAATCGCCGCCGTCGTGATCGGCGGCACGAGCCTGATGGGCGGACGCGGTTCCGTCATCAGCACCTTTATCGGCGTGCTGATCATTTCCGTGCTGGAAGCGGGCCTGGCGCAAGTGGGTGTGTCGGAACCCGTGAAACGCATCGTCACGGGCCTGGTGATCGTCGCGGCCGTGGTGCTCGACACCTACCGCCGTCGCGGCGAGCGTTCATAATACTGGCCCATGGCAACCATCAAACAAGTGGCGCAGGCGGCGGGGGTGTCGTTTACCACCGTGTCGCACGTCCTCAACAATACCCGCCCCGTCAGCGACGAGGCGCGCCGCGCCGTGCTGGCGGCGGCGGAGCAATTGCATTACGTACCCAGCGCGCTGGCGCGTTCGCTGCGCAGCCGCAGCACGGGCACCATCGGCCTGATCATCCCCAACAATACGAATCCGTATTTTTCGGAAGTGGCGCGCGGCATCGAGGACAGCTGCTACGCGGCCGGCTACAGCGTGATCCTGTGCAATTCCGATGACGACCCCGTCAAGCAGCGCGACTACCTGAACGTGCTGCTGACCAAGCGCTGCGACGGCCTGATTTTGTCCGCGCTGGCTGACAGCGATGGCGAATTGCTGCGCAAGATGAAGGTGCCGGCCGTGCTGCTCGACCGCGCGCCCAGCGACCTGTCCATCGATGCCGTGGCCGTCGACAACCGCGCCGGTGGTGCCCTGGCCGCGCGCCACCTGCTGGGGCTGGGACGCCGGCGTCTCGCCTGCATCGCTGGTCCCCGCGAAGTGAGCATTTCCAACGACCGCATCGATGGCGTGCGCAGCGCCGTGGCGGACGCGGGCGTGGTCCTGGACGACGCGCTGTGCCGCCATAGCGATTTCACGAGCGCGGGAGGCTATGCGGCCGCGCTGGACTTGCTGGGGCTGCCGCCAGGCCAGCGCCCCGATGCCCTGTTCTGCTGCAATGACCTGATGGCCTTTGGCGCCCTGCGCGCCGCCGCCGAGCGGGGCATTGCCGTGCCCGTGGACCTGGCCGTCGTCGGCTTCGACGATATCGACCTGGCCAGCTTCGTGCATCCAGCTTTGACCAGCGTGGCGCAAAATACGCGCGAGCTGGGCCACATCACGGCCGCCTGCCTGCTGGCGCGCATCGCCGACCCCGCCTTGCCGCGCCAGCAGCGCAGCATCGCGCCCGCACTGCACGTGCGTGGCTCCAGCGTGGCGGCCGCTGTAACTTCTACCGCACCTACTTCTTCACCTGCAACTGAACTGATGGGAATGACATCATGATCGTGGTTATCGGCAGCATCAATATGGACCTGGTCTTGCGCGTGCCGCGCATGCCTCTCCCCGGCGAAACCCTGACGGGCGGCGCGTTTAGAACCATCCCTGGCGGCAAGGGCGCCAACCAGGCCGTGGCCTGCGCGCGCCTGAGCGGCAACGTGGCCGGCGCCCAGCAAGTGGCCATGGTCGCTTGCGTGGGCGACGATGCGTTTGGCGCGACCCTGCGTGCGGCGCTCGTCGGCGACGGCATCATCGACAGCCACATCACCACCTTGCCCGGTGTCGCGTCCGGCATCGCCTCCATCCTCGTCGACGACAATGGCCAGAACAGCATCGTCATCGCCGGCGGCGCCAACGATCTGCTCAGCCCCGCGCACATTGACGCGGCGCAAGGGTTAATTGAACAGGCCGACATCGTCGTGCTGCAGCTGGAAACGCCGATGGCCACCGTCGTGCACGCGATCAAACTGGCCCGTTCGCTGGGCAAGACCGTGGTGCTCAATCCCGCTCCGGCCGCCAGCTTGCCGGAAGGCGTGCTGGAACTGGTCGATTACCTGATTCCGAATGAAATCGAAGCGGCCATGCTGGCCGGCGTCAGCCCGGAAGGCGCGGACGTCAAGGCGCTGGCGGGCGCGCTGCAAAAGCTGGGCAGCGACAACGTCATCATCACCTTGGGTTCCAAGGGCGTGCACGCGGCCCTGTACGGCGGCGATTACACCTTCCCGGCCGAAGCGGTAAAAGCCGTCGACACGACGGCCGCCGGCGACACGTTTATTGGCGGCTTCGTGGCGGGCCTGGCGTCCGGCATGGACGAGGCGGAAGCGATTCAGCAAGGCCAGCGCGCGGCCGCCTGGAGCGTCACCAAGCCCGGCGCGCAAACGTCGATCCCCCACTTGCACGAGCTGTTCTGAATCCATGAAAAAATCACCGCTGCTTAATATTGCGCTGTCGCAACTGATCGCTTCGCTCGGCCATGGCGACATGCTCGTCATCGGCGACGCAGGCTTGCCATCGCAGCCGGGCGTGCCCTTGATCGACCTGGCCCTGACGCGCGGCATCCCCGGCTTTATCGATACCGTGAACACGGTATTAAGCGAAATGCAGGTGGAATACCATTTGCTCGCCAGCGAGTTGCCGCAGCATAATCCGGCCATGGCGGCGCAGGTGGCGGCCTTGGCCTTGCCCGATGCGCGCCAGGTGACGCACGACGAGTTCAAGCAATTGTCCAAGGGCGCGCGCGCCATCGTGCGCACGGGCGAGTGCAGCCCGTACGCCAACATCATTCTGGTGGCTGGCGTCGTGTTTTAACGCAAACAATGACGACATTGTTTGCCAAAAACATCAACGTTATTGTCCGCACTGAAATAATTATCCATCGGCAAAAGGGGCGGCTACAATAGCCTTACCCCTGCCAACGCGGCAGCTTCCTGTGGTGTCCCGCCATGCCGATGAAAGCCTCCGACGCTTTCCGCTGCTGTTTCATTCTGCTGCTGTGCCTGGCCACGCCCGTCCGGGCGCTGGAAGCCGTCTCCCTGCATCTCAATTTCACGCATCAATTCCAGTTTGCCGGTTATTACGCGGCCATCGAGCAAGGCTATTACCGCGAGGCGGGGCTGGAGGTGAAATTGGTCGAAGGCAGCGGCGTGCCGCTTGCCGAGGCGGCCGTGCTGGCGGGCCATGCCGAGTACGGCGTGGGCAACAGCACCTTGTTGCTCAGCCGCCTGGCGGGCAAGCCCGTGGTGGTGCTGGCCGTGGTGTTCCAGCATTCGCCTAGCGTGCTGCTGATGCGCCAGCAGGGCGGCGCACCCGACGTGCGCAAGCTGGTGGGGGCGCCCGTGATGATCGGTGCCGCCGTCAATGTGGCGGCCGCCTCCGATGAAGTGTCGCTATTCCTGGGGAAAATGGGCGTCGCGCCGCAGCAGATGCGCCACTTGCCGCCCAGCTACCGGATCGAGGATTTGATCGATGGCAAGGTCGATGCGATTGCCGCGTATTCCACCAATGAACCGGACTACCTGGACCGGGCGGGCTTTTCCTATTACCAGTTTACGCCGCGCACGGCCGGCATCGATTTTTACGGCGACAATCTGTTTACCAGCGAGCAGGAACTGCGTCGCCATCCCGAGCGTGTCAAAGCGTTCCGCGCGGCCAGCCTGCGCGGCTGGCAATACGCGATGGCGCACCGCGAGGAAATGGCGCGCGTGATCCACGCCAAATACAGCCAGCGCCACGACCAGGCGCACTTGCTGTACGAGGCGCAGCAAATGGAATTGCTGCTGCAGCCCGTGCTGGTGGAGCTCGGCTACATGAATCCCCAGCGCTGGCAGCACATCGCCGACACGTACGCGGCCATGGGCGTGCTGCCGCCCAATGCCACGACCAGCCGCGCCTACAAGGGCTTCCAGTACCGCCCCGTGCCAGGCGCCGACCTGGGCTGGCTGTACCTGTCGCTGGGGCTGGCGGGCAGCCTGCTGGCCGTGTCGGCCGGCTTCCACTTCAACAACCTGGCGCGCGAGCGCCGCCGCACGGAGGAAACCATCCGCCAGGGGGAATTGCGCTTTCGCACCATGTTCGAGGAAGCACCCATGGGCATCGCCCTGATCGATACCGTGAGCGGACAGTTTCTCGATATTAATCCGCGCTATCTGGCCATCGCCGGACGTACCCTGGAGGACATGAGGCGCTCGAGCTGGATGGAGATCAGCCATCCCGACGACGTGGCCGGCGAGCAGGCGCACGTGGCGCAGCTGCTGGCGCGGCACCTGCAGGGCTTTCGCCACGCCAAGCGCATCGTGCGCCCCGATGGCGGCGTGGTGTGGGTCGATGCCTCGGTGACGGCCATCGCCACGGCGCGTCATGGCGGCCCGCACCACCTGTGCATGCTGGAAGACGTGACGGACAAACGGCAAACGGAGGCGCTGATCTGGCAGCAAGCCAATTTCGATACTCTGACGCAATTGCCGAACCGGCGCATGTTCCATGAGCGCTTGCGCCAGGCGCTGGCCCAGGGCCGGCGCGATACGAGCCGCGTGGCCATCCTGTTCATTGACCTCGACCATTTCAAGGAAGTCAACGACACCCTTGGCCACCACCAGGGCGATATCTTGCTGATCGAAGCGGCGCGGCGCATACGCGTGGGCGTGCGCGAGACGGACACGGTGGCGCGCTTGGGCGGCGATGAGTTCACGGTGATCCTGTCCGACATCGACGATCTGCAGCAAGTCGACCGCATCGCGCGGCAGATACTCGACGGCTTGCTGGCGCCGTTCCTGCTGGGACAGGAGCAGGCCTTCGTTTCCGCCTCGATCGGCATCACCCTGTATCCGGACGACGCGGGCACGATCGAGGATTTGCTCAAGCAGGCGGACCAAGCCATGTATGTGTCGAAAGGGGCGGGGCGCAACCGCTACAGTTACTTTACGCCCGCCATGCAGGTGGCGGCCGTCAACCGCATGCGCATGGGGGCGGACTTGCGCACGGCCCTGCGCGAACAGCAGATGCAGCTGTACTACCAGCCCATCGTCGAACTGCACAGCGGCAATATTTCCAAAGCGGAAGCCTTGCTGCGCTGGCACCATCCGCAGCGGGGCATCGTGTATCCGTCCGATTTCCTGGCGCTGGCCGAAAGCAGCGGCCTGATCGTGGAGATCGGCGACTGGGTGCTGCGCACGGCGGCCACGCAATTGCTGCACTGGCGCGCGCAAGGCCAGGCCATCGGCGCGCCAGGACTGCAACTGTGCCTGAACCAGTCGCCGCTGGAGCTGCAGCGCGAAGTGGAGGCGCCCGGCACCTGGCTGCGCCAGCTGATGGCGCTCGATGTGCCGGCCTCGGCCATCGTGCTCGACATGCGCGAAGATGTACTTTTACCTAACGACAATAGCATGGCGCCGCGCCTGCAGCACCTGCGCGAGGCGGGCCTGCAGATCGCCCTCGATGATTTTGGCAGCGGCCATGCCTCGCTGACGCAATTGCAGCAGTGCGGCATCGATTACCTGAAGCTCGACGGCGTGCTGGTGCGCAAGCTGGCACCCGGCGCCAGCGAACTGGTGCTGTGCGAAGCCATCGTCACCATGGCCCACAAGCTAGGCTTGCAAGTCATCGCCGAAGGCGTGGAGACCGAAGCGCAGCGCGCGCGGCTGTTGGAGATCGGCTGCGACTTTGCGCAAGGCGAGCTGTTTGCGCCAGCGCTGGCCATCGAAGCGTTCGACGCGCTGCTGCACGCCCGGCGACCTTTGCACCCTTGAAACAGACCCAGTCGGCCACCAGATCTGACGCAAGCCTGCGGGACAGGGCTTCCGGCTTGAACGGGCTTATACTCGATGGGCTGGCGCCTGCGCCCGGCGTTGCTGTCATGGGTCCTGGACCTAGTGCGCAGGCAAACCTTCTTCCATTCACTCAACTCGAGGTGACCTCATGGGCATTTTCAGCAATATCTATAACAAGATCTTCCACCATTCGTCCGACGCCGCCCCGGCTCCCACGCCGGCCGCCGCCACGACAGCACCCGCAGCGGCACCGGCGGCAGCACCCGCACCAGCGGCTGCCGCGCCCGTCGTGGACGTGGAAGTGGTGCTGGTCGACCTGGCCAGCAAGAACGCGGAAAAACTCAATTGGCGCACGTCCATCGTCGACCTGATGAAATTGCTGCAACTCGACAGCAGCCTGGCCGCGCGCAAGGAACTGGCGCAAGAGCTGCATTTCACGGGCGATACCAATGATTCGGCCAGCATGAATATCTGGCTGCACCGCCAGGTGATGATCAAGCTGGCGGAAAACGGCGGCAAAGTCCCGGAAGAACTCAAGAATTAAACACCTGGCGGTGGCAGGGGTATCCACTGTCGCCGCTATCCAATCGCGTGGGAACTGCCTATCATGGAGTTCCCATCATGTCGTGATAGCCAAAACCAATTGAAACTATTGCGACAATCAATTTTGCGTATGGGTTAAAACCCCTTACACTAGAGTCTTACTGATTCACCACACGAGAGGAAATGAAATGTCGCTGATCAATACCCAAGTTAAACCATTCAAGGCAACCGCATACCACAATGGCAAATTCGTCGACCTGACGGAAGCGTCGCTGAAAGGCAAGTGGTCGGTATTCGTCTTCTACCCAGCCGACTTCACCTTCGTTTGCCCAACCGAACTGGAAGATCTGGCCGATCACCACGCTGAATTCCAGAAGCTGGGCGTCGATGTCTACGGCATCTCGACCGATTCGCACTTCGCGCACAAGGCATGGCACGACACCTCGGACGCGATCAAGAAAGTGCAATACGCACTGATCGGCGACCCAACCGGTACCCTGTCGCGCAATTTCGAAGTCATGATCGAAGAAGAAGGCATGGCACTGCGCGGTACCTTCGTCATCAATCCGGACGGCTTCATCAAAGTGCTGGAAGTGCATGACAACGGCATCGGCCGTGACGCATCGGAACTGTTGCGTAAAGTTAAGGCAGCCCAATACGTTGCCGCTCACCCAGGCGAAGTTTGCCCAGCCAAATGGACGGAAGGCGCAGCAACCCTGACCCCATCGCTGGACCTGGTCGGCAAGATCTAAGTCTCGATGCAACACGTAGCAAACAAGTAGTTACCGCGATGCCGGACCGGGCGTCCGGCCCGGCATTCGCCTAAATATTTGTAAAGGAAGAAAAAATCATGTTAGACGCAACCCTCAAAACCCAACTGAAATCCTACCTGGAAAAAGTGGTGTATCCGCTTGAGCTGGTCGCTTCTCTCGATGACAGCGCAAAAGCCCGCGAGATGAAGGAATTGCTCCAGGAGATAGTCCTGTTGAGCGACAAGATCACGCTGGTCGAGCGCCTTGACGCTGGCGTACGCGCCCCGTCGTTCAGCATCAACCGTACAGGCTCGGACATCGGCGTGCGTTTCGCCGGCGTACCGCTGGGCCACGAATTTACCTCCCTGGTGCTGGCCCTGCTGCAAGTGGGCGGCCACACCATCAAGTTCGACGAGGCCGTGATCGAGCAGATCCGCAACCTCGACGGCGACTACGAATTTGAAACGTTTATTTCGCTCTCCTGCCATAACTGCCCGGAAGTGGTGCAGGCCTTGAATGCGATGGCCGTGATCAACCCGCGCATCAAGGTCACCACCATCGATGGCGGCGTGTTCCCGCAAGAAGTGGAAGAGCGCCAGATCATGGCCGTGCCGATGATGTTCCTCAATGGCCAGCATTTTGGCCAGGGCCGCACGAATGTCGAGGAAATCCTCGCCAAGCTCGACACCAACGCCGGCGCCCGCCAGGCGGCAGCGTTGAACAAGAAAGACGTGTTTGACGTGCTGATCGTCGGCGGCGGCCCTGCCGGCGCGGCAGCGGCCATCTACGCAGCCCGCAAAGGCATCAAGACGGGCGTGCTGGCCGAGCGTTTCGGCGGCCAGGTGCTCGACACTCTCGCCATCGAGAACTTTATTTCGATCAAGGAAACCGATGGTCCTAAGTTCGCCATGGCGCTGGAACAGCACGTCAAGGAATACGAAGTCGACATCATGAACACCCAGCGTGCCGCCAAGCTCACGCCGGGCAAGCTGGTGCAGATTGAAACGGCGAATGGCGCCATCCTGAAAGCCAAGACCGTCATCCTGGCCACCGGCGCCCGCTGGCGCGAAATCAACGTGCCGGGCGAGAAGGAATACCGCAACCACGGTGTCGCCTACTGCCCGCACTGCGATGGCCCGCTGTTCAAGGGCAAGCGCGTGGCCGTGATCGGCGGCGGCAACTCGGGCGTGGAAGCGGCGATCGACCTGGCCGGCCTGGTAAAACACGTGACCCTGATCGAGTTCGGCGCGGAACTGCGCGCCGATGCGGTACTGCAACGCAAGCTGCACAGCCTGCCTAACGTGACGGTGATTACGTCGGCGCAAACGACCGAGATCCACGGCGACGGCAAGATCGTCAATGGCCTGAGCTACACGGACCGCGTCAGCGGCGAATCGAAAAAGGTCGAGCTGGAAGGCGTCTTCGTGCAAATCGGCCTGGTGCCGAACACGGAGTGGCTCAAAGGTACTGTAGCGCTGTCGCGCCACGGCGAAATCGAAGTGGACGCCCGCGGCCAGACCTCGATCCCCGGCGTGTTTGCGGCCGGCGACGTCACCACGGTGCCGTACAAGCAGATCATCATCGCCACCGGCGAAGGCGCCAAGGCAGCTTTGTCCGCCTTTGACCACCTGATCCGCTCGGACGACGAGGAAGTGGTCGATGAGGCCGCAGCCAAGGAAGCGCTGACGGCGTAAGCTGTCCCGCCGCAAAAAAAACCGGAAACGTCGCAAGGCGCTTCCGGTTTTTTTTATGCGCGCAGGAAACCTACATCAGCTGCCCGCGTACTGGGGATTGGCGGCCACATATACCTGCACGCCATCGACGGCCATGTCCTTCGGCGCAATTTCGCTCAGGGCAAAGACGGTCTTGTTGCTGAACGTTTGCACGTGCCACGTAAAGCGCTGGCCGGCGCGCGCGATGGTGACGGTTTCGCCGCGCGTGACGTTGATGTGGCGCGTATCGGGCTGCAGTTCGATGCTGCGCTGGGCAGCGCCTTGATGGGCTGGCGTGCCATAGTCGGCGGCCGTGCCCGTGGGGCCGGCGGCGATGGCGCTCGTGGCAAGGATGGCGCACAGGATGGCCAGGGCGCTGCGGTGGGTGTTCAACATAATTTCTCCAGGAATGTATGGCGCAGCGGGTCACCACGCCGTTTTATCGTATTGGCTGCACCGGGATCGCCGGTTTTTGCAACACGGCATCCTAAGCGCTTCCTGGCTGATCTTCAAAGCAATATTTCACAGTTGCACGGTGGCCGCCAGCGGCAGTTGCGGTTCCAGGTGGCTGGTCAGCACGATGCACTGGCGCACCAGACGGGCGGGCTCGGCCAGGCGCGCGCGCAGGTGCGCCATGGCCGCCGCATCGAGGCCATTGAACGGCTCGTCGATCAGCAGCAGGCGCACGGGCAAGGCCAGGGCCAGCGCCAGTTGCAGTTTTTTGTGCTGGCCCAGGGAGAGGGCGGTAATGCTCTGCTGCAAAGTGGACGTCATGGCAAACGCGCTCAACTCGTCATTCAGCAGGGACGGGTCGCTGCCCGGATACAGGGCCAGGTGCAGGTCGAGAAACTCGTGCACTTGCAGCCAGGGCAGGGCAGGCGTGTCGCCGCCGCAATAGAACGCTTGCGCGCGGTAGGCCAGCGGCATGCAGCCGCTGTCGACGTCATCGAGGCGGATGGTGCCGCGCGCGGGCAGCAGGGCGCCGCCCGCCAGCTTCAGCAGGGTCGTTTTGCCAGCCCCGTTCGCGCCGCGCAGCCAGGTGACGCCAGGGCCGAATTGCAGATTGAATCCCTGGAAGACGCTGTGCGTGGGGAAGTGAAAATCGAGGTGCTCGACGTGCAGCACGGGAGAAGACAGGTTCAATTCCATAATTCGCTTCCGATGGCGCTCAAGGCGAGGATGGACAGGACGACGAGGGCGACGCGCCCGCGCGCCGTCAGGCGGGGCAAGCCGACGATGGCCAGCAGGGCCGCGCTGGCGGTGATGGCGTACACCCTGGTCACGCGCTGCTGCAAGGCGGCGGGATCGATGCAATACAGCAAGAGCGCGCCTGCCAGCAGCACGGCAAACGGCGGCAGCAGGCTGGCCGCGCAGGCCAGGCGCGTCAAGCCTGCGCTGGCCAGGGGCCAGGCGTTCAGCGCGGGGCGCAGCACGGCGATCTGTTCGCGCACGGCCTTGTCGCCGCGGTCCGTCACAATGACCAGGCTGGCGCTGGCCAGCAAACCGAGCAGCGGTGCGGGCACGAGGGGCATGCGCAGCAGCCAGGTCAGCATGCTGGCGCCAGCCGTAGCCAGCAGCAGGCTTTGCTGCAGGCCGATCATATTCTCGTTGCGCCAGAACGGCAGCCAGAACAGTTGGCGCCACAGGAACAGGGTAGAGCAGCGGGGCCGTTGCGGCACGTAGGCCGTCATCGTGGGCGGGCGCGCCCTTTGTGCCGGCCGCGGCGCGCGCAGGCGCTGCGCCACGATGAGCGTCGTCAATAGCCACGCCAGCAGCCAGGCGGCGACGGTGGCGGCCACGCCGGGCACGGCGACCGGGCGCAGCCAAGGCGGCGACTGCAGCAGCCAGATGCTGGCCGAGACGGCATAGGCGAGGCCCGGCGGCAGCATCAGCATGCCGGCCACGGCGATATCGGCTTGCCAGCGCAGGCGCGGCGCCAAGGGCAGCTGGTGCAGCCAGGCGGCTATATTGGCGGGCAACAATCGCTTGCGCAGCAGCCAGGCGGGCAGGCACGTGAGCAGCACTTGCGCACCCAGCAGGCCAAGCGCGGCGGGCCAGGGCAGAGTGACGGCGAGAAAACCGGGCAGGGCGATGACGCTGAGCAAGCCCAGCAAGACGGGGCCGGCCAGGAACACGAGAATTTCCATGGAACTGGCCAGGCTGGCGGCAAATTGCAGCAAAGCATGATGGGCCAGACGCAGCCGCAGGGCAAGGTAGGGATGAGTGCTACGGGGCAAGCGCATGCGGGCAGGGGCGGAGTCGGGGTAGCGCTGATTCTAACAGCTGGGGTCAGACCCCCATGAGCGTTTGCATAACACTCTGTGTTAGCGGTGTTGTGGGTCTGACCCCACAATGGGAAAAGCCCTTCGGTTCAGAGAACCGAAGGGCTTTTCTTTTATTGGCGGAGCGGACGGGACTCGAACCCGCGACCCCCGACGTGACAGGCCGGTATTCTAACCAACTGAACTACCACTCCAAGCTCGTATGATCTGTGTTGCTGATCCATGAAGCACTGGACAGTTTTCTGATTTGGTGGGTGCTGAGAGGCTCGAACTCCCGACCTACGCCTTGTAAGGGCGCCGCTCTACCAACTGAGCTAAGCACCCGTTGCTTGTCTCAGAAAACCATCCCGACGTTTGTCACCACGTCTGGAAGAGGCGCTATTATAGGACGGCTAAAATCCTTCTGCAAGCGCTTTTTTCACTTTACTCCGTAATACCCCACTGCGACAGCATCCACGCCATATTGAAAGCGTTCTCGGCGATGGCGTTGTAACGGCCCGAAGCGCCGCCATGGCCGGCGCCCATATTTGTTTTCAGCAGCAACGGATTGACGTCCGTTTTATATGCGCGCAGCTTGGCCACGTATTTCGCCGGTTCCCAGTACATGACCTGGCTGTCGTTGAGGCCCGTCGTCACCAGCATGGCCGGGTAATTCTTGCGCGCAATGTTGTCGTATGGCGAGTAGCTGAGCATGTAGTCGTAGGCCGTCTTCTGGTTCGGGTCGCCCCATTCCAGGTATTCGCCCGTGGTCAGGGGCAGGCTGGCGTCCATCATCGTGTTCATCACGTCGACGAACGGTACGGCCGCGTGCACGGCGTGGAACAGCTCGGGGCGCATGTTGACGACGGCGCCCATCAGCAAGCCGCCGGCACTGCCGCCCTGGATGATCAGGCGGTTCGGGCTCGTCCATTTTTCGCGCACCAGGTAGTCGGCGCTGTCGATGAAGTCATTGAAGGTGTTTTTCTTCTTCATCAGCATGCCGTCTTCATGCCAGGCTTCGCCCATGTCCGTGCCGCCGCGGATATGCGCTTGCGCATAGATCACGCCCCGCTCCAGCAGGCTGATGCGGCTGATGGAAAAAGTGGCTTCCGTGGAAATGCCATACGAGCCATACGAGTACAGCAGCAGCGGCGCGGAGCCGTCGAGCTTGACGCCTTTCTTGTAGACGACCCACAGCGGCACTTGCACGCCATCGCGCGCTTTCACCCACAGGCGTTGCGTCGTGTAGCGGCTGCCGTCAAAGCCGCCGACGATTTCCTGCTGCTTCAGCACCGTGCGCTTGCCGTCTTGCATGGCCACGTCGATGACGGTGGGCGGCGTGACGGGCGACTGGTAGGACATGCGAAATTGCGTGCTGGAAAACTCCGGCGTGCCAACGGACGTCGCCAGGTAGACGGGGTCGTCGAACTGCACCGTCTTCCAGTTTTTATGCGCGAAATCGTAGATGCGGGCGCGGTTCAGGGCGCGCGCTTTTTCCATCACCACCAGGTAGCCCTGGAAGACGTCGATGGACTGGATCACGGCATCCTTGTTGTGCGGCACGACGGTCTTCCAGTTCTTCGGCTGCGGTGCGGACAGCGGCGCGCTGACGACACGGAAATTCTTCGCCTCTTTATTCGTGACGATATACAGCTGGCCGTCGCGGTGCTCGACGATGTAGCGGTGGCCTTTTTCGCGTTTCAGCACGCTCTGGAAACTGCCTTGCGGCTTGTTCGTCGGCAGCAGCAGTACTTCGCTCGTATCCGTGCTGCCCGAGGTCAGCACGAAGAACTGCTTGTCGTGCGTGCGGTCGACGTGGATGGCGAACTGTTCCACCGGTTCATGGTAGACCTGTTGCGGCGCGCCGCCCAGGGCAAGGCGGAACACGCGGTCCGAGCGCTTGGTGGTGGCGTCTTCCTGCGCCAGCATCAGGGTGGCGTTATCGGCCGCCCACGCCAGCGAGGTCACGCGCGGCATGGTGTCCGTCAGCAGCTTGCCCGTTTTCAAATCCTTGACATGCAGCTCGTACTGGCGGAAACCCGTCGTGTCGGTGGTGTAGGCCAGCAACTGTTCATTCGGGCTGATGCTGAATGCGCGCACGGCAAAGAATTTGTGGCCTTCGGCCAATTGATTCTGGTCCAGTAGAATTTCCTCAGTCGCCTGCGCATCGTAGGCGCCGCTGGCTCCCACAGGACGGCGGCAATGAATCGGATATTGCTTGCCCGCTTCCATGCGCGTGTAATAGTAGAAATTGCCCTGGCGCGCAGGCACGGACAGGTCCACTTCCTGCATGCGTCCCTTCACTTCAGCAGTCACCTTGTCGGCCAGCGGCTGGATCGGGGCCGTGACGGCGGCCGTGTAGGCGTTTTCCGCATTCAGGTAATCGATCACGGCGGGATCGGTTTTCTTTTGCAGCCAGCGGTAGTCGTCCGTGACGACCGTGCCGTGGCGCGTTTCCTGCCAGGCTGTCTTGGCGGCAATGGGTGCCGACATGGTGGCAACGGTGGTGGCGTCGGCGGCCAGCGCGGATGGCGCCAGGGTGGACAGCAGCAGGGCCGGCAGGATGGATAACCAGGCGGACCGGCGGCGCGCAGCGTGATGGGCGATAGACAAGGCGACTCCTTTGAATAGTTGTGTCAGGATTGTAATCTTGCTATTGAGAAAAGCAACCGCCTTGCGCGTGCGTTTCAACTTGCATCCACAGGCATTTCCAGCGATACTGTATATAACTACAGTATTCCGCCGCGAGGTGTCCTTGACCACATCTGCCTCCCCCCTTCCCGAGCCGCCCGCCGCCCGCCGCTGGATAGCGCACCTGGACATGGACGCCTTTTTCGCTTCCGTGGAACTGTTGAAATATCCGGAATTGCGCGGCGAAGCCGTCGTCATCGGCGGCGGGCGCTTGCAGCAGCCCGTGCTGCAGGAAGACGGCACGCGGCAGTTTGCGCGCATGCGCGACTACGTGGGGCGCGGCGTTGTCACCACGTCGACGTATGCGGCGCGTGTGTTCGGCGTGTTTTCCGCCATGGGCATCATGAAGGCGGCCAAGCTGGCACCCGACAGCATCCTGCTGCCGGCCGACTTCGAGGCTTACCGCGACTATTCGGCCCGCTTCAAGCAGGCCGTGGCCCAGCTTTGCCCCATCATCCAGAACGTGGGCATCGATGAAATCTACGTCGATCTCACCGAATACGGCGAGCAGGCGCCTGCCATGGCGGCGCGCCTGAAGGCGGCCGTGTTCGAGGCGACAGGCCTGTCGTGCTCGATCGGCCTGGCGCCCAACAAATTGCTGGCAAAAATCTGTTCCGACCTGGAAAAACCGGACGGCCTGACCATCCTGCACCCGGAGGATATCGAAACGCGCGTATGGCCCTTGCCGGCGAAAAAGATCAATGGCATCGGCCCGAAGGCCACGGCCAAGCTGGAAGCGCTGGGCGTCAATACCATCGGCGAACTGGCCCGGGCCGACATGGCCATGCTGCGCACGCAGTTCGGCGACCTGTACACGGGCTGGCTGCGCCAGGCGGCGCTGGGCATCGATGACCGCCCCGTGCAGACGAGCCGGGAAACCAAGTCCGTCAGCCGCGAAACGACATTCGAGCGCGACTTGCAGGTGGTGCGCGACCGCGCCACCCTGTCGGAAAAGCTGGAAAGCCTGTGCACGCGCGTGGCGGGCGACCTCGATAAACAGTCGCTGGCGGGGCGCACGGTGGGCATCAAGCTGCGCTTCGAGGATTTCAGCACCGTCACGCGCGACATCACCTTGCCCAGCGCCACGGCGGACGCCGCCGCCATCCTGCGCGCCAGCCGCGATTGCCTGCGGCGTGTGCCATTTGACAAGAAAATTCGCCTGCTGGGCGTGCGCATCTCGACCTTGTCCGATCCGACCGTCGTGACGCGGCAGGCGCCGGCCCAGGCGGAGCTGTTTCCCGCCCTGTAGCGGCATTTCCCATGCAGCAACAACACCGCGCCAGTCCGCGCTTTTGACGGCATTCCCGTGTCGAAAGTGTAGAATGGCGTTCCCCTGGCACTACTGAAACAAACGGAAGACAAAAACTATGTGGTTCAAGAATCTTCAGATTTACCGCCTGCCCGCACCGTGGGCTTACACGCCAGAACAACTGGAAGAGGCCTTGTCCTCGAACAAATTTACGCCGGCGACCAGCATGGATCTGATGCGCCAGGGCTGGGATACGCCACGCCCGAACGGCGGCCTGGTCCACGTGGTCAACAAACAGATGCTGATCCTGCTGGGCACGGAAAAGAAACTGCTGCCAGCGACCGTCATCAACCAGGTGGCCAAGGCCCGCGCCGCCGAGATGGAAGAGGCGCAAGGCTTTGCGCCTGGCAAGAAAGCCATGAAGGAATTGAAGGAGCGCGTGGCCGACGAACTGCTGCCGCGCGCCTTCAGCATTCGCAGCAACGTCTGGACGTGGATCGACCCCGTCAATGGCTGGCTGGTGGTCGATGCCGCCAGCCCGGCAAAAGCCGATGAAGTCATCAAGCTGTTGTTGAAAGCCGTCGACAAACTGCCGCTGGAAAGCCTGCGCGTGCAGCGCTCGCCGGTGGCGGTGATGACGGAATGGCTGCAAGCGGACGATGCGCCTGCCGGCTTCACGGTCGACATGGATACGGAATTGCGCGCCACGGGCGAGAGCAAGGCCACCGTGCGCTACGTGCGCCACACTCTGGAAGCGGACGACGTGCGCCGTCACATCGCGGCCGGCAAGCAATGCACGCGCCTGGCCATGACGTGGAACGACAAGATCTCGTTCGTGCTGACGGAGTCCCTGGCCATCAAGAGCGTCAAGCCGCTGGACGTGATCAAGGAAACGGAATCGAGCACGAAGAACGACGAAGAGCGTTTCGACGGCGACGTGATGCTGATGACGGGCGAGCTCGCCAAGCTGATGGCCGACGTGGTCGAAGCATTGGGCGGCGAAGCGACGGCGTAAGCATCAGCATGTATGCGTGACGGACGGCCCGCTGGCATTGCCCAGCGGGCCGTTTTGCATTGGGCAAAGCTGGCGCCTGCCCCTGATACAGGATGCCCGGCGCATGCGCGCCGATGATGGCGCCTATGTGCGTTCCGAAGTGCGCCTCCCCGGTGGCTCATGGCAGCCATTTGCGTCCGCCTCCGATGTGGGGGCCGGGCGCGACAAGGTGGAACGCGTATTCCTGATCGAGCCGGACGGCGAGCTGGATGGCGTCGTGCGCGTCGGCTGTTCGCTGCAGGGCGGCGTCGACACCTCCCTGTTGCGCGAGGCGCGTCCCGACATCGACGCCAGCGAGTATCCACCGCCGCCCAATGCCGCAGATGCGTTTGACAGTGCGCCGTTGCCGTCGCAGGTGTTGGCGGCGGCACAAGCTGCCCTGGCGGCGGCGCCCGTCTGGCAGCCACGATTCAAGACGCTACATTTTTCCCGGGAGTCGTCGACCCCGGGCAAGCCTGAGGAAAAGTCCGTGCTTGAGCAAGAGTGGCGCGTGCGCGATGGATTGGTCAGTTTGAGCGAGGATTACAACGTCTTTACCATGCTGCGCGTGAAGATTGCGGGCAACTGTTTCAGTTGCGGGCCGCAGAGAAGGGCGATGTCCGCAACGGTTATCTGGCCACCTCCAGCTTGTCGCTGTCGCTGTCGCTGCCGGCGAGTTTATCCCCAGGCACCCGCTTTCAGGCCAATATGACCACAACTAATGTGCCTGCCAAGCCGGGCGAGCGGCCAGAGCGCGTGACCACGCGGTGTGAAGTGCAGGATACGTTTCAGACCAGTACGATTTTCGCGAGTCTACAAGGCGAAGCGACCCGCTTTGTCTGTACCACGCAGGAAACTGCGTACGTGGTCGAGAGTGCTTTACTGCATGATCTGGGCGTCGCCGTGCAATTGCGTACGGTATCGAAAGATTACGGCGAGAGCCACTACCGTTATCTGGATGTCAAGGTGACGCAATAGCTGTGCGACAAAAGAAAACGCCTTGCACGATGAAGTGCAAGGCGCTTTCGAGACCCGCTAGTTCACGTTCTTATATTAGAACTTGTACGAGCCGGTGATGTAGAACGTGCGCAGCATCGGATCGGCGTAACGCGGATCGAAGCCAACCTGATGGCCCGACGAGGCACGCAGCGACAGCGGTGGATTGCGGTCGAACAGGTTCTTGATACCGGCACGGATCGACGTTTTGTTGTTGATCGCGTAGCGGCCTTGCCAATCGAAGGTGATGTGCGACGGCACGTTCAGGCGGAGCTTTTCCATGCCTTTGGTGTCGACGTTATACACCTCCGTCAGGGCATCGGTGTAGCCATTGCGGTAGTTCACCACCATCGTGTTGCTCAGCTTGCCGGTGTCCAGGGTGGCGGTCAGCTTGATCAGGTCGCGGAACGTCACGGCCTGGTTGATGCCGTAGATGTTCAGGCTGCTGGTCCAGTCATTACGAGTGCCTGGGACGGTGTAGTCTGCCTTGAGCATGTGGGTGCCGTTCAGGTTCACGGTCAGGTTGCCGAAGTCCAGCTTCTTGCGCGCCGTCATGTCCCAGTCGATACCACGGTTATGCATCTGGCCAATATTGACTGCCAACGATTTGAATGCATAGAACGCTTTTGGGCTGTCCACAGGCGTGATGAGGGTGAAGTAATCCTTGTATTTTTCCGGATCCGAGAAGGCCAGCGATTCGGCCACCGACGATACGGCATCAAAGATCTTCACATCCCACAGGTCGGCGCCGAACGAGAAGCTCGAGTTAGGCTCGACGCGGAAACCGGCCGTGAATTGCTTCGACGTTTCCGATTTCAGGTCAGGGTTGCCGCCGGTCATGCGGTTGTATTGCTTCTTGCTATCCTGGCAGCCTGCGGTACCCGGGAATGGGCAGTCATACGCGCTGGCCGTGAAGCCGGCGGTGTCCAGTTTCTGTCCCAGATCCAGCATGCTTGGCGCTTTGAAACCCGTGCCATAGGAGCCGCGGATCAGCAAGGACTGCACTGGTTGCCAGCGTGCCGACACCTTGTAGGTCGATGCGCTTTCGCTCTTGCCGGAGGTGGTATGGGTCAAGCCATTGTCGACTGCCGATACATTGTCCAGGCGTGCACCGATGGTCACTTCCACGGTCTTGGTGACGGGCGCCAGCAATTCGGCGAAGACGCCATACGTCTTGCGGCTCAGGTCATATGCCTTCTTGGTTTCGAAGCCATAGATGGTGTCCTTGTTGGCGCCGGCACTTGGCGATTGCTCATAGCTGTACTCGCGGTAGTCGCCGCCGATACCGATGTTGGCCATGCCGCCTGGCAAGCTGAACACTTCACGCGAACCGTGCGCATCGACACCGCGCAAGGTGGTCGACGCGGTACGCACGGAACCGTTGAATTGCGAGTCGTTGATCAGTTGTTGCACTGCAGCCGTTTGCTGGCCTGGCAGGGCGAAGGGATCGAAATCCTTATTGTTGAGCAAAGACGTGAAATCGCCGCGTCTGGCATAACCGCCAACGTAGCGCTCGTTGATCGAATTTTTCGACCAGGTCAGGCCACTGCCGTAGTTCCAGCCGGCAAACTCGCCTTCGACGCCCAGCACCAGGTGCTTGGTGTCGGTAATTGTCTGGCTGGCACGCGGCCCCCAGTCGACGAGGCGATAGTTGGCGATGACCGACGACAGGTTGTTTTCCTGATCCGTCGTCAGGCCAGGCTGGATGTGCTCTACGTAGCTAGGCAACATCGTGACCTTGCCGCTTTTTGCATCGCGGTTGAACACGGTCACAGGGACCGGGTTGGCGGCGATACGGGCCGTCAGGTCATAGTGCGACAAGGCGACTTCGGCAAATGCCGTCATGTCGTCCGAGACCTTGTAGGTGGCGCGGGTAAACAGGCTGTCGCGCTTCGATTGCGGCACGATTTCCACCATCGATGCACCGTCGAAACCGCATGCATTGGTATTCGTCGGCGTGACATAGTTTTGCGGCGCGCAATCACCGTTGGCCTTCAGGTACGGATTGTAGGTATAGCCCTTGTCGGCCTTGGTGTCGACGAAGGACAGCGAGGCATTCGCGGGAGCTGCCGACGAGCTCGTATTGTTGTAGATGTAGTTTTTACCGTTGCGGCTGAATGGGATGAAGCCGCTGCGGGCGAAGGAACGATCGGTCGCGCGCACTTTTTCTTGCTCGTCGTGACGATAGCTGACCAGCACGTTGTAGCGGTCTTCGTCCAGGTCACCGAAACCATAGGTGATGTTGGTATTCCAGCTATTACCGCCGCCGCTGTGTTCTGGCGCGGTGTAGGTCGCTTCGGCGGTGCCGCCTTGCAGGTTCTTTTTCAGGATGAAGTTGATTACGCCGGCGATGGCGTCCGAACCGTACAGGGCCGAAGCGCCGTCGGTCAGGATTTCGACACGTTCAACCGCGCTCATCGGAATGGCGTTCAGGTTGACCGTATTGTCGGCGCCTTGCGGCGCAATGCGGCGGCCGTTCAGCAGGACCAGGGTATAGCTTTCGCCGATGTCATGGATCGAGGCGCTGGTGCGGCCACCTGAGTCCGAGCCGGCTGCCGTGGCGCCGATCTGGAAACCTTGCATGGCGGGCAGATTTTGTACCAGGTCGGCAATCGTGGTGGCGCCGGTCTTGGCGATCGCTTCTTGCGACAGGCGCTGCACAGGCAGGGCGCCTTCGACAGCGATACGCTTGATGCTTGAACCGGTAATTTCAACTTTTTGAATTGCTTCGTCCGCCATGGATTGGCCGGAGAACAAGACGCTACCTGCCAGTACGGTCAGGGCCAGGCGTACGCTGCGTACGCCAATTTTTTCTTTAAATGCCATTGTAACAATTACTCCGTAGTAGTTTTAATAACGACAAGCAGTACACGAGCACCGCTCAAGCCATCGGATAGATGGCTTGCGGAGGCGTGTACGGTAGGCGTAACCACATCGGTGGGAGGTGGAAGACTACTTGGTGCAATATTGTTGTAAATGCACTTTTTTGCTTGTCGAGGCAAACATTATGTCTTCTCAGCAAGAAAAAATGCATATAAACCGTGTCAGATTTGGCAATAAATAAGGAATACTGAAGAATATTTTATATAAATGTTAAATGTGAAGTTTATATTTATAAATATCGTTGTTTTAAAAAATGATCAATGGTGTTTTTATGCAACATTAAATTAATGTATTGGCAATTTGATGTTTTACCTACAATAATTTGATGAAACCTAAGAAATCGCAGAATTTATGCCATGTGAAAAAACGTAAAAAAGCCCGTTGAAAACGGGCTGGTCGAATTGTGACAGAGTGTCAGTCAGGCCGTGTGCCGGTCTGCTCTTGCGCCCTGTCCCGCCATCGGCTTACAAGGGCTGGAATACGCCGGCGGCGCGGTTCTTTTGCACATTGTCCCAGGCGAAGATCTGGCCATTCATGGCCACGTACACGCCGGCTGGCAAGGTTTGCGCCACGCCGCAGGCAAAGCCCAGGTTGAACAGGGCATCGGAATTGGCGATTTCGTAGGGAATCATGGCACCCGTCAAAATCACCGTTTGCTGCAGGTTCGCCGCGCCCAGCACTTGCGCCGTTTCGCGCATGGTGTCGGTGCCGTGAATGATGACGATGGCTTTCTCCTGCGCCGCGCGGCACGAGGCCAGCACGCGCTGGCGGTCCGCATCCTGCATGTCGAGCGAGTCCAGCAGTGGCAATTGCTCCAGCGCCACGGGCGCCGTCATGCGCGCGCGGGCAATCGCTGCCGGCAAATGACTGTCGGAAAAGCCCAGAGTACCGTTCAATTCGTTGTAGTGCTTGTCGAAAGTGCCGCCGGTGGCGAGTATGCGCAAAGTCATGATGTGGTCACGATGTCAGTGGAGAATGACGCGCATGATATCGTGGATTGGCGCCCTTGCGTGAATGGCGCCGCATCTGGAAAATTTGGCCATCTGTGAGTACACTGGTTTCTTTGTTTGCCTGCCACCCCGACTCCGTATGAAAGCGCTCGCTCCCGGTACCGTCATTTTTCACCGCCACCGTGGTTACGGGGTGATCACGTCCGTCAATCTGCTGACGGGCTGGATCGCCGCCCGTTTCGGCAGCGAAGCGCGGACCTTGGACCTGAACCTGTCGACCGACGACGTGCAATTCGCCGATGGCGAAGCGATCCTGTTTCGCCGCGCGCCGCCCGACCGCATGCCGCACGCGCGCCTGATGGCCATGGTGCGCGAGCTGCACCAGGCCGGCTATCAAAAACTGTATTTGTATTCCTGGCCCAAGCCGTCGGGCCTGCACTGGCGCTGGCATTTGTTTACGGGGCCGCGCGACTGGATGCAGCGGCCCTGGCGCGAAGGTTGGTACGGCTCGGGCGCCGATTACAACGTCAACCCCGTGATGGGCTGGGGTGATTCCCCTGGCGCCTCCACTGGCGAGCTGATCGATGCCCTGGCCCGTTTCGACCCGCAGGGGCTGGCGCAGGCGCTGGGGCGCGACGACGACCATAGCGACTGGTTTGGCCGCGTCTGCGACGCCTTATTGCCCAACTATATGTACAGCCTGGACATGCAGCGCGCGGCAGGCGAGCCCTTGCAAGACATGCCGCCCGTGACGGTGGTGGCCGTGCGGGCCGGCGTGGCGCCGTATGCGGGACCGCAGATCGCCTGGCCGCCCGGCTGGGCCGGCCTGTGGCGCGGCCGGCACGAACTGCCGGCGCCCGCCATCCGCATCACGGGCGAGCCTGACTTGCTGAAGGGTTTTCAGCGCTCCTGAGGGCTTTGCCGCGCGTGCTGCAACGCTTCGGGATTGAGCAGGCGCGTGCATTGATTCTGCGAAAAATCGACGATGTTTTGCAAGGCGTAGCGGAAATACAGCTCATAGCTGTCACGCTCGACGTAGCCCAGGTGTGGCGTGGCCAGCACGTTCGGCAGCAGCAGCAATGGCGAGCCTGGCGGCAAGGGTTCATCCGTAAATACGTCCAGCGCGGCGGCGCCCGGGCGTCCCAGCGGCAGTGCCGCTTCCAGCGCCCCTTCAGCGATCAGTTCGGCGCGGCTGGTGTTGACGAACAGGGAAGTCGGTTTCATGCGCGCCAGGTCCTCGCTAGTTACCAGGCCGCGCGTCTTGTCCGACAGGCGCAGGTGCAAGCTCAGCACATCGGCTTGCTCGAAGAAGGCTTCGCGCGACTCTGCCGCCGTATCGCCGGCCGCCACGGCCGCCGCGCGGCTCGCTTCGCTGCCCCACACGAGGATGGTCATGCCGAAGGCGCGGCCATAGCCGGCGATCAATTGCCCGATCTTGCCGTAGCCCCAGATCGCCAGGGTGCGCCCTTTCAATACCGTACCGAGCGTATTGCGCGTTGGCTCCAGCGACGACGTCTGCCACAGCCCCTCCTGTAAATGTTGTGCGTACGGCACGATCTTGCGCTGCGCCGCCATGATCAGCGCCCACGTCAGTTCGGCTGGCGCCGTGGGCGAGCCGATGCCTTCCGCGATGGCAATGCCCAGCTCGGTGGCGGCCGCCATATCGATGTGGCCGCTGACCTTGCCGGTTTGCGAAATCAGTTTCAGATTCGGCAGTTTCGACAGCAAGGCCCGATTGAAACTGCTGCGTTCTCGGATCAGCACCAGCGCGTCGAACGGCGCTAGGCGGATCGCCAGCTGGCCCAGGCCCCGAGCCGTATTGCTGAACACTTTGACCTCGTGGCCGTCGAGCAATTGGAAGCAATCGAGGCCGCGCACGGCATCCTGGTAATCATCGAGTATGGCAATTTTCATGGTGGATGGCCGATTTTAGTAAGGATTTGGTAGGGAAATAACAGGATACGGGAAATGCTGAATAGCCTACTACATTAGTCAAGCTATTCTCCTACATTTTTGCGAGAATAGCTGTTTGGCGGGTGTACAATCGCCGGCACTTTTGAAGCTTCCTGATGATAGTGATAGCGCAAACTGTTCCTGTAGCCTGGGTGCATGATCCAGGTAAACGACACCAGAGCCCTGCCCGCGTGCACATGCCGCCGGCAGTGAGCCGCAGCCACCTCTCAACGATGCTGCCTGTCTTGCCGGAACGACCAGAATTTCTTTTATTGGTATTGGAGGTAATATGAATCAGCCCGTCATGGGTGGCGTCGCCGCACTCAACGTCCCAGCTTATATTAAACAACAGAAACTGATCAACTGGGTGGCCGACATTGCCGCGCTCACCAAGCCAGACCGTATTTACTGGTGCGATGGTTCGCAAGAAGAGTACGAGCGCCTGTGCGCCGACATGGTTGCCAGCGGCACCATGAAAAAACTCAATGCGGAAAAGCGCCCGAATTCCTACCTGGCCTGCTCCGATCCGAGCGACGTGGCCCGCGTCGAAGACCGCACGTATATCTGCTCGGCAACGAAAGAAGCGGCCGGTCCGACGAATAACTGGACCGAACCTGGCGAAATGCGCCACACCCTGAACGGCCTGTTCGATGGTTGCATGCGCGGTCGCACCATGTATGTCGTGCCATTCTCGATGGGCCCGCTGGGCTCGCCGATCGCGCACATTGGTGTGGAACTGTCCGATTCGCCGTATGTCGCCGTCAACATGAAGATCATGACCCGCATGGGCCGTGCCGTGTACGACGTGCTGGGCACCGATGGCGAGTTCGTGCCGTGCGTGCACAGCGTGGGCGCACCGCTGGCCGCTGGCCAGGCCGACGTGAAATGGCCGTGCAACAGCACCAAGTACATCGTGCATTTCCCGGAAACGCGCGAAATCTGGTCTTTCGGTTCGGGCTACGGCGGCAACGCCTTGCTGGGCAAGAAATGTTTCGCCCTGCGCATTGCCTCGAACATGGGCTACCAGGAAGCGCAAGCATCGGACAACAATCCGGGCTGGCTGGCCGAACACATGCTGATCCTCGGCGTGGAATCGCCAGAAGGCAAGAAGCATTACGTCGCGGCCGCGTTCCCATCGGCTTGCGGCAAGACGAACTTCGCCATGCTGATTCCGCCGGCAAGTTTTAACGGCTGGAAAGTGACCACCATCGGCGACGATATCGCCTGGATCAAGCCCGGTGCCGATGGCCGCCTGTACGCCATCAACCCGGAAGCGGGCTATTTCGGCGTAGCGCCTGGCACCAACGAGAAAACCAATTACAACTGCATGGCTTCCATGCGCGACAACACGATTTTCACCAACGTGGCGCTGACGGACGACGGCGACGTGTGGTGGGAAGGCTTGACCAAGGAAGCACCAAGCCACCTGATCGACTGGCAGGGCAAGGATTGGACGCCAGCGTCCGGCACCAAGGCGGCGCACCCGAACGCGCGCTTCACGGTTGCTGCCACGCAAAACCCCGTCATCGACGGGGCCTGGGACGACCCGGCCGGTGTGCCGATCTCGGCCTTCATCTTCGGCGGCCGCCGCTCGACCACCGTGCCGCTGGTCACTGAGGCGCGCAACTGGGTCGAAGGCGTGTACATGGCCGCCACCATGGGTTCCGAAACGACGGCCGCCGCCGTGGGCCAGATGGGCATCGTGCGCCGCGATCCATTTGCCATGTTGCCATTTATCGGCTATAACATGAGCGATTACTTCCAGCACTGGCTGGACATGGGCGTCAAGGTGGGCAAGGTCAACCCGGCTGCCCTGCCGAAGATCTACTGCGTCAACTGGTTCCGTACGGACGAGGCCGGCAAGTTCGTCTGGCCTGGCTTTGGCGACAACATGCGCGTGCTGAAATGGATGCTGGAGCGCATCGAAGGCAAGGCGGGCGGCGTGGAAAACCTGTTCGGCACGACGCCGCAGTATGGCGACCTGAACTGGGATGGCTTGCCATTCACGCAACAACAGTTCGACACCATCACCTCGATCGACAAGGCCGCGTGGGTGGAAGAATTGAAATTGCATACGGAGTTGTTTGAAAAACTCGCGTATCATCTGCCGCAAGAATTGGCAGATCACAAGGCCGCGCTGGAAAAGCGGCTGAGTGCATAAAGTTTAGTAGTGGGGGAGAAACACGCTGGCAAAGACTGGCGTGCGATAAATGACACGCCGGCAATGACTGGGGTGCTATCAAAAAGAGAAACGGCGCGGATTACATGAGCAATCCGCGCCGTTTTTTATTGCGCTGCCGTCGTTATTGCTTCAGCAGCGGCCCCAGGTATTTACCTGTCACGCTGGCCGGGTTCAGGGACACGTCTTCCGGCGTGCCCGTGGCGATGATCTGGCCGCCGCCGGCCCCGCCTTCCGGACCCAGGTCGACGATCCAGTCGGCCGTCTTGATGACGTCGAGGTTGTGCTCGATGATCACCAAAGTGTTGCCCTGGTCGCGCAGGCGATGGATGACTTTCAGCAGCAAGTCGATGTCATGGAAGTGCAAGCCCGTCGTCGGTTCATCGAGGATGTACAGGGTGCGGCCCGTGTCGCGCTTGGACAGTTCCAGCGACAATTTCACGCGCTGCGCCTCGCCGCCGGACAGGGTGGTGGCGCTCTGGCCCAGCTTGATGTAGCCGAGGCCCACGTCGAGCAGGGTTTGCAGCTTGCGCGCGATCAGGGGTACGGGCTTGAAGAATTCATGCGCCTCTTCCACCGTCATGCCCAGCACTTCCGTGATGTTCTTGCCCTTGTATTGCACTTCCAGGGTTTCGCGGTTGTAGCGCTTGCCGTGGCACACATCGCATGGCACGTAGACGTCAGGCAAGAAATGCATCTCGACCTTGATCACGCCATCGCCCTGGCACGCTTCGCAGCGTCCGCCCTTTACGTTGAACGAGAAGCGGCCTGCGCTGTAGCCGCGTTCCTTGGCCGTCGGTACCGTGGAGAACAAATCGCGGATAGGCGTAAACAAGCCCGTGTACGTGGCGGGATTGGAGCGCGGCGTGCGGCCGATAGGCGCCTGGTCGACGGAAATGACCTTGTCGAAGTGTTCCAGACCGCTGATCGACTCGTGTGGCGCCGGTTCCGTCTGCGAACCGTACAAATGGCGCGACAGGGCCGGATACAGGGTATCGTTGACGAGCGACGATTTGCCCGAGCCGGATACGCCCGTCACGCACGTCATCAAGCCCACCGGCAAGCTCAGCGACACCTTTTTCAGGTTATTGCCCGTCGCGCCAGTAATGACCAGTTGCTTTTCCGGATTGCTGGCATGACGCTTGGCTGGCACGGCGATTTTCAGCTTGCCGTTCAGGTACTGCGCCGTCAGCGATTTCTTGTTCTTGAGAATGTCTTGCAGGGTGCCTTCGGCGATGATCTCGCCGCCGTGCACACCCGCGCCGATACCCATGTCGACGATGTAGTCGGCCGTGCGGATGGCGTCTTCGTCATGCTCGACCACCAGCACGCTGTTGCCGATGTCGCGCAAGTGTTTCAAGGTTTCGATCAGTCGGTCATTATCGCGCTGGTGCAAGCCGATCGACGGTTCATCGAGCACATACATGACGCCCGTCAAACCGGAGCCGATTTGCGACGCTAGGCGGATGCGTTGTGCTTCGCCGCCGGAGAGCGTGTCGGCGCTGCGGTCCAGCGACAGATAGTCGAGGCCCACATTGTTGAGGAATTTCAGGCGCGAAATGATTTCCTTGACCACGCGGTCGGCGATCTCTTTCTTGGCGCCCGTCAGTTTCAGCTTTTCAAAGAATTCCAGGGTCTCGCGCAGCGGTTTTCCCGCCACTTCATAGATGGCGCGCTGCTGCTTGCCCGTGCCGACCTTGACGAAGCGCGCTTCCACGCGCAGGCGCGCGCCATCGCATGAAGGGCAGCATTTTTCATTGATGAACTTGGCCAGTTCTTCCTTGACGGCCATCGAATCCGTCTCGCGGTAACGGCGCTGCAGATTGTTGACCACTCCTTCGAACGTGTGTTCCTTGATGACGGTGCGGCCGCGTTCGTTGACATAGGTAAATGGAATCACTTGCTTGCCGGAACCGTACAACACGGCTTGCTGTGAATTCAAGTCCAGCTGCTCGAACGGCATGTCCAGGTCGAACTCGTAATACGCGGCCAGGTTCGACAGCATCTGGAAATAAAACTGGTTGCGGCGGTCCCAGCCCTTGACAGCGCCCGAGGCGAGCGACAGGTTCGGGAACGCGACGATGCGTTTCGGGTCAAAGAATTCAATGTGTCCCAAACCGTCGCATTCCGGACAGGCGCCCATGGGGTTGTTGAACGAGAACAGACGCGGTTCCAGTTCCTGCAGGGAATAACCGCACACATTGCAGGCGAACTTGTTGGAGTACACGTGCTCCTGGGCCGACTGCATTTCGTAGGCAATGGCGCGGCCATCGGCCAGGCGCAGTGCCGTCTCGAAACTTTCCGCCAGGCGCTGCTTGATCTCCTGGTTCACCTTGACCCGGTCGATGACGACGTCGATCGTGTGTTTTTCCGTTTTCTTCAGTTTCGGAAGGTCATCGACTTCATAGATCTTGGCCGCATGCGTGCCGCTCTGCACGCGAAAGCGCACGAAGCCCTGCGCCTGCATCTGCTCGAACAGGTCCACGTGTTCGCCCTTGCGGTTGGCAACGACGGGCGCCAGTATCATCAGCTTGGTGTCTTCCGGCATGGCCAGCACGGCATCGACCATTTGCGACACGGATTGGGCGGCCAGCGCGTTTTCCGGATGGTCGGGGCAGTACGGCGTGCCCACGCGCGCATACAGCAGGCGCAGATAATCGTGGATTTCCGTCACGGTGCCGACCGTCGAGCGCGGGTTGTGCGAAGTTGCCTTCTGTTCGATGGAGATGGCGGGCGACAAGCCTTCGATCAGGTCGACGTCGGGCTTTTCCATCAGTTGCAGGAATTGGCGTGCGTAGGCCGACAGCGACTCGACATAGCGGCGCTGGCCTTCCGCGTACAAGGTGTCGAAGGCCAGCGAAGACTTGCCGGAGCCGGATAAGCCGGTAATCACGATCAGCTTATTGCGCGGCAAATCGAGATTGATATTCTTGAGGTTATGCGTGCGAGCGCCGCGAATGCGGATCTGTTCCATGTGATTGCCTTGCTTTCAGTGAGTGGTGCGGCCGGCGCGTTGTGCCTGGGTGCAGATGAGGAGCCACAACGGGTCAACCTGTAACTATAGCCGGGTTTTGCTCTGCATGCCTGAGGCGTCCATGGGCGGATTGCGCCGCCAGGCGAACGTGCCCCGACAAAGTTTGATGCAGATGCGTACTGACGTTTGAATACTGTATATAATACCAGTATTCAAGTTTCTTGTTTTCCTCTGCCGTGAAAAAAACGTGCTGCCGCACGGGAGATGGCGTCCGCCAGAAAGCGGGTGCTTTGCGCCGCGTGGTCGCTTATAATCCTCGTTTAGTACACTAAACTAACGCGCGGGACACCGGCTCCCGCTGCAGTTCATCAGGAGTTATTCATGGCATCAGTCAACAAAGTCATCATCGTCGGCAATCTGGGCCGTGACCCGGAAATCCGCTACATGCCTAGCGGCGACGCGATCGCCAACATCGCCGTGGCCACTTCGTACAAATCGAAGGACCGCAACACGGGCGAACAAAAAGAATTGACAGAGTGGCACCGTATCTCGTTCTTCGGCCGCCTGGCCGAAATCGTCGGCCAATACCTGAAAAAAGGTTCGTCCGTCTACGTCGAAGGCCGTCTGCAAACCCGTAAATACACGGACAAGGACGGTGTCGAGAAGTACGCAACCGACATCATCGCGGAACAGATGCAAATGCTGGGCGGCCGTTCCGGCATGGGCGGCGACGCCGGCGGTGGCGATGACAGCTACGGTGGCGGCGGTGGTGGCGGCTACGACGCCCCGGCCCCGCGCCAGGCGCCAGCTCCGCGCCCAGCCCCGGCGCCAGCCCCACGCCCGGCACCGAAGCCAGCACCGAACTTCTCGGATATGGATGACGATATTCCGTTCTAAGACCGGTCATTTCCGGTTTATCAACAAAGCCCTGCAGATCATTGATCTGCAGGGCTTTTTTGTTTGCACAATGGTTTGCGGTATTGGTTTGGCAATCCGTTTTTGTAATCGGTAAATGAATGTATATAACTTGAGACTTCTTTACGTAACAGTGCTTCATCATTGACCTGCACGATATTCGGTAAAAACAAGCCGAGTGCGTACAGGCACGCGCATGCAAAGAGCCGGACAGCCGTTCCTGCAATCGCCATCGTCATTGACACCACTACCACTCAACGCTGGCATGACATCACGGTTGGCCTGAATTGCTTATCAGGCCATCTCTACGTGTTGCAATGCTCAAGCAACAGAGAAGAGTGCAGCATAGCTGCGGCAAAGGTAATTGGCGCGATAAAAATCTGCATCCTTCAATCCTCCATCTTTCAGAAGCGGACGCGGTTGGCAATATCGCCGGCATCGCGATTATTTGCCATGACTGCGGAAAACTTATCAGGAATTCCCTGGCCACATACTTTTGAATGAAATCGGCCAGCATCCGGTTGAGGCTGCATCGGATACTCTTCAACGGCAGCGACTCCGCTTAAAGGCCGATATCCGAGAGTACGGGCGATCAGCAGAAGGTAGGCGAAGAGGAAATCACGCATTCTGCCTATGGCATCGGATCTTGCTGAGGTACGCAAGGAAGGTGCGGTATCGTGTACCGCTATTCCTGAAATGCGATGGTCTTTTTTATGGGCATGGAAAAGAATTCCGGATTTGACGAGAAATAGTGAATGAATTCAATGGATGGGAAATGGCTGCCCGATCGCTAATGGCATAATTTTTTGAATTTGAGAAAATAATGAAACTTGGTCCATATTAATAAAAAGCATATCGTTATAAAAAAAACTCACTTGTTACTACATGGAAATGCCATTAATATCCAATTAACAGTTGGCAAAAGCAATAACAAAAAATTGAAGAATTTATGACTGGCCATCTGGTTGGTTATTAATCGGTGGAGACTTCCGTTTAAGTCTGGAACGTAATGAGATGAGGAAATTAATGGCAATTCGTGAATTGGCTGTAGAAGAGTTTGAGGTTGCAAGTGGCGCTGCTATGTGCAATGACATATATACCGCCTTCACTGGTGGATTCGGTGCGGCGCTTGGTGCCAGCGGCGGACCTGCTGGCGCTATCGTTGGCGGAACCGTCGGCGCCGCCCTCGGTGGCTGGCTTGGCGGGAAATTTTGTGGTTGATGCTCTGAATTAACATGATGGGTTGTTTTCTGATATTTCATCAGGGATCAACCCATTTGGGTAATTGATAACGCGATAAGCGCAATAGAATAATAAAATAGAAATTCTTGGAAATAATGGCGTCGGTCGCAGAAAAAAATACTTTTCGCGCTGAAGTCTTGTCGGGAAATAGCTCCGGCGACTTTGGTGAAATTCGCGTATTACATTCGATATCAGGCTGGGCCATCACGGCTGCCGCCATGAGCATGGCACTGGCGCTGTTGCTGCTCATCGCCTACGGCACGGTGGCTAAAAATGTCCCGGTCGCCGGCGTCACCGAAACGCCGGCATCCGGCCCGACAGGCGCTGCGGTCATGGCCACTGTGTTTGTCCCGGTCATGCACGCGGCAGCCATTACCCCTGGTCAACGCGTCAAGCTGCATTACGACGCCTACCCTTATCAAAAGTATGGTTTGCAGACCGGCATCGTGCGTACGGTTGACACCGGTTTTCTATACGCCAGCGGTTTACCGGCGGGCGTGCAGGCCAAACTGCGCAGCACAGCAAATAGCCGCCATCCCGACACCATCACTTACCGACGCATGACGCTGACGCTGTTAACGCCTGAAATGCGGGAAAACGGCCATGTGCAACAGATTCCTGCGGGGCTGTTGCTAGAGGTCAATTTGCCGCAAGCGCCTACCCCGCTATCCCGATGGCTGTTAGGAAATCGTACATGAAACAGCGCATCGTGCTACAGGGCGAATCCAGCGAGTGCGGTCTGGCGTGTCTGGCAATGATTTCCTCTTATCATGGGAAAATCTATGACATGCCCGGCATGCGGCGTCAATTCGTCACCAGCCAACGGGGTGCCAGTGCGGCAGAGCTGATCAGGCATGCCAGCACCCTGGAACTGGCCGCGCGCGCGCTGCGGCTGGAGCTCGAAGATCTTGCAGAATTGAAATTGCCTTGTATCCTGCATTGGAATTTGAACCATTTCGTGGTGCTGACACGCGTGCTGCGCGGTGCCCGCGGCGTCATCGTGTTCGATCCTGCGCTAGGAGAACGTCGGCTGTCGCTGGCACAGGTGTCAGCATCCTTTACCGGCGTCGCGTTGGAATTCACGCCGACCCCACGCTTCGAGTACGACGATCACACGACGTCGCTGTCGCTGCGCAGCCTGATCGGCCCGGTTCGCGGGCTGCGGCGCGCGACGTTGCAACTGCTTTTATGGTCGGCCGCACTGGAGTTGTTTGCCGTGGTGCTGCCCATCTTCAATCAAGTCGTCATCGACGAGGTCATCTTGTCGGGCAACCGCCCTTTTCTGACGACGCTGTTCTGCGCCTTTCTGCTGCTGATCGCGATCTATACAGCCATCGACTATGCGCGTTCCCGCTTCTTGATGCGCTGGAGCTTCGAGGTGAATCTGCAATGGGTGGCGCGCGTGTTTAGTCACCTGACGCGCTTGCCGGTCGCCTACTTTGAGAAGCATCACCTGGGGGATATCAGCTCGCGTTTCGAGAGCATCACGGTCATGCAAAACACCCTCACCAGCCTGATGCTGGAGACGGTACTGGACCTGATGTTGGCACTACTGTCGCTGACAGTCTTGTTCGTCTACTCCGGGCAACTGGCCCTGCTCACATTGGGATGCATGCTCGTGTATGGCGTAATGCGCGAGCTTATGCAGGAACCCTTGCGCAACGCCACCAATGATGGCTTGCTGATGCACGCCAGGGAGCGCAGCTATTTCCTCGAGACGCTACGCTCGATGACAGCGATCCGTCTATATGGGCAGGAAAGCGACCGCAGTGCGCGCTGGCTGAACCTGAAGCAAGATGCTGCCAATTGTGAGGCTCGGCGGCAACGCATCATCGCGCTGGCCAAGGTCCTCAACACGGCAATTTTCAGCGTGCAAGCGCTGGGGATATTCTATCTGGGCGCAGGTCTGGTGATGGATCAGGTCATGAGCGTCGGCATGCTGATGGCTTGCAGCATGTATGCCATGATTTTCTCGAGCCGTGCGACGCGCCTGATCAATCTGTTCGCGGATCTGAACGTGACCCGGCTGCATGCGGAACGCCTGAGTGGCATTGTCCACGAAGCAACGGAGCCAGCGCAGCCTGGACCCATCGACCTGAGTCAGGCACGCGGCGCCATCACGCTCAAGCAGGTGCGCTTCCGCTACTCGTTAGCCGACCCGTGGATTGTCGATGGCGTCGATTTGCACATCATGGCCGGCGAAAGCGTGGTGCTGACTGGGGCCAGCGGCTGCGGCAAGACCACGCTATGCAAAATACTGATGGGTTTGCTGGAGCCGACCGAGGGCGAGATGCTGGTGGACGGTGTACCTGTGACCACGCTAGGCCTGGCAAACTACCGTAAGCTCGTTGGCGCAGTCATGCAGGACGATACCTTGCAGCAGGGTTCGGTCGCGGACAACATCAGCTTTTTCGCCCGTGACGCCGAGCCAGAACGGATACGCGAGTGCGCACGACAGGCGGCGATTAACAGTGACATCATGGCGATGCCGATGACGTATCAAACACTGGTCGGCGAAACGGGGAATGTGTTCTCCGGAGGCCAGAAGCAGCGCATCCTGCTGGCGCGCGCGCTGTACAAGCAACCGCGTATCCTCGCGCTGGATGAAGCCACCAGCCATCTCGACAATGACAACGAGCGGCGCATTAGCCGGGTGGTTCGGCAACTGCGCTTGACGCGAATCATTGTTGCCCATCGCTCTGGAGCCATCGCTGATGGCGACCGCCTCTTCGAGGTACGCGGTGGCAAGCTGTACGAGCGCTCCCCAACGATCACCGGTCTGGAACCGGCCGCCAGCTAGGCGCCAATTGACCAGGCAGTTGCCCCATTTCTTTTTTTCCATGGACTAAACACATGACTACTTCCAATACCCGTACGCCGCTTTCGTTAACGCCGGAGCGCGCAACATTCAATGCCTTGTTTAGCCGGGCGATCACCGAACCGCGAAAATTGTTCGCGTCGCTGGACGCCTATCCTACCTGGCTGGCGCCGCTGTTGCTACTCACCTTGAGCACGGCGGCCGTCTCGGCCTGGTACTACAGCGTGGTGGATTTCGACTGGCTCAAGGAACAAGCACTGCTGAACATCGCCGACGTGAATGTGCGTGAAACCGCTCGCCTTGCCATCCAGCGGTCGATGCTGCTGACCAGCGCCTTGATGCACGACTTGCTGCTGATGCCGCTCGGATGGGCGCTGATGGCGCTCTACCTGTTTGGCGTTTCCAAACTGCTGTCGTTCAACCGCTCCTTCCGCCAATGGTTTGCCCTCGTGGTGTGGAGTAATATGCCGCATTTTCTGCTGCTGGTCTCCGGGGCGGCACAAATCCTGCTGAGTACCGATGGCCAGATCAGTACTTCCCAGGTGCATCCGCTTTCACTGAACCAGCTGGTGCTGCAACTGCAAAGCGGCCCGTGGATAGGTCTTGCGGAAGCGGTCGATGTGGGCCTGATCTGGAGCATCCTGCTGCTTGTGCTCGGTGTGCGTAGCTGGACGCGCCGTAACTGGCCAACCTGCCTGGCGATTGCACTGTTGCCGCCGTTCATCGTCTATGGCGGCTGGGCCTTGGTGATTTCGCAGGGCTTCATCAAGTGAAACGCGGCGTGATGATGACGGCCGTGCTGCTTGCCCTGTTTGCTGCGCCCTTTCTGACCCGGGTGCTGCGTCCGGCACATACCCAGTTGGTCACGCTGGAGCCCGCCGCGCCACGCCAGATCCGCGCTTCGGTACTGGCTTCCGGCACGCTGATGTACCAGCAGCAGGTGCAGCTGTCGTCCGAAGTGATCGGCCGCGTCACAGCCATCCTGGTCCAGGAAGGAGAGCGCGTCACGGCAGGGCAAGCGCTACTGCGCATCGATGATGCGCAGTCACGCGCCGAGGTTGCACAGCAGCAATCGGTGGTACGCCAGCAACAGATCAATATCGACAACCAGCGGCTCGCCTTGCACAATCAGGAAAGCCAGTTCCAGCGCAAACAAACCCTGTACAGTCACCAGATGATCGCTTCGTCGGCATTGGAAGATGCGCAGTATGCGCTCGACCAGGCCAGGATCCAGCTACGCAACAGCGCGGAGGCGCTGCAGCAGACGCAAGCAGTGCTCAAGCAGGCGGTCGACCGCGCCGCCAAAACTGTCGTGACAGCACCGCTGAATGGCACGGTCACGGCAATCGACATCAAAACTGGTGAGACGGCCGTGCCCAATCAGGTCGGATACCGCGGTTCCAGCTTGCTGACCATCGCCAACACCCGCACTCTCATGGCGGAAATCAGTGTCGACGAAGCTGATATCGCTCGCATTCGGGCCGGGCAGCAAGTGGCTATTTTTACGGCCGCACATCCAGACCGGGTATTGCACGGCGCGGTGCAATCCATTGCGCTTTCCCCGCAACGCAACGATGGCGCCGCAGGTAACGGCGCCTTGGCGCGCAGCTACCTTATCAAACTCTCGCTGACTGACGCCGCAGGCGTGCTCTTGCATGCAGGCATGAGCTGCCGCGCAGAAATCTACACGGCCAGCGCCGGCGCCGCGCTCAGCGCGCCGTTGCAGGCCATCCTCAGCCCAGCTGGCGACAAGAGCGATAGCGCCGAAGCCGCACTGGGCGAACGCCGCACCGTCGCATCGCGCCAGCGTGAAGCCGGCTCCGGCCAATATGTGCTGGTCGCGCGTGACGGCGTCGTCACGCGCAAGCCGGTGAAACTGGGGATTGCCGACGACGAACGGCAGGAAATCATAAGCGGCCTCCAGCTTGGGGATGCCATCATCACCGGGCCGTACAAAGTGCTGCGCCAACTCAAGAGCGGAGACCGTGTGGCGCCTTCCATGGAGGCATCGTGAGCGTGCTACTGGCATTGCACGACGTGGAGCGCAGCTTCCTCATGGGGGATGAACCGATTACCGCGCTGGACAAGATCAATTTGACGGTGGAAACCAACGATTATCTGGCGTTGACCGGGACCTCAGGCTCCGGCAAGTCGACATTGATGAACATCCTCGGTTGCCTGGACCGTCCAACGGCGGGACGTTACCTGTTCCGTGGTGCTGATGTGGCCGCCATGAGCGATGCGCAGTTGGCGTCGCTGCGCAGCCGCGAGATCGGCTTTATTTTCCAGAGCTTCAATCTGCTGACACGGGCCACCGCACTACAGAACGTCATGCAGCCGCTTATCTATCAAGGCGTGCGGCGAAGCGAGCGCGAGAGGATGGCACGCACGGCGCTGGCCAAAGTCCGATTGGAGCACCGCATGCAGCACCTGCCTAACCAGTTATCCGGCGGACAGCGTCAGCGGGTGGCGATTGCGCGCGCACTGTGCAGTGCGCCATCGCTGCTGCTGGCTGACGAACCCACCGGCAATCTGGACAGCGCCACCACCGCGGAGATCATGGCCCTGTTTGACGAACTGCACGCCGAAGGACACACGTTGATCGTCGTCACCCACGACCACCACATCGCAGCGCGCTGCCGCCGCCATGTGCGGCTGCTGGATGGCCGGATCGCCGATGCCCCCACGACTATGGAGGCGGTTGGTGCATAACCTACTCGACAGTTTTGGCCTGGCGCTGGCCAGCATTCGCAGCCATGGCTTCCGCAGTGTCCTGACCATGCTGGGCATTATTATCGGCGTCGCCTCGGTGATCGCCATCGTTGCCTTAAGCCAGGCGCTGGGTGACATTATCGCCAGCAATTTCAAGGGGCTCGGCAGCAACAGCATGAGCATACGTTCGCTGACCACGCCTGAACAAGCGCTGCAGGGCAGGTTTAACCGCCTCACCTTCAACGATTACCGCCATATTGTGCGCCACGTGGAGGACATCAGCGACATCGCGCCATCGTTTTCGCCCTTCGGTGATTACGGTACCGCGATCAAGCACGCTTCGACCACGGTGTTTGCCAGAGTCAGCGCCGTCACGCCCAACTATCAGCTTCTGAGCCAGGCCACACCGCAATATGGCCGCTATATCAGTAATGATGACGTCGCCACCCACCGGCGCGTCTGCGTGATCGGCAAGAAGCTGCGGGACAAGCTGCATCTGCCGAACAATCCGATCGGGCAATTTATCGAGCTGGGGGGACAGTGGTTCAAGGTGGTCGGCGTCACCGAACCCCACGCGGAAGCATTTGGCGGCGCCCAGGATGATCAGGCGCTGATTCCATTCTCGACCGGACAGTCGTTGGCGGCCGATCCAGCGCAAATCGATCTGGCGGTGACTTTCAATGTCATCGACAGCGAGCAGTTGGCGGCGGTGCAGGAGCGCACGGCCAGTCTGCTGCGCCAGCTGCACCGGATTCAGCCCGGCGACAAAGATGATTTCGAGATATTCACCGCCGTGCAACTGCAGGAAATCATGTCCCGCGTGGTGGGCTCGATGACGCTGGTGCTGACAGGGATTGTTGGTATTTCACTGCTGGTTGGCGGTATCGGCATCATGAACGTCATGTTGATTTCCGTCACTGAGCGGACGCGCGAAATTGGTATCTGCAAGGCACTGGGAGCACAGCGCCATCACATCCTCGTCCAGTTTCTGATGGAAGCGGCCATGCTGTCGCTGCTGGGCGGTGCCATCGGCGTGGTGGTTGGCTACCTGCTGTCACTGCTGGCGAGCGCGCTGATCCCCGCCCTGTCAGCGCCATCCATCCCGTGGTGGGCGATGACCGTTGCGCTGGGATTTTCCACCTTGGTTGGTTTGCTGTTCGGCATCCTGCCGGCCGCAAAGGCCGCCAACCTGGACCCGATCGAGGCGCTGCGCTTTGAATAAGAACCTTTTTCCTGGAGACAAACATGTCCGTCTTGAACAACCATGCCCTGGAACTGCGCGGGCTCAGCAAAAAATTTGAGCGGCCCGTCGTGGAGGCGCTGGACCTGCGCGTGCGGCGCGGCGAAATCTACGCGTTGCTGGGTGCTAACGGCGCCGGCAAGACCACCACCCTGCGCATGGCCACGGGGCTGTTAATGCCCGATGCCGGCAGTGTGCACATCTTTGGCGTCGATTTGCATGCTCAGCCAGAGGCGGCGAAACGCCCTGTGGCTTACTTGCCAGATGAACCTCTGCTGTATGGCAAGCTCACTGCGCTCGAGTATCTGGTCTTTATGGCGGGTCTGTGGAAGGTGCCTGCCGCCCAGGCAGCCGCCAGTGCGGAGGTGCTGCTGGCCCTGCTCGGACTCGCGCCTCACGCGCAGGAGCTGACGGAAAGCTATTCCCGCGGCATGAAGCAGAAATTGGCGCTGGCTGGCGCCCTGATTCACCAGCCCGAACTCATCGTTCTGGACGAACCGCTCACCGGACTCGATGCCCATGCTGCGCGCCAGGTCAAAGATCTGCTGCACCGCCATACGGCGGACGGCGGCACCGTCGTCATGACCACGCACATTCTCGAAGTGGCCGAGCGCATGGCCGATCGCATTGGCATTCTTCAACATGGACGCCTTATCGGCGAGGGCAGTCTTGATCAATTGCGGATGCAGGCGCAGCAGCGCGATGGCTCGCTGGAAGATGTGTTCCTGCGCCTGACGGAAGACAGTCATGCGACCACTGGCTGAGGTACTGTCGCTGCGCCCGGGAGGCGCACCCTGGCTGATGCGGCACGAGCTACGCCTGTTTGTCGCGGACTCGGCTGCAGCCATCAGCCGCACCCTGCAACGTGCCCCCAACCGGCGCGCGCTGCCGGGGGCCATTCTGGCATGGTTTGCAACGATCTATCTGGTACTGCACGTGGTCGCATGGAGCGCGCTACCAACCCTGCCTTACTGGAAGCCAACGGAGAGTATCGGACAACTCCATCTCGACGGTGCAGCCGCTGCCGTGCTGTTCATCCTGATGCTGTCGGCCGCGATGATACGCTGTGTACATGTGATGTACGGGCGCCATGACCTCGATCTCCTGCTGTGCGCTCCCGTGTCTGGCGCCACCATCCTGCGCGCGCGCCTGGGCGGCGTGGTGCTGGGTACGCTGGTGCTGGTACTGTTCCTGGTGAGCCCGATCATCCATATCGGCCTGTTGACTGGCCGGCCACGGTTGTTGGCACTGTATCCGGCGCTCGTTGCGATGGCCACTATCGCAGCCAGTTGCGGGATGATCATCACCCTCCAGCTTGCCCGCTTGATCGGCCCACGCCGCACCGCCATTGTTGCGCAAGTGCCAGGCACCGTCGTCGTCGTGGGACTGTATTTCATGCCCGCATTACGGCATACCATCCCTGTCAGTATCAAGACCGCGTTATGCCAACTGCTGGAGGACGGCGCCATGCTTGGACCGACAAGCCCGCTGTGGCTGCCAGTGCACGCGCTGCAGGGCAGTCCGGCTGCGCTGATGCTGTTTTGTCTTGCAGCGCTCGGACTGGCACATCTTGCCACCGTGCGCCTCCAGCACAGCTTCCTGCACGCATTGCAGCTGGGACGCGAGCTGCCGCGCCGCAGACCCGGCTTTGCGTTCGGCATACGCCTGCGCTTTGGCCACAGCATGGGCAAGCTGGCGTTGTACAAGGAGTGGCTGCTTATTTTGCGCCAGCCCATGTTATTGAGCCGATTGGCCGCCAAGTCAGCTTGGTTGGTGGTGGCCTTTGTGGCCGCCGGCACCCACAGCCTGCATCCCGTCATCATTGCCGCCATCATTGTGTATGCCACTGCCGCATTGGCCGGTATGCTGACGCGCCTGATTGTCTCCGGCGAACAGGCGTGGGACTTGCTGGCATCCTCACCGGCGGCGCCAGCCACGATCAGCGCCGCCAAGCGCTGGGCGGCTTTGATACCGGCACTGTTGCTGAGCCTGCCTGCGTTGCTGTGGCTGGGTGGCACCGATCCGAAGCTGGGGGCATGGACCGCCATCGCCCTGGCCGGCGCATGCTGCTCGGCCAACCATCTCAACAGTAGCGGCCGGACGCGCACCATGGCTGCAAACAAGCAGGAGCATGCCTCGGCCCTGCACATGGTGACCTCACTGAGGGAAGTGCTGAGCAACGCCGTATGGGTGCTCATGCTGATGATCGCCCACGCGGTCTTTTGAATCATCCAGGAACGATCACACATGTCCATACCGTTACGCCAATATCGGGCACTTGCCATCATCACCTTGCTGCTGGGCGCCTGCGCACCGACCGACCGGCCGGACAAGCAGGCAGGCTATACAGTATTAAACGCCGCCCCTGGCCACGCCACAGCGACGCGCGATTCCGTTGAAGTTGTCGAATTTTTCATGTATTCATGCAGCCATTGCCATGCTTTCGACGAACCCCTGAACGCCTGGTTGCAGGAGCGGCCGGCAATTCACTTTCAACGGTATCCGATAGCGTTCAGTGCACGCGACGTGCCGCTGCAACGTCTGTATTACGCGGTGCAGACGCTGCCCAATCCGGCACAGCTGCATCGCAGTATTTTTGCCGCGATCCATCAGCAAAAACTGACACTCGACAGCGAAGCCGCGATTGTGGATTACATGGTCCAGCTGGGCATCGAGCGGGGCGCTTTCCTTGCCGCCTATCACGCTCCAGCTGTGCAGCAACATATCGATCATGTGCTGGCGCTGCGCCACCGCTACGCGATCAGGGCGGTACCCACCCTGATTGTCGCTGACCGCTTTCTGACTTCGCCGGCCATGGTGGAAGGCAGCTCGCCGGCAGCAGACAGTTCACAGGCAATAGAACACGCCACCATCCGCATGCTCGACCAGTTGGTGGCGCAAGCGGAGACGGCCGTCACGCCGCCACAGGCAGGCCAGCATGCTTCACCATGATTGCCCGTGAGTGTGTATTCGGCCGTGGCGTAGCCCTTGATCTTGCCTTCGATGCCGTGCGCGGTTTTGCCGGCCGCCAGTGCCACGGTTTCTTGGCGGATGGGGGCGCTCCAGGCGGGCGTGATCAAGCAGAGTGGCGCCAGCAGCACGCTGGCGCGGATGGGCACGTGGCAGGGCAGCGCTCGTGCCGCGTGGGCCGATGCGCTTTTTTTCCATTTTTCTTGACCTGTGCGCTTTTTCCGGGCGCGCACGTTTCAATGCGCTGAAAAAGACGAAATTCAGGTAGGCTGAAGCGTCTCTTCTCACTACATTGAAAGGAACGCAGCATGGGTATTTCCGGAAAAGTCGCGCTGGTCACGGGTGCCGCGCAAGGTATCGGCAAGGCCATCGCCTTGCGCCTGGCCAAGGATGGCGCCGACATCGCGCTGGTGGATTTGAACCAGGAAAAGCTGGACATGGTCGCCGCCGAAGTGCGCGCGCTGGGATGCCGCGCCGTCACGTTCATTGCCGACGTGTCGCAGCTCGCTCAGGTGAGCGAAGCGGTGGCGTTTGCCGAGCAGGAACTGGGCGGCTTCGACATCATCGTCAACAACGCCGGCATCGCGCAGGTGCAGCCGCTGCTCGACGTGACGCCGGAGGAGGTCGACCGCATCATGCGCGTCAATGTGCAAGGGACGCTCTGGGGCATCCAGGCGGCCGCCAAGACCTTCAAGAAGCGCAAGCAGAAAGGCAAGATCATCAATGCCTGCTCCATCGCCGGGCATGACGGTTTTGCCCTGCTGGGCGTGTACTCGGCCACCAAGTTTGCCGTGCGCGCGCTGACGCAGGCGGCGGCCAAGGAACTGGCAGCCGACGGCATCACCGTCAACGCGTATTGCCCTGGCGTCGTCGGCACGGACATGTGGACCGAGATCGACAAGCGCATGGCCGAAGTGACGGGCGCCGAGCTGGGCGCGACGTATAAAAAATATGTGGACGGCATCGCGCTGGGACGCGCCGAGACGCCGGACGACGTGGCAGGGCTCGTCTCCTTCCTGGCTGGGCCGGATGCCGATTACATGACGGGCCAGGCGCCGCTGATCGACGGAGGATTGGTGTACCGTTGATGCTGCAATAAAACCGGGGTCAGACCCGGCGGGATTTGGCGTCCCCGTCTGACCCCAATCGGCTAGGGAATGCTGACCTCCTTGCGGTTGTCGCGCGGAACCCGGTCGATCATCTTGTTGTAGGGATCGACGCCCACTTCGAACGGTTTGTCCTTCACCGTTATCGTCACCACGGGGTCGCTGCCCGACAATATGCGCTTGTCCGTGAACAAGACTTTTTCATCCTTCTCTTTGCCGCCCGGCGGGCGCGCGAAGATGGCGATTTCCACCGGCTCGTCGTAGGCGCGCGCGCTTTCCTTGCCCTTGCCGTCGGATTCCAGCTTGGCCAGGTGCAGCTGCATGGTGACATCCCACTGGCCATCCGGGCGTTTCACAGCCGTCGCTTGCGTGACGCGGTTGTCGTAGAAGACGATCTTCTCGAACAGGTCCGTGATCAGCGCCTGCTTGCCCTGCGGCGCTTCGGCGCGGATGTAGGCCAGCAGTTCCGACGAGGTGGTAAATGGCGCCTGCTGGTAGCCCTTGTCCTGCAGATAGCGTTTCAGGGCACGGTTCAGGGCCTCTTCGCCGAGCTCGTCGCGCAGGCGGTAGAACACCAGGCTGCCCTTGTTGTAGTGGATGTATTGCTGTCCCTCCACGCGCGCCAGCGGCAGTTCCTCGATGGCTTCGCCGCCGCGTCCGCTCAGGTAGCGGTCCAGTTCATAGCGCAGGAAGCGGCGCATCTTGTCGCGCCCGTATTCCTTTTCCATCACCATCAGGGCCGAGTATTGCGCCAAGGACTCCATCAGCATGGTGGCGCCCTGCACGTTGGCGCCGATCACTTGATGGCCCCACCACTGGTGCGCCATTTCATGCGCCGTGACATAGAACACATAGTCGATGTCATCCTTGTCGCGCAGATCGGCAATGAAACCGATGCCTTCCGAATACGGGATCGTATTCGCAAACGACTGCGCAAAGCTCTGGTAGCCGGGGAATTCCAGGATGCGCACCTGCTTGTGCTGGTAAGGCGTGAACTCGGTGGTGTAATAGTCGAGCGACTTTTGCACCGAGGTAATCATGCGCTGCGTATTGTAGCCATGCTTTTTATCGAAATAAATTTCGATCGGCAAGCCGCGCCACGCGTCTTTCTTGACTTCCCAGCGCGCCGACAGATAGGCGAAGAACGGCATCATCGGCTGGTCCATCTTGTAGCGGTAATAGCGGCGGCCATCCTTTTCCCAGCTCTTCTGCAGATAGCCGGGCGCCAGGGCGATCTGTTCGCCGCTGGTGGACACCGTCGTGTCGAAATGGATCCAGTCCGCTTCACCGCCAAAGACCGTATTGCCATAGGCGGAGGTGTCTTCCAGCCTGGCCATGCGCTGCGGCTCGCCCAGGCCCCGCTTGCGGCGCTCATTGCGGTCCGTCAACTCCATTTCCTTGGCATAGCCGAAGTGCGGGAAATACGCCTGGTTGTTGAAGAAGCTGCCGTTCAGGTTGACCTGGTCCGGCGCGCCGCTGTTGGTAAAGCCTTCATGCGTGACGGCCACCGTGAAGTCCAGCGGCAGGGTGGCACCGGGCGCCACGGGACGGGCCAGCTTGAGGATGCTGAAGCCCAGTTCCTCGTCGTTCAGCGTCGCCTTGTGCTCAGGCAAGTTCAACCAGTGTGTGTCCAGGTCCGGATTGAGCTGGATGCGCAAGGTGTCGAGCGGCTGCTGCGTCTTGTTTTGCAGCACGTAGTGGCCCTTGATCAAGACTTTGCGTTGCTCGGGATAGATATCCACATCGGCCTGGATATCGGTGATCTTCAGTTGCGGCAAGTCCTTGTACTGTTTGTACAATTTCTCGTAGCGCGCCTGCTTGTCCATGCTGACATTCGCCGTTTCGTACTGGTTCAGCACATTTGTGTTGTAGAAGATCCAGCCGCCCGTGCCGGCCCAGCACAGCAGCACCACGGCCAGCGCGGCGCCAGCTTTGCCGCTCAGGCGCTGGCGCGCCAGACGCACGCGCGCACGCCAGTCGGCGGACAGGCCGCGCACCCAGAATGCCTGCGCCAGCATGACGAGGGCCACGGTGAACAGGCTCCAGTACAGCGCGAACCAGGACCAGCCGGCCAGGAAGTGGCCATAGCCATTCATGTCCGAATACTTGATGGCCGGCGTGCCGCCGAAGGCGTACAGATTGTGTTCGAAGTGCAGCATGCCCAGCACCATTTGCGCCACCATCAGCAGGATCACCAGCAGGTAGCCGATGAACTTGTTATTCGACAGCACTTGCAGGGTGAGGGCGCACAAGGCCATCAGCACGAAGAAGAGGGCGCCCAGCAGGGTACCTTTCAGGTACAGCCCCAGTTCCGCGGGCGCGCCGCCCTTGTAGAGCTGGAAACCGATGGCCGCGATGACGCCCACCAGCAGATAGCCGGCGATGACGCCGACCAGGGCCGTGCATTTGGCCAGCAGAGGCACCCAGCTGGGCACGGGCATGGCGTCGCTGACGTCGGCGATCCTGACCTGCCGCTCCTTGAAGATCAGTTCGCCCGCATAAAAGGTGACGATGATGATCAGCATGAAGCTGAAGCTGTTGTTGATATTTTGCAGCATCAGGTGCGTCATCGGATATACGGCCGTGCCGTACATGTTCTTGCCGATACTCGCCCCGGCGATCAGGTTGATCACGGCGAACAGCAGCATAACGAGGAAGGGCACGCTCTTGAACACGCCGACGGCGTCGAAGCGCAGGATTTGCCACCACTGGCGCCAGGCTGTCGCGGCGGTAAAGGCGGGGACGCTGCGCGGCAGGTGCAGCGGCGCCGTCACGGCGGGTGCGGCGGCCTCGGCCTTGTGCTTGCCGAACAGGCGTTTTCCCGTGCCCGTGCGCTGCGGCTTGAACAGGATCACGGTGGCGGCGAACAGCACCACCGTGATGGCCAGCCACAGCAAGCGGTTGGCCAGCAGGAAGCCGGAAAACGGCGGCAAGCCCGCGTTCGCTTCGGCGGACGTGAAGTAGCGCGTCATGCGGCCGAACGCGCGCATGCCGAACGGGTCGAGCAGGACGGCGATCCATTCGTTGTTGATGTCGCGCGTAAAGGCGCCAGCCATGCCCCACAGCACGAAAAAGCCCAGCACGCCCACGTAGACGAGCAGCATCGAGCGCGTGGTGGCCGCCAGCAGCATCAGCAGCGCGCCGATGAACAGCAGGTTCGGGATCACCATCACGCCAAAGCTCCACGCATACGCATGCAGCGAGAACGCGCCCACGCGCTGCGGGTCGACCCAGGGCATGAGGGGGCCGAGCATGATGGCCAGGGCGATGGCGGCAAAGATCACGAGGCAGGCGACGAAGCCGGCGGCGAAGCGGCCGAACAGGTAATCCCACTTGCGCATGGGTGTGGCGAACAGCATGTCGGCCATGCCCACTTCGCTGTCGCGCAGCACGGCGCCCGCGATGAAGATGGTGATGAGCAACATCGACAGCAGGCTGAACATCGTCAGCAGCTGCGCCACCACGGTGGGCGCATTGCGGTTGATGTTGCCGATGGCGCCGCCGACCTGGATCGAATCGCTGCTGCTGGCGCCAAACGCCATCAAGGCGAGGATGACGGCAAATATCCACAGCAGCGGCTGTTTCAGCTGATAGCCGAGGTCAAACTTGAAAAATTCCTTCCACATGGCGGCTCCTTACGCTGCAGCTGCGGCGGCGCCGCTGCGGGCGGCGTTGCGCACGTTCAGGAAGTACACGTCTTCCAGGTCCGGCGCGATCTGCGCGAAGCCGCTGTCGGGCTGGCTGTCGGCAAACACATTGATTTGCGGCTTGCCGCCCACCAGGCGCGTCGACAGCACATTCAAGGTTTGCTGGTACTGCGCCAGCTCGTCCATGCTGACGCTGCGGCGCCAGACCTTGCCGTGCAAGGTGTCGATGGCCGCCTGCGGTTCGCCCTGCACCAGCACTTGTCCCTTGACGATCATCGCCATGCGCGGGCACAGGTCCGTCACGTCGTCGACGATGTGCGTCGACAGGATGACGACCACTTGCTCGCCGATCTTCGCCAGCAGGTTCAGGAAGCGGTTGCGCTCGTCCGGGTCCAGGCCGGCCGTCGGCTCATCGACGATCACCAGGCGCGGTGCGCCCAGCAGCGCCTGGGCGATGCCGAAGCGCTGGCGCATGCCGCCCGAATACGTGCCCAGGTTGCGCTTGCGCGCTTCCCACAGATTGGTTTGCTGCAGCAACGCTTCCACGGCTTCCTTGCGCGGCCCCTTCTCCGTCAAACCTTTCAAGACGGCAAAGTGGTTGAGCAGGGTTTCCGCGCTGACCTTCGGATACACGCCGAAATCCTGCGGCAGGTAGCCGAGCTGGCGGCGCAGGCCGGCCTTGTCCTGCAGTACATCGACGCCATCGAAATGGATGCTGCCGCTATCGGGATCTTGCAATGTTGCAATGGTGCGCATCAGCGAGGACTTGCCCGCGCCATTCGGTCCCAGCAAGCCGAACATTCCGTTGGGAATGTCCAGGCTGACATTGTTGATGGCCTTGACGCCATTGGCATACGTTTTGTTCAGCTGTTTGATCGATAGCATGTGCAGCACTCTCCAGAGCTTGGGTATGAAAGCCGGCAGATGCATGTCTGCCGGTCTGTGGAAGGGGATCGCCCTTGTTTTGCAGCCGCGATGGCGGATGTTACTTAAAAACAATAATATATAGCCAATTGGGAGAAAATTAATGTTTTTGCGACCAAGGGTGGAAATACCGGGCTGGAATGCAGGAAGAAGCGATGAGTGACGTGGTGCTACACTCGCCAACTCAACGACGCCATGCGGCGGAAAGGCGGGACCATGCCGGTAGCACAGAACATGACATTGCGCGCCGTTGCGCCCGGTGAAGAAGGGGCACTGGCGCAGCTGTTCCAGCTGTACTGCTATGACAATACCGCCTGGAGCGGCGAGGACGTGCTGGCCGACGGCCGCTACGACGTGTGCGGCGCCGGGCTGGCCGAGTATGTGCATGCGCCTGGACATACGGCCGTCTGGATCGAGGTCGATGGGGCGCTGGCGGGCTTTTTCATCACGGAGCCCGGCATGGCCGGCAAGCTGCCGGTGCAGGAGTTCAGCGACTTTTTTATTTTGAAGAAGTACCGGCGCCGTGGCGTGGCGCTGGAAGTGGTACGGCGCATCCTGCTCGACAGTGCGCAGACGTGGATGGTGGCGACGTTCCGCGCCGATGCGGATGCCTGCGCGTTCTGGCGGCAGGCATTTGCGTGCCTGCCGTTTGCCAGGGTCGAGGCGTACGACGATCCGGACTTGCCGCAGTTCCAGCTGACTTTGCTGAAACCGGCGGCCTGAGCTGGATTAGAAGCGTACTTTCACATACGCCGACGGTCCCGTCAGGCGGATGTTCAGGTCGGCATCGCGTTCGCTGTCGCGGTGCAGCTTGATTTTCGAGATGCCGTAATCGGCCACGAAACCGATATTTTTGAACGGGAACCATTCCACGCCGACATTGCCGCCGTAGATGTGGCCATTGATGCGCCCGCCGTTTTTCTTGATGCCCGATGCTTCCGCATACATGCGCAAGTCTGGCGTAAAGGCGTGGCGCCAGCCCACTTCCAGCAGCGGCGCAAACGCGTGCTCGCCGATGGAATCGCGTGCCGTGGCCGTTTCGCCATTGACGATGCCGGTGGCCGTGCCTTTCAGGTTGGCATGGTAGTAGGCGGCGCCCAGGCCGATGCCGAAGGTGTCGTTGCCGCTGCCGAGCCACCATTTATAGGCCAGCTTGGCCAAGTCCAGCTTCAGGTCGGCATTCGCCGTGGCCGTGCCCGTGACGGGCTGGCCATTGATGATGGTTTCGCCCGTCAAGGTGGGCGTGTAGGATTTGTCGTAGCGGTAGTAGTCGAATGCCAGGCCATGGCGGTCGCCGATCAGCAAGTCCGCTTTAACGCGGGGAATCGTGGTGTGGCTTGGCTTCGATTCGGGCGCGTCGATGCGGCCAAACTGCGTGTCGGCGCCGATATTGATGCGCGGATCGGCGGAAAACGCGCCCACCGAGATGCTGACGCGGTCCAGTGCCGGCGACGGCTCGGCCCGCGCCGTGGCGGCCGCCGTGGCAATACCCAGCACGCCCAGCATCATGGCGCCGCGCAAGGCGAGGTGGTGCGGGCGTGGTGGGGACAGGCGGGTGGACACGGACATGGCAGACATGGGGCAACTCCTCAAAATAAAGTGAAAACTGTCGCGACGCTTTGGGCAACAGTGCAATGAGGAAATGGTAGCAATTGTTACTTTTAAATTACGTAGCCGCACGGCGCAAGTGGCCGTCGGACTTGTCCTACCGTGTGTAACAGCCGGTAAACATAAGGGCATTGCCTGCCATGCAGGACGCGGGCAGAATGGTGCGCACAAGGAGGAGACCTCGCATGAGAATTGCCGCCATATCCGATATCCACGGCAACCTGGACGCGCTTGACGCCGTGCTGGCCGACATCGCCCGGCGTGGCGTGGACGTGACCGTCAACCTCGGCGATATCGTCTCGGGCCATCTGCAGCCGCGCACCACGGCGGCGCGCCTGATGGGGCTCGGCCTGCCCACCATCCGCGGCAACCACGAGCGCCAGCTGCTGGGCGATCCGGCCCGCATGGGCGTGTCCGACGCCTATGCGCGCGCGCAATTGCTGCCGGAACAACTTGCGTGGATAGAAGCGCTGCCGGCCACCTTGCGCCTGCGCAAAGACGTGCTGCTCGTGCATGGTACGCCCACCAGCGATCTCGTATATTTTCTCGACAGCGTCACGCCGCAAGGCAGCCGCGCCGCTACGCCGCAGGAGGTGGCGCAGCGGGCAGGCGAGGTGGATGCGGCGCTGATCCTGTGCGGCCACACGCACATGCCGCGCCAGGTGCGCCTGGCCGATGGGCGGCTGATCGTCAACCCGGGCAGCGTCGGCTTGCAAGCCTATGACGACGATCACGGCTATCCGCACGTGATGGAAAACGGCACGCCGCATGCGCGCTATGCGATTGCCGCACAGGGCGCCGATGGCGGCTGGACGGCGCAGTTGCACGCCGTGGAATATGACTGGGAAAAGGCGGCCCGGCTGGCGCTGGCGAACGGGCGGCCCGATTGGGCCACGCCCTTGCGCACGGGCCGGGTTGGCGTACTTACCTGAACTCTTCCGCCACCAAGTTGTATTTCTGCATCTTGTGATACAAGGTCTGCTTCGGCAAGCCGAGCACCGCGCTCACTTCGCTGACGTTGCCTGCGTATGCGCGCAGTTCCTGCTCGATCAATGCGCGTTCGAAGCCGTTGACCTGTTCCGCCAGCGACAAGGGGCTGGCCTGACCGCTCGCCAGCAGGCTCGATGCGCCACCGGCGATGCCGAGCACGAAGCGGTCGGCGATATTGCGCAGTTCACGCACGTTGCCGGGCCAGGAATGGGCCATCAGGTTGCGCATCTGCGCGCTGGAGACGACGGGCGCGGCGCGGTTGTAGCGGGCGGCGGCAGCCAGCACGAAGTGTTCGAACAGGATGGGAATATCTTCGCGCCGTTCGCGCAGCGGCGGCAGGTGCAGCACGATCAAATTCAAGCGGTAGTACAGATCGCTGCGGAATTTCTGTTGCTGCGACAAGTCTTCCAGATCCAGCTTGGCAGCCGCGATGACGCGCACGTCGACGGGCGTGGGCACGTTCGAGCCCAGCCGTTCGATATAGCGTTCCTGCAGCACGCGCAGCAATTTCACTTGCAGCGACAGGGGCAGGCTTTCGATTTCGTCGAGGAAGAAAGTGCCCTGGTCCGCGTGCTCGATCTTGCCCACCTGCCGCTTGGCCGCGCCCGTAAACGCGCCCGGTTCGTGGCCGAAGACTTCGCTCTCGAATATGCTTTCGGGAATCGCGCCGCAGTTGACGGCGACAAAGTTATGTTTGCGGCGGTGGCTGAAATCGTGCAGGCAGCGGGCCACCATTTCCTTGCCCGTACCCGTGTCGCCATAGATCAGTACGTCAGCCGGTTCGTTCGCAACGTCGAGGATCAAACGCCGTATGTCGCGCATCGCCACGGAATTGCCCAGTAAGCGCGCTTCGATGCCGCCGCCGTCCTCGAGCTGGCGGCGCAGGCTGTGCACTTCCAGGGTCAGGCGCCGGGTTTCCAGCGCGCGCAGGATGACGTCGACCAGCTGGTCGGACGAATACGGTTTTTCGATGAAATCGTAGGCGCCCGTGCGCATGGCGTGCACGGCCATGGTGATGTCGCCATGGCCCGTGACGAGGATCACGGGCAGGTTGGCATCGAGCGTCTTGACCGCTTGCAGCAATTCCAGGCCGCTCATGCCGGGCAGGCGTACGTCGCTCACGACGATGCCGGGAAAATCCGGGGTCAGCAGTTTATAGGCCAGCTCGGCCGAGTGGAAGGCCAGCACGTCCAGGCCGGCCAGCTGTAAAGCCTGCTCGCTGCCTTCGCGTACGGTGGGGTCGTCTTCAACCAGCAAGACCTTCAAGCCGTCAAACATGTTTTTCCTCCTGCGTTGCAATCTGTAGTTCGATGGTGAAGATGGCGCCGCCGCCGGGGGCGTTTTCAGCGCGCAGCACGCCGCCGAACTGGCGCGTGATCTGTTCGGAAATGGCCAGGCCCAGGCCCAGTCCCAGGCCTTGCGGTTTGGTCGTGAAGAACGGTTCGAACAGGTGTTCATACACTTCCGTCGACAGGCCCGGCCCCGTGTCGGCCACATGGATCAGCACGTGCTCGGGAGTGCATTCGACGGACACGCGCAGGCTGCGCACGTCGCTGCCATTCATGGCGTCGAGCGCATTGGCGTACAGGTTGACCAGTACCTGTTCCAGGCGGTTGCTTTCGCACATGGCGAAGATGTCTTCGGGCGGCAGTTGCAGGGTGAAACGCACATTTTCCACCTGCAGCCGGCGTTCGACAAGGAACAGGGCGTTGCTGATCGCCGTGGGGATCGAGACGGAGGTCAGGCTGGTCGTCGACTTGCGCGCAAAAATCTTCAATTGGCCCGTAATAGTCCCCATCCTGGCCGCAATTTGCGATATCTTTGCCAAGTTACGCCGTGCATCGTCGAGCCGTCCCCGCTCTAGCAGGATGACGGCATTGTCGGACATGGTGCGCAGCGCCGTCAGCGGCTGGTTCAGTTCATGCGTGATGCTGGCCGACATTTGCCCCAGCACGGCCATCTTGCCAGCTTGAAACAGTTCATTTTGCGTGATGTGCAGCTTTTGCTCGGCCTTGCTGCGCACGTCGATTTCCTGGCTCAGGCTTTGCGTCATGGCATTGAGTTCCGACGTGCGTTCCTCGACCATGGCTTCCAAGTTGTCGTAGGCATGCTGCAGGTCTTCGCGGGCGCGCAATTTTTGCGCCACGGCCGCGCGGCGCTGGCGCAGGTAAAAGAACAGCAGCATGAAAAAGCCCAACAGCACGCACGAGAAGGCGGCCGCCGCGCGCGCGCTGGCCTTGGCCTGCGCCAGGTCGGACAAATAAATAAAAGTCCAGCCTTGCGGCGACTTGAGCTTGATCTGCGTCATCACGCTCGAGCTGGTCTTCGGCGGCGTGTCGGCATGTTCCTGCTCGCGTACGCTGATCACGCGCGCGCCATTGCCCAGTTGGCGGTCGGAAACGAAGGGGATGGCGGCCAGCTGCTTCGAATAGTACTGGCGCGTGCGGTTGAGCTCTTCGACGATGGCGGGTGACAGCGGCGCCAGGGTCTTGTACTTCCAGTCCGCCATGGAACTGAGAAAAATCACGCCGTGCTCGTCGGCCAGCATCACCTTGTCGGCGCCCTGCACCCAGCGTTTTTCCAGGTTTTCCAGGTTCACCTTCACCGTGGCCAGGCCCAGCATGTGGCCATTCTGGTAAATGCCATGGGCAAAGAAGTAACCGGGTTCCAGCCGCGTCGTGCCCACGCCATAGAAGCGGCCCGGCGTGCCGCGCAGGGCGTCCTGGGCATAGGGGCGGAACGAGATATTGTCGCCAATAAAGCTGTCGGGTTGCTGCCAGTTGCTGGCGGCCCGCGTGTTGCCGTCGAGGTTGCTGATGAAAATGGTCGACGATTTCGCCTGGGCATTCATCTGCTCCAAGTAATGGTTGACCGTATCGACCAGCACCGGGTCTTCCGGGTGCTGCAGCAGGCGGATCACGTCGCGGTTCAGTTCCAGGGTCTTGGGCAGGAAGTCGTATTTCTCCAGCGCATTTTCAAGACTGCTGACATACACCTCCAGGCGCTGCGCGCCGCTCGCTTGCAGTTTGCCGATGGCGATGCGTTCGGTCCAGAAATACACGAGCCAGACGGTGGCCAGGCAGGCGGCCAGCACCACGCCCCAGGCCAGCGTTTCGCGGCCCGACCGTTGCGACAGGCGCTGGCGCCAGGAAAGGGAGGATTTGGTAGTACTGCTATTCATAAAATCAGCTGCCAACTTGCAAGAACCCACAGTATCGCATTTAAATATTGCGTAAAAAGAAAAAGCCGCCGGATATGCATCCGGCGGCCCACACTTCTATTTTACGGACATCTCAACGTCCGACAAAATCGTAGCGAGCGGCAGTGATTTCTGGCCGAGAAGCGCAACCGTACTTTAGTACGGGGGCGCCGAGCCGGTGAGCATCGCCGGCCGCAAAGCGCGCCGCGCAGTAGATTTTGGCCGACGTCCTTAGAACGTATGACGCATGCCCAGGTTGAAACCGCTGTTGCCGGTGCCATCGTCGGTGGCATTGCCAATCTTGTAGGTAGCGCCGTTCTTGTTGCTGATGTGGCCGTAACCTGTGTACAGGTCGCTGCGCTTGGACAGGGCATAGAAGGCGCCGATGGCCCACTGCTGGGCGTCACGGTTGGCATTGCTCTTGTCGTTGTGGCGGATGTACGAGGCGACCAGCTTGGTGGCGCCGAACGGGGCGCTGAAGCCAACGAGGATGTCATTGCTCTTGCTGTTGTCGAGGGCGCGGTTGTCGGCGTAGCCGAAGTTGCCTTGCAGCACGCCAAAGTCGTAGCGCGTGGCCAGCAGGGTGTTGCGCGTTTGCTGGGTCGCCAGCGCATTTTCCTGGCGGTGGTGCGTCAGGGTCACGTTCAGCGGACCGTCGATGTAATGCACGGCGCCGCCCATGCTGCGGTTTTTCGCATTGTCGCCGGCCACTTCGCCAAAGCCATACGCCAGGTCGGCCGACAGCTTGCTCCAGGTCGGCGTGCTGTATTGCACCATGTTGTCGATGCGATAATTCGTCGCCATAATGTTTGACGCCGTGCCGGCCAGGCCGATGACAAACGGATCGGCCACGTCGCGCAGTGCCAGGTAGTACGGCGTATATTGGCGGCCCAGGGTGACGGCGCCGGCGCTGCCGGTCAGGCCCACATACGCCTGGCGGCCGAACAGCCGGCCGCCCTGGCCCGAGGTACCGGTATCGATATTGAAACCGCTTTCCAGCACGAAGGTGGCGGCCAGACCGCCACCGAGGTCTTCCTTGCCCTTGAAGCCGATGCGCGAGCCGGAAGCGACGCCGGAAGCGACGCGGTTCAGGCGGTCTCCAGCCGCATCCTTGTCGAACACCAGGCCGGCGTCAGCCACGCCATACATGGTCACGTTCGATTGGGCCATGGCGCCGGTGGAGGCTGCGCCGAGGGTCAGCAGGGTAAACAGGACTTTTTTCATGAAAATCTCTCTAATAAGTTGGAATGACTACTGATCGCACTACCTGACTGCTTGTTACTCAACATCGACAACAAATAAATGGCCCGCTTGTGGCGGGCCATGGCGCTATCAGGCTTTGCTAGCGTGATCCGCTTCGCCCCAATGGCTTTCCGTGTTCTGGCTGGCCGCGTTGGCCGCAGCGGCTTCTTCCTCGGTGGCCAGGCCACCTTCCCACTTGGCGACGACAGCCGTGGCGACGGCATTGCCGACCGCGTTGGTGGCCGAACGGCCCATGTCGAGGAATTGGTCCACACCCATCAGCAGCAGCAAGCCTGCCTCTGGAATATTGAATTGGTTCAGGGTAGCGGCAATCACCACCAGCGAGGCGCGCGGTACGCCGGCCATGCCTTTCGAGGTCAGCATCAGCAGCAGCAGCATGGTGATCTGCGTGCCGATCGACAGGTCGATACCGTAGGCTTGGGCGATGAACAGCACGGCAAAGGTGCAGTACATCATCGAGCCGTCCAGGTTGAAGGAGTAGCCCATTGGCAACACAAAGCTGGAAATCTTGCGGTCCACGCCGAACTGGTCGAGCGCCGTCAGCAGTTTTGGATAGGCCGCTTCCGAGCTGGCCGTCGAGAATGCCAGCAGGAATGGTTCGCGGATCAGGCCGACCAGTTTGAAGACGCGCGGGCCGATGACGACGAAGCCGGCGGCGATCAGCAGTGCCCACAGGCACATCAGGCCCAGGTAGAAGCCACCCATGAACTTGGCAAACGTGACCAGCACGCCCAGGCCGTGCGTGGTGATGACGGAAGCCATCGCAGCGAACACGGCCAGTGGGGCCAGGTTCATGATGGTGCCGGTGATGCGCAGCATGACTTGCGCCAGCTGGTCGACAACGGCCGTCAGGGTCTTGCCCGATTCGCCCAGGCCGGCCAGTGCGCCGCCGAAGAAGATCGAGAACACCAATACTTGCAGGATTTCATTGTTGGCCATGGCCTCGATCGGCGACTTCGGCACCAGGTGCGTGAAGAAATCTTTCAAGGTGAAGGCGGCCGTTTTCAAATTCGTTGAAGCGTGTACGTCCGGTAATGGCAAGCCCAGGTTGGTACCCAGCTGCATCAGGTTCGACAGCACCATGCCCAGCGCCAGCGAGACCAGTGAGGCAACCACGAACCAGCACATGGCTTTCAGGCCGATGCGGCCCGCCGTCTTGCCGTCGCCCATGTGGGCGATGCCGACCGTCAGGGTGGAGAACACCAGCAGCGCAATGATCATCTTGATCAGGCGCAGGAAGACGTCGGTGACGATGGAAATATTACCAGCGATTTGCTTGCTCATGTCCGCATCGGGGAAAGCGGAATGGCATCCATAGCCCACGGCAATGCCGAGGACCATGGCAATCAGGATGTACAGGGTTAATGGCCGTTTCTTTTTCATTTTGACTCCTCCAAATGAAGCGCCGCTGTGAGCGGATTATTGATAGCGAGCAACTCAAGCTTGGAGTCAATATTTCTCAAAAACAAGCCCTTGCGTGCTAGCGATTATTTGCAGCAAAACCTGTACATAGCAAAGGATATGCCTGAAATTGGCATTTGACGCATAACTTCTTAAGTTGTTGATTTAAGGAAGCTTTTTTGTTGTCAGGATGTTGCAATTTGACAGGCTTGCGCGAAATATTGGACGCGGCGGGGCATCGCTGTATGACTTTTCATACGCTAGTCGCGTCAGGGCGGCAGTGCGCCAAAAAGGCAAGATTATCAGGACAATAAAAAAGCCCCTCCGAAGAGGGGCCGATGTTGCGTAATACTTGTTTTCTTGACGTTAGAACTTGATATTGGCCGTCAGGCTGAACGAACGTGGCTGGCCCGGGGTGTAGCGGAAGCCGGACTTGTTGATGGCTGCCACATAGGTCTTGTCGGCCAGGTTGTAGGCGTTCAGCTGCAGGTCGAGGTTCTTGTTGACGGTATAGGTTGCCATGGCGTCGAAGACCCAGTAGGCATCCACGCGGGCAGGCGTGCCGACGGCGCCGTCGGTACCGCGCAGCATTTCACCCACGTAACGCGCGCCGCCGCCGATCTTCAGGCCGAATGGCAGGGTGTACGACGTCCAGCCCGTAAACGCCTGTTTTGGCGTGTAGCTGAGGTTATTCACGCCGCTGGCGGTGACGACCTTGCCCGACTTGACACTGGTATTCATGCGCGTATAGCCGGCGCTGACCAGCCAGTTAGGCATGACTTCGCCCACCATGCCGATCTCGATGCCCTGAACGCGCTTCTTGCCGGTCTGGTAGTAGATCAGGTCGATGGGATCTTGCTCTACTTCATTTTTCACTTCCGTCTGGTACACGGCTGCCGACAGCGACAATTTTTGTTTCAGGAAATCCCACTTGGTGCCGATTTCCTTGGTGGTGGTTTCCTGCGGATCGTAGATCGGATTTTGCGCGCTGCTGGCGCCCGTGCTCAGCGTGAAGTTGGTGCCTGGCGGCGCCTTCGACGTGGCCCACAGCGCATACACGCTGCTGTCCGGCGTCGGCTTGTACAGGGCCGAGATCTTGCCGTTGGCGAAGGTGTCGCTCAAGGTGATGTGGACAGGAATAGGTGTGCCCACCGGCAATTTTTGCACCTGGCCCGCGGCGACGGCCGTTTGCAGCGTGACGGCGTCATACGTGGTGTTGAAATGGTCGAAACGCACGCCGCCGTTGAAAATCCACTTGTCGCCGAACTTGACGGTGTCGAACACATACGCGCTTTGCGTATTGACTTCGCCTTCGCTGTAGGCGCCGCTGCGCACAGGGTTGTGGCCGGTGACGGTGTCACGCGGATTCGGGTGATACAGGTTCGCTGCCGGCAAGGTGCCCAGGCTGGCTGGCACATAGCTGTAGTTGGTCTGTTTTTCGCTGGTGAACTCGGCGCCGGCCACCAAAGAGTGCTTCAGCACGCCCGTGTCGAATTGCGCGCTGACCACGGTCTGGTTGGTCAGAATCGTGTTTTCCTGGTCCTTCACGGTGCGCAGCGAGCGCGCCAGGGTCCAGGTCGACGGATCGGCGGGCACCGGCGTCATCAGGTTGGCGGTGCTGCCCATGAAAGCCGTCAGCAGGTAGTCCTGCTTGGTCTTGCCGTAGCGCGTGGTGTTCTGGATTTGCACGTTCGGCGAGAAATCATGGTCGATGCGCAAGGTGCCCATGTCGGCCTTGACCTTGTCGTGGTCCGTGGTGGAGCCGTAGAAATTCTTCGGGTCGACCTTGGCGGCGCCGTTCAGGAAGGTGCGGATGACCTTGTTCGTCGGCGTGATGGTGTCGGGCGTCGAATAGCCGGGCAAGCCGATGGTCGGCACGCCGCCGTCGGGGATGTTGTTCTGGTCCACGTGCAGGTAGCTGGCCGTGATGCGCGTCGGTTTGCCGATGCCGAAGGTGACAGTGGGTGCGAAGGCCCAGCGCTTGTTCTTGACTTCATCGCGCGCCGGATTGCCGCTGTCCTGCGTCATCAGGTTCAGACGCATTGCCGTGCCGGAATCGGCGTCGATGATGCGGTTCCAGTCGGCCGTGGCGCGTTTTTGCTTGCCGCTGCCGGCCGTCAGCAGGGAATTGAATTTGTTTTCCATGGTCGCCGTCTTGCTGACCAGGTTGATGGAACCGGTCGGCGAACCGCGGCCGCTGTCGGTGCCCGCCGGGCCCTTCAGCACATCGATCTGTTCGATGTTGAAGACGTCGCGCGAGATGGAACCCACGTCGCGCACGCCATCGACATAGATGCTGCCCGAGGCATCGAAACCGCGCATGTAGACGGCGTCGCCCGTGTTCGTGTTGCCGTTCTCGCCGAGGAAGAAGGTGCCGACGCCCGGTGTGTTGCGCAGCGCGTCCGTCAGGGTCAGCGCGCCTTGCTGCTCGATCAATTCCTTCTTGATCACGACGATGGTTTGCGCCGTATTGACCAGCTCTTCCGTATATTTCGGCGACGAGGCTTTTTCAGCCTTGAAATCATTTTCCTTGGAGCCCACGACCTTGATTTCGTTCAGGGTTTGCTGCGATGCCGGGGCGCTTTGGCCGGCCGGATCGGCCGCCTGGGCGGCGACGGGCAGCAGCATCACGGCCAGGGCGGCGCCGATGTGCTGGTTGAAACGGGTGGGGGCGTGTTTGCGGCTCTTGATTGCCATCTTGCTCTTTCGAAAAGGTCAGGGTAGTGGTTCCTGGCTGGCTCTGCGCCGCTGTGCTTGGGCACGCGGGCAAGTGGCTGGCGATGGAGACGGAATAGGCCGTATTGTAATAACTGGGCGCTATTTCGTAAATGAGAATCGTTATCAGTATCATTTACGCAACGGATTGGACGTGTCACAAAAAAAACACTGTCATGGCTTATGAATGCTTGCTTTGCGGCCCAGCCGCTGCTATGCGCGCAAGCGTCCGGCAGCGGGAGTATGATGAGCAACCTTTACAAATTCCACCGAGCATGCTGCAGACTCCCGATGCCTTTGTCCCCCTGATCGATGCGCCCGAACCGGCCCCGGCCGCAGACCAGACGCTGACCTTTGTCTTTCACCGCGGGCGTCTGTTGCTGCGCATGCCCGAGCTGGCCTTGCCCACTGCCGCCGAATTGGCCGCGCTCGATATCGACTTGAGCCGCGCACAACCCGTGGGTTTGTGGCAAGACCGCTATTGCCAGACGGTCTGGGTCGACGAGGAGCTGCCCGTCGGCGCCGGCCTGGCCTGGCACGGCATGCGCTCGCTGTTCAATGCCGTCGACGACGCTTTCCTGGGTTTGGCCAGCCGCGCCGTGCAGCTGGCCGAGTGGGCGCGCACGCACCGCCATTGCGGCGTGTGCGCCACGTCCATGCAGCGCACTCGTGGCGAGCGCTGCTTCACCTGCGCCGCTTGCGGCATGCTCGCGTATCCGCGCATTTCGCCGGCCATGATGGTACTGATACGCAAGGGCGAGCAAGTGCTGCTGGCCATGCACAAGCACTCGCCGTCGCAGCGCTTCAGCCCGCTCGCCGGTTTCCTGGAAGCGGGCGAATCGATCGAGGAAGCCGTGCACCGCGAGGTGATGGAGGAGGTGGGCTTGCGCGTGCATAATCTGCAGTACTTCATGAGCCAGTCCTGGCCGTTTCCCCATTCGCTGATGATCGCGTTTACGGCCGATTACCTCGATGGCGAGATCCGCCTGGACGAGAACGAGATCGCCGAGGCGCGCTGGTTCGGCCCCGGCGATGCGTGGCCGGAAGCGAGTTCGAGCGTGTCGATTTCCGCGCTGCTGGTGGGCGCGCACCGTCCGCCAACGGTATAGGCAAAGAGGAGGCTGCTCGGGCAGCTTGCCGCATTTTCTATATACTGACGGCAATTGAAAATTTTAGGGTGGTGTAGCATGTCTCAAGAAGAATTCTCCGAAAACGACTGGCGCCGGCTGATCAGCAGCTTTGGTGAAGATCCGCAGCGTCCTGGCTTGCTGGAAACGCCGGCGCGCGTGGCCAAGGCGTGGAAGCACTGGACGTCCGGCTATGGCCAGGATCCGGTGGACTTGCTGAAAGCGTTTGAAGATGGCGCGGAACAGTACAACGAGCTGATCGTCGTGCGCGGCATCCCCGTCTACAGCCATTGCGAACACCACCTGGCGCCGTTCTTCGGCAAGGCCACCATCGGTTACGTGCCCAACGGCAAGATCGTCGGCCTGTCGAAACTGACGCGCCTCGTCGATTGCTTTTCGAAGCGCCTGCAAGTGCAGGAACGCATGACGATGCAGATCGCCAATGCGCTGATGGAAGTGCTGGAACCGAAGTCGGTGGGCGTGGTCGTGCGTTGCCGTCACCTGTGCATGGAAAGCCGCGGCATCCGCACGCCGGGCGAAGAAACCATCACCTCGGCCATGCTGGGCGAGATGCAGCCGAACCTGGCGCTGCGTACGGAATTTCTGGCCCTGGCGCGCGAAGTCTGATTTTCGGCGACGATGCGTGACGAAGGCGGCGCAATGCCGCCTTTTTTTATATTCTTCCCGATTCCCGTTCCGCCAGGTAGCGCGCCGGCGGCTTGCCCACGGCCTTGCGGAACATGGTGACAAAACCGCTGGCGTTTTCATAGCCGAGTTCCAGCGCCACCGCTTTCACGCTCCGCCCTTGCGCCAGCCGTTGCAAGGCCAGGATGACGTGCAATTGCCGGCGCCAGCGTCCCACGCTCATGCCCAGTTCCTCCAGTGACAGCCGGGTCATGCTGCGCTCGCTCATGCCGATGCGGCGGGCCCACTCGGCCAGGGTGCTCTTGTCGGCTGGCTGCGCCAGCAGCAGGGCGGCCAGGCGGCGCAAACGCGCGTCGCGCGGCATCGGTAGATGCAAGTCTTCCACGGGCGCGGCCGCCAGCTCGTCGAGCAAGGTAAGCACCAGGCGCTCCTGCGCGCCATGCAGCGCGGCCAAGGTGGGAAAACCGGCCGCCTTGGCGATCAGTTCGCGCAGCAACGGCGACACGGCCACGGTGCAGCAAACGGTGGGCAAGGCCGGCGCCATGGCGGGTTCGACAAACAGGCAATAACATTCGGCCTCGCCCACGCCCTGCGCCGAATGCCTCAGGCCGCCCGGTATCCACACGGCGCACTGGGGCGGCACGATCCACACGCCGCTTTCCACCTCGCAATGCATCACGCCCCGCGTGGCATACAGCAACTGTCCCTTGCGGTGCTGGTGCGGCGCCTGCTCCGCGTCCTCGGGCACGCTGGCCAGGCCCACGGCCAACAGCGGGCGCAACACGCCATCGACGTCGAAATCCATGAGGGAGGCGCTGGCGTCCAGGCCCAACTCGGTGGTGAGCATGCTGGGCTGCAATGGATGGGGCATGGATGCGCTTTGGCTGGATTGAATAATATTGTGGCTATTTTATGCAATGACGTCCGGCGGCGCCATCGGTATCGTGTACTGATCCGCAGCCCCGCTTCAACGGCAACCGCCGCCGCCAGTGTTCTGATGAAGGTAAGGAGGAACGGCAACCCCCTAAGGAGTCATCACCATGCAGCTTGATCTATCCACTTTTCCCCTCGTCTGGATGCGCCGCGAGGCAGCGCCTGTCCAGCCCGATATTCTGTTTGCCCAGTTTGACGCCCTGCTGGCGCGCCGCCAGGCGTTTGTCATTCTCAGCGAGGAAGGCTTTGACGAGGAGGGGCATGAACACCCGCAGGAAGAGCGCAAGCGGGCTGCGCTCTGGATGAAGCGGAACAAGACGGCCATCCGCGCGTATATCCAGGGCATGGTGCTGGTCGAACCGAGCGCCGTCAAGCGTCTGGCCGGCAAGGCCTTTGCCGTGACGTTCGGCAAGTTCTGGGGCTATCCCCTGCATTTCGGCACCAGCCGCGACGATGCGCTCGACATCGCGCAGCATTTGCTGCACGCGTGGCTGCCGCCAAGGGAAGACTAACGACATGAAGACCACCTGACAAAACCGTCGCGAGCGGCAGTGATTTGTGGCTAAGAAGCGCAACCGTACTCTAGTACGGTGAGCATCGCAGGCCGCAAAGCGCGCCGCGCAGTAGCTTTGGCCAGGTGTTTTAGTAGCGGTAGTCGTTGATGAAATGCTTGGTGAAGTTGTACTTGCTGCCGCCGTCGAGCAAGTCGACCAGGCGTTTCGGCGCCGAGGCCGACATGAAGGCGTCGGCCGCGCCGCCCGTGCTGCGGAACTTCATGCCGGGGCTGAGGATCTGGTTGGCGCCGATTTTCAGGTGCTGGAAGCTTTTCGTTTTCTCATTGTTGAGGATGAAATGCAATTCCTGCTTGAAGGTCAGGAAGGGGATCTTCAGCCACCAGCCTTCGTCCGTGCCATAGCTGGCGACGCTGGCAAAATGCGTGTTCTTGTCCGTCAAGGTGGGTTTTCCCAGGCGGTCGTTGATGCGTTTCATGGCTTCATTCTTGGTCATGCTGTGCTTTCGTGATTCATCTTGTATCCGGCGTGCATTTTGACACAGGCACGCCACCCCCGCTGCCTTGCCGCCCCTATCTGCATGCTTTTTTACTGCAATGCAGCATCAATTCTCATCAATTGTCGCAACGCATTAACAACACCAAGCAAAAATCATTGCCTCCCGGCATTGTAAATATCGGTCGTTCGAGCGTATGCTGGAGTCGTCTGAACGGTGCCGCCAGAGCACCGTCGCCGCCGCATTCCTGGCCTGCCGGGCTGGAAGCGGGCCACGCCCCATCGCCGCACAATAGAGAGTTGGAGACACAGCATGAAGAAATTGACGTTCCAGCAGAAGTTATGGATCCCCCTGATTTGCAGCCTGTTGTGCATCACCGTTATTTTTGTCTATAACGCCCTGGAAGTGCGCAAGATCCGCATCGAAGAACGTAGCGCCGACCTGAGCAATGCCGCCGACCTGGGCCTGGGCGCCGTCAAGATGTTCGGCGACCTGGCCGCCAGCGGCGCCTTGACGAAGGAAGAAGCGCAGAAGCAGGCCACGGCCGTCATCAAGAGCATGCGTTTCGGCGAGACCGGTTATTTGTCCATCATCAACCTCGATGCCGTCGTCGTGATGAATCCCGCCGCGCCGCAAACGGATGGCAAGAACATGTCGGATTTCAAGGATGCCAACGGCACCTATCTGTACCGTGACATCGTTACCGTCGGCAAGAGCGATGCGGGCAAGGGCTTCGTCCACTATTATTTCCCACGTCCCGGCCAGAAGACCCCCGAACCGAAAATGAGCCGCGTGGTGGCCTACAAGCCATGGGCCTGGACCCTGGTGGTGGGCGTGTACATGGACGATATCGACGCGGCCTTCCGCCAGTCGCTGCTCACCTCGCTGGGCGTGCTGGTGCTCGTGTGCGCGTTGCTGGCCGCCGTCGTCGTCGTGATCAACCGCAGCTTGCGCCATGCGCTGGGCGGCGATCCCGAGTATGCGGCCGACGTGGCTGAAAAGATCGCGAATAACGATTTGAGCGGCGTCGTGCGTACGCATGCCAACGACCGCCACAGCGTGCTGTACGCGATGAAAACCATGCAGGCGAACCTGGTCGATGCGATCAGCGAAATCCGCCACAGCGCCGAGACGATCGCCACGGCATCGAGCGAGATTGCCAGCGGCAATATGGACTTGTCGGCGCGCACGGAAATGCAAGCCAGCTCGCTGGAAGAAACGGCCGCCTCGATGGAGGAATTGACTTCGACCGTGACGCAAAACGCGGGCAACGCCGTGCAGGCAAATGAACTGGCGCAGTCCGCTTCCGCCGTGGCCCGCCAGGGCGGCGCCGTGGTGGCGCAAGTGATCGGCACCATGGATACGATCAATGCTTCGTCGCGCAAGATCGTCGACATCATCGGCGTCATCGATGGCATCGCGTTCCAGACGAATATCCTGGCCTTGAACGCGGCCGTGGAAGCGGCGCGCGCCGGCGAGCAGGGACGCGGCTTTGCCGTCGTGGCATCGGAAGTGCGCAACCTGGCGCAACGCTCCGCGGGCGCAGCGAAGGAAATCAAGGAACTGATCGGCGCTTCCGTCGACAGCATCGCGGCCGGCAGCACGCTCGTCGCACAGGCGGGCACGACCATGGATCAGGTGGTGGCCAGCGTTTCGCGCGTGACCGACATCATGGCCGACATCACGGCCGCGTCGCACGAGCAAAGCACGGGCATCGGCCATGTCAACCAGGCGATCACGGAAATGGATAGCGTGACGCAGCAAAATGCGGCACTGGTGGAAGAGGCGGCGGCAGCGGCGTCGAGCATGCAAGATCAGGCGGCCGTGCTGGCGCAACTGGTGGCGCGCTTCAAATTGTCGGCGCAGGAATCGGGAACGGCGCCGCGCCTGGCGGCAAGTTCGGCTGGCGCACCGCGCGCTGCGGCGAAAAAGCCGCTGCGCAGCCTGGCGGCGCGCTAAGGTCTTTGCGAAGGACTTATCGGGCTGGCGCCGCCGCTTGCGGCGCCGGTTCGAATTCCAGTTTGCCATCGACGACCACGAATTGCCCGATCGGCTGGCCCAGGTCGGCTTTCGGGTCGTTTTCCATTTCCGTCAGTTCATTGCAGGTATTCGTTTCCGCCTGCCACAACTGTTTGCCCATGCGAATATTCCACAGGCCATCACCGGCTGCAAACAGCTCGACGGTGATGTCGGCCGGCGCATCCGTCGACAGGGTATGCAGGCGCTGGCATTGCGGCAGATTGGTCGCCATCAGCTGCACTTCCACGGTATCTTGCCAAAAATAACGTTGCTGGCGGCGCACGGTCAGGGAGTGGTCTTGCCCATCGAACATGTAGATGGCGAAGTCCTGGACACAGCCTGACAGCAGGACGGACAGCGTGACGATCAGGAGTTTGCGCATGGTCGGCTTTCGTTGATGGTTCTCGGGAATGGCGGCGTTCAATTCTTGCGGCGAGAGTGGGCACTTGCGCTGCCTGGGCGCCGTCTTGTTTTTCGCTTACGTGGCATTATATCCATGCATATCAGTTGCGGCGCGACAATAGTTATGCCAAGTGCGCCTGCCCCTACTTATCTACCTGGAAAGACCACGATGATCGACCTGTATTACTGGACCACGCCCAACGGGCACAAAGTGACGATGTTCCTGGAAGAAGCGGGCATCCCCTACAACCTCATTCCCGTGCATATCGGCAAGGGCGAGCAATTCAAGCCCGAATTTCTCGCCATCGCGCCGAACAACCGCATTCCCGCCATCGTCGACCAGGCGCCGGAAGATGGCGGCGCGCCGCTGTCCCTGTTCGAATCGGGCGCGATTTTGCAATACCTGGCCGAGAAAAGCGGGCAATTCCTGCCGGCGGACGTGCGCGGCCGTGCCGAAGTCATGCAGTGGCTGTTCTGGCAAATGGGCGGCCTGGGCCCCATGGCAGGGCAGAATCACCATTTCGTGCAATATGCGCCCGAACCCATCGACTACGCCATCACGCGCTACGTGAATGAAACGAACCGTTTGTACGGCGTGCTGAACAAGCGCCTGGCCGACCGCGAATTCGTGGCCGGCGACAGCTATTCCATCGCCGACATGGCGATCTACCCGTGGATCGTGCCGCACGAACGCCAGCGCCAGAAGCTGGAAGATTTCCCGCACCTGGCGCGCTGGTTCGCGGCCATTGCCGCCCGCCCCGCCACCGTGCGCGCGTATGCCCGCGCGGCGGAGATCAATGTGCAGCCTACCGTCAGCGGCGACGCGAAAAGCGTGCTGTTCGGGCAGACGGCGAAGACGGTGGCCTGAGCAACGGTTAATTGCCCCGGTACGTGGAAAAGCCGAAAGGGCTGAGCAGCAAGGGAATGTGATAGTGCTGGTCAGTCTTTTTCACGTGAAATTGCACGGGGATTTCCGGGAAAAAAGTTTCCTGTTTCAGGCGCGCATAGTGTTCGCCTGTCTTGAACACGATACGGTAGTCGCCCGCCTGCATGGGCGCATCCACCGGATACATGGCCGCGATGCGTCCCTGCGCATTCGTCACGCCACTGCCCAGTTGTTGCCAGCCTTCACTGTTCTTTTGTTCCAGGGTGACCGTTACGCCGGCCGTCGGTTGGCCGCTCTGCAAGTCGAGGATGTGCACGCTCAAGGGATTGGCGGCGGCCAGGGCCATGCTGGACAGGCTGGCGAAGGCCAGGGCGGCCGTGATTTGTTTCAGTGTAGTCATCTTCATATCTTTCTTTACAGGGTAGGGGAATCGAGTTCGGGGATGGCGGCCAGGGCGGCATGGGCGCAGGCCCTGTCTTGCAGGGCGCCACCGCCACCGGCCACGCCGATGGCGCCGACTACTTCGCCTCTGGTTCGCAAGGGCAGGCCGCCGCCCAGCAGCAACAGTTCCGGCACGGTCGTCAAATTGGCCATGTCGGGATTGCCGCGCGCGGCCACGGCCAGCGCCTGGGTATCATTCTTGGTGGACAGGGCCGTGTAGGCCTTGCGCCGGCTGGCATCCGTGTTGTGCGGCCCGACGCCATCGGCGCGCTGCACGGCGACAATATTGCCGCCACGGTCCAGCACGGTGACGACGATATGCCGGCCTTGCGCCTGGCAAGCGGCCATGGCCGCGCCGGCCAGCTTGTTGGCCGCCGCCAGCGAAAGGTCATCGACCTTGCGCAGCTGGGCGTGGGCGGGGCTGGCCAGCAGGCACAGCAGAGTAGTACCAAAAAGAAGGGTTTTCATGTGGCGTCCAGGAAACAAGATGGCGCCAGTATGGCCAGTCTTGCCCTACGAGAAGATGATCGCCGCATGACATTTTTATCATCCGCGGCGATCTGCACGCGGCGTAAAATGGTTTTATATTCTCTTTAGAAAGTGGCCATGCGCATCCTGGTAATCGAAGACGAACCGAAGACGGGCGACTATCTGCTGCGCGGCCTGGCCGAGTCCGGCTTTACGGTGAGCCTGGCGCGCAATGGCCGCGACGGCTTGCACATGGCAAGTACGGAGTCACCCGATCTCATCGTGCTCGACGTGATGCTGCCCATCATGGACGGCTGGCAAGTCTTGCGCGCGCTGCGGCTGCAGGAGGGCGGCGCGGACGTACCCGTGATCTTCCTCACGGCGCGCGACGAAGTGCAGGACCGCGTGAAAGGGCTGGAACTGGGCGCCGATGATTACCTTGTGAAACCGTTCGCGTTTGCCGAACTGGTGGCGCGCATCCGCACCCTGCTGCGGCGCGGGCCGCCGCGCGAAGACGATGTCATCCGCATCGGCGACATGGAAATCGACGTGATGAAACGCAAGGTCAGCCGGCAAGGCCAGCGCATCGCCCTGACGGCGAAGGAATTCGGCTTGCTGCATTTATTGGCGCGGCGCCAGGGCGAGGTATTGTCACGTTCCATCATCGCCTCGCAAGTGTGGGATATCAATTTCGAGAGCGACACCAACGTCATCGACGCGGCCATCCGCCGCCTGCGCAGCAAGCTCGACGACCCGTTCGAACCCAAGCTGATCCACACTTTGCGAGGCATGGGCTATGTCTGCGAATTACGCTCGCCCACGATACCTGACAACGGCGCGGCCGCATGAAGCTGGCGCAACTCCGCCGCTCGCTGACCCTGCGCGTCACGCTCGTCTTCGTGCTGATCGTTGCGCTCGTGTCGGCTGGGCTGGGCATGCATTTGTACCGCTCGTTCGTGGCGGAAATCGAGCGCCGCGACGATATTTTGTTGCTGGGTAAACTGCGGCAGATCCAGCAATTGCTGGGCAATGCGGGCACCCTCGACATCATCCGCGAACGGCCCCAGTATTTCCGCGACACCATGAGCGGACAAGAGAATTCCCTGGTGCGCATCGTGCGTGCCGATGGCACGCGTTTGATCGATGTCAACCCGAACGGCGAGACGGTGGCGCATCCTGTTCCTGTCGCCGTCGATGCGCCCGTGACAAACAGCGACATCGTCAGCTGGACCAGCCGCGACGGCTATCCCGCACGCGTGGTGGCGGCCAGCGCACGCATCGGCGACCCGGCGCAGATGGCGGATATCTCTGTTGCCAGGGTCTACGGCGACCGCACGGCCATGTTCGCCGCCTACCGCTGGCAGATTGTTGTCTCCGTTGCCGTCAGCGCGCTGGTGGCGGCCCTGTTGGCGAGCCTGATGCTGCTGCGGGGATTGCGGCCGTTGCGCAATATCGCCGCCCACGCGGCCCTCGTGCGGCCAGGCAAGCTGGAGCAGCAACTCGATGCGCGCGGCGCGCCCACCGAATTGCTGCCGCTGATCCAGGCCTTGAATGCCATGCTGGCGCGGCTGCAGGAAGGCTATGCGCGGCTGTCGCAATTTTCCGCCGACCTGGCGCATGAATTCCGCACGCCCGTCACCAATCTGCTGGGGCAAAGCCAAGTGATGCTGGCCCGTCCGCGCAGCGCGCATGAGTATGAACAGCTGGTATCGTCGAATGTGGAGGAGCTGGAACGGCTGTCGCGCATGATCGACAGCATGCTGTTTCTGGCGCGCGCGCAGCAGGATGAAATGGTGCTCGTCAAGCAAGTCTTGCCCGTGCAGGACGAGTTTTTAAGGCTGGCCGATTTCTTTGAAGGACTGGCCGAAGAGCGCGAGCTGGCGCTGGCTTGCCACGGCAGCGGCAATGTGACGGCCGAGCCACAACTGCTGCGCCGCGCGCTGGGCAATTTACTGTCGAACGCCATCCGCCACGCGGCGCCGGGCAGCACAATTTTATTACGCTCGCATGCGATGAGCGAGGGCGTGGAACTAAGCGTGAGCAACCTCGGTCCCGCCATCCCCGCGCGCCACTTGCCCCATTTGTTCGAGCGTTTCTACCGCGCCGACCCGGCCCGCAGCGACTCGGCCGCTTCCACAGGCTTAGGGCTGGCCATCGTCACGGCCATCATGCAGTTGCATGGCGGCAGCGCGACGGTCGCGTCCGATGCGGCCGCCACGACGTTTACTTTAGTGTTTCCGCTTGAGGACAGTAGGTCGGATTAGCGCGCAAGCGCGTAATCCGACATCACCGCAGCGCCAACAATATTGTCGGATTACGCTGCGCTAATCCGGCCTACCCCATCTCCACCAAAAACTCATGCATGCCCGTATGCGGCAATTGCGCGCAGGCCGGTGCAAAGTGCGGCAATTGCCCCCACAGCAGCGGGTTGCCGACGATGTACACATAGTGCTGCGCGCGCGTCAGGGCCACGTTGAGCAGGTTCGGCGTGGCCGCCGCCCATTGCGCGGCGCCAGCCGTGCTGTCGTCGGCGCCGAGGACCAGCATCACGACGCTTTGCTCCTTGCCCTGAAAGGTGTGCACTGTGCCCACCATCTGTCTGCTCCACTGGCGCAATTCGCGGGCCGTCGGCGCCTTGCCATAGCCGAGGCGGCGGTCCCAGTCCATGTCGACGATGCGCGAACGCAATTCGTTGCGTACGGCCTTGAACGGCGTGATCACATACATCTCGGGCAGCTTGCCGTCGCGGCGATACAGCTTCAGCAGCACTTCCAGCACGAAATCGAGTTGCACGGGCACGACCTGCTTGTAGCTGACAGGACCGGCGGCGTCGATCCAGCAGCTGGGACCACGCGTGAGTCCCCGCGCGCCGGCCGGCGGTGTGCGCTCGCTCAAGCCGTAGACCATCTTGTCTTCGTAGGCGATGGCGTTGGCCAGCGAAAACATCGGTTCCACGCAGCGGCGGTGTACGCGCAGGGGGCTGCCTATCCACAGCGGTTGCGTGCTATTGGTGCCGACAGTTGCGCCATAGCGGTTGGCCTTGTCGGCCAGCGTCTGCACGGACACGGAAGTCGGCGCATAACTGCCATCCTGCGTGTGCGGCGACAGGGCCGACAAGGTTTGCACGAGGCGGCTCGGCACCGTGAACACGGGCTCGATCTGCAGCGGGTCGCCCACGACGACAGCACGTTTCGCGCGCCACAGGCTGCCCAGCGCCGCTTGCGGCACGGCCTGGCCCGCTTCATCGATGAACAGCCAGCCCAGCGATTCGGGACCCATGCCCTGGAACTGGCGCGCGAACGAGGCAAACGTCGTCGACACGACGGGCACGACCATGAACAGGCTGTGCCAGACCATGGCGATGTGCGACTGGTCATAGGCGCGCTTGTTTTTCAGCAATTTGGAGACGGCCAGCAAGTTGCCGCCAAAGCCGGGACCGCCTTTCTTTGCCACTTCCGCCAGCCACGCTTCATGCAGGGCCAGGGCCTTGGCGAACAGGCGTGAGCGCAGGCGGGCCAGGGCCGGTTCATGCCACAGGCCGCCAATTTGCAGGGCGTCGCCGTCCAGCTCGTCCAGGGTCGCTGGCGCAATGATGGTGGGAAAGCGCATGCGCGCGCGGCGCAGCAGTTCCGTGCTGTCATCCCATTCGCGCTGGCGCGATTGCGCCGTGCGCAGGGCGACGTGCAGGCTGTTGCGGGCGCGTTCGCAGCGCGGCTCCAGTTCTCCCTTCAGCAGCAGCTTGATGGCGGAGACATCGCGCGCGGCCTGGCGTTGCGCTTCGGCATTGGCGACGACGGCATCCTTGTAGGTGCGCGCCGGTGCCGTGCGGAACAGGCGGGCAAAGAAGCCGGGCTGCGTCAGCGCCACCAGGCGCTCCTCTTCCAGCAATTCCTTCTTGCTGGCGAGCAGGGTGTCCTGCTGCGCCAGCGCGCCGGACAGGGCGCCATTCGCCGCATCCATCTCCTGCTCGGCAGCAATCAGCGCCTGCTGGCTGGCCTGCATGAAGTCTGCTTCCGTGCAAGTGCCCACGGCTTGCCACAAGGCCGCGTACTGGGCGTGCTCGGCCAGGGCTTTTTCCACCACGTGTTCCGTCTCACGAAACTCGCGCGCCGCCTGGGCGAAGCTGACGCCCTGGTAGCTGGCCAGCCACTGGCGGATATTTTGCGCGTTCGGCGTCTTGCGCGCCGTGGTCTTGTCCCAGTCGTCGTCATAAAAATTGCTGACGAAGCGGCGGCGGTTCGCGCTGTTGCCCAGTGCACAGGACATCAAGCCCCATGGCGCTTCCGCCTCGTCCAGGGCGCGATTGGCGCCATTGCCATCGGCCACGACCCGGCGCGCCACGCTTTCAAAGTAGCGCGTGCGCGCCCATTCCTTGCCCAGCTGCTTAGGTTTTGGCAGGTCGCCGGAAATATTTTCCACCGCTGCATTGTTCGACGAGGCGACGACCATTTCAAAGCCCGTCAGTTCCGGGCGCAAGCGGGCGATGGTGATCGGGTCGCGCACGCCTTCGAAGGCCACGGCCACCTTGCCGATGAAGGCGTCGCCGGCGCGGTCCAGGCAGGCCAGCACGCTGGCGCGGCGCACGATGTTGTCGGCGAATAATTCGCGCAACAAGGTCGTCTTGCCCGTGCCCGGCGGACCGTTGACGGAAAAGATGCCCCGCTCGCTCAAGCCCGTGCGCGCGCCGTGGATGGCGAACTGCTGCATCAGGCTCATGGCGTAGCTGGCGTCTTCCAGCCAGTGTCCCCGGTTCATATTGCCCGGATTGAGCATGGCGGCCAGCGCCTGGCGTCCGGCCGGACTGTACAGGTCGATGCGCTCATCCTGCGCCAGCGGCGTCAGGTAGGCTGCGACCGTCGCGGGCAGCTTGCCGCCACGCAAGGCGCGGATGATCTGTTCCAGGTCATCCAGGTAAAAACTGTTGAGGATATCGATCGACGGTTCCGCGACGTCGCCAAAGTCCAGCGTGCGGTTCTGGCTGTTCTCAAGCGCATCGGCCGGGTCGGCAGCGGCGCGTTTCTTGCGTGTGCGCAATTCCAGCACGGCCAGCGGCTGGCCGGCCAACGGGTGGAAGCCGGCCCAGTCGCGCATCAAGTCGGCCAGGGCCGCGATTTCCATGCCGGACAGGGGAGACGAGACATTGCCTGCCTCGTCCGTCACTTGCTGTGGCGTGCGGCTTGCCGCGAAGTTGCGCAGGCTGTCCTGCAGCGCCAGCTGGCTGTCGCTGAAGGCGTCCAGGCTCAGGCCCGACCAGTCCGGCGTGCGGGCACGGCCCAGCGCCCACGGCAACGTTGACACGGACACGGGGTCGAACTGCGGCTCGCCCAGCGCATTGAGATTGATGCGGGCAAAGCACGAGCGTCCCAGCAGTTCTGTTTTTTCTGTTTCGGCAATGTTTTCCGGGCCGTTGGCCGGCGGGCAAGCTTTGTTGATTTCAGCCTTGTCGAAGACGCCGAGGAACAATGAGAAGCCATCGATCTCGCGGTCAGACGGTACTTGCCATTGCGTGGAGAACTGCGGCGGCAATTGCGCCAGCTGTTCGCGGTGCAGGAGACGCACGGTGGACTGGTCTTCAACGTCCGTGATTTGATTCAGGTCAAACGGGATAAAGAATTCGATCTTGTGCCAATACTCCAGGATAGCCAGGAGGCGCTGCTGTTCTGCCTGATTCATGATGACCAATATTTTGTAAAAGCGAGCGAGGATTGTAAAGCGTATGCGCGCTGCACGTTTTGCACTTTTATCTATTGCGCGGGCTTTGCCGCAAAAAAAAGTGGTATTGGCAGACGAAAAAAAGCCAGGCAGCAACTTCCTGCCTGGCTTTCCCTTGGGGAGGGTGCTGTTGGGTGTTAAAGCTCGTGCATTAAAACTCTTCCCATTCGCTCTCTGCAGCCGCATTGCTGCGGCGTGCCGGCGCGGCGGCCACGGCCTTGCGCACGGGGGCGGGCTTGGCCGCAGGTCGTGCGATGGCGGGCGCTGCCGGTGCTGTGCGCACAGGCGCCAGCTTGGGTGCGCTGGCCACATGGTTGCCGGTTTTAAAGAAGCCCACCACGTGGGCCAGTTCACCCGCCTGGTCCTGCATGCTTTGCGAGGCGGCTGCCGCTTCTTCCACCAACGCTGCGTTTTGCTGCGTCACTTCATCCATTTGGGCGATGGCCATGTTGATCTGTTCGATGCCGATGGTTTGCTCGTGCGTGGCCGAGGTAATCTCTCCCATGATGTCGGTCACGCGCACGATACTGTCGACGATGTCGCCCATGGTCTGGCCCGCTTCATTGACGAGTCGCGAACCCGTGTCCACGTTGGCGACGGACGCGGCGATCAATTCCTTGATTTCCTTCGCTGCGCCAGCCGACCGTTGGGCCAGATTGCGCACTTCCGACGCCACGACGGCGAAGCCGCGGCCCTGTTCGCCCGCGCGCGCCGCTTCCACGGCCGCGTTCAAGGCCAGGATATTCGTCTGGAAGGCGATGCCGTCGATGACGCCGATGATGTCGACGATTTTCTTCGACGAGGCGTTGATGGTGCCCATGGTGTCGACCACTTGCGAGACGATGCTGCCGCCGCGCACGGCCACTTCCGACGCGCTTTTTGCCAGCTGGTTCGCCTGGCGCGCATTGTCCGCGTTCTGCTTCACGGTCGAGGTCAGCTCTTCCATGGCCGACGCCGTTTCTTCCAGCGAGCTGGCTTGCTCTTCCGTGCGGGACGACAGGTCGAGGTTGCCGGCGGCAATTTCGCTCGATGCCGTGGAGATCGCATCCGTACCGTTGCGCACTTGCGCCACCACGCCCAGGAGACTGGTGTTCATGGCTTTCAGGGCGCCCAGCAGGCGGCCCGTTTCATCGCTGGAATTGACGACGATGTGCGACGACAAGTCGCCCGAAGCGACGGTTTCGGCCACGCTGACGGCCGCATTGATGGGCTGCGTGATCGAACGCGTGATGATCCAGGCAACAAAAGCACCCAGCAGCACGGCCACGCTGCCCAGGGCAAGCATGGACGCGCGCGCGCTGCCGCTCAGCGTTTCGGCGTCCGTTGCCGCCTGCGCCGCCTGTTCACCTTCATACGCGACCAGGCTGTCGAGCGCGCCCAGCACGCGTTTCAGGCTCGGCGCCGCCTGCTGTGTCAGGAATGCAATGGCTTCTTCCGTCTGGCCCGCATTGCGCAGCTCGATGACCTTGTTGTTCAGCGGCGCACCCGCTTTCAAGGCAGCGTCCAGCTCGGCCATCAGCGCCGTTTCCTTGTCCGTCGAGATTTTCTTTTGCAAGGTTTCCTTGGCGGCGCCGTATTTCTTGCGCGCTTCGCCAATTTTCGCCAATTCCGCCTGCACCAGCGCTTCCGTCGGCGCCACCACAATGCTCGTGATCGCCAATGTAATGTTGCGTACGTTGTCGCTCATGGTATTGGCGGCCGCCATCTTGACGTTCTTGTCGGCCACGATGTCGTGCGTGCGTGCGCTCAGTTGCCCCATGGAATACAAGCCGACGAGCAAGACGGCGACCAGCAGGCCGAGGACGACAGCAAACCCGATCCCGAGCCGGGTGCCGATTTTGAATTGTGTGAGTGACATGATTGCTTTCGTGTTGCGGAAGTGAGGGAAAACGTCGACAGGTCGAGGCTACGGGTTTATACGTAGCAGCGGCCGGTCTGTAATTGTTCCTCAAAATTTCGCACCGCAATACAAAAACTTGTATCAAGTCCGCGAAAAGTTTGAAAACTGGTAGCAAATTGTATAAGTTGTCGTGTGGAAACAACGAGCGTGGTGCTGATGCGGGCTCAGCTTTCCGGAAACACGTGGATGGCGAGGAAATCGATGAAGGCGCGCAGTTTCGGCGTCAGGTGGCGACTGCTGGGCCACAGGATGCGGAAGGCGCCGTCGTGCTGGCGGTGCGCGTCCAGCACCGGCTGCAAGCGTCCCGCAGCCAGCGCGGCGCGCACGGCAAAGTCGGGCAGGGCGGCGATGCCCAGGCCGCTTTCGGCAAAGTGCAGCAAGGTGTCGACATTGTTGCAGTGGAGCAGGGACGGCAAGCCGGCCGTGTGCAGGGCCTGCCACTCTGGCAGGGGCCAGGCTTCGACTTTGCCGCTGCTGGGAAATTTGTACAGCAGGCAAGTGTGACGCGCGAGGTCGGCGGGAAGCAGCGGCGTGCCGTGCTGCGCCAGGTACGTGGGCGCGGCCACCAGCTGCAGCTGGAACTGGCCCAGCTGGCGGCTCATCAAACGGCTGTCGGCGCTTTCGCCCGCGCGCACGACGGCGTCGTAGCCTTCCTCGATCACGTCGACCCGGCGGTCGCTGAAATCGAGGTCGAGCTCCACCAGCGGATACGCGCGCGCGAACGCGGCCAGCACGGGATTGAGCAGGCTGCCGACCTGCGGCAAGCTGACGCGCAGCCGGCCTTGCGGCGCGCTCTTGCTATTCGATAACTCCAGCTCGGCCGCTTCGATCTCGCCCAGGATGCGGCGGCAGCGTTCGAGAAACACCGTACCTTCGCTCGTCAGCGCGATACTGCGCGTGCTGCGGTGAAACAGGCGCACGCCGAGGCGCTCTTCCAGCCGCGCGATGCTCTTGCCCACGGCCGAGGCGGAAATACCAAGCACGCGGCCCGCCGCCACAAAACTGCGCGTTTCGGCCGCCTGCACGAAGGCCGTGAATCCCGCCAGGTTATCCATGTCACTCCTCTTTGATTGCGGATGCAAACGTCCGCACAGACAGAAACTATAGCCTGTTTTTCTTTGATCGCGCCTGCCTTACCTTGGCAGTCTGATCATTTGAAAGGCTCAGTCATGACTTACAACTTCTCTCCCACGGCCTTGGCCGCCCGCATCGATCCTCTGCTGGACTGTGTTCTGCAGCAGCGCCTGGTGGGCGCCGTCGTGCTGGTGCGCCAGCGTGGCCAGGACGTGTATCGTCGCGCGGCCGGCCACCTGGACCGCGAGGCGGGCACGCCCATGCGCGAGGACGCGCTGTTCCGCCTGGCATCCGTCAGCAAACCCATCGTCTCGACGGCCGCGCTGGCGCTGGTTGGGCAAGACCGGCTGGGCCTGGACGACCTGGTGACGCACTGGCTGCCGTATTTTGCGCCGCGCCAGCCGGACGGCGCCGTGGCGGCGCTGACCGTGCGCCACTTGCTCACGCACACGGCCGGGCTCGACTATGGCTTTTTCCAGTCGCCGGGCGGCGCGTATGCGCGGGCCGGGGTGTCGGATGGCATGGATGCCTCGCCCATTACCCTGGAGGACAACCTGCGCCGCCTGGCCACCGTGCCGCTGGCGTACGCCCCCGGCGAGCGCTGGGCGTATTCGATCGCCACCGACGTGCTGGGCGCCGTGATCGAAGCGGTGACTGGTTTGCCGCTGGCGCAGGCCGTGGAACATCTGGTGACGGCGCCGCTGGCCATGCACGACACGGGTTTCCTGGCGACGGAGCCGGCGCGCCTGGCCGTCGCGTATGCGGACCGCGCAGCGGGAGAATCCCGGCCGCGCCGCTTGCTCGATGTTGGGGAAGACCATCTGCCGTTTCTCGATGGCATGGCAGGTTTTACCTTGTCGCCGGCGCGCGCCCGCGATGCGCAGGCGTACCCGTCGGGCGGCGCCGGCATGGTGGGTTCGGCGCCTGACTTCATGCGCTTGCTGGAAGCGCTGCGCCAGGGCGGCGCGCCGCTGTTGCCGCCAGAACTGGCGCGCCAGATGGGCACGAGCCAGACGAGTGAATGTGACTTGCCATTCTGGCCGGGCCGGGGCTTCGGCCTGGGCTTTACCGTATTGACCGATCCGCTTGCCGCCGCCACGCCGGAATCGACGGGCAGCTGGCGCATGGGCGGCACGTATGGCCACTCGTGGTTTGTCGATCCGGCGCAAGAGCTGTCCGTGGTGGCGTTCACGAATACGGCATTGGAAGGCATGGCGGGGCCGTTCGTGACGGAACTGTGCCAGGCAGTGTATGGCTCGAAGGAACTGGAATGACGCGCCCGCACCCGATCGTCTTCCTCGCGTTGGGCTTGTTCGGCGTGTACTGCATCGAGTTTGGCGTCGTCGGCATCTTGCCGATGATCATGCAGCGCTACGCGGTGACGGCCGCGCAGGCGGGTTCATTGGTGAGCCTGTTCGCCCTCGTCATCGCCGTGGGCGGCCCCTTTCTGGTGCTGCTGGCCACGCGCTGGCGCCGCAAGCGCGTGTTGATCGCGTCCCTGCTCGTGTTCGCGCTGGCCAGCGTGGTGTCGGCGTATGCCCCCCGCTTCGAGCTGCTGCTGGCGCTACGCATCGTGCCGGCCCTGTTCCACCCCGTGTATTTCTCGCTGGCCATGGTGGCGGCCGCCGCGCTGTATCCGCCACAGGATGCGGCGCGGGCCGGCGCGCATGCATTTACGGGCACCAGCATGGGCATGGTGCTGGGCATTCCGCTGACGACGTGGATTGCCGCACAGTATGGCTACGAGGCATCGTTCCTTGCCTGCGCCCTCGTCAACGCGCTGGCCGCGCTTGGTTTATATGTGTTCTTGCCCGACACGCAGCAGGAAGCGCCGATGGCCTACGGGCGCCAGCTGGCCGTGCTGCGCAAACCCGCCCTGTGGCTCACCATTGCCGCTGCCGTGCTCGTCTTTGCGGCCATGTTTGCCGTGTATGCGTATGCGGCCGCTTATCTGCAGCAGGAAGCGGGCTTGTCGGCGCGCCAGACGGGGCTGGCGCTGGTGGTGTTTGGCGTGGGCGGCGTGGCGGGCAATCTGTTTGCCGGGCGTCAGCTGGGTACGCACGTGCTGCGCACGGTATTGTTGCAGCCCGTGCTGCTGGGCCTGGCGTACTGCTTGCTGTACCGCTATGCGGGCAGCGGTATCGGCTGGGCGCCCATGGCGGTGTTGTTGCTGTTCTGGGGCGCGGCGCACACGAGCGGGCTGATCGTCACGCAAGTGTGGCTCAGCAGCGAAGCGCGCGAGGCGCCCGCGTTCGCCATCGGCGTGTATATCGCCGCCATCAACCTGGGCGTGACGGTGGGCGCGCTGGCTGGCGGCCAGGCCATTGCGCACTACGGCATGCAGGGGGCGCTGGCGTGCGGCGCGCTGCTGGGTATGCTGGCGCTGGCGGCGATTGCCGGGAAAGCGTGGCTGTACCGCCCGTCGTCAGTCGGCAATATGGTTGGGAATGCGAAACAGTAAATCCGTATCGCCGATATCCACACCCGCTTGCGACAGCAGGGTGCTGGCCTGTCCCCGGTGATGCGTCTGGTGGTTAAAGAAATGCATGAGCAGGCTGAAAAACTCGCGCCGGTTCGGCCCCTTGCTGTTGCGGTAGTCGAGCAGGTGGTCGAGGTCCGCTTCCGTGATGGAGGCGGCCCAGTCGACGATGAGCTGATCCAGCCATTGCCGGTGCGCATGCATGGCGGCAAAATCGTCGGCCGCGAACAGCGGCTGCGTGAGCGAGGCGGGCGGAGTGATGGCGCGGATGGGGTTGAGCAGGGGGAAACCGGCCGGGTGTTTCGCATAGCGCTGCATCCACAGTGTGTCGCCCACCATCACGTGGTTCAGGGTGGCCAGCAGGGAGCCGAAAAAGGCGCCCCGCTCGCGCTGCAGTTCTTCCGCCGGCAGGCTGGCCGCCGCCGCGTAGACCTTGGCATTCATCCACTGGTTGTAATCGGCCATCAGGCAAATGTGGGCGCAACGGCTCATGCTGGACTCCTTCAGTGGATGAATGATGATGTTAAACGGATTTCAAAAACGCGCGTATGCCGGCCAGCAGCATTTCAATCGCCATCGCCGTCAGGATCAAGCCCATCAGGCGTTCAAACGCCGTCATGACTCTTGGACCGAGGGCCCGCTGCAAGCGTTCGGCGCACAGGAAGACGGCCAGCCAGACGACGGCCACGGCCGTCAAGCCCGCCACGTGGGCGATCACTTCATTGACTTCATGCGAGGAAAACAGCAGCACGGTGGCCAGGGCCGACGGACCGGCCAGCGCGGGGATGGCCAGCGGCACGATGAACGGTTCGCCGCCCATCTCGTGGTCGCTATTGCCCGCGTTCGGCTGTGGAAACACCATGCGCATGGCGATCAGGAACAGGATCACGCCGCCGCCGATGCGCAGGGCGATTTCCGACAACTGCAAGGCGTTCAGAAAATGGCGGCCGAAGAACATAAACAGCAGCAGGATGCCGAAGGCGATCATGCATTCGCGCACCACGACTTTCCAGCGCCGCTCGATCGGTACCCGTTTCAGGGCATTGACGAACAGGGAAACGTTGCCGAACGGGTCAGTGACAAGCAAGAGCAGGATAAAAGTCTGGAAGAAATTCTGTGTCATGGTGGTGTGGAATAAGGTCAACACCGTTGCCAGGATGGGTGCGGTGCGATAAGGCTTGCGATGATAACAAGCGCGGCGCTTATCGCCCATGATTATTGATGCATAGCAGCATTTTTTTACGCAGCGATGACTTTAGCCTGGTAAAACGCGGTCGGCGTGGTGCCGAAATGTTTTTTGAACATGGCGGCAAACGCGCTTTGGCTCGTGTAGCCGTTGTCCATGGCCACGTCGATGACCTTGATGCCTTGCGCCAATTGCTCCAGCGCCCGCAGCAAACGCGCTTGCTGGCGCCATTGGCCGAAGCGCATGCCCGTCTGTTTCTGGAACAATCGGTGCAGACTGCGCTCGGTGATCGCCAGTTCCTGCGCCCAGTGCGCCACCGTCACTTGCTCGCCCGGCTGTTCCATCAGCCGCGCGCAGATGCCGCGCAGGCGCGCGTCAAAAGGCAAGGGCAGATACAGGGGCAGTACTGGCAGGCTGTCGAGCTCGTGCAACAGCAATTGCAGCAGATGCCAGTCGCGGCTGCCTTCCGTAAAATCGGGTGCGATGTCGACGGCGGCCACGATCAGTTGCCGCAGCAGGGGGCTGATGTCGAGCACGCAGCTGTGGCCAGGCAGCAATGGAGAATTGGCGCAGTTGACGAACACCGTGCGCATTTTCACAGCGCCGCTCATGCGCACCTTGTGCGCGATGCCGGGTTGCAGCCACACGCCGCGCGTGGGCGGCACTACCCAGCGCCCGCCCTGCGCCTCGATGGTCATCACGCCCTCGATGGCATACAGCAATTGCGCATGCGTGTGGCGATGGGCGGAAATCACGTGGCCGTGCGCATAGTCGACGGCCAGCGCCATGGCGCGCGCCGTGACGGGCAGCAATTCCTGAAAGGCGGGGGAGGAACAATCCATGAAAGCAGGTCAGTTTTGCGATAGGTATGGACATCTTAGCGCGAGAAGGCGCGGCGTGCCTGCGGCATGATGAATACCCGCAATTATTTATGGAGCCTCGCATGCCTGTGCGCGCCTATCTGTATCCGTTTCTGGCCATGTTGCTGTGGGCCGGCAACGTCGTCGTGTCCAAGCTGGCCGCGTCCAGCATCGCCCCCACGGCCATCACTTTTTATCGCCTGGTACTGGTCTTGCTGGTGATGACGCCGTTTATCGTTCGGCCCCTGTGGCGCAACCGCGCCGCCATCCGCCGCCACTGGTGGCAGCTGGCCTTGTGCGGCCTGATGTCGATGGCCTTGTTCCAGAGTTTGTCCTACCGCGCCGCGGAAAGCACCACGGCGACGAATATGGCCATCGTCACGGCGCTGGCGCCCCTGATGACGGCCCTGCTCAGCGTGTTGCTGCTGGGCGAGCGCCTGACGGTCGGCATGGCGGCCGGCGGCGTGCTGTCGTTTGGCGGCTTGCTGTACCTGGTGGGGCGTGGCGACGTGCTGGCCTTGCTGCATCAGGGCGTGCATGCGGGCGACGCGCTGATGCTGCTCGCTTCCCTGAGCTTCGCCCTGTACGGCGTGCTGCTGCGCCGCTGGCGTCTGTCTGTTCCTGCTTGGCAAGCCATTTATTGCCAGGCGCTGGCTGCCCTGGCGTGCATGTTGCCGTTCTTCCTGTTCTTGCCGCCCGGCAGCGCCAAGCTGGACGCCACCACCTTGCCCTTGATCGGCTATGCGGGCATCGGTTCGTCCATCGTGCTGTCCTATCTGTGGATCGAAGGCGTCAAACTGCTGGGGCCGAACCGCTGCAGCATCTACGTCAACCTGTTGCCCCTGCTGACGGCCTTGCTGGCCATCGTCTGGTTGCACGAAAGCATGCATGTGTACCACCTCGTCGGCGGCGGCATCTCGCTGCTGGGCGTGCTGCTGGCGCAGACGGTGCAGCGGCCCCTGTTCGGCCGGCGTCCTCGCGTGTCCGGTCTTGCCTGAGCGGCCATGCATAATGGCGGTTTTCAGGCAGTGGAGTGGGCATGCGGCAAGCATTTTGGATGAGCACGATGGCGGCGCTGCTGGCGCTGGGTAACTTGGCGCCAGCGCAGGCGGCGCGTTTCTATGAAGGCGTCCCTATGGCCACCGCCAGCGTTGTCGAGCGCCGCGATGGCGGCGTGGTGTTGGCTTTCTTGCGGGAAAATGGCGAGGTCAACGGCTACTACTGCCAGTGCAATGGCATCAGCGAAAAACGCATGAACCTGGACAAGTACGGCAAGGCGGCCATCGCGGCCGTGTTCCAGCTTGACCTCGACAGCGAAGGTGAAACGACGTTCGTGCTCAGCCGCAGTGCCGATGGCTATGGCTTGCATGCCTACCGCTACGAGCGCAGCGGCGGCAGGATGTTCAAGGTCGCGACCTTGCAGCCGGCCTTGGATGCCATCGTGCGCGGCGCGAAAACCATGGACGAGGCGCGGGTACGCGCTGCGCTGGCCCGTTTGCAGCTGATCGACTACAGCATCGCCTATGTGCCTACAGGCGTGGCCGAGTTCGACGCCATCGAGCATGCGTACGGCACCCTGGTCGGCTATTTCAATATCGATGGTGACTTGTTGCCGGGCAAGCCGGTGGACGCACCCGCGTTTGCCTATAAAAAAACCTTCGAGGGAAAGGATGGCCATTTCCTCACGGTCACGTATTTGCTGGGCAAGGGCTGGGAAGGCGGGCGCGCGCCCAGCTATCACATCAAGTGGATCACCTGGGAAACGCAACCGCAGCGCTTTGCCGCCAGCCAGGATGGGCTGTTCATCGAGTACGACGTGAATTGCTGCAGGGGCAGCGTGTTTGCCCGCGGCCAGTATGCGCAGGGGAAGCGGACAGGGCAGTGGCACTATGAAGAGCCGCTCACCATCCGTTCGTCTGGCGCGTTTGTCGATGACAAGGCTGAAGGAGCATGGACCTATGTAAGCGGCGAGGAAACGACGACGGGCATGATGCAGCGTGGTCAGCGCACGGGACGCTGGGAAGTGAGTCCGGGTGTGGAGGAATGGCGCGACGAGGGCAAGGGCAACTACCAGGGCTTCGATACCTACCTCAAGGACAGGCTGGATGGACCCAGCGAGCGTCGCGTCGAAGGCGTGGTGCACTGGCAGGGCAACTATGTCAATGGCAAGAAGCAGGGCCAGTGGGTCGAACCTGGCGGTGGCGGTTTGTACGTTGACGACGTCAAGCAGGGGCCGTGGAAGAAAGCGACGCCGGATGGCGGCTGGCAAGTGTTGACCATGCTCAATGGCGAACCGGAAGGCAAGCTGGAACAATATGCGCCCAATGGCCAGCTGGAACTGGCCGAGCATTACCGCCTGGGCGTGCTCGAGGGCACGATGGAAAGTTTTTATCCGGATGGCAAGCGGCGTTATCAGGGGTCATTTGCCGAAGGCAAGCGCGATGGCGTGGAAATCCTGTTTTATCCCGATGGCGAATTGCCGCAATTTCAGCGCAACTGGCACAAGGGCGTGCTGCATGGCGTCAACATCGAGAATTTCCAGAACGGCAAGCCGAAGCTGATCGGCGCCTACGACATGGGCAAGAAAACGGGCCGGTTTCAATATTTCCGCAGCGATGGCCAGCTCATCGAAGAAACCATGTATTAACTAATTGGCTAACATAAATGGCATTCCCACGCGAGCGCGCACGATTGCGGAATGCCAGTTCTGCGCAAAAAACATCATCCGCTTGTTACAAAGCGTGAAAATTCATGCTGGATGTTGCTACTGGTAATCTTTCCCTGTATCTTGCAGTCAGGAAATAAAAGTACGGAAAACCTCAACCCTGTTGATCTGTCTTTCACTCCTGACGATATGCGCGGGCCGCCTTCCCCCTGCTGCCGCACACGCCGTATCGCTCTGTCCTGAACAATTCACGTGACCCGCCCATCTGGCGCTTGCTGTATTCCAATCGGTAAGCAGCGGCATGGTTGCGCCCCTACCAAGGAACTGCATGCTGTCGAATATCACTATAAAAATGCGCCTGATTGCCACCATGAGTGTGCTGGGCTTGCTGATCGCCGTGCTGGGCGTCATGAATATCATCAGCCTGAAATCGGCCAACAACAGCCTCAACGAGGTCTACAGCAATCAGCTGGCATCGACGCAAGCGATCGGCGAATCGCAGATTCTGCTGGGCCGCGCCCGGTTCACGATGGACCGCGTGATGGTGCATCCTGATGCGGCCGACGCCAAGGATATCCTTGTCCGTGCCGAACAATTCATGGAGGCATCCAACAAGTCCTGGAAGGTGTACCTGGGCTTGCCGCAAAGTGCGGATGAAAAGCGCTTGTCCGACGACATGGACAAGAAGCGCAGCGATTACATGAGCAATGGCTTGCTGGTCATGAGCAAGGCTTTGCGTGAAGGCAATGTCGCGCAAGCGGACGGTTTGATGATGACGGGACTGACGCCGCTGTACCGCACCTTGGACCAGGCCGCCGAAACATTGACGCAATACCAGGCCACTTCGGCCGCCGCGATGTATGCGACCAGCCAGTCCAGCTACCGTACTCAGGTGACCATGGCCATCGGCGGCATGATACTCGGCGCCTTGCTGACCATTATCTCGAGCATCTTGCTGCTGCGCGCCATCTTTGGCCCGCTGGACCAGGCCCTGCGCCATTTCGGCGCCATTTCCGACGGCAACCTGGCCAACGACATCGTCATTATGCGCAACGACGAAATGGGCGCCTTGCTGACGGGTTTGCAGAAAATGCAGGAACGCCTGTCGACCACCGTGCGTGGCGTGCGCGACGGCAGCGGCGCCATCGCCACGGCCAGCAATGAAATCGCTTCGGGCAACCTGGATCTGTCCAGCCGCACGGAGCAGCAAGCGTCGAGCCTGGAAGAAACGGCCTCGTCGCTGGAAGAACTGACCTCGACCGTCAAGCAGAATTCCGACAATGCGCGCCAGGCCAACCAGCTGGCTGTCTCGGCATCGGACGTGGCGGTGAAAGGTGGCGCATTGGTGGCGCAAGTGGTCGATACCATGGGCACCATCAGCGAATCGTCGAAAAAGATCGCCGACATCATCGGCGTGATCGACGGCATCGCCTTCCAGACCAATATCCTGGCGCTGAATGCAGCCGTGGAAGCGGCACGCGCGGGCGAACAGGGCCGTGGCTTTGCCGTCGTCGCCACGGAAGTGCGCAACCTGGCGCACCGCTCGGCTTCCGCCGCCAAGGACATCAAGCTGCTGATCGAAGCGTCGGTACAGAACGTGGGCGCCGGTAGCGAACTGGTCAGCCAGACGGGCACGACGATGGACGAGATCGTGTCCAGCATCCGCCGCGTGACGGACATCATGGGCGAAATCAGCGCCGCCGGCCGCGAGCAGGAACTGGGCATCGGCCAGATCAATCAAGCCGTGGCGGAAATGGATACCGTGACGCAACAGAATGCGGCCCTGGTGGAAGAAGCGGCAGCAGCGTCGGAAGCCATGCAGGAACAGGCGGCGGCGCTGGCCGAAATGGTCAGCATTTTTAAACTCGACGCCAACCATAGCGGCCCGGCAGCGGCCAAGCCTGCCTTGCGCAAGCCTGTCGTTGCCGCCGCCAGCACGGCCTTGAAACGCCCGGCGTTGCGTCTGACGCCAAGCCGCGTCGCCGCTGCACCTGTCGCGGCCGCAAAACCGCGTCCGGCCAAGCCTGCAGCCGACAACAGCGGCGAGTGGGAAGAGTTTTAAGTTACTGTGCTTCCAGGGTGGCCTTGCTGCCCTGTTCCTGCAAGCGCGCCGCCTCGGCCAAGGCCTGGGCGCGCGCTTCTTCCGCCGCCTGCTCCGCTTTCTCCAGCGCATCATGGCGCGCCTGCAAGGCTGCCCGGGCACGCACGAAGACAATCTTGATGGCCGCCATCACGGGCACGGACAAAAAGATGCCGACCACGCCACCGAGCTGATCGCCAGCCAGCAAGCCGACGATCACCATCAGCGGGCTCACTTCCACGCCTTCGCTCATCAAATACGGATTGACCACGTAATCCTGGAACAAGCGGTAGGCGGCGATAAAGCCGATCAGCCAGAACACGTGCTCGAAGCCGCTGAAACCGGCCACGACCACGGCGATGACGGCGGCCGCCAGAGGACCGGCAAACGGGATGAATTCCAGCAAGGCGGCAGCGCCGGCCAGCAGCAGGCTGTACGGCACGCCCATCAGCGAAAAGGCGATGCTGTAGGACACAAACGTGGCGATCGACAACAGCAGCAGGGCGCGCACATAGCGCGACAGCAAGATGTCGAGGTCGTCGATGATGGCGCCCCAGAGCTTCTTGTTCGGGCGGTTCAGCAGGGACAACAAGCCGTCGCGCATGTCCGGTCCCTCCTTGATCAGCAAAAAGCTCAGCACGGGCACCAGCACCAGATAGATCAGGTTGCTGGCCGCATGCATGACGGTCAAGCCCAGTTCTTTCGCCAGCGGCATGGCTTGTCCCGTACCGCTGCTCAGCTGCGTCTGCATGAATGACAGCAGGCGCGCGCGCAGCGGCTCCATGAATTCAGGCAAAGGAATGCGCTCGGCAAAGTTATTGCCCTTGAGCAGCGTCGGCAGCTGATCGCTGAGTTTGATCGCCTCTTCCTCGATGCGCGCGCCAAAGATGGAGCCCAGCACCGCCACCAGCAAGATCACGACGAGGAAGACGATGCCGATATTGGCCGTGCGCGGCAAGCGTTTCGGGCCATGGCGTTCCAGCAGGCCGATCAGCGGATACACGAGGTAGCTGAAGAAAATGGCAAAGACCACGACGATCAGGGTCGACGAGACCTTGTAGGTGAGAAAGAGCAGGAAGGCGATGAGGAACGCCGTCCACACCATCTTGGCAACGCGCAAGTTAAAACCGAACATATGAATTCCTTAGGGGCAGGATGCGACGCAAGCGTGACAGGCTTGAAGGGCAGGGTGGGCAAGGCAGGGATCGGGCCGCGCCGCACGGCTGGAAATCATACCGCAAAATGCCAAAATGCCATGCTCTTGTGCGTAATGGCAATGCTTTCCCGGTTCGCTTACCTTATTTTGTCCGCCAACTGGCCACGGTGATGAGGATGCCATCGTCCTTGTTTGGTTCGCGCAAGGTCACCGTGTAGCGGCCGCTCGTATCGCTGCCCGTAAACACCACCTTGTCGTCATGGCCCTTCACTTGCGCGCCCTTGGCCAGCTTGGCGTAGGTGTTGAGCACCCAGTGGAAATCGGCATAGCTGCGCAGGGTGATGTCGGCATCGGGCATGGGTTCGTCGCCCGCCTCGGCCGCTTCCGTCGGCGTGCGCATGGGCAAACCGACCAGGCCCGCTGGTGTGACGATCTTGCCGCCGCTGGAACTGCTGTTCAATTCCGCATTCGGCAACAGCAGGTGCAGCAGGCTGTCGGGAAAGCCGGGCGGCACGTCGCGCGCCTCCCAGCCGGGTTGATCGGGGCGGGTCGTGATGTATTCCACCGCCGCAATGCTTTGCCGCTGTTCCGGCGCGGCCTGCGCCAGCATGGGGGGCAACTGCCGCGCCCAGACCAGTAGCGGCGCGCCCATCTCATCCTCAGCGCCTGGCGGCAAGAAGAGCGTCAGCACGGCGTGCGTGGCTGGCAGGCAGGCGGGTGCGGCGTCGCCGATGGGGGCTTGGCAATGGCCGTTGACGAGGCCCAGCGCCAACAGCTTGCGTTGCGGATCGAACAGCATGGCGGCGCGCCAGGCACCGTGTGTGCCGGCATCGACGGAGGCCAGCACGGAGCGCCCGTCTGGCAGCATGGTGCGCGTGATGTCGTCGAGTGAATGCATGCTGCCGAGCACCTGACGGGCGATCAGGGTGTCGCCCTGCGTATAGCTGCCGCGCGCATAGCCGAGCAGCTTGAAGACGTCGGCGCGGATCTCCGGATGCGCACTCAGGCGCAGTGGCGGCGACGGCACGGGCACGGTAGCGGCCACGAAGGCGGCATCCTCGGCAGAAACGGCTTGTGCCATGCTGGAAAGCGGCAGGGACAGGGCGGCGCACAGCGACAGCATGCACAGAGTGATTTTTCCTGGGGTGTTCAATGGCCATCCTTGTCGAGACGCCATGCCGGACCGGTTGCCGGCATGCGCGGGCCGCGATCTTAGCATTTCAGGAATAAATCTCTTTCTGCTAAGCTAGTCTATTGAATCACTGTCTCCGTTGCCATGGCCAAGATCACCATTTCCTGCAGTATTCCCGTTGACGATGAAGTCGTGACCGAGTTCCTGCACAAGTACGTGCTCCACTCGCGTGTCGGGGCGGCCAGGAGATTGCGCATGGGAGAGAAGGGCTGCTTCTATACCTGTTCTTTATACTTGGAAGACCATGCCAGGGTCAGCCAACTGCTCCGCCGCATGCTGGCCTTCTTTGAGAGCAAGAACATTCCCTTGACCATCCTCAAGATCTGCGCCCAGGACAGCTGGTACGAGGTGGACCCGGAGCAGCGCGATCCCTGGAACATTTCCCCACAAGCCTTGCTGGCGCTGCTCGATGCGGCGCCGGAAGGCGGCGTTCAGGCGGCGTCGAGCACGTAGCGGTTCTTGCCGTTCTTCTTGGCCAGGTACAAGGATTCGTCGGCGCGCCGGTAGCTGTGCGACAAGTCGACTTCCTTGAGCAGTTCCGCGACGCCGATGCTGACGGACACCTTGCGTTCCGGCACGAACGCGGCCTCGACGCTGTCAACGATCTGCGCGGCAAAGGCGCAGGCCGCGTTCTTTTCGCCCAGGTAAATGACGGCAAACTCTTCGCCGCCGAGGCGCCCGCACAGGTGCTCGCCCGACAGCCTGGCGATCACGTCGGCGATCTTTTTCAGGACTTCATCGCCCACGTCATGGCCGTACACGTCGTTGATCTGCTTGAAGTCGTCGATATCGATCATCAGGAAATACGCGGGCGTGCGCGCCGTGCGCTGCAAGGTGCGCGCGCCTTGCGTAAACATGCGGCGGTTATTGAGTCCGGTCAAGCCATCCTTGTAGGCCATCGTCGCCAGGTCGCGCTGGGCGCGGTAGTTGTGGATGCGCAAGACGAGAAAATAGATGTTCAGCGCCAGGCCGATGATGACGCTGATGGTGACGGCCAGCACGGGCCAATGCTGGTCAGCCTGGCCCGCATGCACGGGAAACTGCCCCAGCCCCAGGATGGCCCACACGCACAGCGATACGCCCAGGTAATACGCGATGCCGCTGAAAATGGGCGCCGTCGTCAGGGTGATCATCACGCCCAACGGCAACACCCAGAAAGCGGGATCTTCCGTGCCCAGCATCAGCACGCGAAAACTGAACCCGATGAACAGCACGCTGATGGTGCCGCTGGCGATAATCGCCTGCAAGGACTTCGCATACACGGTCAGCAACAGCCCGGCCAGCATGCCCGTCACGCCCAGCGCCGCCTGCGCATGATCGAACGAAGCGCGCGGCAAGGTCAGGCTGAACGTGACCAGCCAGCAAGCCAGGCCAAACGTCAGGATCGCTATCGAAATGAAATGCAGTTCCTTGAAAAAGCGCTGCTGCTGCTCCCGTTCTCCTGAAAAGAACAGGTAATAGAAGGCAGGAGACAGGCTGCGCGAAGCGAACATGACATTTGTCCAGGCAGACAACAAGCCTTGCGGCAGGGACGCCTCCCGGCAACGGCAGGCGGCATGATGCGCGCACAAAATAGTTGCGCTCAGGAACTAGTGTACTGGTTTCTGGGAGGAAATGGTGACTGAGGCGAGGAAAACGGTGGCCAGTGTTCTGCTGCCGCCACATTGTGAAGGAGTACGCCTATTGTTCGATCCACACAGAGCTATACCAAGGCCATGCTGCAAACCGCCTACCGCAGCAAGACCAATCAGGATATCGCCGCCAGCATTTTCTTTGGTAGTAGTGATTATTTTCTCTTTTGGTGTTAGCAGTTCACGCTGCGATAGATCAGATGCTTATAGCGTAGCCAAGCTAAATACGACACTCATCGGACTGCTGCCTGTGTGGCTCACGTAGCGTACCGCCCCATGATAAACGAAGGGTGCACCTTTGCCGTTGTGTAGCTTAGATTCACGCACAAACAGATGGATTGTGAGTCCTTTGTGCTCGTGCTCGATAATGTCCCGTCCTCTTTTGTTAATCGGTGTTGTGGAGTTTTGGCTTTGCCAATGAAAGGTGCTGTCATCGACCCAATGATCGACGTACCGATGATCTACGGCTTTGCCTTGCTTATTCAGCGTTACCAGCAACACCATTGCGTTCTTGCTGACCAGCGTCACATGCCCGACATTCCAATTGCCGATACTATAGGTTTCGCCAAATAACGGCGCAATATCCTCGCGCTTGAATGCCTGTCCGACGGCCAAATCGAGCGGACTGACAATGGCTTTGAAACGCGCCAAGGTGTGCATATCCTCGGTGGCATCCATGTCTTGAAAGTCTGTATTCGTTGCCCGCAGCACATAGCCGCCGTCAGGTGTTTTCACGATATGTCGCAGTAAATACTGGAAGACATCGCCAGACTCATCTTGACGCTCGATTGCCATCACCGAGCCAGTAATCGAGCCCGCATTGGTGGGCGTAATATGTTCCAGTAGCAGGTAGTCGCCATCTTGAATCGGGTGTTTTCCACCGTTCATGGAATTGCCCGATGCTCGGGCGATAAAATGTCGATGCGGATCGATATTTCCGTAGCTGGTAGGCAGATTGCGGTACTCTTCCGCATCCACAGTCCCGGTCTTAAAGTGGCCGCAAGCGATTTTTAAATTTGGGAAATATGGCAGTGTCGTCAGATTGTTCGCCTTTGCGCTGCGAACAAACGGAATCACATTATTTGTTAAATCTGCTTGAATGCGACGGATTTCATAGGTGGCCAAGCGGTAGTCAATAATCTCTTGCACCATCAGTTCGAAGTTCTCCCGATGGCCGTCATGAAGTTTAAAGACGGCTTCAAATCGCCCATCTTTCATCCGGAAATCACTATTCTTACCAGTGCTATTGCCGCCTATCCAAGCGTTGATGGGATTGCTGGACCAGTAGCGCAGCCATGCTTCGCTTTGACCATTCCCTGCGCGCAGTGGCTGCGGAAGATCGGCCAAAAGCGCGCGTCGCCGTTGCAGCACTTGCCATGAGCGCTCAGCCAGTGCGGCTGCTGTTGGTGGCGTATGCCAACCATCCATTTCCTGTAATGCCTCAAGCAATACCATCTTGAAGCTCTTGTTCATCGAGGTTATTTCCAGTTCGCGCAAGAAGCTGCGATGCTTGGCCGCGATGGCTTGCTCGTCTGCGTCAAGGTCATCCATTGCCTGGACTAGGGCGTACCAATCACCGTACTCCTTGCGCATCGCTGGCATGCTGGCGCCAGCCCGGTAAAACTCGGCCAAAGTCGGGCGCCGGCCTAAGCTATCGCGCAAGGCGATGTACTCGTTTTTCGTTCCTTCGCTGTCCAACGACTTGAGAAACTCGATCAATTTCAAATCGTAGTTGACGAAGCATCCCTCGGGAAAATCAAGCTGATTCGCCTCTGCCTTGCGTGCGAAATCCGCTAATTTTTTATAGCTGGCGTCGATCTCAAACAAGGCCTCGGGTTTGTGTAGAAAGCTCTTGTGATTGCCGATAAAGTCTAAAATAACCAAGCGTTCCTTACCTTCGCTTTTGCGCAAGCCTCGGCCCAACTGCTGGAGAAATAGGATTTTGGACTCGGTAGGGCGCAGCATCATGACCGTATCGATAGCCGGCAAATCCACGCCTTCGTTAAACAGATCAACAGAGAAGATCACTGCGAGCCGTCCGTCACGCAGGCGCTCCAGCGCGTCGGCGCGGCTTAGCCGCGAACCGGCATACACGGCAGCACAAGCGATACCCGCTTTGGAAAATTGGGCGGTCATAAATTCGGCATGCGTGACCGAGACACAAAATGCCAGCGTGCGCTGCTGCTTATGGCGCTGCCACTCCGTCAGCGCATGCTTAGCCCGAGCCAGAGTCGCTAATTTATTGCTTAGTTGCTCAAGAACGAAGCGCCCGCTGCGCCAAGGTATCTCGGTGTAATCGACGGAACTGTCGAAGATGCCATAATAGTGAAACGGTACCAAGAGCTTGGCTTGGATGCCGGCAAATAGCCCCCGCGTGAACACCAGATTGTCATCGCATAACGACAAGATATCGGACTGGTCTGAACGATCCGGCGTCGCGGTTAAACCCAGCAGAAAACGTGGTGAGAAATAGGCCAGTAAGCGTCGATAGGTGGGAGCGGCCGCATGATGGAATTCGTCAACGACGATATAGTCGAAATGCTCTGGCGAGTATCGCTCCAAATGGGCTTCTTGCCCTAAAGTTTGGATCGAAGCGCATAAGATATCGGCCTCGCTGTCTCTGGTTTGACCAGCGTAAAAGCCGACGCGTGCATCGGGTCGAATGCGTAGGAAAGTTTCGGCGGCTTGATTCAAAATCTCCTCCCTGTGAGCGACAAACAACACCCGTCGCGCTCCGAGCTGTTTGGCATCGAAGGCGGCAAGCCATGTTTTTCCAAGGCCGGTTGCCAGCACGACTAAACCGCGTCGAAACCCTTCATCGCGTGTCGCTCTCAGAGCGAACAAGGCTTCTATTTGGACGGTAGTTGGAACGGGGGGCGCATCTTGTTCCAAGCTACCTGGCGCTACAGCCATCGGCAAGGGAACGCGGCGGGCATCATACTGGGCGATCCACTCATCCGTTAGGGGGACGCAGCGAGGATGAGCAAACAGCTCTTCGAATTTGGTGCGTGCTTCAAGATAGCCATTGTCGCCCGGATAATCAATGCGATAGTTCCATTCCAAGCCATTCGTTAGCGCTTGCCTGCTGATATTGCTGGAACCAATAAATGCCGTGCCGCTTAGAACACTCTGGTCATTGAGTTGAGCGAACAGATAGGCTTTGAGGTGAAAACTGCTGCCAGCCGATTGGTACACTTTGACCTGCGCCCCCTGGGCCTGCAGCAGCATCAACAAGCGCAAGGCCTCGGTATCTGTCACATCTAAATAGTCGCTCGTCAGCACCCGTACACGCGCCGACTGGCGATTCAATTCCTTGTTACCTTTGAGTGCGCTTTGAATGTCTGGCAGCAGCAAGCGCAGTCCTGTCGTTTTAACGAAAGCAACAGCTAAATCGACCTCGGACGCTTGATTAATGGAACTGCTCAGGTGCGGCAAAAACGGATCGCTGCCACCCGTAATCAGATGATTTTGTGATGCGACTGCACGGCGCACGAGCGCGTTCAGCCATTGCTCTGTACGGCCAGGACGTTGGTCCATTGACTGCCAGCAAGCCATGGTGTCCACCTCGGGCAAGGCGGTAAACCATGTACGCAACTGCTGCTCTTCGACATCAGTAAAGTGACGCCCATCTTGCACACGTTCTCCCGTGCCTACTTTAAAACTGAGATAAAACACACCGCCGGGTTTCAGTGCATTCCACAGAGAGGCAAGCGCAGCTGGCAATTCTGCTTTTTCAACATGCAGCAAGCTGGCACAGGCCCAAATGCCGTCATAGCACGCTTGCTCTTTGACATCGATAAAACTACGCACCTGAACCTGAATGCCAGTGTGTTCCTCTGCCAAACGCGCCAGCTCATGTGAGGCATCGAAAGCGGTAACGCGATAGCCTCTGTCTAAAAATACCTTGCTATCTCGCCCCGAGCCACAACCGGCATCCAAAACGTTTCCGCCAGCGCTCACCGCAGACAAAAATCGGTCATGTAATACCGACATATCGACGCTAATCGTATTAGTAAAGAAAGTCGTCGCGTTTTGATTGTAGTAGCTCAGGGTAGATGTCATCGTGCTGTTCAATCTGATCAAAAAAAAGGCGACACATTGTGTCGCCCCCTTTATCAACAATACCGCTTAAACGTCGATATTGCCGGCCCTCAGCGCATTATTCTCAATAAACGCCCTGCGCGGCTCCACATCATCTCCCATCAGGGTGGTGAAGATCTGGTCTGCCGCAATCGCGTCTTCGATCTGCACCTTCAACAAGCGGCGCACGGTTGGGTCCATCGTGGTTTCCCACAGCTGGTCCGGGTTCATTTCGCCCAGACCTTTGTAGCGCTGTTTCGAGACGGTGCGTTCGGCTTCGTCGCGCAGCCATTGCATGGCTTGGTGGAAGTCGACCACGGCGATTTCCTTCATGCGCTCGCCTTCGCCGCGGCGCACGAACGCGCCTTCGCCGATCAGGCCTTCGAAGGTGGCGGCGCCGCTGCTCAGCACGGCGTAGTCCGGGCCTTGCACGAAGTCGGCGTCGATGGCGGTGACTTTGACGTTACCGTGGTACATGCGCTCGATGTGCAGCTTGTGTTTTTCCGACAAATCGTCGGAACGCACGTGCACGCGCACGGCGCTGTCGTTGATGGCCGTCTGCAGGGCCAGGGCGGAGGTTTCCGCCAGGTCCAGGGTCGACAGGTCCAACTGCACGCCTGTCATGATGGCCGTCAGTGCGGCGCGGTCGATGACGCGCGTCAAACGGGTCATGATAGTGTTCGACAGGTTGAACTTGCGCACCAGTTCCGTCAGCGTGTCGCCGGAAATGCCTTCCGCGCCTTCGCGCGGCACCAGTACGGCCGTGTTCAGCGCCACGGTCATCATGTAGCTCGCTTCTTCGGCGTCATCTTTCAGATAGCGCTCGTCGCGGCCGGCTTTCACTTTGTACAGCGGCGGTTGCGCGATGTAGATGTGGCCGCGCTCGACCAGTTGCGGCATCTGGCGGTAGAACAGGGTCAGCAGCAAGGTACGGATGTGGGCGCCGTCGACGTCCGCATCGGTCATGATGATGATGCGGTGGTAGCGCAGTTTCTCGACGTTGAATTCGTCCGGTCCGATCGAGGTGCCGAGCGTGGCGATCAGGGTGGTGATCTGCTCCGACGACAGCATTTTTTCGAAACGGGCTTTTTCCACGTTCAAGACTTTACCGCGCAGCGGCAGGATCGCCTGGAACTTGCGGTCGCGCCCTTGTTTTGCCGAGCCACCTGCCGAGTCACCCTCGACGATGTACAGTTCGCACAGGGCGGGGTCTTTTTCCTGGCAGTCGGCCAGCTTGGCCGACAGGCCCAGGCCGTCCATGATGCCTTTGCGGCGGGTCAGGTCGCGGGCCTTGCGGGCCGCTTCGCGCGCGCGCGCCGCTTCGACGATCTTGCCGCAAATGATCTTGGCGTCGTTTGGTTTTTCTTGCAGGTAATCGGCGAGGGTCTTGGCAACGATTTCTTCCACCGGGCCGCGCACTTCGCTCGATACCAGCTTGTCTTTCGTCTGCGACGAGAATTTCGGTTCCGGCACTTTCACGGACAAGACGCAGGTCAAGCCTTCGCGCATGTCGTCGCCGTTGATTTCCACTTTCGCCTTTTTGGCGAACTCGTGTTCATCGATGTATTTGTTGATCACGCGCGTCATCGCTGCGCGCAGGCCCGTCAAGTGGGTGCCGCCGTCGCGTTGCGGGATGTTGTTCGTGAAGCACAGCACCTGTTCGTTGTAGGCATCGTTCCACTGCATCGACACGTCGACCGAGATGTTCGTGTTCTGGTCCGACATGCGCTCGCCCGTGGCCTGGAAAATGGTCGGGTGCAAGACCGACTTGGCCTTGTTGATGTATTCGACGAAGCCGCGCGTGCCGCCTTCGAAGGCGAACACTTCTTCCTTGCCCGTGCGCTGGTCGGACAACTTGATGTTGACGCCATTGTTCAGGAAGGACAGTTCTCGGATGCGCTTGGCCAGGATTTCGTAGTGGAATTCCACGTGCGTGAAAATCTCTTCGTCGGCCCAGAAATGCACGTCGGTGCCGCGCTTGTCCGTTTCGCCGATGACACGGATCGGCGAGGTGGCGATGTCGCCCACCATGACGATCTGGCGGTCTTGCGGCACGCCGCGCACGAATTCCATGTGATGCACTTTACCATCGCGGCGGATGGTCAGTTTCAGCAGTTTCGACAGGCCATTCACGCAGGACACGCCCACGCCGTGCAAACCGCCCGAGACTTTATACGAGTTCTGGTCGAACTTGCCGCCGGCGTGCAATTCGGTCATGACGATTTCCGCCGCCGAACGCTTCGGATCGTGCTTGTCGTCCATTTTCAGGCCGGTCGGCACGCCGCGGCCATTGTCGGTGATCGAGATCGAATTGTCGCTGTGGATGGTGACGTGGATTTCCGTGCAGTGGCCGGCCAGCGATTCATCGATGGAGTTGTCCAGCACTTCGAATACCAGATGGTGCAAGCCGGTGCCGTCCGAGGTGTCGCCAATGTACATGCCCGGGCGTTTGCGTACGGCTTCCAGGCCTTCCAGGATCTGGATGGAGGCGGCGCCGTATTCTTCCGTTTTGGCCTGGATCGGGGTGTCTTGTGGATTCTCGGACATGGACTGCTTTCTCAAATAACGATTGCTGATTGATTCGGGGCTGCTGGCTGATGACCGTAGGTCGGGTTAGCCATAACGGCGTAACCCGACAGACGGCGATTCAGCATGTCGGATTACGCTGCGCTAATCCGACCTACGTCACTGCTGTGGTCTTTAGATGCGCATCGGCATGACGACATACTTGAAGTCGGCATTGTCGGGGATGGAGATCAGGGCGGACGAGTTCGAATCACCGAGCGCGATGTTGACGTATTCGCATTTCAGGTTGTTCAGCACGTCCAGCAGATACGTCACGTTGAAACCGATGTCGACGGAGTCGCCGCCGTAGTCGATTTCCATCTCTTCGACGGCTTCTTCCTGGTCCGCATTGGTCGAGCTGATCTTCATGCTGCCCGGGGTGATGATGCAGCGCACGCCCTTGAACTTGTCGCTGGTCATGATGGCGGCACGTTGCAGCGAGCGCAGCAGTTCATCGCGGCCGATGGTGAAGTCGTTTTTGTAGCCTTTTGGAATCACGCGCGTGTAGTCGGGGAACTTGCCTTCCACCAGCTTCGAGATCAGCTCGATGTCGGCAAAGGTCAGTTTTACCTGGTTGGCGGCGATGTCCAGCTGCACCGGCTCATCGTTCTCTTCCAGCAGGCGCTGCAGTTCGATGATGGTCTTGCGCGGAATAATGACTTCCTGGCGCGCAAACGTCTGTTCGGTGGCGACCTGGCAAAACGCCAGGCGGTGGCCGTCGGTGGCCACGGCGATGACATTATTGCCATCCAAAACCAGCAGCAAGCCGTTCAGGTAGTAGCGGATGTCTTGCTGCGCCATCGAGAAATGCACCATGTTGAACAGGTGCTTCAGCGTTTTTTGGGGCAGGGTGACGGACGCGTTGTAGCTTTCCGCCTGTTGCACGGTCGGGAACTCTTCCGCCGCCAGGGTTTGCAGGGCGAAGCGCGACTTGCCCGTTTGCACGGTCAGGCGCTTGTTCAGCAGGGTCATCGTGACGTCGCCCGATTCGGGCAGGGCGCGCAGGATGTCGAGCAGCTTGCGCGCGGCCACGGTGGTGCCGGTGACGTCCGCGCCGGAACCGATTTCCGCGTGCGTGGTGATCTGCACTTCGGTGTCGGTCGACAGGAAGGAGACATTTTCACCGTCTTTGCGGATGAGGATATTGGCCAGAATCGGCATAGTGTGCCGACGCTCGACAATACCGCTCACGATCTGCAGTGGCCGGAGAAGGGTATCTCGGGTGGTTTTGACCAATTGCATATTTATCCTCAATGTATAGGTTGAACAGTACGATGTTTAACGTATTAATTTAACAATTGTTGCCATAGGGAGCCCCGACAGACCGGCTGCGGTGCCCTCCCAGATGATAAGGGTAAAGCACGTTTTGAGCCAGTCTTGCTCAAGCGGCGCTTAGCCTTTTAATGTTTGCTCCAGCACATGCAATTCATGGTTGCATTCCGGATTCTTGGTGCGGTCCAGCGCGATCTTGCGCACGGCATGCAGCACCGTGGTGTGGTCGCGGCCGCCGAACAGCTCGCCGATTTCCGGCAGGCTCTTCTGTGTCAATTCCTTGGCCAGGTACATGGCGATCTGGCGCGGCCGGGCGATATTCGCAGGGCGGCGCTTCGAATACATGTCGGCAACCTTGATATTGAAGAAGTCAGCCACCGTTTTCTGGATGTTTTCCACGGAAATCTGGCGGTTCTGCACCGACAGCAAGTCCTTCAGGGCTTCCTTGACGATATCGATCGTTATATCTTTGCCATGGAAGCGCGAGTACGCGAGGATCTTGCGCAACGCGCCTTCCAGCTCGCGCACGTTCGAGCGCAAGTGCTTGGCGACAAAGAAAGCCACGTCGTCGGAGAAAGTCACGCCTTCCTGCTTGGCTTTTTTCAACAGAATCGCCACGCGCATTTCCAGTTCCGGCGGTTCGATGGCCACCGTCAGGCCCGAGTCGAAGCGCGAGATCAGGCGGTCATCCATGCCCGTGATCTCCTTCGGATACGTATCCGAGGTGATGATGATCTGTTTCTTCGCGGCAATTAATGCCTCGAACGCATAGAAAAACTCTTCCTGCGTGCGGCTCTTGCCACCAAAGAACTGGATATCATCGATCAGCAGCATGTCGAGCGAGTGATAGTAGTGCTTGAAATCGTCGAAACCCTTGCGCTGGTAAGCGGTCACTACGTCGCGAACGTACTGTTCCGCGTGGATGTAGCGAATTTTTGCGCCCGGATTGTCGGCCATCACCTGATTGCCGATGGCGTGGATCAAGTGGGTTTTACCGAGGCCGACGCCGCCGTAGAAGAACAGCGGGTTATAGGACACGCCCGGATTGTTCGCCACCTGGATAGCGGCGGCGCGCGCCAACTGGTTGGCCTTACCGGTAACAAAACTGTCGAAGGTCAGGTCGGTGTTGATGCGGCTCTGCTCGCGGCGCGGCGCCGCGCCGATGCTCAGTTCCGGCACGCTGGGCTGCGGCTCCGCGGCGCGCGCGCTGGGCGCGCCGCCATTCGGATCGCTGGCCGGGGTACTGGCGGCAACGGGCTTCTTCGGCAAGGCCAGACGCGGGTCGAGCACGAACTGCACTTCCGTCGGCGCTTCGAAGTACTGAATGGCCAGGGCAGTGATGCGGCTGGCGAACTGGGTCTTGACCCAATCGAGCTTGAAGCGATTGGGCGCAGCAATGCGCAGCTTGCCCTCTTCGTAATCGAGAGGGATAAGCGGTTTGATCCACGCACTGAATTGTTGCGGTGTCAGCTCCAGTTCCAACTGCGCGGAACAGGCCTGCCAGAAATTATCCATGTATGTCTATGTGAAAAGGTGTGGGAGGGCGTATCGATTCTGCCCTGCGTTCACCGTGTTGCAAGGCCGGCGTCGCGCGAGGGCTCGCCACACGTAACGCGCTATTCTACTCCCGACTGACAAAGTTATCCACAGGCACGACGCTTATTTTTCTGTGGCGGGGTGGGGCGCCGTGTGCATAAGAGGCGACTTATCCCCCGGTTATCCCGTCACAAGCAGTGCTGGCGCGGCCTGTGGCGGGGCCTTGCAAGCAGATGGGGGCCGGCGCGCAAATTTCCAGGCGATCACGGCAATCCTTGACAAGAGGGGGGCATATGCTGAATAATTCAGGGTTCCCCGCCCGTATTCCGTGTTTATTCATTTGGAACGACAATATGGACTAAGCGTGGATTAAGCGGGCGATGAGATTGGCCAGCTTGTGCCTTGGCATAAGTGCGCGATTGTCATTGGCACCAAAAACTGACGGGACGTCAGACCCGATTTTGCATTTTTTTTGTTTTTAGCGAGACCAACATGAAACGTACTTACCAACCTTCCGTCGTTCGCCGCAAGCGTACGCACGGCTTCCGCGCTCGTATGGCTACCCGTGGTGGCCGTGATGTGCTCAACGCACGTCGCGCAAAGGGCCGCAAACGTCTGGCCGTCTAGGCTTGTCGTTGACAGCTGATCGCGTGGCTAGCTGTACTCCAGTCGGCAATCAACGCGAAGGTTCACACGACTTCGCGCGCGTTCGGCGTATCGTTAAAACGGATGAATTTTCATCCGTTTTTCGTTTGCGCCCTTCGCAAAAAACAGCGCATTTTGTGCTGTACACCCGACACAATCAATTGCCGCATGCGCGGCTGGGCGTCGTTGTGGCGAAGCGTTTCGCGCCGCGCGCGGCGACCCGCAACACGATCAAGCGCGTCACGCGCGAGCTGTTTCGCAACAGCGCGATGCCGCCGGTCGACTGCGTGGTGCGTTTGTCGCGCGCCGTCAACAGCAAGGATGGCCCGGCCACCACGACCAAGCTCAAAGCCGAGCTGCGTGAAGAGTTGAGCCGCCTGTTCGCGGCGCAAATCGCCGCCCAGGCCCGTTCTGTTGCTGCGCCACCACCATCCGCGCCATGAAAACCCTGCTGCTGTTCCTGCTGCGCGCTTATCAGTTGCTGATCAGCCCAATGCTGGGACAGAATTGCCGTTTCTATCCGAGCTGTTCGCATTACGCGATGGAAGCGCTGCGCGTGCACGGTACGGCCAAGGGCAGCCTGCTGGCTGCCAAGCGCCTGTGCCGTTGCCACCCCTGGAATGAAGGGGGCGTCGACCCGGTGCCGCCGGCCGATTGCAAACAATCTTCAACGACCGCTTGCGGTTGCAACCACTCCTGACAAATACCCTAATGGATATCAATAAACGTACCATCCTGTGGATCGTGTTTTCCGTCTCGCTGGTAATTCTCTGGAACGAATGGATGATCTCGAACGGCAAGCCGTCGATGTTCTCCGCGAACACGGAACAAACCGCCAAGGCGCCTGTCACCCCGGCCAAGACGGACGCCCTGGCTGCCGCGGCTGCCGGCGCGACCGCCGTGCCTGGCGAAGCGACCGATCCCGCCGCGTTCAAGCGCGAAGTGATTACCATCACCACCGACGTCATCAAGGTCGACATCGACACCCTGGGCGGCCAGGTCAAGCGTCTGGAATTGCTGAAGTTCAAGGGCGCGGGCAATCCGGGCTGGTTCGGCGGCTGCTTCGGCCTGTTCAAATGGTGCCAGCCTGATGAAGGCAAGCAAAACGAAGTGCTGTTCGACGAAGGCGCGAACCATACCTACCTGGCGCAATCGGGCCTGGTCGGCGGTCCTTTCCCTACCCACGCGAGCGGTTTTACCGTGCAGCCTGGCGTGCGCACGATCGGTGACGGCAAGCAAGTGCAACTGGTGATGGAAGCGGTCGAAGGCGGCGTCAAGCTGACCAAGACGTTTACGTTCAAGCGCGGCGACTACGTCATCGACGTGCGCCACGACGTGTCCAACGTGGGCGCGGCCCCTGTCACGCCACAGCTGTACCTGCAACTGACGCATGACGGCAACAAGCCGGTCGGCGATTCGTTCTTCAATAGCAGCTTCACGGGCCCGACCCTGTACACGCCGCAAGACAAGTACCAGAAGCTGACGTTCGAGAAAATCGAAAAAGCGGCCGTGGAAGACGAGAAGAAGGGCAACGACAACGCCATGAAGGGCCTGCATCCGGCCACGGCGAATGGCGGCTGGTTTGCGATTTCGCAGCACTTCTTCGTGTCGGCCTTCGTTCCGCCCGAGAACGCCAAGCGCGATATCTTCACGAAAAAGCTCGGCACCAATCTGTACGCCATCGGCAACGTGCTGCCATTGCCTACCCTGGCGCCAGGCGCCTCGGCCAGCATGGACAGCAAGCTGTACTCGGGTCCGCAAATCGCGCACCTGCTGGAAAACGTTTCGCCTGGCCTGGAACTGGTCAAGGATTACGGCTGGCTGACCATCATCGCCAAGCCGATCTTCTGGGTCATGGAACACATCCACAGCGTGCTGGGCAACTGGGGCTGGACCATCATCGCCTTCACGATCCTGATCAAGCTGGCGTTCTTCCCGCTGTCGGCCGCCGGCTACCGCAGCATGGCCAAGATGAAACTGGTCACGCCGAAGATGCAAGCGATCCGCGAGCGCTACAAAGGCGATCCGCAAAAGATGAACCAGGCCACGATGGAGCTGTACAAGACGGAAAAGATCAATCCGCTGGGCGGCTGCCTGCCGATCCTGATCCAGATGCCCGTCTTTATCGCCCTGTACTGGGTGTTGAACGCGTCCGTGGAAATCCGCGGCGCGCCATGGATCGGCTGGATCACCGACCTGGCCCAGCATGACCCATGGTGCATCCTGCCAGTGCTGTACGCGATCTCGATGTACATCACGACCAAGCTGAACCCGGCCCCGGCCGATCCGATGCAAGCGAAGATGATGCTGTTCATGCCACTGGCATTCTCGGTGATGTTCTTCTTCTTCCCGTCGGGCTTGGTACTCTACTGGGTCGTCAACAACGTCCTGTCGATCGGCCAGCAATGGGTGATCACCAAAAAATACGCGCCTGCCGCCAAGTAATTCCGGCCAGCGAACAGAAAGCCCGCCTCGCGCGGGCTTTTTTTTCATCTACAATATCCCCCATGAAACTCGACTCTTCCCCTATCGCCGCCATTGCCACCGCTCCCGGTCGCGGCGGCATCGGCGTGGTACGCGCCTCCGGCAAAAACCTCGCTCCTTTAATGACGGCCCTGTTCGGCGCGCAGCAACTCAAACCGCGCCACGCCACCTATCTGCCATTCACGGAAAGCGATGGCAGCATCATCGACCAGGGTATCGCCATCCACTTCAAGGGCCCGCATTCGTACACGGGCGAAGACGTGCTGGAATTGCAGGGCCACGGCGGCCCCATCGTGCTGCAGCTGCTGCTGGCGCGCGTGCTGGAAGCGGGCAAGGACAGCGGCTTGCGCCTGGCCGAACCGGGCGAATTCACGCGCCGCGCTTTTCTCAATGACAAGCTGGACCTGGCGCAAGCGGAAGCCGTGGCCGACCTGATCGACGCGTCCACGGAAGCGGCGGCCAAGTCCGCCTCGCAATCGCTGTCGGGCGCGTTCTCGAACACCATCCACGCGCTGGTGGAACAGGTGACGGGGCTGCGCATGCTGGTCGAAGCGACCCTGGACTTCCCGGAAGAGGAAATCGACTTCCTGGAAAAATCGAATGCACGCGGCCAATTGAAAGCCGTGATCGAAGCGTTGAACAAAGTGTTTGCACAGGCGGCGCAGGGCGCGCTGCTGCGCGAAGGCCTGAACGTGGTGCTGGCCGGCCAGCCCAACGTGGGCAAGTCGTCACTGTTGAACGCGCTGGCGGGCGCCGACGTGGCCATCGTCACGCCGATCGCCGGTACCACGCGCGACAAGGTCAGCGAAACCATCCAGATCGAAGGCATTCCGCTCAACATCATCGACACGGCCGGCATCCGCAGCGCGGGCGACACCATCGACGCCGTCGAGCGCATCGGCATCGAACGCACCTGGGGCGAAATTGGCAAGGCGGACGTGATCCTGCACTTGCTGGACGCAGACCACGGTCCGACCCTGGCCGATGAAACCATCGTCGCCGCCTTCCCTGAAGGCGTGCCCGTGGTGCGCGTGTGGAACAAGATTGATCTCTCTGGCCACAAGCCCGGCGTCGACAGCATGCCGGACGCCACCCACGTGTATCTGTCGGCGCACGAGCACATCGGCATCGACCTCTTGCGCGCCGAGCTCCTGCGCATCGCCGGCTGGCAGCAGACGGGTGAATCGCTGTACCTGGCGCGCGAACGCCATTTGATCGCCTTGAAATCGGCCGGCAAGCATCTGGATATCGCCGCCGCGCACGCGGCGCAGGACGACCAGTCGCTCGATCTGTTCGCCGAAGAACTGCGCTTGGCGCAGGTGCAACTGTCGAGCATCACGGGCGAGTTTTCGCCTGACGACCTGCTGGGCGTGATCTTCAGCCGTTTCTGCATCGGCAAATAAGGAGGTTCGATGAAGCTTGTGCTCGCTTTTGTGTTTGCCTGCCTGCCCCTGCTGGCTGGCGCGCAGGAAAAACTGCCGAAGGATGTGGCGAAGTTCGTTGAGCATGCGCAAACGTGCGAGCATTTTGCCGGCGAATGGGATGATAACGACAAGGCGCGCCAGCGCGAGATCATCGCAGCCGTGGACGATGCCTGCGGCCAGGCGCAGCGGCAATGGAAGCGGCTGTCCGCCAAGTACGCGGGACAGCCGAAGCTGCAGAAAATCATCGATGAACAGGCCAATGACGCCGTGCGCAGCTACCGGAAGTCAGGCTAGCATCTGCCCCGTTGAGAATTATCATGAAGTCCAAACTGCGCTGACGTAATCTTGCTGAGCGGCCTTGAAGTGCCGCTAGGAAAGGAAGCGCCATGGACAGCGAACAGCCGGAAGTCGTGGAAAGCGGGGGAGTGGTGGCGCCGCCATTGCCTTCCCTGCCGCAATTGATCGCAGCGTTGCCGCCAAAAGGCGCATGCTGGTACTGCGACAAGCCGCTCGATGCCGTGCGTCGTTTCTGTTGCAAAAGTTGTTGCGTGGCGTATGCGGAAGAGGCGCAATACAACAACTGAGCGTCAAGTAAGCCCCAATAAATTATTGTGTTTTCTGACTTCCATAACCGCTGCTCTGCGGTGTTGCCCGCTGCTGGCAGTGCTCGCACTGCGTCGCAGCGGGCGCCTTGCACAGCATCCGGTTCTGTTCGTTATAAATTCACAATAATTTCCCGACGATTACTTAGCGGCGCCGCAGCAGGGCCGCCAGGGCGCCGTCGAAATCAAACTCGTGCGCGGCGGCGGCCACTTCCTGGTAGACGTTCACGCCCAGGCTGGCCGCGAGCAGGCTGGCCGAGTTTTCCAGGATGTCGATGGCCGCCCCGTCGCCTTCGCGCAGATGGCTGGCCAGGCGCGCCAGCAGCAGCTGGATGGCGGGCGCGGCCGGGTCGGGCGCCACGTCCTGCGCCGCCGTATGGTTTGCCTCCGGCGTGCCCAGCATGCTGCTGACCGCGCCGAGCAATTGATCCTGCGCCAGTTCCAGCTGCAGCATCTGCTGGGCCAGGTCGGGCGCCTGTGCGCGCAATGCCGATTCGAGGGTGGCCGACAGGCCATGCACGTGGCGCGCACCGATCATGCCGGCGGCGCCTTTGAGGGTATGCGCCTTCAGGCGCGCGGAAGCGTAGTTGCCCGCGTCGAATTCGGCGCGGATCTGGCATGGCGTGGTGCCGTGGTCGTGCAGGAAGCGGCGCAGGATTTTCAGGTACAGGATGCGGTCGCCCATGATGCGGCCCAGTCCGTTCTCGACATCGAGAATACGGACCATGTCGGATGCCGCAACGGCGGCATCATCATCGCAAGTGGCGTGTGGTTTCAGCATGCTGTGCAGAGCGCCCCAAAACTTGTCAATGTCAGTAAAGCTGGAACCGCTATTTTACATCCAGTCATCCTCGACGCTGCGCCCGCTTGGCCGCCAGCGACATTGCTAGCGCGTCGTGAATGACCAGCTGTGCGTAACGTCCGCGCCATTGACTTTGCCGATGAAACTCACGTCATAGCTGGCGTTCGCATTCAAGGGCGCCAACGGGATGATGGACGCGGCCGAGACCGGCGTATGTACATCGTTGCTGCTGGTGAGCAGGCGCGCCGCCAGGTCCGTGGCGGTGCCGCGCTGGCGCACGCTGAACGCCGTCACGCTGACGGGCGTGCCGTAGTTGGCATGCACGCTGATCGGGTAGCCGACCACATCCTGGTTCGGCACGGGATCGGGCGATTCGTTATCGCTGGAAAAACTGACGGCCACCTTCTGCTGCCCGCTGAACGGATAGGTAACGATCTGTCCCGCCGCCAGCCCGGGGCCATAGCTGCGGTTGCCGGCCAGGTCGGTGGTGAAATAGGCATAGCCGGCGCCGCTGACGGCCGCGCCCGCGCCACCTTCCTTGAACAGCGGTTCGAAAATGACGAAGCGGTGATAGATGGCCGTGACCAGTTCTTCGGCCAGGTAAAAGCCGGACGTGTTGCTCGCGCCAGCGATGACTTCGCCCTGCAGCGACGTGACGACGTAGCCGGCCTTGGCCAGGCGGTCGCCCAGTTTCACACCCGTAAAGCCGGGCTTGCCCTGCACCTGTTCGTGCGCCACCGTATTATTGAGATTGAGATAGCTGGAATGCCCCAGGGCCGCGCTGTCGATCTGGCTGTTGCGCACCAGTGGCGACAGGCCGATCTGGCTGCGCCGGTAGTTGAACCAGTTAAAGCCATCGGTGGCAATATTGTTGCTGAGGACGGGAGCGCCCGGCTCCTGTGTCAGCTGCCCGGCCGGGGTCGAGGTGCTCAGCGACGTATTGCCGCCGCTGTCGCCGCCGCCGCAGGCACTCAGCAGTGCTGCACTCAGCAGGGTAGGTATCCAGTATTTCCAACGCAGTGACGAGGCAATCAAGTTGGCTCCTGTAGAGGTAGACGGACGGCGGTGGGGCCAGCGTGCTGTCCTGTAAAACGATTCTAAGGTATTTTGATACCTTGTAGCGCATTCATGAAAAGATATGTGGCGCGCTCGTGCGCGGACGGTGCCGCAGCTGCGCAGGGTAGAATGAGCGTAGCGCAGCGTTTGCCGCTGCATTGCCTTACTTCCGATTTTTTTTGATTGCCCATACATTTGAACACCTTGCCCAAGTCGCGCCTGCAGCGCGCCAAATACGCCTTGCCCAGCATGGTGACTTTGCTTTCGATAGCCTGCGGTTTTGCCAGCATCGTCATTTCCGTCGACAACGCCGCCGTGGGCGATGCGGATGCCTACCGCCTGGCGGCGGCGCTGCTGGTGCTGGCCGGCGTGTTCGATGCGCTCGACGGCTATGTCGCGCGCCTGACGAACACCAGTTCGCAGTTCGGCGTGCAGCTCGATTCCATCGCCGATGTGATGAATTTCGGCTGCGCCCCGGCCGTCCTGTTGTATTGCTACGGCTTCGTGCAGATGGGCGTGCATGATCCGCTGCTGCTGCGCTTTGGCGGCATGGCCAGCTTCTTCTTTGTTGCCTGCGGCGCGATGCGCCTGGCGCGCTTCAATGTGAACGTGGGGCGCACGGATCCCCTGTATTTCGTCGGCATGCCGATCACGGCCGGGGCCGCTTGCGTGGCGGCCGTGGTGGTGGCCTGGCCGGCGCCCATCGATTCCATGCTGCACAGCTATCTGCTGATGCTGCTGCTCGTCGGCGTGGGCAGCCTGATGGTGTCGACCTTGCGCTTCCCCAGCTCCAAGCAAAAGAAAAGCCTGGCCGCGCTGCTGGTGCTGATAGTCGCTATCGCCCTGCTCGTGTGGCTGAAGACGAGTTTCTTTGCGCTGTTCTTCGCCGTCTACATCGCCGCCACCCTGGCGTTGAACCTGGCGTGGTACCTGGGCTGGCGCGGTATTGCGCTGCCGCAGGTATTCAACGACCCCGACGAGATCGATTAATCTCAGGCCACCTCGTGCCCGCGCGCGGCACGCAGGATGGCGAACCAGTCGCTGCGGCTGAGCGTAAACTGCGTGCCTTCCACGGCCACGCCCACGGCCTCGATGCGGCCCGTGCCCGTCAGCGGCAGGGGGCGGCATGGCAGCTGCATGATCCAGGCAAACACGACGCTGGCAAACGGACGCTGCAGTTGGTCCGCGATCTGCTTGATGACATTGCGCAAGTTCTCCACATTCGCATCGCCCCCCTGGAACAGCCGGCCGCCCGCCAGCGGCGACCAGATCATCGGTGCCACCCCCACGTCTTGCAAGCCGTCGAAGGTTTCATCAAACAGGGGAGCCACGTGCAGCGGCGAAAATTCCACCTGGTTCGTCACCAATGGAAAACGCCGGTGCAGGCACTCGAACTGGTGGCGGCTGAAATTCGACACGCCAAAGTGCAATACCTTGCCCGCCGCTTTCAATTGCGTGAAGGCGCCGGCGATCTCGTCGAAATCCATCAGCGGGTCGGGACGGTGGATCAGCAGCAAGTCCAGGCGGTCCGTGTGCAGCTGGCGCAAGGTGTGTTCCACGGAACTGGTGATGTGCGCCGCGCTCGTGTCGTAATGCTGGATGGCATGGCCAGGACGGTGCGGCGACAGCAGCTTGATGCCGCATTTGCTGACCAGCTCCATCTTGTCGCGCAAGCCCGGCTGCAGGGCCAGCGCTTCGCCAAACAGGCCTTCGGCACTGTAATCGCCATAGATATCGGCATGGTCGAAGCTCGACACGCCCAGCGCCAGGCATTGCTCGATGAAGGCCAGGCGCTGCTGCGCCGACATATTCCACTCGCCGATGCGCCACATGCCGGCGACGATGCGCGACAGTTCGGGACCGTTGCTGCTCAAACGGCTGCGCGGTGTTTGCAGGCTGGCGGGAAATACATGGCTCATGGGCTGGCTTTCTGGTGGTGGCGAAGAAGGTGACGCCACGATTATATCCAGTGCTACAGCATGCTGCGGATAAAGCGGCAGCAACGCTCCTGCAGGGCATCGTCGAGCTGGCCGCCCAGCTGCATCTGGTACACCAGCGCCGACTGCAGCATGAAGGCAAACAGGCGCAGGTCGAGGTCGGCGCGCACGCCGATGTTGACCAGGCGCTGCACCACCAGGGTGATCCACGGCGCGACGATCTGCTCGCGAAAACGCAGCTGCGCCGCCGCATCATTGTGGATCAATACCAGTAAGTCGCACGTGAAGCGGCCATCGGCGTTCAGGTTGTCGAAGATGCGCGCGCAGATCGCCTCGATTTCCTGACCGTCCGGCATGTCGAGCGCGCGCTGCAGCTTTTCCGCCGTGCGCTTGACGAGCGCGTCGAGCAGCATGTCTTCGCGGCGCGGCCAGCGCCGGTAGATCGTCTGGCGCCCCACGCCGGCAGCGTCGGCCACCATCTGTATTGTCACGGCGTCGAGCCCATGCTGGCGCACCAGCATGACGATGGCTTCCAATACCGCATCTTCCACGCCCGCCTTGCGTGGGCGGCCACGCACTGCTGCCTCTTTTTTAATCACGTCTGGCCTGTCTCTGAATGTTTCTTTTAATTATGGTACGATGCGCACCGTAAATGCAAAGCAACTGCTTGTCAATCATGTTAGTCAATTAACCGGCAGGTTGATGCACCGCGCCGCGATACTCCAGTCATCTCTACGTGAAATCTGCAATCTCAGCGGCGCGTGCCCGTATTTTCTTTCTGACTTCCACATCCATCACTGTGGCGGCTCGTGCCGCCTGAGGAAAACCTATGAAAATCATCGGGATTTCGCCCCATCGGCGCAACTTCCTGCGCAAGGCCGTTGGCGCCGCGCCTGCCGTGGCCTTGCTGGCCGGCGCCGGCGGCGGCCTGGCCATGGCCGTCTCCAAGGACCAGCCTGCCTACAAACCGCGCTTTTTCAACGCCACCGAATGGGCCACCTTGAGCGCGCTGGTCGACCGCCTGATCCCTGCCGACGCCGAAGGTCCGGGCGCGCTGGAATCGGGCGCGCATGAATTCATCGACGCGCAGATGAACACGCCTTACGCGTATGGCGCGCTGTGGTACATGCAGGGACCGTTCGTGCCATCGATCGAACAGTTCGGCTACCAGTTCCACATGGCGCCGCGCGAGCTGTACCAGAGCGCCTTGGCCGGCGTCAACGCGACAGTGCAGAAACAGTCCGGCAAGCCTTTCGTGCAGTTGAACTCGGCCGAGCGCGATGCCGTCATCACGCAATTACAAAAAGGGACCCTGGACATCGGCGAAGTGCCGTCGAAAGTCTTCTTCAACCAGCTGCTGCAAAACACGCGCGAAGGCTATTTTTGCGACCCCGTGCACGGCGGCAACAAGGACATGCTGGCCTGGAAGATGGTGGGATTCCCCGGCGCGCGTGCCGACTACATGGATTGGGTCGAACAGTATGGCAAGAAATACCCGTTGCCGCCCGTGTCGATTGCCTAAAACTTTTTGTACCCGATCAAAGAAAAAGAAAAACCATCATGAGTGATATCAAACCAGATGTAAAAATGAAGCCTGTCGATGCCGTGATTGTCGGCTTCGGCTGGACCGGCGCCATCATGGCCAAGGAATTGACGGAGGCGGGCCTGAACGTGGTCGCGCTGGAACGCGGCGAGTACCGCGACACCTATCCGGACGGCGCCTATCCGAAGACCCTCGACGAGCTGACTTATATCCAGCGCAGCAAGCTGTTCCAGGATATGTCGAAGAGCACGTTCACCTTCCGCCACAGCATCACGGGCGTGGCCGTGCCGTACCGCCAGATCGGCGCTTTCAAGCCGGGCACGGGCGTGGGCGGCGCGGGCTTGCACTGGTCGGGCATGCACTGGCGCGTCTTGCCGGAAGAGCTGCAAATCCGCAGTCACTACGAGCGCCGCTACGGCAAGAAATTCATCCCCGAAGGCATGACGATCCAGGACTTTGGCGTGACGTACGCCGAGCTGGAGCCGCACTTCGATTTCGTCGAGAAAGTCTTCGGCACCTCGGGCCAGGCGTATAAGGTCAACGGCATCGTCGTCGGCGACGGCAATGTGTTTGAGGGCGACCGCTCGGACAATTACGCGCTGGCGCCGCAAAAAGTGCCGTACACGGCCGAGCTGTTCCGTCGCGCGGCCAAGGCCGTTGGCTACCACCCATTCGTCAACGCCTCGTCGAACGCGTCCGGCCCGTACACGAATCCGTACGGCTGCCAGATGGGCCCTTGCAACTTCTGCGGTTTCTGCTCGGGCTACGCCTGCTACAACTATTCCAAGGCTTCGCCCAACGTCAACATCATGCCGGCTCTGCGCATGGTGGCGAACTTTGAACTGCGCGCCAATTGCAACGTCGTGCGCATCAATCTCGACGGCAGCAAGGGTGGCAAAGCGCGTGCTACCGGCGTGACCTACATCAATGCGGACGGCAAGGCCGTCGAGCAACCGGCCGACCTGGTCATCGCGAGCGCGTTTGCCTACAACAATGCGCACCTGTTCCTGCTGTCGGGCATCGGCAAGCCGTATGACCCCGTCAGCAATGAAGGCGTGGTGGGACGCAATATTGCCTACCAGATGATGTCCACCATCCAGACGTTCTTCAAGGAAGACACGAACACGAACCCGTTCATCGGCGCCGGCGGCACCGGCGTCGCGCTCGATGACTGGAATGGCGACAATTTCGACCATGGCCCGCTGGGCTTTGTCGGCGGCTCGCCTGCCTGGTGCAACCCGGCCGGCTCCAAGCCCATCTCGGGCATTGCCACGCCGGACGGCACGCCCGCCTGGGGCTCGGCCTGGAAAAAGGCCGTCAAGAAGAGCTATCTGAATACGGTTTCGTTCGATTGCCACGGCGCCAACATGACTTACCGCGACTGCTATGTCGACCTCGACCCGACCTACACGGACAAGTATGGCCAGCAATTGCTGCGTTTTACCTTCGACTGGAAGGAAAACGACATCAAGATGAGCCGTTTCGTCACCGACAAGATGATGAAGGTGGCCGAAGCCATGAATCCGGAATCGATCAAGGTGTCCGTCAAGAGCGTGGGCGACCACCTCGACTTGCGCAACTACCAGACCACGCACTGGGCGGGCGGCACGGCCATGGGCGCGGACCGCAAGACCAGCGTCGTCAACCGCTACCTGCAGAGCTGGGACGTGCACAACGTGTTTGCCGTCGGTTCCAGCGTGTTCCCGGTCGGCATCGGCTATAACCCGACGGGTCTCGCTTGCGCGCTGACCTACTGGTCGGCCAAGGCTATCCGCGAGCAATACCTGAAAGATCCCCGTCCCCTGGTCGCCTGATAAAGAACAAGAAGATGAACAACACATTCACCCATACAGTGGGCGCCCTGCTGCTGGCGCTCGCCGCCAGTACCCCCAGCGCTGCCTGGTCCGCCAGCGCGGTGAGCACCGCCACCACCCCGAACGCCCAGCTGATACGCCAGGGCGAATACCTGGCCCGCGCGGGCGACTGCATCGCCTGCCATACGGCCGGCGCCAAGGGCCAGCCGTTCGCCGGAGGCCTGGGCATGGAAACGCCGATCGGCAAGGTGTATTCCACCAACATCACGCCCGATAAAAAGGCCGGTATCGGCGACTGGAGCTTTGCCGATTTCGACAAGCTGATGCGCACCGGCGTGACCAAGCACGGCTATACCGTGTATCCGGCCATGCCGTATCCGTCGTACTCACGCCTGAGCGAGGTGGACATGCAGGCCCTGTACGCCTACTTCATGCACGGCGTGAAGGCGGACCCGACGCCGAACAAGGCGGCCGACATTCCGTGGCCGCTGTCGATGCGTTTCCCCTTGACCATCTGGCGCTGGGCTTTTGCCCCCACGCCGCAGCCGTATAAAACGCCGGTCACGGGCGATGCGCAATTGCTGCGCGGCGCCTACCTGGTGCAGGGCCTGGGCCACTGCGGCGCCTGCCACACGGCACGTGGCATGGGCATGCAGGAAAAATCGCTGACGGACGAGGGCAACACGACCTTCCTGGCCGGCGGCGGCGTGATCGACGGCTGGTCCGTGCCATCGCTGCGCAATGAACATGGCGGCGGACTGGCGCGCTGGAGCGCGGCGGAGATCGCCGAATTCCTCAAAACGGGCCGCAACAGCCATACGGCGTCGTTCGGCGCCATGAACGACGTGGTGGCCCATTCCATGCAGCACATGACGGATGGCGACCTGGCGGCAATGGCGAAATACTTGAAGTCGTTGCCGCCATCGACGCCGGCCACACCAGCATTTGTCGCCGATGACAAGCTGGGCAAGCAATTGTTCAGCGGCATCGTCAACTCCAAGGGTGCGCAGCTGTACCTGGACCGCTGCGCCGGCTGCCACCGTTCCGACGGCAAGGGCTACGACAAGGCTTTCCCTGCGCTGGCCGGCAATGCCGTGCTGCAGACGAACGATCCCACGTCGGCCATCAACATCGTGCTGTCGGGCGGCGCCGTACCGGCCACGCGCACGGCGCCGTCGGCGCTGACCATGGCGCCGTATGCGGACATTTTCAACGACGAGCAGACTGCCCAGGTGGTGACGTTCATCCAGACCAGTTGGGGCAACCGCGGCACGCCGGTGACGGCGGCGCAAGTGGCCAAGGTGCGCAAGGTGTCCGTGCCGGTGGAGGCCTCGCAGACGGAGGCGACGTTTGCGGCAGGCCGCCATGGCACCTTCCCGCCCGTGGCGCGCAAGCCGCACCTGAAGGACGCGCCGCTGAAATAATGTGACGGACGAAAAAAATGCCCGCAGCATCTGCGGGCATTTTTTATGGGAACGTTAAAAACTTATTTCATCCACAGGCGCATCGAATCCCAGGCGCGGCCGAAGATCGTTGCCTGGTTGATGGTTTCCAGCGCGACGACCGGCAGTTCCAGCAGGACCTTGTCGTCGACCATCATTTTCAGCTTGCCGACAGGGGCGTTTTCAGCCAGTGGCGCGACCAGCGGGTCCTTGCGTTCCAGCACAGGTTTCATCTTGGCAGCCGTGCCTTTTGGTACGGTGACGAGCACATCGCGGGCGAAACCGATTTTCACGGTGCTTTTCGAACCCTTCCACACTTCCGGCGTGGCCACGGCCTGGCCTTTCGAGTACAGCTTGACCGTATCGAAGTTCTGGAAGCCCCAGTTCAGCAGCTTCTGGCTTTCCTGCGTACGGGCCTGGTCCGACGAGGTGCCCAGCACCACGGAGATCAAACGGCGCTCGCCCGTGCCGCCTGGACGGCGGGCCGATGCGATCATGCAATAGCCGGCCGCTTCCGTGTGGCCCGTCTTCATGCCATCGACGGTTGGGTCCAGCCACAGCAGGCGGTTGCGGTTAGGCTGGGTGATCTTGTTGTACGTAAAGCTTTTGATGGAATCGATTTTGTAGAATTCCGGGTAATCGGCGATCACGCGCTTGGCCAGCACGGACAAGTCTTGCGCCGTGGAATAGTTATCGGGGCTAGGCAAGCCATGTGGATTGGCAAAACGCGTGTTTTTCAGACCCATGCGCTGGGCTTCGCGGTTCATCAGCACGACAAACGTGCCTTCATCGCCGGCAACGGCTTCCGCTAGCGCCACGGCGGCGTCGTTACCCGATTGAATCATCAGGCCGTGCAGCAAGTCGTCGATCGAGACGGGGGTGGCCGGGTCGATGAACATCTTCGAGCTGCTCGAATCGACTTTCCATGCGCGCACGGACACGTTTACTTTTTGGTCCAGCGCCAGTTTCTTTTCGCGGATGGCGGCAAACGTCAGGTAAGCCGTCATGATCTTGGTCAACGATGCCGGCTCGATGCGGGCGTCCGGATCTTGCGAAGCAATGATCTGGCCACTGGTGGCGTCAAGCAACAGCCAGGACTTGGCGGCGATGGTCGGGGCTGGAACGCTCTGGGCGTAGGCGGCGGAAAAGAAAAATACACTGGAGGCCAGTGCCGCTAAAAGTTTTTTCATGGAGGCTGGTCTGCGAGAAAAAGATGAAGGCTGAGGGCCATGCTGTTGCTGCTTGCATGGCCGCGTGGAAAAAACGGATCAATTATAGCCGTGGAGGCGCTAGTAAGCCCACACTTCAATGATCATCTGCTGCGATTGCGGGTTTGTCACCATGCCACAGGGCAATCACGAGGTTCTTGATGTGATTGAGCTTGCGGTGGAAAAAGTGGTCGGCGCCGGGGATCACGATCACGGGAATGTCTTGTGGACGGGCCCAGTCGAAGACGGCGGACAGGGGGATTGTGTCGTCCAGTTCGCCGTGGATCAAGATGGTGTCGGCGGGAATATCGGCCATGGCCCACTTGCCGGCCGCGCTGCCGATCAGCGCCAGGCGCTCGACGGGCGTGCCGGCGGCGGCCAGGCGTTCCTGCAGTTTCGATTGCACGAAGGTGCCGAACGAGAAACCGGACAAGGCCACGGGCAAGCCCGGGTACAGGCCACGCATGTGTTCATACAGCAACTGCATGTCGTCCGTCTCGCCCACGCCATGGTCGTGTACGCCTTCGGAAGCACCGACGCCGCGGAAATTGATGCGCGCCACCACGTAACCGAGGGCGACAAACGCGCGCGCCAGGGTTTGCGTGACCTTGTTGTCCATCGTGCCGCCGTACAAGGGGTGCGGATGGGCAACGAGGGCGATGCCGCGCGGAGTGTCTGCTGGGAAATCGAGCAAGCCTTCCATGCTGCCTGCCTGGCCGGCGAGGGTAAATTTTTCCGAGTTTCTGTTCATGAGGCTCATACTGGTGGGTATCTCTTAAATTGGCATTAAATCTTGAGGCGTTCGACGATTTTGCCGCCCACCAGGTGCGTATCGATGATTTCATCGATATCGCTGGTGTCGACATAGGTGTACCAGGTCGCTTCCGGATAGATCACCAGCAGCGGGCCTTCTTCGCAGCGGTCCATGCAGCCGGCCTGGTTGATGCGGATCTTGCCCGCGCCATTCATGTCGAGTTCCTTGATGCGGCGCTTGCAATGCTTTTGCGCCGCTTCCGCGCCATGGTCGCCGCAACTGTTGCGGCCGTCTTCACGTTTGTTCATGCAGAAAAAAACGTGGCGTTCAAAATACGGTGCGTCGCTCATACTATGCTCCTGCTGATCATCAATGCGTCATGATAACGCTTATGGGTGGTCTTCGCGACGCTGGCGCTGCACATCTTCCTGCCGGTTCAGGCGGTGCGAGGGCAGGCACAGGAACCACAGGGCCATGAAGGGCCACAGCAAGGCGAGGAATTGCGCCGCGCCATTAAAATTGAGGAACTTGCCTTGTACCCAGCCTTGCAAGGTTGACATGAAGTATGGGTTGATCGGCGTCGTATTCACCATCACCAAGCTCAGCAGCAAGGTGGCGGCCGCGATGCGGCGCTGCGCCACGTGCGGCGCGAACGCCAGGCCGCCCAGCATGATCAGGCCGATCAAAAAGCCGCCCTGGGCGCCCGGCGTGATCCAGACGAAGGCGTTTTCCGGGGAAAACAGCAGCGCGCTGGCCATCGAACGCACGGTCAAGGCGGCGGCGATCAGGATCAGCATTAATATCGTGCGCGGCGCGGCGCGGCGTAGCAGGCACAGCAAGGTGAGCACGGCGCCCGTCATGCCGCAAGCCGTGATGATGGTTTCCGAAAGCCAATATTGCTCGACCGTCAAGACCACGTCGGGACGCAGATACGTGGCCAGGTCGATGTCGACGCCGGCCAGCTGCGACAGCCAGTCCGACAGGATGGGCAGCAACTGGCCCAGGCCGAACAGATAGCCTTGCGGATAGATTTGCGCCAGCGGCCACAAGGCCACCAGCACCAGGCCCTGGCTGGCGTGCTGGGCAAACCAGCGCTGGCGCAAGCGGTACAAATGGCTATGGTCGAGCAGCTTGCGCGCCGTCAAGGCGCCGATGATGGAACCGATAAAGCATCCGGCCGCATTCGTATAAAAGTCCAGATTCGACGATACGCGGCTGGGTAGATAGGTTTGCACGGCTTCCATGCTGCCGGAAATGAACATGCCGCACAGGCTGGCGACGATAACGGCGAAGAAACCCGTGATGCGTGGAAACAGCGAATACACGATCAGCGCGCCCAGCGGGATGTAGCCGACGACGTTGATGCCCACGTCAAAGCCCGTCCAGTAACGGGGCATGCGCGTGTTTTCCAGGAACGTCAGCGGCGACAGGCCATTGCTGTGCCAGCCCGTGAACGGGAACCAGCTGGCGTACACGATCAGGAAGACGTAGGCGAGCAGGGTCGCGCGCGATACGGGCGAGGAACGGACCGGCGGCAGCGGCGCCGCCGGGCTGGCTGGGGATGCGGGGTCGGTCATTCTTTCGTGATATTCAGCGTGCCCAGCCAGGTGAGCAGGTCGGCGGCGATGGCGTCCGAAGCCGCCGCCAGCGCTTGCGCGCCGCCTTGCGCATCGGCGCTGCCGGCCGGTCCGCTGCGGCTGAAGGTTTTCTGGTCGATCAGGCGGTGGCCGCGAAACAGCGAGGCGCGCAGCGACACGTGGCCGCTGCTGTGCGTCTGCGTATCGAAGTTTTGCGAAAAATCATCGACATCGATGCGCAGCAGGGGCATGCCGGCGGCCGCGTCCGTGGTCGACAGCACTTTCACGCCGCTTTGCGCCACGCGGGTTTTCAGGCGCTGGCTCAGCAGTTGGAGCGGCGGCGTGTTCCAGCGGTTGTAGGCATACGGCCGCGATTGCTGCGCATCGGCGTACAGCAGCCGGTAATACATGCGCTGGCTGTCGAGCCAGGATGGACCGTTGGCGTCGGCGATCACCAGCACGGGCACGGCTGGCGCAGCTGTTGCCGCCGCCAGCGGCGCGGCCGGGCCGAAATCATAGAAAGTGGGGACGGGGCCGCGGCTGGCGCAGCCGCCCAGCAGGAATGCGGCGGCCAGGATGAGTGCGCTGAGATTGCGTGGAATAGGCATGCGGTATTCTCCTTATTTGCCCGGTGCCGAAAAACCGGGCTCGCCCGGACCGGGCGGGATGTCTGGGGCGCCGAACAAGATGCTCTGCGGCTGTTCATTGAGCGTGCTCATGGTGGTTTTCAGGGCGCGCATCGAGGAACGCGCTTCGCCGCTCAGCTCGATTACCTGTGGCAAGACTTCCAGCGACACGCCATTGGCCACCGTTTCCACCGAGCTGCCGACCCGGTCGACCGTGCCATTGACCTTGTCGAGCACGCCGCCTGGCGCCTGAATGTCGTTGCCCAGCTTTTTCCACGTGGCCGTCAGGTCCGACACGTTCTTGCTGGCCGTGCTGACGGCCGTCAGGGTTTGCCGCGTCTGTTCCGTCAGTTGCGGCAATTGCGTCAGGGTGGGTTCCAGTTGCTGCGGAATGGCGCCAAAGGCCTTGGCAGCCTTGCCCACTTCACTGAAGGCACCCAGCATGGCCGCCTGATTGTCGGGGCTGAGCAGATTGTTGACCTTGTTGGTAATCTGCTCGGCCTGGTCGAGAATGCGCTTGCCCCGTTTTTCCAGCTGGTCGAGCAAGCCCGCGCGCAGGGGGATCAGCGAGGGCCTGTCCTTGCTGGTGCCCAGCAGTTTGGAGCCGACATGCTCGTCGTCGAGCTGGATGTAGGCGATGCCCGTCACGCCCTGGTAGCCTAAAGTGGCAAAGGTGGTGTGGGTGACGGGGGTATCGGGCGCCACGCTGATGTGCACGAGGATTTGCCCCGCCTTTTGCGTGTCGAAGTCGATGGCGTCGACCTTGCCCACTTCCAGGCCCCGGTAGCGCACGGTCGCCTGCGGGTTCAGGCCCGGCACCGACAGGGTGGTGGCGAGCAAATACGGCACCCGTTCCACGCGGTCGCGGTTGAACCAGACGCCGAACAGGATGGCGGCCACCAGCAGGGTGAGTGTAAAAAATCCCGTCATCAGGGCATGTGATCTGTTTTCCATTACTTCTCCGCTTTCTTGTCTGTGCCGGCGTCGTCGCCTGGCTGTGCCGCCTTGCCCGCCGCCGCCTGTTTCTCATCGAGGACGGCCAGCGCGCGCTTGCCGCGGTCGCCGAGGAAAAATTGCTTGATGAACGGGTGGTCGACTTCGATCACCTCGCGCGTGGGGCCGATGGCGATCACGTGTTTTTCCGCCAGCACGGCGATGCGCGTGGACAGGGCGAACAAAGTGTCGAGGTCATGCGTGACCATCACCACCGTCAAGCCCAGCTCGCGGTGCAGCGACTGGATCAGGGCGACAAAACTTTCCGACAGGTCCGGGTCCAGGCCCGCCGTCGGTTCGTCGAGGAACAGCAGCTTCGGCTCCAGCGCCAAGGCGCGGGCCAGGGCCACGCGCTTGATCATGCCGCCCGACAAGTCTGACGGCATTTTCAGCGCATGTTCGGGACCCAGGCCCACCATGTTCATCTTCAATAGTACCGCGTCGTGCACCAGCGCTTCTGGCAGCACGCGCAATTCGCGCATCGGCTGGGCCACATTGTCGAACACGGTCAGGGCCGAATACAGGGCGCCTTGCTGGAACAGCATGCCCCAGTGGTTGCGCAATTGCTGCAGCTGGTCGGAACTTGCCCGGTTGATATCTTCGCCAAAGACTTTGACGCAGCCGCGCGCCGGATGTTCCAGGCCCAGCATCTGGCGCAGCAGCACCGTCTTGCCCGTGCCGGAACCGCCCACGATGGACAGGATCTCGCCCCGTTCGATTTCCAGGTTCAAGTCCTGGTGCACGACGGTGCGGCCGAACTTGGTCCACAGATTGGTGATTTCCACTACTGGCGCGCTGCCGTGCAGGTTGAACTGGCCCTCGTTGCCAGTGCCGCAAGCGATATCGGTGTCGTCCGCCATCAGTAGCCCACTCCATTGAAGACGATGGCAAACACGGCGTCGGCCAGGATCACGACGGTGATGGCCGTGACGACGGCGGTGGTGGTGCCGCGCCCCAGGCTTTCCGTGTTGGCCTTGATGCGCAGGCCGAAGTGGCACGAGACAAGGGCGATCAGCATGCCGAAAATCATGCCCTTGCCCAGGCCGATCATGTAGTTGGCCAGCGGCACGGCGTCCGGCAGCTTCTGGATGAAGTAGCGGGCCGACAGGTTCAATTCCACCTTGGCCGCCACCATGCCGCCGATCAGCGCGGCCGTATCCGTCCAGATGACGAGCAGGGGCATGGAAATGGCCAGGGCCAGCACTTTCGGCATGATCAGGCGGAAACCGTGTGAAATACCCATCACCAGCATGGCGTCGAGCTCTTCCGTGACGCGCATGACGCCCAGCTGCGCCGTGATGGACGAACCCGAACGCCCGGCCACGAGAATGGCGGCCAGGAGCGGCCCCAGTTCGCGGATGACGCTCATGCCCAGCAGGTTGACCAGGTAAATGTCGCCGCCAAAGGCGCGCAGTTGCTGCGCGGACAAATAAGACAGCACGACGCCGATCAGAAAGCCCACGAGGGCCGTGATGCCCAGCGCCTGGAAGCCCGCATGGAAGATGTTGGCGGAGATTTCACGCCATGGTCCGCGCATGGGATGGCGCGCGAAGCGGCCGATATCCTGCGTCACCTGGCCCACGAGGGCGATAAAACCCTTCAAATGTTCGAAAAACAGCAGGATGGCCATGCCCAGTTTCATCACGGGCGTGAGGCGGTTGGCGCGCGAAGGCGGCGTTGTCAACGGTCCCGTTTCTTCGATGCGCCGGAAAAACTCTTCCTGCGACGGCGCCAGGGTCAGCTGCGCGGGGCGTTGCTTGCCCCAGGCATTCCAGAACAGCTGGGCGCCGATATGGTCCATGCTGTCGATGGCCGACAGGTCCCATTGCGCTTTCGTGTCGCCCTGCAAGGGCTTGAGCTGGGCGTCGATGGCCTTGATGGCATTGTCATGCGCCAGCGCGTGCACCTGCCAGGTGCCGCTGGCAGTGACAAGGGCTCCCTGTTGGGAGCTGGTCTGGGAGAGGGTCAGTTTCGGCGATTGTACAGTCGGCATCGTGCCAGTTTAAGGGAGAATGGCGCAGACCGCCACCGCTGTTCAATCGCCGGCCCCTCAGGACGCCAGGTGGCGCGCCTGCCGCTGCGGCAGGGCGACGTCCGGGCGCACCTTGGCGCTGCTAGTACTCACTTCGCTTGGCTTGGCGTGCGCGGCCGCCTGCGCGCCGCCCGCATAGTCGCTGGCCAGCAGGGCATTGGCTTCAAGCGCGCTCATGCCGCGCGTCTGCAGCCATTGCGCCACCAGCTTGGCCAGGCGCTCCATGGCGATGCGGTGGGTGGCGTCCGTGTGGGCGTACAGCCAGTTCGAAAAATCCATGAAGTTTTCAAATGGCGCATCGCCGAGCATCCATTGCACCGTATTGGCGAAGCGGCCCGAGTTGGCGACCAGGTCCCAGTAGCGGGCGAAGCGCACGAGGCGCTGCATGCTCATGAAATCGAGCTGTTTATTGGCCAGGATGGTGTAGGGCGGATGCGGATCGAACACCATGCCATAGTTTTCCGTATGGCGGATGATGGGCGTGCCGCGCAGGCGCTTCAGGATGCCGAACTGGATTTCATGCGGTTTCAAGGCCACCAGCTTGTTGAAGCCGGCCGCGAAGCTCGCTTCATCCTCGCCCGGCAAGCCGGCGATCAAGTCCACGTGCAGGTGGGCGTTCGATTCCTCGCACAGCCAGCGGATGTTGTCGGCCGCCTTTTGATTGTCCTGCTTGCGGCTGACCAGCGATTGCACGTCCGGATTGAAGCTCTGGATGCCGATTTCGAACTGCAGCGCGCCGGGCGGGAACTTGCTGATGCCTTCTTTCAAGGCGTCGGGCAAGTGGTCAGGCACCAGTTCGAAGTGGGCGTAGATCGGGTCGTCCGGGTTCGCTTCGATCTTGTCCAGAAAGAACTGCATGATCTTCAAGCTGGTCTTGATATTCAGGTTGAAGGTGCGGTCGACGAACTTGAACAGGCGCGCGCCGCGTGCATGCAGGGATTCCATCTCGGCCAGGAAGTTCTCGAGCGCGAAGGGCCAGGCCGTCTTGTCCAGCGCCGACAGGCAGAATTCGCACTTGAACGGACAGCCGCGCGACGCTTCCACGTAAATCGTGCGGTGGCGGATATCGTCGTCTGTATACAAGGAGTAGGGCAGCTGCAGTTCCGCCAGCGGGGCTTGCACGCCCGCGTGGATCTTCATCAGCGGCTTTGGTCCGTTGAGGATCTCGCCGCACAGCTTGGGGAAGGTGACGTCGCCCCAGCCCGTGATCAGGTAGTCGGCCAGCTTGACGATTTCCTGCTCGCCCGCCTCATGCGACACTTCCGGCCCGCCCAGCACGATGATGACCTCGGGCGCCACCCTCTTGAGCATGGCCACCAGTTTGGTCGTTTCCTCGACGTTCCATATATACACGCCAAAACCGATGATACGGGGCTTGTTGATGAGGATGCGTTCGACCAGTTCCGTGGTTTTCGTGCCGATGACGAATTCCTGCAGCCGCGTCTGCGCTTGCAGCGGACCCATATTGGCCAGCAGATAGCGCAATCCCAGCGAGGCGTGGGTGTAGCGGGCGTTCAGGGTGGAGAGCAGGATGGTCATGGGAGGCGATGAAAACGGCGAAACCGCTATTTTACGCTGTCGCGTCAGCTGTGCGCTGCGGCAACAAATGCCATGTTACCATTTGTCAATAATTACTAACTTGTCAATGCTGTGGCAGGCTAAAAGGATACAAGGTGCAGGCGAAAAAAGTACTCAATAAAAAAGTCCTGCTCGGGACGCTGGCCGGCGTGGCCGTGGTAGCGGCCGCACTGGTCGGCTACCGGGTTTTCGGCTGGGGCGTGATGGGGCCGGTCAACAGCTTGAAGCTCGATTTATCCCGGCCCGATGCGCTGGTCCGCACGAAAAGCTTGTCGGCCTTGCCGCGCGACTTGCTGACGGTGCCGCTGGCGCGCGACGTGCTGCGCGAGGATTTCCTGTTCTATTACGAGCAGAGCGAAGACCGGCTGGGCCTGAAGGGCAGTTTGCGCCGCATCGCCTATGAACATGAGCTGGGCTGGGGCGACCAGTTGCTGCGCATGGTGCTGGACCAGCCGGCGGAAGTGGCCTTGTGGCGCGACGCCGACGGCTCGCTCAAGCACTTTGCGATTGCCGTGTCGCGCAGCCAGCTCACGCGCTTGCTCGAGGAAGCGGGCAAGATCGCCCTGAAGGATACGCAGATGCGCGTGGCCGGCAGCTTGCGCGTCGATGGCGGCCAGGTGCCCGTGTATGCGCTGAACTATGCTTACCAGCGCACCTTGCTGTTTGCCGCGCATGGCCAGCGCCTGGTCATCCTGTCCCATCCCGGCATGCTGTATGGCGGCAGCGATGGCAAGCATGGCGACGGCACGGCCGAGAAAACCGTGGCCAGCCTGCTGGCGCCGGAGCCGGCTAAACAGAACGTCTTTCATGCGCAGTTCCATCTCGACGGCGCCGCGCCCGAGGGCCACAGCATCGCCGTCAAGGCTGACTTCCTGTCGTTCGGCTACCAGCCTTTCTTTGGCGCGTTAGAGGCGCTGCGCTTCGATTTTCAACAGGGCGCCTGGCAATCGAAGGTGCTGCTCAATGCCGACAAACTGAAAAACGGTGGCTACGACAGCAGCGCCTTGTGGCCCGTGCTGCCGCACAACCCGAGCGCCTGTTTCAGCGTGCCGGTCGACTGGACCGCGCTGCAGCCCGTGCTCAAGCGCCTGGGCAGCAAGACATCGGAGCCGGTGGCGCCGCTGGCCGGGCACCTGCAAGGCCCCGCCGCCGCGTGCTGGTACGGTACTTCGCGCCTGCATACGCCCGTGTTTGTCGCCACCCGCAGTGCGCAGGCCGGCGATGACGCTGTCTATGGCAGCCTGTTCGAGGCGGCCATTGGCGGCAAGGACCCCGTGCGCAAGACCACAGGGAAGGATGGCGCCGTTCGTTGGGAGCGCAGCGTCGCCACGGCGCTGGGCCAGTCCACGCCGGCGCTGGCCGTGGCCGGCAATACCGTTGTCTTTTCCGCCGACGGCAAGCTGGTGGACCAGGTGCTGGCCGTGCGCCGCAAGCAGGCGCCGGCCGCCAGCGACCTGCTGCCCGATGGCGCGCGCACCATCGGCCTGATCGCGCCGGCGTCGCTGGCCCGGCTGATCCAGCTGGAAGCCTTCGACACCCTGCCGGCGAATAATGAACCGGTCTTGCGCGCGGCCGCCAACGAACACCTGGTGCCGCGCCTGAACGCCTTGAAAAAATATCCGCCGCTGCGCATGGTGCTCAAGCGGCAGCCAACCAGCGGCACGTCGTGGGAAGCGCTGGAATGGCAGGAGGCCGGGCGATGACGCTGTGGCATGGGCGGCATGGACGCCGTGCCGCCTTGCGCTGGCTGGCGGCCTGCGCCGCCACCGTGGCAATGCCCGCGTGGGCCTTGCGCGCGGCCGCCGAGCCGCAAGTGCAGCTGTCGCAGGCGCAGAGCCGCGCCTTCCAGGCCTGGATGCTGCGCATCGTCAACGCGCAGATCGAGCGTGGCCCGTCGCCGCGCTGGACGCACCGCGATTGCGCCGGCCTGGTGCGCTTTGCCGTCAACGAAGCGCTCACTGTGCATGACGCGAAGTGGCTGCATGCGAACGGCATCGCCAGCGACCGGCGCCTGCCGCCCGAGCTGGAGTTGGATGCGAAGCAGGCCGCCTTGCGCAACCGCTGGGTGCAGACAGGTGGCAATGTCGGCCACTTCGTCACGGCGCTGGCGCTGGTGCAGCACAACAGCCGCTTCATCGCCCGCGAAATCAGCCAGGCGCTGCCCGGCGACCTGCTGTTTTTCGACCAGGGCGACGAACAGCATTTGATGGTCTGGATGGGGGCGCGCATCGCTTACCACACCGGCACCGTCACCCCCGACGACAATGGTCTGCGGACCGTCGATATCAAAGAACTTACGAGCTGGAAGGACACGCGGTGGCAACCTGTGGTCAACAATCCCAATTTCGCCGGTGTGTTCCGGCTGGCGTTCCTGTCATGAAGCTGTTATTTATGGGCTTTCTGGCGCTGCTCATGCTGGGCAACGCCTCCGCGCAGCAGCGCGAGACAAGCAATTACACGACCTTCAAGGGTGAACCGTTCTTCCTGCTGTCGGACGCCAGTTACGGCAGTCTTGATGAAGCGCGCGTGCGCCTCGAGGTGCCGGGTCGCGACATGGGGCGCATGAACCTGGAAGCGTATTCGGGCGCCGACATCGTCGTCTACCGCGTGCCCGAACCGATGGAGTTCCTCAAAAAACAGCGCAATCTGCACCGCATCCAGGTCGAGGGCAATTACCAGGGCGAGGGCCTGGCCAACACCTTGAGCTTTTTGTGGGATAGCTGGTGGAAGCAGTCGCGCCTGGCCTGGCGCAAGCTGTTTTCCGGCGAGGCGCGCCTTGCGGTCACGAAGGAACAGCCGCAACTGGCGACCAACGACGCGATTCGCCGGCGCACCGTGTTCGCCAACCATCCGCAGTACAAGCCGATCAAGGGCATGGAGCTGGTCGACAGTTTTCGTTATCCGATCTGGCAAGCCAAGGCCATCGCACCGCCGAAAGGCGTCAAGCTCGATGGCTCCAGCAGCGACTTCATCGTCGCCGGCGCCGGTAACGTGATGATCCCGCTGGGCAAACGCAAGCCGGGTTTGTACCTGATCGAAGCGATCATCGGCGAGCACCGCGCCACCACTTTGGTATTTGTGTCGGACACGGTGGCTGTCACCAAGGTATCGTCCGGCCAGATGCTGGTGTGGACGGCGCGGCGCGACAACAGCGCCGCCGTGGCGGGCGCCAATGTGGCGTGGACGGACGGCACCGGCGTGCTGCAGTCGGCTGTCACCGGTGCCGATGGTGTCGCCTCGCTCGAGCGCGGCAGCCCCGAACACACCTATGTGCTGGGCCAGGACGGCGCCGGCGGCGTGTTCGTGTCCGAGAATTTTTACTATGACAGCGAAATCTACAACACCAAGATCTATGCGGTGACGGACCGGCCTCTGTACCGGCCGGGCGACGAAGTCAACATCAAGTTTTTGGGACGCGAATTTACCTCCGCACGCAACTCGCAGGCGGCAAGCGCGGCGCCGATCAGCTTGAGCGTGCTCAATCCGAACGGCACGCCGCTGCTGACGCAAACGCTGCAGCTGTCCGGCGACACGGGCGCCGACACGCGCTTCCGCCTGCCCACGGAAGCGACCGCCGGCGGTTATGAACTGCGCTTCAATTACAAGGATGGCGTGTATGGCGCGGCCTTCCGCGTGGCTGAATACGTCAAGCCGCACTTTGAAATCAATGTCCAGCCATCGAAGCCCGAATTCAAGACGGGCGAGGCGGTCAAGGGCAGTATCGCGCTGCGCTACCCGGATGGCAAACCCGTGAAAAACGCGAAGATGACCTTGTCCTTGCGCGGCCAGCAAAACACCATGGTCGAAGGCGAACTGCGCTACAGTGGCCTGTTTCCCGTGGCCTTGAAAACCGAGGAAGTGACGAGCGACGGCAGCGGCAATGTCGACTTCAGCTTGCCGCCCGCCGCCGATCCCTCGCGCTACATCTTGACCGTGCTGGCGACCGATGGCGCGGCCTACCGCGTCAAGGCGACGCGCGAGCTGATGATCGAACGCTCGATCACCACTTATCAGTTGAAGGCCGTGCGCCAGTTTTCCGATCCGGGCCAGGCCGTGCATTTTGATTTGCTGGCCGATGGCCAGGGCGCGGCCAAGCCCGTGCGATGGGAGATGGTGCAGCTGGAAAAACAGAGCAAGACCGACGGTGCGTTCGATCCAGACGCCAAGGGCTGGGACGTGACGTTCCCCGCATCGGGCTCGTACCAGCTGGCGCTGCGCGACGAGCGCGGCAACCTGCTGGCGGCCGCCAGCCATTGGGTCGCCGGCGATGGCGTGCAGACGACGCCGGGCAGCATCGAGATCGTGCTGGACCGCGCCCGCTACCGCCCTGGCGACACCGCCGAGGCGCTGATCACGTTTTCCGACAAGGTCGACCAAGCGTTGTTGACGCTCGAGCGCGACAAGGTGGAGCACCATGGCCTGATGGCCGGCGCCGCCGACTGGTACCAGGCAAAGCGCGTGGCGCCGCGGCAGTGGCGCGTGCGCATACCCGTCAAGGACGAGCATGGCCCGAACATGACGTTCTCGGTGGCGTACACGCGTAATGGCGACTTCGTCTTCGAGAACGCCGGCCTGCAAGTGATCGAGCCGCGCATCGCGCTGCAGTTCAAGAGCGACAAGGAGGTCTACCAGCCGGGCGAGAAGGTCACGCTGGACGTGAAGGCCACGCTCGATGGCAAGCCCTTGAGCACGATGGTGGCGCTGGGCGTGGTCGATGAAATGATCTATGTGCTGCAGCCGGAAATCGCACCGGACATCGGCGACTTCTTCTATCATCCGCGCCGCAACAACGTGCGCACCACAGCCAGCCTGTCCTTCATCAGCTACGATATGGCACAAGGCCGCACGGCCGGCGCGCCCGCGCGCCACAATTACAACGAGCGGGGCGTCAAGGTGCTGGAACGTCCGCGCCGCGACAATATTGATACGGCCTACTGGGCGCCATCGCTGAAGACCGACGCGAATGGCAACGCGCGCGTGAGTTTTACCATGCCCGACGCGCTGACCCGCTGGAGGATCACCGGGCGCGCGATGGATGAACAGGGGCGCGTCGGTCAGCGCACGGCCTATCTGCGTTCCGATAAAAATTTCTATGCCAAGTGGACGGCGCCTGACTGGATGCGCGCCGGCGATGCGCCGCGTGCCTCGGTGGCCGTGTTCAACCAGACGGGCAAGGAGCAGGCGCTCGACGTGGTTCTCTCGGGCGGGGCACAGCCGAAGACGGAAAAATTGACCGCCAAACCGGGTGTCAACTACGTCGAATTTCCGTTGGCCGCTGGCGGCGGGCCGCTGCGCCTCGAGCTGAAACAGAGTGGCAAGCTGGTCGACGCCTTGGACACGGCCATGCAAACCTTGCCCGCCGCGTGGAGCAGCCCGCGCTCCTTGGTGCTGCCGCTCGATGGCGCCACCGCTGATATTCCACTCAAGCTGCCGGCGGACGCGCGCAATATCCGCGTCTCGTTCGCCCAGGGAGCGGCCAGCCAGTTCGCGCGCATTGCCGACGACCTGATCGACTATCCGTATGGCTGCGTCGAGCAGACGGCCAGCCGTTTGATTCCGCTGGCGCTGGCCACGCAAAGCCTGGGGCCGGATGCGGGCGCGGCAAGCGAACGTTTGCAAACGCTGCTCACGGCTCAACGCCTGCGCCTGGTATCGATGGCGGGTCCGAACGCCGTCTTCGGCTGGTGGGGCAATGCCACGGCTGGCAATGCATTGATGACGGCCTACGCCTATTACGCCGATTGGTACGCGGCGCGCGCGCTGCGCATCGAGCTGCCGCCCGAACATTGGAACAAGCTGCTGGCCGTCTACAGCGAGCATGGTTTGAAGGATGCGATGGGCGACCGCGCGCTGGTGCTGTGGATGGCGCGCGAGATGGGCCTGCCCACGCAGACCCTGGCGGCGGGACTCGTGGACGACAGCGCGATTGCCGTCCTGGGCGGCAAGCCGCGCCAACCTGGCGACACGAGCAGCCTGCTGCTGGGCGGAGCGTCTGACCGCGAAGCGCAAGCGATGGGCCTTGGTCTGGTGGCGCTGGTCGCCAGCCAGAACGGCATCGCCCTGCCGCATGGGCTGCAGCTGCAAGTGGCCAGCGCATGGCAGGTGCTGAGTGTATCGAAAGCGCCGGTGGCGCAAGCCTTGCTGATGCTGGCCGGCGAAGTGCCTCCATCACAGGCCGACGCGGTGCTGGCCGGCGTGCGCGCCGAGATGCCGACCCTGGACCGCGCGATGACCTTGATGTGGGTGCAAAAGAAGCTGGGTGGCGTATCGTTCGGCAAGGGCCCGGCCGTCGCGCTGGACGGCGCTTGGCAAAAACGCGACAGCCGCAGCGGCCCGCCGGTCTGGCGCTGGACGGACGCCAAGGGCGCGCCGGATAAATTACGTCTCGCCGCACCGGCGTCGGCCGGCACGGTGGCCGTGCTGCAGTACGACAGCCACGCGGCCGAAGCGCAAACCTTGCCGGTCGCCGTCGAGCGTCGCATCCTGCGCATGAAGGCGGGCAAGGGCGGTTACACGACGGAACTGGTCAAGCCGGGCGAAGCGCTCAGCACGGACGCGCTGTACCTCGATGAAATCACTTTAAAAGCGGCACCGGGCGCGAAGCACCGTTTTGGCTTGCTGGAAGTGGCGCTGCCGCCTGGCGCCATGGTCGAATCGACTACCTGGGGCATGGTCATGGCGGGCGACAAGCCGGCCGCGCTGGAACGCGCGCGCCACACCGAGCGCCGCGACGGCTACGCCGTGCCGATCGAGCCTTTGGCCGGCGAGGTGACGGTGCGCCATTTGCTGCGCTTTGCGCAGAAGGGCAGTTACGTGCTGCCGCCTGCGCGTTTTTACCGCATGTACCAGCCGGAGCAGAAAGCCTTCGAAGGCGACGGCAAGGCCACGCGCGCGCTGAAGGTCGAGTGATGGGCCTTGTACGTCCTGCTTTGATGGCTGCCTTGCTGCTGGCCGCTCCTGCCCGGTCTGCATCGCTGGACGTGGCCTGGTGGCGCGACGGCAAGATGGAAGTGCGGCAGCTGCGCCAGGGCGGCGCAGCGCCGCCGCCGTTTGACGGCGCGCGGCAACTGCCGCTGGCCAGCCTGTGGAAGCTGTTCGTATATGTGTATGCGAGTGATAGCAAGGTGGCGATGCCGGATTACCGTTGCGGCGGCCGCGATCCGGAAGAAGTGTATTGCTGCGATGCGGGCCAGAGCATCGGCCATGACGCGGCGCTGGCGCAATCGTGCGGCCCATTTTTCTCTCCCAAGCGGCTGATGATCGCGCCGGCCTCATGGCGCCAGTACTGGACTGGCCGCCTGGGCGTGGCGCCGGCAGGCGACTTTGCCTGGCTGTCCGACCCTGCGCAGCTGGCACCAAAGCGCATGGTGCGCCTGGACAGTCTGCTGCGCGCGCTGGACAGCATCCCGGCCGCCAGCCGCGTGGACGCCGAAGCGGCGCTGCTGCGCGTGGTGCTCGATGGGCGCGGCGCCGGCACTGCACGCTGGTTTGGCAGCCAACTGCGTGTAAAAACATACTCCTGGCACCAGCAGCGCCGGGCAGACGAACGTATCGGCGGCGCGGCCGGCTGGCTGGCCGACGGCACGCCGATCTGGTTTGGCGGCGCGGGCGGCAGCAGCAATGTCTTTGAACAGTGGGCGCCCAGGCTGGCCGCCAGCTTGCCGAAAGTGGGCGCGGCCGACGATGGCGGCTGTGTGGTGGTCGATTACTTCAAGCGCTATCCGATCCGTGCCGTGCGCGGCGAGCGTGGCGTGGCTGCGGTTGGGCCGCTGAATGGCCGCTACCATGTGCAGTTCGAAAATGGCCAGAACCTCGCTTTGCGCAGTAGCGGTGAACTGATGCTGCTGCAAGAGAGGGGCGGCCGCCCGCAACTGCGCGGCCGCTTCGGCGTCAATGAATATGTGGCGCGCGTGCTCGATCGCGAAGCGAGTACTAGTGAGCCGGAAGCGGCCAAGGCGCTGGCAGTCGCCGCGCGCACGTATCTGCAGCAGAACGCGGTGACGGTGGCGGGCTGCCAGCAGATCGCCGACAGCAGCGCGACCCAGCGCGTCAGTCCCAGCCCCGCCACGCCGGCGGCCTTGGCGATTGCGCACTGGACTGATCAATTGATCGTCGATGGCGTCACCGTGCGCTATCACAGTAACCAGGCGTCCGAGGGCACGATGGCGTGGAGCGAGGCGGTGGGCCAGGCCAGACAAGGCAAGCACTATGATGAATTGCTGGCGGCGGCTTATCCTGGCGGCGCGCTGAGCACCGTTGGCAACACTGGCGCGCGTTGCCGCCGCCTGGCGCAGAACGAGGATTGGCTGGCGCAGTCCGTGCCGCGCTGGCAGCGCGTGCTGCTGCGCGAGGCCGGTTACGAGGCACCGCCGCAAGCGCCGCTGGTCTGCGCCTTGCAGAGCGGCGCGCCGTATTCGGAGCAGTCGCGCAACCGTATCTACATGCGGCCGCTGGCCACGCGCGAAGACCGCATCACCCTGGCCCATGAATATTTACACCTTGGCCTGCGCCGTCATCCGCGTGGCCAGGACGAAGAATATGTCGAGCGGCTGGCCCGCCGGCTCGTCGACCTTAACCTGGAGGCCCTGTGAGTTTTTATATCCGTTGCGCGATTCCGCTAATGCTATTGCCACTCTGGGCGCAGGCCCAGGTCACAATTGACGCACCGAAGAGCGGTTGGCGCAATTCGGCTGGTGCGCGCGAGGACTATACGCAAGCGGTCAATTACCCCGCCGCGTCGGTCAACCTGCAGCCGGGTCAAGCTGAAACGGCGCAGATACGGGGGCGTATAGCAGGCGCTGTCAAGGGCAAGCCCGCCACCTTGGTGGTCAATGGCGTGGCGATGCCGATGGAAGTGGGCGAAGACGGTAGTTATGGCCGCCCGTATGGCTTCGGCAGCGGCTCGAACAGTGTGGAAGTACGCTCGCCCGATGGCAGGAGCCGCGCGCGCACCCAGTTTGTCGACAGCTACCAGGGCAAGACCCAGGCGCGTCTGCGTGTCGTCCTGTCTTGGGACAGCGTCGGCACCGACCTCGATCTGCATGTGGTCACGCCGGACGGTGGCCACGCCTGGTACGGCAATCGCGTATTGAAAGATGGCGGCGCGCTGGATGTGGACGTGACCACCGGCTATGGCCCGGAGATATTTTCCAGTTCGGCGCCAGTGAAGGGCAACTATCACGTCTACGTCAATTACTACGGCAGCGGCGAAAACACAGCCATGCTGACCGTCGCCCGCATATCGGTCATCACCAATGAAGGCACGCCGCGCGAAAAGCTGCAGAGCTTCCAGGTGCCGATGCGGGCCGCCGGCGAGCTGACCCTGGTGAAATCGTTCGTCTTGCCGTAAATGGCCCTTGCGCCGCCGTGTCGCCTTGGCTATAATTCGCCCCCTCGCTGAACGACGCATGCAAATGCCGAGTAAAGCAGGGTGAAAAAGAAGGTTGACGAAATGCTGCAAACGCTTCATACTCTTCCTTCTTCGTAGCTGACAAACACAACGCTTTGTCGATAGCGCGAAAGCAGTACCGAATACAGTTCTTTAACAATTAACAGTCGATAAGTGTGGGCATTTGATGTAGTGCAGCGATGATCTTCGGATTGTCGTAAAACTTAAAATATCAAATGTTCACAAGAAATAATGAAATAGGCGCTACGAAAGTAGTGGCCTGTCAGTTTTTTGAGTGAGCGACCCGTCAGCAATGACGGTGCCGGTAAAACGGCAAAGTAACAGAGATTAAACTGAAGAGTTTGATCCTGGCTCAGATTGAACGCTGGCGGCATGCCTTACACA
>NZ_JAAOLY010000010.1 GCF_011601275.1 Janthinobacterium lividum | reverse complement strand
CCGCCCGTGACGCCACCCGTGATTGCGCCCGTCACCCCGCCCGAGCCGGCCACCTTGGCCAGCGCCGTCAACCTCGTGTTTTCCAGCACGGAACTGGCCTCGGCGGGCCTGGCCGGCGGTGAAGTGGCCGTCACGGCCCTCGTCAAGGATGGCGCCAACCTCGCCTTGCCCAACGCGAAGATTTACTTCGCTAGCGATTCCGGCATCCTCGGCAGCGTCGATGCCGTGACGGACAAGAACGGCCAGGCGCGCGCCCTGCTGGGCACGGGAGGCGCCAACAGCAACCGCAGCATCACCGTGACGGCCACTGTCGGCACGCGCAGCGGCAAGGGCACGGTAGCGGTCACGGGCAGCACCGTGGAAGTGCTGGGGCCGGCCGCCTTGATGCTGGGCCAGGGCGCCGACCTCACCGTCACCGTGCGCGACTCGGCGCGCAAACCCGTTGCCGGCGCCGCCATCGCCTACAGCACGGGCGCCGGCAACGGCGTGCGTGTCAAGGATGGCGGCGCGGCGCTCAGCAATGCACAAGGCCAGCTGGTGCTGCGCCTGACCGCAGGCAGCCTGGGCAAGGATGCCGTCTCCGTCGGCGCGCTGGGCGCCGCCGCCACGCAAGCGTATGCCGTGGCGGGCAGCGACCTGCGCCTGAGCCCGGACGTGCGCCAGGACGCCAACGGCGCGGACGTGCTGGCGGAAGTGGCCACCCTGGCGTGCCAGCCCATCGACACGCGCTACGACAAGGCGGGCGTGGCGCAAACGGGCAGCGCCAGCCTGTCGACCTCGCGCGGCAGCCTGTTTGCGGACAGCGCCTGCAGCCAGGCCTTGCCTGCCAGCTTGATGTTCAGCAATGGCAACTTGCCGCGCAGCTATGTGCAATCGGCCAACGCGGGCGTGGCCACCATCACGGCCGCCGTGGCGGGTGGTCCCACGGCGCAGACGCGGCTGGAATTCGTCGCGCCCCTGAGCAGCGCAAGCAAGCTGGCCGTGCAGGCGGACCCCGCCGTGCTGCGTGCCAATACGGCAACCTCGGCGGACAACGCCAGCATCATCAGTGCCGTGGTGCGCGACGGCCCGGCAAACAACCTGGTCAAGAACGCGCCCGTGCTGTTTACCATCTTGAGCGACCCCAGCGGCGGCTACCTGCGGCAAGCGGGCCGCGTGCTGACGGGCAGCGACGGCCTGGCGCGCGCCGAGTACGTGGCGGGACCGGCCGACAGCGGCCGCGATGGCGTGCTGATCCAGGCCCGCATCGAGGGCGCCCCGCAAGCGGCGGCCACGGCCCTCGTGCGCCTGACAGTGGCGCGGCAAGCGCTGTCGATCAAGCTGGGCACGGGCAGCCTGCTGCGCGAATATTCGGCCAGCGTGCTGCAAAAGGACTTTGCCGTGTTCGTTTCCGACAGCGCCGGCAACGCCGTGCCCGGCGTCGCCATCACGGCCGCCGCCTGGCCCAGCCGCTATGCCAAGGGATCTTACGTGTGGCAGGCGGACAAGCCCGAGTTCCCCGACACGGGCGTCTGGCGCCTGGCCCTGCCCAATTACCTCTGCGCCAACGAGGACGTGCTGCGTAATGGCATTTTTGACGCTGCCTACGACCGCAATGGCAATGGCGTGCTCGACCCGGGCATCCCCCTGACCGTCAGCGCCAGCGGCCTGAGCGACGCGTTGGGCATGGCTGCCGTCACCGTCAGCTATCCGCGCAACTATGGTTCCTGGGTGCATGTCGCTTTGACGGTGCGGGGCACCGTCAGCGGCACGGAAGCGAGCGCCGCGGCGGACTTGCCCTTACCCGCCCTGGCCAGCGACTTCAGTGCCCGCCGCGTGGACCCGCCAGGACGCATCAGCCCCTATGGCAGCGGCCCCTGCGACAGTCCCGATTGAGGAGCAGGCATACCACTTGCCATTAGATCAAATTATTTGCAACATGGATAAGAAAACAGTCTTGCCACATGGAAATATTTTCGCTATGCTCATTTTTCCCGCCCAGGCCGCCACAAGCGGCCGGGCCTGCAGGAATACTTTGAGACAGGTTGCTTGCCAGACCAATATGCGAAAAAAGAATACTGTAGCCCGGACACCCAGCACCGCCACCCGCCCCGTATCCGGCGACGGACGGCGCGTGACCTCGTATGACGTGGCCTTGCTGGCCGGCGTGTCGCAATCGGCCGTCTCGCGCTGCTTCAAGCCGGGCGCCAGCGTTTCGCAAGCCACCCACGCCAAGGTCATGCAAGCGGCCATCAGCCTCGACTACATCCCCAACGCGGCCGCGCGCAGCCTGATCACGCGCCGCTCGAATCTGGTGGCCGTCATTATTTCCAACCTGGCCAATCTGTACTATCCGCAAGTATTGTCCGACCTGAGCCAGCAAATCGCCCGCCAGGGCAAGCGTCTTTTGTTGTTTACCCTGGAGCGCGAAGCGGACATCGGCAAGGTCTTGTGCGACGTGTGGCAATACCAGGTCGATGGCGCCGTCGTGGCCGCCTGCCTGTCGGACGAGCAGATGGCTGAATTCGGCCGGCGCGACGTGCCGCTGGTGCTGTTCAACCGCAGCCCGCGCGAGCACGCCGTGCACGCCGTGCTGTGCGACCAGGGCGAAGCTGCGCGCCTGCTCGTCTCGCGCCTGGCCGAAGCGGGCCACCGCCAGTTCGCCATCATCGACGGCCCCGGCGACTCGGCCGTCGCGCAGGAACGCAAGGCCGGCATGCTGGACCGTCTGCTGACCCTGGGCTTGCCCGCGCCCATCGTCGTCAGCGGCAACTACGATTACGCCAGCGGCGGACGCGGCTTGCGCAAGGTCATCGACCGCCTGGGCCGCGTACCCGACGCCGTCATCTGCGGCAACGACATCATGGCCATCGGCTGCCTGGACACGGCGCGCCACCAGATGGGCATCGAGGTGCCGCTGCAAATGTCGGTGGCCGGTTTCGACGCGCTGGAAGCATCGGGCTGGCTCAGCTACGACATCACCACCCTGCGCCAGCCCGTGCAAAAGATGGCCACCGACGCCGTCGCCATGCTGGGCGAACTGATGGAACGGCGCGGCGGCATCGCCGAGCGGCGCCGCTATTGCTCGTATCTAGTCGAGGGGAGTACGGCCAGGCTGACTGCCGAGCAGCCATATTTCGGCATGATGGCCGCCGCTTAAAACAAAAAAACCTCGCATCGCTGCGAGGTTTTTGGTTGTGGCATCGGCTGATCAACCGAAGATCTTGCCCTTGAGCATATTCAAACCCTGGCTGACGAGGTCATTGCCTTCCGGTACCTGACCGTCGGGGGTCAGTTTGTCGATCAGTTGGGGCAGCAAGGCGGCCAGGCCGCCCGAGGCCGCGTCCGGTGCGACGCCCGCTTTTTCCGCGATCTGACTGATCGTGTCGCTGCCGAGCGCATCCTTGATCTGTTCGCCGGAGACGGGCGCATTGGCGCCCGTGCCGATCCAGCTGGCCACCTGGTCGCCCAGGCCGCTTTCCTGGAATTTCTGCAGCAGGCCGGGCAAGCCGCCATGCTGGTTGACCAGGTCCATCACACTGGCCATCAATCCCGATGGGGCTTCCCCGTCAGCACTTTTGTTGCCCAAAGCGCTCATCGCCTGTCCTGCAAGTTGATCTAGCAAACTCATCGTATTCTCCTGAACGCTATCGATTGGTGCCGCATGACTGCGGCGTCCGGCATGGACGCAGACCATTCTGCGCCATGGAAATCATTATACTATGAACAATAAAAATGCTATAATTACAATTCCGAGGCGAACGCACAGATCGCCTCACTGTCGAGGCATCCACCTCCATCATATTTAGTTCGGCCCAACTTGCAAGCGTAAATTGACAGTTTGCAAAAACGTGTAGAATTAATTTTCCCACTTACTGAGGAGTATCAACACATGAACATCAATAAAGCGGTAGACAAGGCTTACGAAAAAAAGACGTTCAAGGAAATCGCTGATGCACCCGTCGATGCGCTGCAAGGCGTGAGCGAGAAGGATGCTGAGCTGCTCAAGCAGGCGTTCAATGTCAAGACCGTGCGCGATCTGGCGAACCTGAAATACTCGAAGTGGGCGCGCGCCATCGTCACCCTGGCCGATACGGAAGAATAAACCGGGCCATGCCGCAGGCATTCCCGTCAGCACAGCCCGCCCGAGACGGCGGGTTTTTTCATTCCGGGCCACTATCGGCTGGCAAGCCGATAGCCTTGCAGAGGCCTCATTGGCTACGCCGCTGACCCTGCCCGGCATCTGCTGGCCCCTGCAAGCGAGCACGGGCCACCTTGCCGTCACCACCCAGCACATCACGGGCCACTTTCGCGCCGGCGCGGGCGAAGACGCCATCATCGTGTGCGATCTGCTGCCAGCCGGAAAGTTCCGCAATGGTGCGGCGCGCCACTGGTGCCGCACGCACCAATGCTACTGGGGCACGCAGGCCGACGTGGCCGACTGGCAGGCAACGCGGCGGATGCGTTGCCGCCAGCACGCCAGCCCCATGGGTTACCTGCTGTATCCGGCGCTGTTCGACCCCAGCCAGTTTCACGCCACGACCTTGTCCCTGGCCCCCGATGGCTTGCTGCAACTGCGCGCCAGGGCCGATGACGGCGGCGCCCTGCTGGCGCGCGACGCGGCCGCGCTGGCCATCGATTGCCGCGCCCTGCCCGGCCTGTTCCCGCCCGACGTCGTGCAGCTGAACATCACGCCGCCCGCCGCGCAAGCGTTCACCGCCGCCTTGCAGGCGGGCACGCCACTGGACTGCAGCGACTGCGCCCGCTGCGGCCACCCGCACCTGGACCTGGGCAGCTTCGCGCTGGCGCCGCACCGGCGCCATAGCTGCGGCCATTGCGGCCACGACGCCTCGCACAGCGCCACGGCCATCGTCTCGACGCCCCTGTGGCGGCTGCGCCAACGCTACGCGCAATGGTTCTGACGCAATGCGTCTGAAGGTGCGCCCGCCCACAGTCGGCCTGGTCGCTTGTGCGTAGACTGGCGCCATCACCACCACGAGGACTGCCCCATGCCACAAACGCCACACCAGGATGAAGATGGCCAGCCAGGCGACGAAGGCGACTTGTCCGACCTGCTCAGCGAATTGCGCATCCTCTTGCCGGGCGCGCAGATGCTGACGGCCTTCCTTATCATCCTGCCTTTCAACGGCGGTTTTGCAAAGATCGTGCAGGCGGAAAAAGTCGTTTTCCTGCTGACGTTTTTCCTGTCCATGACCAGCCTGGTGCTGCTCAGCGCGCCAGCCATCCAGCACCGCGTGATGCGCCCGCTGCAAGACCGTGAACGCTTCAAGCGCGTGGCCGACCGCATCATGATGTGCGGTGCTTTTTCCCTGGCGCTGGCGTTTATTTTAGGTACCAACCTGGTGATGTCGGAAGTGTTCGGCCACATCGCCGGCATCATCGCCGGCGTGCTGATGGGGTCACTCATCATTTGCATGTGGTGGTGGTTGCCCCTGCACCTGAAAAGCAGCAAGAACATCTAAACGAAGCTGGCAGCGCCCGTGCGCGCCCGGCAACTATCGTAGGCATAGTCGCTTTCATATTCTGCGTGTCAATATTTTCCATGGGATCAGAAATTCCTTGCGCCTGCCGTCTCCGAATGACATCAGAGTGATTCCCCATCCTCGCCATCAGCATGGCTGCCGTCATGCAAATACAGCTTGCGCACCTCGACGCCAAGATTAGTATGAATGCAATATTTTGCCTTTATACAAGCAGTATCGATGCCACATTGAAAGGATGATAACTTGGATCCCGATCTCGATTTCCTCAAGAAACAGATTGAATTGATGGCCTTGCACGCGCAATCGAGCATGGACCCCGCCCAAGCAAGGGCATTCGAGGCGGCGACGCGGAAAATGCAGGCGGAGTATGAAGGGGCAAAACGCATCCTGGCCGACAAGAATTCCAGCGCGGATGCCAAGAAATATGCAAAGGACGTCACGGACGCCATCAACAAGAACTTGCCCAATATGGTCAAGGGCGTGCTGTCCGCAGCCAGCGCCTTCAAGTCGGGCGACTATATCAACGGCAGCGCCGCCATCATGGATATCTGCGCCGCTGGCATGCAGCTGATCGGCAGCCTGTCAGCCGGCGCCGGTCCGTACGGCGCGGTCTTCGGCGCCCTGTTCAGCATTGTCGGTCAATTGCTCACCTATTTCGGGCCAAAGCAACCTTCTCTCAAGGATCAGATCATCGAGGCGATGAAAGGGTTGAACGCGGATGAAAAACTGCGTGAAGTCAAGGCCAATGGCAGTGCGGTTGATCAGTATATGGCCACCATAGGCCGCATCAAACTGGATCTGTCCGAAATTCTGCCGACGCCCTTGAACACGGTGGAGAACCGAGTGAAGGTGCATAAATGTCTCGATAGTTGCATTATTTCAATAAATAATGCGTTTACTATTATTTCCGTTTTATACGATAAATGGATGACCGCCGAATGGCTGAAGGACGAAAAAACCCAGGACCTGGAGAAATGGCCGGAAATCCTCGGCGTTTTCTGCCGAACCTACGCCGATGCGCTACTCGCCCATGTACTGCTGGAGTCCCTCGTCGACCATGAAATGGTGGGGCGGCAGCTGGAGCAGGCCTCGATTCGAAATCCGGACTACAAGAACACGCCGCACGAGTATGACGCGATCTACGACCGTTTGATACGGCTCGAAGCGGACATGGAGGCGCTGCCCAAGCTGTGGAACGACGGCAACACCCAGATGCTGGAATGCCTGAAGGCGATCGAACCGGTCGCCCGCGACCGGGGCCTGTTCGTTCACCTCGGCACCAACATGAGCAAGAACCTCTACGCCGCGACGGGAAGCAACGTCACGCGGACCGGCGAATGGAAGCCTTTTCAGATCGGCTACGGCAATCGTGGCCGCCGCTTCGCCATGACGATGCCAAAGACGGAAGCGGGCTCGCTGAAGCCGCGCTATCACCTTTTCTTCTGCCAGCACTGGAGCGCATCCGATAACGGCGACATGGAACATGGCTGGATGGACCCGGCCACGATTGAAGTGTCGGGCATGAAAGAAGTATCTGGTGATAAATTCCATGACGTCTGGGCGCTGCCGTCCCCCGACGACAGCCACGCATCGTTCGTCTACACGGCACGCAATGAAGGCAGGCAAGGTTCCATCAAGCTGCATCAATTGAATGACAGCGGAGAGTTGAAGGCCGGAAATTGGCAGCCGGCGACCAAGGCTGGCGTCGTCAACATCCGCGCCATCACCCATCCGCCCGCGACATTGCCGGATGACCCGGACGGAGCGGCCATGCTGCCTGCCCTCCTGCAAGGGACGGACCATTACAACTCCATCATGTACGGCGCCCTTGCCGCTTCCGGCGAGCTTTACGTCGACCAGTCAAATACGCGCTGCTACGTGCCAGCGCCGTGGGGCAGCTACACCGGTATCGATGTCGATCCCTACTACGTCTGGGTTTTCGGGCCGATGGGCCTGGCGTGCGCCACGCACGCCTCGGTCATCAGCTGTATACGCGGCATCATCAAATCGCCCAGATGGATCAGCCATATCCCCGAAGCGCTAATCGGCGACACGCATACCCATCCGGGCAAAACGTGGTGGGACAGATACACCCAGACGAGGATTCCCTACCCGCCGCTGATCGGCATCCAATCGCTGTCGCCGTGCAAGGATGGCACCCTGTTCGCCAGCATCACGACACGCACCGTCACACCTGCACAACGTGGCGGAGAAGTCGCTTACATCGCGACCGATACGCCAGCCCTGTACACAGCCCTCTACAGCATCAATATCAAGGATGGCAGCCTCAACGTGGGGCCGTGGAGCAAGCTGCCCGGCGGCCCGCAGGCGCAACAGGTCCAGAAGATGGCCATCCCCTGCTGGTCGCTATTTGCAAGTTTGAAAGCACAGCTGGCCAAGACGCCTGTCATGGCCCCGCCTCCGCTGCGAACTGCCCGGCAGACCACGCTGTAAGCCTGCCCTGCCGCCTTGGCTCGCCGTGGCGGCAGGAATCACACAGACGGCAAGCGACGCACGGCGGAAGGAAACGCAGCATGGGCAAGCCGCTACCCCGCCTTTTGCAAAATGGTGATCTTGCCGTCCGCTTCCAGGAACGCGCATTTCATGTCCTGCAAGGGACAATCAGCCTCGCGCAGCGCCTGCTCCACATCGCCGCCGGCCACCCGGCATTTCTTGACGACATCCTCAAAAATCTGCCCGTCGCGCCCCAGCAGCACGGGCGTGCCGTCGACCAGCTCGGCGAACTTGCGGCTGCGCGAACTCAGCCATGCGATCAGCATGTTGAGGCAGATCAGGGTCAATGCCAGTACCAGGCCGGCAGGAACGGAATCGTCGCCTCCGGACAAGGAATTCGATACGGCCTCGCTCAGCAGCATGACGACGAGCAAGTCGAACGGCGTGAATTGCCCCACCGTCCGCTTGCCCGTCATGCGCACCATCAGCAGCAAGGCAAGGTAGACGATGACGGCGCGCGCCACCAGTTCCCACACCGGCACATCCAGATCGAACATGGCAATCTCCCCACAGATGATTGCCTTATTTATACGTCTTTTTGCTCCGGCATGGCCACACCGCTGGCCTGCTCCAGCAAGGTTTCACGGAAAATCCCCACCAGCGGACGCAGGTTGACCTTGTGCCAGGCCAGCCACAAGGGCGTGCGATAGCTGAACCACGGCAGTGCGCGCACGATCACGCCGGCCGGCGCGTGCTGGCGCAGGCTGTGCTGGATCATGGCCATGCCCAGCCCGGCCGCCACCAAACCCAGCGCCGTCAGCGGTTCCGTCGCTTCCATGCGGATATCGGGCGTAAAACCGGCGCGCGCGCAGGCGGCGATGAAGTTATCGTGTTTCAGCACGCTTTCCTTGTGCAGCACGGCAATCCACTCCTGGCCCGCCAGGTCCTCCGGCGTCAGTTCGGCCTTGTGCGCCAGTGGGTGCGTTTCCGGCAAGGCCAGCAGCATGGGGTCACTCAGCACTTGCGCGCAATCGAGGTCCGGGTCGTTCGGCAGCGGCGGTTCGCACAGCAGCGCGATATCGAGGCTGCGCTGGCGCAAGCCCTCGATTTGCTCGGCCGAATGCAGGTTGTACAGGGCGATGTGCACTTGCGGGCGCGTGGCGCGCAAGGCGCGCAAGCCATCGGGCAACACGCCCGCATGCATGGCGTTCTCGATGTAGCCGATGCACAGGCCGCCCTCGTCGCCCCGTCCCAGGCGTTTCGCCAGCGCCTCCAGGCGATTCCCGTGAGTAATGAAAGCGCGCGCTTCGGCGAGAAAAGTATGGCCGTCGCGCGTCAGGCGGATGCGCTGCGCGCTGCGTTCGAACAGGGTCAAACCCAGCCTGTCTTCCAGCTGGGCGATTTGCCGGCTCAGCGGCGATTGGGAAATATGCAGGCGCTCGGCGGCGCGCCCCACGTGTTCTTCCTCGGCCACGGCGATGAAGTATTGCAATTGGCGAATGTCCAGCATATCAGACCTTTCAGGACTCAAGTTACGCCAATTATGTCTTGGACAGGCTTAACTTGTCCAGCTATTCTGTCTTCACTGATCCACACATTGAAGGAAAACATCATGAGTATCAAACACTTACTGACAGGCAAACTGGGTTTCGGCACGGCGCCGCTGGGCAATATGTTCCGCAACATTCCCGAGCAGGAAGCGCTGGCGACTGTCGACGCGGCCTGGGAATCGGGCATCCGCTACTTTGATACGGCCCCGTTCTACGGCGCCGGCCTGGCCGAGCTGCGCCTGGGCGCCGCCCTGAAGCAGCGCCGCCGCGACGACTACGTACTGAGCACCAAGGTCGGTCGCCTCATCCTCGATGAACTGGAAGACCCGGCAAGCCGCGAACTGGGCGAAAAAGGCGGCTTGTTCGAGTTTGGCCGCAAGAACAAAATCGTCGACGACTACTCGGCCGACGCCACCCTGCGCTCGATCGAAGACAGCTTGAAACGCCTGGATACGGACCACCTCGACATCGTCTGGGTACACGACATCGCCCAGGATTTTCACGGCGACAACTGGCTGGCGCAATTTGAAACAGCCCGCACTGGCGCCTTCCGTGTGCTGACCCGCTTGCGCGAAGAAGGCGTCATCAAAGCCTGGGGCGTGGGCGTGAACAAGGTAGAGCCGCTGGAACTGACCCTGGACCTGGCCGAAGCCCAGCCCGACGCCTTCCTGCTGGCCGGCCGCTACACTCTGCTCGACCATGAACGGGCGCTGCAGCGATTGATGCCTGCCGCGGCCAAACAAAACGTCGATATCGTCGTCGGCGGTCCCTACAGTTCGGGCATCCTGGCCGGTGGCGCGCACTTTGAGTACCAGAAAGCGTCGCCCGAAATCATTGCCAAAGTCGAAAACATCAAGGCGATTGCCGCGCGCCACGGCGTCAGCGTCAAGGCGGCCGCCCTGCAATTCTCGCTGGCCAATCCTGCCGTGGCTGCCGTGATCCCCGGCGCCAGCCGTCCGGAACGCCTGGCCGAAGACCAGCAAGCATTGAACAGCGTCATCCCCGCCGCCTTCTGGCAAGACATGCGCGCCGAGCAACTGGTGTCGGCATTCGCGCCGCTGCCCGGCAGCACTCTCTAATAATATACACAAGGAATTCACCATGGCCCATACCACCACCTCGATCGACATCGCCGCCACGCCGGCGCAAGTGTGGCAACTGATCGGCGGCTTCAACTCGCTGCCCGACTGGCTGCCGTATATTCCCAGCAGCACCCTCAGCGACGGGGGCCGCATCCGCCACCTGGCCAATCCGGCCGGCGACGTCATCGTCGAGCAGCTGGAAGCGTACGACAATGCGGCGCGCAGCTACAGCTATTCCATTCTGCAGGCGCCGTTTCCCGCCACGGATTACTTGTCTACCCTGCAAGTCGAGCCGCTAGCGGACCGCGATGGTGCCCGGGTCACCTGGTCAGGCCGCTTCACCTCTGTCGGCGTGAGCGAGCAGGAAGTGACAGACCTGTTCCACGGCATCTACGTGGCGGGACTGGAAGCGCTGCAGCAATCATTGACGAAGTAATAAGCCACAAAGACCATTTCCGCCACAGCCAGCGTTTCTTCGCCTGCCCTGTGGCGGAATCGCGCAGATTCCGTGTTATCGTTAACAACAAGAGCAATCGCGGTTGTGTGCAGTGCAGCAGATTTTGGCCATCACCCAGCAAAGCTTGCCCGAATCTTTTATAATGTTGTCTTTGGGCAGTTCTTGTAGTCCAAAAATACCGGCCAGCCGTCGACTCCGGTGGCGCATTGCCACTTCCGGCCGGGCCACAGCACGCCTCTCCATCCTGTCATTCTTTACCCAACTAACAAGAACATGCACGCCTCCGTAGACCCATTGATTCCGCGCGTCACCGCGCCTTTTGGCGCTGGTTATGCCGACCTGGCCCTGGCCATCGGCGGCCTCGCCATCGGCACGGGCGAATTCGCCTCCATGAGCATCTTGCCCGTGGTGGCCGACGACCTGGGCACGACCTTGCCGCAGATGAGCCACATGATCAGCGCCTATGCGCTGGGCGTGGTCGTCGGCGCACCCCTGATCACGATCTTCCTGGCCCGCATGCCGCGCCGGCTGATGCTGATCTGTCTGATGCTGATGTTCGCTGGCGGCAACTTGCTCAGCGCCATCGCCCCCAACTATGGCTTGCTGGTCGTGGCGCGTTTTGTCGCCGGCATCCCGCACGGCGCCTATTTCGGCGTGGCGGCACTGGTGGCGGCCGCCCTGGCCGAACCGGACAAGCGGGGCCAGGCCGTGGCCCGTGTCCTGATGGGCTTGACCGTGGCGAATATCTTCGGCGTGCCGCTGGCCACGTATATCGGCCAGACCCTGGGCTGGCGCTCGGCCTTTTTGCTCGTCGCGGCACTGGGCTTGCTGACCATGCTGATGGTGCGCATCTTCGTACCGATGGTGGCCGCCGGCGACTCGAGCCCGCGCCGCGAACTGGGCGTGTTCCGCCGCCTGCAGGTGTGGCTGACCCTGCTGATGGTGGCGATCGGCTTTGGCGGCATGTTCGCCGTCTACACGTTTATTACGCCAACCTTGCTGGAAATCACGAAAGTGTCGCCCCTCGTCATTTCCATCTTGCTGGCCATCATCGGCGTCGGCATGACGGTGGGTAATCTGATCGGCGGCTGGCTGGCCGACCGCTCGCGCCTGTGGACCATCTTCGGCGTGCTGCTGTGGAACGTGGCCGCCCTGGCCGCATTTACCTATACCAGCAGCAATGTGTGGCTGACGGCCATCAACCTGTTCGCCATCGGCGCCGGCATCGCCGTCGCTCCCGCCGTGCAGACGCGCTTGATGGATGTGGCTGGCGACGCGCAAACCGTGGCCGCAGCACTCAACCATTCCGCCTTCAACATCGCCAACGCACTGGGCGCCTGGGCCGGCGGCATCGCCATCGCCATGGGCATGGGCTTGCGCTCGACGGGCTGGGTCGGCGCCATGCTGGCCTGCGGCGGCATCGTCGTGCTCGGTATTTCCGTGCTGGTGGAAAACCGCAGCCGCAATGTGGGCGGCGCGCAGCCGGCCTAATCCGTTCAGTGAGCGGCGGCCTGTTCAGGTGGCCGCTCACTGCCCGCTCGTCTAGTGCTCGATGGCAAACGCCACCGCCGCCTCGCAGTGAATCGCCGTGGTATTAAATAGCGGCAAGTCTACATCGCCGGGATTGACCAGCAATGGAATCTCCGTGCAGCCCAGAATCACGCCCTGCACGTCTTGCAGCCGCAGTTTCTCGATAATCGTCAGGAAGACTTTCCGGCTGGCGTCGGTAACAATATTCTGTACCAACTCCTTGTAGATAATGTCGTGGGCGACTTCCTGGTCGGCCGCATCGGGCGTCACCGTGGCGATACCCAACTGCTCCAGCGCGTCGTGATAAAAGCGGCCCGCCATGGTCTGCTTGACGCCCAGCAAGCCGACCTTGCGCAAGCCCGACTGCTGCACCCGCTTCGCCGTCTCCTCGACGATGCTGATGAAAGGCAAGCCGATCCCCGGCACAACGGCTGGCGCGAAGCGGTGTGCGCCATTCGCGCACAGCAGGAAGAAATCCGCGCCCATGCCTTGCAGGCGCCGCCCTTCCTTGACCAGGAATTGCTCGATGGCGTGCGAATCGGCTTGCGCCGCGTGCGCAACGAAATCGGCCTGGTCCAGGCTGACCAGCATGATGCGCGCGCTATGCGCGGGGCCGATACGCGCCACCAGCATTTCATTGAGCAGGCGGTAATATTCCAGGGTGGAGGCCCAGCCGATGCCGCCGATGAGCCCTATGGTTTTGTGTTGCACGTTATTCCCGGCAAAATGATTTGCGCAAATTATACGGTGACCAAGCCCGGCCAGGTACTTGCCATCAAGCGTCCAGCCACAGAAACAAGGCTTTATCCGGCGTGGCGGATCGATGCCAGTTCGCTTTCAACTCCATCAGGAATCCTGCCAGATCGACGGGATTGACTTCCAGCCCAGCCCATGGCGCGGTTTGCGCCCACGCCACCGCGATATCGGCCAGGTCGTCGGCCGCTATCCGGTCGAGCGCCTGCCCTATTGCACTGCTGAACACGTACAGATCGCCCCCCAGAATAGGCACAGACCTAAGGACAGGCGCCGTCGAGTGCGTCAACAATTGCCCCAACGACGCAAAATCCAGCTCCCCAGGCAAGGTGATGCCGGTGACAGGAAAGGAGTCGAAGGCATCCTGCCAGCTAGCACATGAGCGCATCTCTGTATCGGAACAGACAAAAATATCGATTTTTTTCATGGGACAGTCAGAGGTCTACCTGAAACGCCGGTCGCATCATGCCGGTTCGACGTCTCGCGACTGTATGCGCTCTCAAACGCGGCCAGGCTCTCCGCTTGCGCCCACAGGCTGGCGACATACTGAAATTCATCTTCGAACGGCTGCTCGAAATCGGCCACGTCCGTCGCGTATTCACAATTGCGGCTCAGCATGACCAGCCAGTCGGGATAGCAAAGCGCCGGGTACAGGCGGGTCAGGATGGCATCGAGCGACAACACGCTTTCGCTCCCTGCCAGATAAGCTGAGCGCAACTCGACAATGTATTTGCCAGCCAGAAATTGCTGATCGAGCCGCTGCGCGCCACGGTAGCGCTCGATGATCACGTCGGCCAGCGGCAGCACCTCGTCAACACCCCGGGCGCTGGCCAGCAGCACGACCTCGAGGTCGTCGCCTTCCTGATCCAGGCGCAGGCGTTCCACGGCCCAGTCCACGCAGCGGTCGGCATGGCCAAGTCCCATACGGAGCTGGAAAACGGCGATTTCAAGTTCTGTCAGTTGTTGCATGCCTTTCATTTTTCTGATGCCCTCCTCACCCCACCCGCAGCATCTTTTGCAGCACCGCATCGAGCTCATAAAAATCCACAGGTTTGGTCAGGTGCAGATCAAATCCCGCATCGGATGCCATCTGGCGGTCCTTGTCCTGGCCCCAGCCAGTGACGGCCACGAGGATGGCGTGCTGGCCGCAGGCCTGGCTGCGCAACAGTCGCGCCACGTCGTAGCCGTTCATGTCCGGCAAGCCGATGTCAAGCAGGATGACTTGCGGCATGAAAACTTGCGCGGCCGCCATGCCGGCCGGGCCGTCGTAGGCCGTGCGCACTTCGTAGCCGAGGATGTCGAGCGCCAGCGCCAGGCTTTCGGCCGCGTCGGCGCTGTCGTCGATAACCAGCACTTTGCCCTCGCGCGTGCCGGCAAGCAAGCGGCGGTTGGGCTCGGGCGGCGCTTGCAGCGGCACGGCGGGCAGCGGCAGGCGCAAGGTGAAGGTGCTGCCCAGCCCGACGCCATCGCTGTGCGCGCTGATGCTGCCGCCATGCAATTCGGCCAGGCCGCGCACCAGCGACAGGCCGATGCCCAGGCCGCCCTGGGCCCGCGACAGGGCCGGCTCCAGCTGAGAAAACATGTCGAAGACCTTGTCCAGGTGCTCGGGCGCGATGCCGATACCCGAATCGCGCACGGTAATGTGCACTTCGTTGTCCGTGCACGCCACTTCCAGGCCGATGACGCCGTTGGCAGGCGTGTATTTGACGGCGTTGGTCAGCAGGTTGGCGACCATCTGCCCCAGGCGCGTGGCGTCGGCGTCGAGCCAGATGGCTTGCGGCCATTGCTCCACGTGCACCTCGTGGCCGGACTGCGCCGCCAGCTCCGCCACGCTGTGCAGGGCCGCTTCCACCACGGGGGCCAGTTCCACGCTGGCGCGGCGCAGTTCCAGGCGCCCCCGTGTGATGCGCGACACTTCCATCAAATCGTCGACCAAGTGCGTCATGTGGCCCACTTGCCGGCCCAGCACGTCGCGGGCCCAGCGCAGCTGCGGATCATCCAGCTGCGTCAGGCGCAGCACTTCCAGCACATTGCGCATGGGCGCCAGCGGATTGCGCAGCTCGTGCGCCAGGGTGGCCAGGAACTCGTCCTTGCGCCGGTCGGCGGCCGCCAGCTGCTCGTTGAGCTCGCCAGCCTCCTTGCGCGCCAGTTGCAGCTGCTGCTCGTATTTGCGTCGGTCGCTGGCGACAAAGACGGCAATCTCGTCATAACGCACGCCCTCGTGCACGCGGCGCACGGCGTTGAACAGCATGGGGATCGACTGCCCTTGGCGCTGGCGCATGTCGAGCAGGATTTCCGACACGCTGCCCTGCACCTGCATCAAAGGCAGCCAGTGCGTCTGATGGAATACGCGCCCGCCGATGGTTAGCAAGTCCTGCAGTTTCTTTTTTCCGAGCAATTCCGCAGCGCCATAGCCGAGCCAGCCGCAAAAGGTGGCGTTCGCCTGCACGATGATGCCGTCGGCCGTGCACAGCAGCAAGCCGCAGGCGGCGTGCTGGAACAAGGTATTGGTATCAGGCAAGGAAGGCATCGTGTCGCGCATTACAGGTGCAGGCCGTCGAGAAAGCGGCGGATGACGCGGTAGCTGGCATCGGGCACGCTCATGTGCGGGCAATGGCCCACATTGTCGACCACGTGCAGGCTGCTGCGCGGCAGCATCTCGCGCAAGTACTCGCCCACGGACGGTGGCGCGATGAAATCGTCGCTGCATTGCACGATCAGGGCCGGCGTGCTGTTGTGTGGCAAGACGGCGCGGTGGTCGGACAAAAACGTGGTTTGCGCGAAATGCCGGGCGATGGCCGGGTCCGTGCGGCAAAAACTGTTCACAAGATCGTCTCCCAGCCCCGGCTGCCCGGGCGCGCCCATGATGGCAGGCGCCATGCTGGCGGACCAGCCCAGGTAATTGCTGTCCATGGCACCGAGCAAGTCGTCGATATCGGCACGGCTGAAGCCGCCCCGGTAGCCGGCCGCCGCATCGTCGACATAGCATGGCGACGGCACCAGCATGACTTGCGCGGCGAACAGGTCCGGCTCGGCGATGGTCGCCAGCAAGGCGCTCATGGCGCTGACGGAATGGCCGACGCAAATCACGGGACCGCCGCCAACGGCATGGATGACCTGGCGCAAATCAGCGCCATGCGCGTCGAGCCGCGCGTAGCGATCGAAATCATAGGCGTCCAGGTCGGAAGCGCCGCTGCCGACCAGGTCGAACAGCACGGTGCGGTAGTGCGGACGAAACAGGGGTTCCAGGTAGCGCCACATGGTCTGGTCGCAGCCAAATCCATGCATGAACACCATGGTGGCTGCCGCGCCCGCCAGCGGCGCATCGTTGCGTTCGTTCACGCGGACATTGTTCCGATCTTCTATACGCATGCCGCTTCAACCTTGAATATTTCCATGTGGAATGTAAATTAGCTTCTTGCTAGCATCTTAGCATGCGCCATTTGACCCGGGGCAACACCATTGGCGCTGGACAAACGCCACGTCACGACGGATAATGAGAACGATTCCCATTATCAAAATACCAGGCCCGTGCCTGGTTCTTACTGTGCGCCACCATGGCGTCCGCTGGCGGCAACAAGCCGGTTTCATGTTGAAGGTTTGTACCGCATGCGCGCTTTCTGGACTGTCATACACCGCTGGGCTGGTCTCACCATCGCCCTCTTCCTCATCGTTGCGGGCCTCACGGGTGCCGTCACGTCGTGGGACCACGAACTGGATGAATGGCTCAACGCCGACATCATGGAAACGCCGGGCCGCGGCCCCCTGCAGCCGCCGTTCGTGCTGGCGCAAAAAGTGGCCGCCGCCGATCCGCGCGTGGAAGTCAATTACATGACCCTGGGCCTGGAAGAAGGCCATGCGGCCGCTTTCATGGTGCGTCCGCTTACCGACCCCGCCACGAACAAGCCGTTCGTGCTCGACTACAACACCGTCTACATCGACCCCGTCACGGCGCAGATCACGGGCACGCGCGATTCGACGGCCATTTCCCTGTCGCGCCGCAGCCTGATGCCGTTCTTGCGCCACCTGCACTACAGCCTGCACGTGCCCGCCTTCTGGGGCACGGACCGCTGGGGCTATTGGCTGATGGGCATGGTGGCCCTCATCTGGCTGCTCGACAGCATGGTGGCGTTTTACCTCACCACGCCGCGCCGCCTGCGCCCGCGCGCGCACGATGAAACGCCGCGCCACCGCAACGCCGCCGGCTGGTGGCAGCGCTGGAAACCGTCATGGGTGGTGCGCTGGGCGGCCGGCGGCTACAAGCTCAATTTTGACCTGCACCGCGCGGGCGGCCTGTGGGTGTGGGCCATCATCATCGTCGTCGCGTTCACGTCGTTCTCGCTGAACCTGTACCGCGAAGTGTTCTATCCCGTCATGTCGCTCGTCTCGACCACCACGCCGGGCCCGTACGAAACGCAGACGCCGGCGCCGTACGGCACGTATATCACGCCCGCGATCGGTTTCGAGCAAGCCGTGGCCATCGCCAAAAAGCAGGCCGTGCAGCGCGGCATCACAGCGCCCATAGGCGGCATTTATTACGGCGGCAATTACTCGTTCTATAACGTCTCATTTTTTGATCCCGCCGATGAATTCGGCGCGGCCGGCATGGGCTTGTCGAACCTGTACGTCGACGGCATGGACGGCAGCATCATCGGCCAGCACAAACCATGGGAAGGCACGGCCGCCGACGTCTTCGTGCAACTGCAATTCCCGCTGCACTCGGGCCGCATCCTCGGCATGCCGGGACGCATCATGATGTCTTTCATGGGTGTCATGGTGGCGATGCTGTCGGTGACGGGCATCGTCATCTGGGAAAGAAAACGGCGTTCCCGCCGGCTGCAGGCGAAAAAGCCCCAGCAATCCACCTGAAGTAGCGGCTCCACAGGGGCGCAGGCGGACTCCTTCAGCCTGCGGCGCACACGCGCAACGCGTAACGCCAACCCACCTCCTCACTTTGCTACACGGTAGCCGGCGCATGCCGGCTGTCCGTGCTGCGCTTTCCGCTCGACTAATGCAGTTTATTTGCAATAACATTGGGCGCAAGCTATTATTGCAACTCAATTGCATTTACACCTCCGCGCTGCGCCTGCGTCCAGCGCCAGCACCCCACTCGCCTTTTAGAGAGTCCTATGCGCCATCATGTATTCGCAGCCGCCATGCTGTCCACTTCCCCGCTCGCTTACGCGGCGGACGACGTCACCCTGCAAACCATCAAAGTCCGCGCGGACAGGCCTTCCAGCATCGACAGCGTCGTCATCGTCGAGAATACGCAAGCCCAGAACAGGACTTTGGGCGGCATGCTCGAGCATGTATCGGGCGTGCAAAGCAGCGCCTTCGGCCCGAATGCCGGCGCCCCCGTGATTCGCAGCCTCAGTGGCAGCCGCGTGCAAATTCTCGAGGATGGCCAGTCCATCCTCGGCATGAATGCGCTCAGCGGCGATATCAACATCCCGTTCGACCCGCTGTTCGCGCGCAGCGTGAGCGTGAACAAATCGTCCGACAGCGTACGTTTCGGCGGCAATGCGATCGGCGGCAGCGTGGACGTCGATTCCGGCCTCATTTCCAGGAAGATGGAGGGCAAGGAGAAAGATCTGGAGCTGGTGCTGCGCAAAGGCTTCAACGATGCCGACGCGCAAGGCTTGCGCATGAATTTCAACGATGGCAAACATTTCTCGACGAATTTGCAAATGTCCTTCCAGAAAATCGGGCATTACGATATTCCCGGCAACAGCAAGGCCGGCGTGTGCAACAGCCAGCTGTTCCCTTCGAAGGGCGGCGTGAATAGCTTTTTGGCCGACAGTTGCCAGAAAGAGGCGAGGATCCAGCAGGTCTACAACAAGGCTTCGCAACCGTTTATCGACCAGTTCATGACGGAAAATCCGGACTGGGCGGACGGCGATTTTTCCTTCTATACCAATCAGCGGACGTCCGTCTGGCAGCGCAAGACCTATGTCAATCCCCCCAACCCCGCTTACGTGCCCGGTACGCCAAAGACGGTGCAGAACAAGATCAACAAGGACGTGACCCCCGACTACCACGGCACCCTGGGCAACAGCCATGCCAGCAATGCACACTTTGCCGTCGGCAGCACCTACTTTTTCGATCGAGGCTACGTGGCCGTCAGCCTCGACACCAAGAACAGCGACTATGGCGTGCCGGGCTTTTCCATGGAAAACAAGTCTTTCGGATCGAATTATGACGAGGGGTTGCCCGTCGGCGTCGTGATCAGCCAGGATAAATATGCGCTGGAAGCCAAGCTGCTCGACCCCGTCGCCTACATTGAAAGCGCGCAACTGCGCGTGTCCCGCTTGAACAATACGTCGGGAGAACGCCTGGGAGCGGCGAAGGCGAATGACTACCGCTTCGACACCAATCAAGCAGAGCTCCTGCTGGCGCACCGGCGCGCGGGCCCCTTGAACGGCTTGCTTGGCCTGAGCCATCAATCCCGCGACATCACCGGCAGCGGGCCACAGCTTTACCTTCCCGATGCGAGCACGGCCAGCAGCGCGCTGTTCGTCAAGGAAAGCCTCGACGCCGGCTGGGCCACCTTCGATGCGGGTTTTCGCCATGAAAAAGTCGAGCACGACATCCGCAAGAGCGGATTCAAGACGTCGAGGAATGCGAAAAATGCCAAACTCGAGGACAGGTCGTTCAGCCTGAACAGCTATAGCCTGGGGGCCTCGGCCAAGCTTGGCCAGCTGTTCGGTGCGAAGCTGCGCCATGCCTCATCGGAAAGAGCGCCCGACGTCAATGAATTATATGCAAGCAACCGCCACTATTCGATCATGACCCAGGAAGAAGGCAACCAGGATTTGAAAGCCGAGCGCGCGCGGAATACCGAGCTTACCGGATTGTTCGGCCATCGCGGCTTCCAGCTGTCCGCCACCGGCTACGTCATGAAGTATGAAAACTTTCTGTATCTTGGCCACTCGGGACTGCAGACGGCGAATCGCCTGCCATTAAAATATTGGAAGCAGACCGATACGACGGTCAAGGGATTCGAAATCGACGCCTCCCAAGTCGTTCAGCTTGGCGGCTACGGCAAGCTGAACCTCTCCGCATTTGCCGACCTGGTCAAGAACAAGGCGGACAATCCGGACAAGCTGCGCGCGCACAACGACGGCGCCTACCTGCCCAACATGCCCACCAACCGTTATGGCGCGAATGTGTTGTGGGAAAACAAGGGGTGGAAGGCCAGGCTTTCCAGCACCTGGTACGACAAACAGAAGTACCTGGGCAAGAGTGTCAGCGAGGAAGTGCCGCTCGACGGCTACACCATGGTGAACTTTCAGGTGAGCCGCGCACTGCAAGTGCCCAATTCGCCGTTTGCAGGCATCGACGTGTTCGTCAGCGGCACCAACCTCCTCGATGACGATGCCAGGCCGCACAACTCTCCACTGAAATACATCGCGCCCTTGCCGGGCCGTGGCTTCCAGATTGGACTGAGCGCCAGGCTCTAAGGCGCGGCGGCGCCCCGCTCCCGCCTCACCAGCGCCAGCAGGCTGTCGCTGCGGTTGCCGTCGCAGCAGACGGCCACGCCATCCGTGAAGTCGGGCGCCGTCAAGCGCGTGAGGACGCTGCCGGGCGGCATTTCCAGCGCCAGCCTGGCCCCCCGCTCCCACGCCAGGCGCGAGGTAGCGGCCCACTGCACGCGCTGCGCCATGTTGGCCGCCAGGCTGTCGCGGATACGGGCCGGGTCGAACAGCGCGCGCGCCGCGCTGCTGCTCAGGTAGACAAGCGATGGGCGACGGACAAACACGCCATCGAAGGCGGCGGCCATGTCGCTGGCGGCAGCCGCCATCAACGGGCAATGCGACGGCACGCTGACGGCCAGCCGCTTGGCCTTGCTGGCGCCGTGCGCCAGGGCCAGCGTCATCACGGCGTGCAAGGCGGGTTCGCTGCCGGCAATGGCGATCTGGCGCGGCGCGTTCAGGTTGGCGACATACACGGGCGTTGCTGCGCCATGCACCTGCGCCAGCAGCGGTTCGAGCTGCGCCAGGTCCAGGCCGATGATGGCCGCCATGCCGTAACCGGTGGGATACGCCTGCGCCATCAGCTGCCCGCGCCGCGCCACCAGGCGCAGGGCATCCGCATAATCGAGCGCGCCGGCGACGACGGCCGCCGCATACTCTCCGATGGAAAAGCCGGCCACCATGTCGGGCAGCGCGCCGCGCGCGGCCAGGGAACGCGCCACGGCCACGCCGGCGATCAGCAGACACAGTTGCACGGCCCGCGTCGACGCCAGCGCGGCAGCCGTGTCCAGCGCCAAAGGATCGTGGCCCAGCACGTCCGCCGCTTCGGCCAGGGCCGTCCTCACCGCCGCGTCATCCGGCAGCGCATGCAGCATGCCTGGAGTCTGGGCGCCCTGGCCGGGAAAGGTAAACAAGACGCTCATGCCAGCTCCCATGGCGTGGCCGTCAGCACGGGACCATGGTCCGTCTTCAGCAGAACCCTGCCCCGTCCCGCCGCCCACTCTGCATAGGCAAAGCCGCCCTGGCCCGTGTCGATCTGCAGGTCCAGCCGGCACGCGGTGACACTGGCGGCGATGGCGCGCAGCGCCTCGGCCTGGGCGGCATCCGGTGGCGCGGCAATGCGCAGCACGAGATCGAGGTCGCTGTCGGCGCGCAGCACGGGCAAGCTGCTGTCCAGCGCAAAACCCACGCCGCCCGTCGGCCCCCAAGGCCAGCCCATGGCGTCAAGCAAGGGCGCCACCTGCCGCAGCGCGTCCAGTGCGGCGCAGGAAAAATCCGGCACTGGCGCATGCGCCAGCATTTCCGGCGTCACGCGGCGCACGACGGCGGCGGCATCGACTTCGCACGCATGGCGCTCGCTGCGCAACCGGCCGCGCACGCCCACGGGGATGCGCCCGGGCGCGGTGCTGGCGCGCCGCACCACCAGGGGCGCCACCTGCAGCCACGCAGAGTCCAGCCAGGCGGGCAAGGATGCACCGTGCGGCAAGCCGGACACCCACAGCAAATCATGCGCGCGCCAGGTGTCCATCAGGCCACCACCGCCTTGACGGCAAAGAACAGCAACGATGGTCCCAGCAAGCAGCCCAGGCCCGTGTGAAACGTGGCCACCAGCGCGCCGTACGGTACCAGTTTGCGGTCGGTGGCGGCCAGTCCCGCCGATACGCCGCTGACCGTGCCGGCCAGGCCGCCGAAGACCATCGCGGAACGCGGCGTTTTCAGGCGCAAAAAGCGCGCCGCGGCGGGCGTGCCCACCATCACCAGGATAGCCTTGATGAGGCCCGCCGCGATACTCAGGGCCATGACGTCCGAACTGGCGCCGATGGCCGCGCCTGTGACGGGGCCGACGATGTACGTAACGGCGCCGGCGCCGATGGTGGTCATGCTGACGGCATCCGAATAGCCAAACGCATACGCCACGCCCGCGCCGACGAGAAACGGCAGAACGACGCCCAGCATCAGCGCCACGACGCCGATCAGGCCAGCCTTGCGCGCTTCCGTCGCCTGCACCTCGAAGGCCGTGGCGACGATGGCGAAGTCGCGCAGCATGGCGCCACCCATCAGGCCGATGCCGCCAAACAGCGACAAATCGGCCAGTCCCTTGTGGCCGCCGCTATGCACGCCGCCCCAGTAAGCGAGGCCCAGGCCGATGACGATGGCAATGGCCGAGCCGTGCACGCGGCCCAGGGTCAGGTATTTCGACAGCGCCACGGACAGCAGCATGATCAGGCCGACAAAGGCGAAGGCCGTCACCAGGCCATTGTGGATGGCGGCTTTTTCAAAGAGCTCAAGCATGACGGTGCTCCTTGACCAGGATCGAGTCGGCTTCGGCGGCGGCAGGGTTTTCCATTCGATTGATCAGCGAGATCACGGCGCCGCAGACCAGCACGGAACCGATGGCGGCCAGTACGGCCACCGGCCCGCCGCGCAGCGCCGCCACCACATCCTGCTGCGCGGCCATCGCCACCACCACGGGAATATACATGGCGCCCCAGTATTCGACGCCGCGCTCCGTCATCTGCGGCAGCCATGCGCGGCGCTGCATGTAAAGGCGGGCGCAGATCAGCAGCAGCATGGCGATGCCCACGCCGCCCACATTGGTCTTCACGCCCATCAGCTGCCCGAGCAAATCGCCCAGGAAGATGCCAAGCAAATGGCACAGGGCCAGTAATGCGGTTCCGTAAATGATCATGATTGTCTCCGTTATAGGAATAGGAATAGGAATGACTTGCTGTCTTCTCTGTTTGTTTCCCCTACCACTGCTGTCCCAGCACCTCCCTGACTTTTGCCGACGCCTGGCGGTGCGGCGCGTTCAGGCGGCTGGACAGGTCCGCCAGCGGATCGGCGCGGATATCGGCCAGGGCCGCCTGCAGGCAGGCATCGACGGCGGCCGTGTCCTGCGCCGAAGGCGCGTCGGGCTGCGCCACCTGCAAGGTCTGCCACAGCAGGCCCAGGGTCGCGTAATTCTTGACGTCATACGCCATCGGTGGAATCGTCGCCGCCAGCGCTTCAAGCGCGTCGACGGTGCGCAAGGTGATGCGGGCGGCCGACGCCTTGCCCATGGCATGCACCATCACCTGCGGATCGTCGAGCGCGATCAGGCGGTTGGCCTGGTATCCGTGCGCAAGGAAAGCACCCGACATGGCCTTGCCGACGATCAGGCCGATCACGGGATGGCCGGCCAGGCGCGCCTCGGCGTAGGCGCCCGCCGCGCCGGCCAGCGCCTGGTGGATGCCATAAGCCTCTTCGCGCCGGCCGTAGGCCTGGCTGGCCACGTCGATGACGGCGACGATGGGACGCTTGACGGCCAACTCGCGGTCCTCAAGCACCACCTGCTGCACGGCGCGCGCCAGCTGCCACGCTTCGACCAGGCCCACTTCGCCCGTGCGGGCGCGTGCAAAACGGTTGTCCGGGTCGGGCAGCACGGCAAGGTAGCGCGCCGGTTCGCCCGCCAGCGGCGCGTCCACCACGCGCACGGCAAGCGGATAGCCGTCCAGCGCCGCGGTGTTGCCGGTCAGGGCCGCGAGCCAGATGGCGCCACGGCTGGTGTCGGTATGGTTGTTCATGCTGCACCTCCCTGGCTGTAGATCATGCGCACGGCTTGCGGCGTGGCTTGCACGCTCGCGTCGACCTTGGCCAGGCGGGCCAGGAAGACGTCTGCCTGGCTGCTGCGGTGCTGCGCCGGCACGCCGCGCGCGAACAAGGCGGCCACGCTGGCGCGCATCTGCGCCGTATCGTCGTCCACATAGGCGTCGGCCAGGCCGCTGTGAAAACGCTGCTCGCCGCCCGTCAGGCTCCAGATGAACGGCTTGTTGCGCGAGTCGAATTCGTCCACGCCCGCCTCCTGCTCGATGACGGCCGGCCCGTTGAGACCGAGGCGCGCCTCGCGCGTGACGACCAGATAGCTGCACAAACCCGCCGCGATCGACATGCCGCCGTAGCAGCCGACCGTGCCGGCCGTGACGCCGATCACGGGCTGGTAGCGGCGCAGGTCGACGATGGCCGCATGGATGTCGGCAATGGCAGCGAGGCCCAGGTTGGCCTCCTGCAGGCGCACGCCGCCCGTTTCGAACAGGATCACGGCGCGCGTCGGTATGCCCTGACGGTTGTCGCGGGCCGCCAGTTCCAGCGCGCCGGCGATCTTCGCGCCGCCCACTTCGCCCATGCTGCCGCCCTGATAAGCGCCCTCGATGGCCAGCACCACGGCCGGCTGACCGTCGAACAGGCCCTTGGCCACCACCACGCCATCGTCAGCCTGCGCCGTCACGCCCTGCTGCGGCAGCCAGGGCGAAGCGATGCCGCAGAACGGGTCGAGCAGTTCGCGCATGCTGCCAGCGTCCAGCAGGGCCTTGGCCCGGCTGCGCGCGCCCCGTTCGATGAAGCTGTCGCGCTCGAGTAATTGCTTCAATGTGCTCATGCCGTCCTCCCCGCTTGCAATTCTTCGTATGCCTGCTCGATGCGCATGCGCACCACGCCCGGCGTGGCGCCGCAATCGTTGATGACGATGCGCGCCGCCGGCAGCGGCTCGCCGCCGAATACGCGCTGCAACAGCGCATCCCACGCGGCACCCTTGCCATCGACGGAGGTGTTGACGACGATGCGGGTCACGCCATCGTCGCCAGGCTGCAGCAGTACTTCCAGGTCGCCCGAGCCGACGACGCCTGCCAGGGCGCGCCCTGCCGCCGGCGGCCCGGCCGGGAATGTATAGTCACGCGTTTCCATGCGTTTCTCCTTGCGTCAATCGGTCGAGGAACAGGCTGGCCGCCAGCAGATCGGCCGCGCCGCCCGGCGACACGCCGCGCGCCAGCGCCACGACCTCCAGCGCCAGCAGCGCCTTGGCGCCGGCGGCAGTGGCCGCGCCGCCGGCCGCCAGCACCCGCGCCGCACCCGTTTGCAGTGCCAGCAAAGCCGGCTCGCCGCCGCGCGAGAGCACGCAGGTGTCGTCGAGCTGGCTGACAATGGCCAGCAAGGCGTTCAGGCGCGCCGTCGTTTCGTTGTCGCCGCGCGCCCGCGAAGCGTGCAAGGCCGGCAATCCGGCACCCGTCACCAGGGGAAAGCCGGCACGTGCCTGGCCGCGGGCGCCATCGACCTGATACTGGCGGCACGCCAGCTCGCCCTTGTTGCCGGTGGCGCCAGGCGCGCCGCGGTCGTGCAAACGGGCCAGCGCGCCGGCCCGCGCCACCACGGCTGTTGGTGACAGCGATGCGCCGCGCGCGCCCTGCTGCGCCGCCGCCGTCACCAAGAGGCCCAGCGCCCAGATGGCGCCCCGGTGCGTGTTCACGCCGCCCGTCGCTGCCAGCATCAGCGCCTCGCCGTCGCGGCCGATGGCGCCGATGCGCTGGCGCAGCAAGTCGTCGTCTTCACTCCGCGCGCCAGCGTCGGCCATGGCGGCAAATACGGGCTGCAGCACGCAGGCCGAATGGCACATCAGGGCCCAGTTCAAGTCCGTGTGGGCGCCACGGCTGCGCAAATCGACCAGGCCCGGTTTCGGCGTCAAGGTCACTTCGTCGAGCAGCGCCTGCAGCACTTGCCGCCCCAGCGCTGCCGAGCGTTCCCGCACCGTTATTGTCGTCATCATCATTGTCGTCATTACCAGCTCCTGAATTTGGCGGGTGGTTGATACAGGTCGTCCGACCATTCGACCAGGTCGGCGATGCTTTTCGCCGCCAGCAGCGAGCGGTTCGCCGCGCCGCGCTGCACGCCGATATCCTCGGGCAGCGCGATCAGGCCGTCGGCGCGCAATTTCGCCGTCGTCTTCGGGTCGTGGCGCAGGCCGATGGGCGTCACGCCAGCGACAGCCGCCAGCATGGCCTTGCGTTCGTCGAGCGAACGGGCCTTGTACAGGTAGGCGATTCCCTCTTCCGTCAGCACGTGCGTGACGTCTTCGCCATAGATCATCACGGGCGCCAGCGGCATGCCGCTGGCCTGGCCCACGGCGACGGCATCGAGCGATTCGACGATCGTCGGCTGGCCGCCATCCTGGAACGTTTCGACCATCTGCACCACCAGCTTCTTGCCGCGCGCGAGCGGATCGTCCGTCTCGATCAGGTCCAGCCAGGCCGGTGTCGGGTGGCGCCGGCCATGCGGATCGTGGCCCATATTGGGCGCGCCGCCAAAGCCAGCCAGCCGTCCATTTGTCACGGTGGACGAATTGCCCAGGCCATCCATCTGCAAGGTGGCGCCGATGAACAGGTCGACCGCGTACTGGCCGGCCAGCTGGCACAGGGCGCGGTTCGAGCGCATGGAGCCGTCGCGGCCCGTGAAAAAGACGTCGGGCCGGGCCGCCGCATAGCCCTCCATACCCAGCTCCGCGCCGAAGCAGTGCACGCTTTCGACCCAGCCCGTTTCGATGGCGGGGATCAGCGTGGGATGCGGGTTGAGCACCCAGTTGCGGCAAATCTTGCCTTTCAAGCCCAGCTGCTCGCCATATGTGGGCAAGATCAGTTCGATGGCGGCCGTATTGAAACCGATGCCGTGGTTGAGCGACTGCACCTGGTGTTTTTCATACACGCCGCGAATCGCCATCATGGCCATCAGCACGTGCACGGGCTTGATCACGCGCGGGTCGCGGGTAAACAATGGCTCGATGAAGAACGGCTTGTCGGACTGCACGACGAAATCGATCCACGAGCCGGGCACGTCAACCCGGGGCAAGTCGCTGACGTCGTCGACGATCTGGTTCACCTGGGCGATGACGATACCATCGCGGAAGGCGGCCGATTCCACCAGCGTCGGCGTGTCTTCCGTGCTGGGGCCCGTGTACAGATTACCCTGGCGGTCGGCCATGTAGCCGGCCACCATGACGACGTTGGGCGTGAGGTCGACGAACAGGCGCGCATACAGTTCGATGTAGGTGTGGATGGCCCCCACCTCGAGCAAGCCATCCTGCAGGAACTGGGCGATGCGCAGGCTTTGCGTGCCGGCAAACGAGAAATCGAGCTTGCGGGCAATACCCCGTTCGAACAGGTCGAGGTGTTCGGGCAGGCTGACGCTGGGCATGATCAGGTGCAGATGGTTGATCTTGTCGGGATTGACCTGGGCCAGCATGCGGGCGAGGAAATCGGCCTGTTTCTGGTTGTTGCCTTCGAGAACGATGCGGTCGCCCGGCGCAAGCAGGGCTTCCAGCACGGCGACCATGTCGCCCTGTTGCAGCACGGGGCCGCTCGCGTACCGGCGCACGGCGTCGAGGCGGCGGCGCTTCTCGGTGCGCCGCGTGTCCCATTGTTTTTGCCGCTGCGCTGGCGCTGCTATGGCGGTTGACATCTTGCCTCCGAATTAAGCTATCGAAGCCTGACGATAGAGCGAAAACGGAGGCGCGACAATCAACCTGCTACCATGTTCATTACCCTGAAGTTAATGAACTCCCTTGAAAGAGGCTAGTCATGGCCATCAACGAAGAAATCACGCTGAAAAAGCTCGAAGTTTTTCTCAGCTTTATGGAATTGAACAACCTGGCAAGGGTGGCCGATGCGCTGGGCCAGAGCACGGTCAGCGTGCACCGCGCCCTGCACTCGCTGGAAGATGGCTTGCGCTGTCCCCTGTTCAAGCGCGAGGGACGCAGCCTGATCCCGCTGCATGCGGCCTACACCTTTGCCGAATCGGCGCGGCGAGCACTGGCCGAGTGCGAGGAAGGCGTGCGCAAGGTGCGCGAAATGTCGGGCATCAACCCCGTGCGTCTGAAGATCGGCTCGCTGTATTCATTGACCCTGCACTGCATCCCGCAACTGGTGATCGCCCTGAAGCTGCGCCGGCCGGGTCTCGACATCGACCTGACCCTGGGCTCGAACCGCGAACTGCTGCAAAGCCTGGCCGATGGCCGACTCGATGCCATCATCGTCGGCGTGCAGGAAGAAGAACAGCATGCGGGCCTGGTGGCCGTGCCCCTGTTCCAGGACGACGTCTACCTGGCCGCCCCGCTCGGTTCGCCCTATGCGGGCGCCGCATCGGTGGACTTGCAGCAGCTGCGCGGCGCCAAATTCGTCACCCTGAACGAGGGTTTCGTCACCTCGCAAAGCTTCAACCACGCGTTCGACCTGGCGGGATTCGTGCCCGACACGGCCATGCGCGTGGGCGACATCTTCTCGCTGATCAATCTCGTCAGCGGCGGCATCGGCTACAGCCTGCTGCCGGGCCGCGTGCGCGCCTTCAGCTCGCGCATCGAACTGCTGCCGCTCGACGCGCGCTACGGCTCGCACCAGCAAATCACCCTGCTGATGCTGAGCAGCCGCGAGCGCGACCCGAATTTGCTGGCGCTGGCGGCCGAGTGCCGCTTGTATGGGCGTGGCGGACGTGCCTAGACCGCGCTATCCCACGGCGCCGACAACCTGACCGCGCAATTGATGAGACCCACCATCGAATATGTCTGCGGGAAGTTCCCCCACATCTCTCCCGTCACCGGGTGCGTGTCCTCGGACAGCAAGCCCAGGTGGTTGCGCGCCAGCAGCATGGTCTCGAAGATTTTGCGCGCTTCGTCTTTCCTGCCGATGCGGGCCAGGGCGTCGATGCGCCAGAAGGTGCAGATGTTGAAGGCCGTTTCCGGCTTGCCGAAGTCGTCGGGCGCTTCGTAGCGGCGCATGTAGGGGCCGTCGCACAGCGATGCTTCCAGCGCGTCGACGGTGGCGATGAAACGCGGGTCCATGGGGTCGATGAAGTTGACTTCCGCCATCAGCAGCACGGAGGCGTCGAGGTCGCGCCCGCCCAGGCTTTCCGCGAAGGCCTGGCGTTCCTCGCTCCACGCTTCGCGCAGCAGGCGTTCACGGATCAGCACGGCGCGGCTGTTCCAGTGCTCGGCGCGGTCCGGCAAGCCCAGTTTATGCGCGACTTTCGCCAGGCGGTCGCAGGCGGCCCAGCTCATCAGCATGGACGAGGTGTGGACCCTCGCCCGCGTGCGCAGTTCCCACATGCCCGCGTCCGGTTCCGCGTGCAATTTGAAGGCCTGGTCGCCCACGGCTTCCAGCGCGGCGAACTCGGCCTTGCCACCGCGGTGGAACAAGCGGTGATCAAGAAACGCCTGCGCGGCGCCCAGGACGATGTTGCCGTAGACGTCGTGCTGGAAATGTTCCTGCGCCTGGTTGCCCACGCGTACGGGACCATTGCCCCGGTAGCCGGGCAAGTGCTCGAGTATCGACTCGGGCAACTGTTCTTCCAGCCCGATGCCGTACAGGGGCTGGATATGGCCGCCCTTCGAGCGGGCGACGATATTCGTCAGCCAGCGCAAATACTCTTCCATCGTGCCCACTTCGGACAAACTATTGAGTGCGCGCACGACAAAGAAGGCGTCACGCAGCCAGCAGTAGCGGTAATCCCAGTTGCGGCTGCTGCCGGGCGCTTCGGGGATGCTCGTCGTCATGGCGGCGATGATGGCGCCCGTGTCTTCATATAAAGACAGTTTCAAGGTGATGGCCGCGCGGATGACCACGTCCTGCCATTCCAGCGGCACGGCCAGGCGGCGCGTGTAGGTGCGCCAATAGTTGATGGTTTCCTTTTCGAAGATGCGCGCCGTCTCGTCGATGCCGCCGGCCAGGGTTTCATCAGGCCCCAGCAGGAAGTTGGCCGTGCCGCCCAGCACGAAATACGTTTCGCTCAGCACATAGTTGAGCGACACATCGGTGTTCAGCCGCAAGGTTTGTTCCGGCCCCACGTAGCGGATATGGTGGCTGCCCTGCGTGACCTGCGGCGCCAACTTGCCCCAGTCGTAGCGGGGGCGCAGGCGCACGCGGATGCGCACGGCATGATCGAGCGGGCGCACGCGGCGAATCAGCATCAGCGGGCGGAACATGCGGTCGCGGCTGAGGAAGCGGGGCGCGAAATCCGTGATTTCCACGCCGCGCCCATCCGTGTCGTACAGCCGCGTGCGCAGCACGGCCGTGTTCGGCTCGTAGAATTGCTCGCTGCGGGCAAAATTCTCGATGTCGATGCCCCACACGCTGCCGTTTTGCGTATCGTCCAGCAAGGTATTGAAGACGGGGTCGCCATCGAACCGGGGCATGCAGGACCAGACAACCTGCCCCGCCTGGTCGATCAGGGCGCTGAAGGCGCAATTGCCCACCACACCGCAGTTGAGGGATGCTTGCGCCGGCGGCGCACTGGCGGCAGGGGCGTTGGCGCCGCTGGGGGTGTCATACGATGTCGTCATCGGCTACTCCTTGAACGGGGATACGGACGCGGCCAGCAATACGGTACGCAAGGCGTCCGGGCTGGCCAGGCGCAGGCTGGCGGCGCTGGGGCCGCTGCCCACTTTCACGCCCTGCCCCCCAATTTGTTGAACATAGGCAAAGCCTGCCTCGTCGGTGGTATCGTCGCCCGCGAACACGGGCCGGCGTCCCTTGAATGGCACCTCGGCCATGAAGGCGGCAATGGCGCCGCCCTTGTCCGTGGCGGCCGGCTTGGCTTCCAGAACCATTTTGCCATGCAACAGCAAAAGACCGGGGCACGCTTGCACGGCGGTCGTCATTTCCTGCAGGCACAGCTGCTCCAGTTCCGGCGCCAGACGGTAATGGAGGGCCACGGCGCCGCGCTTGTGTTCCACCAGCAAGCCGGGGTACATCGCCGCCAGTGCCCGGGCATGCGCCAGCACGGCGGACACGTCAGGCGTGGCCGCCACATGCCGTGCGCCATCAGCGCCTCGCCGCTCCACGCCGTGCACGCCGGCCACAGGCAGAATCAGGGGCGCCAGCATGGCGTCGATCTGCGCCACGGGGCGGCCGGAAACGAGGGCCAGTGCGCCGCCATGCCAGCGCGCCAGCACCATCAGCGCGTCGACCACGCCCGCTTCCAGGCGCACGCCGTCGGGCGTGGGGGCCAAGTCGACCAGGGTGCCGTCGAAGTCGAAGAAGACGGCGCTGCCAGGCGCACTCAGCAGTTGCAGCAAGGCTGCGCTATCGTCAGGAAGATCGGCCATCAGATCCCCTTGCGCCGCTTGATGCGGCTGTGGGCGTCGATCTTGGTCATGACCTTGTCACGCTGGCGCAAACGGGCCGCGTCGAGCAGCATGCGTCCGGCCCAGCGGTAGACATTGAAATGTTTGACCCTGGCCCGCATGCTCTTCATGCGCTCACGCTGTTCCACGGGCGGCATCACGAGGGAGCGGTACAGGGCTTCGGCGCCCTGCTCGATGTGGTACGGGTTGATGATCAGCGCTTCGTGCAGCTCGCGCGCCGCGCCCGTGAATTGCGACAGCACCAGCACGCCCAGCTCGTCGTCGCGCGCGGCGATGAATTCCTTGGCCACCAGGTTCATGCCGTCATGCAAGCTCGTCACCATGCACACTTCGGAAGCGCGGAAATAGCGCTGCAAATCGTCCTGTCCATGGTGTTCGGCTTTCAGCAGGATGGGCACATAGTCTCCGCTGCCGAAGCGGCGGTTGATGCGCTCGACCATCTTGCGCACCCTGGCGTCAAAACTTTGATATTCATCGAGCGAGGCACGGCTGGGGGCGGCGATTTGCACGAAAGTAAAATGGCCCACCATGCCGGGCTGCTGTTCCAGCATGCGCTCGACGGCCTGGAAGCGCTCGACGATGCCTTTCGTGTAGTCGAGGCGGTCCACGCCGATGCCCAGCAAGTGGTCGGCCGCCACGCCCAGTTCGCTGCGAATTTGCGCTCGGCATGTTGCCACGTCGGGCTGGTCCGGGTTGTCTTCCGGCCAGGCGATGGAAATCGGGTAGTCCTCGACCTGCGTCATCTCGCCGCCATAGGAAATGGTCGACGCTTCCGGTTCGATGCGGGTTTCCAGGTAGCGGTCCACCGTTTCGAGGAAATTCTTGCGGTGGAATGGCGTATGGAAGCCGAGGATTGTGCTGCCCAGCAAGCCGTCGAGGATTTCCTCGCGCCATGGGCAAATGCCGAACGATTCCGAGTTTGGCCAGGGGATATGCCAGAAAGTAATAATCGTCGCCTTCGGCAAGGCTTCGCGCACCATGCGCGGCAGCAAGGCGAAATGGTAATCCTGCACCAGCACGACGGGGTTGTCCGTCTTCGCTTCCGCGATCACGGCGTCGGCAAAGCGGCGGTTGACCTTCACGTACTGCTCCCAGTCGGACGAGCGGAACACGGGGCGCACATGGGCGATATGGCACAGCGGCCACATGCCTTCATTGGCAAAGCCATAATAATAGCCCTGCTCCTCCTCTTGCGTCAGCCACACGCGGCGCAAGGTATAGCTGGGATTGTCGGGCGGCACGGGCACGTGGTCGAGCTTGTCGACCGTCTCGCGGTCGGCGGAACCGGCGCCATGCGCGATCCACGTGCCGGAACATGCGCGCATCACGGCTTCCACGGCCGTCACCAGGCCGCTGGCGGGACGCTGCACTGCAACACCGGTCTCCGTTTTGGTGTGGATGTACGGCTCGCGGTTCGACACCACGAGCACCTGGTCGCCGGACAAGTCCGCTTCGAGCAAGGCGCGCAGCTTGTCCGGCGTCCAGTCGGACGACCAGCCGTTATCGCCCTGGCGTTCCAGGTGGTATTCCTGCAGCAATTCGCGCAAGTCGCCGATCAGCGGCTGCATTTCCGGCGGCGGCGCGGGCGCGGCGGCCGGTGCGGCGGCGGCAACGGCGGGATTGTTCTTCGATAGCAATTCGCCGCGCAGGATGTCCTTCACGGCCGCCAGCCAGCCGCGCCAGCTCAGGTGCGCCACGAACACTGTCATCAGGGAAATCAGCACGGCCAGCACGGCCAGGAAAGCAAAGATAAAACGCTTGGTATCCGTATTGCGGCGCTCGACAAAGCTCATGTCCTGCACCAGCACCAAACGGCCCAGCTGGGATGCATCCTGCATCACGGGCGTTTCGCTGAGGTGGACTTGGCCTTGGGGCAATTGCGCCAGGGATTTGTACAGGCCGCCCGTGGGCGGCGTGCTCCAGCAACCGATGGAAGCGGGGTATTGCGCGGATTGGTACAGCAAATGGCCCGCGTTGTCGCAAAAGCCGATGGCGATCAGACGCTCGTCGCGCGTGGCGCCCTGGAACAGCTCGCTGATGCGGGTGGCGTCTTGCGCGGGCAGGTATTCGGTCAGCGAGGGCCGTAGGGTTCCGGCGAGTAATTCTGCCCGACTGTCGAGATCGCGCACATACCAGCGCAGGGTGATATTGTCGAGCAGGGGTACTACGATATAAGCAAACAGTCCCAGCACCAGGGCCAGTGGCAGGATGAAGCGCAAGGACATTCTGAGTGATCGTACTATCATCGTTTTCCTTTGCAAAAACAAAAAGCATGGCAAGTATGACTATGTTTCCACCGCGGCGACGCCCGTTTGCTTTCCGTATTGAAACGTCAACGTGACATGGCGCAGCGCAGCAATTTCATCCAGTATCCACGTTGACGCAAGTCTTATCCGTACGGCAACGCACGCCCCCGTTACGCCATCTGCCCGTAAAATACCCGCTTCCGACATCCCCCCACCAATTTCAAGGAGTTTTCGCCTATGGATCTCAGCACGTTCCACTCGCTGATGGGAGGCCCGCTGCGCTCGGCGCTGACCGTGCTCGTTTCCGCCCTGCTCGTCACCTTGGTCGCCATCGGCATGCACCGGGCCGGCATCAGCCTCCTGAGAAGGCTGGCCAATGGTCACCCGCTTGCCAGCAACGTCGCGCGCGTGGCATTCCGCGCCAGCCAGCTGTGCCTGATCGTCTTCGGCTTGCGCATGGTGCTGGCCAGCGCGCCCGACGATACGCCGGGCCTGGTCGCCATGTCGCACCTGGCCAGCGTGGCGCTGATCATCGCGCTGACCTGGCTGGCCATGCAATGCATCGAGTCGCTCAGCATCACGATTTCCCAGATCAATCCCGTCGATGCGGCCGACAACCTGCGCGCGCGGCGCCGGATCACCCAGGCCCGCGTGCTCACGCGCAGCGCGCACGCCATCGTGGTCCTCCTGGGCCTGTCCTTCGTGCTGCTGACCTTGCCCGGCGCGCGGCAGATCGGCGCCAGCCTGCTGGCCTCGGCCGGCGTGGCGGGCCTGGTGGCCGGTATCGCCGCCCGCCCCGTGCTCGGCAACTTCATCGCAGGCCTGCAAATCGCATTCTCCCAACCGATCCGTATCGACGACGTGCTTATCGTCAACGGAGAATGGGGCACGGTCGAGGAAATCAAGGGCACCTACGTGGTCGTGCGCGTGTGGGACGAGCGCCGCCTGATCGTGCCGCTGCAGTGGTTCATTGAAAATCCGTTCGAGAACTGGACGCATACCTCCTCGGATATCCTGGGCACGGTGTTCCTGTGGCTCGATTTCAGCATCCCGATCGAGCCGCTGCGCGCGGAACTGACGCGCATTTGCGGGTCCGCCAAGCAATGGGATGGCCGCGTCTGCACCGTGCAGGCGACGGATTCGAACGAGCGGGCCGTGCGCGTGCGTTTCCTCATCAGCGCTGTAGACTCAGGCACGGCGTTCGAATTGCGCTGCATCGTGCGCGAGCAGATGCTGGCCTTCATCACCACCCATTATCCGCACGGCCTGCCCCGCTTGCGCTCCACGCACGACCCCATCGAGCTGCATGGCATGCAGGCGCAGAACGACAGCGTGTCGCTGTACAAGGCTGGGAACAAAGCGTAAAAAACCGTGCGGCGCGCTGCCCTTGCCCGCGCGCCGCTACAATGGTTCGCATGAGCACCACCGCCTGGTTCATCCTGATCGGTTGCCTGATGCTGGCGCGCGGCTTGGGCGCCGACGGCATCGCGCGCCTGCCATTGACCTCGGCCATGGCTTACCTGGGCGTGGGTCTGCTGCTGGGCCCCATGTTCCTCGGCCTGTTCTCGTTCGATCTGGTGCAGCAAGCGCCCCTACTGGAAACCCTGACGGAAATCGCCGTCCTCATCTCCCTGTTTTCCGCCGGCGTCAAGATGCCCGTGCCCTTCAGCCTGGCCCGCTGGCTGCCGCCGCTGCGCCTGGCGTGGCTGTCGATGGCCATTTCCGTGGCCCTGGTGGCGGCCTTTGCGTGCCTGGTGCTGGGCCTGCCCCTGGGCGCGGGCATACTGCTGGGCGCCATCCTCGCCCCCACCGACCCCGTGCTGGCCACCGACGTGCAGCTGCGCCATGCGGGCGACAGCGAGCAATTGCGCTTCACCCTGACCAGCGAGGCGGGCATGAACGATGGCAGCGGCTTTCCCTTCGTGATGCTGGGCCTGGGCTTGCTGGGCCTGCACGAGCTGGGACCGCATTGCGCCACCTGGCTGTGGCGCGACCTGGTCTGGGCCAGCGCGGGCGCCATCGGCCTGGGCGCGGCCGGCGGCGCGCTGCTGGCCTGGCTGGGCTGGCAGGTGCGCGCGAAGGAGCCGAAACACGCGATGCTGGACGATCTGGCGGCCCTGGGCTTGATCGCCCTCGTGTATGGCGTGGCCACGTGGCTGCACGCGTGGGGCTTTTTGGCCGTGTTCTTTGCAGGCGTGGCCTTGCGCCAGACGGAACTGCGGCTGGCCGACGCGCCGAAAGACCGGCAAGGCTTGCTGCAGGCAGAGGAAACCCATGCCGTGTCCGCCGCCAAGCCGCACGACAGCGACGTGACGCTGACCGTCAGCGGCGAAGCCCTCGTCTTCAAGGAACACCTGGAACGCCTGTCCGAACTGACCTTGGTGCTGCTGCTGGGCGGCGCGGTCACGGCCGCCGCCTGGAGCTGGCAGGCGTGGAGCGTCGCCCTTTTCCTGCTGCTGGTGGCGCGCCCTGTCAGCGTGATGCTCGGTTTGCTGGCCTCGGGCACCAGCGTGCGCCTGCGCGGGCTGGCCGCCTGGTTCGGCGTGCGCGGCATCGGCTCGCTGTATTACCTCAGCTATGCCACCGCGCATGGCTTGCCGCGCGGCCTGGCGCGCGAACTGGCCGACATCACGCTCGTTGTCGTCATCCTCTCCATCGTCGCGCACGGCCTGACGGTCAAACCGCTGCTGGAACGCTACTGGCGCAAATAGCACCGGTGGCACCCATTTGTCTCTGCTTCAAAGCAATGTTTTGTCAATCGCCCCTATGCCGGGCAGAAATATTGTTAAGATAATTAAAAATGGCAAAAGAGAGAATCAATGAAACGAAGAAGCGTGCTGGGACTGGGCGTCTCGATGGCCCTGCTGCAAACGGGCTGCGCCACCGATCCGGCCCGGCTGGCGTGGGAAACGGCATTTGACGGCTTCATGCGCGATGGCCTGGCCCGCACGGAAACACCGGGCATGAGCGTGGCCGTGGTGCGCGGCGAGGAAACGATTTTTGCGCGCGGCTATGGCTGGGCCGACATCCAGGCCGGCAAGAAGGCCGATGCCAACACGGTGTTCCATGTCGCCTCCGTCAGCAAGCTCGTCACGGCTACGGCCGTCATGATGCTGCTGGAACAAGGCGCCTTCCAGCTCGACGACAAGGTGGCGGCCTACCTGGACTTCCCGTTCATGCATCCGAAGTTTCCCGACGTGCCCATCACCTTTCGCCACTTGCTCAGCCACACCTCGGGCATTTCCGACGCCGTGTACGAAAAGACGACGACGTTTGCCGTGCAAGGCGACCCGCGATTGCCGCTGCGCGACTTCGTCAAGGGCTATCTGTCGCGCGGCGGTGCATGGTACGACGCGGACGTGTCGTTTGCGGCGCGGCCCGGCACGGAATGGCGCTACAGCAATGTCGGCATCGCCCTGCTCGGCTATCTGGTGGGCCGTTTGAACCCGGATGGCCTCGACGGCTTTACGCAGGAGCAGCTGTTCGAACCGCTGGGCATGGACAACACGGCGTGGAAACTGGCCGGCTTGCCGCGGCGCGCCGTTGTCGCCCAGCCTTACGCGCACAAGGAACCGGGCCTGCAAGTGCTGCCGCCCGTCGGCTATCCGGACTGGCCGGCCGGCCTGCTGCGCAGCTCGGCGCATGATTTTGCCCGCTTCCTGGCCATCTTCAGCAATGGCGGCCGGGTCGATGGCCACCGCTACCTGCAAGATTCCACCCTGCAATCGTTTTTCGCCCCGCAAGCGGCCCCCGTCGTGCCTGCGGACTCGTCCGTACGCCAGGCTTTGGTGTGGCTGCTGCGCGACGTCGACGGCAAGGCGCTGGCCACGCACAGCGGCGGCGACCCGGGCGCCGCGTCCGTCGTCTGCGTTGACCGCGCCAGCAAGACGGCCGTGCTGGCCTTTGCCAACGTCAGCGCCGACAAGGAGTTTCGTTCATTCCAGAAGGACGTCGTGCTGCGCCTGCTGGCCCATGGCGGCAGCGGCGCGCAAGCGCGCTAGGCATGCCGCTTGTGTGAGCGGGCGCACGGTGGCGCCCAAGCAAGAAAGTATGCTGTGCTGGTCAGATTTGACGCTCAACGAGGAGACCGGCATGACGAACCGCATCGGCAACAAGGACGTGGCGCAGCAGCGCAGCAAGAGTGAAAAAGCCCGCATCAAGGCGCAGAACATCGCCAACGAGGCGGTCAAGAAGTCCGAGGCCAGGGCCAAGTATCGCAACGCCATAAAGGGCCAACCGGACCAGCCGGGCCAGCCCGCTCCAGCAAGCTAGGCGCCGAACCAGCCGCGCAATTTCTCGGCGGCCCGTTCCTTGACCTCGGCCGTGATGTAGGTGGCGACCGTGGCGACGGCCGCCGCCAGCACGGCCAGGTCATCCGCATAGCCGACCACGGGCGTGATGTCGGGAATCGCATCGATGGGCGAAATGAAATAGCCGAGCGCGCCATAGATGGCCGTCTTGGCCCACAGCGGCGTATTCGGCTGCTGCGCCGCGTAGTACAGCCACAGGGCTTTCTCGATGACTTCGCGTCCTGCCGTCTTGGCGAACTTGACGACCTTGTCCCAGAAGCTGTCATCCGTGTATTTCTTTTCATACTGCTTGTCGGCCTGGGGGGCGTGGTCTTCTTCCAGATTCTTCTTTCTGCCAAACATCTGCTGCTCCTGTCTGCCGCGCACGGCGTTACGAATGCGCACCTTAGCATAACGGCGCGGCAGGTGCGCGGCGTACAAGGTACGCTATATCCATGGAAATATCCGCCACCACTACGGCCCGCGCCGCCGGCCTGCGCTACACGGGCGACCATCAAAGCGGCATCGCCCGATCGGGCAAGCCCGGCAAGTTCCGCTACCGCGACGCGGATGGCAAAGTCCTGCGCGATGCCGCCACCCTGGCGCGCATCAAGGCACTGGCCATTCCACCGGCCTGGACGGAAGTGTGGATCTGCCCGCACGCCAATGGCCACCTGCAGGCGACGGGACGCGACGCGCGGGGCCGCAAGCAGTACCGCTACCATGCGCGCTGGCGCCAGGTACGCGACGAAGTGAAATATGAACGCATGCTCAGCTTCGGCCGCGCCCTGCCCGCCATCCGCGCCGCCGTCGCGCGCGGCATGCAGTTGCCGGGCTTGCCCCGTGAGAAAGTGTTGGCCACCATCGTGCACTTGCTGGAATTGACGATGATGCGCATCGGCAACGAGGAATATGCACGCACAAATAAATCGTTCGGCCTGACCACCCTGCGCACGCGCCACGTGCAGGTCGACGGCAGCGCCGTGGCCTTCCACTTCAAGGGCAAGAGCGGCGTGCGCCACGATATCCGCCTGAGCGACCGGCGCCTGGCCAGGGTGCTTGCGCGCATGCGCGAACTGCCGGGGCAGGAACTGTTTCAATATGTCGATGAGCACGGCGCGCGCCACGGCATCGGCTCGGGCGACGTCAACGATTACCTGCGCGAGGTGACGGGCGAAGACTATACGGCCAAGGATTTCCGCACCTGGTCCGGCACCCTGCTGGCCGCGCTGGCCCTGCAGGCGTTCGAACAGGTCGATTCCGATGCGCAAGCCAAGAAAAACATCGTGCAGGCGATCGAGTCCGTGGCAAAGAAGCTGGGCAACACGCCGACGATCTGCCGCAAATGCTATGTGCACCCGGCCGTGCTGGAATCGTATCTGGATGGCAGCTTATTGGAAGGCATGCGCGCACGGGCGCGGCAGCAGATGCAGGATGATTTACAGGCGCTGGCGCCGGAGGAAGCGGCCGTGCTGGCCTTGCTGCAGCAGCGCCTGCAGGGCGCGGTCAAGCCTGGCGCGCAGGCTGGGGCTGGCACTGGGCCGACAGTGTAAGGGCGTCGCTGCTGCAGACGGGCAAGGCACCGTGGCCCGCTTCCCGCGCCACGGGCGCCGGCGCGGCATCGCTTGCCGGCGCCTCGCCCGTAGTCATCAAGGTGGCCGCCAGGGTCGAGAAGGTGAACAGGCAAATCAGCAGGAAGGGCTTGTTCACGTGGATAGACTGGTCTGGCTTTTGCATCGCATACTCCGTCGGACTGGTTGGCTGTTGCAGCATGGACACGATCATCGCGTGTTTCCGCAAGGCATACAATCAGACAGTTTCGACAAGACGGGTAGGACAGCGCTGACAGACTCAGCCATGCATCAGCTGGCGCGCATTTGAAATGGCAAGGTGAATAAAGCAGGCATGCCGGGATTATCAATAAGTGACGGGCGCGAATATTCCAGCCAATATAAAAATATCGACAGGAAATGGAATTGAATTGAAATAAAACAAGATCTTATTTATTTTAATTTCCTTTGAAATAAATATCGTCCGGCCGTCCGCATAAAATGGCGCAAGGTAATCGCGCGCACCCTCATATAAAAGAAACGGAATAAAACGCCGCACCTTTCAAACAGGCGCGGCTGTTTATTTTCCGGCATGTCAGCATGCAAACAACCTTACGCCGCTTCCAGCATGGCCTTCAGGGCTGGCACGGCAAGGCAGCTCCACTTCTGGTTCTGGCCGCCGTTATATGGCCACACGAGGATGGCATTGCCAGGGCTGGCGTTGTTGTTGGCGTTGTCCAGCACCATTTGCGGGTATTGCACGTTCGAGATGTTCGGCGCACGGCCCACCCAATTCCACAACTGGCTGGTGCGGCCCAGGGTCATCGTGCTGACGATCACCTGGCCTTGCTGGCCATCGTAGCCTTGTACATCGAGGCACAGGCTGGGGTTGGCCGCCAGCGTGATATAGCCGGTATTCGGGTCCATATTCCATTGCGAAGTCGTGCCGCCGACGCCAGAAAGAACTTGCAGGGTAACGAGGGAACCTGCCGCGGCGCTGGTGACGCCGATGCACAGATTCGTATTTTGCAAGCTTTGGATTACATATGCAGTCATGCTATATCTCCAATGGGGTTATCGACGTTAATATATCGGGCTGGCAGCAAAATATATTAACGGAGCTGTTTTACAGCAAAGTCAGTATGGACTCTATTTTTTGATTTATTGTCACGCTTTGTCACTTTGAAAAATATATATTAACGGGCTAACGCTAATTAAATTTCTAAATTGAAAAAACAAACGCCAGCCACGCGGACGGCCTGGACCGGCACCGGGACAGGACTGTCAGCATATTTGACAGTGCGCCCGGCAACAAAGGGAGCGCTGTAGCCAAGTCCTTGTTTTACAAACGATAAATTTTCAGGAACGCTTCCTGCTTGACCTCCTGCCTGGGCACGCTTGGCGCCAGTCAACGGAGGAACGATCATGAGCTTTATCAAACAGGCGCTGCTGGCGCTGCTGCTGTGCGCAATGTCTGCCGCGCACGGCGCCAGCATCGGCTACACGGCCACATCGCTGGGCGGCACGCAATGGCGCTACGACTATACGGTCAGCAATACCACCCTGGCCGTGCCCATCGAGGAATTCACCTTGTTCTTCAGCGTGGGCCAGTACGCCAACCTGCACAGCGCCTCCACGCTACCCGGCTGGGACCTGCTGCTGGTGCAGCCCGATCCCGCCATTCCCGCCAGCGGCTACCTCGACGCGCTGGCGCTGGCCGGCGGCATCGGCCCCGGCGCCACGGCCACGGGCTTTTCCGTCACCTTCGATTATCTGGGCGCGGGCAGCCCCGGCGCCCAGCCGTTTTCCATCCTCGACCCCGTCTCCTTCATCGCGCTCGAGACGGGCATCACGCAGGCGGCCGCCATCGCCCTGCCCTCCACCTCGTGGCTGCTGCTGGCGGGCTTGCTGGCCATGGCCTGCCTGCGGCGCCGGCAACTGGCGGGCGCCGCGCTGGCCACGGGGCTGGCACTGAGCCTGTGCGCCTGCGGCGGCCCGGACAATTCCATGCAGCCGCCCGCGCCGAAGGTCATGCTGGCCGCCGCCGCGACCGCCACCCAGGCCGCCGGTGACCTGGAAGTCACCTTGCTGGAAAAAGTGGCCGAGCAGCGCGTCAACCGCACGGCCTGGGATTACACTTACCGCGTGAGCATCCGCAACAATGGAAGCGAAGCGGCCGGCAATGTGCAAGCCGTGCTGGACAGTACGCCTGCAGGCAGCACCATCATCGATGGCGACGTGCTGGCCGGCAGCATCGGCGCGGGGGCCACCGTCACGCCCGCCGACACCATCACCCTGCGCATCGAGCGCAGCATCGCCTTCCAGAGCGCCGGGTTGACGTGGACCTTCAGCACCAGCGACGGCATCGTCCTCGACCCCGTGCGGCCCGCGCAAGTGGTCGTGCTGCCGCTGGCCGAGCTGGGCTTTCCCGACGGCGCCGACAGCGTCAAGGCCAGCGGCGCCGTCACGGACGTGCTGCTGCAGGACGGCAGCCTGCGCTTTTCCACGCCCGGCGACACGGGCGTGGACCAGCACGCGCAATTTTCCCTGAGCAAGGGCGGCAAGATCACCATCCTGGACCTGCTGATCCAGACGCAACTGCCCACGGCCGTGGAAACCTATGTGGAGCCGAACGACGACGGCAGCGTGCCGACCACGGCGCCCGTGCTGGCCATCACGGGACTGGGACCGAACAACCGCCTGCAGCCAGGCGCCCTGGGCTTCCGCCTCGTGGGCGCGGCCCCCATGGCCCTGCAGGACGACAGCGACGGCCTGCTGTCCACTCCGGGTGGCGTAGCTGTCAGCCTCAAGACCTACTGGACGTTCGATGCGGCCAGCGGCATCTTCAGCATCAGTGCCACGGCCATGCAGCAACTGCTGGCATCCTTGCCCAACGGCAGCTATGACCTGAATCTCAATTTCGTCTCGCAAGATGGCGAGTTCACGGCCAGCTATGCCTTGATCGTCATCAAGTCCGGCATCGTGCTGCAAGGGCAGTTGCGCACGCCCGCGGGCGGCAACGCCACGGGACTGGCCGGCAAGAAGATGCTATTGGCCGGCTACAACAATCACCAGCGCCAGGTGGCCGTCGTCGATGTCACGGGCGCCTTCCATTTCGATGGCGTGCTGCCCGATACCTACCAGCTGACCTTGAACGACCTCGTCCACCCGAACGTGGTCAGCGTCAGCGCCGTCGTTTTTGAGAGCAGCAGCAACGTCAATGTCGACATCGTCTATCCGTATGGAACTAGCCTGGCTCTGCGCGCCGGGGCGCAGACCTACGCGGCCGGCAGCGTCACGCAGGATGGCGCCGGGCCGCCCGCGCGCGCGGTGCCCGCCAGCCCCCGTGCCGCGGGCGACGTCACGCCGCAGGATGACGAGGGCAGCAAGACCTTCACGGCCACGGCGGCCGCGCAAAATCAGACCATCACCTCGCCCATCGCCTTCACCGTACCCAAGGGCACGAAAACCGTGGGCGTGAAAATCATCGTCAGCACGGCCGAATATCCCACCTACACGACGGCGCAAAGCCAGTACAACGATACCTGGTCGTACGCCGTGACCGGGCTGCCCGGGGTCAACCTGGCCGCCACGGGCGCCGTCAACCAGACGCACTTCACGCAAGGCACCATCGTCAGGACGGAGTGCATCGACGTCAGCAAGCAAACCAAGGATGGGGCGTTAAGCTTGGGCGGCAACGTCAGCGCCACGAATATCGGCGACAGCGCCCTGGCCACCGTGACGACGGTGGAACTGGGTCTCGCGTGCAAGGGCTTGAAGGTGACGCAGGCAAAATTCCTTTCGCCCAACCAGGCCGCCCATCCCGTGCTGCAGCCGATCAAGCTGACGGGCAATTTGGCGGGGCCGTATGTCTCCGTGTCGCAGGGAGCGGCCACGGCCACGCACACCGTGCCGCTGGAATTGCACTACACGCCGGCGGCGGCGACGATTACGGAAGTCAATATCGGCATCTCGTCGGGCGGCGGCGATCCCGCCTTCAGCACGGAGAATTTATTGTCCCAGACGAATACCAAGACTGCCGGCAGCGTGAAATTTTCCAGCCTGGTGCTGCCCGCCTTTGCCGGCGCCAAGCTCGACAAGAAGGCAGTCATCACGGTGCGCCTGAAGGGCCGCATCGACAATGCCGATGCCAGCTCCGACCCGGCCGAAGGGGGACAAGTGGAATTCAAGGGCGACACGGCCTACATCCCCCTGTACCTGGCCAACGACGAGGCGGCGCTGGCGGCGCGGCGCTACGGCACGCGTGACGCTGGCGGCGATTCGTGGGCCACGCGCCTTGCCATAGCCTGGCTGGCGGGCAAGGCTTACCGTTTCGACGACATCAGCGGCCAGCATGTGACGCAAACGGCAACGGGCCGCTCCATCCTCGGCCACAGCGGCCACAGCGATGGCCAGCAGATCGACTTGCGCTACGCGGACGGCGCGGGCGGCTACACGGACGCGCTGGGCGGCCAGAACGATGGCGCCGCCATTCACAAGCTGATCAATGATGCGAAGGCGGAAGTGGTGGCCAATCCCGCGCAAAAGCCGAAACTGGCGTCCCTGCAGGCGTGGATCGCGGCGAACCGGGCCATGCTGGCCCAGGAAGCGGCGCCGGCCAGCACGCGCGTCATCTACATCGGCCCCAGCTTCATCAAGCTGGCCCTCGTCGACGGACGTTTTTCCGCCGCCTCCACCGACAAGATCCCGGGCGCAGGCGCCTGGACCAAGCCGGCAAAAGTGCACATCGAGGCGGGACACCTGAGCCACTGGCACATCAGCATCACGGCTCACCCTTAGCTGGATTCAGGCGGGCAGATCGGACAGTTCCAGTTCCGAAAAGCCCGCCCGGCGCCGCGCCTCCAGGTTGAACGGGCCGCGCAGGGTGGGCGCTTCGTAGCACAGCGCCAGCTCGGCATAGGTGGCGCGCAGCTCCAGGCCCCTTTGATCGCACAGGTAGCCATACCAGCGGTTGCCGATTTCCACGTGCCCCACTTCATCGCGCAAGATGATGTCGAGGATGGCGGCGGCGGCCATGTCGCCCGCCTGCGCCAGCTTGGCGCGCAGCGGCGGAATCGCGTCCAGTCCCCGCGCTTCCAGGGTGCGCGGCACGAGCGCCATGCGCGCCAGCACGTCGCCGCGCGTCTTGTCGACCATTTCCCACAGGCTGTCATGACCGGGGAAGTCGCCATACGTGTGACCCAGCACCTGCAGGTGCGCTTGCAGCATGGCAAAGTGCGTGGCTTCCTCCTTCGCCACGCGCAGCCAGTCCGTGTAGTAATCAAAGGGCAAGTCCGGGAAGCGCCACAGCGCGTCGAGCGCCAGATTCATCGCATTGAATTCGATATGCGCGAGCGCGTGCACGAGCATGGCGCGCCCTTCCGGCGTGATCATCGAGCGCCGCCCCACGAGGCGCGGCGGCACCAGTTCCGGGCGTTCGGGACGGCCCGGCACGGGGCCGGTCGGCGCCAAAGGCGCATGCGCATCGAGAGATAGCTGCGCTTCGGCCATGGCCGCCACCATCGCCACCTTGGTTGCCGGGTCCGGTTCGAGCAGGCAGGCCAGCGCAGTCGTGCGCAATTCCTGTGGCGGCGTGGAGGTCAGTGGGGATGATGCGTGCATGGTGCTTCCTTCGTGCGCTTTCTTGAACAAGGCGCGCAGTGTATCAAATTGCCTGCCCCAGCAGCCAGTCGGACAAGGCCTGCACTCTTGCCGGCAGCGCGGCACGCCCGCTGTGCACGAGGTAGTACGCCTGCGGGCTGGCCAAGGCAAAGCCGCCAAACGGCAGGATCAGCTGGCCGCTATCTAACCACGGCTGCACCAGCTGGCGCCGGCCCACGGCCACGCCCGCGTGGTGGATGGCCGCCTGCGCGCACAGGTCGGCACGGTCGAAACGCAGGCTGCGCGCGGACAAACTCACCTCCGGCGCCTGCCCGCCCAGCCACAGCCGCCACTCGGCATCGGGCGCGCAGGCGGGCCAGGCCAGGGTGTCGTGCAGCACCATCACGCCTGACAATTTGTGTGGCGCATCCTGCAAGCCATGCTGGCGCGCATAGTCCGGGCTGCACACGGGCGCCAGCCATTCGCCCATCAGCTTGCGCGATACGAGGCCGGGAAAGTTGCCGTCGCCGTAATGCAAGGCCAGGTCGACCTGGCCCGCGCGAAAGTCCACGCTATCATTGCCCACGCGCAAATCGATCGACACGTCCGGATACTGCGCCGTAAAGCCTGCCAAGCGCGGCACCAGCCAGCATTGGGCGATGGACGGGCGCGCATGCACGGTGATGCTGCCCGTGAGCGCATCGCCGCCGGCCAGCGCCGCATGCAAGCCATCCCAGCCAATTTGCAGGGCGGCAAAGATGCGTTCGCCATCCTGCGTCAGCTTGACCTGCCGCGTCAGGCGCTCGAACAAGCGCAGCCCCAGGCCCGCTTCCAGCCGCGCGATGCGGTGGCTGATGGCGCTGGGCGTGAGCGCCAATTCCTGCGCCGCCAGCGCGAAGCTGGCGTGACGTGCCGCCACGAGAAACGTGTGCAGGTTGGAGAACTGGCTGGCCGTCAGCGTCGCCATGCGCGGTGCGCCGGGCGGCATCAGGCGGCGCCGGCCGCCAGCAGCGCGCGGCCGCGCGCCACGTAGGCCGCCATTTCCGCCTCGGGAACCATGCTGCCGCCCGTGCCCCACACCAGGTGCGTGGCCGTTTCCAGGTGCGGCTGATACTGCGGCGCGGCCAGCACGGCAGGAATGCCCGCGAAACCGGCAACGGCGGACGGTTCCAGGCGCAGCTGCTCCGTCTGCTCCAGCAGGGCCAGCAAGCGGTACAGCTCTTCATCCGTGACGGTGGCGTAGCCATCGATCAGCCGCTGCATGGCGCGTCCGACGAAGCCGGACGGGCGTCCCACGGCCAGGCCATCGGCGGCCGTGAGGTTGTCGATGCCGATCTCCTGCACGCTGATCCCTTCATGCAAGCCCGTATGCACGCCCAGCAGCATGCATGGCGAATGGGTCGGCTCGACGAAGACGCAGTGGACAGCATCGCCAAAGGCCAGCTTCAAGCCAAACGCCACGCCGCCGGGGCCGCCACCCACGCCGCACGGCAGGTACACGAACAGCGGGTGGTCCGCATCGACCGTGACGCCGCTAGCTGCAAATTGGGCTTTCAGGCGCTGGCCCGCCACCGCGTAGCCGAGAAACAGATCGTGCGAGTTTTCATCATCGACGAAGTGACAGGTGGGGTCGTTCTCCGCCTGTTTGCGCCCCGCTTCCACGGCCACGCTGTAATCGGTCGCGTACTCGACGACGGTGACGCCGTGGCCGCGCAATTTATCCTTCTTCCATTGCCGTGCGTCGGCCGACATGTGCACGGTGGCACGAAAGCCCAGGCGCGCGCTCATGATGCCGATCGACAAGCCGAGGTTGCCCGTGGAGCCGACGGCGATCGCATACTGGCCGAAAAACGCCCGCACGGCGTCGCTGGCCAGCAGGCTGTAATCATCACCCTCTTTCAGCAAACCGGCGTCCAGCGCCAGCATTTCCGCGTGTTTCAGCACTTCATAGATGCCGCCGCGCGCCTTGATCGAGCCGGAAATGGGCAAATGACTGTCCTGCTTGAGCCACAGCTGACCGCTTGTCATGCTTGATGCAGAACCCAGCGCCGCCTGCATGGCGGGCAGCGGCACGACGGGCGACTCGATGATGCCGCCGCTGGCCTGCGTTTCCGGGAACGCCTTGGCGAGATACGGCGCAAAGCGCGCCAGGCGCGCGCTGGCCTGCGCCACGTCGGCCGCCGTCAAGCCCACGTCGTTCAGCCCCTCGGCCGCTGGCGCGATGCGGGGATTGAACCAGTTCAAGGGCTGCAAGGCCATCAATTCTGTAATCAAGGGAAATTTTTCGCGCAGCGCGGCGATGGCGGAAGTGGGCAGCATGTCAACCTCGTGAAAGAACAAGCCATGATTAGACCGCATCCGGGCGCGGCTGGCAAAGGATGGTTGATCAGGCAATGGATGACGGGAGATCATCTATGCCGTATTCATCGTCCGCGCATGCCTGGGCCATGAACTTGGACGATAGATAAATTTAATTCCTCAATGCACTATCGATTAAAGAAAAATTTCCACAAAGTCACAAAAATAAGTTATCTTAAAGGCAAATAAAAGGAGACATTTTTTCTCTTTTCTACCGAGGCAAAAATGCGCTCCAAGAATGACAAGGTCACTGCTACGAATATGGATATCCTCGACTGCGCAAGGCAGGACGATTTGACGGCCCAAAAGGTCGAAGTCGGCATTATTTTCCAGGAAATGCTCGATACGGCCACGGCCGCCGCCTACCTCGCCAAGAACAAGGTACCGATCGCCACCGCGCTGCGCGTGCTCACTGGGTCGCGGCGGAAAAAGAGCGGCGGCGGGAATTGATGGCCCTGCGTCGGATCAGCTTGTGTAGCCTGCTTGAACAGGTCAAGACGTCTTGTTCGGGACACAACGATTGCCATTATTGTTAATGGCCGTGCTTACGCGCCAGCACCTCGTCCAGCGCCACCCATTCGCCATCGCCTTGCGTGGCGGAGGCAATGCCAGCGACACTGCGCAGGCGTTTCGGATCGATGAAAATCTTCCCATTCCGATTGTCCACAAAAGACCAGGAGACCTTGCCGCCTTCTTCGTTGACCACGATTTGTTTCTCCGTCACGGGGAAACTGGGGCCAAATTCACCGATGCGCGACGCGAACTGGCGTGTCTGCGACTGCACCACGCCGCGATAGACGTGGTCCACTTTGACCTCCATCATTTGGCAGCCGCCGGTGTTCGAGATGCAGACCGCCTGCGGCTTGCCGGCAACGGCTGGTAACGCGGGAGGACAAGGCGGAGGGCAATGCTCGGTGCCTGACGGTTGCAGAACGACCCGCTGCACGTGTCCGGCAAGCAGGACGTCCTGGGCCGAGGCGATGGAGCAAAGACTAAACAGCATGGCGGCAAGGCATGTGGATTTTCTCATTTTTATTTTTGCGGATGGCGGTTGTTGATAGTCTATTATTAAAATCATGGGAAAGTCCACCTATTACTTTCATTCCCGATAACGCGCCCCGTCCACCGTTTGACGAGCAGGAAGAAGGCGCGTTATTTCCGTTTAGAACTTCAGCTGCAGCCCCAGATCAATCGACCTGCCCTCGGCCGGCAAGGCTTGCAGCCCCCCGCCGTTCGCCTTCAAGCCTGACAGGTACACGCCGCCCAGCGGGTCCGCATACGCGCGGTTGAACAGGTTGCTCACGCCCGCGCTCAAGCTGGCCATCTTGCCCAGCGCCACGCTGCTGCGCAAGTTGACGAGCGCATAGCCGCCCGTTTCCGGTTCGAAGCGGCGCGCGTCGACCTTGTCCTTGCGGGCCACGATCTTGGTTTCGATGCGGTTGCTCCAGGCACCCAGCTTGTGCTCGACGGCCAGCAAGGCGTTGAACGGCATCATGCGGTACAGGTCGCCGCCATCGCTGCGCTTGCCCCGCGTGTATGCGGCGTTACCCGTGGCCATGAAGCTGCCCCAGCGCGCGCCGCGCGCCAAAGGCAGCTGCCACGTCAGATTGGCGCCGTACAGCTTGGCGTCGTGATTGGCAAAGCGCAGCAAATTGCCGTTCGCGCCCATTTTCATGTAAGGGTTGAAAGACGCCAGCACGTCGACGTCGATGTAATTGTCGACCTTGCTGTAGTAGGGGTTGAGGCGCACGAACCAGCCCTCCTCGCCGCCGCCATGCCAGTCGGCCGTGAATGCCGCCGTGTAGGCCGTTTCGGGCTTGAGGTCGATATTGCCCACATAGCCGTTGCCATCGCCAAACCAGTTGGTCATGGTCATGGCCATCGAGCCGCGCCCCCACGAGTAGCGCTCGTACAGGTTGGGCGAGCGCACCTTGCGCGCCAGCGCGAATTCATAGCTGCTGGCTGCGTCTAGCGTGAACGTGGCTTGCGCGGAGGCATCGATATTCGTGTCGCGCTGGCTGCGGCTGCGCGCATTGAAAGCCCTGGCGGCCATCACGTCCGGCATGTTCATCATGTTGGTGCCGTACGATTGCACGTCGCCCGACTCCATGCGCACGGATTCGCCGCGCAAGCCCAGCACGCTCGTCCAGCGCGCGTCATGGCGCGTTTCCAGTTCGCCAAACAGCACGGTGCGGTCGCGCCTGCCGTCGTTGATGTTCAGGTAGGTGCGCGGCCCCATCATCATGGAACCGGGCACGGCCGGCCAGTAATCGTCAAGGCGGAAGCCGTGCCACTCCTGGCCCAGGCGCAACTCGCCCGCAGCGGTCGGCAAGCTGGCCATCAGCGCATAGCCCGTGTTGCGCCCGTGCGTGATCATCGGCATCGTGCCCGCGCGCTCGGGGGTAAAGAAACCCATTTCATGGTCCGTCTGCTGCCAGTAGGTGCGCGCGTCGAGCACGCCCCAGCCGAACTCGCCCTTGTAGGCCAGGTTGGCGAACTGGCCGTGGTTATCCGTCATGTCCATGTACTGGTTCGGGAAACCCTGGTACGGGATATGCTGCACGCCGGCGCGCAGGGTCAGCTGCTGGCCATCGCGCTTGGCCGCCAGCACAATGGACTGATTGATGCTTTCAAACATGCTTGCCAGCACGGTATTGCCGCGGCCATCTTCATAGCTGTGTCCGCGCGTATAGGCGCCGCTGTAGCCGATGCTGAGCACATCGCTGGCGGCCGACGCGTTCACGCTGGTCGCCACGCTGTTGTTGACGCTGCGTCCCGACACGGCAAAGCTGCCTTGCGTGAGCAGGCCCGCGCCGGGCTGGGCAAACACGGGCGGGTTCGACTGCACTTCGATGGTGCCGCCGATGCTGTCGCCGCCCGCGCTGACGGGTGTCACGCCCGCGATCAACTTGATGCGCTGCACCTGCTGCGGATCGATATACGACAGCGGCGCATTCATGTGATTGGCGCAGGCCGACGTCAGTTCCATGCCGTCGATGCGAATCTTGATGCGGTCATCGGCAAAGCCATTCACTACCGGCAAGCCGGACACGCCGCCACCGGCCGCCACGCTGTAGCCGGGCGTACTCGACAGCATCAGCGCCGTGTCGGCGGCGGGACGGTAGCCGTCGCCTATGGCCGTGACGATGACTTTCATCTCGGGCAGGACATCTTCAGTACGGGTTTGCGCCGCGGCAGGGACGGCGATGGCGAGGGAAATCAATAAAGGGAAATGTTTCATGGTGCTGCTTTCAGATTCTGTATGGGTAAAACGAACGGACGCAGGCGCACAGCGTCGTGCGGCGCGGCGCAAGGCAGTTCAGGAAAAGGACAGATCAGAAAGCGGCGGGCGGCCCGCGCGGCTGGACAGGCGTCCAGGCAAACAGCCGTGTGGCGGACTGGTAGAACAGCGTGGGCAGCAAGCCCGTGATGAGCTCGCCGGAAGCAAGCACGAGGCTCGTGGGCGGCACGTCCAGGGTGGCCGCATGCATGCTGCAGCAGGGGCAATCGCCCATGCGCATGCCGCCCTTGGAGGTATCGGGCGCGTCCGTGGAGAATGTCGCGGGCAGCATATTCATGCCACCCGCCACCGAGCAGATTTCCAGGCTGGGCACGGCCAGGCCGCTGGCGACCGTCAGCGCGCGCGACACCGTAGGGGCGAGCGTGGCCAGGAAGATGGCGATACACGCGATCCACAGGACAATGCTGGCCTTGCCTTTGCTGATGAACATGGCAACATTGTATCAGCGCAGGTCACTCTGTGGACAGCGCGCAGGTCAAACCATTCTTACAAATCCACCTTCATGCTCAGCTTGATGGCGCGCGGCGCACCGGACGCCAGGCGCGTGCCGGCGCCAGCCCAGTAGCGCTTGTCGGCCGCGTTTTCCACGTTCAGCTGCCACACGACGGCCTTGTCCATGACGCGGCTTGCATAGCGGGCGCCCGCGCTGAACAGGCTGACGCCGCCGAGGAAGGCCTGGTTCAGGTCGTTGACGGGACGGGCGCTGTAGTAATACGCACCGCCATTGACGGACAGGCCCGGCACGGCGTCAAACACGTAAGCGAGGAAGGCGCTGGCCGTGCGTTTCGAGGCGTTTTCCGGCGCCTTGCCGTTATAGTCCGCGTTGATGTGCGCAAAGCTTGGGTCGAGGAACTGGGCCGACGTCTGCCACGACAGCTGGCGCGTCAGCTTGCCCTGGGTCGACAGTTCCAGGCCACGGTAGCGCTGTTCGCCGTCCGACGTAAACACATTGCTGGCATTCGTGTAGTAGCCGGGACGCGTGATGTCAAACAAGGCGGCGGAGAGCAAGGTGCCTCCCGGCGTCAGCCAGCGCGCGCCCAGCTCTTTCTGCTTGCTCACGCCAGGCGCCATCTTGACGCCCTGGTTCACGGTACCCGTCGGGCCCGTCTCGCCCTCTTCCAGCCCGCGCGCCGTGGATGCATAGAACGACAGCTCGGGCGTGGCCTTGTAGATCAATGACGCCATCGGCGTCGTCTTGCTGACGTCGTAGTGGCTGGCGCCCTGGTCGCTCTGGTAGCTGCTGCGGCGCACGCCGATGACGCTTTGCCATTGCGGGCCGAATACCATGCGGTCGAGCGCATACAGGCCCGTGTCGCGCGTGTCGAGCCCGGCCGTCGTAGGCGCCGTGGGCTTGGGGCCGAACACGACATTCGTCACGGGCACGGGGTTATACAGGTTTTGCGAGGCGATCGTGTAATTGCTCTGGTAGATAGGATCTTGCGACTTGTCCGTGCGCGAGGCTCCCAGGGTCAGTTCATGGGCGATGAAACCCGTATTGAAATTGCCGGCCAGTTCCGCGCGCAGCAAGTCCGACGCCATTACGCTGTGCTGGATATTGCCCGTGATGCGGCCCGCGCCCGTGGCCAGCGCGGCCGCGTTGTTCAGGCGGAAGATCGCCAGGCGGCGGTCGCGCGCCGTTTCCGAGTGGCCCGCCTCCACCGTCAAGGCCCAGCCATCCGTGATGGCGTAGTCGGCGCGCAATTGCGCGTTTTTCGTTTGCGCATCAAAGTTCGACCAGTCGGGGCCGATCAGCTTGCGCGGATCGACGGCGCGCGGCAAGCTGATCACGCCTTTCACGGCCGCAGGCAAGGCCACGCCCGCCTGCTCCGTCACCCTGCGGCGCTCGTATTCCAGGTCGGCCTTGAGCAGCAATTTGTTCGTCACTCTCCAGTCGAGCGCCGTGGAAATGAAGCGGCGGTTGCCGTTGCCGACATGATCCAGGTAGGAACCGAGGGTGCCGCCGGCCGCGTTGACGCGCACGCCAAACTCCTGCTGCGCGCCAAAGCGGCGGGCCACGTCGACATTCGCCACGGCACTGCCGCGGTCGTCGACGCTCAAGCCCATGCTAGTGACAGGCTGGCTGCCGGCCCGCTTGGTGACGAAATTGACGACGCCTGCCGGCGAGGTAAAACCGTAGTACAGGGCCGAAGCGCCTTTCAGCACTTCCACCCGTTCCTTGTTTTCCATGGGCACTTGCGAGAAGTTCATGATCGGCATGGAACCGTTGAGGCGGTAATTCGTGCGGTTTTCCACGGCGATGCCGCGTATTACCAATTGATCCCACGTCTCTCCCCCGTTTTGCTGGCGCGTCACGCCGGCCGTGTTGCGCACGGCGTCGTACAGGCCGGACACGGCTTGCTGCTCCAGCAATTCGCGCGTGATCACGTTGACGGTGGACGGCACGTCCATGATGCTGGCGCCCCTAAAGCTGCCCGCCTCCGTGGTCAGCGGCACCAGGCCTTGCGCGCGGGCGCCCGTCACTTGCACTGCCTGCATGACTTTCTCATCGCCAGCCGTCGGCTCGTCCTGGCCGCTGGCCGCATTGGCAGCCAGCGCGGCGTGGGAAGCGAAGGCCAGCGACAGGGCGGCGGCGACTGGAAGTAAACGGGTGCGGGGTGTGACGACAGGCATGACATCGGGCTTTCAATGAGAAAATATGTGCAAATGAGAACTTACGGTTAGCGGACATGATACCGATAATGAGAATCATTATCAAGTAAGAGTGAGTTTGTGTGAGTTTCATAAGGGAAATTAGTTCCCCTAGGCGCCTGTTATCACTTGAACACGTTTGGATTTTGCAGACGAGGCCGCAAAGAGGCATACTGACAGTCACGGCGCGCACGGTGCGCCGCCCAACAAGATCAAAAGGTAAGTTCGTGAACACAATCGACAACAAAAGCGTGCAGACGAAAACATTTCGCTGGAAACGCTGGCAGCGCTGGGCCCTGGGCACAGGCTGCGCCCTGGCCGCCTACAGCGCGGCCGGCTTCTGGCTGGTGCCCTACGTCATCAAAAACCAGCTCCCAAAATTTGCCGAGAAAGAACTCGCGCGCCAAGCCAGCATAGCCGAGGTACGCTTCAACCCGTTTACCCTGCGCCTGGAAGCGGACCAGATCGCTTTCAAGGAAGCGGCCAGCGCAAACAATGCGCCGCTGCTGTCCATCGGCGCCCTGGCCGTGCAGCTGGAATGGAAATCCATCGTGCGCCGCGCCTGGAGCCTGGCGGAAATCCGCATCACGGCGCCGCAGGCGCAGCTGACGATCACGCCGGATGGCAAGTTCAACCTGGCCGAAGTGCTGGCCACCTGGCAACGCAATCACCCGGAAAAGAGCGAAGGCGGCATGCCGCGCCTCGTCATCGCCCACTTTGCGCTGGAACAAGGCAAGGTGGACTGGCACGACCAGAAGGCGGGCTACGCGGACAACTTCACGCCAATCAACTTCACGCTCGACAATATCTCGACCTTGCCCGACGCCAACGGCAGCTACAGCCTCAGCGCCGATGCGGCGCGCGGCGGCAAGCTGCACTGGCGCGGCACGGCTTCGCTCAGCCCCATCCGTGGCGAAGGCGAACTGATACTGAACGACGCCTCCCTGCCCGGCCTGGCCGCGTATTTAAAAGCGTACACGCGCGCACAAGTGACCAGCGGCAAGCTATCGGCGCGCCTGCCCTACGCCTTTTCCTATGCCGACGGCAAGCTGGAAGCGACCGTCAAAGGCGCGGGAATGGCCTTGCGCGACCTGGCCCTGGCGCAAGATGGCAAGGGTACGCCGTTCACCTCGCTGAACACCCTGGGCATCGCCGGCGTGAACGTGGACCTGGAGCGCCAGAACGTCACGGTCGACAAGGTCAATCTATACGGCGGCAAGGTGGCCGTGCGGCGCGACAGCAAGGGCGAAATCGACGTGGCGAACCTGATGCTGCCGGGTAAGCCCGCACCTGCAACAGCGACGCCCGCCGCACCAGCCAAACCAGGAAAATGGAAAGTGGACTTGAAACAGCTGGCTCTGGCCAATGTGGACGTGTCCGCCATCGATGAAACCGTCTCGCCTGCCTTGCAACTGAGCGCCAGACAGCTGCAATTGCAGCTGCAGCTGGGCATGCAGCAGCAGCCATCGGGCATGGCCACCGTCATCGACGGCGCACATTTTGGCCTGGCCGACCTCACCATGCAGCGCGGCGCGCAAACGCCATTCAAGCTGGCCCAATTGGGTTTTACCGAAGGCAAGATCGACCTGGCCGCACATACCGTGCACCTGGGCGCCGTGACGGCCAGCGGCGCGCAGATCGACCTGGCGCGCAACCGCCAGGGCGAATTTGCAATTGCGCAAAAGCTGCCCGTGTTTTCCTCCGGCAAGGCCGACCCGGCCAAGGACGCCCCATCCGCGCCCTGGTCCACCAAGGTAGACAAGGTAGAACTGAGCAAGTTCGGCGCCCATTTCGATGACGCTGGCACGGGCATCAAGGGCACGCTGCAGGATGCCCGTTTGTCCCTGCAAAACCTCAGCAACGACATGAAACAGACGCTGCCGTTCGAGCTGGGCGTGGGCCTGCGCGAAGGCGGCTTGCTCACGGCCAATGGCAAATTCATACCGGGCACGGGCGCCGTCGATGCGCAATTGAATTTGAAACAGCTGACCCTGGCGCCCGTGCAACCGTTGCTGGCGCAGCATATCAAACTAAAACTGGCAAGCGGATCGCTCTCCGGCAGCGGCCGCCTGACGACGGGCGGCGGCGCGCCGAAAGCGCCCAAGGTCCGCTATGAGGGCGGCGTCGATATTGCCGGCCTCGTGCTCAATGAAACGGATGGCAAGCGCTTTGCCTCGTGGAAAAGCGTGCGCGCCGACAAGCTGACGGCCAGCGTGGGTCCCGACTTCGTCGACATCCCCGAGCTGCGCGTGGTCGAACCGAACGCCCAGCTGATCATCGAAAACGACCGCAGCCTCAATGCGCAGCGCCTGCTGGTCAAGGCGCCCGAGCCGGCTACCGCACAAGCAACTGCAGCCACGCCGGCGGCCGACGCCGCCTTCCCCGTGCGCGTGCGCCGCGTGCGCCTGCAGAATGCCAAGCTGGACTTTGCCGACCTCAGCTTGCGGCCCCAGTTCGCCGCCAAGATCTATGAACTCAACGGCGTCGTCACAGGACTGTCGACCAAGCGTGATGCGCGCAGCCAGATCGAACTGGACGGCCGCATCGATGAATTCGGCCTGGCCCGCGTGCGTGGCCAGCTCAATCCGTTCGCCCCGACCGACAACACGGACTTGAACGTCGTCTTCAAGAATGTCGACATGGTGTCCGCCTCGCCGTACACGATGAAGTTCGCCGGCTACAAGGTGGCCGAAGGCAAGATTTCGCTGGATTTGCAATACAAGGTGCGCAACCGCCAGCTCGACGGCACCAACCAGATCGTGCTCGACAAGCTGACCTTGGGCGAGCGCATCGACAGTCCGGACGCCTTGAAGCTGCCTTTGGAATTGGCGCTGGCCATCCTCAAGGATAGCGATGGGCGCATCGACCTGGGCTTGCCCGTGTCGGGCGACATGAACGACCCGCAATTCAGCTATGGCGCCCTGATCTGGAAAGCCGTGGGCAATGTGCTGACGAAAATCGTCACGGCGCCGTTCCGCGCGCTGGGCAACTTGCTGGGCATCAGCGCCGACAAGCTCGAATCGATCGACTTCGATGCGGGCAGCGCCGTGCTGCTGCCGCCCGAGCGGGAAAAACTCAAGCAGGTGGCGCAGATCCTCGCCAAGCGTGAACAGCTGAAGCTGGCCGTGCCTGGCCAGTACAGCGACACGGACGGGGCCGCCCTGCGCGCCCAGGCCGTGCGCCGCGCCGTCGCCGCCAAGGCCGGCATCAAGCTGGAAGCGGGCGAAGAACCGGGGCCGCTGAACCTGGGCGAACGCAAGATACGCGGCGCCCTGCGCGAGCTGTACAGCGAACGCTTCGGCAAGGCCGAGCTGGACAAGCAGAAAAAGGCGGCGGAATCGGCCGCGCCTGCGGCGGCGTCGGCAACAGCGGGCGCCTCCGCAGCGGCGACGGCAAAAATCCCCGTCCTGCAACGCCTGGGCAAGCTGATCGAGGGCGAGCCGCAAGTGGCCGACACGGGCGCTTTCTACAACGGCTTGCGCGAGCAACTGGAAGCCAAGCAGCCGCTGCCTGCCGATGCCTTGAACAAGCTGGGTGCGCAGCGCAGCGCGGCCATCCTGGCGGCCCTGCAGCAGGATGGCACGCCAGCGGCCAGAGTCAGCGCGGGTGCGCCGGAAAAAACGGAAGCTGCGCCGGGCAAGCTGGTGGGTTTGAAGCTGGGATTGGCGGCGCAGTAATCGATGGACGTTGCCGTAACAAGTTTGCGGCAACGCCGTGCAAGCGCCAGCAGTGCCGGCGGCTCGCTATGCGGGCCGGCAAGCCGACGCGCGTAGATGGCTGCCCAGTCTGGCACCGAAGAACACCAGCAGCGCAAACGCAGCCAGCAGGGGCAGTGCCAGCAAGGCAAAGCCGTAAGTAACAAACACCACCGGGAGCCATAAGATCAACAGGCCGGCGAAGGTCGCCATGCCGATGGTTCGATGTTGTGGACGCTGGATAAGAAAACCCTGGCATACGCCGATGACTAATCCGCATGCAGCGATGGCCAATACATTCACCATGCCCGGGAAATTTTCAAAGCTCGTGTAGACGAGAAATACCGCAAGAAAGCTCAGGACGGCACTGAGCGCCCCGATCAATCCCGTCCTGGCTGTACTCATGGGTGCCTTTCAAATAAAACAAACATAGGTGGCCGCGTGCCGCCATGCGCAATTTAATGCGGCACCATCCACAGGATGGCGCCGCTGCGTCCATGCGCTATTTCGTTTTCCCCGCCTCCTTCACCGCCTCATCCGGCAACGCAAACGCCACCAGACTATCCCCCATCTTCGTGCCCAGCGAACCGTGGCCGCCGGCCATGACGACGACATATTGCTTGCCCGTTTTGTCCGAGACATAACTCATCGGCGTGGCCTGGCCGCCGGCCGGCAGGCGGGCTTTCCATACGGTCTTGCCGTTGCTGACATCGTAGCCGCGGATGTAGTAGTCGAGCGTGCTGCTGAGGAAAGCCACGCCGCCGCCGGTGGTGCTGATGCCGCCCAGGCTGGGCACGCCCAGCGGCAAGGCGATGGGCACGGGGGCGCTGTCGCGCGTCGTGCCGTTCTTGTGCATCCACACTTTTTTCATGGTGCGCAAGTCGACGGCGGCGATATAGCCCCACGGCGGCGCCTGGCATGGGAAGCCCAGCGGAGAAAGAAAAGGCTTGATTTCCACGGCAAACGGCACGCCCGTCTGCGGCTGCAAGCCCATTTCCGTGCCAGTGCCGCCCGGCGCATTGGCTTGCGCACGCGGTACCAGGCGTTCCAGAAAGCCCATGTAGTCGGGGTTCACCAGCAGTAGCTGGCGCACGGGATCGACGGCCGCCCCGCCCCATTCGAAGATGCCCAGCGGGCCGGGCGAGATGATGGCGCCCTTGATCTTGCCTTCGGCCACCGTTTGCGGCGTGAACGGGCCTTCATAGCGGTGCTGGCGGAAGATGATGCGGCAGGCCAGCTGGTCGAACGGCGTCGTGCCCCACATATCCGTTTCGCTGATGTTTTTCTCGGGCAGGAAAGTGAGAGCCGAGAATGGCTGCGTGGGCGACAAGCGGTCGCCCGGAGCGGGGTTGTTCGTCGGCACGGGTTTTTCCGGCGCCGGCACGACCAGGCTGCCGTCGCGGCGGTCGATCACATAGATGTCGCCCCGCTTGGTCGTGGCGACAACGGACGGCACTTTGCCTTTCGGCGTGTCGATGTCGACCAGGGTGGGCTGGCCGCCAATATCCATGTCCCAGATATCGTGGTGCACGGTCTGGTAAACCCAGCGCACCTTGCCGGTCGCCAGGTCCAGCGCGACGATGGCGCTATTGTATTTTTCGCCATGGGGATTGCGGTTGCCGCCCCACGTGTCCGGCGTTTCATTGCCCATCGGGATGTACACCATGCCCAGCTTTTCATCGATGCTGGACACGCCCCAGGAATTGGGCGAGTTGTTGGTGTACGTCTTGCCGTCGGCAATCGGCGCCGTGTCGTCGGGGTTCGAGGCATCCCAGTTCCACATCAGCTTGCCGGTGACGGGATCGTAGCCGCGGATGACGCCCGATGGTTCTTCCGTGGAAAAGTTATCGGTGACGCTGGCGGCCATCACCACCACGTTTTGCGCCACGGCCGGCGGCGACGTCGGCATCAGGAAGCCCCGCTTCTTCATGCCCATGCCGTGGTACAGGCCGATCACCCCGTTTTCGCCAAAACTTTTGCAGGCTGCGCCCGTATCGGCGTTGACGGCGATCAGGGTGGCATCCATGGTGGGCGCGAGGATGCGGCGCGGGCACTCCATGCCGGCCGCCTCGGGCGCCGGGTCGCCCTTGGCGCGGCCCGCGTTGACGTCCCAGTAGGCCACGCCGCGGCAAATCATGTGCTGATAGCTCGATGCGTCGCGGTTGATCTTCGGATCGTGGCGCCAGATCTCCTTGCCCGTGTCCGGGTCCAGCGCGATGACGATGTTATGCGGCGTGCACAGGTACAGCATGCCGTTGACTTTCAGCGGCGTGACTTCGTTGGCGATCTCGCCCGGGTCGTTCGGCCCCTTGAAGTCGCCCGTGTTGTACAACCACGCCTGTTTCAGCTGCGATGCGTTGGCCGGCGTGATCTGCGCGGCCGGCGCATAGCGGTCTCCGTAGCCGGAGCGGCCATACGCGGCCCAGTCGTTGGGCGCCACGCCGGGCGCGAAATCGCCTTGCGGCGTGGCCGCCATGTTTTCGGCCGGCACTTCGCCGTGCAGGGTGTAGTAGTCCTGGAACAGCGAGAACACGCCCACGGCAGCCGTCAGTACCACGGCGGCGGCCAGTGCGCTCTTGCCCGCGTCGCGCGGTTTGGCCCCGGCCGTCAATGGCGGATCGAGGCGGCGGTCGACGAACGGCAGCAGCAGCCAGACGGCGGCGGCGAACCAGATATCGAGGCGCGGCAGCAATTGCCACCAGTCGAACTTCACCTCGATGACGGACCAGATCAGGGTGGCAAACAACAGCAGCGCGAGAAACAGCTGGGTGCTGCGCCGCCCTTTCCACACGAGCGCGCCCGCGATGAGCATGCCGATGCCGGCCACGACGTAATACCAGGAACCGCCGAGGCTGACGAGCCAGGCGCCGCCGCCGGCAAGCGCCAGGCCCAGCAAGATGAAGATGACTGCGGTGATGACAAGCAAGGGTCCAGGCCGGGCAGAGGCAGTCATGATGCTCCTTTACAAGAGTCAGTCGGCGGCACGCGCCTGCGCACCGTATTTGATGGCGATCAACGAAATTCCATTTTTTCACTAATCGCTAAAGCGTGCCACACGCCACAACGCCCCGTGCGTACGGTGTGGCTTTTTATACACGCGCTGACTGTCCAGCCCGCCACAATTATGCAATTTTTATGGAAAACATTAAATCAAGTAAATAAATAACAAATTTATCGAATAAAACGAATTTTTATCGTAAAATGAAAAAAACATCCAAGCCAAGCATGTCAGGTCCGCCATCGCGCAGACCACTTGCATCGACCGCACTGGAGCACTGCCATGACCGCCTTCCTCGCCATTCACCCCTTCCTTCGCTGCGAAGACCTGTCGCTGATGCGCCCGGCGCTGGCGCTGGCAGGCCTGCTGTTGCTGCTGGCCGCCCTGCTCTGGCGACGCACCCGCTGGCAGGCAGGCAGCGGGCCAGCCGCCAGCGCGGCGCCGGCCGATCTGCATGCGCTGCTGCAGCTGCGCAAAGCGGCCCCGCCGGCCAAGGTGGCTGACAGCGCCCCGCCTGCGCCCAGGGCGCCGGACGCGCCGCCGTTCGAGCAAGCCCGCCTGGACGCCATGTTCGGCCACGACCGCCGCCTGCAAGGGGAAATTCTCGCCCTGTTCGTGGCAGAGACGCGCGACCGCCTGGCCGGCATCGCCCATGCGCTGCGCTGCGAGCGGACGGCCCCGGCAAGAGTGCTGGCACAGGAAATCCTCGACGGCAGCCAGTCCATGAGCCTGCTCCCCTTGCAGGCACTTTCGCGCCAGGCCGTGCATGCGGGCTTTTCCAACGATATCGGCGCGCTGCGCCGCCTGCACGCTGAGCTGCTGATGGCGCTCGATGTGCTGTCGCAAGCCGTCACGGTCCTGCAAACGGACGCGGCGCTGGCCGACGACCGCAGCGGCGTGGGAAGCCGGCCATGAGCGCGCCAGGCCACGGTCCGCGACATGCCAGGTTTTTTAATGAATTCATCTAATTCGTTGAAATTGATTTTTTAAGGCCGATTGCGTATCATTCCCTTCAACTACATCCGCGACCATACAGCCCATCATGCACACTGCAGACGTTTGCACTACCCAAAAGGCCGCCGAAATCCTCGGCATTTCGGTGACATCGGTGCAGCAACTGGTCGAAGCCGGCGTGATCGAAGCCTGGAAGACCAAGGGCGGCCACCGGCGCATTCCCCTCGCGGCCGTCGAGGCCTACAAAGGCAATCCCGGCCAGCCGGGCCAGGACCAGCGCGCGGCACGCGCCAGCCGCCCCGCCCCATCGGGCCGCCCGCCGTCCATCCTGGTCATCGAAGACAATCCCATCGAGCGCGCGCTGTATGAAAAGCAGATCGGTTCATGGGGTTTGCAGGCGGGCTTGCGCTTTTGCGAGAACGGCTACCAGGCGCTGATGGAAATCGCCCGCGACCAGCCCGACATCCTGCTGGCCGACATCATCATGGAAGGCATCGACGGCTACGAAGTGATCCGCACCATCCTGGCCGACCCGCTGCTGGCGGACATGCACATCGCTATGCTGTCGAGCCTGACGCAGGAAGAACTGGAAGAACGGGGCGGCGTGCCGCCCGGCGTCGTGTTCTTTGCCAAACCCGTCAATTACGACGAGCTGCGCGGCTACCTGCGCGCCTGCTGCGCCGGCCATGCGCGGCGCAACAGCCTGGCCGCCTGACCCGCCACCGCATCCCCTCCCCCCGGAGCCCCCATGCCAGCCTATCGCCACATCGATCCTGCCGTGCTGTTCCAGGCCACCGGCCACGACCTGGAGATGTTCCGCGCCCTGTCGCAGACCTACCTCGATACGTCGCCGGCCATGTTTGCGCGCGTCGAGCAGGCCGTGCGCGGCGGCGCGGCGCAAGCCATCGTGCATAGCTGCCATACCTTGCGCGGCACCGTGGCCCTGCTGGGCGCCAGCGTCCTGGTGGCGCGCCTGGCGGCACTCGAACAGCTGGTGCGCCACCAAGGTGTGGCGGCGGCGGGCTGGCTGGACGATACGGCGGCGCTGGTCGGCGCAGTGGAGCAGGAAGTCCGCCGCAGCATGCTGGAATATACGGGAGCCCAGGCATGAACGAGCGCGAGGAAGCGGCGCATGCCGCCAAGCCGGCCCCCGCCTCGGAGCCCGGCGCGCGCATCCTGCTGGTCGAGGATACGGCGCTGAACCGCCAACTGGTGTGCCTGCAGCTGGCCGCCCGCGGCTACGGCATCGACACGGCTGAGAACGGCGCGCTGGGCTTGCAAGCGCTGGCCGGGCAGCAATACGACCTGGTGCTGATGGACTGCATGATGCCCGTCATGGACGGTTACCAGGCGTGCCAGGCCCTGCGCGCCAGCGAAGCGGCCAGCGGCGCGCCGCGCCTGCCCGTCATCGCCCTCACGGCCGGCGTCACCGACGACGACCGGCAGCGCTGCGTGGCGGCCGGCATGGACGATTACCTGTCCAAGCCGTTTACGGCCGCCCAGCTGCGCGACATGGTCGACCGCTGGCTGGCGCGCCGGTGACGCCGGACATCCACGCATAACGGCAAACCTGGCAGACCTTGCGGAGGCAGCATGCGGCGGCACAGAGACTGGAAGGCCCTGGTCTGGGAGCGCTGGGAGCGCTGGGAGCGCTGGGAGCGTTGGGAGCGTTGGGATACGCGCGCCCTGCTGTCGCTCTTCATGGCCGTCCTGCTGGCGGGGCTGTGGAGCATCACCGCGCTGCAACTGCGGCACGCCTACGACGCCGCCATCGCCGGCGCCGGGCGCGACGCGCGCAGCATGGCGCGCGTCTTCGACGAGCACGCGATCCGCACGATCGAAGCGGCGGACCAGACTGCCACGTATTTGCGCGGCCGCTACCAGGCGCTGGGCAATAGCCTCGACATCGTGGCGGACCTGCGGCAAGGCCTCAAACCCGGTCCCCTGTACAACCTGTTTACCATCGTCGACGAACAGGGCGACATGGTGCTGTCGAGCCGTCCATTCCAGCCGACCAGGCTTGCCGACCGCGAGCACATCCGCGTACACATGCGGCGCGACAGCGGCGAACTGTATATCAGCAAGCCGGTGCTGGGCCGCGTATCGAAAAAATGGTCGATCCAGATGACGCGTCGCATCAACCATGCCGATGGCCGATTCAAGGGCGTGGTAGTGGTCTCGATGGACCCGTATTACTTTACGCGCCTGTACGACGAAGTCGACCTGGGCGACAACAGCTCCACCGAACTGGTCGGCAGCGATGGCGTGGTGCGCGCGCGCCGGGTCGGCGCCGTCGACACCATCGGCCAGGATATCGGCGGCAGCCAGGTATTTTCCCTGATGCAAGGTAAAACGCGGGGCGGCTTCACCGAGCGCAGTCCCGTCGATGGCACCCTGCGTTTGTACGCTTTCGAAAAACTGGCCGGCTACCCGCTCTACATGCTGGTCGGGCTGGACCACGACACGGTATTGGCCGACTACGTCTCGCGCCGCAACCAGGCCTTGCAGATGGCGGCCATCACGAGCGCGCTGATCGTGCTGGCATGGGCCGCGCTGGTGCTGCTGATCGGCCGCCTGGTCGACAGCCGCGCCAGGGCCATCGCCGCCAGCGAAGCCAAGTCGCGCTTCCTGTCGAACATGTCGCATGAATTGCGCACGCCCCTCAACGGCATCCTCGGCTTCTCCGAACTGCTGCAGGAACAGCTGCGCGAGCCGGAACAGGCCGCCTACGCGCAAACGATACACGACAGCGGCCGCCAGTTGCTGGCCATGGTCGAGGCGGCGATGGAATTGAGCGCGCTCGAGCACGACCAGGTGCGGCTGGAGCGGGCCGCCGCGCCATTGGCCCAGTTGCTGGAACTGGCGCTGGCGCCGCACCGGCCGCGCGCGGCATACAAGGGCTTGCAGCTGGCCGCGCAGGTCGCGCCCGCCACGCCGCCCAGCATCGATTGCGACCGCGTCCGCCTCGTGCGCGTGCTCGATATCCTGCTCGATAACGCCATCCGCTACACGCCCGCGGGGCGGGTCGACGTGCACGTCATGCACAGCGGCGCGGACCTGCAGATCGAGGTGCGCGATACGGGCATCGGCATCGCGCAGGCGCAGCAGGGCGTCATCTTCGACAAATTCTCGCAGGCGGACGACTCGCCCAGCCGCGCCCATGACGGCGCCGGCATGGGCCTGGCCATCGCGCGCCAGCTCGTCGCGCTGATGGGCGGCAGCATCGGCGTGGCGTCCGCGCCGGGCCAGGGCGCCGTCTTCCGCCTGCGGCTGCCGCTAGGCGGCAAATTGACCACACTATCATCTGCGTAGTGATGCGCAAAAGTTGTTCTACGTGCATATCGGGTATAGCATCGCCAAATGAGCTATCACACAGATGCGGCGGCGCTGCGCAGACAATGGATCGAATGGCTGTTCCTGCTCCTCGGGCTGCTGATCGTCGCTGCCGCCCTCGCCTATGCGCATCTGGCCGAAGCGACACGGCATGACGAGGCCGAGCGCGAGCGCCTGAGCGTGCTGACGGCGCTGCTGGCAAAAAATATCGAAGTCGACCTGGAGGCAACCAACCTGGTGCTCGGCGGCGTGATCCGCGACTATCTTGCCGCCGGCGCCGCCCCGGACGCCGGGCAAGCCTTGCCCCGGCGCCTGGCCGCGCTGGTCGACGCCATGCCGGGCGTGCGCACCATGCTCGTCATCGATGCGCAGGGCAAGCCGGTCGCCACCAGCGTCCCGGAACTGGCGGACCAGGATTTTTCCCGCCGCGGCTACTTCCAGACGGCGCGCGACGCCCCCGATGCGCGCATGCTGTACATTTCGGCGCCCTTCCATTCCTTCAAGGGCGACCTGGTCATCACGGCGTCGCGCATGGTGCAGGATCAACAGGGACGCTTTGCCGGTGTGGTGGTGGCCACCTTCGCCCCCGAATACTTTACGGCCAAGTTCCGCACCGCCATGTACGCCCCCGACGTCTGGGCCGTGGTGCTGCATGGCGATGGCCGGCAATTCCTCAACTATCCGGCCAGGATTGCCAATGGCGGCAACATGGACGTCCCCGGCAGCTTCCTGCGGCGCTTTCGCGACAGCCGCTACCAGGCTGGTGTCCTCAACGGCGTCGAGATTGCCGGCGCCGCCCCCCGCGTCATGGCCATGGCGACCATCGCCCCCGCCGTGCTGCACATGGACCGCTCCCTGATCATTGGCCTGAGCCGCGAAGAAGCGGCCATCGCCGCTCCGCTGCGGCGCCAGGCGCTCGGCTACATCCTCTCCTTTGCCATGCTGGCGCTGGCCACGGCCAGCCTGCTGTTCTGGAGCCAGCGGCGGCGCCGGCAGCAGGCCGCCTGGCATGCGGAACAGGAAAGGGAGCGCCAGGCCATGCAAGCCGTGTCCGACAGTGAAACGCGCTTTCGCACCCTGATCGAAGATGCGCCCGTGGCCATCGCCATCCTGCGCCACGGCCGCTTCATCTATTCGAACCCCCGCTACCGCAAGCTGCACGGCTACACGATGGAAGACAATCTGAACGGCCTGCCCTGGTCCGCCATGATTTTCGAACCATCGCTGGCGGCGCTGGCAGCCAATGAAGCGCTGATCGAGGCGGACTCGCCCAGCGAACAGGTATTCGAGGCCGTCGGCCTGGGCAAGCAGGGCCTGCCCGTGCCCATGTTCAAGACCACCACGCGCGTCATGCTCAAGGATGGATCGGCCACCCTCATCTTTGCCCAGGATATCTCCGCGCAAAAGCAGGCCGAGGAAGCCATGCTGCTGGCGCGCGACGCGGCCGAAGCGGCCAACCGCAGCAAGGCGGAATTCCTCGCCAACATGAGCCATGAAATCCGCTCCCCGCTCAACGCCATCCTCGGCATGGCCTGGCTGCTGGAACGGAACGGCCTCGATGGCGAAGCGCTGCAGATGGCGCGCAAGATCCGCGCCGCCGGCCAGTCCCTGCTGGGCATCATCAACGACGTGCTGGACGTATCGAAAATCGAGGCGGGCCACATGACCATCGAGCAGGCGCCGTTCCGCCTGTCCGACGTGATCGAGAAAATCGCCGCGAGCATGGGCGTGGCCGCGCATGACAAGCCGATTGCGGTGCGCATCGGGCCGCTGCCCGATGGCGTCGACCACGTGATGGGCGACGCGCTGCGCCTGGAACAGGTACTGGTCAACCTGACCAGCAATGCCATCAAGTTCACCGCGCAAGGCACGGTCGAGCTGACGAGCACACTGGAAAGCCGCGACGGCGACGCCGCCGTGTTGTGCTTTTGCGTGCGCGACACGGGCATCGGCATCGCCCCCGAAGTGCAGGAAGCGATCTTTTCCGCCTTCGCCCAGGCCGACACCTCCACCACGCGCCGCTTCGGCGGCACGGGCCTGGGCCTGACCATCTGCCGCCAGCTGGTACGCCTGATGGGCGGCTCCTTGCGCCTGACAAGCGGCCTGGGCCAGGGCAGCGCATTCAGTTTCACGGTGCCGCTGCAGTTGCTGCCCGCCAGCGCCCCGTCCTCGCCCGACATGCAGGGCTTGCGCGTCTTGCTGGCCGATGGCAAGGCCGACACGCGCGGCGCCGTGGCCGCCGTGGCGCAAGGCCTGGGCTGGAGCGTGCATGCCGTGTCCGGCGGCCAGGCGGCCTTCGAGCATGCGCTGGCCTGCGCCGAGGATGCGCGGCCCGGCGTCATCGTGCTGGCCGCGCGCATGCCGGACATGGACGGGGAGACCACGGCGCGCGCGCTGCGCGAGCACCTGCCGCCGCAGGATTGCCCCATCGTCATCCTGGCGGCCAGCGGCGCGCCGGCGGCAGCGCCCGCGCGCCGCCATACGGACACGGCCAATCCGGCCGACGCCATCCTCAACGAACCGGTGACGGCTTCCAGCCTGTACAACGCGACGATGGAAGCGCGCCAGCGGCGCGCCGAAGCGGCCGGCCTGGGCTCTCGCCACGCAGCGCCGGGTGAGCGCGTGCTGGCCGGCGTGCGCGTGCTGGTGGTCGACGACAGCGACATCAACCGCGACGTGGTCAACCATATCCTGTGCGACCAGGGCGCCTTGCCCTCGTTCGCCTGCGACGGCCAGCAGGCGCTGGACTGGCTGCAGGCCCACCCGACCGACGTCGACATCGTGCTGATGGATGTGCAGATGCCCGTCATGGATGGCTTGCAGGCGACGCGCGCGCTGCGCCAGCTGCCGCAGTTCCAGGACTTGCCCGTGGTGGCGCTGACGGCCGGGGCGTTCCAGACACAGCGCGCGGCGGCTATCGAAGCGGGCGTGAACCATTTCATCAGCAAGCCGTTCGACGTGCCGGAGACCATCGCCCTGATCGCGCGCGCGCACCGGCGCCATGCGCACGGGCTGCCGGCCGTGGCCGAAATGGCGATGCCCGCGCCTCCGAACGGCGCGGCGCCCGCGATCGACCTGGCGCAAGGCATGGCGCAGTGGCTCGATGAAACGCCCTACCGCCAGCACCTGTCGCACTTCGGCAGCACCTACCGCGACACGGTGGACGCCATGCGCGCGCTGCTGGCGGCCAATGCACGGGGCGACGCCGCCGCGCTGGCGCACCAGTTGGCCGGCGTGGCCGGCAGCCTGGCCCTGCCCGCCACCCTGCATGCGGCCCAGCAAGCCGAACAGCTGCTGCATGCGGGCGACGATGCCTCAGCCGCGCTCGATGCCCTGGAACAGGCGCTGGCGCACGCCATCGAGGCCGTCGCCGTATTCACGGCACAGACGCCCGTGCCAATGCCAAACCTGTCAACATGAACTTTCGGGAGACGCCATGATCTGGTGCAGAGATTTGCTGTTGAGAGCCTTCATGCTGGGCATGCTGCTATTCGTCGTGGGCGAATCGCTGTCCTACTGGGCGCCGGAAATCAGGGAACTGCTGGCCTGGCGCCCTTCCTGATACCAGCCTAGCCTTCGCGGCCATCCACCCTGGCGCGCCACAGGTAGGGCGCATACACGCACGCATACAGGCCAAAGGCCAGCGACCAGCAGACGCCCGCCGCCAGCAGCAGCGGCATGGACAGCGCGGCGGGGCCGACGGCGGCCAGCAGGCGCGCCAGCGCGCCCAGCTGGATCAGCCAGTACATCGCCGCTTCCGCCCTGCCGCCCTTGAGCGCACGGCCCGTGTGGCCCAGGGTGGTGCGCGTCATCATGCCGATGATCAGGCCAGCCATCGAGCCCACCGTCAGCGCGTGCAAGGCGGCGCTGGCCGGCAGCAAACCCAGGCTGGCCAGCGCAAGCAGCGCGAAGCCGATGCCTATCCACGCATACGACAGGTGCAAGATCCACAGCAGCGGCACGCGCACCGTGCGCTGGGGCTGCCATGCCAGCAGGTTGGCCAGCGACACGCCGGCGGCACAGAAGGCCAGCGGCGCCATCAGCCAGGCCGGCGCACCGGCCAGCCACGCGACTGCGGCGGCCGCCATGCAGGCCACTGCCGCCAGCGCGCGCTTCGGACTGGCCACGGGCGAGCTGCCCGGCGCGCCATTGCGGGTAAACATGGGGATCACGCGCGCGCCGATCACCGATTCGATCAGCACGATGATGAAGATGGCCGCCTGCACGGGCAGGAACAGCGACAGCGGCAGCCAGCCCAGCACTGCCGCGTGGAACAGGCCATTGGCCAGCGCCAGCAAGGCCAGCAAGCCGACGAGGAACAGGTTGCGCGTATTGCCCGAGCGGCGCAGCACCTGGTACAAAGGCCAGGCGGCCAGCGGCAGGAACAGCCAGTCGACCAGCGCCACCACGAGGCCGGGGCCGCACAGCATGGCCACGCGGCCCGCCAGCCACAGCCCCACGAGCGCCATCAGCTGGGCGCCGTGCGGCGTGGGCAAGCCCGTCCAGTTGCGCCCCGCCGTGTAGAGGAAACCGACGACGACGGCCAGCGCGAAACCGAACACCATTTCGTGCATGTGCCAGCCCAGACCCACCTGCAGGCCGCCCGTCAGCCAGCCCGCATAACTGGCCAGCCACAGGGGAATGCCGATGGCCGCAAACACGGCCGCCAGCAAATAGAACGGGCGGAAACCCAGTTGCCAGACGGCGTGGCCGGCTTGCCAGGGCGCCGCGCCCGATGCGGCGCGGCGGGCGGATGGTTCGCTGATGGGAGTAATGGCCATGATGAACTCGCTATTAAAGATATATTCAATATACTACTTTAAAAGCGCAGCGACGGCCATCGGCAAAAAGGACTAGACCGGGGATAACGGCGGCTACTTGCCCTGCCGGTGCTCGACCGCGTACACGGCCGCCTGCACGCGGCTGGTGAGATTGAGTTTTTTCAGCACGTTCTGCACGTGGATCTTGACCGTGCTTTCAGCCAGGTCCAGGGTGCGCGCGATGCCCTTGTTGCTCTCGCCGCGCGACAGGCAATCGATGATTTGCTTTTCACGCGGCGTGAGCTTGTCCAGTTCCGACACGGGTTCCTCGCGCCGCGTGCCCGCCTGCAGCTGCGCCACCAGCTTGCCCGTCATGGCTTCGGCGATGACGACTTCGCCGGCGGCCGCGCGGCGGATGGCGCGCACCAGATAGTCGGCGTCGATGTTCTTGATCAGGTAACCGCAGGCGCCCGCACGCAGGGCCGTGGCCAGGTCTTCCGCGTCTTCCGACACGGTCAGCATGACGATGGCCGTATCGGGGCAGTCGTGCTGCATCAGCTGCAGCGCTTCCACGCCGGACATGCCGGCCATGTTCAAGTCCAGCAGCACCACGTCGGGCTGCAGCTGGATGGCGCGCTTGATGCCTTCCACGCCATCGGCCGCCTCGCCCACGACGGAAAACTCCGTATGCCGCTGCAGCAGCGAGCGTATGCCGCTGCGGAACAGCGCGTGGTCGTCGACCAGCATGACGGTGATCGGTTTATCGGGTGTCTCCATTTTTTTACTTTCAGGTAGTTACTCAGGCGGCGCGGCGCTGCTCGCGCGACAGATGCAGTTCGACCGTGGTGCCGCCGCCCTGGCAGGCATGCACGTCGAACGTGGCGTCGATGCGCTGCGCGCGCTCGCGCATGATGTGGATGCCGACATGGCTGTCGCCCTTTTCCAGCACGGCGGCAGCGTCGAAGCCGACGCCATTATCGCTGATCGTCAAGGTAAAGTCCTGATGATCGGCGAGGCGCACTTCGACGTGGCTGGCCTGGGCGTGCTTGCGGATGTTCGACAGCGCTTCCTGCACGATGAATAATAGCTGCAATTGCTGCTCGCGGGGGAATGGCGCGCCGTCCACATCGGCCAGCAGTTCGGCGTCGATGCCCGTCTGGCGGCGGAATTTGTCCACGGCCGCGCGCAGGGAGCCGATCAGATCGTCCTCCATCAGGCGGCTGCGGAAGTTGGCCAGCAGTTCGCGCACGTCCTCGTAGCTTTCCTTCACGCCCGCGTGCAGGGCCGGCACGATGCCCGCCACCTCGTCGAAACGGGCGTTGCGCACGGAGTCGTCGAGCATCTGTACTTGCAGGTTGAGGAAATTGAGGCTTTGCGCGATGCTGTCGTGCAGGCCCTGCGCCACCAGGTTGCGCTCTTCGGAAATGGCCATTTCGCGTTCGCGCGCGGCCAGGCGCAGGTTTTCCAGCGCGATGCCCAGCAACTGGCCCAGGGTTTCCAGCAAGGCCAGCTCGCGCGCGGAAAACACGCGCGCATGGCGGAAATGCAGGTTGAAAAAGCCCAGGTGCTGCTCGTGCGCATGGATATGGAAGACGGATACCGTGGCAAAGCCCTCGCGGTGGCAGCGCAGCTCGTGCGCCTTGTCGATGCGGCGCATGTCGTGCACCTTCGCCACCTTCATCTCGACGGCCGTGCCGCACAGGCAGTCGCCCACCTTCAGGCAGTGTTCCGACGCCACCAGTTCCTCGGACAGGCCCGTATGCACGACCATGTGCAGGTTGCCCCGCTCGGCGTCGAGCACGCGCACGGTGGAGCCGTCCGCCTCGAAATAATCGACGATGCGCTGCATGAAGCCGCCGCAGATGTCGGCCAAAGGCTGCGGGCGCTGCAAAAAAGCGGCGCTTTCGTACAGCAGCGCCAATTCGCGGTTGCGGTATTCGAGGGTGGCCGTCTTGCTGCGCACGCCCTCTTCCAGGTTGCCGTACAGCGCCTGCAGGCGGTCGGCCATCTGGTTGAAACCGCTGGCCAGCTGGCCAAATTCGTCATTGCTTTCCACGGCCAGGCGCACGCTGAAATCGCGTTCCTTCATGCGCTGCATGCCCAGGCGCAGCCGCGTCACCGGTTCGATGATGAGCATGAACATCAGGTAAATCATGCTGACCGTGCCGATGACGGCCATGCCGACAAGGATCAGCTGCGAGGCGCGCAGCCAGAAAGTGCGCTGTTCGCTATCGTGCTCGATCAGGCGCACCAGTTGATCGACCTGGCCCACGAAGGTATCGGCGTCGTGCTCGAACTGGCGCGCGCGCGCGGTGGAGTCGGCGGCCAGGGCGGCCGGGCGCAAGGCGCCGCGCCAGGCCGTGCCGATGCGCTCGAATTCGGACTTGATGGCCATGCTGGGGGGCAGGAACAAGGGACGCTGCGGGTCGCCGTGGCCGATCTTGGCCAGGGTTTCGTCGATCAGCAGCACTTGCTGACGCGCCTGTTCGCGCGCGTCGCTGGCAAGCAGCAGGGTCAGGCGGTAGGTCTGCATGCGCAGGCGGCCCGTCTCGTTGATGGCGGCCGAACTGCCTTCGAGCTGCCATGACAAAAACAGGGTGCAGCCGATGGCGCTCAAGGCCAGCACCAGCATGAGCAGCAGCGCCCCGACGATCTTGGTCGACAGCTTCTGCCAGGAGGAAAACATCGCCTTGAATTTCATACCGCCCTTGAATGTAAATGCAAACTGCCTCAGCCGCCCGTCTGCGCCATAAAACGGATAATCTTGTCCGGCTGCGTATTGAAATCATGCTGCTGCGGCTTCAGTTCGATGGCGGCGCGGATCGCCGCCTCGATCTCCATATCCGTGGCCCCGCCGCGCAGCATGGGGCCGAGGGCGAATTTCTCTTCCTGGCCCAGGCACAGGTACAGCGTACCATCGACGGACAGGCGCACGCGGTTGCAACTGGCGCAAAAATGCTGCGACATGGGTGTAATGAAGCCGATGCTCGAGCGTCCATCGGCTGTCGCCATGTAGCGCGCCGGCCCGCCACCGAGCTCTGTTGCCTGCGGCACCAGGCCAAAACGGGCCGCCAGGCGCTCGCGCACGGGACCGAGCGGCATATAGCTGGCATTGCGGCCCGTGCTGCCCATCGGCATGGCTTCGATCAGGCGCAGGATGAACTGCTGCTCGATACAGAAGGCCGCCATGGCCTCGATCTGGCCGTCATTGATGCCGCGCATGGCCACCATATTGATCTTGATCGGGTCGAAACCGGCCGCCTTGCCCGCCATCAGGCCATCGAGTATCGGCTGCAGGCTGTCGCGCCCCGTGATCTGCTGCATGCAGGCGCGGTCGAGAGAGTCCAGGCTGACGTTGATGCGGTCCACGCCCGCCGCGCGCAAGGCCACGGCGTGCTTGCCCAACTGGGTGGCGTTGGTCGACAGCGACAAGTCCTGCAAACCAGGCAATGCCGTCAGCCGCTGCGCCAGCTCCGGCAGATTGCGCCGCAACAGCGGTTCGCCGCCCGTCAGGCGCACGCGGCGCGTGCCGAGGCGCACGAAGATGCCCATCAGGCGCTCGATCTCGTCGAACGTCAGCCAGTCCTTCGGCTCCTCGAAGCCGCGAAAACCCTTGGGCATGCAGTAACTGCAGCGCAAATCGCAGCGGTCGGTGACGGACAGCCGCACATAATCGATCGAACGGCCAAAACGGTCCTGCAACTTGACGCTACCCATGACGCTACTCCTGTTTCTTCCTTGATTGTAAAGGCTGGGGCACGATCTGGCTGTGCCCCAGAAGGCCTAGCGGCCTACGCCTTTCGGCCTACGCATTTCTACCTACTGAACCAGCGGGCTGGCCGTGCCTTCGAGCTCGATCCCGCCGATGTCGGCGCGCCCCACCAGCAAATGCAGATACTGGTGCACGGCCCGCTGCCACGCGGCGCGCGACAGGCGGTCGGCGATCTGCGCCTGCACGGCCTCGTAGGCGATGGGCTGGCCTTCGACCCGGCGCAGCACTTGCACGATGTGGTAGCCGAAGCGCGTTTCCAGCAAATGGCCGGCCAGCGCGCCCGCTTCCAGGCGGAACAGCAGCGCGTCGAATTCCGGCACGCTCTGGCCCGGCGACAGCTGCCCCAGGTTGCCGCCCAGGGCGCCCGACGGGCAGTTCGAATACTGCGCCGCCAGTTCGCCGAAGCGCTCGGGCGCCAGTTTGAGGGCGTCGAGCACGGCTTGCGCCGTCGTGCGCAGCAGCTCCAGGGGCGCGTCGGGCGTCACCTGGAACAGGATGTGGCGCGCCTCGGCCAGGGCGCCGCTGCTAAACAGCTGCGGGCGCTGCGCATAGAAGGTGCGGCAAGCCGCATCGTCGGCGGGCGGCACGCGCACTTCCTGCGCGAACAGCGCTTCGATGCGGTCATCAATACTGCCGCCCTGCACGCCGAGGCGCTCGGCTTCTTCCAGCAGCAGCCGGCGCAGCACCAGTTCATGCACGGCCTGCTTCAAAGGGTTGCCGGCGCCGTCGTGATGCGGCAGTTCCTGCGCGATGTCGGCATCGTCGATATCGATGCCATTGACGGAGATTCCCATGATGTGACTCCTTTCTTAGCGGCGGCGCACCAGTTGATAGGCACGGCCCAGGTAAGCAACTGCGCCAAAGCCGCTCCACACGTGCACCAGGCGAGTGAACGGGAAGATGACGAACAGCGACATGCCCATGAACAGGTGCAGCTTGAACACCAGCGGCGCGTCGACGATGAAGCTGGCCGCGTCGCCGCGGAAGGTCACGATGTGCTGCGCCCAGTTCATCAGCAAGACCATCATGTGGCCATCCATGTGCGAAGCCGAGACGAAGATCGAGGACAGTCCCAGCAGCAAGGTCAGCAAAATCCACAGCATCACCAGCTTGTCGCCGGCCGTGGTGACGGCGCGCAGCCGTGCATTGCCGAAGCGGCGCGCCAGCAGGATCAGGATGCCGACCAGGCACAGCCCGCCCATCACGCCGCCGGCCGCCATCGCCACGCCCTGCTTCAGGCTGTGCGACACGCCCAGCGTGTCCCACACCCAGACGGGGGTGAGCAAGCCGGCCGCATGGCCGAACAGCAGGCCGATGATGCCGATATGAAACAGGATATTGCCCAGGCGCAGGCTGCCGCGGTGCAGCAGCTGGCTGGAATCGGACTTCCACGTGTATTGCTCGCGGTCGAAACGGATCAGGCTACCGAGGAAAAAGATGGCCAGCGCGATGTATGGATAAATGCCATACACAAATTGATGCAAGTAATTACTCATGATGTACTCTCCTCATGCGGACGCGCTTCAAGCGGCGCGCCGCGGCTGCGGGTGAAAATGCACGGGATGGACGCCGCCCGGCGCTTGGCGCAGCAAGGGCTCGACGCCGTCCGCACCGGGACCGAAGGTTTCCAGCGCTTCATCCATGTCGCGCACCGGCGGTTCGGCCAGCATTTCCGCCGCCACGGGGCTCAGGCGTTCGAGCAAGGTGAAGACGGGTGCATACGGGCTGCCGTTGGCGGTCAGTTTGCGGCCGATGTGCGCCAGCACGTGGACGGCGTCGCCCAGCAGCGGTGCCGAGACTTCCTCGTCGAGCTGCGCGAGAAATTCCAGGAACAGCGGCACGAAGTCGGGCAAGTCGTCGCCCACCATCTGCAGGCCGTGACGCTTGTATTCCTCCATCAGGTCGACCATCGCCTGGCCCCGGTCGCGCGATTCGCCGTGGATATGCTCAAACAGATGCAGCGAGTGCGAGGGGTTGCGGTCGAACGTGGCCACGTACTGCTGCTGCAGGTCGATCAGGCTGCTGCTTTCCAGGTGCGCCAGCAAGGGCCGCAGCAAGGGGTACATAAAGGCGTGCTGCTCCGGCACGGCCGCCAGCGCGGCGTCCAGCTGCGGCAGGTGGGCGATCAGCTCGGGCTCCGGATACAGCAGCAGGCGCGAGAGGATTTGGTAGTGATGCATAGCGTGTTCCATATCAGATCCTTAAGCGCCTGGCGCCGTTTTGCGCGACTTCGGCATCTGCATGAAGATGGCCGAACCGTGTTTTTTCTTGCCGAACAAGGTCGGTTCGCTGGTGCCGTCCGAGCAGCCGTTGCCGAAGCTGAAGCCGCACGAACCCTTCTCGTTGAAGCTGTCCTCGGCCATTTCCTTGTGGCTGCTGGGGATGACGAAGCGGTCTTCGTAATTGGCGATGGCCATGATGTGGTACATGTCCTCCACCTGCGCCTTGCTCAAGCCCACCTGTTTCAGGACCGTGAGGTTTTCCACCTTTTCCACCGTCTTGCTGCGCATGTAGGCACGCATGGCCAGCATGCGGTCCAACGCCGAGACGATGGGCGGCTGGTCGCCGGCCGTCAGCAGATTGGCCAGGTACTGCACGGGAATGCGCAGGCTTTGGGTGTCTGGCAGCATGCCGTTCACGCCCAGCTTGCCCGATTCCGCAGCCGCCTGGATCGGCGACAAAGGCGGCACGTACCACACCATCGGCAAGGTGCGGTATTCGGGATGCAGCGGGAACGCCACTTTCCACTCGACGGCCATCTTGTAGACGGGCGACTTGACGGCCGCTTCCAGCCAAAGGTCGGGGATGCCCTGGCGGCGCGCCTCGGCAATGATGGCCGGGTCGTGCGGGTCGAGGAACAGGTCGAGCTGCGCCTGGTACAGGTCCTGCTCTTGCGGCACGGAGGCGGCAGCCTCGATCTTGTCGGCGTCGTACAGCAGCACGCCCAGGTAGCGGATACGGCCCACGCACGTTTCCGAGCACACGGTAGGCTGGCCCGCTTCGATGCGGGGGAAGCAGAACGTGCACTTCTCCGCCTTGCCGGACGACCAGTTGTAGTAGATCTTCTTGTACGGGCAACCGGAGATGCACATGCGCCAGCCGCGGCACTTGTCCTGGTCGATCAGCACGATGCCGTCGTCTTCGCGCTTGTACACGGAGCCCGATGGGCAGGACGCCACGCACGTCGGATTGAGGCAATGCTCGCACAGGCGCGGCAGATACATCATGAAGGTGTTTTCGAACGTGCCGTACATCTCCTTCTGCATGTTGTCGAACAGCTTATCCTTGCTGCGCTGGGCAAACTCGCCGCCCAGGTCATCTTCCCAGTTCGGACCCCACTCGATTTTTTCCATCTTTTTCCCCGTCAGCACGGAGATCGGACGGGCCGTCGGCGGCGTCTGCGACAGCGGCGCGCTTTGCAGGTGCTCGTAGTCATAGGTGAACGGCTCGTAGTACTCGTCGATGGCGGGCAGGTTCGGGTTGGCGAAGATATTCGCGAGGATCTTCAAACGGCTGCCCTGGCGCGGCTCGATCTTGCCTGCATCCGTGCGGCGCCAGCCGCCGTTCCACTTGTCCTGGTTTTCCCACTGCTTCGGATAGCCGATGCCGGGCTTGGTTTCCACGTTGTTGAACCATGCGTACTCGACGCCGTCGCGGCTGGTCCATACGTTCTTGCAGGTGACGGAACAGGTGTGGCAGCCGATGCACTTGTCCAGGTTCAGCACCATGCCGATTTGCGCTCTGATTTTCATACTATGCTCCTTGTTCCTGCAACGGGCCTTCGAGCCAGTCGACCTTGTTCATCTTGCGCACCAATACGAATTCATCGCGGTTGGAGCCCACCGTGCCGTAGTAATTGAAGCCGTACGCCAGCTGGGCGTAGCCGCCGATCATGTGCGTCGGCTTGGGCACGGCCCGCGTCACCGAGTTATGGATGCCGCCCCGCTTGCCCGTCATCTCCGCGCCGGGCACGTTGATAATCTTTTCCTGGGCGTGGTACATCATCGTCATGCCGGCCGGGATGCGCTGGCTGACGATGGCGCGCGCCGTCAGGCTGCCATTGACGTTGAAGACTTCGATCCAGTCGTTGTCGACGATGCCGGCAGCTTGCGCGTCCGTCTCCGACAGCCACACGTGCGGTCCGCCGCGCGACAATGTCAGCATGCGCAGGTTGTCCGAATACGTGGAGTGGATGCCCCACTTCTGGTGCGGCGTCAAAAAGTTCAGCGCCAGTTCCTTGTTGCCGTTCGGCTTGGTGCCCAGCAGCGCTTCCGTCGTCTTCGTGTTGATGGCCGGTTTGTAGACGCACAGTCCCTCGCCGAAATCGCGCATCCATCGGTGATCCTGGTAGAACTGCTGGCGGCCGGTCAGGGTGCGCCAAGGGATCAGTTCATGCACGTTGGTATAGCCGGCCGTGTAGCTGACTTCTTCGCTTTCCAGGCCCGACCAGGTGGGCGAGGAAATGATCTTGCGCGGCTGCGCCTGCACGTCGCGGAAGCGGATGCTGTCATGCTCGCGCGGCAGCGCCAGGTGCGTGTGGTCCCTTCCCGTGATGGACGTCAGCGCGGCCCAGGCTTTCACGGCCACGTGGCCATTCGTTTCCGGCGCCAGCGACAAAATCATCTCGGCCGCATCGATGGCCGTGTCCAACCGCGGCTGGCCCTTGGACACGCCTTCGTCCAGCACCGTGCGGTTGATGCCGCGCAGGACGTCTACTTCATGCCCGGTTTTCCAGGAAATACCCTTGCCGCCGTTGCCGATGGTTTCCAGCAGCGGGCCGATCGAGGTGAACTTCTTGTAGACGTCGCGGTAATTGCGCTCTACCACCGTCATGTTCGGCATGGTCTTGCCGGGAATCGCTTCGCATTCGCCGGCGCGCCAATCCTTGGGATCGAAAGGCTGGCCCAGTTCACCGGGCGTGTCATGCATCAGCGGCGTGAGGATGATGTCTTGCTGGGTACCCAGCAGCTCGCCGCCGATTTCCGAGAATTTCTCGGCGATGCCCTTGTAGATTTCCCAGTCCGACTTCGATTGCCACAGCGGCTGCACGGCTTCCGACAGCGGATGGATGAACGGATGCATGTCCGACGTGTTCAGATCGTCTTTTTCATACCAGGTGGCCGTCGGCAGCACTACATCGCCATACAAACACGTGGTCGACATGCGGAAGTCCAGCACCACCAGCAGATCGAGCTTGCCTTCGGCGGCCGGGCGCACTTTCACCTGTTTCGGCGTGAGGCAGTCTTCTTCATCGCTGAGTAAACCATTCTGCGTGCCGAGCAGGTATTTCAGGAAGTACTCGTGGCCCTTGCCCGAGCTGCCGAGGATATTCGAGCGCCACACGAACATATTGCGCGGGAAGTTGGCCGGGTTGTCCGGGTCGTCGCACGAAAACTGCAGCTGGCCCGCCTTGATCTGGTCGAGCGCATATGCGGCCGGCTTCTGGCCCGCGGCGGCAGCGGCCTTGGCCACTTCCAGCGGATTGGTTTGCAGCTGCGGCGCCGATGGCAGCCAGCCCATGCGCTCGGCCTTGGCGTTGTAGTCGAGCAGGGTCAGGTCGCCCGTGCCGCCGGCCGCCGATGGCGAAGCGATGTCGCCCGTTTCCAGCTTTTCATGGCGCCACTGGCTCGTGTGGGCATAGAAGAACGAAGTGCCGTTCATCTGGCGCATCGGACGTACCCAGTCCTGGGCGAAGGCCAAAGGCGTCCAGCCCGTTTGCGGACGCAGTTTTTCCTGGCCCACGTAATGGGCCCAGCCGCCGCCCGACTGGCCGATACAGCCGCACATCATCAGCATGTTGATGATGCCGCGGTAGGTCATGTCCATGTGGTACCAGTGATTCAGGCCGGCGCCCACGATGACCATGCTCTTGCCGCGCGTCTGGTCCGCGTTTTCCGCGAACTGGCGCGCCACGGTGATGACGTCGGCGCGTTTCACGCCAGTGTGCTTCTCTTGCCACGCGGGGGTGTACGGCACGTCGTCGTCATAGCTCTCGGCCACGTTCTCGCCACCGAGGCCACGGTCGATGCCGTAGTTGGCCAGGGTCAGGTCGAACACCGTGGTGACGAGGCCCGTCGTGCCGTCGGCCAGGCGGATGGTTTTCACCGGCACCTTGCGCAGCAACATGTCGGACGCGTCCTTGCCGCCGAAATAGGCGAAGCCCACTTCCGTGACGGCGTCGCTGTCGTTGATCATGGAAAGCATCGGCACGATGGGCGCGCCGCTGCCGCCTGCCTTCTGTTCCAGGTTCCACTTGCCCGACTCACCCCAGCGGAAGCCGATGGAGCCGGCCGGCGCCGTGATCGCACCCGTCGTTTCATCGATGACGAGGGTCTTCCATTCCGGATTGTTGGTTTCGTCGAGGTTATTGTCCAGGTGCGAGGCGCGCAGGAAGTAGTCGGGCACGAGGGTGCCGTTATGCTCCTTGAGCAGGACCAGCATGGGGAAGTCCGTGTACTGGCGCGCATAGTCGCGGAAGTAGGCGCTCTGGCCTTCCGAGTGGAATTCCTTGAGGATGACGTGGCCCATGGCCAGCGCCAGCGCGGCGTCCGTGCCCTGCTTCGGCGCCAGCCAGATGTCGCCGAACTTCACCATTTCGCCGTAGTCGGGCGAGATGGCCACGGTTTTCGTGCCCTTGTAGCGCACTTCCGTGTAGAAGTGGGCGTCCGGCGTGCGCGTCATCGGCACGTTCGAGCCCCACACCATCAGATAGGTCGAGTTGTACCAGTCGGCCGATTCCGGCACGTCCGTCTGTTCGCCCCACACTTGCGGGCTGGCTGGCGGCAAGTCGCAGTACCAGTCGTAGAAGCTCAGGGCCACGCCGCCGATCAGCGACAGGTAGCGCGTGCCGGAGGCATAGCTGACCATGGACATGGCGGGAATCGGCGAGAAGCCGACGATGCGGTCCGGGCCGTATTTCTTGATCGTCAGCGCATTCGCGGCGGCGATGATTTCATTCGATTCTTCCCACGTGGCGCGCACGAAGCCGCCCAGGCCGCGGATGGATTTGTACTGCTGCGAGCGCACGGGGTCCTGGCTGATCCAGTCCCAGGCCGTGACGGGGTCCATGGTCTTGCGCGCTTCGCGCCACATTTCCATCAGGCGGCCGCGCACCATCGGGTATTTCACGCGCTGCGCCGAATACACGTACCAGGAATAGCTGGCGCCGCGCGGGCAGCCGCGCGGCTCGTGGTTGGGCAGGTCGGGCCGCGTGCGCGGGTAATCGGTTTGCTGGGTTTCCCAGGTGATCAGGCCATTCTTGACATACACCTTCCAGCTGCACGAGCCGGTACAGTTCACGCCATGCGTGGAGCGCACGATCTTGTCGTGCTGCCAGCGCTGGCGGTAGGCGTTCTCCCAGGTACGGTCTTCATCGACCACGGTGCCATGGCCGTTTGAAAACGGCTCGGCGGGCTTGCTAAAAAATTTCAGGCGGTCCAGAAAGTGACTCATGCTACCTCCACATTGCGCCGCCGACAGCGGCGCCAGGTCTTAAAAAACGCTGCAAGCAGGATGGCTCAAGCGTCGATACAAACAGTCTATCGACGCGCCGCGCCCGGCGGTATTGGCAAGAAGTCGGTTTCCGGCACCAGGAATGCATAGGCGCGTAGTCACCCGGATAGTCACTATTGCCTATGGGCGGCAAGGCGGAGCTGCGGTATACCTGTCGCCATCGTTCAATCAGGAGAAAAAAATGAGCATTACCGATTACGCCAGCCTGCTGCGCAGCGCCCGCAACCAGGAGCAGCCGCAACGCCTGCTGTTCACCTTTACCCAGGCGCAGGCCCAGCCCGGCGGCCAGGGCAAGTCGCTTACGCCCGTGATGTGCGCCGACAAGCTGCCCGAGGAACTGGACAGCTTCGAGACGTTGAAGGAGGAGTCGAAACAGATGCAGACGCACTGGGACGTGGTCTTCGTGGCGGGACTGGCGGGTCGCGAGGGCCAACCACCCGCGGCACAGGAATGCGAGGCGCCCCTGCGCGCCATGGTGACGGCCATCGAGCAAGGCCGCATCGACAGCCTGCTGGCGTTTGACCGCAGCGGGGATTTATTGCGGTTCAGTTGAAGTAACGTAGGTCGGATTAGCGGGGCGGCGCCACGCGTAATCCGACACATTGTTGACGGCGCCTTGTTGGATTACGCTACGCTAATCCAAGCTACTTGCCTGCATCCGGCCAAGGGCGCTCATGCAAATGACGCGCCCTTTCTATTGGACAGACCAGCGGCAAAAACTGCTGCTGGCGCGCGGAATACGCCATCAGCGCCCCGCTGTCGATGTCGAAATACCATCCATGCAGTTTCAACGCCCCCTGCTCCACCCGGCGCTTGAGCCACGGGTAAGTGAGCAGGTTGTCCAGCGACTGCAATATGCTGGCCAGCTCGCACGCGTGGTGCTGTTCCGCCGACGAGCGGTGCGCCAGTTCGCGCCGCACGCGCTGCGCCACCGGTTCGGCGATGCGCATCCACTGGCCCACGAAGTCCGTTTCCTGACCCTCCGCGCGCGGCTGCGGTTCCAGCAGCGCGCGGATGCCGCCGCAGCGCGCATGTCCGAGCACGATGACCCTGGCCACTTCGAGCTTGCAGACGGCGAACTCGATGGCCGAGCTGACGCCGGGCGGCGCATCGGGCGTGCACGGCGGCACCAGGTTGGCGATATTGCGCACGACGAACATGTCGCCCGGGTCGCTGCCCGTCAGCAGCATGGGATCGACCCGTGAATCGCAGCAGCCGATCAGCAAGGTCGAGGGCCGCTGCCCGTCGCGCAGGCTGTCGTACAGGGTTTGCGGCTCGCTGAAGTACTGCTGCTGAAACAGGCTGAAGCCGTTGACGAATTTTTCCAGTTCTTCCATGACTACCTCTTACTGTGTTCGACACCGGGCAAGCAGGACTCGCCCGGCGTTCTGACGCTAACTAGCAAGGCATCGGCGCATTCTTGCGCGCATAGCACCACCAGGTGATCGCGATGCAGCTGACGTAAAAGCCGATGAAGCACCACAGGGCCGCGTCGGGGCTGCCCGTCAGCGCAATCGAAGTGCCATAGCTTTTCGGGATGAAGAAGGCGCCGTAGGCCGCCACGGCCGACGTGAAGCCCAGGACGGCAGCGCCTTCCTTGTTGGCGTCGACGATGGCTTGCTCCTGTACCGCCTTGCCCTTGCCGGCGGCCGCGCGCTGGTGTTCCGTCAAAAAGATCACGGGAATCATGCGGAAGGTCGACGCGTTGCCGATGCCCGTGCCGGCGAACAGCAGCATGAACATCCAGAAGAAGCCGCTGAAGCTTCCCGCAGTGTGCACACCTTCGCCCGCTTGCGGCATGAAGTACAGCACGCCCAGCACGGCACCGATCATCAGCAGGAAGGACCACAGGGTAACGCGGGCGCCGCCCAATTTATCGGAAATCACGCCGCCGGCCACGCGCGCCAGCGCGCCGACCAATGGTCCCAGGAAGGCGTAATCGAGCGGATTGACGTCGGGGAACTGGATCTTGATCAGCAGTGGAAACGCGGCAGAATAGCCGATGAAGGAGCCGAAAGTGCCCGTGTACAGCCAGCACATGAGCCAGTTATGCTTGCGCTTGAAGATCACGGCCTGCTCGGAAAACGAGGCCTTGGCCGAAGCCAGGTCATTCATGCCGAACCAGGCCAGCAAGGTCGACAGCGCGATGAACGGCACCCAGATGAAGCCCGCGTTTTGCAGCCACATCTCCTTGCTCACGCCATTTTTCACCCAGGTGAGCGAATCGCCGCCCCAAGCGCCGAAAACGGCAAACGTGATTACCAGCGGCACGACGAACTGCACCACCGACACGCCCAGGTTGCCCAGGCCCGCATTCATGCCCAGCGCGAAACCCTTGCTGGCCTTCGGGTAGAAAAAGCTGATGTTGGCCATCGACGAGGCGAAATTGCCGCCGCCGAAGCCGCACAGCAAGGCCAGGATCAGCATGGTCGGATAACCGGTGTTCACATCCTGCACGGCCAGGCCGATGCCGATGGCGGGAATCAGCAGGGAACCCGTGGAAATGGCCGTCCAGCGGCGCCCGCCGAAGATCGGCACCATGAACGAATAAAAGATGCGCAAGGTGGCGCCGGACAGGCCCGGCAAGGCCGTCAGCCAGAACAGCTGGTTGTTACTGTAGGTAAAACCGATGTTGGGCAGGTTGACCACCACCACGCTCCACACCATCCACACGGCGAACGCCAGCAGCAGCGCGGGAATGGATATCCACAGATTGCGCGCGGCCGTGGCCTTGCCCGTGTTTTGCCAGAAGCTCGGGGTTTCCGGCTCCCACGTATTGATCATGTAGCGGCTCATGCTTTTGCTCCTGCAGGTTGATTGGTAGGTGCCGCGCGCAGCGGCTTGAACGAGAAATACATCCAGACGAGGGAGACGCAGACGGTGCCGTACAGGAGCATGAAGGAGCTCGAACGCACGCCCGTGAAGTCCACCAGGGCGCCGAACATCACGGGCAGGATGAAGCCACCGAGGCCGCCGGCCAGGCCGACCACGCCCGAAACGGCGCCGATGTTGTCGGAAAAGTCATCTCCGATGAACTTGAAGACGGACGCCTTGCCCACGGCCATGGCGATACCGACGATGAACAGCAGCACGGTGAACCACAGCGGCGACAGGCCGATATGGAAGGCCAGCGGACCGGTGACGGTTTCCACGACCATCTGTGTTTGCGGATACGACAGCAGGAAGAAGCACACCCAGCACACCCACATCACGGCCCAGGTGACTTTCGCCGCACCGTATTTGTCGGAGATCCAGCCGCCCATGGCGCGCAGCACGCCGCCCGGCAGCGAGAAGCAGGCGGCCAGCAGCGCCGCGTGCTTCAGGTCGAAGCCATATTCGGCCACGTAGTACTTCGTCATCCACAGCGCCAGCGCCACGTAGCCGCCAAACACCACCGAGTAGTACTGGCAGTAGCGCCACACGCGCGGGTCCTTCAGCACCTTCATCTGTGCGCTGAAGCTTTCGCCCGATGGCGCCAGATGCGATTTGTCCGTGTACGAAAACAGCCAGAAGATGATGGCCGTGGCCAGCATGGCTACCGCATACACCTTGGGCAGCATCTGCCAGCCGAAGGCGGCGACGATGCCGGGCGCGACGAACTTGGTCAGCGCGGAACCGGAATTGCCGGCGCCGAAGATACCCATCGCCAGGCCGCGGCGCTCCTTTTCATACCAGCGCGCCACGTAGGGCGTGCCGACCGAAAACGAGCCGCCCGCCAGGCCCACGAACATGCCCAGCACGAGGAAGTGCCAGTAGGCGGTGGCGTAGGAGATCAGGTAGATCGGCAGCACGCTGGCCAGCATCAGCCAGAAGAAGACGCGGCGTCCGCCGTATTTGTCCGTCCAGATGCCCAAGGGCACGCGCACGAGAGAGCCCGTCAGCACGGGCATGGCGGCCAGCAGGCCGAATTGTGTTTCAGTCAAGCCCAGGCTGGTCTTGATGGGGATGCCCAGTACGGCAAACATCATCCATACCGCGAAGCAGATGGTGAAGGCGAAGGTGCTGCTGATCAGCACGGACGCCTGCTTGCGCCGCTTGCCGGGTTCGACTGCCTTGTTACTACTGTTGTTCTTAGTGCCATCTAGGGTAGCCACGATGTTTCTCCATGAATGCACTGGCCGTCTGGCCAGCCGTCCCGACCAGCTTACGTGGCAGAGTCGAAAGGCACTATCGGCCACAGGGTGATTCTGGGAAGGCAATCTGGATAGCCGCATCGGCAAAAGTGACTAGATGGCGGGGTATCAACCTAGCCTGGATGGCGGGTGTTTTACAAACGGACGCATTTTTGGCACACTCGGCGCCTGGAGAAAAGGAGCGGCATGCGGAACAGAGACGAAACAGACGGGATCATCACGCGTGCGGCGCTGCCAAGCGATGTGGAGGCCATGCTGGCCTGCGATGCCTATGCGCAGGCGCACGCCAGCCGGGGCGAGGCCGTGCGCACCGCCGTCGGCAAAGGCCATTGCCAGGTGGCGATGCGTGCCGGCCAGGTGGCCGGCTATGTCCTCACGCACGACGATTTCTTCGATTACGGCTTTGTCTCGCTGGTGATGGTCGCTGCCGGGCAGCAGCGGCGCGGCGTGGGTGTGCGCCTGCTGGCGGCAGCCGAAGCCGCGTGCACGACGGCGAAGCTTTTCACGTCGACGAACCAGTCCAACCTGGCCGCGCAACGGCTGTTCGCCAGCGCGGGTTTCGTGCGCAGCGGGCAGATCGACCATCTCGACGAGGGAGACCCGGAACTCGTGTACGTCAAATTCCTGCCTTAGGCCCGTCTCCTCCCGACGGTGTATGGCGCGGCGCGCCAAAGGCGGCTATGCTGGCGCCACCGTCAATCAACGCCCACCACATCACGCATGGACTATCTGAGCCTCAAGCATTTCCACATGGGTTGCGCCGCCGCCAGCGGCTTTCTTTTCCTCTTGCGCGGCGCATGGATGCTGCGCGCCTCGCCCGCCTTGCAGCAGCGCTGGGTAAAAATCCTGCCGCACCTGGTCGACACGGCCTTGCTGGCCAGCGCCATCACCCTGGCCGTGTGGAGCGGCCAGTCGCCGGGCAGCCAGCCCTGGCTGGCCGCCAAGCTGTGCGCGCTGGTCGCCTACATCGTGCTGGGCACCATCGCCCTGAAACGTGGCAAGACGCCGGCAGTGCGCGGTACAGCCTTCGCGCTCGCCGTGCTGGTATTTGCCTACATCGTTGCCGTGGCCGTCACCAAGCAGGCCTGGCCGCTGTAGTACCAAGTAACTGCATCAAAAGATGTAGCGCAGGGTCACGCTGGCGTTGCGCGGCGCGCCCCAGTAACCCTGGTTGTACATGCCAAGCTGGCTGTAGTAATGCTTGTCGAACAGGTTGTTGACGTTCGCCTGCAGGGACAGCTGGCGCGACAGCGCGTATTTTGCCATCAGGCTGGCCACGGCGTAACCGCCCTGCTCCACCCTGTCGACGCCCTTCGGTCCCGTGGCATCGCGGTAGGCGCCGCTCTGCCAGTTCACGCCGCCGCCCAGCGACATCGCGCGCCAGCCGCCAGGCAGCTGGTACGTGGAAAACACGCGCGCCAGGGTCTGTGGCACATAGCTGTTCAGGCGCGCGCCCTTGTTGTCGTCGGCCGCCGCATGCGACAGACTGGCCGACAGATTCCAGCCCTGCGCCAGCTCGCCCGAGACGTCCAGTTCCACGCCCTTGCTGGTGGAGCCGGCCGCCGCGTAATACGCCTGCGTCAGCGAACTGCCGACAAAATGGCCCGTGTCTTCCTGCGCCAGGCCATCTTGCGCGATGCGGAACACGGCCAGCGCCGCATTGAGCTTGCCGCCGAAATACTCGCCCTTCACGCCCACTTCCACATTCTTGCCCTGCACGGGATCGAGGTAGCGGCCGAACCGGTCCTGATTACCCTGCGGCTTGAAGATCTTGCTGTAGCTGGTGTACAGCGCATGCCGCGCGTCGATATCCCACACCAGGCCCGCATACGGCGTGACGGCATGCTTGGCATAGGCGTAGCTGCCGCCCCAGTCATCGACGTGGTCCGCCTTGTAGCGGCTGTAGCGCGCGCCGAGGATCAACTTGAGCGGATCGGCCAGCGAAAAACGCGCCGTGCCATAGATGCCGCGCTGCTGCACCGTGTCGAGCAGCTTCCAGCGGTAAAAGTCAGGGTTGTTCCAGTCAGGCTCCAGCGCCATGCCCTGCCATTGATGGAAATTGCCGTAATCGACGCTGCCACCCGAAATGCCCGGATTGCTGGCGAACTGGTTGCTGCCCGAGACGCCGAACGCCAGGTCGTGTGCGCGCCCCAGCAGCTGCACGGGACCCTGCACATACGCGTCGACGCTGTCCTGGCGTCGCGTGCCCGAGTAAAAACCGGGGCTACCCGTCACGCCCTGCCCCGTGGCCTTGTCCGCCCAGGTGTAGGCGAAGGTTTCGGCCGCCGAGTAATCGCCCCACCCGTGATTCAGCATGGCCGTCAGATTCCAGCCCTTGCCCAGTTCTTGCTCCAGGCGCAGGAAAGCCGTCTGGCTGGTGCTGAACCAGCGGCTCCAGGTGGCGGCCGTGGTGGTGGAACGGGAAAACGTGGCGCGCTCGCCATCCGCATGCCACAGCGGCAAGCCGCCATACATGCCGCCGCGCGGGCGGTTGTCCTGGTATTCATAGCCGGCGATCAGCACGCTGCCGGGCGCCAGGTCCGCTTCGACGGTGGCGTAGGCCATGGCCTTCTTGGCGTGATACAGGTTCACATACGATTCGCTGTCCTGGTAGCTGACCACGAGACGGCCACGCACCTTGCCGTCGCTGCTCAATGGCGTGGAGAGGTCGGCGCTGGCGCGCGCATTGTTCCAGGAACCCAGGCTCAGGGCCGCATTTCCGGCCAGCTGCTTCGATGACGCGCGCTTGCGCACCAGGTTGATGGTGGCCGACGGCTCGCCGGCGCCCGTCAGCAGGCCCGTGGCGCCGCGCACGACCTCGACCCGGTCGTAGGCTGTCATGTCCAGCGTACTGTCACCCACGTTGTAGGCATTGTCGACCATGGTGGGGATGCCGTCGTACTGGTAGCTGGCGATGGAAAAGCCGCGCGCGAAGAACGAGGTACGGTCGCTGTCGTAGCGGTTGATGGCCACGCCGGTCGCGTTTTGCAGCACCTCTTCCACCGTTTGCAGGTTCTGGTCATCCATCTGCTGGCGCGTGACCACGCTGACGGCTTGCGGCGTCTCGCGCACGGACAGGCCCAGGCGCGTGGCCGAACGCATGCTCTGCGTCGTATACGAGCCACTGCCTTCCGTCGCGCCGTTCGCTTCGGCGCTGGCGCTGACCTTCATCTCGGGCATGGTCTGGCCGCCATCGGCCGCTGCCACGTCGAGCACATAGCCGCCATTTGCCTGCGGCACGGCGCGCAAGCCCGAGCCGGCGACGATGGCGCCCAGCGCCGCAGGCACGCTGTAGCTGCCCGTCAGGCCGGCGCTGCGCTTGCCGGCCACGGTGGCGGCCTGGTAGGAGATCATGGTGCCCGTCTCCTGGCCAAAGCGCACCAGCACCTGTTCCAGGCTGCCGGCTGGTATCGCCAGCGCGATGCGCGCCGCATTGGCGGCCTGGGCAAGGGGCGCGGCAGCCGAGGCGCCGCTGGCGGCGAGCAGCCACAGGGCGTGGCCGACGGCCAGCGCGGCCACGCTGTGGCGGCATGTACGGGAAGCGGAAGAGGTGTAAATAGGTGTTGTGCTGGGCATGCGGACTGTTTTCCTGGAAGTGAATGAAGGGTTCACTCGCTATGTCACGCGAGAATCGAAAACCCCTCGGTTTTTCAGAAAATAATTATGGATTCTTCCGATGCGGCACCACGCTCACCCAGAAACGCGTGGTCTGGCGCACGTCGACGGGCAAGGTGCGCGTCAGCATGTCCAGCACTTGTCTGGTGTCGGCCAGCGGGTAGATGCCGGACACGCGCAGGTGGCCTATGGCCGGATCGCAGGCCAGGCGGCCATGCCGGTAGCGGGCCAGATCGCCGACAAAATCGGCCAACGGCATGTCGTGCGCCACCAGCATGCCGGCCGTCCACGCATCGGCGCCGGCAGGCAGAAGCTCGACGGAGCCAACGCTGCCCGCCGTAAACGTCGCTTGCTCACCCGCCTGCAACCTGCGCGCCGCTTCGGGCGCTTGTTCCGGCAGCATGTCGACGGCGCCAGCAAATACGCCCAGGCGCGTACGCTCCCCTTCCACGCGCACGGCAAAGCGCGTGCCCACGGGTTGCAAGCGGCCTTGGGCCGTGCGCACGAAAAAGGGCCGGCCAGCCGCATCGTGCGCGGTCGTGACCATGATCTCGCCTTTGAATACCGTCACCAGGCGCTGGCCCGCATCGAAACGCACGTCGATGCTCGACGCCGTATTGAGGGCGATGCGCGTGCCGTCTGCCAGCACGATGTGGCGCAGCTCGCCCGTGCCGGTGCGGTAATCGGCCAGCCAGAACCGCGCCTGCTCATCGCCACCCGCCAGCCAGGCGCCGCCACCCACGGCCAGCAGCGCCAACAACTTGAGCGACTGGCGCCGCGCCGCATTCGCTTGCGCGTGCAGCGGCTTGCGGGCCAGCGTGCCGTGCGCCAGCGGCGCAGGCAAGGCACGCATGCGCGCCATGCAGCCCTCCACGTGCTGCCACGCTTGCTCGTTTTCCGGGCCGCTGTCGCGCCAGACGCGCCAGGCTTGCTCCACTTCGGGCGTGGCGTCGCCCGCCTGCAGGCGCACCAGCCATTCCACGGCCTGCAAGCTGACCGCTTCCGGCGTGAGGGTACCCATCACGGCCCCAGCGGGGAAAAGAAACACTGGTGCATGGCTTTGACCAGGTAGCGCTGCACGGTGGCCAGCGAGACTTGCAGTTCGGCGGCGATGGCCGCCTGCGGCATGCCATCGAGCTGCGACAGCAGAAAGGCGCGGCGCACGGCAGGCGCCAGGCCATCGAGGCGGCGGTCGATGTCGAACAGGGCTTCGAGCAAGATCGCCTGCGCCTCCGGGTCGGGCGCGCATTGCGCCGGCAGGCTGGCCAGGGTTTCCAGATAGGCCGCCTCCAGGTCGCGCCGGCGGTACAGATTGCCCAGCACGCCTTTGGCCACCGTCGTCAGGAAGGCACGCGGCTCGCGCGCGGCAATGGTCTCGTCGCGGTTCAGCAGGCGCATGAAAGTGTCGTGCGCCACGTCGGCCGCATCAAACGCGTTGCCCAGCTTGTGTTTGAGCCAGCCTTGCAGCCACCGGTGGTGATCGTGATACAGGCTGCCCACCTCCTGGTGGACGCCGGATTGGGCAGGCGGCACGTCGCATACTCCCTAGCTTGCAAATAATAATGATTCGCATTCTATCTCTATGCGGTGCTGCGGTGCAAGCGACCTGCCAGCCGCTGCCCTACCCTGCAGATGCTTACTTGGCGCGGTTTCTTTCCAAAATTTCCTTGCCAAGGGCGTCCTGTAGCCACCATTCACGCACCTCGAGCGCCTTGTTCTCGATGCTGGCATTGGCCAGCAAGGGATTTTTCTTCAGGTATACGATATCTTCCTCGAAATTGTCGTGTATCGAAGCCACTTGCAGGAAACGGTTGGCATCCAGACGTCCGAGGTAGATGACCTTGCCAGCCACGACGTCAAACTCGATCGCCTTCGGCGACGCTTCGGAGTACCTGGACCTGATTCCATATTCAAGCAGCCAGATGATAACGCTGTAGCGTCCCGGCGTCAGCTGCAGCGCAAAGGTACTGCCCTTGCCCGTAGGCACTTTTGGCAAGACATTCTGCAAGGCGACCTGACCGGCGGGAGCATGGCTGGATAACCACAGACTTTTGTCCTCGAGGGCGGCAGGGTCGCTGCTGACAATGCCGAACCTGGCGCCATGCGTCTCGAAGACGGAGCTCTCGAACACGGTGCCGACGACAACGCCCTTGGCAAGGTCGGGGGTCGTGTAGGTAAACGCAGGCGCGCTATTGCGGCCGATAACGCAGGCGGACAACAGCGCAGGCAGCAAGACGGCGCACGCCAGCGCGCGCAGCATGGTGGTTCGGACAAACATGGATGATCCTGGATGAAATGAAGAAATGGGTAACAAGTAATGGGCAAAGGCCGACAAGCGCACATACGCCTGCCCAAGCATCGATAAATATTTCTACATAGAAATATTTCCAGTGTAGCCGCCTGGCACGAAAATGTCTAGTTGACAAGTAGGCGAAGGTCGCCGTACGACTTCTGCGGAACGCGGCAAGCTGCACGGCAATGATAGTATTGGCAACTTCATCGACAAGGCAGCCACCGTGGCCATGCCCCTCGCCTGAAAGGCAACCATGCTCTTATCCGAACTTTTGACCAAGCTGACCTGCGGCGACCTGGAAGGCGAGGAGCTCGATCACGCCGTCGCCGCCATCACCGATGCGCCCTCCGCGCCACGCGACGAGTGGATCGACAGCGATGCGCAAGCCTACGCGCTGGAACTCCTCTCGCAACTGGGCGGCTACATGGCGTCGAGCGACAAGATCGATGAACTGCACGAACAGATACAGGACATGTTCGACGAATTCCCCGACTTCCCGTACGCACTGCTCAAGGAAAGCGGCGGCAGCGTGCTGCCCTATTTCGAGTGGCTAGACACGGAACTGGCGCAGCGCGCCGTGGACGAAGGCGGCTATGACCTGATCCAGATCGACGGCAACGGCTCCGATGAAATGGATGCGCTGATCGTCTATCGACGCGACACGGACGACATCATCCAGGCCGCGGCACTGATGGGCGTGACGATAGGCCGGCCGCTAACCTACTATCGCGGCATCGATGCGATGGTGGGCAAGCGGCCAGGGTAAGACTTACTGCATCGGCAAGGCGCTCACGTCGACGGCAGGCGCCTGGCCCGTGGCCGGGCGCGTGAAGTTCTGGCTGGTTTTCACGAAATCGGCAAAAAAACCGCCGTTATGCAGGTAAAACTTGCCGTTTTCCAGCCCGCCCGCATAATCCATGCGCTGCGCATTCGTGGCCGTGGCGTCGCCCGTGAACCTTCCCGCCGTCACTTCCGACCACGTGCCCGATGCATTCCTCGCCCACTGGTTGCCGAACTGGACGCGGCGCTCCGTGTAGCCCAGGGTATCGATGAAGTTCTCGAGGAAGGAATGCACGCCCGTCAGGTACGTGGAGATCGCGGGCCGCTTCCACGTGGCGATGTAGCGCCACTTGCCCGTTTCGGGCGCGAAGAACCAGGCCGAGTAATCGCTGCCGCCATTGCCGTCTGGCCGCGCGCGCGTGATGAAGCGGTACGTCGTGCCGGCCGTCCAGTTATATGAAAGGTACGTCTGCCCGCCCGTGCCCTCGCCGCCAAACGCGTTGTCGACCACGCCGGCGCCCTTGCTGACCAGGGTGGTCTTGGCGCCATTGTCGGCATCCCACACGGAGAACAATATCCAGCGCTCGCTCGGCGATTTCACCTGGATGCCCATGTAACCCTGGCTGAAGCCGTTGGCCATGAAGTAGGAGCCGATGGCGTCCTGGCCCTGGGGAATCGTCATCTCGTTATAAAAATACTCGGTATTGGCCGGCACCGTGTAACCCATGTGCACGGACGGGCCGCGCCGCGACCAGTAGTAATTGGCCGGGTCATTCGCGTAATTGAGCGCCGCGTTCGACGTCACCTTCAGCGCCGCGATGTCGCCAAACGTGCCCTTCACGCGCTTCAAGCCCTGCATGTCGACCTTCACGTAGCCGGCCGCCGGCACATTGACCGTGCCGACGGCATAGGTCTTGCGTTCCTTGCCGGCCAGCTTGACATCGAACGGCGTGCCGTTGATCTTCACGCGGATGGTGCTGTTGCCGCCATCGGCCAGGCTGGCGTCGAGCGCCACCTGCACGGGACCCGCCTCGGCCACGCGGAAATACGTGCTGGCGACGGCATTCGGATCACTCCAGCCGGCCAGGCCACGATCGTTGATGACGGCGCCCGCGTTCCCGCTGGTGATGAAGGCGTTGCCGGCCAGCTCCACGGTTGCCGTCGTGGCCGGTGCCGCCACACTGGCGGCCAGCAAGGCCGTATTGCCGTTGCCCGTGGCGGTGGCGCCGCCGCAAGCTGCCAGCAGCAAGGGCATGGCGGGAAGGATGGCATAGAGTAATGAACTTCTGTGTTTCATCAACGTCTCCTGGTGGTACAGCTTTGCGGCGGGCGAACACGGGCCTGCGCGCCTGCGCCGCGGTTGAAAAACTGGGTGGATAGAAAAAACCCGCTACGGCAACTGGTGCGGTAGCGGGTTGTGCAGGCTTAGTACTTGCCGTCGAGGGCGAAGATCGGCTTGCGCGATTTCCACTGCCCGCCCGTGAAGTCAGGGAAGTCCAGGGTCTGGAAGTTGGCGGCGATCGACTGTTCGGACAGCGGCGTGATGGCGCTCCACGTCACGGCATCGTAGATATCGATAGGCATCGGCGCGTTGGCCTTGAGCGCTTCGACAAAGGCGTGGATGACGAAGAAGTCCATGCCGCCGTGGCCCGCGCCTTCCGCTTGCGCCGCGTATTTGCGCCACACCGGGTGCTCGTACTTGTCCTGGTAGGCCTTGAAGTCGTCCCACTGGTGCGGCTTGCTGACGCCTTCGATGTGGATCGAATTGTTCAAGTCCATCCACAGGCCGTCCGTGCCTTGCACGCGGAAGCCCAGCGAATATGGGCGCGGCAAGCTCGTATCGTGCTGCAGGATGATGGTTTCGCCGTTCTCGCACGCCAGCGTGGTGGTGACGACGTCGCCCAGCTTGAATTTCACCTTGGCATTCGCGTGCTGCGCGCCGCCCGGCTGCTTGACGATGTAGTCGTGCAAGCCGCGCGCCTTGGTGGCGAAGGCGTTGATGCGCGTAAAACGGTTGCCGCGGTTGATGTTGGTGTACATGGCGCACGGGCCGATGCCGTGGCTCGGATACAGCTCGCCATTGCGCTCGACCGAGTGCTGCGTGCGCCAATGGGCTTCCGACCAGCCCTTCTCGCCGAATTCCACGCCGCCGCCATACGGCTTGGCCGGATTGCCGCTGTTGAATTTCACGGCACGCAAATCGTGCTGGTAGCCGCCCTGCAGGTGCAGCAGTTCGCCGAACAGGCCCGCGCGCACCATCTGCAGTGCAGCCATCACGTCGCGGCGGTAGCACACGTTTTCCAGCAACATGTACGGCGTGCCCGTCTTCAGCTGGGTATTGAGCACATCCCAGTGGTCTTGCAGGGTGATGCCGGCCACCACTTCGCAGCCGACGGCGATCTTCGCCTGCATGGCGGCAATCGCCATCGGTGCGTGGAATTCCCACGGCGTGGCGATGATCACGCCATCGAGGCCGCCCGCATCCAGCATGCGCTTGTAGGCTTTCTGGTCGCGGTCTTCGCCGTACGTGCGGGGACGGGGCTTGCCGGCTTTTTCCACCTGGCCCAGCGCATGTTTCAGCATGATCGGTTCGATATCGCACAGGGCAACCACTTCCACGTCGTCGCGGCGCACCAATTCAGCCAGCAGCACCTGGCCCCGCATGCCCGTGCCGATCAGGCCCAGGCGGACTTTGTCGCGGCCGGCGGCGGGGGCGGCGTTGGCCTCGCCAGGCAGCAAAGTGCTGCCTGCCATGGCGCCACCGGCCAGCGCGGCGCTGGCGGACAGGAAATTGCGTCGATTGAATTGTGTCGTCATTGGTCTCTTCTCGCTTCCATTGGTAATGATCGTCGCCGGCCCGCTGCGCAGCAGGCCGGCTGCAGTTTAATAGGTGTATTCCGCCGTGAAGCGCACGGAACGCGGCGCCGTGCGGCCAGCCACCTGCAGATAGCTGCGGGCGATGGCGCCATGGTCTTCGCGCGTTTCGTTATAGCGGGTCACGGTCTGGCTGTTGAACACATTGAACACGTCCACTTTCAGGCTAAGTCCCTTGACGGCGCTGGGAGTATAGGCCAGATTCATGTCCAGCTGGGCTTGCCAAGGCAGGCGGCCCTGGCTGCCGCGCGGCGCCGGCTTGCCATCGCAATAGAAGTAGGAATCGCCGTAGTCGTTTTCGAACTTCAGGTTGTCGGGCAGCGCGCCGATGCAGTTGCGCGGCGCACCCGAGGTCAGCGACAGGTTGGCGCCGACCATCACGTCCGGGATGACCTGCATGAAGCCGTAGGCCTTGAAGGCGTGGCGGTGGTCGCCCGGCAGGTAGCCATAGGCGTTGTACATCAGTTCCTTGTGGTCGTCGCTGACCGTCAGGCCCACGTCGCCGCCGCCGATGCTGTCCGTCTGGCCTTCCATATTGCCCTTCAGGCCGGACAGGGTGTAGGTCAGCTTGCCGTACCAGCCGTTCGTGTACGGGTGCTCGATGAACATGTTCAGGGCGCGGTAGGTGCGTGCCGGTTTCGGATTGCCCCACTCCGCCGCCGAAATATCCACGCGGCGCAAGCCCTTGCCGTCGTCAAAATCGACCATCAGGCTGTTGTCGCGGCCCGGGTTGATGATGGCGCACTGGAAGCCGCCCCAGTTGCTCGTGTCGACGCCGTTGCGCGTGGCCCAGGCTTGCAGCGGACGCGCATCGCAGGTGTCGTCGTTGGTGTCATTGAGCTTGCGGTACAGGACGCTGGCGCCCACCACCAGCTTCTTGCTCAGGGCGCGTTCGAAGCCGAGCGAGAATTCATCCTGCGACAGCGGTTTCAGGCCGACGGCCGTCACTTCGCGCGCGTCGCGGCTCTGGCCATACGCGTTGTTTGCCGAATACGGCTTGCTGATCGCGTGCAGGCCCGTCGGCGCGCCCGTCACGGGATCGATGCCCGTGTACGTGTACATCTCGCTCGTGGCCAGGAAGGGGCTGGCCATGTTGCTCGACAAATTCGATGGCACCGGCAGGTGGTAGCGGCCGCCGTTGGCGAAGAATTTCAGCGTGCCGTCGCCCAGGTAATCCCAGGTGGCGCCCACGCGCGGGGCGATCATGTTGCGCTGCGAAATGAAGGCCACGCCATCGGTGCTGTAGTTGGTGAACTGCTCGCGGCGCAGACCCAGGTCCAGCAGCACCCGTTCCGTGACCTGGTAGTGATCCTGGATATATTGCGCCGATTGCACGCTGGTCGGACGCGCCAGGTTGGCGTTCAAGTCCTTGCTGACGTAATAGCCCTGCGCACCGTAGCCGCCGCCCTGGGCCGGCGTCTCAAAGGCGCCGTTGATGGCCCGGTTCGGATCGGTCGCGCGCTGATAGCTCCAGCGGTAGCCGCCGGCCAGGCTCAGGCCCACTTTCGATTCCACGTCGATGCGGTCGATGCCGCCGCGCAGCGAGTGCTTGCCCAGCTTGTATTCGAGATCCAGGCGCTTGGCTTTCTGGCGGTCTTCCGACGACGGGTCGACCAGGGTGCCCGTCACCGTTTGCGGATTGGCGTACGTCAGGCCAGGTACCTGGGTCGACGTATTCGACGACGTTTGCGCCAGCAGCGGATTGTAGCCATTCGGCGTACGGATGTGCGAGGTGCGCGATTCGCCCATCATGGCCGTCACGGTCAGGTTGTCCGTCAGGTAGCCCGTGTACTTGAAGATGTCGATGTTGGCGCCCGGCGCGGCCGAGGAACCGCAGCAATTGACCGTCGTCTCGCCCTTGCCTGCCTGAACGCCATTGCTCGCATGCGTGGCGTAGCTGTAGCCATACGCCTGGCTGTCTGTTTTCGTGCGGTCATACAGCTTGGTGTATTCGAAGTGATGGTCGTCCGTCAGGTTGTAATCGAGCTTGGCCATCATGCGGTCCACCTTGCTCTGGCTCGTGCTCCAGCCGCGCGCCAGGGCCGTGCCCGAGTCGGCGGTGGCGGCAACGGACTGGCTGTCCGTGCGCGTCTGTTCCAGCGCCACAAAGGCGAACAGCTTGTTTTTGATCAGCGGACCGCTGCCGTACAGGCCCACCACCTTGCTGGTGCTGCCATTGTCGCGGTTCCAGTACAGCAGATTGCCGTCCGTCTTGGGATTGGCACCCGTGTTCGGGTAATAGGTGTTTTCCGGCTCGCCTTTGAGCGAACGTGGGATGATCGAGACCTTGCCGCCGAATTCGACCTTGTTGCCGCCGCTCTTGGTGGTGATGTTGATCACGCCGCCAGTGGAGCGGCCGAATTCCGAACCGTAGCCGCCCGACAGCACCTGCAGGTTCGAGATCGCGCCAAATGGCAGCTCCGACGCGCCCACCTGCGTCAGGATGTTCGTGATGGGGAAACCGTTGACGTAGAACGCGTTTTCAGACTGGCCCGAGCCGCCGATCGATGGCGCATTGCCGTACACGCTGTTGGTGCCGCGCGAAACACCCGGCGTCAGCTGCACGATGGACGCCACGTCATTGCCGACCGGCAGCGCCTTGAGTTCCTTGGCCGTGAAGATCACGCCATTGTTCGTGTTCGACACGTCGATCGGATTGCGCGACGCTTTCACCACGACGGTCTGCTCCTGGCCCACGGCGCCAGCCGCGCTGGCCGGACCGAAGTTCGCTTCCGCGCCCGCGCCGATCAGGGCTTCGACTTCCTGCGATGCTTCCACCGAACCGGCACGCAGCACGCGCACCGCATAGCGGCCTGGCGGCATGGAGTTGGCCACATAGCGGCCCGACGTATCCGGCGTCAAGGTGCGCTGTACGCCCGTCGCCAGGTTTTCCAGCACCACGGTGGCGCCGGCCGGTGCGCTCACTTCACCGAAAATGGTGCTGGTGGCGTTCGACTGTGCCCAGGCCTGGCCTGGCACGCCGGCCGCCAGGGCGATCACGATCGCGGCGGCGCGGCTGATGTCGCGCAATTTGAGTCGGGTGGTATGCATGGTGTCTCTCCGTCTATATCGAGGGTTATGCGCGCCCTCCCCGCTCCAGGGCGAAGTCGGGGGGATGCAATTTTTATGGTGGTGTCGGCTGGTGCAGCCAGGCAATTGCACCTTCCGGGAAATCAGTCCGTATCGGCTGATTTTCGTTTTCTTGGGATTACTTTAAAAAGAAAAATAAGTATCGTCAACAAAAAGAAAGTTATAACGGCAGTTTATCGCGAAATTTGGAAAATAACTGCGTTTTATCTTTCGTTTTACTTGGCGATGCCGCATATAACTTTCGCTATCGTGGCGCGGCGGATACACGCCACTGCATGAAGGTGAGCGGGAATGGTGAACCGGTGCAAAAAACCGGGGATAAAAACGCGAAAGCAGGCATGGCAATCTGCTTTCACTTACGTTTATCTTTCGTATTATCCGTTTCGGAATATTGTCTTTTCATTTCCATGAAAATACCCCAGCCCGCATCCACGGGCCGGGGCATCGTCACGCGTTAAAAGAACTTGTAGCTGGCCGACAGGGCAAACTGGCGGCCGAACAGGTCCTGGCTATGGTTGTAGCCTTCCCAGCCGTTCGGGTCGTAGTACGGCTGCTTGTTGAACGCGTTCTTCACGTTCAGGCCCACGTCCAGGTGCTTGATCGGCTTCCAGCTGAAGGCCAGGTTGACCGTCGTGTACGACGGCGCGCCCTTGCACTGGCCGGCAGGCAGGGCCACCGAGGCAGCGGTGCAGTTTTCCGGCGTGTTGTCCTTGTCCCAGGGACCATACGCCCAGCGCGTCTTGCCCGAGTAGTTGACGAACACGCTGCTGACGAAGTTGCGGTAGCTCCAGTCGGCGTTGACGGTGGCGCGGTAGCGCGGCGAATCGTAGTAGCCGACGGTATTGCCCTTGATGTCGCTGCCGTCTTCGCTGTCGTGGGTGTCGCGCTTGCGGATGGTGGCCGCGATGCCCGTACTCAGCTTGCCCCAGTCACCGAGCGCAAAGCGCGTGCGCGCGTCGATGTCCACGCCGTCCATCAGGGTCCGGCCACGGTTCGAATACGAGTTGATCAAGCCGCCCAGGTTGCCCACCGAGTAGCCGGGCGCGCCGCCCGTGCACACGCCCGCGTTGGCGGGATTGGCGCACATGGCCGCCACCGCCGCCACGTTGCCCCGGTCCGTATCCGTCAGGCCGTTGCGGATGGCGCTCGATGTGCCGGCCAGGGTCGGGCCGTACTTGTCCACCAGTTCCGTAAACAGCTCGTTGAAGTCCTGGCGCACGATTTCGTCGCGGCGGTTGATGAACCAGTAATCGATGGAGATGCTCACGTCCTTGGCCGGCTGCAGCACCAGGCCCACGGTCGAAATCTTGGCCTTCTCCGGACGCAGGTTCGGGTTCGGCGGCGTCAATCCGCCCACCGTCGTCGAGCAGTTCGAATTGAGCAGGCTCTTGCCCAAGTCCGCATCCGTCGCCACCTTCGATTTCATCAGGGCGCGCGCCATGGCGTTCGTTTCATCGCAGCGCACCGTGTCGCGGATGCCGCCCACCTGCGCAAAGACGCCACCCGAACCCGATTCGGCCAGGTTGGGTGCGCGGAAGCCTTCCGAATACGTCCCGCGCAGCATCAGGTCGGGCCGCGCGCGCCAGATCACGCCCAGCTTGGGCGCCAGGTTGGCCGAAAAATGCGGATACTTGTCCAGCCGCGCGGCCGCGTTGACTTCCAGGGTGTCGGTCAGCGGCACCACCACTTCGCCAAACAAGGCGCCGATGGTGCGCTTGCCGTCGAACCACGAACCGCCCTGCTGCGTGATAAGGCCATTCGCCGCATCCGCGTTGCCGGGCGTGAGGAAGCTTTCGCGCATGATGTTGGTGCCCACGGCGGCGCGCACTTCGCGCTCGCCCAGCTTGAACAGGGTGCCTTCCAGCTTGGCGTCCCAGGTCATCAGCTTGGTCCAGGATTCGATGGCGAAGGTCGGGTAGGCGCTGCGCAGGAGCGCCGCATTGGCCTCGCTGATTTCGCCGAACTTGTAGGCGGGATTGTCCGAGATATACGTGCGGCCGCTGACGGGATCTTTCGTAAACGGGCCGAACGCCTGCTTGAAGCCATTGATATTCAGGTTGGCTGTCTGGAACAGCGTGGAATGGCTGCCCGCCACGCTCAGCGCCGTTTCAAAATCCCAGCCGCCGCCGATGCTGCCGCGCAGGCCGACGAGCGCGCGGTAGTTTTCATCGATGTTCTTCTGGCCGAAGTGGCCCGTCGCATCCTGCAGCAGGTAGTTCAAGCCTGCCGCGCCGCCCATCTTGGCCACCATGTCGGCATCGAGCTTGCCCTTCAGGTAGACGTTGTTCGGGCTCAGGAACGGCGTGGCGAACGTGTTCAAGTTATTGCCCGTGTTACGCGCGAACCAGTTGTTGGTGCTGCCGCTATTAAAACTGGACGGGCCATTCTCGCCGCGCATCTTGATGTGGGTGAAAGCGCCTTCCGCGAAGGCTTCCATGTCGCCACCGAGTTTCAGCCGGCCGCTCAGGTAAGCCGTGGCGCGTTCCGAGGTCGGACCAGTATCGAGCTGGTTGGGCAGCGCATTCCAGACACAGCGCGTACCCGACGCTTCGGTGATGCTGTTGCTGCAGCCAGGCGCGGCGCGCTGCGTGCGCGCATTGTTGCTGGCCTTGTCGAAGACAAAGAAGGTGCCCGGATTCATCACGCCCGGTTCGCTACCCACGCCCACGCGCATGTTGGGAATGAAGTTCGGATTGTTTGCATAAAAATACGCGGGGCGCTTCTGCCAGGTATCGGCCAGCGCGATGCGGTCGCGCTGATACACGTTCACGGAACCGTAGACGTTGTAGCCGTCGCTGGCCAGGTCGCCCACGCCATACAGCACGCTGGCCTGGCGCTCGCCATAGGCTTTCACGCTGGGCGAAAATTCGCCGTTGGCGCGCGCTTCCAGGCCCTGGTAGCTCTTTTTCGTGATGACGTTGATGACGCCGGCGACGGCATCCGACCCGTACACGGCCGATGCGCCATCGGTCAGAATTTCCATGCGCTCGATGGCGGCGGCGGGAATGGCGTCGATATTGACGAACATGGTCTGGAAGCCAGCCGGCGCGCCATAGAACGACAGGCGGCGGCCATTCAGCAGTACCAGCGTACCCTGCGCGCCCAGGCCGCGCAGGTTTGCCTGCGAGCCGCCATCCGAGCCCGTGAACATGGAGCGGAAGTCCTGCTGCGCCGGACGCGCGGCAGGCAGGTTGTCGAGCACTTGCAGCAAGGTGAGCGCACCCATGTTCTCGATCTGCTTGGCGTTGATCACCTGCACGGGCGACGCCGTTTCCGCGTTGATGCGCTTCAGGCTGGAACCCGTCACTTCGACGCGCGCCAGTTTCTCCTCCTCCGCCGCGAATGCCGTTGACACCAGCGCCGTTGTAGCCAATCCTGCCGCCACCATGGCGGCCATCAGTTTTTTCAAGTGCATTCCCAACTCCCCTTTTATAAGTGATTTGTTTTCGCAAGGCTGCAAGAGCCCCTCCCCGGTCCGAAGAGGGGCTCGTTTTTTGTGAAATGATTGAGGTAGTTAGCGCGGCTTGACTGTCGCGCCTTCCGTGCCGGTCAGCACGGCGTTGGCCCAGTTGCCGCAGACCTGGGCCGGGTGGGCGCCGCGCGCGCCCAGGGTGCGCAAACTGAGCTGGCTCAGGCCGCGCACATCGATTTCGGGTTTGACCACCCCGGGAGCCGTGACCAGGCCGCTGTCGTACAGCAGCCGTTCACCGCTCCAGACCTGGAATTGCAAGCCGCCCGCGCTGCGGCAGCTATCGTCCACGCCCAGGTCGGCGCGCAGCAGATTCCAGTTGCCCGCCAGCTGCAAGTCGATGCGGCTGGCAGGTCCCACGCCGAGGCCCTTGCGGAACCACAGCCCGTTCATGCGCATCTCGGCAGCCTTGCCGGCCGGCCGGTCACGCGCGATATTCTTCGGCAGCGCCAGATCCGACAGATAGCGCTGCACCTCTTCGCCTTCGGCCACGCGGTGCTCGAGCACGCGGAACTCGGACAAGGTGACAGGCGCCACGTCGGTGGCCAGCGCCGCGTCAAACGCGCGCGCCACCGGCGCACTTTGCGCCGCCGTCACCATCGGGTCCAGGGATGCCGCGCCATCGCCTTCCGGATTTTGCGTGCTCATGACGCGGAAGCGCAGCAAACGCCCGGCCGTGGCAGGGAAATTGATCGTCTGGGTTCCTTCCTGCAGCTTGAGCGTGCCTTTCTGCAGCGGCGCGCCCCACTCGCCGTTGTTGTCGCCGATGTAGATTTCATAGTCGCGCACCTGGCCATGCTTCCAGTGCTGGTCGTTGCGCGGCGCCAGTTCGATGCCATCGACCAGCCGGCGTTCCGTAAAGCCGATCACCCATTCATGCGGACCGCTCTTCACGGAAGGGCTGCGCACGGTGCGGAACCAGGTCTCGGGCTTGCCATCGAAGGCGTTTTCCAGCGGATAGCCGCTTTCTTCCGCAGGACGCGCCACCACCTGCATGGCGTCGGCCGGCAAGGCGCGGCCCGGCACGGGGGCGGCCGGGAAGTCGGCATCCGCGCGTGCCACGGCCAGCGCGCCGGCCACCTGCAAGGTCAAAGGCTGGCGGATATCGTGCGCCGCCACTTTCACGTGCAGGGTGCCTTGCCTGTCTGCCGCATCGAAGAACCAGCCTTCTTGCGCCTTGTCGTAGGCGGCGCGGTCGCTGGACGCGGCGATCAGGCGCTCACCAGCGCGCACGGTGGCCGGCGCCTGGCCCGCCAGCATGCGCAGCGCATAACCGCGCCGTGCTTCCTGGCCCTGGTACTTGCCATCGACGGCGCCGATATCAACGCGCACATCGCCGCCCTGCTGGTGCATGCGGATGACTTGCTGGCTGTAGGCGCCGCCCTGGTACTGGCGCGTGTTGCCGTCGTCTTCATACAGGGTGTAGTCGGAATCGCCGTGCGGGTAGATATCGAGCGTGAGCTGGTCCTTCGGCTTCTGGCCGTCGTACAGCATTTCCGGATACATGGGCAGGATGGCGCCGGCGCGCACGAACACGGGCAGCTTGTCCAGCGTGACCTGCATATCGAGGTCGCGCCCCTTGGCACCGGCCGTGGCCTGGCGGCCATCCCAGTAGTCGTACCAGGTGCCCTGCGGCAGGTGGATGCCCTTGCGCCAGCCGCCACTGACGGCCTGGCTGCGGTAGACAGGCGCCACCAGCACGTCGCGCCCCAGCAGGAACTGGTATTTGTAGGCTTCCGTGTAGGCGGCCGGGTCCTGCGGGTAATCCCACATCAGGCCGCGCACCAGCGGCGCGCCCGATTGCTCGGCCTCGCGCACCAGGGTATACATATACGGCGTCAGACGCATCTTGAGTTTCAAATAGCGGCGGTTGATGTCGCGGTACGGTTCATCGAACCACCAAGGATGCTTGCGCTCGGCCGCAGCCCAGCCCGACATGCCCATCAGGACGGGCGTAAAGCTTTTCCACTGCAAATCGCGCAAATAGGTTTCCGGGCTGCCGCCAAAGATGGCGTCCACGTCGCCCGATGCATACGCCTGGCCCGACAGGCCCGAGCCGATCAGGGTAGGAATGTGCCAGCGGATGTAGTCCCAGCTGGCGCTCTGGTCGCCCGTCCACGCCACGGCGTAGCGCTGGATGCCGGCCCAGCCCATTACCGTCCACAGGAACGGCCGGCTGTCGGAGTTGTTCAGGATGCCGTCATAGGCCGACTTGTTCGCATCCATGGCGAACTGGTAGCCCTTGCCCGTCCACGCCACATCGAGCTTTTGCACGCGGCTGCCCGCCTGGCCCACTTCCCAGGCGATCTTGTCGACGCCGTTTTCCGTCCACAGGCCCGTGCGGAAGCCGTAGCCGGCCAGGCCCTTCACCGTTTCCGGCAAGTTCGTGTAGCCGCAGCCGTAGCCGTCGTTGGGCAGTATCCAGCCGCCCGGCATATCGTGTTCGCGGTACTGGCGCGCCACGGTTTCCACCACATCCGGCGTCTTGCCCGTGGGGCCGTCGCTCCAGCCCTTCGGCACGGAACCGGGCTTTTTCACGTTGTCGCCATCGTTGTAGCAGTCGGCGTCGCCGTATTCCAGCGCCCAGCGGGGCAGCATGCGCGCGCGGCCCGTCAAGTCCGTGTAGCGGGCGACGACGTCGCGCAAGTCCTTGCCGACAAAGAAATACGCGTCGAAGCGGCCTTCCGCGTGCTGCAGCGAGATCTGCTCCTTGTCGCGCAAATCGTAATTGCCGTCGGACCAGGTATTGCGCAGCATGCCCCAGCCCCTTGAACTCATGAGAAATGGCGCGGGATTCGGCCGGTCGCCCTCTTCCCAGCCGCCCGAATACGACACGGGCACCTGCTTGCCCTTGAATTCGAAGCGGCCATTTTGCTGGCCGCCGCCAAAGTAACGCTCGCCCGGCAAGCTCGATAGCACCTGCACACCCTGCTTGTCGTCGAGCGACAGCGGCTGCACCTCGCGCCACAGCGGCACCGCATCGCCTGCCCGCAGCAAGGTAAAGCGCAACGGTTTGCGGTCGATGCGCAGGCTCAGGGCTTCGGTGCTGATCAGGATATGGTCGGGCTGTTCCTTGATCTGGTACGCCACCTGCGCGGCAGGCTGGCCCACGACGATGGGCGCGGCCTTGTCGCCGGGCCCCGTCAAGCCGGCCTTGCCGCCCGCCTGGATGCGCAGCACGTCCGCCTGCGGCAGGCTGACACGCAGCTGCATGCCCGTGTCGCTGCGCAGGTCCCAGCCCAGCGCCTCGCCTTTGGCCATGTCGGCCGCGTGCACGGCACTCAAGCTGGCCAGGTTACCGATAGGCGCGGCCTGCAGGCCCGGTGCGGCCAGGGTGGCAAGGGCGGCCAGGACACAGGCGGCAAGGGCGCGGCGGGGAAGCGGGAGAGGTTTCATCAGGCGGCTTTCAGAAAATCAAAGTGATGGAAATACTTTAAGAAGAAAAATAAATATCGTCAATCAAAAGAAAGTTAAAGCGGCAATTTATTAATAAAATGCCCAGAATTAGCGCATTTTTCTTACGTTTCACCAAAATGTCACAAAACATACTTTCGTTATCGTGGCATTTCAGCGACAGGCCGCGCCGCCACGGGCTTTTGCGCTGCACCGCAACATGTTTCAGGGCCGTTAAAACGACATTATTTCGCAAGACAGAAAACTATTTACTTTCGTTTTACTTTCGTATTTGACTTTTCGAAATTTAGTATTTATGCTTTATCACAACAAACACTTTACTGACCTCTCATGACTACCCTTCTTCAGCGTGACATTCAAACCTGGCGCGACATCGGCGGCTTGCACACGGCCGAGGAGATCGCGCAGCAGCCAGCCATCTGGCGCGCGCTGTCTACCATCTTGCGCAAGGAGCAGGCAGCACTGGCCGCCTTCCTCGGCAACGCCCTGTCCAATCCGCAGCAGCGCGTCATCCTGACAGGCGCCGGCAGCTCGGCCTATGTAGGCGAAATCGTCGTCGATACCTTGAATGCGGCCTGGCCCGCGCAGATCCGCGCCATCGCCACCACGACGTTGCTGACGCACCATGAGCTGTACCTGGAAGCGGACGCGCCCACCCTGCTCGTCTCGTTTGCCCGCAGCGGCGACAGCCCGGAAAGCCTGGCGGCCGTGGAACTGCTGCGCCAAGTCGTGCCCGGCGCGCGCTTCCTGAACATCACCTGCAACGCGGATGGCAAACTGGCGCGCCAGGGCGCGAACGACAGCAATACCTATAACCTGCTGATGCCGGAAGGCAGCTGCGACCGCGGCTTCGCCATGACTAGCAGTTTCAGCAGCATGCTGCTGGCGGCCCTGTCGGTACTGGGCAAGGACACGGATCTGTCTCGCATGGACACCTTGGCGCAGCTGGGTGAACAAGCCTTGAGCGACTGGTCGGCCCCTGTGGCGGATCTCGGTTCGACACCCGTACGGCGCGTCGTCTACCTGGGCAGCGGCCCGCTGGAAGCGCTGGCCAAGGAAGCCGCATTGAAAATCCTGGAATTGACGGGCGGCAGAGTGATGGCGATGGCGAATACGCCGCTGGGCTTTCGCCACGGCCCGAAATCGGCCGTCACCACGGAGTCGCTCGTGATCCTGCTGCGCAGCGGCAAGCCGCTGGCGCGCCAATACGAAGACGACCTATTCAAAGAACTGCAGCGCGACAGCGTGGCGCAGACGTGCCTGACGGTGGGTATCGGCGGCGACCTCTCTGCCGATGCGCCGGCCTGGCCCGACGCCTGGCTTGCGCCATTGTGGCTGCTGATGGCCCAGCAATATGCGCTGCACCAGTCCGCGCTGCTGCAACTGCGTCCCGACAATCCATTCGCCGGCGGCATCGTCAACCGTGTCGTGCAAGGCGTCACCATCTATGGCCATGACCAATTCTAATCACACAGCCGGTTACCACGGCATCGACATCGGCGGCAGCAAGATGGAGCTGGTCGCCTTTGCCGACCGCGACGGCGCGCTGACGGAAGTGTTCCGCGAACGGGTGGCCACGCCCGGCGACGATTTTGCCGCCTTCGTGCAAGCCATCGTCGACCTGGTGGCGCGCGGCGACGCGGCCCTGGGCACGACGGCGCCCGTCGGCATCGGCTTGCCCGGCGTGATCGACAGCGCCAGCGGACGCCAGCTCAGTTCCAACGTACCGGCCCTGAACGGCCGCCTCGTGGCGCAAACCCTGCAGCAAGCCTTGCAGCGCCCTGTCGCCATCGGCAACGATTGCCAGTGCTTCGCCCTGTCGGAAGCGCAAGGCGGCGCGGCAGACAATGCCGCCAGCATGTTCGGCGCCATCCTCGGCACGGGCGCCGGCGGCGGCTATTGCGTGGGCGGCCAGCTGCTGCGCGGCTTTAACGGCGTGGCCGGCGAATGGGGTCACTGGAGCCTGCCCGCCACCCTGATGGCGCAGCACGGCCTGGCCGATTACGCCTGCCCGTGCGGCAAGGCGGGCTGTCTGGAACGCTATGTCTCCGGCCCCGCCATGCGCAAACTCCACGCGCATTTCGGCGGCGACGGCGCCGAGCCGCTGGCCATCGTCGCGCGCGCCAACATGGGCGACGCCGTGGCCCAGCGCACGGTGACCGTGCACCTCGACGTGCTGGGCCACGCGCTGGCCGGCCTCGTGCTGGCCTACGACCCGCACGTCATCGTGCTTGGCGGCGGCCTGTCCAAACTGCCGCACCTGTACGACAAGCTGCCGGCCGCCGTGAAGCGCCATCTGTTCCCCGGCGTGCACGTGCCGCCGATACTGCCGCCCCGCTTTGGCGACGCTGGCGGCGCGCGCGGCGCGGCCCTCTTGATACGACAACATACAAAGGCGTAACCATCATGAAACAAGCGGAAAACCCGACTTTTACCCTGTCCCCGATCCAGCAAGTGATCAAGGCGCACCGCCGCGGCGAGCGCGTGGGACTGTACGCCGTCTGCTGCAGCCACCCGAGCGTGCTGCGCGCCGCCATGCGCGTGGCCAGCGAGTACGACACGGTGCTGCTGGTCGAGGCGACATCGAACCAGGTCGACCAGTTCGGCGGCTACACGGGCATGACGCCGGCCGTTTTCCGCGACACCATGCTGGCCCTGGCCCGCGAACAGGGTTTCCCCGCCAGCCGCCTCGTGCTGGGCGGCGATCATCTGGGTCCGAACGCCTGGCAGCACCTCGATGCGGCCACCGCGATGAACCACGCCGAAACCCTGATTGCCGCGTATGCGTCGGCCGGCTTCCATAAAATCCACCTCGATTGCAGCATGCGCTGTGCAGACGATCCCTTGCAGCTCGACGATGAAACCGTGGCCGCCCGTTCGGCCCGCCTGTGCATCGTCGCCGAGGAAGCGGCAGCGGCCGCCGGCTTCGCGCCGCCCGTCTACGTGATCGGCACGGAAGTGCCGGTTCCCGGCGGCGAAGCGTCGCTGGCGCAGGCCGGCGCCGTCACCAGTCCGCAGGCCGCGCGCCGCACCCTCGACGTGCACCGCCGCGCTTTCCTCGACAAGGAATTGCATGGCGCCTGGCGCCGTGTCATCGCCATGGTGGTGCAGCCGGGCGTCGATTTCGACCAAAGCAGCATCCAGCATTACGACGCCGATGCCGCCGCCGAACTGTCGGCCTTCGTTGCCGAGCAGCCCGGCCTCGTCTTCGAAGCCCACTCGACCGACTACCAGCGCGAATCGGCGCTGCACGCCATGGTGCGCGACCATTTCGCCATCCTGAAAGTGGGCCCGGCCGCCACCTTCGCCCTGCGCGAGGCGCTGTTCGCGCTGTGCCAGATCGAGGAAGAACTGCTGCCGGCGCACGCCACCTCGCAGCTGATGCAAGTGCTCGACGACGTGATGGTGGCCAAGCCGAAGAACTGGATCAAGCATTACCTGGGCACGCCGGAAGAACAGCGCTTGATGCGCCGCTACGGCTTGAGCGACCGTTGCCGCTATTACTGGGGCGAGCCGGAAGTGGCGGCCGCCGTCGCCAAGCTGCTGGCTAACCTGGACACCGTGGCCATTCCGCTGCCGCTGTTGAGCCAGCATTTGCCGGAGCAATACCTGGCCGTGGTGCAGGGCAGCTTGCCGGCGCAGGCGCAGGCCCTGATCGAGCACAAGATCGGCAGCTTGCTGGCGCAATATGCGCGCGCCTGCAACCGCAATGCGGCAGTCCCCGTCATTGCCGAAGCGGCAATCTGTTAAGCTCGGTATTTTCACTTTTTACCGAGCCCGCCACCATGCGAAATACCAGCCAACGCCGTGAATCCATCCTCCAAATGCTCGCCCAGCAGGGCTCGGTGCAAGTGACCGACTTGGTGGAAAAGCTCGGCGTGTCCGCTGTCACCATCCGCAGCGACTTGAATGCGCTGGAAGCGCAAGGCATGGCCACGCGCAGCCACGGCGGCGCGACCCTCACGCGCACGCCCCCGCCCGAGCACACGATACGCCAGAAGGACGCCATCAACCACGAGCAGAAGGAGCGCATCGGCGCCTATGCGGCGCGGCTGGTGGAACCGGGCGACAACATCATCATCGACTCGGGCACCACGACCATCTCGCTGGCGCGCCATCTGCGCGACGCGACCGGCGTGACGGTGGCCACGAATGGCCTGAACATCGCGTGGGAACTGGCCGACGCACCCGGCGTGGACCTGATCCTCACGGGCGGCCTGCTGCGCAAGCAGTCGCTGTCGATCCAGGGCAGCCAGGCCGAAACCTGCTTGCAGGCCTACAGCTTCGACAAGCTGTTCCTGGGCGTCGACGGCTTCGACCTGCAGTTTGGCGTGACCACCCACCACGAAGCGGAAGCAAGCCTGAACCACAAGATGGTGGAACGGGCCAAGAAAATCATCGTCCTCACGGACGCCTCCAAGTTCGGCCGCGTCAGCCTGCACCGCATCGTGCAGCTGGACCGCGTCGATACCGTCATCACCGATGCCAGCATCAGCCAGGAGTACCGCGAAGGGCTGCAAAAGCTGGGCATCGAACTTTTTATAGCGGAATAACACATGCTGAGCGGCAGAATCCTTACCCCATCTGGCTGGATCACGGGCACCATCACCTTTGACCAGCGCATCGTCCAGATACAAGAAGACCCTGCCGCCGACAGCGCGCTGACCATCCTGCCCGGCTTCATCGACCTGCACGTGCATGGCGCGGCCGGCGTCGACATCATGGAAGGCGGGAACGCGGGCGCCACAGTGGCGCAGGTCCACGCGCGCCATGGCACCACGGCCCTCCTGGGCACCACGCTGACGGCGAAAGAACCGTCGATCCTGCGCGCCCTGCAAGGCCTGGCCGGCGTCATCGCCGAGCGCCCCGCCAACGGCGCGCGCATGCTGGGCGTGCACCTGGAAGGCCCGTTTCTGAACCTGCACCGCCTGGGCGCGCAGCCGCCCGACGTGGTGCAGGCGAGCCTGGCGCTGGTGCAGCGCTTCCACGCCATCGCCCCCATCAAGGTCCTGACCATGGCGCCGGAAATCCCCGGCCACCTGGAACTGATCCCGCAGCTGGTCGCCATGGGCATCCGCGTGCAGATCGGCCACAGCGCCGGCACGTATGACGAAGGCGTGGCGGCGCTGCAGGCCGGCGTCTCCGGCTTCACCCACCTGTACAACGGCATGACGGGCATGACGCATTACGACCCGGGCATGGTGGGCGCGGCGCTCGCGCATGCCGAATACGCGGAAATCATCCCCGACCTGCAGCACGTGGCCAAGGGCGCCCTGCGCGCGGCCCTGCGCGCCATCCCGCGCCTGTACGGCGTGACGGACGCCACCTCGGCCACCGGCATGCCCGATGGCGAATACGGCCTGGGCACGCAGCGCGTCTACAAATGTCTGGGCTGCGTGCGCCTGGCCACGGGTTCCCTGGCCGGCAGCGTGCTGACCATGGACCAGGCCCTGCGCAATTTCGTCGACCTGGGCCTCGACCTGGCCGACGCGTCGAACCGCTTGTCGCTGTACCCGGCCGATTATCTGGGCGAATCCGAACGGGGCCGACTGGCGCCGGGCGCCTGGGCCGATATCGTCGTCCTCGATTCCACACTACAGCCAGTGTCCGTCTTCGTCGAAGGCGCGGCCATCGATCTTTCCACCCGCTAGATTCAGTCTCCAGACTCATCCCCCCAACCTCAACCCCGTCCCGGAGTTACCATGCACGACACGTCACACAAGGCCCCCGTGTGGGCCATGCGCTACCTGCTATTTATTGCCGGCATGGGGGGATTGCTATACGGCATAGACATCGGCATCATCGCCGGCGCCCTGCCCTACCTGGAATCGACGGCCTCGGTGGCCTGGAAACTGACGGCCCAGCAGCTGAGCTTTATCGTCGCCGCCGTGCTCCTGGGATCGGTCCTGTCGTCGCTGTTCGCCGGCGCCCTGGCCGATCTCCTGGGCCGGCGCTGGGTGATGTTCCTGGCCGGCGCCCTGTTCAGCGCCAGCATCCCGCTGATCGCGCTGGCAGACGGCTACACGCCGCTGCTGCTGGGCCGCCTGCTGCAAGGCATCAGCGGCGGCTTGATCGGCGTCGTCGTGCCCCTGTACCTGGCCGAATGCCTGCCCGCGCAGCAACGTGGACGCGGCGCCGCCCTGTTCCAGCTGCTGCTGACCATCGGCCTGGTGGCGGCCGCCCTGATCGGCCTGCTGCAGGCGCAGACGGTGGAAACGGCGACGCAGGCGGCGCAAGCCTTGCCGGAAGCGGGCCGCATCGCCGCCATCTTCACGGCCAAGGACCATGCGTGGCGCAGCATCTTCTGGGTCTGTTTGACGCCGGGCCTCGTGTTTACCATCGGTGCCCTGCTGCTGGCCGAGTCGCCGCGCTGGCTGGCGCAACGGGGCCGCATCGAGCAGGCGCGCCAGTCACTGCTGCGCACGCGTTTGCCCGCCGCCGCCGACATCGAACTGCGCGAGATGCAAGATACGCCGGAAAATACGGCCAAGGCCAGCGGCAAGGCGAAAGACCCGCTGCTGAGCCGCCGCTACGTGCTGCCCTTCCTGCTCGCTTGTTTGATCCTCGCCTGCACGCAAGCGACGGGCATCAATTCCATCCTCGCCTATGTCGTCAATATCCTGAACCAGGCGGGCCTGTCGGGCGCCTCGGCCAACATGGCCGACGTGTTATTAAAGGTGCTGAACGCCGTGATGACGGTGGTGGCCGTGCTGCTGGTGGACCGCAAGGGCCGCAAGTTCCTGCTGATGCTGGGCACGGGCGGCATCGTCGTCTCGCTGCTGGCGGCCGGCCTGCTGTTCCGCGGCGCCGAAGCGCACCTGGCCGACGTGCGCCCCGCCATCGCATCACAAGTGCAAGCGGACGGCCTGACCCTGCACCTGGATGCGGCCACCTTGACGGCCCTGGGCGCGGCGGCCGACGGCACGCCGCAGCAGCTGACCATCGCCTACGCCTACGGTCCGTTCACGAATGTGAAAAGCCTGCGCAGCGACGACCCCGTGCTGCGCCAGGTGACCATCGCGCGCGACGACGCCGTGCAGCCTGACAGCGTGATCGGCGTGTTCTTCCGCAAGCTGCACCTCAATCCGTTCGCCGACCCGGCCGCCGGACGCGAGGCGCCGCTGCGCATCGAGAAGGCCAGCCTGGGCCCCGTGCCCTCATCCACGCACGGATGGCTGGTAGCCATTGCCATTTGCGTGTTCGTTTCCAGCTTTGCCGTGGGACCGGGCGTGTGCGTGTGGCTGGCCCTGTCCGAGCTGATGCCGACGCGCATCCGCTCAAACGGCATGAGCATCGCCCTGCTCGTCAACCAGTTCGTCTCGACGGTGATCGCCGCCATCTTCCTGCCGACCGTGGGCTTGTACGGTTATTCGACCCTGTTCTTCTTTGGCGCCGGCTGCACGGTGCTGTATTTCCTGGCCGCCGCGTTCCTGCTCCCCGAGACCAAGGGCAAGACGCTAGAAGAGATCGAAGCGCACTTTGCAAAGTAAGCCAGAGTAACCAACTGTAGCAGTCTCCTTTACGGCCCCGGTCCATCATCCCGGGGCTTTTTTTTGCCCGCCGGACAAGTTTACAGGGCTGGCGCACCCGGCACCGTACGGTTTTCCTTCTGGAATCAAGGGCGCGTGGGCTAGAATCTGGCTGCGTCGTGCCACTCACGAGGCGGCAATGGCGCCATGACAAAAACCACCAGGAGACACAGTGAGCTTATTTAGAACCAAGAATTTGGATGACATGATCGCCCACAGCAAGAAACCGGGAGGTCTGGCGAAAGTGCTGGGACCGTTCGACCTTGTCCTCATGGGCATAGGCGCCATCGTCGGCACGGGCATTTTCGTGCTGACCGGAACGGGCGCGCTGACGGCCGGCCCCGCCCTGTCGCTGTCGTTCGTCGTGGCCGCCGTCGCCTGCTGCTTCGCCGCCCTGTGCTATGCGGAATTCGCTTCCACCGTGCCGGTCGCCGGCTCCATCTACACCTACAGCTACGCCACCCTGGGCGAACTGGCCGCCTGGATGATAGGCTGGGACTTGCTGCTTGAGTACGGCCTGGCCGCGGCAGCCGTCTGCGTCGGCTGGTCCGGCTACTTCCAGTCGCTGCTGTCGGGCTTTGGCATAACGTTACCTGTCGCCCTGACTGCCGCGCCGGGCGCCCTGCCCGGCGTGACGACCTTCATCAACCTGCCCGCCCTCGTCATCATGCTGCTGCTGACGGCCATGCTGGGCTGGGGCGTGCGCGAATCGGCGCGCCTGAACAACATCATGGTCGCCATCAAGGTGGGCGTGGTGCTGCTGTTCATCATCTTCGGCGCGCGCCATGTGCAGCCGGCCAACTGGCAGCCCTATATGCCCTTCGGCTACCACGGCATGCTCTCCGCCGCCGCCCTCGTCTTCTTCGCCTTCATCGGCTTCGATGCCGTCACCTCGGCCGCCGAGGAAGTCAAGAAGCCGTCGCGCGACCTGCCGATCGGCATCATCGGCTCGCTGGCCGTGTGCGCCGTGCTGTACGTCGTGGTGTCGGCCATCATGACGGGCATCGTGCCGTATCAAAAATTCCTCGGTGTCGACCATCCCGTCTCGCTGGCCCTGCAATATGCGGGGGAAAACTGGATCGCCGGCTTCGTCGACCTGGGCGCCATTCTCGGCATGACCACCGTGATTCTCGTGATGGCCTTCGGCCAGACGCGCATCATCTTCGCCATGTCGCGCGACGGCCTGCTGCCCAAACGCCTGTCGACTGTGCACCCGCGCTTCCACACGCCATTCTTCGCCACCTGGCTCGTCGGCATCGTGTTCGGCCTGATCGCCGCCGTGATCCCGCTCAACATCCTGGCTGAGCTGATCAACATCGGCACCCTGGCCGCCTTCACCATGGTGTCCGTTGCCGTGGTGGTGCTGCGCAAGCGCCGTCCCGACTTGCCGCGCGCCTTCCGCTGCCCCGGCGTGCCGTATGTGCCGGCGCTGGCCGTGCTCCTGTGCGTGGGCCTGATGACCTTCCTGAGCTGGTTCACCTGGATGGCCTTTTCCATCTGGCTCGTGATCGGCCTGGCCATCTACTTCGGCTACGCGCGCCGCCGTTCGCTGCTGCATCCGCAACAGTAATCCTTCCACTGCGCCATCGCAGTAAGATGGCGGTCTCGCAACCCTGCAGACCGCCATCCATGCAACCTTCCCCCGACCTCATCAAACAGCTGGACCACAGCACGGACCAGCTCAAGCGCGCGCGCCTGCGCAGCATGCAGCTGCTGGCCGTCGGCTTGCTGCTGCTGGCCGCGCTGGTGTTTGCCGTGGCCCGCTCGCAGCGGGGCGGCCACCCGGCCTGGGGCTACGTGGAAGCGTTCGCCGAAGCGTCCATGGTGGGGGCGATCGCCGACTGGTTCGCCGTCGTCGCCCTGTTCCGCCACCCGCTGGGCATCCCCCTGTGGCATACGGCCATCATCCCGAACAGCAAGGCCGACATCGGGCGCAGTCTGGGCGCCTTCGTGGAAAACCATTTCATTACCGAGCAAGGCATCGCCGAGCGCATCGCGCAGGCCGACCCTGCCGCACGCCTGGGCGCCTGGCTGGCGGACGAGGCCCACGCGCGGCAGCTGGGCATGGCCAGCGCCGGCGTGGTGAAGCAACTGCTGGCGATGGCCGACCACGACAAGCTGGGGCAACTGCTGCGCGAACAGGCCAGCAGCTATCTTGGACAATTGAATCTGTCGGACGTGGCGGCCGATTGCATCGATGCGCTGATCGCCGACGGCAAGCCGCAAGAATTGCTGGACTTCCTGCTCGACCGCGGCGCCGCCTACCTGGACGACGAGACCCACCACGCGGCCATCGGCGACTTCGTGCTGGGCGCCTTCCAGATCGAGAACGCGCTGATAAAAAAGGCCGTGAAAGCGTACGAGCCGCGCATGATCGCCTCGCTGCAAAAATTCGCCCTCGTCGTGCGCCTCGATCCCGACCACCCGCTGCGCCAGCGCATCGCCGGCTGGATCGCCGACAGCGCGCTGCACCTGAAGGCCGACCCGCAGTGGCAGGACACGGTGCGCCGCTACCAGCTGCAGCTGGTCGCCAGCGACACGGTGCAAGCCATGCTGGGCGACGTGTGGCACCACATCGGCACGCGCGTGCTGGCCGACCTGCACGCGGACCAGCCCGTGCTGGCGCAAGCCATCACCGGCGTGGCGCGCAACACGGGCCAGGTGCTCGGCACGGACGACCATGCGCGGGCATGGCTGAACGGCGCCATCGTCGCCGGCAGCGGATCGCTGGTGCGCCGCTACCGGGGCGAAGTGGGCGCCTTCATCGCCGCCCGCCTGGACCTGTGGAGCAAGGAAGAAATGAGCGAGCGCATCGAACTGGCCATCGGACGCGACCTGCAATTCATCCGCATCAACGGCACCATCGTGGGCGGCCTGGCCGGCTTGCTGATTTATTCAGTCAGCCAGGCATTCTAGCCATGCCTACCAGCGTGGCACCACGCTGGCCGTGCTGGATGCCCAGCGCCGCATGGTTGACACCCGCTTCGCGCCATTCACCGAGCAAGTCGATCTGGGAGATTATCCGGGCTTGCAGGTGACGCGCTTGATGGCTTCCGTGCTGGTGCCCGTCGCCAGCCACGCCCGGCGATTGCCTGCGCTACCCGCTGCTGCACGATACGGACCGCGCCGACTGGTCCCTGTGGCTGGCCGCGCATGGCGCCGCGGACGGCAGTGCGGCGGGACGCCTGGTGCAAGTGCTGGACTTGCCCTGGCCCGCGCGCTTTGCCTACTATCTGGTGACGCGGCCCGACGCGGCCAAGCGCCCCGCCGTGCAGGCATTCATGGCATGGATGCGCGAGGAAGCGCAGGCAGCGCGCTAGAACACATGGTCGCCTGCCGCGCACGACACCACGCCGCACATGGCGCTGAACGGCACCGGAACGCCGGCGCGGCCCGTGGCGATGCAGCTTGCCGCCGGCACCACGGCCAGCAACAGCGCCAGGTAGGCTATCGCCTTCAGGCGCCGCACGGAAAAACGACTGACGCCCGCAGCTGCCCCGCGTGGATAGCCCCTGCCCGCCTCTTCGCTGCCGCTTGCCGACATTTTCGTATGCATGTCCATCTCCGCTATCCACTGTGATCGGTCTTGCTTTACTGTATTTTGCTACATAAATTTACCAAATACAATAAATAAATTCATGAATAAATGGTTTTTCTTTGTTACAAGAAGAAAATCGCTGGAATAGCAATATTCGTTTAAATCATTTTTATTCGAAGTTCATCCAGATGGCAAGCCACGCCGCACGCATCCGGCCAAAGTTGATGTAGATCATAATTTTTTGAACAAGCTATTGCTATCCTGTAAAAAAACGACAGGAGCCCTCGATGAGCAAGACGCAGCCGAGCGACGCGCAGCACAACGTTGAACATGAGCGCCTGGGCAGCGCCTGGCAAGGCCTGCCGGTGACCGATTATCCGGAGACCGCACCGGAAGGCGCCACCCTGGACCTGCTGCTGAACGCCTGGCTGGGCAAGCTCACGGGCGGCATTTCGCCGGCCGCGCTGGGCAACGCGTATGCCGACTGGCTCAGCCACCTGGCGCTGGCGCCATCGAAGCAGCAAGCCCTTGTGCAGGAAGCGTGGAGGAAGATCGGCCGCTGGCAGCAGTACGCCATGCAATCGGCACTGGCTGGCGGCGCCGCCGAGACGCCGTGCATCGCGCCGCTGCCGCAGGACCGGCGCTTCGACGATCCGGCCTGGCGGCGCTGGCCGTACAACCTCGTCTACCAGGGCTTCTTGCTGCAGCAGCAATGGTGGCACCGCGCCACCACGGGCGTGCGCGGCGTCGCGCCGCACCACGAGGATGTCGTCACGTTCACCGTGCGCCAGTGGCTCGACATGCTGGCGCCGTCGAACTTCATGCTGACCAATCCCGTGGTGCAGCAAGCCACCGTGGAAAGCGGCGGCGCCAGCCTGGCGCGCGGCCTGGTCCACGCGGCCGAGGACTGGCAGCGCGCCGCCATGGGGCCGTACGCGCCCGATACGCGCCGCTACAAGGCGGGCGAAAACGTGGCCGTCACGCCGGGCAAGGTGGTCTACCGCAACGACTTGATCGAATTGATACAGTACGCGCCCGCGACCGCCACGGTGCATGCGACGCCCCTGCTGTTCGTGCCGGCGTGGATCATGAAGTTCTACATCCTCGACCTGTCGCCGCACAATTCGCTGGTGCGCTACCTGGTGGGCCGGGGCCACACGGTATTCATGATTTCCTGGAAAAACCCCACGGAGGAAGACCGCGAACTGTCGCTGGAAGACTACCGCCAGCTGGGCGTGATGGACGCGATCGACGCCGTTGTCCGCATCACGGGCGCGCCGCACGTGCACGCGGCCGGCTACTGCCTGGGCGGCACCCTGCTGGCGATCGCCGCCGCGACGATGGCGCGCGATGGCGATGCGCGTCTGGCCAGCCTCACCATGCTGGCCGCGCAGGTGGACTTCAAGGAGCCGGGCGAATTGTCGCTGTTCATCGACGAGAGCCAGGTCAGCTTCCTGGAAGCGGCCATGTGGAAGCAGGGTTACCTCGATACGAAGCAGATGGCGGGCGCCTTCCAGCTGCTGCGCTCGAATGACTTGATCTGGTCGCGCCGCCTGAATCACTATCTGCTGGGACAAGACGAGCAGGACAGCGACCTGATGGCCTGGAACGGGGATGCCACGCGCATGCCCTGCCGCATGCATTCGGAATACCTGCGCCGTCTGTTCCTGCACAACGACCTGGCCGAAGGCCGCTACCGCACGGCGGGCCGCCATATCGCCCTGCCCGACATCGATGCGCCCATCTTTGCCGTCGGCACCTTGACGGACCACGTGGCGCCGTGGCGCTCCGTGTACAAGCTGCAGCTGCTGACCGACACGGACGTCACCTTCCTGCTCACCTCAGGCGGCCACAATGCGGGCGTGGTCTCGCCGCCGGGCCAGCCGCGCCGCAGCTACCAGCTGGCCACGCACCGCCACGACGCGCCCTACATCGACGCGGACAGCTGGCAGCGCGATGTGCCGCACCATGACGGTTCGTGGTGGCCCGCCTGGCAAACCTGGCTGGCGCAGCGCTCCGGCGTGCAAGCGGCGCCGCCGTCCATGGGGCCGGACCTGGGCGATGCGCCGGGCCGCTACGTGCTGCAAACCTGACAACCGACAACCGCGCGACAACCGAGGAAAACGCCATGCCCTACACTACCCTGCTGGTCCACGTCGACAATTCCCGCCACTGCGCCCAGCGCATCCGCCTGGCCGTGCGCCTGGCCATTGCCGAAGGCGCGCACCTGATCGGCTCGGCCATGAGCGGCATCTCGCGCTATGCGTATGGCGGCGGCGTCAACGCGCTGCAGTTTGCGCCGGCGCAGATGCAGACGCTGCGCACCCAGGCCAGCGAGGCCTTGCACGACTTCGAGCGCATCGCCCGCGAGGAAGGCCTGGGCACCTATGAAACGCGCTTCGTCGACGACGACGCGCAAGGCGCGCTGCTGCTGCAGGCGCGCTATTGCGACTTGCTGATCCTGGGCCAGACGGATGCGCAGGATACGCCGTCGCGCGTCATCGCCGGCACGCCGGAATACCTGATGCTCCATTGCGGCCGGCCCGTGCTGATGGTGCCGCACGCGCTTTCCGCCGCGCCAGCGGGCATCGCGCAGCATCCGCTGCTGGCCTGGAACGGCAGCGCCGAAGCGCTGCGCGCCATCACCGATGCGCTGCCGCTGCTGCAAGGGGCGCGGCAGGTGACCCTGGCCGTCGTCAATTCGCACGCGCAGCCGGCCGCGCACGGCGAACAGCCGGGCGCCGACCTGGCCCTGTACCTGGCGCGCCACGGCGTCAACGTCGAGGTGCTGCAGCACGACACGCCGCCGGGCCAGGACGTGGGCACGGCCCTGCTGGCCATGGCGGCCCAGCGGCACTGCGACCTGCTCGTGATGGGCTGCTACGGCCACATGCGCCTGCGCGAAGCGCTGCTGGGCGGCGTCACGCGCACGGTGCTGCAGGAGATGACGTTACCGGTGCTGGTGTCGCACTAGGCGGCCGTGCGGCGTCACCTGTTTTTTAAAATCACGCCGCTCATGTATTGATTCAGATCGCGAAAATCCTTCACGCTCCAGGCGTGCGGCGCAATCTTGACGCCATTCTCTTTCAATGTCTTTGGAATCAGGTCGCCATTCGGACGAAGGATGACCGACGACACGATCACGCCGGGATAATCATTGAGCCGTTTCTTGAAAGCGGCGGTGGTCAGATCGGGTGTACGGGGATTGCTTTTATTCGCCAACGGCCCCGTTCCCTTGATCTCTGCTCCGTGGCACACGGCGCATCGCTGCATGTAGAGATTTTTTCCATTGACGTTCTCAGCGAAAGAGGACGATGTTTGCAGCAGCGAAAAAAGGCCAAGCGTAGCGATAAATACTAATTTCATTGTCATGTAGTTTGTTATGGATATCAATCGGAGCGGAATCAGGACAACCCACGCAAGGGTCGATGCTCCCGGCGATATTTTAACCGGGATTGCTCATTCAATAAGCGACACGTGCAGCCGGGGAACGGCCTACAATAGCCAGGCTGGACACTGCGCGGCCGCCTGCTGACAGGCCCCGCAGCCCGCGTCGCCCCTGTCAGCGCCACCGCCACAAGGAGTATTCGCATGAGCAAGCAAGCCACCATCGTCCTCGTCCACGGTTTCTGGGGCGGCGCCGCCCACTGGAGCCGCGTCATTGCCGAATTGCGGCGCCAGGGCCACACGGCCATCCGCGCCGTCGAACTGCCCCTGACGTCCCTGGCCGACGACGCCGAACGCACGCGCAAGATGGTGGCGCAGGTCGATGGCCCGGTATTGCTGGTGGGACACTCCTACGGCGGCGCCGTCATCAGCGTGGCGGGCAATGCGCCGAATGTGGCGGGCCTCGTCTACATCGCCGCCTTCGCGCCCGACGCGGGCGAAAGCCCTGGCAGCATCACGCAGGAACACCCGCCCATCGGCGCGGCCAGCCTGGAAGGCGACAGCGACGGCTATCTGTGGGTCAAGCCCGAGCAGTACCATGACAGCTTTTGCCAGGACCTCGATGCCGAAGAAGGCGCCGTGCTGGGCGTGGTGCAGAAAGCGCCGCTGGCCAGCACCTTCGGCGACACCGTCAGCGACCCGGCCTGGAAGCACAAACCCAGCTGGTACCAGGTTTCCACTGCCGACCGCATGATTTCCCCCGTCAATCAGGAGCGCATGGCGGCGCGCCTGGGCGCAAGGAAAATCATCAGCCTGAATGCCAGCCACGCGTCGCTGGCTTCGCGCCCCGTCGAAGTGGCGGCGCTGATACTAGAGGCGGCAGGCGCGGTGGCAGGCGAATAAGGCTGCTGCCTACAGCCACCCTTCGCGCTTCAGGCGCCGGTGCAGCCAGAAGCAGCCGGCGATGATGACGACGATCACGGCCGGATAGCTGCCGCGCCACTTCAGTTCCGGCATGAATTCGAAGTTCATGCCGTACAGACTGAAGACCATGGTGGGCACGGCCAGGATGGCGGCCCAGGCGGCCAGGCGCTTGACGACCTCGTTCTGGCGGATCGAGATTTGCCCCAGCGCCACCTGCATGGCCGAGTTGACCAGCTCGCGCATCTGCCCCGCAGTGTGCGTGACCCGTTTGACGTGGTCGAGAATGTCGCGGTAATAGATGCGGTTTTCCTTGGGCACGATGTCGCCATGGAAACGGATCAGCTGGGTGCAGATGTCGTGCAGGGGATTGACGGCCGCGTCGAGCTTGAGCAGCTCCGTCTTGAGCTGGTAGAAATCCTGCAGCTTGTCTTCGCTCAAACTGGGCTTGAACAGCTGCAGTTCGTAGTGCTGGAAGCGGGCCTGCAAATGGTCGATGCAGGGCTGGTACTGGTCGACGATGAAATCGATGATCGAATACAGCACGTAGCCGGGGCCGCTGGCCAGTTTCTCGGGCACGCTTTCCTTGCGCTCGCGCAGCTTCGCATAGCCGGCGGAAGGACCATGGCGCACCGTGATGATGAAGCGTGGGCCGAGAAAGACGTGGGTTTCGCCGTAGACGATGGCCTCGCCATCGAGGGTGGCCGTGTGCATCACCATGAACAGGGTGTCGCCGTACTCTTCCAGCTTGGGCCGCTCGTGCGCGCCCTGCGCATCCTCGACGGCCAGCTCGTGCAGACCGAACGCCGATTGCAGCGCCTGCATGGCCGTGGCGTCGGGGCTGGCCATGCCGATCCAGACGAAACAATCGGGGTCGCCGAGAAAGTCGCCCACCTTGTCGATGTCGAAATGGGCGATCTTCTTGCCGTCGCGATACGCTTCGCAATTGACGACGGCGGCGTGGTGGCTTAAATCCATATACATGTCCAAAAGTAAAAGTGGCTGCCGCTGGCAGGACGCGGCGAAAAATACGTTCAGGCGTAGTATGGAGGAAACTCGCCAAAAAAACGTACCTTGCCTTCACTCAATGGAAATGCTGTATCGATAGGCCAGCGGCAGTCACTACGCCAGGGCGGCCCCGCAAGCGGGCGCCCTGGCGTAGTGACTAGACCATGCCCCTGGCTGCGGCGAGGATCGCTTTCAGCTCGTCCGCGTTGGCATACACATAGGCCTGGCTTTGCGCCACCAGCTGCGCAGATGGAGGCAGCGGATCGAGCAAGGCGCGCGTCTGGTCGTTGGGGGCCAGCCCGGCAGCGCTGACGACGGTATCGGCCGAATGCGCCCAGTTCGTGCCTTCGGCAAAGCCGCGGCCGATCTCCACGCCAGCCGCGTCACGGGCGATGGCGCCGCCTTCCGTGTATTGCAGGCCGGTGCCGAAAAAGCCCGACTGGCCCGTGGCGATCAATGGCTCCAGGGTAAAGGCGCGCAGGCGCTGCGGCAGTTGCTGGTCGATGGAAAACTGGTAATGCGCGGGGTACCAGGTGTCCGTCGCCGGATACACGGCGGGGTTGGGCGAAGTGTCGTCCTTGACCCAGGCCGTCACGGTCATGGTGCCCGTCAGGTCCAGGGTGGCGTTGTCGGCATCGATGTACTTGCCATTGAATTTGGCCGTCATGGGCTTCGGCGGCGTCGGTCCCGTCTGCCAATAGAACTGCTCGTTGTCCAGCGAGTGCAGCGCGGAGATCGTCATCTGCACTTCCTGCAAGCCTGGCGCCAGTCCGGCCTGGAACTGCACTTCAAACCAGTCCCATCCGCCAGGCGGCGCCGGCGTCAGGTTGGCGGCGGCGCGCAGCACCGCATGCTGGGCGCCGCCTTTCGGCATGAAACCCGCCGTCCATTGATGGTCGTACCACATGCTGCCATCCGTCAATTCGATGCGCTTGCCGTCGATGGTAATCACATTCGCTGCGCCCGGACGCAGCTTGAGCAGCGAGGCCGAGTAATACAAGGTGCCCAGTCCATCGATGCTGGGCGAACAGCCGCCGTCTCCCTGCATGAAATAGCCCTTGGGATTATCCAGCGAGATATCGATGCCGAATTCCACATCGACGGGCTTGCCCATATCCCAGCCGCGCGCCTGCAGGCGCACGGGAAACAGGCTGCCGCCCGCATCGAGCCCTTCGATGGCGTTGCGCCCGATGCGGTAGGCAAACGGCTTGGCCTCCACCTCGACGAGGCCCGTGGTGCCGGCCACGACCACCGTGTTGGCGCGGTACTGCAGGCCCGTCTGCGGATCGCAGATCGCCAGGTGCATCTCGAGCGACTGGTTTTCAATATCGCTCAGGCCCAGTTCGGCGGCCAGCAGCGGCGGCAGCAGCGCGTATTGCCAGAACATCAGCTCGACGCTGTAGTGATGGCCGCCGGCATCCGTAAAATTGCCGACAAAAAAATGCCAGCCCAGCTGGTATTGCAGTTGAGGCAAATCAATTTGCGGGAAGGAAAACTGCGGGTCGAGGGAAACTGGCGCATAGCCCGTATTCGATTCCGGCCCGAGGAACAGGCAGCTGGCATAAAACTCGCGCGGGCTCATCGCCTTTGTCTGCAGCAAGTGCTGGCGCAGCAAGGCATAGCGCTCCGTGCGCTCCTGCACGAAGGACAGTTGATGGTCCTCCAGTTGCTGCAGGCGCAGCAGAAAACGGTCGGCATACGCCGCTTCGCTATTGGCGGCGCTCTCTATGCGCCGCAACAGCTCAGGGGGAATCTTGCTGGCATCATAGTCTTTCATCCACAGGGCTTGGGCGATGTTTTGCAGGGTGATGGGGTTCATGGTGGCTCTTGCTGGAGGGAATAGCACGACAGGAGCGCGCCGCCGCAGGACTTGCCTGCAATGATGCGGCCGCATACAACAACAGCATGTCAGCTTGGCGCGCCGGACGCCGCCCCCTTTCCCGTATTGGCAGACGATTCTGCCAAGCCAGTGTACTGACTGCGCGCGGCGCAATGATCTCCAATTGTCACCCGCGCAACATGTGTTCAGGCGGCCCGGCTGGCACCGCCCAAGCCACAATCAATAGCGGTAGTTCAAACTCAGCATCGCATTGCGCGGATCGCCGTAACTGACCCTGCGGCCCGTGCTGATACCATAGTAAGTACGATCGCCCAGGTTGTTGAGGTTGAGCGACAGGGCCAGACTGCCCGATATCTGGTAGCGCGCCATGGCGTCGAACACGGCATACGCGCCCTGGTGCACGGTGGTGGTGCCGCCCCGCACGGCCCGGGTTTGTTGCCAGGTGCGCGATTGGCAGCGGGCGCCGCCGCCCACCGTCAGGCGCGGCATCGGCTGCCAGGTGCTATACAGGCTGAGCTGGTCTTCGGGCGCCAGGGTATTGACCTTGCCGGCCGCGTCGCGCGCGATCTTGTGCGTGTAGCCAGCCTGCAACTGCCAGCCCGGCATGAGCTGGCCCGACACTTCCAGCTCCACGCCGCGCGAGCGCACGCCGTCAATGGCGCGGTAGGCGTCCATGCCCGTCACCTTGTTGACGGCGTCGACAGACTCGGCAAAGTTATCCTGGCGCACCTCGAAAGCGGCCGCGCTGGCGTTCAGGCGGCCGTTGAGGAACACGCCCTTCACGCCCGCCTCGATATTCTTGCCCAGCACGGGATCGAGCGTCTTGTTGTCGACGTCGCGGCTGTTTTGCGGACTGAAGATGTCGCTGTCGCTGGCAAACGCCGTCAGGTTTTGCGCGAAGTCCCACGTCAGGCCCGCATACGGCGTGAAGACCCACGCTTCATCGATCCCGGCCGTGGGATTGACGTAGGACGACACGCGCCCGCCCAGTATCACGTGCACGCCCTGCCGCAGCGAGAAGCGGCCCGTCGCATACACGGACTTTTGGCGGCTGGCGGCCAGGGTGGCGTCATTCGAGGGGAAAGGCAAGGCAGACAAGAGCGGATCCGGCGGCTTTAATGATAATGATTCTCATTATATTGCAGGAGCCGCAGCATGTCTTCGACTTTCGCTGTTCTTGTCATACACTAGCAACGCTTTCCTGCGCATGCATGCAGGCCAAGGCAATCATGCAGGTGTACGGCCGCGTGGGCAAGGTCATCGGCGACGCGGATAGCATCCTCGCACAAGCGGTTCAGCGCTTGCCTGAAAATAATCAACCAAGCCACGACATTCCCATGAAAACTCCTCGCACTGATAGAAAAACGATTTTTTCACTCGTGACGGTTTCTTTTTTATTGGCCATCTCCACATTCGTGCATGCGCAAGCTGCCGCTCATTCACCGGCAGAAAAGGCAGATGACTATACTGCAAAAATTGACCATCTGATACAGCAAACAAGCCCAAGACCTTTTAATGGGGTGGTTCTGATCACCCAACATGGAAAAACGAAATACTCGAAAGCCTTCGGCTATTCCGATTTTGAGAATAAAACGCCATTAACGCCAGAAGACAATTTCAGGATCATGTCGAACAGCAAGCAAATAACGGCTGTCCTGATTTTAAGAGAAGTTGAAAAAGGCAAAATAGACTTGCAAAGTCCCGTTCGGCGATACCTGCCTGATTTACCGCAGGCCTGGGCCGACCAAGTGACGGTGCATCAATTGCTCAACTTTTCGGCAGGAATCACTGAGATTGACAAGCCGCTCAGTTTCGCCCCCGGAACGGATTTTTTGTATGGCGTAACAACCTATACAATGCTGGGCAATATTTTTGAGAAAACCAGCGGGAAGACGTATATCGAGGCAGCGAATGACTTGTTCAAAGAACTGGGAATGCACAACAGTTTTTGCTATGAGGAAGATAAAAACAATAAGGTCATCAATGGCTATGTCAATGCAAACAATACATTTGAATTGAAGCAGCACCCCGTCCAGGGAAAGGGCTGGGTGGACTTCATTCCGGCCGGTGGCATTGTGTCGAATGCCAGAGACCTGGCTATCTGGGATGAAAAACTTCATCAGGGGAAAATCTTGAAGCCGGCAAGCTATAAGCTGATGACGAGTTACGACATATCGAGCCAGCATGTTGCCTTCGGCAGCGAGAAACATGGCTATGGTTACGGCGTGTATGTCAGCGACAAGACGCCCGTCATATACATAGGACACTCCGGAAAAGGCTTGGGATTCGCATCGATCAAAGTCTATTTTCCTGAAAAAGATGTCGATGTGATTGTGCTGGAAAACCAGTTCAGCGAAGACAGCGCCCTTCACTACTATTTTGAAATAAAAATACGAGAAATAGTGATGAATAGCAATCTTGTGAAATAGGTCTCCCAGCCGGCAAGTCTACGCCGTCAGCTTTTTATCGAACTTGACTATCAGCTTGTCCAAGGTCACCGGATAGTCGCGCACGCGCACGCCGGTGGCGTTGTAGACGGCGTTCGCGATGGCCGCCGCCACGCCGCAGATGCCCAGCTCACCCACTCCCTTGGCTTTCATGGGCGAAGACATCGGGTCTGTTTCATCGAGGAAGATGACGTCCTGGTGCGGAATGTCGGCGTGCACGGGCACTTCATAGCCGGCCAGGTCGTGGTTGACGAAGAAGCCGTGGCGCTGGTCGACCACCAGCTCTTCCATCAGGGCCGCGCCCACGCCCATGGTCATGGCGCCGATCACCTGGCTGCGGGCCGCTTTCGGGTTCAGGATGCGGCCGGCCGCGCACACGGCCAGCATGCGGCGCACGCGCACTTCGCCCGTGTCGCTGTCCACGGCCACTTCAACGAAATGCGCGCCAAACGTCGATTGCTGGAATTTTTTATCGAGGTCGCCGTATTCCATGTGGTCTTCCGCGACGACGTCGCCATGATAGGCGGCGGCAGCGAGCGGCACGCTGCGCTCGCCCTCGCTCACTTGCCCATCGGAAAAGCGCGCCTCTTTCTCGTCGAAACCCAGCTTGCCGGCAATGGCCTGGCGCAGGCGCACGCAGGCCGCGTACACGCCGGCCGTGGAACTGTTGCCGCCCCACTGCCCGCCCGAACCGGCCGAGATGGGAAAATCCGAGTCGCCCAGGCGCACGACCACCTTGTTCAAGGTCACGCCCAGCATTTCCGCCGCCGTCTGCGCGATGATGGTGTAACTGCCCGTGCCGATGTCCGTCATGTCCGTTTCCACCGTCACGATGCCGTTGCCGTCCAGGCGCACGCGGGCGGCGGATTGCATGACGAGGTTGTTGCGGAAGGCGGCGGCCACGCCCATGCCCACGAGCCAGCGGCCGTCGCGCCGCATGCCGGGCTGGCTTTGCCGCTCTTTCCAGCCGAATTCCACGGCGCCCGTGCGCAGGCAGTCGATCAGGCGGCGCTGGGAAAACGGTCTACTCGGCTTTTCCGGGTCCACTTTCGTGTCGTTCAGGATGCGGAAGACGATGGGGTCCATTTTCAGCTTGTCCGCCATCTCGTCCATGGCGATTTCCAGCGCCATCATGCCCGGCGCCTCGCCCGGCGCGCGCATGGCGTTGCCTTCCGGCAGGTCGAGCACGGCCAGGCGCATGGCCGTCATGCGGTTTGGCCCCGCATACAGCAGCCGAGTTTGCATCACGGCCGTTTCCGGCTGGCCCCCTTTCAAGTCGCCGGACCACGATTCATGGCCGATGGCCGTGATCTTGCCGTCGCGCGTGGCGCCGATGCGCAGGCGCTGGATGGTGGCGGGTCGGTGCGTCGTGTTGTTGATCATCAAGGGCCGCGTCAGGGCGACCTTGACGGGACGCTGCGCCGCGCGCGCACCCAGCGCCGCCAGCAAGGCTTCCGCGCGCACGAACAGCTTGCCCCCGAAACCGCCGCCGATATACGGCGACACGATGCGCACCTTGTCCTTCGCAATGCCAAGCGTGCGGGCCAGGTCGCCGCGGCCCCAGTCCACCATCTGGTTCGCCGTCCACACCGTCACCTTGTCGCCTTCCCAGGCGGCAATCGAGGCGTGCGGCTCCATCATGGCGTGCGACTGGTCAGGCGTCGTGTAGATGGCATCCAGGCGCACGGGAGCATGGGCAAAGGCGCCGGCGAAGTTGCCCGTCTTGCTGTCGGGCTTGCCCTCCTTCGGCTTGGTGGCGCCGCCTTTGGCCTTGGCCAGGTCGAACACGCCCTGCTGCTCGACATATTTCACATCGAGCAGTTGCGCGGCCGAACGGGCTTGCTCGAAGGTTTCCGCCACCACCAGCGCGATGGCCTGGTGGTAATGTTCAATGTCCGGGCCACCCAGCAGCGTCGCCGTGTTCATCTTGCCTTTGCCCAGCTTGCCCGCCGATTCCGCCGTCACCACGGCCAGCACGCCCGGCGCGCGTCGCGCCGCGCTGGTGTCGATCGAGGCGATGCGCCCCTTGGCGATGGCCGCGCCGACGACATGGCCATAGGCCGCGTGCGGCGCAGCCTTGTTCTGCTCGTACGCGTACGGCGCCGTGCCCGTGGTTTTCAGGGGGCCGTCGATACGGTCCGTGGGACGGCCCACGACTTTCAGCTGGTCGATGGGATTGGTGGTCGCAGGTGTCGTAAATTTCATGGCCCTAGCCTTTCTTCGCTTGTGCTTCAGCCAGCACCGAGGCAATCGTGCGCTGCGCCAGGGTCACCTTGAAGGCATTGTCGTCAGTCGGTCTGGCGCCGGCCAGCAGGCGTTCGCTGAAGGCGGCGGCGCCCTCGGGCATGACCTGCTCGGCGCCAGAAATTCTCCACGGTTGCGGCGCGACACCGCCCAGGGCCAGCCTGCCCGTGCCATTGGGCAAGATGATGGCCGCCACGGACACCAGCGCGAACGCGTACGAGGCCCGGTCGCGCACCTTGCGGTAGACATGCGTGCCGCCAACGGGCCGGGGCAAGGTCACGCTGGTGATCAGTTCTCCCGGCTGCAGCACGGTTTCCACGTGCGGCGTGTTGCCCGGCAAACGGTAAAAGTCGGCGATGGGGATGCTGCGCACGGCGCCGTCGGAGCGCACCGTATCGATGGCGGCGTCGAGCACGCGCATGGCCACGGCCATGTCGCTCGGATGCGTGGCGATGCAGGCATCGCTGCCGCCCAGGATGGCCAGCGGCCGGCTGAAGCCGCCGATGGCCGAGCAGCCGCTGCCCGGCACGCGCTTGTTGCACGCCTGGTTCGTGTCATAGAAATACGGGCAGCGCGTGCGCTGCAGCAGGTTGCCGGCCGTCGTCGCCTTGTTGCGCAATTGCGCCGAGGCGCCGGCCAGCAAGGCGCGCGACAGCACGCCATAATCGCGCCGCACCGTGGCGTGCGCGGCCAGCGCCGTATTGCGCACGAGGGCGCCGATGCGCAAGCCGCCGTCGGCCGTGGTCTCCACTTTATCCAATGCGAGGCCATTGACGTCGATCAAATGCGCGGGCGTTTCGATTTCCAGCTTCATCAGGTCGAGCAGATTCGTGCCGCCCGCGATGAAGCGGGCGCCCGGCGTATTCACGGCGGCGCCCGCCGCTTCGGCCGGCGAGGCGGCCTTCTGGTAACTGAAGACTCTCATGCCGGCCTCCCCGCCACCTCGGTGATCGCCTCGATGATGTTGGAGTAGGCGCCGCAGCGGCAGATGTTGCCGCTCATGCGTTCGCGCAATTCTTCCGGCGTCACCGAGGGGGCCGCGTTCAAGTCCACGCTGACGTGGCTGGGGATGCCCTGGCGGATTTCTCCCAGCGCAGCGACGGCCGAGCAGATCTGCCCCGGCGTGCAATAGCCGCACTGGTAGCCGTCATGCGCGATGAAGGCGGCCTGCATCGGATGCAGTTTCTCCGGCGTGCCCAGCCCCTCGATGGTGGTGACCTTGGCGCCGTCATGCATCACGGCAAGAGTCAAGCAGGCATTGATGCGCTGGCCGTCGAGCATGACGGTGCAGGCACCGCACTGGCCGTGATCGCAGCCCTTCTTGGTGCCCGTCAGCTGCAGATGTTCGCGCAAGGCGTCGAGCAAGGTGGTGCGCGTGTCGAGTTCCAGGCTGTGGCGCTGGCCATTGACGTCGAGGCTGACTTTCATCAGGACTGGTGGCGCCTGGCCGCTCGTGCTGACGGCCTGCGCCGCCCCCGCCGCTCCTGCCACACCGGGCACGGCCGCGGCCGTGGCCGACAGCGCACCGGCGATCAGCAAGCCGCGCCTACCGGCATTGATTTGATGGGACTCTGTCATCTCGCGCTTCCTCCTGGCTGTGGACTGGCTGGGTGGGCGCATGCAGGCCCGAAGCACCAGTCTGACGGCCCGATTCCTACGCGTCTGTACGCGAACGAACGTTCAGCTTCAGGCTGCGCCGGGTCGTGCCGACGCCGCCCTGCGCCGCGTAGCCCGTGTGGCGGGCGCAATGGTCGAGCGCCTGGCGCAAGGCCGTATCGACGTTGCGCAAGGACATGTCGTGCCGCTCAGCCACCTCCAGGCGGGTCAGCTCGTCCACGCGCAGCGCTTCGAGCACTTGCCGGTGACGCCGCGGCAGCAAGTCGACGGCTTGCGCCAGCAGGCGCACGTCCGCCTGCAGCTCGGCCAGGCGTTCCGGCCCCGCCGCCGTATCGGCCAGGAAATCGACGAGGCCGGCGGCGCCGTCCCCACCACCCTCGTCCGCATACAGCCAGGCGCGGTTGCCGCGCAGGCTGTCCATGGCCGCATTGCACGCCACGCGAAACACATAGGCGACGGGGCGGTGCGCCAGCGCAGCTCCGTCCGCAGCCCCGGCCGCCAGCGCGTCCAGGCGCAGCCAGGCGTCGTGCAGGCTGTCGCTGGCCAGCTCGGCACAACCCAGGTGGCGCGCCAAGCGCCGATGCAGGGCCGCGTAATTGCTTTCCAGTACGGCCTGCAGCTGGCTGCCCTGCCCTGGCGCCACGTCGTTGGCCGCCTGCAAGCGGGGCCGGATGGCGGACCGGTACCACGGCATGCCCACCATGCGCAAGGGTTCAGCCCTACGCGCCATGTCGACCATCATGGCGACAACCTGCTGCGCTCTTGCGCCGTCAGCTGACGCGTGGCCGATTCCGGCAACGGGCCCAAGCCCAGCACGCGCACGGCGCTGCGCGGGTTGTAATCGGCCGCCTCGATGCGCGCCCCATCCTGCGGCGCCGCTTGCGCGCTGTCGGGCGGGGCGTCGTTGCCAAAGCCCAGCACGCGCACCGTGAACACGGACGGCTGCGCGGCGCGGGTGGCGGCGCGCTCGCGCTGCACCACGTCCTGCGCCGCCGCCGTCGCCTGGGAAGCGGCCGCGCTGGCGTTGGTCATGGCGGCCACGTTGACGGACGCCACCGTCGGCATGCCCTTCGCTTCGCCCTTGACCTGGATGTTCGCCGCGTTCGCCACCGTCAGCGCGGCCAGGTTGACGCTGCCCGAGACGCGGATGCCCGCCTCGCCCGCGTCGATGGTGCCCAGCGGCGCCAGCAAGTCCACGTCGCCGGCCGGTACTTCGGCGATCGGCGCCAGGGTGGCGATGCCGGCGCCCGTGCTGGGCACGTCCGACGACAGGGTCACGTTGCCCCAGTTGTCATACACGCGCTTGGGCGGCGTGTAGACGATGGTCGACTTCGAACCACGCCCCGCGTTGATGTCGCCCTGCGACGACCAGCCAAGAATGTCGCCGCCAAACGTCGTCATGACGCGGCTCTGGCCCAGCAGGATGCTGCCGTGCGAGAACAGCTCGATATTGCCGCCGCCCTTGGTGATGACACCCGAGGTCGACGGCGGCGCCTCGCCTTCGATACCGAACACCTGCCTGCCGCCCGGCGTGAGCAATTGAATATCGCCGCCGAAGTTGGTGTGCACGTAGCCGCTGCGGGGAACGATGCGGTCGTTGCTCCCCGAACTCGGGTTGTAGAGGCCAAACGTGCCGCGGTACATGACGATGTCGCCCGCATACGCAATCGCCTTGCCGCCGGCGTCCGTGGCCGGCGCCAGGGACGCGATGGCGTTGCGGCTGCGCAGGAAGCTGCCATAGCGCGAGCTGTCCCGGTCGTTGTACTCGCGCCCGCCCGCCTTCAGTTCGGCGAAATACACGTCGCGGGCAAACACGCGCTGCTGCGGCTCGGCCAAGGCGAGATAAAAGGCCAGCGCCTCGGCTGCAGTGCCCTTGAAGCCGTAGCGTTCGCCCAGCCAGGTCAGCAATTCGGTTTCGTAGGATTTCACCACCTTGCCGGCCTGACCTGCCAGCGGCACGCCCGTCTGCGCCACGTTGGACGAGTCCAGGTAGGGCTTGACGAAACGCAGGTAATCGAGACCGGCCGCGCCCACGCCCGCCTGCATGGCGATGCCCGCGCCCGGGCGCTTGTCGCCCTGCACGACAGGGCCGAGGCTGACGACGCTGCCCTTGTCCTGCATCAATATGTTGCGTCCGGCGCTGATGTCGAGCGTGCCAGGACCGGCCACGTTGAAGGAACTGGCCAGGATGTCGCGCCCGGCCGAGACCACAGATACGTCATACGCGTTGTTATGCACGAACAGGTTGCCACTATTGTTGAACGCCATGCCGCTCCCGCTGTCGCTGCCGCCCACACCTTCCAGCTGCGCCGTGCCGCTGCTGACGATGTCGCGGCCCGCCTTCATCCAGACGGGTTGCGCACCCTCGTACCAGGTGATGCCCACGTGCTTGGCGTCGTTGAACTGGACGATGCGACCGACGTTGACTCCGAGCAAGTCGCCCTTGACGGCATAAATGCGGGCCGCCTGCGTGCCGCTGTTGCCGGGGCCGCCGGCCGAATCGGGACCGAAGGCGAACAGCGGATACCTGTCTTCCGTGGCCGGCGCCCCCGTGCTGGACAGATTGCTGGCCAGGGGGCCGGTCGCCCACATGCTGGGGGTGCGCGCGATGTAGGCTGGCTTGAACGGTGTCGCCATGCTGGCCGCTGCCGCGCCGGACTGGCCGATGGTAAAACCGCCGGCATAGATGGAGTCGCCGGCCAGCCATTGCAGTTGGGCATACGGCGAAGGCGCCAGCAGCAAGGGGGCGGCATAGCTGTCGACGCCATTCGGGTTCACACTCATCTTGCCGTAGTACAAACTGCCATGTGCGGCCGCAACGCGCACGATGGACGGGTAAATGGTGGCGAAGTCGGTCTCCGTGCCGATCGGCGCCGTCAACGGCGTCAGATTGCCGCCGGCGGAGAACAGATCAAGCGCCGTGTGCGGCGTCCACAGGCTGAACCAGCTGTAGCCGATGCCCAGTTCGCCCGATGGCGCAAGTGCCGAGGTCGGGTTGACCATCAGTACGCGGCCCGGATCGGCCACATCCTGCAGCACCTGGTCGCCCAGGGTCGCCACGCTGAACGTGGCGTCGCCCGGCACCAGGGTCATGCCGCCCTGCAGCGTGGCGCGCGTGGCCGTGAAGGCATCGTAGGCGCGCGTTTCTTTCGGCACGTGATCGGTATTTCGTGTGCCATATTGCAGCGCCAGGCTGCCCAGCTGCGCGGCCGACGTTTCCGCGTGGCCGCGCAAGTCGACGAGGGCGCCATTCATGTGGCCGCCGCCCGGCGCGCCTGCCGGGTTGATGGCGCCGCCCACGCGCAGGTCCAAGTCGCCGCCGCCCGTCAACAGCATGCTGCCATCGGCATGCACGCGGCCCGTACTGCCCACGGCCAGCAGCAAGCCCTGCGAACGGATATTGATATTGCCGTCGTAGCTGCTGCCCTGCGCCAACGCCAGCACACCGGCGTCGCCCGCCACGTCGGCACGCACATTGCCGCCACCCAGGGTGCCGAAACCCGTAAAGCCCAGGACGTCGTCGGCCAGGGTCTTGCGGCCCACATAGGTGCCAAAATTGACCCACCATGCCACCGGCTGCGCCAGGCCGCCGATGGCGAGACCGCCGCTGCCCTGGCGCCACAGCCAGTTGCCCACGGCCGTGCTGTCGTAGCCAGCGTCCGCCGTGACGGGACGCAAATTGGTCGCGGCACTGCGGTTCAACAAAGAACTCGTCAGGTCGCCGCCAACCTTCAGCAGCAGATTGCCGCCCTGGTCAGGGTACCAGGCACGGTAGATGCTGTCGGCGCCGCCATCGACCAGGTGTTCATGCTCACCGTCCGGATTGTTCAATACCTTGCCGTCGGCATTGCGCGCCCGCGCCTGGTTGAACGGGTCGCCTGGCAACGTCGCCGTGGACGACATGCCGGCCGTATACACGCCATACAGGCTGTCCATGCGCAAGTCGCCGCCGCTGACCAGGTCCAGGTCGCCCGTGCCCGTGCGCAGCACGCTGTAGCGCAGGCTGGACGGCTTGTAATTGTAGCTGGGGCTGGAGGTGCCGCACCAGGTGGGATTTTCCTCGCACATGGTTGGCCAGCCCAGTGCGTCAAGGTCGACCACGTCGCCCGCCTTCACGCTCGGGTCGGCGAACTCTTCGGCGCCGGCCTTGGTCCACACGTAGGCCAACTTCAGCACGCACAGGGTCGGGTCGTTGGCGCAAAATACCTCGACAGTCTGGCCGAACTGGCTGGTGAATTCCTCGGTGATGGGCTCGCCCGCCACGATGCCGGGGATGCCCTCGCGCTCGCCCAGTTCCTGCGCTTCCCTGGTCCAGTATTGCACGCCCTTCGGCGGCACCAAGATGCCATACATGCCGTAATGGCTGTCGGCCAGGCGCAGGGTGCCGTGGCTGGGGTGCGCCTGCACGCCGCGCGTGTCGGCCGCGTCGAGATCGGCGCCCGCCACCAGGCGCATGCCCCACGCTTGCGACCCTTCGGCCAGCATGGGCGCGATGGCCCACAGCTTGCCCTGGCTGCCCGCCACTTCCGGACGCAGCTGGATCGATTCCACATTCGGCATCAGCTTGACGTCGGTGCCGGACGGGATCAATGAACCCACGGCCAGCGCCAGGTTGCCGTTTAGCGCGAAGACCGAGCGTTCGCCCGCCACGCCAGGCAGCGGCACGCCCTTGGGCCAGGTCATGGAGCCCACTTTCACCGTTTGCGCCAGCACGCTGCCCGCATCGAGGCGCATGCCGGCGTCCAAGGTGAGCGCTGTGGCCAGCAGGCTGCCGGCCGCATGGACGATATGGCCGGCGCTGTCGCGTACGGCGGCCGCCAGCACCGTGCCGGCCGGCAAGGTGACGGCCTCGGCCAGGGTCACGGGCGCGGGCAGGCGCGTATTCGCCATCAAGCTGAAGCCCTTGATGGGCAGGTCGTAATTGAGCGCGATCCCGCCCGGGAACAAGGTGCCGTCGGCCACGGTCACGCCCTTGCCCGGCACGATGACGTCGCTGCCATTGATATCGCGTCCCGGCAGCAGTACCCAGCCGCTGTCATCCTTGGTGGCCGGTGGCGGCGCGAAACCGTCGTTGATGCTGCCATAGATGCTCAAGTCGCCGCCGGCGCGCAGCAGCAGGCTGCCCACCTCGCCCGAACCGCGCACATTTGTTGCTTGAAAGCGCGGATTCAGGCTGGCGTAGCGCATGCCGGACAGGTCCAGGTCGCCCTGCACCACCAGGTCGCCGTCTGGCGTCTTGCTGACGATATCGACGCCGGGACGCAGATGCAAGGCATCGGCATAGGCGGCCGTGCTCAAGCCCGCCAGCTTGATATTGCGCAAGTTCGTGTTGGCCAGCGCCGCGTCGATGAAGGCCGTGCTGTCCACGTGCTTGCTGTCGAGATACGCCTGGTTGACCACCTGGTAGGGGCGGCCGCTGGCCGACAGGTCCGTGGCGTAGGCCGCGTCGTCATAGCGCTGCATGGCGTTGACGGCGATCGATTTCGCGCCGCGTATCGTCAAACCGCCGCCGGCCGCAATGGCGATGTCGCCGAAGGTGGCCACATCAAGATCCGTGCGAACGCCGCCGCTGCCCAGGCGCGGTGCGCTCAGTTCCAGCGTGCCGCGCGCGGCGCCGTCGTGTTCGCCCTTGCCCTTGCCGGCCACGGCCGATGTGCCGTGGCGCAGGTCGATCAGCGCGCCGCCGGCCAGGTCCAAGGTGCCTACGCCCGAATTGATTTCCACCGTGGCCCGGTTCGGGCTGTCGATGATCTTGCCATAGCTGTCGACGCGCAAGACGGTGCCATGCGCGTCGAGCACGGCGTTGCCGGCCAAGGTGACGCCATGCTTGCCGGCCAGGCGGATGCTGCCCACGCGCTCGCCGCTGGCGTCGATCACGCCGGCGACGGTCAGGCTGCCATTGTCGACGGATACCTGCACTTCGCCCGCCTTGATGTCGTTACCTATCGTCAAGTCGCCCTGTTTCAGCTGGAAGCTGCGCCCGCCCGTCACGCCGCCTTCCGTCAGGCGCGTGTTCAGCGACGCGAACTGGCTGTCCAGGCTGCCGCCCGCGCCCAGCGTTTGCGCGCGCACGTCCACGCTGCCCTTCTTGTACGGCACCACGGTGCCGCCCGCGTCGTAGCTGCCGCTGGCGCCGCCCAGGATCTTGCCCTGCAGATCCACCATGCCAGCCGCGTCCTCGAGCGCCACGGCCTTCAGGCTGCCGGCGCGGTTGTTTTCGGCCGACAAGTCGATCACGCTGCCTGCCGCCTGGCGAATATTGCCGGCGCGGCTGTCCAGGCTCACGTCGCCGCCCCAGCTGTATTTGTCCACGTCGAAGAAGGTGCTCTTGCGGCCCGCCATGTCAATGCGGGCGCCGTCGGCCACGGTGATGCCGTGCTGCGCGCTGATCGTCAACTTGCCGCTAGGCAACACCACGGCCGTCGCCACGCTCACGCTGTCGCCGTTCAGCGCCAGCTGCGCGCCCAAGCCATCGTTATTCTTGACGGGGGCCGCTGGCGCCGTACCGGCCAGCGCCGCCACCGACAGCGCGCCGCCCGCCGTGTAGCTGTGCGCGGAACCGGCGTCGCCCGTCAGCAGCGGCGTGCTGATATTGAGGTTGCCGCCGCTGTACTGGTAGCCCTTGCCCGACTCGTAGGCGCCCTGCGCCTGGTAGACGGACAGGCTGCCCTTGTGGTTGGCCGTGACCTGACCCGACGCCTTCAGGTTGACATTGCCAAAACCCAGCGCCAGGCGGTCGAACGAGGCGACGCCGGCCGGCTGGGTGAACGGGCCGAAGCCGAAATCGATGCGCTGCGCTTCCAGTTTCAGGGTGCCGCTGCCCGTGCCGGCGCCATGCGCGATCACATTGCCGGCCGGCGACAGCGCGCCGCCCCAGATCAGGTTGGCCGTGCGGATGGTGGCCACGGTGCCGGCATCGCCCTGCCCATACATGGCCGGCGTGGTCAGCACCAGGCGCTCCAGCGTGGATTTCCCCGTGCTCTTGTCGTAGGTATCGAGCATCACGTCGCCATAGAAATTGACGCTGTCGGCCGCACTCAGGATCAGCGCCTGCAAGGCCGGCGCCCCGGTGCTGGTATCGCCGCGCAGCAGGCGCTCCAGCACGCCCTGGTTCATGGCCAGGCCGCTGGAACGCGTGCCGCCGGCCTGCGCCGCCGCCAGCGCCTCGCTGCTGCCCATATTGATGGCGCCCACGGACAGGCTCAGGTTGCGCGTGCCATAGCGCGCCGTGTCGTCCAGTTCAAACCTGCCATTGGTCGACAGCAGCAAGGTGCCTTCCGAGTACAGGCTCGCTGTGCTGGTGCCGGCGCAAGCGTCGCCGCACGCGCCGATGCGGATGCCGCCGCGCGCCGAACCGCCGACCGGCGCCACATTCATCAAGCCGTTCGAGGCGGCCAGCACGTGCATGTCCGCGCGGGTCTTGTAGATAAAGCCGTCGTTCGCGTCATATGCGGCCTTGCCGCGTCCCAGGGTGCTGATGCCCGCGCCAGGCGCGATATCGATCAGGCCATCGCCCAATTCGTAGTTGCCCGGGTCCTGGGCCACGAGGAATACCTCAGGCGCCGACAGCACGGCGCCCGCGCGCAGGAAGATGGCAGTCGCCGACTGGACGCCGAAGTTGATGTAGTTGCCGCCCTGGCCATACTCCACCGTGGGCGTGTTGCCCACCACAATGCGGGCCGCGCCGAGATTATTCAGGCTCGAGGCGCGCACGCTGACCTGCCCGGCGTCCTTGCTCGCTGGCGCGCCATCGGCGAGGATTTCAATCTTGCCGTTGGAGACATTGCTCGAGCCCAGCAGCACGGTGCCGCCGTAGCCGCCCTCGGCCGCGCCGAACTTGCCGGTGCCCTTGAACTGGAATGTATCCGGGCCGCCGTCTTGCACCAGGGTCAGCCTGAGCGTCTTGGCATCCGATGGCAGCTGCGCGCGGGGAATGCCGCGCGTTTGCGCATCGGCCAGGGCGAAGGCGGCATAGCCTGTTTCGTTGTACTGGGAATAGGTGCGCAAGACCTTGGCCGGGGTGAGTATCAGCTGGCTGGCCAGCGGCGCGTGGATGTCCGTGCCGGCAATCGACAGGGTGCCGGGCGCAGCCCAGGAACCGTTGCGCAGCGGCTGCGCCAGCGTGGCGGCGCCCTGGCCCGCCAGGCCGTTCAGCTCCACGCGGAAGGCGCCTGGCAGCAAGGCATAGGTCGAGGGCATCAGGGTGTAGGTGCCGGCGGGCAAGCCCGGCACGCCATTGCCTATCGTCACCTGCCGGCCCACGGCCGCATCGGATGCCGCCTTGTCTCCGCCCGAAGGTGCTTGCGGCGCCTGCACGCCCGGCACGATGGCGTACACAGGGTTGCTCGCCAGGCCCGGCAAGACAAAACCGCCATTCGCGCCCACCTGCGCCAAAGGATGATAGCGCGCGTCGGTGGAGCCGCCGCGGCCGGCGATGAAACCGGCACCCGTCAGCTCGCCGCCGCCGGACAGGTCGAGCAGCGCGCCCGGCAGCACATCGACGGCCACGCCGGACATTTCCACGCCGACGCGCATGCCGCCCTGCCCGCTGAAACCTCCCACGCCCATGAAGGCGGCCAACTTGCCATCCACATTCCAGACCTGGCCATCGACGGTACCGCCGTACGGCATGACCAGACCGGCACCGCTGACGGAGGTGATACTACCTGGCAATAGATTCACCGTCAGGCTCTTGTCATTGTCATAGCCGGCCGCGCCGATCGACAGGCGGCCCAGCGGCGCGCGCACCACGCCGCCCTGCTCGATATGCGCAGCGCCCAGCTCCAGCGAGCCCAAGGCGGAATACGGCATGGCCGGCACGCCATCGCTCGTGCGTGCAATGTTCAGGCTGCGCGCGGGGTCGTAGCCGAGCTTTCCATCGATACGGCCATAGCCGGCCCGCACGGCGGCGCCGGCGCCCGTTTCCGGATACAGCTGGACCGCCGCGAGGGTCATGTCGCCCGGCGTGGACAGCACCGTCGTCGGCTGGTTGCCATCCCAGCCCAGCGGGGACAGCAGGAAACGCAGGTCGCCGCGGCTCGTGAGGCGCACGTCCGTGGCACGGATATCGACCAGGCCGCGCACGTCGATCAGGTCGCCAACTATGCTGACCTGGCCGGCCATCGGCGACTGGCCCGCCGTGCCCGGCGTGACATAGTAGTCGCGTCCTGCCGGCTTGACGCTGGCCAGGCGTACGTACGGCGCCGCGATGCCGACCTTCGCGCCGGGCTTGCTGCCTGGCGCCAGCACGGGCGTGCCATACAGCTGGAAGCTTTGCTGCAGCGTCAGCGACACGTCACCATCGAAGGAGGCGGCGCCGAGCAGGGCCAGGTTGCCAAAGCCGCCCGCCTCCACTTGCTCCACCGAGTAGCGGCCATGGCCGTACTGCAGCAGCGGCGCCGCGTCCTGCGCATGCACGCCGCTGGCCAGGTCGCTGGCGGCCTGGCGCTGCGTGACGATCATCTGGCGGCCCTGCAGCACCTTGTCCGTCGCCAGTACTTTCAGGTAGACCGGGGTGCCCGTGGCCACGGACAGCGTGCCGCCAGCCGCGGCCGCGCCGCCCGCCCTGGCCAGCAGCTGGCCATCGAGGTACAAGCCGTTGTTCGATGCCAGCGCAATGCTGCCGCCCGCGCTGGCCACGCCGATGGCCGCGCCGTTTACGTCGAGCACGGCGTGCGCTCCGGAAGCGTCGAGCACGGCGCCGTCGCGCACGACAACAAACAGATTGACCGCCGAGGTGCTGCCCTGCGCATGGTCGATCTCGCCGCCGACGACGATACTGCCGCCGTCCGCCACCTTGCCGTAGCGCCGGCCCTGCGCGTCCGTGGCCGTGACGGCGCGCGACGCCACGTCGAGCACGGCATTCTCGCCTATCCAGATGGAACGGCCGTGGCCAGCCGCTTCCACCGCTTCGGACACGCTCACGTCGACGCCCACGCCACCCAGGCTGATCTTGCCGCCCCACGCGTTCAGGCGCCCGTCCACCGTCAGCTGGCCCACGCTGGCCAGCTTGATGGACTGGCCCGCATCGACGCTCACCACGGCGCCCTTGCCTATCAGCAGTTCGGCGCTGGCCATGTCGGCCGCGCCGGACTGGATATCGCCCACCTGCAGGGCCAGGCTGGCGCCCTTGCGCTGCGTCAGGGTGCCCTTGAGCGGGTTTTCCGTGACCTGCTCCGGCATCCACAGGGCCAGGCTTTCATTGTCCACCACGCGCAGCACGGGCATGCGCACGTCCACCTGCGCGCCGTCCGCCACCGTCACGCCCTGCTTGCCGACCAGGCTGTAGCTTGAAAAACCCTGCTCAAAAAAGTCGCCGCCCAAGTGCAGGGTGCCGGCCTCGGGTTTTTCAGTTTTGCCGATCAAAATCTTGTTTGCCTGCAATTCCAGCTTGCCGCCGCCTTGCACCCCATGGCTGCGCACTTGTGCGCCCTCGCCCAGCACCAGGTCCGATTTCGTTCCATAGCTGGCCAGGGTCACGTTGCCGCCCTTGCCGCCCTGCTGTTTCGCCTGTGACAGGATGGCCGCGCCCGAGCCGGCGTCGATCAGGATGCCGCTGCCGATGCGCACGTCGCCGTTCGCCCGCAGCGAGACATTGCCGCCATTCATATATGGCAAACCGGCGGCGGCCAGCGGATCGCGCAGCACATTGGCCAGCAGGCCGCTGGTATCGAGCGTGACGCCGTCGGCCAGCACCAGCTTGCCCGCGGGTCCGCCCGGAACGACGGCCGTATCGACCATGCCCAGCGCACCGAGCTGGTTCAGCACATTGCCGGCCATGATGCTGCCGCCATGGCTGCGCAAATTGCTATTGATGGCCACGTCATTGCCGAACAAGGTGATATTGCCGCCATCGGCCACCTGCAGCGCGCTGTCGACGGTGATCGCGCCTTTCGCGGCAATACGGATGGCGCCCAGCTGCTGGCTGTTCAGCAATCCCGTGCCGAGCAGCAGCTTGCCCTGGCGCTCTGACGCCAGCACGTCCGCCACGTCGAGGCCGGCGGCGATGCCGTCCTGTACGCGCGTCAGGCGCACCTCGTCCATGACGGCCGACAGCGCATGCTGCAGCACGCCCGTGCGCTTGTCGAACATCGGCTGGTACTGGCCGACGATCAGCTGCCCCCGCTGCGCGGCGGCGAACTGCGACTGCTGGTAGCCGTCGAGCAGGGCCTGCGGCGCCTGGGTCTGGCGCTCGCCCTGGAAGACCTCGCCCGCGATCGCCCCTTCCAGCACGGCCGAACCGGTGGCGACCACCAGCTTGCCGGCGTCGCGGCCCACCGTGTAGCCGTTTTCCAGGCGCTGTTGCGCGGCGATCAATGGATTGGCGTAGAACGCGCTGGCATCCTTGCCCCAGCGCACATGTTCTTCCTCGTAACCCTTGTACACGCCCGCATACGGCAAGTCTGCCGGGGCGCTGCCCGCCTCGTACAATTTGCCGTCCGCGCCTTTCAGCCAGGTCTGGCGCAGCGCGCCCGTCTGCACGTCGAGGGTGCCGCCCGACAGGTTGATGGCGGAGCCGGCTTGCGTGACGACGTCCTTGCCGCCGAAGCTCACCGTGCCGCCCTGCGCCATCCACTCACTGACGGAATGGCCCTGCGTGCCCAGGTAGCCGGCCACTTCCAGCAAGCCGCCGGCCGTGTACCAGCGGTCGCTGTCGTAGCCGTTCGTGCCTTTCGGTACGAACACCAGCTTGCGGCGGTCGACCCAGATATTGTTGTTGATCAAGGCCTTGCCGTCGCGGTTGACGGGCGCGTCGCGCTGCTCGTTGCCCTGCACGTTGATCTCGACATTGTTCGCCGCCATGGCCACCTTGACGCCGACGGCACCGGAGACGTCGAGCTGGGCGCCGTCGCGCAGCAGGCTGCGGCTGGCCGCGTTGACGGCGATCTGGCCGCCCGTGGCCAGGGTCAGCGAATCGCCGAGGAACTCCACCGTGCCGGCGCTGCCAATCTCGATGCGCGACTGGTCGCGGCGGTCGTTGACGGCAACGATATTTTCCGTGCCCGTCACGGCCGGGCCACGCATGGCGTCGCGCTGGCTGTCGAGCGCCGTGCTCCTGCCATTGACATCGTCTTCGAGCACGATGGCCGTGGTGGCGCCCCGTCCCACGGTGACGGCCGCATCACTGCCCAGCGCGTTCAAGTGCACGGTGCCGCGCGTGGCCGTCGTCGTCGTGGCCAGCACGACGCCTTCCTGGCGCACGTCGCGCCCGGCCAGGGTGACATCGCCTTCGCGCGCCTGTATCAGGCCCGTGTTGACGACCTTGCCCGCCGTGCTGGCGGCCGCGAACTGCGGCGTGACTTCGCTGCCGCGCGTGGTCGACAGCGGGTTGCCATCCGTGCCCACGCCCTTCTTGATGGTAAAACTGTCGCCGGCGGCCAGCATAGCCTGGCCCTTGGGCGTATTGATCTCGCCTGCATTGTGGACCTCTTTGCCCAGCAGCATCACGTAGCCGCCGCCTTCCGTGCTGCCCTTGGGCGCATTGCTGGCCAGGCGCGCGCCCGCCTGCAGCTGCACCGTGCCGTCCGCTTCCGTGAACGTTGCGGCGCCGGCCGTGCCGGGGCTGTAGATGCCGCTCTTCTGGAATTGCGCATCACTGATGCGGGCTGCGGCCGCCACCAGGCTGCGCGTGTCGACCTGGCTCGTGCCGGTAAACACGATGCCGTTGCGGTTGACCAGCAGCACCGTGCCGTCGGCCTTGATCTGGCCCTGGATTTGGCTGGGACGCGCTTGCGGATCGTTGACCCGGTTCAGCACGGCCCAGTCCTTCTGCTGCTGGAAGGTCAGGGTCGTGTCCTTGCCGACGTTAAAAGTTTCCCAGTTAAGGACAGCCTTGTCCGCCGTCTGTTGCACCAGCACGGCCGTCTTGCCTGCCGCTACCGTCTGCACGGGCGCCTGGGCGTTGAGCCAGCCGGCCGTCAGGCTGTTGGTGTCGACCTGCAAGCCGCCCTGCGCCAGGCCGTTCGGCAAGCTGGCGCCGCCAGATGCATTTTGGCGCGCCTGCGCCTGGGCCGCTTGCTGCGCGGCGATGGCGCGCGCGGCCAGGTTCAGGTTGTTGAGCGAGCGCTGCAACTGCTGATTGGCCTGCTGTTGCTGGCCCTCTGGGCGGCTGCCCAGCGGCAGCGGCTGGCCATTCGGCAAGCGGCCCGAGTTGGCCGCCGTATTTTGCGCCGCGCCCTTGGCCGCGAACCAGCCGCCGCTGAACGCCTGCTGCGCGCGGGCCGGCGTGGTAAAGGCGCCCGCCATCAGCATGGTGGTCAATGCGTAGGCGAGCGGCGTGAGCCGCAAGCGGCTGCCCAGCGTGGAGCTACGCTGCGCGCCCGTGTCGACGGTGGGGACTGGGCGCTGGGCAGTGTGAAGCTTGGTCATGGCAATGGTTTCCTGGCTAGAGAGAAGGGAACGGAGCCTGGCGGTAGCGCAGGCGTCCATGCCTCCATGACGTAGCTCGATGGCGGAAGGGATAATGCTTTGAAAAATATTTCTATGACGTGCCCTGGCACGCGCCGCGCTTCAGCTGAGCAGCACGATGCCACCCGGCAAGCTGGTCATTTGCGCGCCCGTCAGGTCGCGTATCATCGCCAGCGCGCCATCAGTCTGACGGATGGAAAAGCGCATGCGCACGAGGCGCCGGCCCAGCTCGGCATTGCGCAGTACGACCCTGCCGGGCCGGTAGCGGTTGATTTCATCGACCACGCGGGACAGCGGCTGGCCGGCAAACGACAGCGCGCCCGTGCGCCATGCGCTGGCCTCCCCGGCCGGCGCGGCCGTGGCCGCCTGCACGCCTTGCTCGTCGTAGACCAGTTCCTGCCCCGCATCGAGAGTCTGGCGGCGCTGCTGCCAGACCACCTCCACGGCGCCCGCCAGGCAGGTGACGCAAACGGCATCGTCCGTGTGGCGCACATTGAAGCGAGCCGACTGCGCCAATAAACGCCCCGCGCCCGCCAGCACCGACACGGGCTGGCGCGCGCCGCTGGCAACGATTTCCGCTTCGCCGCCCAGCAGTTCAATCGCTTCCGGCGCCCGCACGTTGATGCGCGTCTGCGTATTCATCCGCACCGTCATCTGCTGCGACAGGGCTATTTGCCGCTGCTCGCCCGTGCCCGTGCGGTAGTCGGCGCTCAGTTCCTGCAGCGACGGCCAGGCGCCCAAGGGCGGACGCAGGGCCAGCGCGGCCACGCCGGCCGCCAGCGCGCCGCCCAGGAAAACACGCCGGCCGGGACGCGCCGGGAACGCCAGCACAGCCGCCCCCTGCGGCGCGGTGGCGCGGGTCAAGGCGGGATTGAGCGCCTGCCACACTTGCTTGAGCTCGCGCCAGGCGCGCGCATGCTCGGGACTGCGCGCGCACCAGGCGCGCAAGGCGTCGGCGTCGGCCTGCGTAAAATCGTCGGCACGCAGGCGCGCCCACCAGGCGGCGGCTTGCCGGCCGATGTCAGCATCGCTGTCGGCAGTATAGGAAGGGGCGCGTGGATCGCGGTCGGGAGCAGTCATGGGATTCATCAATATTTACGCCGGCCCGACACATCACTGCGCTGGGCCGCATCGGCGTCGGCCATGCACGTTTTACAGTGTTGCAGGGCGGCCTGCAATTCTTTCTTCACCATCGCCACGGAAATGCCGAAGCGTTCGGCGATTTCCGCGTTGAGCATGCCGTCGATGCGCGCCGCCGTCAGGATGGCGCGGCGGCGCGGCGACAGGCCCGCCAGCGCCGCGTCGAGCGCCTGCACATCGAGCCGCGCCGAGACGATGCGGGCCGGGTCGCTGATGTCGTCGCCAGGCTCGTCGGCCATGTGCATCAGCTCTTCGCGTTCGCGCTCGGTGACGATGATGCGGTCGCGGCGGTAGGCATCGGTGGCGATATTGGCCGCCATGCGCAGCAGGTAGGCATCGGGATTGTGGACGGGCGCGGCGGCGGGACCCGGCGCCACCATCGCTTCGAGGCGCAGCCAGGTTTCCTGCAGCGCATCGGCCGCATGGTGCTTGCAGCCGACGACGCGCTCGAGACGCCAGCGCAGCACGGCGTAGCGCGAACTGAGGTGGCGTTTGAGCTTGGCGCGCAGGTCGGGCATGCTCATGGCACGGACATGGTCTTGGGGGCGCAATCGACTTCGCTGCCCGGCCCTTGCGGCAGCAGCAGGATGGACACGGGCTGCGGCATCGAGGGCAGCGGCGCGGTGCCCACGCGCATGCCCAGCACGACGCGCGCAATGGCCGTGTCGCGCGCGCGCAAACCCGTGCTGTCGAGCAGATGCACGCGATCCACCACGCCGGCGCGGTTCAGAGTCAGTTGCAGCGCCAGCCGGTAGCCGCCGGGACGCGTCTGCGCCGCGCGGCACAGCAGCCCCAGCAGCACGTGCTGCAAGCGGCTGACATAAGCAGCATGGTCGCCGCCGCCCTGCGTGGCGCCCGGGATGTCGGCGGCGGCCACGATGGCGGCCTGCGGCAAGTCCGCAGCATTTGCTGAAGAGCTGGACGGGGCATACACGATGACGGCTTGCGCGTCGGACAGGCGCGATTGCAGTCCCGTCCCCTCCAGCAAGGCTTGCAGGGCCGCACCCGCCGCATGGGGGCCGCGCACGGCGGCCGACTGGCGCTGCGCGTAGCGCTGGTCCATCAGCACGGCGACGCCCGTGCGGCGGCTGTACAGGTCCAGCGCGTCGCCCAGGTTTTGCGCGGCGATATCGAACTGCAAGACGGCGCCATCGGCCGGTTGCGCCCGCACGGGCCCCACCGTGGCAAGGAAACCCAGCAGTACCAGGTATCCCGCCAGCGCAAGCACATGGACGGATGCCGGGCTGCCTGTCATATCGCTATCGTGTCGCTATCGAGTGAGGGGAAAACTGCGTGGCAACAAGGCATTGCCAAGTAATAATTCTTGCATCAACTGCAATAGCCTACACACAAAAAATGACGGCTTCGTGACATGGCGCAGCGTGCAAATTTCGCCATGCGGGACGTCGGGCGCGGCTGTGATTTCGGCTACACTGGCTGCTACTTTCCCTTTCAGACGCCTGATGATCGAAAAGAATCTGCCCGAGCTGGTCATGCTGAAGCGCCTCATCGACGAGGGCGGCAGCCACCTGGAAGTGGCCGCGCCCTGCAGCATCGCCATGGATGGGCGCGAGTTTCCCGTCTACACGATCGCCATGGGCAATCCCAGCCCCGACGTGCCCGTGCTGGGCTTTTTTGGCGGCATCCACGGTCTCGAACGCATCGGCACGCAAGTGCTGCTATCCTTTTTGGAAAGCCTGGTCGCGCGCCTGCGCTGGGACGCCACCCTGCACCAGCAGCTGGAAAGCATGCGCCTCGTGTTCATGCCGCTGGTCAATCCCGGCGGCATGTGGCAAGCCACGCGCAGCAATCCGCACGGCGTGGACCTGATGCGTAACGCGCCATTGAGCGCGCGCGAAAAAGTGCCGTTCATGCTCGGTGGACAGCGCTACAGCGCCCGCCTGCCCTGGTACCGGGGCGCTGACGGAGGGCCGATGGAGCTGGAAAGCCAGGCCGTGTGCGACCTCGTCGAGCGCGAACTGCTGTCGCGCCAGTTCAGCATCGCCCTCGATTGCCATTCCGGTTTCGGCTTGCGCGACCGCATCTGGTTTCCCCACGCGCATACCAAGGTGCCAATCGAGCACCTGGCCGAGATCGGCGCGCTGGAAGAGCTGTTCAGCCAGAGCTACCCCAACCATAACTATGTGTTCGAGCCGCAAAGCCGCCAATACCGCACCCATGGCGACCTGTGGGACTATCTGTACCTGAACGGCACGAGCTACAGCGGGCGCGTGTTCCTGCCGCTGACCCTGGAAATGGGCTCGTGGCGCTGGGTCAAGAAAAACCCGCGCCAGCTGTTCAACCGGGTCAGCATCTTCAACCCCACGGCCGCGCACCGCCTGCAGCGCGTGCTGCGCCGGCATCTGGTGTGGTTCGATTTCCTCATGCGCGCCGCCAGCAGCCACGGCCGCTGGATGCCGGAAGGCTTGCTGCGCAAGGCCCAGCGCCGGCGCGCCCTGGCGCAATGGTACGAATCATGAACCCGCCCACGTGGATTCTATTGCGCGGCCTGATGCGCGAACAGCGCCACTGGGGCACCTTTCCGGGCACACTGGCGCGCGCCCTGCCCGGCGCCCACATCGTCACGCCCGACCTGCCCGGCAATGGCACGCGCCATGCGCAGGACAGCGCCACCCGCGTGGCCACCATGGTGGAGTCTTGCCGCCAGGAGTTGCAGGCGCACGGCATCCCGGCGCCCTACAATTTGCTGGCCCTGTCCCTGGGCGGCATGGTGGCCGTCGAATGGGCCAGCCGCTATCCGCATGAAATCGCCCGCTGCGTGCTCATCAACACCAGCATGCGGCCATACAGCCCGTTTTACCGGCGCCTGCGCTGGCAGAACTACGGCGCCCTGCTGCGCCAGCTGCTGCTGGGCGACGCAGCCAGCCAGGAAGCGCTGATATTGCGTCTGACCAGCCAGCGGCATGCTGGCGGCAACCCCGCCCTGCTGGCCGACTGGCTCAGCTACCAGCAGCAATACCCGGTGAGCCGGCGCAACGCGCTGTGCCAGTTGCTGTCGGCCGCCCGCTACCGCGCGCCCCTCGTCCGTCCATCCATGCCCGTGCTGGTGATGGCCGGTGCACAGGATCAACTGGTCGATCACCGCTGCTCGCAGCGCCTGGCGCGCGCCTGGCAGGCGGACTGTTTGATCCACGGCGGCGCGGGCCACGACCTGCCGCTCGACGAGGGGCAATGGGTGGCGCAATCGGTGGCGAGGTGGCTGGGCGTGGCAGCGGCAGACGATAACAAGATAAACACGGCACAATCATCATGCAGATAAGCAACCATACAGAGCAACTGACAGCGCTGGTGGAAGCCGGCGTACACGAACAGATTTTTCCAGGCGCGGCCTGGGCCGTGGGCACCGTCGACCACAGCGTGATGAGCGCGGCCGGGCGGCTCACGCCCGAACCTTCCAGCGCCGCGATGCAGGTCGATACCTTGTTCGACATCGCGTCGCTGACCAAGATCATCAGCGTCTGGTCGCTCATCGGCAGGCTGATAAGTCAGAAACGCCTGGCCCTGGACAGCCGGCTGGCCGACGTCTTGCCCGGCACGGCAGGCCATGCGCTGGCGCCCATCACGATTTTCCAGCTGCTCACGCACACGGCCGGCTTGCCGCTGCGCGCCCGCCTGCGCGCCAGCTATGGCGACGTGTACGATGATATCGTGCGCGGCGTGCTGCGCGAGCCGCTGGAAGGCACGCCGGGCCAGGCCGTGGAATACACGGACCGCGCGGCCCTGATCCTCGGCCTGGTCATCGAACGGCTGCTGGGCACGCCGCTGGACGTGGCCCTTGCGGAACATGTGCTGCAGCCGCTGGGCATGGCAGCCACGGTCTACGGTCCCGTGGCGCCACGGCACGGCCAGCTGGTCGCGCCCACCGAATTCTGCGAGCAGGCGGGCGCCCACCTGTGTGGCGTCGTGCATGATTTTTCAACCCGGCTGCTGGGCGGCGTGTGCGGCATTGCCGGGCTGTTTTCCAACGTGCCGGACCTGCAGCGCTTCTTGCGGGCGATGCTGGCGCCGGGCCGGCACGGCAGCGTCTTTGACGCCGGCTGGGTACATGCTTCGCTGACGGTGCAGACGGGCGAGCTGCAGCCGTCGCGCGGCCTGTTCTGGCACCCGGCGGCAGGCACCGCGCCGCAAGACGATGTCTGGTGCCACCTGGGCTTCACGGGCACGGCCATGTGGCTCAGCCCCCGGCGCGGCCGCTATGCCGTGCTGCTGACGAACAAGCTGTATTACACGCGCGAGTTCGACAGGATCAACGCGCTGCGCCGCGACTTCATGCGCTGCGCATTCGACCTCTGATTTTTACAAGCGCAGGCTGACGATAATCGCCAGCAGCAGCGCACTGGCCGCCGCCAATAACGCACTGTTGAAACTGTGCGACTGCGCATACAGGCTGCCGGCCAGTACGGGGCCGATGATCTGGCCGATGCCATACACCACCGTCATGACGGCCATCATGTTGGTCCCTGCCTTGACGGCGGCCCGCTGCGCGGCCGGCATGGCGATGGTCACCGTGCCGACAAACGTGCCGCCGACGAGGATGGCGCTGAACAGATAGCCGGCGGCCGTGGGCGCCAGCACGGGCAAGGCAACGCCCAGCGCCTGCAGCAGCAAATTGAGCCTCAGCGCCTGGCGCGTGCCAAGTCGCTCGTGCAGCCGGTGCCACAGGAAGCACGACGGCGCCGCCCCGAGGCCGAACACGGCCCACACGTGAGCGGAGTTCAGCCCAGGCAAGGCCGCGCCGACCAGCATGGGCAAATACGTGGCCGTGACGATATAACCAAATCCCGCCAGTCCGTAGATCAGCACGAGCGGCCACGGCGCGACGGGCGCCAGGGCCGATGCGACGGCTTGCGCCGGCGCCGCCAGGGTTGCCTGGCCGCTGGCGGCAATGGCGGGCGTAGCCACCAGCCCCGCCAGCACCGTGACGCCGGCCAGCAGCAGCCACATGCCGGCGCTGTGCCAGCCCAGGTGCGACGCCAGCACCAGCAATTCGGCCGACACGGCGATGCCGACGCCCACGCCCGCATACAGCAGCGGCGCGCCGCGACCATGGCCGCGCTGCACCAGCAGCCATAATGACGCGGCCACCATGGCCAGGGCGCTGAAGACGCCGGCCACGCCACGCACCGTCACGATGAGCCAGACGGGCATCGGCAAGGCCAGCACGCCCAGGCACAGCGCCGTGCCGGCCACCGACCACAGGCACAGCCGGTGCGCGCTGTGGGCGCGCGCGCGCATGGCCAGGACGGCGCCCAGCAAATAGCCGGCATAGTTGGCCGAGGCGGCCAGGCTGCCGTCGCGCAAGCTCAAGACGCCTTCCCTGACCATGTGCGGGTAGATGGCCGTGAAGGCGAAGCGGCCAAAGCCCATGCCAATGGCGAGAATGACGGCCGCGGCGATGGCGACGCGCAGCCTGGCCGCCGCGCTCATGCCGCAGCCTCGCCTACCTGCGCCAGCAACTGCTGGAAGGCGGGCACGTCGAATCCCGCGCGCCACACGAGCACGGTGTCAATTGGCCCTGCAGGCAAGGTTTTCAAGGTGGCCGGCGCGTCCGACAGCGCCAGCACGCTGGCCGGCAGCAAGGTCACGCAGGCGCCGGCCGCCACGCAGGCGATCATCGTGTGATACGAGTTCATTTCCTGCACCTGCCACTGCGTGCTGCCCGCCACGCCCAGCACTTCCTCCGCGATGCCGCGGTAGGTGCAGCCCTGCGGGAAGGCCGCCAGCGAGCGCGTGCGCACGTCCGAGGCGCGGCGCGCCTGCGCCTCGCTGGCTGGCAGCAGCAAGTACAACTCTTCTCGCCACACGGCCGTCGATGCGAGGCCCAGCTCCGCCAATGCGGCGGCGCCGCCGAACGCTGGCGGCAAGGCCACGAAGGCGCAGTCGAGCAAGCCCGTGCGCACTTGCTCGATCAGGGGACGCGACGGCCCCGTGCCCAGCGCCAGGCGCGTCGCCGGATAGCGGGCGTGGTATGCGGCCAGCAGCGCCGGCAGGCGGCTGGCCGCCGTGCTTTCCATACTGCCGACGCGCAAGGTGCCGCCCTCGCGCCCACCGGTGACGACGTGCCGCGCTTCCTCCGCCAGCGCCAGCAAACGCTGCGCATACTCGAGAAAGCGTTCGCCCGCCGCCGTCAGGGCCATGCGTTTATTCGTGCGCACGAACAGTTCCGCGCCGATATCGGCTTCCAGCTGCTGGATGCGCGTTGTGACGCTGGACGGTGCGCGGCCCAGCCTGGCCGCAGCCTGGGTAACGCTCAGTTCACTGGCGACGGAGCAAAAAATCCGCAATGATTCAGTATCCATCGTATTCTCTATATGAAAATGATTGTGATATTATATTCTCTAAATACGAATACTGTACAGCCGCCTTAACTTCGTGAAGGAAACACCATGAGCTCGTCCCGGCAATTTCTCGACCACCTAGCCCTGCAATTGCCCATCATCCAGGCGCCGATGGCAGGCATCTCCACGCCGCGCATGGCCGCCGCCGTCTCGAACGCGGGCGGCCTCGGTTCGCTGGCCATCGGCGCCGGCACCGTGGCGCAGGCGCGCCAGATGATCGTCGACACGCGCGCGCTGACGCACCGCCCCTTCAATGTGAATGTGTTTTGCCATGCGCCGGCAGTCAGGGATGCGCGGCGCGAAGCGGCCTGGCTGGCCCATCTGGCACCCCTGTTTGCGGAGCTGGGCGCGGCCGTGCCAGTGGCGCTCGACGAAATTTACGAAACGTTTATCGGCAATGACGCGGCGTTCGACCTGTTGCTGGAACAGCGGCCCGCCGTCGTCAGCTTCCATTTCGGCTTGCCGACGCAACAGCAGATTGCCGCCCTGCGCCAGGCCGGCGTCTACACGATGGCCACGGCCACCAATCTGCACGAGGCGGCGCTGATCGAACAGGCCGGCGTCGACGCCATCGTGGCGCAAGGCGTGGAAGCGGGCGGCCATCGCGGCGTTTTCGACCCGCAAGCGCCGGACGAGCGCCACAGCACCAGCGTGCTGCTGCGCCTGCTGGCGGGCCGCACCGCCCTGCCCCTGATCGCCGCCGGCGGCATCATGGATGGACAAGGCATCCGCGCCGCGCTGGACCTGGGCGCCGCGGCCGCCCAGCTGGGCACGGCGTTCCTGCTGTGCCCGGAATCGTCGGCCAATGCAGGCTACCGGGCCAACCTGAAAAGCGAACGGGCCGCAAGCACGCGTTTGACCAGCGTACTTTCGGGCCGCCTGGCGCGCGGCATGGTGAACCGTTTGATCGAGCACGGCGAAGCGCCGGGCAGCCCGCCCCCCGCCGACTATCCCGTCGCCTACGATGCCGCCAAACAATTGAACGCGCTGGCCAGCCAGCACGGCAATAGCGAATTCGCCGCACAGTGGGCCGGCCAGGGCGCGCCGCTGGCGCGGGAAATGGAGGCGGAGGAACTGGTGTCGGCACTGGCGAGGGAAATGGCGGCCTGATGCCGGGATGCTTCTGGAGATAAGGAAGTGCTCCTGACAGTCAAACCACGGCAGCGCTGAATGACTCGGGCCGCCGCGCAAGCAGGTGAGACAGCCGCTGAAGACCGGCCTGCAAGCGTCCACGGTCCTTGATGCTGCCCAAAGAGATGCGAATGGCGTTCACGGATGCGCTGCCCGTTGCGAATGCCTCCGCCGGCGTGACGGCGATGCCGTAGCTGGCGGCTGCGAGCGCAAGCTGCGAGGAGTGCCAATACGCGGGCAACTCGAGCCATACATGCAGACCGTCTCCGGCGCCGCTGTAGCGTCCCGCCAGCACATCGCGCGCCATCCGGTGGCGCAGGCGCGCCTCCTTGCGTACGCCTTCCATCAATCTGTCAGCCGAGCCGTCGAGTATCCACTGCGTGGCCAGGGCGGCCGTCAGAGGAGCGACCATCAGCGCAAATGATCTGAGCGCGACCAGGAAACGCTCGCGCTCCGCCGGGTCGCGTATCAGCACGAAGGCGACACGCAAGCCGGGCGTCAGGCATTTCGACAGCGTCGAGATGTAGAGCACCTGTGCCGGGGCAAACGCGGCAACGGGCGGCGGCGGGGCATCGGCAAGCAGCCAGTAGGGATCGTCCTCGACGATGCGTACATTGCAGCGCTGCGCAATGCCGGCCAGCTCCTTGCGCCGGCGTTCCGGCATGGTGATGGCGGTCGGGTTCTGCAATGTCGGATTGAGGTAGAACAGCGCGGGCTGGTGCTGGCGGCACGCTTGTTCAAGCAGCTCAGGCAGCATCCCATGCTTGTCCGCGCCCACCGCGATGACGTGCCGGCCGAACTGGGCGGCCGCGGCACGCAAGCCCGGATAACTCGTCGGCTCCGCCAGGATCACATCGCCAGGCTCCGTCAGCGCCAGGATCAATGCGGCGATCGCCGCTTGCGCACCGGGACAGACAACCACCTGCCCTGAATCCAGAGGTCCGAACATCGGTTCCAGCCACCTGGCTCCGGCCTTGCGGTCGGAGTCGCTTCCCCCGCCCAAGTGATAGGTCATCAGCAACTCATTATCGGCGCGCATCAGTACTTGAGACAAACCTTGTCGCAACATGTCGTCGAAGTCCACGCCATCCGGCGGTGGCGGCGTATTCATGGAGAGGTCAAGGATGGCGGTCAATTCGACTTTCGGCGCCGCGACATACGTGCCGCGCGCGCCGCGCCCCTCCAGCAAGTTGCGGCGCCTGGCTTCGTCGTAGGCGCGCGTGATCGTCGTCAGGTCGACGCCCAGCTGTGCCGCCAACTGGCGCTGCGTCGGCAGACGATCGCCCGCTGTCAGCGATCCGTCTGCCACCGCCACCTGCAAGGCATCGGCAATTTGCAAAAAACGGGGCCCCTTGTTCCCGGCCAATCGCGGCAACCAGCTCGTCAAATTTTCATCTTGTATGGTTTTTAACTGGGACATTTTGTCTCAATGTATGGAGATTGTTTTAAGGTAGTATGCCTCATAACCTGCAGCAACACCATCCTTGCATGGCAGTCGCAGACGTTTTTTCCTCACTCATCCGCATGCGGCACATCACCGCGCTCGATACCGTCGTTATTTCAGAGCTAGCTATAATGAAAGAGTCAAACAGGGTGCCTGGGGGGATAGTTGAAGAAAAAGTTGGAACAGTAGCTGCTGAAGCAGCATTTTGAGGCAGTGCGCCTCACGACAGATAGTGTCAAGTAATCAAGTAATAGACTGGAAATACGCAAAATGATCGATTGGACCCCTATAGTCTTCGTGACATTCAAGGCACTCGTGCTCGCCACGGGCATGTTCTTCGCCATCAAGTGGCATTACGATCAAGGCAAGAAGGATAAGGACAAGGCGAAACAGAATCGCGCGGTGCTGCGCGCGAGCGGCAAGGTGGTCGCCGGCTTCGTGCTATTGCTCATGGGCCTGGGACTCGTCACCTTCTTCATTGTCAGGATGGTCGGCTTGGACATGACCCTCCCATGACGGTCAAGAATAGCCGGCAGGTGCATTGCCGGCCATTCGCGGCAAAAACGAGGCCAAAATCCGGCAAGTCGTCTGCACCGAATGGTTGAAATCCGAAGACACGACATCAATCGGGCATGCTCATTGTCTTTGTTGAATTCCGCATCCAGCAGTTGATGTGCAGCGAAAACTGCACCGTATAGTATGTCAGGTTCGGCTTTGCTCAATTATCCAGGAGATACATTTGATGAAAATACTCGGCTTGGCGGGATTGGCGTTATTGGCAGGTGGTCTTTTCGGATGCGCCAGCATTCCCACGGCGCCTGTCACTTGTGCGGCGCCGGGAGGCTCCTGCTACGCCGGGCCGGGAGGGCCTTTGTACGCGGGGCCTGGCGGTCCCATGTATGCAGGCCCCGGAGGCCCCCGCTACGCAGGGCCCGGCGGCGCGTGTTATGCCGGCCCCGGAGGGGCCTGCAATGTCACGCCGGGCGGTGTCGGCGCATGCCCCGCGATCTGCGCCGCACCGGGTTCGGGGCCGATCCTGTAGTGTTCAAGGCCCTGCGTGATTCCCTCAGGACGTCTTCTGCGGCAACTGTTCGGCAAGTCCGATGAGGATTCCTTCGGGACCACGGATATAGCAGAGCCGATACATGTTTTCGTACCGGACTACTTCGCCGACCAGCTTCGCGCCGCGTTTGACGAGCCGGACGAGCGTATCGTCGATATCCTCGACGGTAAACATGACACGCAGGTAACCGAGAGCGTTCACCGGGGCGTTGCGGTGATCGGCGACCACGGGCGGCGCGAGGAAACGCGATAACTCGAGACGGCTGTGACCGTCCGGCGTACGCATCATGGCAATCTCGACGCGCATGCCGTGCAGACCGGTGACGCCACCTGCCCAGTCGCCCTCAATTGGCGCGCGCCCTTCGAAAACGAGACCAAGTTCGGTGAAGAACGCAATGGCGGCATCGATGTCTTCTACCACGATGCCGACGTTGTCCATACGCGTGACTGTCATGTTGCCTCCTGGCCGTCCACTGTAAACCGGACGTCAAATTGACGCATTGTGTGAGGCCTGATCGCGTGGAGAAATCGTCGACGGCCCTTGGCGCTCACCACAGCTTATCATGGAGCCGCCGAATGCGGCGCGGGAAGCGCCATCAGGAAAGAACCGTTACCGCCATCCGCGTCCAGCTGACTAGCTCGTCAGACCGCTGCAATTTTCTCGCATGGTGAATAACTGCTTCTGGCCGAGAGCATATCTCTATTGCAGCGTCCGCTTCCGCCCCAAAGCGGAAGTTCGGTCAATGAATTGACTCGAGACTCAGAATATTTCCATTCAGTAATTGTGCCTTCACCTGAGTATTCTTAGCGCGTAGAACATGTCGCCCAACCGATTGAATATACCCACAGTCACACCCTGGCCCTTCAGTCCGCGTAGTATAAGAATGTCCGTCAATATCGAAATCAATATATCCGTAACCAGGTTTGTTAAACGTTTTATTGACTTTTAGCGTCCCCGTCACTATTGATACATTGCCTTCTCGAAGCGCAGTACGACAGGTTAAAGTATCGAGCCAACCTTCAGTCATGGAATAGGCAGTTACGAAAAAGAAAATTCCTCCGAAAAAAGTCTGGACAATAAGGCCCGCAAGACCACTCATACCTTTAACCCAGCACTTCCGGCGCCAGCTTGCCCATAGCAATGCCATCCCGATTAGAAGATGTGGCACTGTGAACAGGAAACTTCCATAGGAAGTTGGCGCATTAACTGCCGAGTACAATATTGTTGACATTTGATATAAGAAATTTTGTTGGCGAAGTCAGATGCTATGGCCGCTCCTGGCCGGTAGTGGCCTATTGACGTTGCTTCAAATTTTCAGCCGATACCAGTTAGCAATATTTTTTAACTCGTTAGCAGCTCCAAATTTCTTTGCTGCTGGTTGCAGCGAAATCAACACTTCCGCCACACCCGATGGAGGCTCGGTCGTATCACTGAGTCTCACCAAATCCATCGCAAACCAACAGCAGGATACGAAAGCATATTCATTTGACTGCTTGCTTGCTAAATTCAAAACTCTGGAAATGCTACCGAACGCGTCGTTTGGTGACACGCCAATAAGCGCACGCTCTCGGATCTTTGTGACGGCCCACTCATCGTCGCTAAGTTCGACCATCCCCCTATCCAATGCCTTGCAAAACTCATCTGGCACTGACACACCAGCTCCTTATTTCAATTGACTTGGTCCGCTTTTGGCCGCTTGCCGCCGCTGCCGAATTCTGCCCAAACCGGTCTGTTTTGCTTCGCCAAAGCGCACGCTCAACGACCAAATTCAGTGACGCAGAACGCCAGTGTGCAACGACGAGTTAGAATGAAAAACATCTATTGACGCGCTCCTGGAAGACATAGGATCAGCACAACGAGAAATACACAAAATCCGAAGCTACCAACAGCCATTTGGTTATGCGGTTTGCCAATTGGAGGTGGATAGCGACCTACCGTAATTACCCGCAGTAGTAGCCATCCCGGCCAATAAAATATACCCACAATGATTACTTCGGCGACGGCTCGCAATGCAATCTCTACTAATCCATCAAGTGCCATGGTTTTGTCTCGCTAAAATCTAAGTTGACTGGCACGAATATTGAAGAGGGAAGTTAGTGTCTGACTAGTTTAACTAGTTCATGCTCACATTGCAAATAATCAACTTTTCTGGGAAGTGGCGGGAGTCAGATTACGGCCGCCAGCGGCCCATGAGCATAATGAGTTACCAAGCTAGAATAGTTACGCATTGTCACGTCAACTTGAACGTCTGCTCCTGGCCGATTACGGCTGACTCACCCAAGCTGAGCATTTGCCCAATTTATGGCATCGTTTGCACCTATAACTTCGCCCTCTTGCTGGTCAACAAGAACACCGCCGGATACCGATGCGAGCACGCTTGAAGCGGCAAGTGCAGCAGTCAATTCCAGCGGTCGAGAACCGATGATAAACTGAACAGAGAAGCCCAGTTCAGGTGCCAATCCAAGTTCGGCTATATCCTCCGAAGAGGTCGGAGCAACGTAATATTCAAACCCCGCTAGCTCTCCATTGACGGGGCAAGGAAGAAAACCAGTGAAAGAAAAAACATCAAAATCATCGTCCAGAATAACCGGAAAACCTGCATCGGTTATTGCTTTTCTCCATACACTAGGCGCCGGCATATCGCTTCGTTTTAGATATACCATTAAGTCACACGACATAAGAATCTCCGAAAAATAATTGCTGGCAGTGTTTAGCTCCGTCTGCTTCTGGTCGATTTCAGTCATGCCGTTATCTTAGCTATTTAGTTTCCAACTCCTTACGAGCGTTCGCAGCGCTATCCAAGAATGGAGCAGCTAACGCACGCTCTTTTGGAAGCTCAAGCTTGGCAGCTTGTTTCTCGAACAAAATAATATTCCTAAGAGTGGCATCCCGATATTTCTGGCGTAAGACTTCAGCATCTTGAGCTGATTTTACGGCAGCCAACTCCGTGTAGAATCTTGAAGTGATCAGAACTGGCTCATATGATTGAAGTACCCGTTGGGTCTCCTGTGCTTCGAATACTGTCTGCACAGCGATGTTGCGAGCCTCCCCAAAACCCGCATAGAAGAGATATCCGCAAACGAACCCGAGGGACGTAGAAAGTCCAAGCGCAACTATAGTTGAAACGGTTAGTTTATTCATTCTTTTCTATAAATGAACGGCTGCTCCTGGCCGAGAACAGCCTAATCCTCTTTCGGTAACGGGGAACGTGCCATTGGTTCGATATCGTCACCAGAAAGCAATTCTGACAAATCTTCTGGCGATAGCCTCTTCATTTTCTCTTCCAGCTTTCTATCATAGCTTCGGTCATTAGGATCCCAATTTTTATGGGCCTTGCGGGCATACTGCTGGACGAAGCGACCCAGTTCGGCTGCTAGTTGAGATTTTGTGCGCCTTGGAAGCATAGGTTTAGGTCAGTTTTAGTTTTTTCTCAACGTCTGCTTCTGGCCTATTGTGTTGAAGAAGTCGAACGGCAACAATTTCGGGAGGTCTCAGGCCTCCAAGCAGTCGGGAATCATTCAACAGCAGCGGTTCTGGCCAGTCTAGGCTGGCAGAGTTTCGTTCTAAATGTTAACGTCCCCGCATTTTTCAACACAATAGGCCGAAAGGCCTTCTTGGATACGACATCAAATCGAGTCAAGTTTCTGCAAATATGTTTCTGCTATCGATGCAGAAATTTCCCCATGAATTGCTGGTATCTCCAATCGTTGTAGTATGTCCCACATTGGCTGGTAGCGATCAGCTAGTTCATAATTTTCCCAATTTGGACAAATGTAGCACTCAACGGAAAGAATTAGTGAAGCCCATTCCTTCAAATCCGAAGCCGTAATTTTCTGCTGCAAGTACATCTTAATCACGGCTGCAACATCATTCGGGAATACAAATATATCCGAATCGATTTTCTTTTGATTAGATTTTAATATTCGGACAGCGTTGATACTTCCTTTCAGTGCCTCTTCGAATAGGTTCATCTACTTTCCTTCGCCTAGGTATAGGTCTGCTATTGGCCGGTAGCGGAACCAGAGGATAGCGGATTGCTAAGCAGAAAAACTCACAAATTGTCACGCTGCCACGAATGACCGCTTGTGGCCGTATCTCGCCTATAAGCAACGATACCATGTTGTCCAAATGGAAATCCAGTAAATTTCCACCTCACCTTCCTAACGCCGCCGATGCTCTTTAGACGCATAGTAGAGTTCCATTCAGGAGGTCTATCATGGAATATCAAGCACAATTTTTGGGTCAACCTACACCATGGAACAAAGACAAATTAGTCGGGCAAAAAGCGCCGCTGCGCGTAAGCGAAATCTGGGCAATTCGCGTCCGCCTAGAAATCTACCGGAGAGTGCGTGACTTGGCGCTCTTCAACTTAGCCATCGATAGCAAATTGCGTGGCTGCGACTTGGTCCAGTTGCGTGTCAACGATGTATGTCAGGGAGGGCATATAGCAGCGAGGGCCATTGTGATGCAGCAGAAAACGAAGCGACCTGTCCAATTTGAACTTACCGCAGGAACCAGGAAGAGCCTTGGGGAGTGGATTTCGGCCGCAGGTTTACGGCACGGCGACTTTCTATTCCCCAGTCGGATTTCCGAATCGCCGCATATTTCAACCAGGCAGTACGCGCGCATAGTTCACCAATGGTTCGACGAAATTGGATTGGACCCGACGGCATACAGTACACACACGATGCGTCGGACGAAGCCAACCCTCATCTACCGTCGCACAAAAAATTTGCGGGCGGTGCAGCTATTGCTGGGCCACACGCGCTTGGAAAGTACGGTGCGCTATCTTGGCATTAAGGTTGACGATGCGCTAGAAATGGCCGAGCAAACCGATGCTTGAGAACAAGGGCGACGCCAGCAGTCGCCCCGAAGCAGCCGTTGGCAACCGGCTGTTTATGCCTAAAGCAGGGCGGGCCAGATTGCGTCACGAATCTCTGGTTCATGCTTCGAAAAAACGCTGACGCATGCACCAGCGGTCACGATAATCCACTCACGTTGCTGCTCGTTGTAGCCGAGACGCGCATTTTCTTCCTTTGCCCAGCCGCCATCGAAAACCTCAAGGACGGGATAACCTGAAGGAAAGTCCTCAGCCGTCCAGTACTCCGCAAGCGGAACTTCGTCCAAAAGCCTAAAGCCGTCAACCTGAGAAAACGTGACTTCAATGCCACCGTCCATGTTGCGGTTTCGAAGGACGCGTATCGACAGGCGGCCGTCGTAGGAAACAGAGTGAATGTCCGCGCCCCAGTCAAATTGCTCTTGGTACCCAAATGACTTCGCTTTGATTGGCATGTACTTTTTTTCTTAGAAGGCTTGATATGCGTGGAAATAAAACGGATATGGAAACAGGGCCGGAGTAGTTGGCATGGACAACGACCGCTTCTGGCCGGTTGCAGCCTAGCCGAAAACCTGTGTGTGCCAATACATTGTCGGAGCAGCAAACCAACCTTCATTCCGGGCATTTCTAAACTGAGCCAGCTGCCTCATGGGTATTTGATACCGGAAAAAAGCGCTAGCAAGTCCGTTAAGGATGCTTTACTGAGGTTCAATGATTTCACCACAAGAGTATCCTGCTCCCACCGAAGCGTACCCGAAATTTGCATGCCCCACTTGAACAAATGTCGTTCGTCAAGTTGCGAGCCAAAGGTGATGCCAGAACAGTCAAGTCGAACCATCAATTCTTTCCATTCATTGCTCTGAGTGCTTTCCAATGGCTGCTCCTGGCCGATAGCGCACATAGCTATCGGGGGGGCAGGATTATTTTTTGTTGGCCTGCAGCGCCGTTTCGTGATACTGCCAAAGCACGTTCAAGATCTTCCACTCGCCATGATCGTTCTTGTATAAATGCATATAATCGATCCACTCATCCACGGTCAATTTGACGCTTGCCACGCGCTGGTCGACATCGAGGATTTTGATATCAACACGCGGTTGCGTAGGGAATTTCGTGCCGTCCTTGTTGTAGTTACTGGCGACCTTGAGCATGGTGTCGAAGTCCGTGTTCATGATAAATTCAGAACCATCGGCGGCCCGCCAGTAAGTGCGTTTCGCGAGCTTCGGGTCTATGCCACGCTCCATGCGGGCCGGATTAGCTTGGTGTTGCGACTCAATGTAGTCGCGCACCGCGCGTTCAATTTGTTCGTCAGCGATACTGACCGCCTGCGCGAACACTGGCATTAAAGCAAACAAGACAATCAATATAGCTCGCTTCATGATGGATCTTTCTTTACTTAGGGCTGCTCTTGGTCGCTTGCCGCCATTGGCAGCCTCTGCATTCAAGGCTGAATGGGTGCCATTTCCTGTGCGGCGCGCACGAAATCCATAGTCCAGTTCGTTTCCCAGCTTCTTCCTTGATCCTTGGAAAAAGCTTGCTCCCAGCGAGGATTTTTCCCCGGTGTGGCAGTCCAGGTAAAACGCACTTTTATTGCTTGGCCATCGAGTACGTCATCTGCAAAAAATACGCCGATGTGATTGGAGAATTTTCCTACAACGGGGACATCCAGCGTTGCCGGCTTGCGTGCATCGAGCCACCAGATCGACCAAGTTTCGGATGTGATGCAAAACGAGCGCAGTGCAAGGGCGCGGAAGCTACCTTCCGGAAAGTAGAGAACGTTGTCCTCCAGGTTGCCAAAGCCGCCCAATGTCTTGACGGTCGAAGAGAGCCCGTCAAACTCTGTCCACTCCTTGCAATGCGTGAATCTGGAATTGAGCCGTCGATGTTTGACCAGCCAATCGCCGATGATGAAATCAAAGTCCCGGGGGGCGTTTTTCTCAGCTGGCAAGTGCATTGACGGTGTCCTGGATTTAATTTAAGGCGATGAGCGAACTGGCTTTTCATTGCCGATTTGGCTCGATAGCGACCGTAGAGAATAGCAAATTCCCGGCAAGAAAAATGCATATATTTGTCACGCCAGTGAAATGTCCACTGCTGGCCGCCTGCTGTTTGGCAGGAAGAGCGTCCCGCTACTGCAGCCTGTGTCGGAAAGTCGGCTCGATATTGCGCGCATGCAGCCAGCGCACGATGTCTTCCAGCGTAGCGTCCTGCAACAGCAAGCCAGATGAGACGGCCGACACCGGAAATGCGGCGACGGGCGCGGACACAGCATCAGCCGGCCCCGCATGTTCCTGCAATTTCGCCAGCGCCTGCGCGAATTGTCCCGGATTGATGCTGCGCAAGCTTTCCAGGAAGCCCAGCTGGGCGGCTGGCGGCGGCGGCATGTCCAGGCCCGGCTCGTCGACGAAGGCGGCGCCCATGCTGGGGTGGATGAAGGCGGCCCACTTGCCCGACGGCTGCAAGGCGGGTGGCAGCGCCGCCTGCTCCACGTCGGCGGGCGGCGCTGCGGCGAGGATGTCCGTCGAGGCGGATAAAAAGGTGGAACGCAGCAGCTGCACGAACTGGCGCGCCTGGGCGACGGGTACGGGCGTGGCCAGCGACAGCCACAGCTGGAACGCCGTGCCCGAAATGCTGACGGCGGGCGCCGGCAAGTCCAGCTCGTGCTGCACGGCATTGGCGATCGCGCATAGCGCGCTCCAGTGCGCTTCTCCGCCGCCCTTGCCGCCAAATTCCAGCACCAGCGCACGCGTCAGACCGCTCCCGGTCACGAGTTGCACGGCCACCGTCTGCTCACCCGACAGATGGCGCGCCAGCACGGCCGGCGTGAGCAACCGCGCGCCGCCGTCCTCATCCAGATAGTGCTGCTGTTCATCGAACAGGTACAGGCGGGTGAGTTCGGAAATCAGTTTGTGCATGGGCGGCCTCGTGATGACATTGGCAAGACTTGCCAACATGCCCGGATTATAGCCTCCTGGCTATTCGCGCACCGGCAACCCTGCCGCCTGCCGCGCCCGCCCGGCGCCAAACACCAGCCAGCTGGCCACGGCGAACAGGCAGGCGGCCACGCCGCCGTACAGCATCACGGCGCCAAATCCCTGAACCAATGCAAGCTTGGCCACGCCGGCCGGCAGCGCGCCGGCGCCCTTGCCTGCCGATAAATCCTCGGCCATGGCGCGCAAGGTGGCCGCGTCCAGTCCGCCGGGAAGATGCGGCCGCAAGGCGGACTGGATGGCGGCGACGAGGATAAAGCCCATCAGCGCGATATTGATGGACAGGCTGACCATACGGGCGCTGATGTCAATGCTGGACGCCATGCCGGCCCGTTCGCCGGGCACGGCGCCCGTCGTCGTGTTGGTGACAGGCGTGTTGGTCAAGCCCAGACCCGTGCCCGCCAGCAGGCAGCCGGGCAGGATCGTCAGCCAGCTGGCGGCCGCCGCCTGGCTGCCCCACAGCATCAGCAAGAAACCCGCGCCGATGGCCAGCAAGCCGGCGGGGATCACCGCATCGGCCCGGTAGCGCAGCGCCAGCCGCTCGGCCAGCGGCGGCACGAGCAAGGTGGGCAAGGTGTAGGCCAGCAAGGTCAGGCCCGTGTCCAGGCTGTCGTAGCCGAGGCCATGCTGCACATACAGGGGCAGATAAATCATGAGCGGCCAGAAACTGCAGTTCATGCCCGCCGAACCGAGCAAGGCGCCCGAGAAGCGGCGGATGCGAAAGACGGCAAAATCGACCATCGGTTCGGCCTGGCGCCGTTCGATGAAGGCAAACGCGGCAAAACCGGCCAGCGCCATGCCCAGGCTGGCCATTGTGCGCGGGTCCGCAAAACCCAGCGCCGGCCCCTGCGTGAGGCACCAGGCCAGGCTGAACACGGCCAGCGACAAGGTGGCGATGCCGGCCACGTCCAGCTTGCGCCGCTGCGGGTCGCGCGATTCGCTCACTCCCAGCGCCACCGGCAGCATTGCCGCCAGCGCAAGCGGCCCGTGCACGAGAAATACCCACTGCCAGCTTGACAGCGCCACGATGGCCGCGCCGATGATGGGTCCGAAGCCCAGGCCCAGGCCAAATACGATGCCCCAGGCGCCAAACGCCCGGCCCCGCGCGGCGCCCGCCGGGAATTGCCGCGACAGCACGGCCACCTGGCAAATCAGCATGGCGCCGCCGGCCATGCCCTGTACTGCGCGCGCCGCGATCAGCACGCCCGTGCTGCCGGCCCAGCCGCATGCCAGGGAACTGACACCGAACAATGCCAGGCTGGCGAGCAGCAAGCGCTTGCGGCCATAGCGGTCGGCCAGGGTGCCCGTAGCCATCAGCACGGTAGTGCAGGCCAGGGTGTAGGCATTCATGATCCATTGCAAGTCCTTGAAATCGCCATGCAGCACGGTTTCCAGGGTGGGCAGGATGACGGGCACGCTGGAAATTTCCAGGCCAAACATCAGCGAGGCCAGGCAGACGGCGGCCAGGGTGAGTGCGTTTTGTTGCGAAGTAGTCAGGTGCATCGAAGCCTTGCTTTCGGTAGTCATGGAGGGACGCGTAGTGCCGCAGCACTGCAAGCGGCCATTCTAGAAAATGTCGATTCATGAGGGAAATGATAAAATTTTGTACAATTCATTCATTTTCATCATGAATCACGGGAGCGCCATGGACTTCGATACCGCCCTGCTGCGCGCCTTTGTGGCGGTACAGGACACGGGCGGCTTTACGCGCGCCGCCGAACGGCTGCACCTGAGCCAGTCCGCCATCAGCCACCAGATCCGCCGCCTGGAAGAGCAAGCGGGCACCGCGCTGCTGCTGCGCACGACGCGCAGCCTGCGCCTGACGGAAGACGGCGAGGATTTCCTGCGCCATGCGCGGCAGATCCTGACGGCCCAGGATGCCCTGTCGCGGCGCTTCCAGCGTTCCTCGATTGCGGGCGCCGTGCGCTTTGGCGTGCCGGAAAATTTCATGGGCGCGCGCCTGCCCGCCCTGCTGGCGAAATTCGCGCACCTATTTCCCGCCGTGCGCCTGGATGTCACGGTGGGCACCTATCTTGACTTGCAAAAACTGGTCGCCGCCGATGCGCTGGACCTGGCCGTTGTCATGACCCTGGCCGATGGCCAGGATGAGGCGGCCATGCTGCGCCGCACGCGCTTCGTCTGGGCCGCGGCGCACGATTTCCGGCACGATGGCGCGTTGCCGCTGCCGCTGGCGTTTTCACCCGCGCCCTGCATGCACCGGCAAGTGGGCGTCGACGCCCTCGATGGCGCCGGAATCGACTGGCGCGTGGCGTTCACCTCGCCCAGCCAGCAGGGCCTGCGCGCCGCCGTGCTGGCGGGCTTGGCGATCACGGCCCTGCCGCAAGGCGACCTGGAAGCGGGCATGGTGGTCATCGATGGCCGGCATGGCTTGCCCGCCCTGCCCGCAGCCCGGTTCCAGCTGCTCTGGCGCGCCGCCAGCAGCACGGCGGCGGCCGAAGCGTTCGGACAATTGCTGCGCGAGTGGTCAGCCGCCGCAGCGGCATGAAGTTGCAAAAAAGTGTAGCCTTCACAAATGTACATTTTCAGGCTAAAGGAAATCCTTTCCCATGACATCCCGTACTTTTCTCGTCACTGGCGCGACACGCGGTATCGGTTATGCCATCAGCACCTTGCTGCATCAGCAAGGCCATCGGGTCGTCGGCATCGCCCGGCACATTGAAGGCGTGGACTTTCCCGGCACCTTGGTGGCCTGCGATCTTGGCGACCTGGCGCAAACGGCGCAGGTTCTCAAGGCGCTTGAACAAGAGTTTGACATCGTTGGCATCGTGAACAATGCAGGCATTGCCTCACCCCAGCCGCTGGGGCAAATCGACTTTGCCACCTTGCAGAACGTCTTCGACCTGAACGTGCGCGCCGCCATCCAGGTGACGCAGCAGTTCGTGGAGGCGATGAAGCGGCGCCGCTATGGCCGGATCGTGAATATCTGCAGCCGGGCCATCCACGGCAACGTGAACCGCACCGCCTATTCCGCCGCCAAAAGCGCCCTGGTCGGCTGCACGAAAACCTGGGCGCTGGAGTTGGCCGAACACGGCGTGACGGTCAATGCGGTCGCGCCAGGCCCAGTGGAAACGGAACTGTTCCGCAAGACCCGCCCCGTCGGCAGCGAGATGGAACGCCAGGTGCTTGCAACGATACCGATGCGTCGCCTGGGACAGCCCGATGAAATTGCCGCCGCCGTCGGCTTCCTGCTATCGGAACAAGCCAGTTACGTGACAGGCCAGGTGCTGGCGGTCGATGGCGGAGGCAGCCTGGGCGGGCGCGCCTGAGCAGCCGTTAAAAAAACCGGGGACCGGCGCCACGATGGCGGCAGACAGCTCGGCGCCGGCGGCCATTTGAGCCAGCGCAAGCCTCCTCCGGGCGTGAACGGCGAATTGCACGAACACGCATTTACCCGCCGCCTGCGCAGGACTATAGTGGCGTCTTCCCAATCTGTTCAAGGACAGGATCGCCATGAAACTCTTTTACTCTCCGGGTGCCTGCTCGCTGGCGCCGCACATCATCCTGCGCGAAACGGGCACGCCATTCACTCTGGTCAAGGTCGACCTGGGCCAGCACAAGACGCCGGAAGGCGGCAATTACTATGAACTGAACCCGAAAGGCCTGGTGCCGCTGCTGGCGCTCGACGATGGCAGGACCTTGAGCGAAGGCCCCGTCATCGCCCAGTACATCGCCGAGCAGGCCGGCAAAGAGGATCTGCTGCCGCCTGTGGGCAACTTTGCCCGCTACAAGGTGATGGAATGGCAAAATTACATCACCTCCGAGCTGCACAAATCGTTCAGTCCCCTGTTCGATTCCCGCATCGACGCCGCCACCAAGACCATCTTCATCGAGCAACTGGGCAAGAAATATGCGTGGATCAACAGCCGCCTGGAAGGCCAGGCCTACCTGACCGGCGACACGATGACCGTGGCCGATCCCTACCTGTTCGCCGTGACAGGCTGGGCGCCGCAGCTGGGCGTGGACCTGTCGCAGCTGGCCAATGTGCAGGCATTCCTGGGCCGCATGACCGAGCGCGACAGCGTCAAGGCTGCTTGGGAAGCGGAAGGACTGGCCAAGGCTGCCTGAGGGCCGTTGCACGGGGTTTCCCTGGACTGGCGGCGCGCGACAGTCCCGTGCTAAGATCGTGGCGTCGAAAAAGGTGGACCGGCGTGGTGAGCCCCGGTCAGCCGTCCGCCTGCGGACGGTCATATTCCAGCCCTGGGGGCCGCGGACCACGACGAAAAGCGGACGTGCGCCGTTTTTTCGTCGGCGTGCGTTCCGTCATCCTGCTGCCTGAACGGCGTTCCGCCTGCCGCGAAAATTCACCACGTCCTTGACCGAGTGTGCTCTGCACAACATCCAGGACGACATCATGAAACCTGCTTCAATCCACACCCCTGTACTCATCATCGGCGGCAGCCTCGTCGGGCTTTCAGCCTCGCTCTTCCTCGCATGGCGGGGCGTACCGCACATCCTCGTTGAAAAACACCACGGCAGCGCCGCGCACCCCCGCGCCACGGGCTTCACGGAACACACGCTGGAATTTTTCCGTGCCGCCGGCATCGCCGAGCGCATTCCCCAGGTACCGCCCGGCACCAGCGTGCGCCGCGCACGCGTGGAAAGTCTGGCGGGTCAGCACTACGAGGAATTGCCATGGACGCCGGGCCAGCCGGAAGAGCGCGACGGCAAGGCCTCGCCCATGGCCGGCGCCGCCATCGCCCAGGACTTGCTGGAACCGATACTGCGCGAGGCCGCCCGCGCACGGGGCGCCGACCTGCGCACGGGCGTGGAACTGTTGTCCGTGCAGCAGGATGCGCAGCGCGTCACGGCGCAGCTGCGCCAGCGCGACACGGGCGCATGCTATGCCGTCACGGCCGATTACCTGATCGCCGCCGATGGCGCGGCCAGCCCCATCCGCGAACAGCTGGGCATCGCGCGCCAAGGCGCCGGCCCCCTGCGCGTGCTGCGCAGCGTGCTGTTCCGCTGCGCGGAGGCGGACGCCTTTCTGGAACAGGGCATCCGCCAGTTCGACATCGACCAGCCAGGCTTCAAAGGCTTCCTGGGCACGTATTCGGATGGGCGCTGGTTCCTCATGTTTGAAGAACAAAGCGATAGCACTGACGAGCAATTGCGGGCGCTGGTCCGCCAGGCCCTGGGCAAGGACATGGTCTTCGAACTGATCACCACAGGGCGCTGGGAGCTGGCCGGCCTGATCGCGGACAGGTTCAGCGAGGGGCGCATTTTCCTGGCCGGCGATTCTGCCCATCAATTGCCGCCCACACGGGGTGGCTACGGCGCCAACACGGGCATAGACGACGTCTACAACCTGGCATGGAAGCTGCAAAGGGTCCTGCGGCGGCAATCGCGCCCCGCCCTGCTCGACACCTATACGGACGAGCGCCGGCCCATCGCCTGGCTGCGGCACCAGCAAACCTTCGCCCGGCCGGACTATGCGAAATGGGTCGGCGATGGCTATCAGGACGCGCCACTGTATGGCAATCTGGCGATGGAACTGGGCCAGCTGACGCGGTCCAGCGCCATCCTCGGCGCGGACGCGGCACTGCCGCCGGCCGCCCATCCGCGCGACTGGGCCGGCCAGCCAGGCACGCGCGCGCCCCACGTATGGGTCCGGCATCGCGGCAACAGCATCTCCAGCATCGACCTGTTGACCGAGGATTTCGTGCTGCTGACAGCCGATCCGCGCTGGTCCGCCGCCGCCGCGCACATATCGTTGAAGACCTTGCTGGCCGACGCCGACGTGGTTTTCCCCGCCGACCTGGCCTTCGGCGCCACCTTCGGCACAGGCGATGACGGCGCCGTGATCGTCCGGCCGGACGGCATCATCGCCTGGCGCTCGGCGCCGTCTGCGGCGCCAAGCGCCACGCTGCTGCGCGCGGTGATGGAAAAAATCGCCTTGCCGCACGGCTGACGGCAACGGCGCCGCCGCGCTGTGCGAAAATGCCCGGCTTTGCCATAGCCGGACTTTGCCCATGCCGCACGCTGCCCTCGCTACCATTGCTATCCTTTCCGAACGCGACGCGGGCCGCATCGCCCGCCACGCCCAGACGGCCGACGCGGCCCGCTTTTTGCATCCGGCCCAGCAAGCCTTGCTGCACCGGCGCGGCTGGCTGACGATGCTGGCGCCGCGCAGCGCGGGCGGCGCCGAGCTGCCCTTGCCGCAAGTGGTGCGTCTGGAAGAAGCCGTGGCCGCCGTCGATGGCAGCATGGGCTGGGTGCTGACCCTGTGCGCGGGCGCGGGCTGGTTCGCGGGCTTTCTGGCGCCTGCCATGGCGCAGTCCATCATCGGCACGCCGCGCGTCTGCCTGGGCGGCAGCGGCGCGGCCACCGGCTACGCGGAGGAAGAATGCGACGGCTACCGCATCACGGGCAGCTGGGACTACGCCAGCGGCGCGCCGATGGCCACGCACTTCACCCTGAACGCCCTGCTGCGGCGCGATGGCCAGCCCCTGCTCGATGCGGATGGCAAGCCGCGCATCCGCGCCTTCCTCGTGCCCGCCGCGCTGGTGCAACTGGTGCCCTCCTGGAACAGCATCGGCATGCGCGCCAGCGCCTCGCACAGCTATCGCATCGATGGCCAGTGGCTCGGCAAGGAACATGGCTTCACGATCAGTCCCGGCACCGCGACGGCCGACGGCCCCCTGTACCGCTACCCGTTCTACTCGCTCGCCTACGTGACCTTGGCCGCCAACGTGGCCGGCATGGCCGCCCATTTCATGCAATTGGCCGAGGAATGCATGCGCCACCGCCGCCACGCGCGCGCCGGGTTGCCCCTGCTGGACGTGCCGGAAGTGGCCGCATTCTTGCAAGGCAAGCAAGACGCCTTCACTGCCGCCCGTACCCGCTTCTATGCCGTGCTGGACGATAGCTGGGCAACGGTCGCCGCCGGCGCGGCGCTCGACGCGGACGGCATGCAGGCCGTGCAGACGAGTTCATTGGATTTGGTCGCCGTGTGCCGCGCGGCAGTCGATGGCCTGTATCCGTACTGCGGCCTGTACGCGGCCCGCGAAGACAGCACCATCAACCGCGTCTGGCGCGATTTCCATACGGCCAGCCAGCATTCACTGCTGCTGCCCTGACGGCCGCAGCTTGAGCGGTTCGGCAATGGTCAGCACCACCAGGAAGGTCAGGCAGGAAATGGCCGCCATGAAGCCGAACACATAATCCCAGCCGTAGTGGTCGAGCAGCATGCCGACGATCCACGGCGTGGCCGCGCCGCCCAGCTGGCCGCCCATGTTGACGACGGCGTTCGCCACGGGGAATTTTTCCTTCGACACGAATTGCATCGGATACACCATGTAGGCAGAGAAACCAATGCTCAGCAGTAAGCCCGTGAGGAACAGCAGCGCGCCGTATTGCAGCGGGTCGGCCGGCGCATGGATCAGCAAGTACATCATGACGGCCGTCGACAGGGCGGAAATGAGCATGCCGGGCTTGCGGCGCTTGTCGAGCACGCGGTCGGCCAGCAAGCCGCCCAGGATATTGCCGAAGACGGCGCCCACCCACGGCGCGGCCGCCACCATGCCCATGTTCATGATGGAAAACTGTTTTACGGTCAGCAAATACGTGGGGATCCAGGCCAGCAGCACGCTGGAAATGCCCAGCTGGCAGCAATAGCCGAGCGCGCAGCCGAGAATATTCCACGAAGCAAACACGCCGCGGCTGGTGGTAACAGCTGGCACCTCGCGCACACGGATCAGCTTGTCGAGCCAGGGCATGGGCCGCGACGTGGCCGCCGCGCCGGTGCTGCTGCCGTCCAGCGCCTTTTCCTCGATGACGGCCAGTTCTTCCCCGTTGACGAAGCGGCTTTCTGCCGGCTTGTTGGTGACCAGGAAATACCAGAAGATGGCCAGGATCACGCCGGGCACGGAAAACCAGATGAACACTTCGCGCCAGCCCCAGGCGGCGATGATGGCCGCGCCGAGGATGGGCGTGATGACGGGGCCGAACTTGACGGCGGACAGGAACAGGCCCGAGGCCGTGCCCTTCTCGCGCGAGGGAAACCAGTGATTGATGGTGGTCGTCACGCCGATCGGCAACGGCCCTTCGGCCAGGCCCAGGCCGATCCGGCACAGCTTTAATGACAGCAGGGAACCCACGAGCCCCGTCAGTCCCGTGGCAACCGACGTGAGCACCATGGAAATGGTAAACACCTTGCGCACGCCGAACTTCGACAGCAGCCAGGCGGAAGGCAGTTGCGCCAGCGCATACGCGACGAGGAACAGGCTGACGAGCCCGCCCGCGTCGGTATTGCTCATTTCGAATTCGCGGCGCAAGAAGGGCAAGACCACGCCCAGGTTGGCGCGGTCGGCGGCGGCTATCGTGTAGACGATGAAAAACAGGGCCGCGACGACCCAGCGGTAGCGCGTGGGACGGCGGGCGGCCAGCGGTGCCGCCGACGCCGCAGCCGGGGCGGTGGTAATGGTATGCATGAGGGTGTCTCCTGATTTTTTTGGTTATTGGCGAATGTCAGCGCAGTTCCAGCCGGCGCAAGGTCTCTTCCAGCCCCAGCAGGTCGACGGTCGTGGCGCCGTCTCGGATCTGCTGGCGAAATTGCGCTTCCTTTTCTTCGCGCTGGCGGCTTTTCAGCAGCACCGCGTCCACCTCGTGGCGCTTCACCACCACCACGCCGTCCTGGTCGCCGACGATGATGTCGCCCGGGTCGATGCCGACGTCGCCGATGGTGACGGTCACGTTCAGGCGTCCCGGCTGGTGCTTGCCCGTGCCCTTGATCGACAGGCCCCGGCTGAAGACGGGAAAGCCGGCTTCCGTCATGGCGGCCGCGTCGCGCACGGCGCCGTGGATCACCAGGCCGGCCAGGCCGATCCGCTGCGCCTGCTCGGTAAACACGTCGCCCCACACGCCCGCTTCCAGGAAACCCTTGGCGTCGACCACCAGCACGTCGCCGGGCCGGGCCTTGAGCATGGCGTAATGCAGCATCAGGTTGTCGGCCGGGCGCGTATCGACGGTCAGGGCGGGGCCGGCCAGGCGCATGCCGGGCGCAATCGGCTTGATGCCGCTGTCGAGCGCGCCTTTCGCGCCCTGCGCTTCATAGATGGTGGCCGCGCCCAGCTGGCGCAGGGCCTGCAAAGTGGCAATGGAAACATGCTGGTCCATGGTGTGCTTTCAAAGATGAAGTGAGGGAAGAATCAGGCGGCCGCGGGCTTGCGCTGCAGGGTGTGATAGCCGAACTGGCGCCGCGCGTTGCGCAGGGACATGCCGTCCAGCGCGGCGGCGACGATGCGCAACTCCACGGCCTGCATGGCCAGGGCCCGTTCGAAGACGTCGTGTGCCCTGCCCGCCGGCACGATGACGACGCCATCCTGGTCGGCCACGACGATGTCGCCTGGCGCCACGCGCACGCCGGCCAGGCTGACGGGTGCGCCGACGGCGTCCACCTGCACCCGGTCCTTGCCGGTGCGCATGAAACGCCCCAGCGCAAACAGGGGGTAGCCGGCCGCATCGGCTTCCGCCGTGTCGCGGCATACGCCGCCGATGACGGTGCCGGCCACGCCCCGCTGCGCGGCCAGCTGGCTCATGATGCCGCCCCATACCGTGCAGTCGCTGCGACCCGCGTTGTCGAGCACGGCAATGGCGCCGACAGGAATATCGTCGAGGTAATCGCCCACCGTGCCGGGCGACTGGCTGTCGACGGGCGCGAAGCGCACGGTGAAGGCGGGGCCGAACAGGCGCCGCGGTCCCGCCACAGGGACGAGGCCGGGCACGCTGCCGGGCAAACCGAAATAGTCGAGCGCGTCCGACACTTCCGCGCTGCTCAGGCCGCGGGCCTGCGTGAATACACTGTCTTCCATGAAACGTCTCCAGATCTTGTTGTCGTGGAGCTCAGTTTCATATAAAGTGTTTTCAATATCAAACATCGATTATTGACTCTTGGATCAATAAAAATGAACCTAAGACAGCTACGGTATTTTTGCGAGGTGGTGGAAGCGGGCAGCGCCGCGCACGCGGCCGAGCGCCTGCACGTGGCGCCCACGGCTATCAGCATGCAGCTGGGGCAGCTGGAAGAACACCTGGGCGGCGAGCTGTTCGACCGGTCACGCCGCCCGATGGAGCCGACCTCGCTGGGCCGGTTTTTCTATCCGCGCGCCAAGGAACTGCTGCTGCAGGCGGCGCGGCTGGACGACGAGGCCAAGGGCCTGGCGACGGGCAGCCACGGCTGGCTGGGCATCGCGTTTACCCGCTCGGCCACGTTTTCCGTGCTGCCGCGGGCCATCCGCCAGTTTCGCGCCGCCTATCCGCAGGTACAGCTGGACCTGGTCGAGGCGCTGTCCGAATACCAGCCGGCGCAGCTGCGCCAGGGTCGCATCGATATCGGCCTGTCGCGCTTCATCGGCCCCTGCGAAGCACCGCCCGACCTGTGCCATGCGGTCACGCTGGACGACCCGCTGGTGGCCGCCCTGCCCCTGCACCATCCATTGGCGGGACGCACGTCGCTGCGCGCGGCCGAGCTGGCGGGCATCCCCTTCATCCTGTATCCGAAAGACCCGATCAGCCCGTTCGGCCAGCAGATCGTCGCCGCGCTCAAGGCGGCGGGCGCCGAGCCGGCCGTCGCGTATTCCGCCGTGGAAATCTACACGGCCCTGTCATTGGTGGGCGCCGGCCTGGGCGCCACCTTGGTGGCCCGTTCCATCGCGGAAAACAACCGCACCGACGTGGTTTTCCTGCCCGTGGACGACATCGCCACGAGCACCACCGTGGTAGCCGTCACGCGGGCCGATGAAAAAAGCCGCCTGGTGGCGGCTTTCCTGGAGATTCTGGCGCATGGCGCAGGACGCTGACGGTGCCTCAGAAATCAAGGTGTTGCGTCCGTGTTCCAGCCAAAGGCTGGCGGACGCCATACGGACCGGATTGCCTGATACTATGGGACATTGCTACTTCCCGCTCCCCTATCCATGCACGTCAACACGCTCAGCAGCCTTGCGCAACTTTTGGCCAGCGCCGAAACGGAAACCTTGGCCTTTCCCACCAGCATCAATACGGCCCTGCTTCTGCAAAAGGAACTGGCCAACCCCGATTGCCACTCGGCCGACATCAGCCGGCTGCTGCTGTGCGAACCGACCTTGTCGGCGCGCGCCGTGGCGCTGGCCAATTCGGCCATGTTCGCGGCAGGCCAGGCGCCGGCCATCACCAGCGTGCGCGCCGCCGTCGAGCGGCTGGGCCACCGCAACCTGTATGCGCTGGCGACGGCGGCCGTCATCCGCCAGCTGAACGCGGGCATCCGCGACGAAGCCTTGCGCGCCCGCGCCACCCAGCTGTGGGCGCACACCGTGCACGTGGCGGTGCTGGCGCATGCGCTGGCAGGCACCGTCACGCAGACGGATGCCGATACGGCGCTGTTCGCCGGCATCGTGCATGAAGTGGCGGGCTTTTATCTGCTGGCCCAGGCCGACAAGACCCCGGGCCTGTACGACCACCTGGAAACGCAGATGGCCTCCACTCTGGAAGTGATCGGCCGCGCGCTGATGCGCCAGCTGGGCGTGCCACAGCCGGTGGCCGATGCCGTCAATACCTTGCCCGGCTCGACCATCATGCTGCCGCCCGAGGGCTTGCGCGACACCCTGCTGCTGGCCAAGGCGCTGGCGCCCGTTGCCTCGCCGCTGCCGCAGGCCGGCATCACCATCAGCGCGCCGCTGCAGGACTACCTGGAACACGATCCCGTGCTGCAGGCGCTGCGCACGCAGCCGTCAGCCGAAGCGAAGGCCCTGATCGAGGTACTGCTCAGCTGATGGCCGATCTGCTATGATGGCGCTGGCCGGGACGAACCCGGTCCGCTTTCATTGATGTCCACTGGAAAACTGCCTTGACTACCTCCTTACGCATGCTCGGCCTGGCCGCAGCTCTGACCATGGCGTGCAACGCCAACGCCGACAGCTTCGTTTCCTCGGCCTCCAGCGCCGGCTCCCAGTCGAGCGGCAGCATTTCCGATTCGCTCAACGGTTCGAGCAACAGCTCCTCGCGCGACAACAAGGTGGCCAATGGTCCCTACCGCATTATCGACGTGGCCGCCGTACCGGGCCGCGACGGCATGACGCGCCTGACCATGCAGGCCGACGCCACGGCAACGCCGCTGGTGCTGGACTTGCCGCAAGCGGCGCTCGACAAGCAGCAGCTGGCGCAGGGCGACGTGGTGCATGCGCAAAACCGCGCCTACGGCATCGAATTTTCGCGTAACGACACGCGCGCCGCCTTCTTCCTCGTGCTGGCCGACGACTGGTACGGCGAAATGGCCACGCGTCCCGTCAGCCTTTGATTCGTTTTCTCCCGCGAAGCCCGGCGCTGCTGCTGGGCGTTTGCGCCATCTTCAGCGCCGGCGCTGCGCAGGCAGGCACCTCGCTCGCCTCCTCGCGCTTTTGCGACCGCGCGCAGGAACTCACGGCCACGGAACAGGATCGGCTGTTGCGCTTTGCCGCCGTCGTGCGCGAAGAACTGGCCGCCAGTGTAGGCAGCGTGGCCCTGATCAGCCGCTCCGGCCTGGACCTGGCCCGCTTCGGCATCCGCTATTCGCACGCCGCGCTGGCGTGGCGCCACGACAACGACAGCGGCTGGTCCGCGCGCCAGTTGTACTACGCCTGCGACGAAGGCCGCCCGCGCATCTTCGACCAGGGCACGGCCGGTTTCGCCATGGGCACGAACAACCCATCGCTCGGCTATATCTCGCTCGTCAAACTGCCGGCGGAAACCGTGCCGCCCCTGCGCCGCGCGCTGCTCGATCCCGTGCGCGTGCAGCAATTGCTGGCGGGCCGCTACAGCGCCAACGCATACGCCTACAGCCTGAAATACCAGAATTGCAATCAGTGGGTAGCGGAAATGCTGGCCGCCGCCTGGGGCGAACTGGCCGCAGGCAGCGACTTGCGCGCGCGCGCCCAGGACTGGCTGCGCGCCGCGCCTTACGACACCGCCGCCGTCGACGTGGGTGCGCGCTGGCTGATGCTGGGATCGATCTTCGTGCCCCTCGTGCACATGGACGACCACCCGCAGGAAGCCATCGGCACGATGCAGCTGGCAGTGAGCCTGCCGGCCAGCCTGGAAGCGTTCGCGCGCCAGCGCCTGCCCGCCAGCGAGCGCGTGGAAATCTGCCACGACGGCAAGCAGGTGGTGGTACACCGGGGCTGGGATGCGATCGCCGACGGCTGCGTGCCCGGCGCGAACGACCGGATCATCGCCCTCGACGATACGCCGCACAGCACTCCCTGACGCCAGTCCCTAAGCAGCGGCCAGCGCCGCTTCGACTTGGTCAAGCAGGCGCGCTGGTTCCAGTCCCTGCCCCATCCGGCGGGCCACCTCGCGGCACGCCAGTGCGACCTCGGGCGCGGCCAGCAGGCGCGCCAGCTGCCGCCGCATGCGCCCTGCCGACAGCCGTTTGGCCAGCAAGACATCCCCCACGCCGAGCCGTTTGACCCGCCAGCCGTTATCGAACTGGTCGTACGCAAACGGCACGATCAGCTGCGGAATGCCCGCGCGAAAAGCCTCCGCGCTGGTGCCGATGCCGCCGTGGTGCACCACGGCCGCCACGCGCGGCAACAGGGCCGCAAACGGCGCGTGCGCCTGCCACAGAACGCTGGCCGGCAAGTGCTGCGGCACTTGGGCCGCATGGGGTGTAATGAACAGGCCGCGCCGCCCCAGCCGCCGCAAGACGTCCAGGGCGATGCTGAAATAGCGCTGCGCGTGCTGGTGGCCGGTACCGGGCGTAAACACGATGGGCGGCGCGCCCTCGCCGAGAAAACGTTCCAGCTCGGGTGACAACGCTGCCTGGCGCTCCACGGCGCCGGTGAAACCGGCTTGCACGAAGTGCGGCGGCCAGTCCGCCTGCGGGGTGGCGAACCACGCGGGAAACAGCCCCAGCGAAGCATCCGGCGCGGCCAGCATGTGCGCAAAAAAATGCGACTCCGGCGGCAAGCCGTGCTGCGTACGCGCGGCATTCAGGCCGGGCAGCATCAGCGGGTCGATCATCGTGCGGTGGATCATCCGCCACAGGGCCTGGCGCCAGGCCAGCGGCACCCAGGCGGGAATGCGTAGCGATCCCGTCGTCAGCAAGTCATGGCTGCTGCACAAATTCGATGGCGCCAGATACGCCGCGACGATGCGCAGGTCAGGCCGCGCGGAGCGTGCCAGGGCGGCCATCGGTACGAGGATGGGATGGCACAGCACCACGCACGCCTCGCCGGCCGGCAAGCCTTGCACGACGTCGCGCAGGGCGCCTAGGTGCGGCACGAGGCCTTTCCATACCACGCCCCAGCCCTTGCGCTCATCCCACAGGCCGGGGTCGCCCAGCATGGCCTGGCCCTCTTGCGCGCTGCCGAAGGTGTGATAGGGCAGACTTGACGCCTGCGCGGCCGCTTCCTGCCAGCCCGGCACGAGCAGCAGCACGCGCCGGCCCCGTTGCTGCAAGCCCTGCGCCAGCGCGATAAACGGCTGCATGTCGCCGCCCGTACCGCTGCTGGCCACGATGACGAGCGGGGTGGCGGCGGCCTGACCCGCCAATGCGTCAGCTTGGAGCAGCATCGAGCGCTTCGCCGATCGCATAGAATCGCCCGCCGGCGATATAGTGCAGGCTGCGCCACGATGGATCGGCGTCTTCGAAATGCCAGTGCCCGTCGCGGAACACGCGCGTGTCGGCCCAGGCACCCACCACTTCGCCGATGAACAGGTCATACGCGGTCTGGTTGTGCGGCTCGGGGATCAAACGGCATGCCAGCCAGGCGGAACACCCGGCCACGAACGGCAAATCAAAGCCGTCCATGTGAAACAGCCGCACGCCGGCGCGCGCCAGTTTGTCGGGTTGCGCATCGAGGCCATGCGTGCCGACGGCGTGGGTCAGCTGCAACTGCGCCGCCGTCGGCACCTGGATGACGAACGTGCCGCTGCCTTCGACCAGCGCGCGCGTGCGCGTCGCCTTGTCCAGCACCACGGTCAGTTTCGGCGGAGAGAAATCGAGGGCGCAGGCCCAGGCGGCGGCCATCACATTCTCGATGCCGTCATGGCGGGCCGAGACGAGGATGGACGGGCCGTGATTGAGCAGCCGATACGCTTTTTCCAGCGGCACGGCGGCGATGTGGCCGTGCGCATCGCCCCCGCTTTTCAGCGACAGCAGCATGTCCCACCGGTCGATGCCAGGCCCGAAGCCGTCCGGCGTCACCTTGACTGTCTCAAAGCCGAAGCGCGCATAAAAAGCCTGCGTGTGCTGGCTGGTGTTCATGCTCACCTTGGCCACGCCCGGCACGGCGCGGATGGCGTCCAGGCGTGCCTGCGTCAACGCGCGACCCAGTCCCTGCCCATGCAGATCCTGCGCCACCATGCCCCAGCACAGGCTGGCGACCGTACCGCCCGCATCGAGCGCATGGCCGCCGCAGGCGACGATGCCCCCATCGCGTTCGATGACCAGGTACGGATGGGTCGAATTTTCCAGCCACGCGGCAAAGTCCGCGCGCTCGGACGGGTCGAAAAAACGCGGCGTATTGCCGTCGAAAAGGGCCAGGCAGGCGTCGCGGTCGCCGGCCTGGTAAGGGCGTACTGTTTGCATTTTTTGTACTCAAAAAAACATGAACGGCAATTATAAGGGGCGCGCGGTCAAGCCAGCTGCTCCGGGCCGACGACGTGCACGCCCGGCGCGCCAGCCAGCGCCGCTTCCAGCAAGGCGCTGGCGATATGCGGCGCGGGATTGATGCGCCAGCGGCGCGGCAGCACGGGTCCCAGCACGCGCAGGATGCGCAATGCGGCGCCCTCGCCCGCCCGAGCTTCATCGCGTGCGCCGCCGATCAGGCCTGGCCGCACGTGGGTAAGCGATGCAAAGCCCAGCGCTTCCAGGTCGCGTTCCAAGTCTCCCTTGACGCGGTTGTAGAAAAAACGCGAGGCCGCGTTGGCGCCGGCGGCGGAATTGAGCGCATACGTGCGCGTGCCGGCCGCCAGCGCCAGCCGCGCCGCGGCCAGCGGATAGTCATGGTCGACTCTCCGGAACGCCTGCCGCGTGCCCGCCACCTTCATGGTCGTGCCCAGGGTGCAGATGACGGCATCCGCCTGCCACCAAGGGGCATCGGCCGGCAAGCGGTCGAAGTCGATGAGCGGCGCATCAAGCTTGGGATGCGCCGGCAGGGATTTGCGCACCGGCGCGACGATGGCCGTGACGCGCAAGTCACTCAGCGCCAGGCGCAGCACTTCTCGGCCCACCAGGCCGGTGGCGCCTATCAGTATCAACTTCATTCCTTCTCCCGCATGCACTGGACGCCACACGATACAGCATCAGGCGCCCGCGTGCGTGTGATAGATCTTGCTGACGATGGTCCACTCGCCCTGCACCTTGAGCAGGTTGAAAAAATCGGTGAAGCGGAAGCCCGAGATGTCGTCCGTATCGACGCGCGCGCTGGCCGCCGTGCCCACGATATCGATCCTCGCGATGGCCGCCTTTGCCTGTGGCGATGGCCGGAACGCGCTGTCGATGATTTCGAACAGGCCTTCGATGGGCCCGCCCGTCAATTGATCGTCGCCGTCGACGCCGAAAATGGTGGCCTGGCTGCTGAAGGCCGGGCGCATGATGCTGCTGTCGGCCTGCGCGCCGCCCGCATTGTATTGATTCAGCACGGCGATGATGGCCTGGTAATCCTGCACATAAGTGGTGGTGTTCATGGTGCGCTCCTTGGTTGGGTGAAAAGAAAAATCAGGACTGGCTGACGGGCCAGTCTGTGTAGCCGCTGGCGCCGCCGCCGTAATATGCTGCGCGCGGCGCTTCGGTCAGCGCCACGCCACGGCGCAGGCGGGCCACGAGGTCCGGGTTGGCGATAAAGGGACGGCCGAAGGCCACCGCATCGACCCTGCCTTGCGCGCGGCGCGCCTGCGCCAGCGGCAAGTCGTAATGGTTGTTGCCGATGTAGGGGCCGCTGAACAGCGCCCGCAGCGCGTCGAGGTCGACGCCGTCCGGCACATCGCGCGAGGTGGCCGTGGCGCCCTCGACGAAGTGCAGGTACGCCAATCCATGACGGTTCAGTTGCTCGATCAGGTAGCCGTAGGTGGCCATCACGTCGCTGTCGACGGGCGTGTTGCCCGCGTCGGGCGTGACGGGCGACAAACGGATACCGACCCTTGCTGCGCCCCACACGTTCACCACGGCGTCCGTCACTGCCAGGGTCAGCCGCGCGCGGTTTTGAATACTGCCGCCATACGCATCCGTGCGCCGGTTGGTGGAATCGCGCAGGAACTGGTCGAGCAGGTAGCTATTGGCCGAATGCACCTCGACGCCATCGAAACCGGCGCGCAGCGCACACGCGGCCGCATGCGCATACTGGGCGACGATGCCGGCGATTTCCCGCGTTTCCAGCGCGCGCGGCATGGAGACAGCTTGCATGCCGCTGGCCGTGTAGGTGCTGCCCTCGGCCCGGATGGCGGAAGGCGCGACGGGCGCGGCGCCGCCGGGCTGCAGGCTCGTATGCGAAAAGCGTCCCACATGCCACAGCTGGCAGACGATCTTGCCGCCCGCCGCATGCACGGCATCGGTGACCAGCTTCCAGCCAGCCACCTGCTCGTCCGTCCAGATGCCCGGGGTCAGGGCATAACCGCGCGCCTGGGGCGAGATATTCGTCGCCTCGCTGATGATCAGGCCGGCGCTGGCCCGCTGGGCGTAATACTGGGCGTGCAAGGCGTTCGGCACGCCATCGTCCCCCATGCGGCTGCGCGTGAGCGGCGCCATGACGATGCGGTTGGCCAAGGCCAGCGCGCCCAGGTCGACTGGAGTAAATAAATCGCTTTCATGCTGTTCGTTCATCGTATGGCTTTCATATTCTGTGAGAAAAACCAGTAACAACTGACCGGTCGTCTAGTTAATGGTTAAAAAAACGGCTAGGACAGCAGCCGTTGCGTGGTCGACATGGCGGCGTCGAACGGTCCGCCGTTCCTGGCCACCTTGACCATCAGCGAAGCGCCCAGCCACAGCTGGTACAGCGATTCGGCCAGCACGCGCGCCGGCGTCGCCGTCGTCACGGAACCGTCGAGGTGGCCCGCTTCGATGCACTGCGTCAGGCGTTCCAGGATGGCGCCCGTGCCCTGCTGCAGTACGGCGCCCATGTCCACGGACAAGTCGCACACTTCGGCGCCCAGCTTGACCACCAGGCATTTGCCTTCCGGCGCGCTGCCGGCCTGGGTCGCGCTCCAGTAGTCAAAATACGCGAGCAGGCGCTCGCGGGCATTGCCCGGGCCGTCCAGCAAGGCGTCGACCGTCTGCAGATAGGTGGTGAAATAGTCGTCGAGCAAGGCTTGGCCAAACTCTTCCTTCGACTTGAAATAATAGTAGAACGAGCCTTTCGGCACGCCGGCCGCCGCCACCAGTTCGGCCAGGCCCACGGCCGTATAGCCCTTCTCGGCCATCAGGGCCTTGGCGATGTCGATCAGGTGCTGGCGCATGTCGGCGGAAGATTTTTTGCTCATGCGGCCAGTATAGCAAAAAATCTGACCGGTCGTCTAGTAAACTGCCCCCTGCTCCGCCATCACCCCAGGCGCAGCGCCAGCGCGGCCAGGGTCACAAGCAGCACGGGCACGGTCAGCACGATGCCGACGCGGAAATAGTAGCCCCAGGAAATGTGGATATTCTTGCTGTCGAGCACGTGCAGCCACAGCAAGGTAGCCAGGCTGCCGATGGGCGTGATCTTCGGTCCCAGGTCGCTGCCGATGACGTTCGCGTAGATCATCGCTTCGCGCACGGCCCCCTGCGCCGTCGTCGGGTCGATGGCCAGCGCGCCCACGAGCACCGTCGGCAGGTTGTTCATCACGGACGACAACAAGGCCGTCAGCACGCCCGTGCCCATGGCCGCGCCCCACACGCCGTACTGCGCAAAGTGGTTCAGCATGCCCGTCAGGTACGCCGTCAAGCCCGCATTGCGCAAGCCGTACACGACCAGGTACATGCCCAGCGAAAAGACGACGATTTGCCACGGCGCATGGCGCAGCACGTGGCGCGTGGAAATCACGTGGCCCCTGCCCGCCACGCCCAGCAGCAATGCGGCGCCCACGGCGGCGATCAGGCTGATGGGTACGCCCAGGGCTTCCTGCGAGAAAAATCCCGCCAGCAGCAGCGCCAGCACCAGCCAGCCGGCGCGGAAGGTGGCAAGGTCGCGGATGGCGGCGCCTGGCTGCTTGAGCTGCGCCGCTTCGTAGTCGGTCGGGATATCCTGGCGGAAAAAGATCAGCAAGGCCGCCAGGGTGGCGCCCACGGCGACGACGTTGACGGGCACCATCACGGACGCGTACTCGGCAAAGCCGATCTTGAAGAAATCGGCCGAAACGATATTGACCAGGTTCGACACCACGAGCGGCAGGCTGGCCGTGTCGGCGATGAAGCCGGCGGCCATCACGTAGGCCAGGGTGGCCCTGGCGGAAAACTTCAGCGCCCGCAGCATGGCGATGACGATGGGCGTGAGGATCAGCGCGGCGCCGTCATTGGCGAACACGGCGGAGACTAGCGCGCCCAGCAGGACCAGCAGCACGAACAGTTTCCTGCCGCTGCCCCCGCCCCAGCGCGCCACGTGCAAGGCGGTCCATTCGAAGAAACCGGCCGCATCCAGCAGCAGGCTGATGATGATCACTGCCACAAACGTGCCGGTGGCGTTCCACACGATATGCCAGACGACGGGAATGTCGCCCCAGTGGATGACGCCGGCCGGCAAGGCGACACAGGCGCCGATGACGGCGCTCCAGCCTATGCCCAGGCCGCGCGGCTGCCAGATGACGAGGATCAATGTGGCGAGAAAGATGAGGAAAGCGGTGAGCATGTGCAGTCGTCCGGGGAAAAAACGAGAATGATATTCAATATTTCAATATTACTGGAATTATCAAATAAATGTAAAGCGAGAAATGACCATTACCGCCTGATCACTGGCTATACTAGGACGATGCGTGGCCCGATGCGCGCCCCCTCACTCCCTCTGACCAACCAGGAAAGCATGCAAATGGCGCAATATAAAACTCCCGGCGTGTCTATCGTGGAAAAAAATGCGTTTCCCGATTCGGTCGTTGAAGTCGCGACGGCCGTGCCGGCCTTTGTCGGCTATACGGCCAGCGCCAGCCACGACGGCGATTCCCTGCGCAACCAGCCGTGGCGCATCGCTTCGATGACGGAATTTACAGCCTGCTTCGGCGGCGCGCCCATGCCCGGCTTCATGCTGGAGGCGGGCCACGCACCCGCGACGCCTGGCGGCGCGTCGTGCACGTTGCGCCAGGTCGCCGGCCAGTTCCTGCTGTATCACAGCATGCAGCTCTTCTTCCAGAATGGCGGCGGCGCCTGCCATATCGTCTCCGTCGGCGATTATCTTGACACGCCGGACATCGACACACTGCGCGCCGGCATCGATGCCCTGCTGCAGGAGCGGGAAGTCACGCTGCTGGCCGTGCCCGACGCCATGCTGCTGGCGCTGGACGACTGCCATGCGCTGCAACGGCACATGCTCATGCATTGCGGCCAGCAGATGCGGAACCGCTTCGCCATCCTCGACATCCACAATGGCGCGGCGCCGTTGACGGATGGACCCGTGGCCGCTTTCCGGGACGGCATCGGCAGCGACTCGCTGGCCTTTGGGGCCGCCTACTATCCGTGGGTACAGGCCACGGTCGTCTCGCTGGAGGAACTCAATTTCACCCACATCCGCACCAGCCAGTGGGCCGCGCTGCAAGATCTGCTATTGCAGGCGCTGGACGCCGGCGGGCAGCGGCAAGTGTCGGCCCTGTTCGAGCAAATGGCCATCGCGCAGTCTTCAGAAAACGGCCAGGCAGGCAGCGTCACCGCCATCGACCGTGCACTGCGCGCCATGAGTCCCCTGTACCGGCAACTGCTGCTGGCCATGCACGGCCAACTCAATCTGCTGCCGCCAGGCGCCGCGATGGCCGGCCTGTACACCATGACCGACAACACGCGCGGCGTGTGGAAGGCGCCGGCCAACGTGGGCATGGTGGCGGTCAGCGCGCCGGCCGTCAATATCACGCAAGAGGACCAGGAAGGCCTGAACGTGCACAGCACGGGAAAGTCGGTCAACGCCATCCGCAGCTTCGAAGGCGAAGGCACCCTGGTGTGGGGTGCGCGCACGCTCGACGGCAACAGCCTCGACTGGCGCTACATTAACATTCGCCGCACCATGATCATGCTCGAGCAGTCGCTGCGCCTGGCCATCCAGGCCTATGTGTTCGAGCCGAACGTGGTTAGCACCTGGGTCACCATCAGTAGCATGGCGAGCAACTTCCTGACCGGCATCTGGAAGCGCGGCGGCCTGGCCGGCGCCTCGCCGAGCGACGCCTTCCAGGTGGACGTCGGCCTGGGAACGACGATGACGGCCGAGGACATCCTGGAAGGCATCTTGCGGGTCACAGTACTGGTCGCCATCAGCCGCCCGGCCGAGTTCATCGAACTCACCTTCCAGCAGCAAATGCAGAAGTCGTGATACACCGGGCGGCGCCTAGCTGGCCTACTTGACTTACTTGAGCGCGATGGCGATATCGACCAGCCCCACCGCCCCGTTGCCGATGAGGGACGCCGCCGGCGTGGCCGCGCCGCCGCTCGGCACGGCCGCGCCCGTCGCCAGGTCGATGCGGTACAGGGAGCTTGGTCCCGTGGCCGACGTGCGCAAGGCCGCCAGGGCCAGGCCGTTGGCGCCGCCCGCGATATCAAAACCGACGTCGCCCGCCACGGCCACGCCCAGGACGCCCACATTCACCAAGGCGCCGTCGTTGGGCGGATTTTGCAGGGAGAGCGCCGCGCTGGCCGTGTCGATATCGAACAGCATGGTCGCCGTCGTACCGGCAAAGCTGTTGCTGTAGGCGGCTGCCGTGACGGTCGGCGCCGCGCCCGCGTGGTTGATGGCGCCGTCGGTGGTCGTGGCGCCCGTGTCGACATTGATGCGCAGGCTTTGCCCCGTGTTGCCGATCACGCGCAGGCGGTCGGCGACGGGATTGAAATCGACGCCAAAGGCCGTGCCGGCGATGGCCGTGTACGGCACAGTGACGTCCAACGCATCGGCGGCCAGCGTCGCCTTCACGGTGACGGCGCCCGTGGCCGGATCGATGGTGACGATGCGCCCCGCCGACGATATCCCGTACAGCAAGCCATCCTTGGGACGGATGTCAAAGCCCAGCAGGCGCTCGCCCGCCACCAAGCCTGTGACGGCCACGTTGGCGTCCAGCGTGTTCGGCGTGGCCGTCTTGAAGGTGACGATGCGGGCGTCGTCCGTCAAGCCATAGGCGACAGGCGCGGCCGGCGCTTTCAAGGCGATGCCGCGCAATTCTTCCGTCACGCCGACGGCCGCCACCAGGGTCGCCGGTGCCGTGCTGGCTGCCAGGTTCAGGGTGTACAGGTTGCGCGCGCCGGCTACCGTCATGACGGCGTAGCCCGTATTCGTGCGCGCATCGATGTCGAAGCCGGCCACGCCGGTGGCCGCCACACCCAGCGACACGGCGCCGGCCAGGGTGCCGTTGTTCGGCGGATTTTGCGTGTACAGCGTGGCGTTGGCCGCGTCGATGACAAATAAAGTGGTGCTGGCCGTGCCGGCAAAGCTGTTGCTGTAGGCCGCCGCCGTGATGGCCGTATTGGCGGCGCCGCCATTGATGGCGCCATCCGTGGTGGTGGCGCCCGTGTCGACATTGATGCGCAGGCTCTGGCCCGTATTGCTGACGATGCGCAGGCGGTCGGCGACGGGGTTGAAATCGACGCCGAACTCCGTGCCGGCCAGCGCCGTGTAAGGCGCCGTCGCATCGCCCGCATCGGCCGCCAAGGTGGCTTTCACGGTGGCTGCGCCCGTCACGCCATTCAGGATGTAGATGCGCCCCGTGCTGCCGACGCCATACAGCTGGCCATCGGCGGGACGGAAATCGATGCCCAGCAGGTTTTCGCCGGCCTGCAAGCCCGTCACTGTCGCCGTGCTGCGGATGGTGGCCGGCGTGGCGCGGTCGAACGACAGCAGCTTGTTGCTGGCGGTGAGCACGAAGACATCGCCAGCCACTACCACGGGCGGCGGTGGCGTGACGACGACATCGTCGTGGTCGCTGCCACCGCCGCAAGCGGACAAGGTCATGGCGACGGCGGAAACAAGCAGCAGCTTGGCGAATGGCAAGGTTGGCAGTGGTGACATGGTCGTGGTCCCGATAGAGTGAGTGGAGGTGCCGCTCATGCCGCCGTTGCGGCGAGCGCACCCCTGTACTACTCGCCGTGCCCGCGTTTGGATGCAGCCATGCAAAAAAATTTATTCCGGCGCAATTTATGCTTGTGTTTAGGCAACTTTCTCAGTGTATAGTCTTGGACAGGATATCCAAAAACATGGGGCGGACTATGGCAGTCGTGTATCAGACAACCGTATTGGGCGATGCGCAGCTGCGCGTAGCCTTGGTGGAACGCGGCAGCGCCGACCTGCTGGTGCATCGCGTGAGCAGCTTCGGCCTGGCGCGCAGCGACGCCCAATGGTTCGTCACCCGTGACCGTCAGAGCGCCACGGTAATCGTCTGCTTCACCTCGCAAGGCATGGCGCAGTTGAAAATCTGCTTTGTCGACAGCTACGGCGAAGCGGGCTGGCAGGTGCCACGCCCGCACCATATCCAGCTGTAGCGCAAAAGGTCCGTACACACTGACTTGAAGGGAGCATTGCCATGGATTTGATTTTGCTGGAACCCGGCAACGGGGAGCTCGTGTTCGGCAAGACGCCGGGTGATGGCAATGCCGGCATCGACGCCATCTGGCGCGACGCCGCTGCGCTGCAGGGCATGGGTCCATGCATCGAGCTGGTCTCGCTGCACCAAGGCATGAAGCAGCAAATAACGACGGACGTCAGCAATTCTGCGCGCACATCCGGACGACCCGTGATCACGGAATTTACCTGCGTCAAATATGTCGACCAGACGTCCGTCAAGCTGTATGAACTGTGCCTGCGCGCCGAGCCGCTGGGCCGAGGTGCGGCCCAGCCGACCAAGCTGTACATCGCCCGCAACGCAGGCGACAAGACGGTCAACATCATCACCATCTCGCTGCGCGACGCGCTGATCAGCGAAATCCAGCTGCAAACCCATCCTGACGACATGCCCACCGAACAGTTCAAGCTGAACTTTACGGAAATCCTCTGGAGCCACAGCGTGCAGCAGGCCGACGGCAAGCCCGGCCCCCAACACACGGCAGGCTGGAGCCTGCCGCGCAACCGCCCGATCGGGGCCTTTACGGCATGATAAAGATGACCTTCGCCTGCTCGCCCCGGCAGTCCCGGCGTCTGGCATGGTAGACATTCAGCAAGACACACGCGATAAGGATACCCGCATGAGCAACTACATCCGCATCGCCGGCAGCCCCGCCACCGGTATCGTACTGCTGGGCGACGATGGCACGGTGCGCAGCCTGGCCCAGGTCGAGCCGAACTTGTACTGGCGGGACTGTGCTAGGGCCCCTGGCTTCCTACCTGGCGATACGGCGTTCGCCTGCCTGCTCGGCGACAGCGTCGGCTACACCACGCTGGTCCATGGCACTGCCATCCGTTTTCTCGCCGCCCTGGGCCAGCCGCAGGCGCGCTGGAAAGACGTCGCGGGGCCGCCTGCCGGCACCGGCATGGCCGGCCTGGCCGGCGACCACCATCACGGCTACCTGCTGCTGGCCGCCGATGGCCACGGCCTGTACCGGCTGGACAGGTCCGCCAATGGCAATGGTGAGTGGAATGCATGGGAGCGCTGCGCCGCCCTGCCCACGCTGTTGCGCGGCAAGGCTGCCCTGATCGCCGGCGACTGGCAGCATGGCATGCTGGCGGTGGGCGACGGTGCGGCAGCAAAACTGCCGCACGCCAACGACGCCTGGACGGCGCTGCCGCCGCCACCGCTGGCCATCGAGATGGTGACGGGTAATTTCCATGATGGCTTCATCGCCTATGGCGAGGGGCAGCTGTGCATGCTGGACTCGGGCGCCCAGCCAAGGTGGAGTCGCCTGAGCATGCCAAACTTCGATTTGCGTGCCCTGTCCGGCGACCCGGTCCACGGCGTGGCCGCCGTGCTGGCCGATTCCAGCGGCGACGGCACCCTGGTCGCGTATGCCCTGCGTCCGGGACGGGAACCGTGGTCGCTGGCGCTGGCGCCGCCAAGGCCTGCCGCCTAGCCCCTACTCTTCCAGCCCGCCCCCCAGCGCCTTGTACAGCGCCACGGCAGACTTGAACTGGTCGCGCCGCGCGTCGAGCAACGTCTGCTGCGCCGCATACGACTGGCGCTGCGCGTCGAGCAATTCCAGGCGGCTGTCCTGGCCCGCGTCGTAGCGCAGCTGCGACAGCCGCTGGCGCTGCCGCGCCGCCGCCACCACGCGCTGCTGGGCATCGATCTGCTGCGCGTACGTGGCGCTGCCGGCCAGGCCGTCGCGCACGTCGCGGAAGGCCGACTGGATCGCCTGCTCGTACTGCAGCACGGCCACGTCCTTGCGCAGGCGCGACAGCTGCAGTTCCGCGCGCAGCTGGCCCCCCTGGAACAGCGGCTGCGTCACTTGCGGCGCGAACGACCAGCTGCGCGCGCTGCCACGGAACAGGTCGCCCAGCTCCGGGCTGGCAAAGCCCAGCGACGCCGTCAGCGACAGGCGCGGGAAGAAGGCGGCGCGGGCGGCGCCGATTTCCGCATTCGCCGCCACCAGCGCATATTCCGCCTGCAGGATGTCCGGGCGGCGCGCCAGCAAGTCCGACGGCAGGCCGGCAGGCAGCTGTGTCAGCACGGGCTGGCCGTCGAGCGGACGGCCAGCCGGCAAGTCCGTCGGCAGCGGCGCACCGAGCAGCAATTCCAGGTTGTTGCGCGCCAGGGCACTGGCCCGTTCGCGCGCCTGCACGTCCGCCTCCGCCGTGGCGGCCTGCCCTTCCGCCTGCGCCACGTCCAGGCCGCTGCCCTGCTGCGCGCCGTGCAGGCGCTGCGTCAGAAGCAAGGCCTGGCGCCAGTCGAGCAGGGTCTGCCGCGCCAGCGCCAGCTGCTCTTCCGCCAGCCGCTGCTCCAGATACGCATCGGCCACGGCGCCGATCAGGGCCATGTGCGCGGCGCGCTGGCCCTGCTGCGTGGCCAGGTAGCGGGCAAACGCGGCGTCCGACAGGGAGCGCAGGCGGCCGAACAGGTCGATCTCGAACGCGCTCATGGCGATGCCGGCAGTGAACTGATTCTGTGTCACCGCATCGGCGCCGCGCTGGCGCACGCCGCCCGCATTGGCGCCGATGGCCGGATAGCGGCCCGCATCCTGGATCTGGTACTGGGCCCGCACGGCTTCCACGTTGAGGGACGCCACGCGCAAGTCGCGGTTGTTTTCCAGGGCGATGTCGACCAGGCGCTGCAGGCGTGCATCGAGCAGCATCTGGCGCCAGCCCAGGTCGGCCGCAGTGTCGCCCATGGCTGGCGCGGAAACCTCGGCATACGCGGCAGGGATCGGCGCCGCCGGCTTGACCAGCGGCGGCGTCAATGAACACGCCGACAAGGCCAGCGCGGCCAGGGGCGTAATAAAGAATAAACGCATTACAACTCTCCTTCCACCGCCTTGACGGCGATGCGATGACTGCGTTTGTTGAAATAACTGCTCATCTTGTCGACGGCGCCCAGCACCACGACAAAGAACACGGGCACGAAAAACACGGCCAGCACGGTGGCGGTGATCATGCCGCCGAACACGCCCGTGCCGATCGCGTGCTGCGTCTCGGCGCTGGCGCCCGTGGCCAGCATCAGCGGCACCACGCCCAGCGCGAACGCCAGTGACGTCATCAAGATCGGGCGCAGGCGCAGGCGGGCCGCCTCCACGGTCGCCTCGACCAAGCCCTTGCCTTGCGCCTGCAGCTGGCGCGCATATTCGACGATCAGGATCGCGTTCTTCGCCGACAGGCCGATGATCGTGATCATGCCCACCTTGAAGAACACATCGTTCGGCATGCCGCGCAACATCACGGCCAGCACGGCGCCCAGCAATCCCAGCGGCACGACCAGCATCACGGAGACGGGAATCGACCAGCTTTCATACAGGGCCGCCAGCACGAGGAAGACCACCAGCATCGACAGCGCCATCAGCATGGGCGCCTGCGAGGCCGATTCCTTCTCTTGCAGCGACTGGCCCGTCCACGCCAGCGCGAAGCCGGGTGGCAGCTGCTTCACGAGACGCTCCATTTCCAGCATGGCGTCGCCGCTCGACACACCCGGTGCCGCACTGCCCGAAATGCGCGCCGCAGGATAACCCTGGTAGCGCACCAGCTGCAGCGGCGATTCGCTCCACACGGGGCGCACCAGTTCACCCAGCGCCACCATGCCGCCCGCGTTATTGCGGATGCGCAGGGCCAGCACGTCGTTCAACTGCATGCGCGACGGCGCATCGGCCTGGATGATCACCTGCTGCATGCGGCCGGCATTCGGGAAATCGTTGACATAGGTCGAGCCCATGGCCGCCGTCAGCATGTCGGCAATCGCCGTAAACGATACGCCCAGCGCTTCGGCCTTGGTGCGGTCGATATCGAGGCGCACGCTGGCGCCGGGCGGCAAGCCGTCCGGATACACGCCCGCCACCTTGTTGCTTTGCGCGGCCAGGCCCAGCAGCTGGTTCTGCGCCGCCTGCAGGGCTTCAATGCCCTGGCTGGCGCGGTCTTGCAGGCGCAGGGAAAAGCCGGAAGAATTGCCCAGTTCATCGATGGCGGGCGGCATCAGGCTCATGATCACGCCCTCCTTCGCCTGCGACATGGCGGCCTGCGCCAGCGCCACTTCTTCCTGCGCCGTGGCGCCGTTGCGCTCTTTCCAATCCTTCAGCATGGTGAAGGCCAGGCCCGCGTTCGGGCCCGCACCGGAAAAACTGAAGCCAAGAATAGACTGGTTCACTTCGATACCGGGCCGGGTGGCCACGTGCTGCTCGTACAGTTTGACGACATCGAGCGTGCGCTCCATGGTGGCGTCGGACGGCAGCTGGATCGAGGTGATGAAGTATCCCTGGTCCTCTTCCGGCAAGAAGGCCGACGGCAGTTGCATGAAAGCCATGCCCAGCGCCGCGACGATGGCGCCATATAGCACCATCGAGCGGCCCGCGCGTTTCACCATCGCCACCACGCCTTTTTCATAGCGGGCCGTCATGCGTTCAAACTGGCGGTCGAACCACAGGAAGAAGCCCTTCTTGTCATGGTCGTGCGGACCGATGGGTTTCAACATGGTGGCGCACAATGCCGGCGTCAGGGTCAGCGCCAAAAACGCCGAGAACAGGATCGACACGGCCATGGCCAGTGTGAACTGGCGGTAGATGGCGCCCACGGAACCGCTGGCCAGGGCCATCGGGATGAACACGGCCGTCAGCACCAGGGTGATGCCCACTACCGCCCCCGTGATTTCACGCATGGCTTTCGACGTCGCCTCCTTCGGCGACAAGCCTTCGGTCGCCATCAGGCGCTCGACGGCTTCCACCACGACGATGGCGTCATCGACGATGATGCCGATGGCCAGCACCATGCCGAACATGGTCAGCACGTTGACGGAGTAGCCGGCCATCAGCATGACCGTAAAAGTGCCCATCAGCGCGATTGGCGCGACGATGGCGGGAATCAGGGTATAGCGTATCTTTTGCAGGAACAGGTACATGACGAGGAATACCAGCACCATCGCTTCCAGCAAGGTGACGACCACCTTTTCAATCGATATCTTCACGAACGGCGCCGTATCGAACGGCACTGAATACTTGATCCCGGCCGGCATGGTGTGCGCCAGTTCGGCCATGCGCGCACGCACGGCGCTGGCCGTCTGTACGGCATTGGCCCCCGGCGACAGCATGACGGCGGCGCCCGACGCGGCTTGGCCGTTTTCGCGGATGCTGAAATTGAAGCTTTGCGCGCCCAGCGACACTTTCGCCACGTCGCCGATGGTCACTTTCGAGCCGTCCGCATTCGCGCGCAGCACGATGGCCGCGAACTCCTGTGGCGTTTGCAACTGGCCCTGCACCGTCAGCGGGATGGTCACGCGCTGGCCGTGCACGGCAGGCGAGTCACCGAGGCGGCCCGGCGCGATCTGCGCATTTTGCTGCGCGATGGCGGCCGTCAGCTCGCCCATGGCGATGTTGTACGACACCAGCTTGGCAGGATCGACCCAGATGCGCATGGCGCGCTCGGAGCCGAACAGCTGCACCTTGCCCACGCCGGGAATGCGACGCAGTTCTTCCGTCACGTTGCGCGCCAGGTAGTCGCCCAGCGCCACTTCGTCATGCTGGCCATTGTCGGAAATCAGGCTGACGATCATCAAAAAGCCGGACGACGCCGATTCCACCGTCAAGCCGTTTTGCCGCACGGCTTGCGGCAGGCGCGGTTCGATGGCTTTCAGGCGGTTTTGCACGTCCACCTGGGCCATTTCCGGATTCGTGCCGGGCTGGAAGGTGACGTTGATCGACGCCGAGCCCGAGGTATCGGTGGACGACTCGAAATACAGCAAGTGCTTGACGCCCGACAGTTCGCGCTCGATCAGGCTCACCACGGAATCGTTCATGGTTTGCGGCGTGGCGCCAGGGTAGTTGGCGCTGATGCTGACGCTGGGCGGCGCCACCGAGGGGAAGCGCGCAATCGGCAATTGCGGTATGGCGATCAGTCCGAACAGGACGATGAAGACCGCCACCACCCACGCAAAGACGGGGCGGTTGATGAAAAATTGAGGCATGTCGTTAAGCTTTCATGGTATTCAAATGGCGCATCAATGCGCCTTGGCGGCAGCAGTTGCCGCAGTTGCAGCCACGGCGGCGGCGCGCTTCCACGGTTGCGGCGCGGCGGTGGCGCCCGGCTGCAAGCGTTCCTGGCCTTCGATGACGACGGTTTCGCCCGCCTTCAAGCCGCCGTTGACCACGTACTGGTGGTCGATCACGTCACCCACGGCGATGGTTTTGAGGCTCGCTTTGTTCGTGCCATCGAGGACCCAGGCCTGCGCCTGGCCGCCGCTGCTGTGCAAGACGGCCTGCTGCGGCAGCAGCACGCCATTTGCCTGCACGGCGCGGGCGATGCGGGCGCGCACGAACATGCCAGGCAAGAGCTGGCGCTGAGGATTGTCGACCAGCACGCGGATGACGGCATCGCCCGTGCCCGCATCGACGCTGATGCCCGAGAACAGGATGCGGCCCGTGACGGGATGCGGCTGGCCATCGGCCCCCAAAATGGTCACGGGCAGCTTGTCGGCGCCCCCGTTGCCCGAGGCTTGCAAGGCGGCCAGCGCGGCGGCCGGCTGGCGCACGTCGACATACACCTTGTCGATCTGCTGGATGCGCGCCATCGGCGTGGCGTCAGCCAGGCCCACGAGCGCGCCTTCCGTCACCAGTTCGGAGCCGATGCGCCCGGCAATCGGCGCCTCGATGCTGGCAAAGGCCAGGTCCAGGCGGCGGCGCGCCAAGGCGGCACGCGCCTGCGCCACGGTGGCCACGGCTTGCTCGCGCTGGGCCACGGCGTCGTCATAGGCCTGGCGGCTGATGGCGTCCGCTTCCACCAGCGGTTTTAACCTGTCGGCCTGGCTGCTGGCGCGGTTTGCCGTGGCCACCGCATGCTGCAGGGCGGCGGCGGCCGAATCGACGTCCGCCTGGAACGGCGCCGGATTGAGCTGGAACAGCTTCTGTCCCGCTTTCACTTCGGCGCCCTGCTCGAACTGGCGGCGCAGCACGATGCCGCCCACCTGCGGGCGGATGTCGGCCGTGCGGAAGGCGGCCACCCTGCCCGGCAATTCGTCGCTGAGGACGACGGGCGCCGCTTGCAGCTTGAGCACCGTGACGGCGGCGGGCGGCGCGGCGCCTTCTTCCGGCGCGGGCTTGGAACAGGCGGCAAGACTGAGCAGTGCCGCGGCGATCAACGTGTTTTTCCTGGTGAGGTACTTTACTGGCATGACTTTTCTCTATGGCTGATCCCAACCGGCAGTCCGGTCGACAGATAACAAGAGCATAGAAGGCCAACGTGGATGTTCCGTCAAAGAAATGTGGAGATTCGATGGAGACAGCGAAGAATGCTAGACTAATTGCATGAACTATCATCACAGCGCCAGCCAGCCCTCCTTCCTTGCCACCACGCCGCCTTCCGCCCTCGTCCTGATCGCCGAAGATGAACCGCAAATCGCCCGCATCCTCGCCGGTTACCTCGAGCGCGACGGCTACCGCACGGCCTTCGCGCACGATGGCCAGGAAGCGCTGCAGCAGCACCTGGCGCTGGCGCCGGACCTGCTGCTGCTCGACGTGCAAATGCCCCGTGTCGATGGCTGGGGCGTGCTGGCGGAAGTGCGGCGGCGCGGCGAAACGCCCGTCATCATGCTCACGGCCCGCGACCAGGACGCCGATAAACTGGCCGCCCTGCGCGTGGGCGCCGACGACTACATCATCAAGCCCTTCAATCCGGCCGAGGTGGTGGCGCGCGTGGCTGCCGTGCTGCGCCGCTCGCGCGTGCGCCACCATCCGGTGGGCGGCCAGCGCCTGCGCTGCGGCCCCATCGAAATCGACCAGGAAACGTATGTGGCCAGCGTGCTGCAGGAAGGCATGGCCCAGCCCCTCATGCTCAGCCTGACGTTGACGGAATTTCGCCTGCTGGCGCACCTGGCGCGTACGCCGCGCCGCGTCTGCAGCCGCCTGGAATTGCTCGAGTCGTGCATGCCCGAGAGCAATTCGATGGAACGCACGGTGGACAGCCACGTCAGCAAGCTGCGCAAGAAGCTGGAAGAAGCGGGCGTGATGAACATGCCGGCCAGCCTGCGCGGCGTGGGCTACCGGCTGGAAAGCGATCTCTGATGCGCTTCACTGGCCTGAACCGGCAAATCATCCTGTCGATGTCCGTGCTGATGGTGTGCAGCATCCTGATCATCTGGATCGGTTCCTGGACCTTCTTCGCCATCGCCTTCAAGATCGATCCCGGCATGCTGTCCGAGCCGGACGACTGGTCGCCCAGCACCGTCGAATGGCTGTGGATCTTCGCCATCACCGTCTTCGGCCTGGGCCTGGCCGCCTTTTTCGCCATCAAGCTGGCCGCGCGCATCTTAAAACCGATCAATTCCGTGATGGACAGCGTGCGCCGCGTGGCCCACGGCGACCTGTCCGCGCGCGCCTTCGCGGGCGACCGCAGCCTGGGCGAGACGGCCATGCTGGTCGATGACTTCAACAGCATGGCCGAGCGCCTGCAGCGGGGGGCCAAGGAAAGCGAAACGTGGAATGCGGCCATCGCGCACGAACTGCGCACGCCCGTGACCATCCTGCGCGGCACCTTGCAGGGCGTCGTCGACGGCGTCTTCAAGCCCGAGGAAGTGCCGTTTTCCAGCCTGCTGGCGCAAGTCGAGGACCTGGGCCGCCTGATCGAGGACTTGCGCACCCTGAGCCTGGCCGACAGCGGCCACATGCAACTGCGCATGGCGTGGACGGACCTGACCCTGGAAATCGAGGAAGTGGGCCGCCTGCTGGCGCAGGAGATGGAAGCGGCCGGCTTTACCCTGCAGCTGTACCTGTCCGACCATCCCGTCTGCTGCGACGCGGCGCGCATCCGGCAAATCGTGCTGGCCCTGCTCGACAACGCGCGCCGCTACGCGCACCCGGGCTTGCTGCGCGTGCGCACCCGCGCACTGGCCGGCCAGTACTATCTGAGCGTCGAGGATGCGGGCCCCGGCATTGCAGAGGAACTGGCGCCGCACGTGTTCGAAGCCTTCCGCCGCGGCGACAGCGACGGCGGCGACCCGCATGCAGGCAGCGGCCTGGGTCTGGCCGTGGTCGAAGCCATCGCGCGCGCGCATGGCGGCAGCGCGGCCTGCACGCGCGGCAAGGCGGGCGGCAGCGTGTTCACCATCAAGTGGCCGGTCGAGCACGGCGCGCCGCCGGCCGCCTAAGCAAGACCGTCGGCGCGGACCATGTCGACAAAGGCGCGCAGCACGGCCGGCATCTGCCGCCGGCTCGGGTAGTACAGGAAGTAACGGGACGGCGGCGGCAGCCAGCTCTCCAGCACGCACGCCAGGCGGCCCGCCGCGATATCGGCGCGCGCATCGGCCTCGTACACATAGGCCAGTCCCGCCCCATCGCGGGCCGCGCGCAGCATCAGTTCATCATCGTCGAACACGAGCGGCCCGCCGACGGCGATGCTGACGCCCTCGCCCGCCTGCTCGAACTCCCACGCGTACTGGCGCCCGCTGGGAAAACGCCGGCCTATGCAGGCGTGGTTCAGCAGCGCGCGCGGCGTGGCTGGCACGCCATGCGCCGCCAAGTAGGCGGTCGACGCCACCACCACGAACGGTTGCGGCGCGCCCACGGGCACGGCGATCATGTCGGCCGCCACCTGCTCGCCGAAGCGGATGCCCGCGTCAAAACCGTCGCGCACGATATCGATCATGCCGTCGTCGGTCACCACTTCGACCTGCACGCGCGGATAGCGGGCGACAAAACCGGCCAGCATGGGCGCCAGCAGCAACCGGGCAGCCGGGCGGGGCACGTTCAGGCGCAGCTTGCCTGCGGGCACATCCTGCAAGGTGCTCAGATCCAGCAAGGCATCATCGATTTCGCGCATGGCCGGCGCCAGCCGCGCCAGCAGCAACTGGCCCGCCTCCGTCGGCGTGACGCTGCGCGTCGTGCGGTTGAGCAGGCGCACTCCCAGGCGCTCTTCCAGCGCGCGCAGCGCATGGCTGAGGGCGGAGGCGGACACGCCCCGTTCCAGGGCCGCCTTGCGAAAGCTGCGCAGGCGGGCGACGGCGGCAAAGGCCGTCAATTCGTTGAGGTCAGCCATCATTCATGAGATTCATTCAGTAATACGTGCAGGATTAGCTATCTTATCGCATGCTGTTCCTTCGCCCATACTCCTGGCATCTTTTTTTGAAAAGGGATGACAATGGAACACAGAACACTGGGCAACTACGGCTTGCGCGTCGCCCCCATCGGTCTGGGCTGCATGGGCATGAGCTTTGCCTATGGCGGCGCGGACGAGGCCACCTCGCTGCGCGTGCTGCACCGCGCCGTGGAACTGGGCGTGACCCTGATCGACACGGCGGAAGTCTACGGTCCCTACGCCAACGAGGACTTAGTAGGCCGCGCCCTGAAGGAACTGCGCGGCAAGGTCCACATCGCCACCAAGTTCGGCTTCAAGATCTTGCCTCACGGCCAAGGCGTCGAACGCATGGCCGGTGTCGACAGTCGGCCCGAGCACATCGTGCAAGCCGTGGAAGGATCGCTGTCCCGGCTCGGCATCGAGTGCATCGACTTGCTGTACCAGCACCGCGTGGACCCCGCCGTGCCCATCGAAGACGTGGTCGGCGCCATGGCCGAACTGGTACGGGCGGGCAAGGTGCGCCACCTGGGGCTGTCGGAAGTGTCGGCCGCCACCCTGCGCCGCGCCCACGCCGTGCACCCGATTGCGGCCGTGCAGTCCGAATACTCGCTGTGGAGCCGCGACGTGGAAGCGGACGTACTGCCCGCCTGCCGCGCGCTCGGCATCGGTTTCGTGCCCTACAGCCCGCTGGGCCGGGGCTTCCTGACGGGCCAACTCACATCCGGCGCCGCGCTGGCGCCAGACGATTACCGCCACAGCCTGCCCCGCTTCCAGCTGCCCGCAATGGCGGCCAACGCCCACCTCGTTGCCGAATTGCAGCGCCTGGCGGCCGCGCGCGGCGCCACGGCGGCGCAATTGGCCCTGGCCTGGCTGCTGGCGCAAGATACCGACATCGTGCCGATTCCCGGCGCCCGCAGTCTGGTCCACCTGGAAGAAAATGTGGCCGCCGCGCAGATCACCTTGAGCGACACCGAGCTGGCCGCCATCGGCGCCGCCATTGCGCCCGCTGCCGTCCACGGCGCGCGCTACCCGGCGGTGGAGCTTGCCATGGTTGGCCTGTAGACAATCATGCTGGAGTGCGCTAGCTTGAGTATGACAAGCAATTCTTTGCCTCTTTGCACTTGAAATGCCTGAATCCGCTATCATTTCCAATCTAAAATATTCATTATGAAAGGGATTTATATGTCCGATTTGCTCGAAACACTGCAATGGCGCTACGCCACCAAGAAAATGGACCCGACGAAAACGGTGCCGCAAGACAAGGTCGAGCGCATTCTGGAAGCCGTGCGCCTGACGGCCAGCTCCAGCGGACTGCATCCTTACGAAGTCTTCGTCGTGACGAATCCGGCCCTGCGCGAGCAGATCAAGCCGCATGCGTGGAACCAGTCGCAAGTGACGGACGCCTCGCACCTGCTGGTGTTTGCCGCCTGGGACAATTACACGGTCGAACGCATCAATGCGCGCTTTGACCTGGTCAATGAAGTGCGCGGCTTCAAGAACGAAGGCTGGGAAGCCTACCGCCAGCAAATCCTGGCCACGTATCCACAGCGCGATGCGGAAACCAACTACCAGCACGCGGCACGCCAGGCCTACATCGGCGTGGGCACGGCCCTGATCGCCGCGGCGCAGGAAAAAGTCGATTCGACGCCGATGGAAGGTTTTGATCCAGCCAAGGTCGATGACATCCTGAAGCTGCGCGAAAAAGGCCTGCGCTCCGTCGTCATGCTGCCGCTCGGCTACCGCGCCGACGAAGGCGACTGGCTGGTGGACCTGAAAAAAGTGCGCCCTGCGCGCGAGCAATTCATCACCGAGCTGGCATAAGCACCTCGCCAGTGACTGAAAAGCGGATGCCGGCGACGGAATCCGCTTTTTTCATGGCGACTCGTCCATGCCCGTCATATTAGCCCGGCCAAACAGCGCAGCCGCTTCACTGCAAGAACAGAACCGAATATCGTTGATGTGAGATTTGGTGAGTAATTGCCTATTTCCAATGTGTTAATGTGGTTCAATGAATGTATCTATAGCAAATTAGTTTCAAAATAGACACGAAATTCATCGAATTCATTAACGGGGAAGTACGTGGAACAAGTAGAAGACCTGGCGGAACAGCCCGTCAAAGCAACACCAGAGTACGCAATTCGAATCTCCAATGCCAGCAAGCTGAACTTAGCAGACTTCCAGAACTCCATTCCTCTGCTGCGTGAACTTTCCATTGTCAATGACGGTGATAGCGAGATCACCGATTTGCGGTTACGCCTAGAATCGTTTCCTCCATTTTTGAAATCAAAAACCTGGCTGATCGATGCCTGCCAGGCAAAGTCCAACTACGGCATCAAAGATTGCGATGTGCAACTGGACGGCATAGTACTCGGCAAACTGACCGAGGCCGAGACCTCGACAATTACATTGACATTGTTTGGCAAGACAGGCGCGTCCACGGAGCGCGTGCTTGCGACAGAGGAACGTAAGGTAGAGCTGTTGCCGCGCAACCAGTGGGGAGGACTTTCCCACCTGCCCGATCTCGTTGCTGCATTCGTGCAGCCAAATGAGCCGGCAATCGACCGGTTGCTCAAACAAGTCGCCGACGTATTGCGACAGGCGGGGAAAAGCCCTGCGCTGGACGGTTATCAGGGTGGTGCAAAACGTGCATGGGAGCTTACCTCTGCTTTGTGGACAGCCGTGGCAGGGCTGGGGTTGGACTACGCTCTTCCACCAGCCAGTTTCGAGCACCGAGGCCAGAAGGTACGCAGTGCGGCACAGGTGATGGACGCCCGCATCGCCACCTGCCTTGACCTGACGCTAATGTTTTGCTCGGCGCTGGAACAGGCGGGCTTGAATCCCATTGTGGTATTCACGAAGGGACACGCGTTTGCTGGCGTATGGCTACGTCAGGAAGAATTTTCCACGGTGGTTATCGATGACGTGACGGCCATCCGCAAACGCATCAGGTTAAAAGAACTAACCCTGTTCGAAACGACACTGATTACCTCGCGGCCGGCACCATCCTTTACGTATGCCACCGATCTGGCCGCCAGTCAGGTCGCCGAACAGGTCGAAGAGCAATTCGAGTTGGTGGTTGATATCCGGCGTGCCCGCATGCAACGGATCAAACCGCTTGCCAGCGGTGTAAGCCAGGATATCCTCGCCCCCGCCGACAGCGCGATGAAAGCAACCGCCGCCACATTTGACGACGGCGCACCTGATTTGCCAGACTACGGAACGACGAGCGAGGCGCCCGGCTTCGATCCGATGGACAGACTGGCCCGATGGCAACGCAAGCTGCTTGACCTATCGCTGCGTAACAATCTCCTCAATTTCAAGAGCGGCAAGAAGTCTCTCAGGATAGATGCACCGGAACCTGGCATACTGGAAGATGTGCTGTCCGACGGTGCACCGATACGACTGTTACCAAGACCAGATCTGATGGATGGGCACGACCCACGCAACCAGGCAATACACGAACAGCGCGCACGTGAAGACGTACGTCGCGAGCATGCCCTCGATGCGCTGAAACGGCGCGAGGTATTCGTCAGCGTCAACGAGCAGGAACTGGAAACCCGGCTAGTCGATCTTTACCGTAGTGCCCGCACGGTGTTACAGGAAGGGGGAGCCAACACGCTGTTTCTGGCACTAGGCTTTTTGAACTGGACGCGCGACGACAAAGCGGGACAGAAGTGTAAAGCGCCGTTGATCCTGATTCCAGTTTCGCTTCAGCGCAAGAGTGCGCGCTCCGGCTTTACCTTGTGCCTGCATGAAGACGAACCACGCTTCAATCCCACGCTGATTGAGATGCTGCGGCAAGACTTCAATCTCAACCTGGGCGTCATGGATGGCAAGTTGCCGCAGGATGCCGCAGGACTTGACGTCGCGCTGATATGGCGTACCGTCTCGCATGCCGTGCGGGACATCAAGGGCTGGGAAGTATCAGACGAAGTGGTGCTAGCTTCGTTCTCGTTCGCCAAATACCTGATGTGGGTCGATCTGACGCAACGCACGGATCAGTTGCGTCAGAGTCCGGTCGTGCGCCACCTGATCGACAGTCCGCGCGAACCCTATCCATCCACGGTAGCGTTTCCGCTGGCGAAAGAGCTCGATGCGCAATTTTCTCCTGACAAGACATTCTGTCCACTTCCTGCCGATTCATCGCAACTGTCAGCGGTCATGGCCGGAGCCAAGGGTAAAAATTTTGTACTGATCGGGCCACCAGGAACGGGCAAGAGCCAGACCATTGCCAACCTGATCGCACAGTGCCTGGCCGAAGGAAAGCGGGTGTTGTTTGTGTCGGAGAAGATCGCAGCGCTCGATGTGGTGTATCGACGCTTGCGCGAGGTGGGCCTGGGCGAATTCTGTCTCGAACTGCACTCGAGCAAGGCACGCAAGCTCGATGTGATCACCCAGCTGCAAAGAGCTTGGGAAGCCCAGGGCGCTGTTGATCCAGAGGAATGGCAAGCGCAGGCGGCCAAGTTGAAGCGGCTGCGCGACGAATTGAACCAGTACGTCGCTCGACTGCACCACCGGCATCGTAATGGCCTGACAATTTACAAGGCGATCGGCATCGTGGTCGATGGCGAAGATGTGCCTAAACTCGATCTTTCCTGGAACTCGGCCGATGTACACGACCATACGCAGCTTGACGCCATGCGCGACTTGACTACCCGTCTGGAAGTCAACGCCGGGGCGGTTGGCGCCCAAGAATTACTCAAGGGTCCGCTGATGATAGTCGGGCAAGCGGAGTGGACTCCTTCTTGGCAGCAAGCATTCATCAGTGCGACGAGGACGGTGGTACCGGCAGTTGAAGAGCTACAATTGGCCATCACCAGTTTTGAGAATGCAACCAATCTTGCGGGCTTGCCGACTGGCCGGCGTGCACGCCTGGCAGTGGCTGATCTGACGCAAGCACTGCCCAATGCCTTTGGCCGTCAATGGGGCTTTGTGTTCCGATCTGACGCGCGCGAGCTACTAACTCATCTGCGTGATGGATACCAACTACTGCTCCAGCATCGTGATCTGAGTGCACACATCCGTCCTGCATGGACCGAGTCCGTCGTCGCCCGATGCAAAAAAGCACTGGCGCTGCTCGAAGAGCGTGACCGCGTGATGTCGCTGCTGGGCCAACCCTGGTCTGACGATATTCAGGCCGAGTTCGAGAAAGGATTGCAACTGCTCCACACCCTGGCCGCGAGTGTAAGCAACCTGTCCGTGCAGTATGGCGAACAAGTGGACGCACTGAACGTGCATCAACTACAACGTGGCTGGGTCGAAGCAGAACGCAGTGCATGGCCCTTGTCGTGGATCCGCAAGCGCCAGCTCACAAAAGTGCTGACCGATTGCGTGACTGGCGATGGCGATGCCGATATTGGCCGTGACCTGCCTTTGCTGGTCCGTATCCGTGAATTGCGATCCGCAATCGACAAGGTGGAAATAGGTACGGTGAGTGACGGTATTTGGGCGGGTTTGAAGACGCGTCCTGAATTTGTTCAGACAGCGCTACGCTTGCAGCATGTGCTCGGACAAGCACGCCGACAAGAAGTCTGGAATGATCAGGGATTTGACGTAATCGAGAGCGGACGTTGTGGCAAATTGCTTGCACTGGAGTTGGAGCGTTTGCGGCAACTTCGTGCCCTCAATAGTGAAATCGCCGATATGCAGCCGCTGTCCGCAGACACAGGCGGCCTGTGGGATGGTCAAGCGACACGCCCTCATTTGCTGGCAGCGGCCATGCGCTTTGCGATTGCCTTGCGCGCTGTGCAGGACGCTGGCGTGCTGCAAGGCGAGCATGATGAGATCGCGACATCAAGCTGTGGCGCGGGGCTAGCTGCTGACTACCAGTACGTGCGTCAGCGCGCTATCCTTGAAGAAAAGCTGCGCGCCTTTGATTATTTGCGCGCCTCGACCGGCGGCACTTGGGCAGGCCTGCAGACACGCGCAGACGACATCGACTGCGTGGCAACCTTTCATTCAGTACTTACATCGGCAATTGCCAACTTAGCAGAGACAGTCGAAGACGCTGACGTGCTGCGTCAAGCATTTGAACAATTGGTTGTAGAAGGCAACGCATTACTAACACCATCTGGTCTACTTGCCAGCAGCGGCGCACAGTATAGGGCCGCGCTTGATGCCTTGCAGCCCGTGCTCGCCAGTCTTGCCGCCGTAGGTACATTCAGCGAAGGCGTAGCCATGCAGTTCAACGAGCTGCCATTGAACGAGCTGATCATCTGCTGCAAGCAAATCGTTGCAGCAGAACCACGCCTGAAGGCATGGTGCGCATGGCGCAAGGTACGCTCAGAAGCGCTGTCGTTATCGCTGATGTCGCTTGTCAACGCAATGGAGGACGGCACAGTGCAGCCAACAGAAGCGCTGCGCGCCTTTGAAACCAACTATAGCCGCTGGTGGCTCAATCAGGCTGTCGACAACGAAACCGTCATCCGCAACTTCGTTTCTGCCGAACATGAAAAGCGGGTCGGGGACTTCCGCGCACTTGACAGACAGTTTACGGATGTCACACGCGCGTGGGTGCGTGCCTCGCTTTGCGCGGGCATGCCGCGCTCCGAGGAAGTAACGCGCCATTCGGAATGGGGCGATCTGCGCCATGAAATCAACAAGAAGAAGCAGCACATGCCGTTGCGCGAGCTGATACAAAAGATTCCCTCCGTGCTGGGGAAGCTGGCGCCATGTCTGTTAATGAGTCCGCTATCAATTGCCCAGTACCTGGCTGCCGATGCCAGTGCATTTGACTTGGTGGTGTTCGACGAAGCATCACAGATTCCGGTATGGGATGCGATAGGTGCCATGGCCAGAGGCAGGCAGGTGGTGATGGTGGGCGATCCCAAGCAGTTGCCGCCGACCTCATTTTTTGACCGCGCAGAATCGTCGAACGACGACGGGGATGTCGAAGATGACCTCGAAAGCATCCTTGATGAATGCATGGGCGCGAACCTGCCGACAATGAATCTGGCTTGGCATTATCGTAGCCGCCACGAGTCCCTAATCGCGTTTTCAAACCATCGTTACTATGGTGGAGGCCTGGTGACATTCCCATCGCCGGTCGCCGAAGACCGTGCCGTCAGCTTCCATCACGTGGCAGGCGTGTATGAGAAAGGTGGTGCGCGCATCAACAAGCCCGAAGCGAAGGAGTTAGTGGCCGATATCGTTGCAAAGCTGCGTGCGCCGAACTTCAGGGAATCGAAACTGACGATCGGCGTCGTCACCTTTAATACGGAACAGATGAACCTGATTGAAGATTTGCTTGACGAAGAGCGCCGCAAGGACCCATCGCTGGAACCATATTTTTCGGAGACTGAACCCGAACCGCTGTTTATTAAGAATCTGGAATCGGTGCAAGGTGATGAGCGCGATATCATCTACTTCTCGCTTACCTATGGTCCAGACTTGGCAGGTGCGATATCGATGAACTTCGGTCCGATGAACCGCGATGGCGGCGAGCGCCGACTGAATGTCGCAATCACGCGCGCGCGCCAAGAGTTGCGGGTATTTTCAAGTCTGAAACCAGAGCAATTCGACCTGTCTCGCACACAAGCCGCTGGGGTGCGAGACCTCAAGCAATTTCTGGAATTTGCCGAACGTGGCCAGCGTGCGCTAGCAGAGGTGAGCAAAGGTAGCATGGGAAGCTTCGACAGCCCATTTGAAGAAGCGGTGGCCGCAGCACTGGCCTCTCGCGGCTGGCTGGTGCATACTCAAATCGGCGCATCGTCATTCCGTATTGACTTGGGCGTAGTGCATCCAGATGCGCCCGGCATCTATCTTTGCGGTGTCGAGTGCGATGGCGCTACTTACCATCGCTCGGCAACGGCGCGTGACCGTGACATGTTACGTGAGCAGGTATTGCGTGGTTTAGGCTGGGAAATCGTGCGCATCTGGTCTACCGATTGGTGGATAGACCGAGCCGGTACACTTGAAAAGACGCACGCGGCATTGGAGCGCTTGCTTGAGCTCAGCCGGCAACAACGTAGCAAGTTGGCGGAGCGCGAAGCGGCTGAGGCGGAGGCAAAGGAAATCCTGACCAAAGCGCAAACAGAAACAACGGCGTCCACAGAAATGATAGGACTGACAAGCCCTGTTCTTGATATTCAATATGCCTCACGTGTTGCCGCCAGTCCGGATATTGACTTGACGAACACCACGCGAAATGAAGTGATTGAGTCTGCAACGGTAGACAGCATGAATGCCGACACTTTCTTTGATGCTTCCTACGATGACCAGCTTCGACACATGATTGAGCAAATCGTTGATCTCGATGGGCCATCACGCGATACCGTACTGGCGCGTCGCATCGCACGGGCGCACGGTTGGCAGCGTACCGGCGCACGCATTCAGGAGCGCGTCTCCTCGATAGCGCTTTCGTGCCTGAAATTTACGGAGGAAGATGTCGGCATGTTCTTCTGGGCGCGTGACCGAGAGCCTGAGCGAGCTATCCTATTCAGCCACGACGGAAAGGGTGGGCGCAACGTGGACGAAATTTGCATGGCTGAACTCATATCCCTCGCCCAACTGGTCGCCAGAGAAGGCCGGGCTGGCGACGACGCTGTGATGGCAATGGCAAAACGGCTTGGCATGCATCATGTTCGGGCCAGCAGCCGCAAGAGACTGGAGACCGCGCTTGACAATGCTATGAGTTAGAGCAAGCACATCATTTCTAGCATATTACGTAGTGATGTCATGCTGATCGGCATACGATTTTTCTTCACTATTCACGCCGCCTGCGGAAAGCGCACCGTCACCTGCAGTCCCCGGCCCGCCTCCCCATCGGCCAGCGCGATGTCGGCCTGGTGGTGTTCGGCGATGTGGCGCACGATGGACAGGCCCAGGCCGCAGCCCCAGGCGTCGTTGCCGTCGGGGCGGAAAAAGCGGTCGAACAGGCGCGCATGGTGCTGTTGCGGCACGCCGGGGCCGTTGTCGGACACGCGCAGCAGCGGCCGCCCCTCTTCCAGTGCCGCCTGCAAATCGACCCGGCCGCCCTGCTGCGTGTAGCGCAAGGCGTTGTCGATCAGGTTATTCAGCAGCACTTGCAAGCCGTCGGGATCGGCTTGCACCAGCACCGGGGCCGGCGGCGTTTCCAGCACGCCCAGGTCGATGTCGCGGCTGTCGGCCAGCGCGCTGTGGTCGGCCACGGCCGCTTCCAGCAACTGTCCCAGATCCACCGTGTGCAGCTGGCTGGCCGTGAGCGCCGTTTCATGGCGCGCCAGGCTGAGCAATTGCCGCACCAAGTGGGTGCTGCGGTCCAGCCGTTCATGCAGGCGCGCCAGCGCCACGCGGCGTTCTTCCTCGCTGCCGGCCCGTTCGGCCACCTGCAGCTGCAGTTTCAGCGCCGTCAGCGGCGAGCGCAATTCGTGCGCCGCATCGGCGACAAAGGTGCGCTGCGCCGTCAGCGCCGCCTCGAACTGGCCCATCAGGCTATTTAACGCCAGCGCCACGGGCCGCAGTTCGGGCGGCATGTCGTCGGCCGCCAGCGGCGTGAGCGCTTCCGGCGAGCGTCCGGCCACGGATTCGGCCAGCCGGTGCAGCGGCGCCAGCGCGCGCCCCACGACGGCGACGATCAGCAGCGCCAGGATCAGCGCGAACACCAGCAAGGGCGCGCCGGCGCGCGTGGTCATCTGCCATGCCAGCTGGTCGCGCACGGCCTGCGCCTGCGCCACCTGCACGTAGCGGCCGCGCCGCGTCTCGCCGTACAGGCGCCAGTCCTCGCCGTGCAATGTGACATCGGCAAATCCGGCCAGCGCATAGCGCGGCAATGCCGGCTGGCCCTGCAGGACGGGTAATGGCTGGCCGTCCTCGTCCCACGCCTGCAGCACGAACGCCTCTTCCGGCTCCTGCGCGGCGGCCAGGCCCGCCTGCGGCTCGAACTCGTCGGGCAAGGCCACGGCCAGCTGGCGCAGCTGCAAATCGGCCAGTTCATTGGTTTCTTCCAGCAGCGAGCGGAACAGCGAAATGCCGGCGCCGAGCACGCACAGCAAGGTGGCGGCCAGCAAACCGAGCAGTAATTGGCGGCGGATGGTCAGCATGCTGCCAGCCGCATCTTGTAGCCCACGCCGCGCACGGTCTGGATGGCGTCCGCGCCCAGCTTCTTGCGCAGCTGGTAGACGTACACGTCGACGGTATTGCTTTCCACTTCGCAATCCCAGCCGTACAGCTTTTCGCTCAGCTGACGCTTCGACACCACCTTGCCCGGATGGTCGAGCAAGGCGCGCAGCACGGAAAACTCGCGCGGCGGCAATTTAATCAGTTCTCCCTCGAACGTGACGTCGTGGCTGGCCAAATCGAGTATCAGCGCGCCATGCTCGATGACGGAGCGCGAACGGCTGACCCGGCGCCGCAGCAGCGCGCGGATGCGCGCCAGCAGCTCATCGAGGTCGAACGGCTTGACCAGGTAATCGTCGGCGCCGCTGTCGAGCCCGTCGACGCGGGCCGGCGTGCCGTCGCGCGCCGTGATGATCAGCACGGGCAACTCGGCCCCCCGCGCGCGCATGCTGCGCAGCACCTCCATGCCCTGCTTGCCGGGCAAGCCCAGGTCCAGCAGCATCAGATCGTAGGCGAAACCGGCCAGCGCCAGCTCCGCATCGTGGCCGTCGCGCACCCAGTCCACGGCATAGCACTCGCCGCGCAAGCCCTCGACCAGGCTTTCCCCGATCATCGGATCGTCTTCCACCAGCAACACGCGCACCTGGACCTCTCGCAGTCTTGAAAATACCGCTATCTTAACGTGGCTGGAAAAAGCGGGTCTGGCCGAGGCCGCAGCATGTGTCCGGCGCTCCTCGCCGGAATTCACGATGCGGTGACTATGTGCGCATTTGGCGCGTTTTTTATGCGGTATATTTTCCTTCCCTCCACGCATCTGGAAAGGCCTGCCATGTCCAGTTCCACCCAAGATACCGTCATCGTCAAGGCGGCGATTTATCCGCCCATCGGCATTGCCCGCGTGGGCAACAGTCCCAGCGAATACTTTCTGGGACCGGAAGTGCCGGAACCGGCGGCGCGGCCGGCCGGCTACTACCGCGATGCGTCCGGGGCCATCAAGCGCCAGGCGGCGCTCTTTCGCATCTACGGCCTGAATGCCGCCGGCGTGGCGGTGGCCGAATTGAACGCTGGCAATGCCGACATCGAATGGTCCGTCACCCTGGCCAACACCAAGGCGGCGTGGTACCAGTTCCAGATCGCGCTCGATATCCCCGAGGCGCACGTCACACAGCCCTCGTTCCTGCGCAACATGGCCGTCACGGACCGCGCGCAATTGTCCATCACGCCGGGCGAGCGCAAGATCAGCGGCAAGGAACAGCCGGCCGTGGCCTTCGACAGCGGCAGCTTCCTGGGCACACCGGTCTACCTGGGCGAATTGCAGACGGACGCCATGGGACGGCTGATCGTGCTGGGCGGCCACGGCAAGTCGGCCTCGTGGAACGGCGCGCGCGCCATCACCTTCGCCAACAACGAAGGCTGGCATGACGACACGTCCGACGGCCCCGTCTGCGCCAAGGTCAGCTATCAGGGCCAGGCTTTGCCCGTCGACATGGCCTGGGTGGTCGTCGCGCCGCCCGATTACGCGCCGCAGCAAAAATCCGTGCGCACCATGTGGGACTTGATGCGCGACTTGTTTGTTTCCGAAGGCAAAATTGCCGCGCCTGCCCTCCCTTCGTTCCAGGACGATATCCGCCCCATTTTCGAGCGCCTGTCCAACCTGCAATGGGTCAACGCGGGCTTCGCGGCCGCCTTCGGCTGGGACGGCAGCACGCCATTCAGCCGCGACGAATGGATGGCGCGCCTGGCCAGCCCATCCGAAAACCGCAGGGAGTGGCGCAACGTCATCTATAACCAGTTCCGCCAGTTCGAGCGCGACGCCTGGGCGCCATCGCCGTGGCCATGGCTGTATGGCGATGCGATGGCCATCCCGCCGGCAGACACGCCGCGCCAGAACTGCGCGCTGAGCAATCTGCAATTGCGCTTCCTCAAGCAATGGGCCGACGGCAAGTTCACGGACGACTACGCGCCCGGCAAGGCGCCGCCGCAAAGCCTGGCCGAGGTGGACGTGGCCCAGCAACCGGACACCCTGTTGCGCGCGGCCATGGAATTCTGCCTGGCCGACGCCTTCCACCCGGGCTGCGAAATGACCTGGCCCATGCGCCAGGCCAGCATGTACAGCGCGCCGTTCCGCCTGGCGCACCGGCCGCCGGGCTGGGTCGAGCCCGATTACGGCGCCGTCCTGACGCCGGACAATATCGGCAGCCCCTGCTCGGCGCAGATCGCCGGCGGCGTGACGCGCTGGATGGCCGTGCCATGGCAGACGGACACGGCCAGCTGTCGCTCCGGCTACCAGTCCGACTACGATCCCTACGTGCCCACGTTCTGGCCCGCGCGCGTGCCCAACCAGGTGATGAGCAAGCTGGCCTACGACACGGTGATGAACCGGGAAGTGCCCGTCGACGACCGCCTGGCCGCTTTTGCCCGGCGCGCCGCGTGGATACGTCCGCTGGGCAACATCAGCTATGAAGAACAGATCAACAACATGATCGCCGACCTGGCGCAAGTGGGCGTGGTCGAGGTGCGGCCCGGTCCCACGGACGTAACCGGCTTCCCCACGTTCCTGCAGGTGGAAAACCTGCCGCAGCCGGTAGCCGGCAAACACCAGCTGCGTGCGGCAGCGGCCATACCGGACGAGTTCGTCGACGTCGACCTGGAGGGCACGGAAAAAGCGCGCCATCTGCAGCGGCACCGCTTGTGAGCTTGCTGCAGGCCGACGTGCTCATCGTCGGCGCCGGTCCGGCCGGCGCCACGGCCGCCCTGAACCTGGCGGGGCGGCACCGGGTGTTGCTGGTCGACCGGCTGGCCGCACCGCTGGCGCGCATCGGCGAATCGCTGCCGCCAGCCGCTGCACGCCTGCTGCAGGACATGGGCTTGCTTGAAGCCTTCCTGCGGCAGGGCCATGCGCCCTACCACGGCAACCGCGCCTGGTGGAACGGTACCTGGACGGAACACCACTTCCTCAGCGATCCTGATGGGCACGGCTGGCACCTGGCGCGCGGCACCTTCGACTTGTGGCTGCGCGACGAAGCGCGCCGGCGCGGCGCCGCCCTGCTGGCTTCGGCCACAGTTGCGGGCATCACGCCCGAGGATGGCGGCTGGAGAGTACGGCTGGACACGCATCACGGCCCCTGCGACGCGGCCGCGCGCATCGTCATCGACGCCACGGGACGCAGCGCCTGGCTGGCCCGCAAAGTCGGGGCGCGGCGCCAGCGCAGCGACCGGCTGGTTTCAGTATGGCAATACGGACATGACCGGGCGCCATCGGCGCGGGGCTTGGCCCACATCGAAGCTTGCGAAGACGGCTGGTGGTACAGCGCGCCCCTGCCCGGCCAGCGCCGCGTGCTGGCCCTGCATACGGATGCGGACTTGCTCGCCAACGACGCCCTGCGCGACGCCAGCTGGCTGGAAGCGGCGGCGCGCCGACTGCCTGCCACGGGGGAATTGCTGGAGCAGCAAGGCTATGCGGCCGATACGCTCGCCATGGCCACCCCCGCCCATACGGCCAGCCTGGACGCCGGCGCGGGCCCAGGCTGGTTCGCCGTCGGCGACGCCGCACTGAGCTTCGATCCACTGTCGTCGCAAGGTATCTTCAACGCCCTGTACACGGGCCTGACCGCGGCCGAGGCCGCCGACCGCATGCTGCAGGGAGAGCTGCAAGCCTGTCAACACTACAATGGGGAATTGGCGGCCATCGGCGCCGCATACGAGCGCCACCTGGCGTACTGTTACAGCCTGGAAACGCGCTGGCCGACGGCGCCGTTCTGGAACCGGCGCCGGCCAGGCGACAGGCCCTGAACAGTGCAGGGCCTGGTATTACAATTACTGCGCCAGATAGCGTTCCGAACGGGGACCGTACAGCAGGCCGTTCGGCACGCCGGCCGACAGCAGCCGCGCGTTCGCCGTACCGGCGATAGGATGGCTGGCATCGGTGCTGGTGTTGATGATCTGCTTCACGGCCGCCGTCACCAGGGCGCCGATCAGGCCGCCGCCACCGCTGTTATTGCCTTCATTGCTAGACGCGCTGGCCGCGCCCTGCCACAGCAAGGCGCCCGTCTTCAGGTCGACCAGCTTGGCATCGACGGACACCACCGTCACGCTGTCGATCACGGCGTACGTCGTGCCGTACTTGGAGATCGTCACGTACAGGCCCGCATCGGCGCCAAAGATCTCGTTGAGCTTTTTCGCATCGACGCCGTGGATATCGGCGGCGTTCGTCAAGCCGTTCTGCTTGAAGGTTTCACCGACCACGGCCACCGGCAGCACATAGTAACCCGCTTCTGCCAGCGGATACGTTACTTGCGCGTAGACGCTGTTGCCGGCATTGACTTCCGGCGAATTGTTCAACGGCGGCAAGACCACGATCGAGCGGGGCTTGGCTGCCTTGAAGGCGGTGTAATCGTATGCCGCCTGCTTCGTGGCGCAACCGACCATGAAGATGGCGGGACCCAGGCACAGGGCCATTTTCAACATGCGCGACATCATAATTTTTCGCCTTTTTTCAATTTACCCAACAGGAAGTCCATGTACGGCGTCGATTCCGGGAACAGTTTCTTCTCGTCTTCGAATTGCGCGGCGACCTGCTCCGGCTTGCCCGCGATCGAGTACAGCATGCCCAGGTGGGCATGGAAGCCCGGCGGCGCATGATTGCCTTTCGCAGCGATCATTTGCAGGTCTTTTTCCATGGCGGCCATCTGCTGCTCCGGACTTTCGCCTTTCAGGTATTCATACACTTGCGGCTGGTAGCCTTCCCATTGGTACAGGGTCTTCGATTGCGTGGCGCAACCGGTCAGGGCGGCACAGGCGAGCATGGCCAGCAGGGCGGCGCCCTTGTTCATCATTGTTTTCATGGGATACCTTATTGTTTGCGCATTGCGCCCGCTTCGACGCCAGCCACCAGGCGCTCGACCGCTTCGCGCATGGCCAGGTCCAGGACTTTGCCGTTGAGGGTGGCGTCATAGCTGGCGGTGCCGCCAAAACCCAGCACTTCACGGTTCGACAGGCTGTATTCGCCGGCGCCGCCGGCCGAAAACACGACTTCAGACGTAGCGATATTGACGACGTTCAAGGTGACCTTGGCATACGCCACTTGGGTCTTGCCGCGGCCCATGATTCCGAACAATTGCTTGTCGCCCACTTCCTTGCGGCCGAATTCGGTCACGTCGCCCGTGACGACGAAGTCCGCGCCCTTGATGTTCTGGCCTTGTTTCTTGAAGTCGGCTTCCTGCTTGAGCTCGGCCATGTTGTCGCGGTCGAGGACGTTGAAACGGTTGGACGTCTGCAGGTGCGCAATCAAAATCGTTTTCGATTGGCTGCCCAGGCGGTCGACGCCATCGGAAAAGATGCCGCGCATGAAGTTGGAGCGGTTGTCGAACTTGCCGACAGCGATCAGGGTGCGTGGGCCGACATAAGGTCGGGCCGCGCTGGCGACTGTGGGAACAGCCAGGGCTTGGGACGATTCGGAAGCGCAGCCAGCCAACGCCGCGCCAATCAGCGCTGCGATCAACAACGCGCCAGGTTTATTCTTGTTCATAGTGCCCTTAAGATATGGAGGATCAGGAGTCAGCTGCAAAATTGAATTTTGGCAAGTTAATTTCCTGCTTGCAATTATATGAGATTGCAAGTCTCACAATTCTCTCCAAAAGTAACGATGACAAAGATTACATTGTTGCTCGCCACATACAGATGTGCCCCTGCTTGACTTCCCTGGCCCGATTCATTAACTTACTAGTAAAAATGCGTGTCGTCAGCGCCACTTCCACCCACGCTTCCCCCCTACCTGGATGGGTCTCAGGCCATGCCGACACACGATCATTCCCCGTCCCATCCGCTGGCCACCGCGCTGGCGCTCTCGCTGGGCGCCGCCGTCGCCCTGGGCCTGTCGCGCTTTTCCTATGGCTTGCTGCTGCCGCCCATGCGTGCCGACCTGGGCTGGTCTTACCTGCTGGCCGGGGCCATGAACACCTTCAATGCGCTCGGCTATTTTCTCGGCGCCCTGGCCACGCCCGCGCTGATGCGTCGCCTGGGCGTATGGCGCCTGCTGATCATCGGTTCCGTGCTGGCCAGCATCTTCATGCTGATGTCGGGCCTGGTCAGCGACACGACGGCCCTGTTCCTGCAGCGCGTGTGCGCGGGCGTCGCCAGCGCCTTCATTTTCATCGCCGGCGGCGTGCTGGCGGCGCGGCTCGGTTCCATGCACAGCCAGCGCGCCGGCTTCTACATCGGCCTGTATTACGGCGGCACAGGCTTTGGCATCGCGTTGTCGGCCCTGCTGGTGCCGGCCGCATTGGCCGCCGCGCAAGACCACGGCGCCGCGCACGCATGGCAATGGCCCTGGCTGGCACTGGGTGTCGCCTGCCTGCTCGCCACCGCCATCATGGCCGTGCCGGCGAAGGCGATCGGCGAAGCGCCGCGCGCCGTCGACACGCCGCGGCGCTTCGCCTGGCGCGACTTTGCGCCCAGCCTGGCCGGCTACTTCATGTTTGGCGTCGGCTATATCGGCTACATGACCTTCGTTATCGCCCTGCTCAAGCAGCAAGGCATGAGCGCCACCCTGATCACCGTGTTCTACACCTTGTTGGGGCTGGCGGTGGTGGCGTCGTCGCGCATCTGGGCCCGCATGCTGGACCGCTACAAGGGCGGCGAATCGCTGGCGATCCTGAATGGCGTGCTGGGCGCGGTGACCATCCTGCCCGCACTGACGAGCTTTGCGCCCGTCGTTTTCATTTCGGGCCTGGTCTTCGGCGCCGTGTTCCTGTCCGTGGTAGCCTCGACCACGGCCCTCGTGCGGCATAACCTGCCGCAGCAATCCTGGACGGCCGGCATCAGCGCCTACACGACGGTGTTCGCGCTGGGCCAGATCGCCGGCCCCATCGTCGTCGGCTGGATCGCCGACGGCCCGGCCGGACTGGAGCGGGGATTGATCGCCTCGGCCATCGCCCTGTTCATCGGCGCCGCATTGGCTTCGCGGCAGAAGGCGCTGGCGCCGGCCGCATAGTAGACTAGGACATTGACCACCCTCGCGGAAAGAACACGATGACCGATGCACGACACCTCCCGGCAACGATGGATGCCGAAACCCTGGAATTCATCCAGGGCCTGTTTGCCCTAGTGCGCGAAGGCGACACGCAGCAACTGGGCGCCATGGTCACGCAAGGCGTGCCGGTCAACTTCCGCAACGAAAAAGGCGACAGCCTGATCATGCTGGCCAGCTACCATGGTCACCTGGAAACGTCGCGCCTGCTGCTCGAAGCGGGCGCCGACGCCAACGTCCCCAACGACCAGGGCCAGACGCCGCTGGCCGGCGTGGCCTACAAAGGCTACCTGGACATCGCCGCCCTGCTGCTCCAGCACGGCGCCAAGGTGGAAGGCAGCAGCCCGGACGGCAAGACACCGTTGATGATGGCCGCCATGTTCAACCGCCTGGCCATCCTCGACCTGCTGCTGCAACACGGCGCGCGCATCGACGCCGTGGACAGCCGCGGCATGAACGCCGTCAAGCTGGCACAGACCATGAATGCGCAGGAGACATTGGTTCGCCTGGCCAGCTTGGGTCAGGCGGCGTGAATGCGGCGACCATAGCAAAACCTTCAGCGGCGGAATGACGTATACAACCGGTCCCGCCGCACGCCCCCCCTGCCACCTCGTTTCCCCCCAAAAAAAGCCCCTGAAAAATCAGGGGCCTGGCTGTTTCAATGACCCGACGTTACCTTATGGTGCCGGACGGGACATTATTCCCACTCGATGGTCAACGGTAGCGATATGTCCTTGGCTTGAAGAGGAATATACGGATACCAGCACGGCCATACCATCAGAAATACCCTCATCGTCTCACGCTCGACGGCCAAGGTCACAAGGTGCCGGCGAAGGCCCGCCGCAAACCGACGGCTGCCTCCCAGCGCGCACCCACGGCTTGGGCCAGCGCATCGCGTGCCTGCAAGTGAGTCCGGCGCGCATCGAGCACCGCGCCCATGTCCGCCATGCCAGCTTCATACAGCCGGGCAGCATTGCCCGCCGCCGCGCCGCCTGCCGCGTCCACCCGCCGCCACTCCTCCAGGGCACTGCCGGAGGACGTCCATTGGCTCAGCCGCGACTCCACATCGACCAGTGCGCCCAGCATGGCTTTCTCGTACTCGGCCATCGCCTCCTTCGCCCGCGCATCCCGCACCGCGATATTGGCGCGAACGCGGCCGCCGTCCAGGATCGGCATACTCAGCGACACGCCATAGCCAACCGCCAGTTGCGGCACCGCCGACGCCCCATGCTCAGCCAAGCGCTCGCGGGAGCCGGACCAGGCAAGCTGCAAACTCGGATAGACGTCGCGTCGCGCCACTCCGGCGCGCGCCAGGGCCGCATCCAAGGCGTGCGCCTGGCGCTGCACATCCGGCCGGCGCTCCAACAACTCGCCGGGCAGGACAGCGGCCGGCGCCCCCGGCACCTCGGTCTGCCACACGGACCTGCCCAAATCCGGGGTCTGGCTGCGCCCCAACAGCAGCGACAACTGGCGCAAGCGCACCAGATGCTGGCCTTCGATCTGCGCCAGGGTGGCACGCTCCTGAGCCAGTTCGGCGGTCCAGCGTTCCATATCCAGCGCGGTCACCATGCCGGCATGGAACTTGCGCGACGACACCTCTGCCTGTCGCTGGGCGACGTCGATCGCCTCGCGGCGCAGCACCAGGCGCTGCTCCAGCGTGCGCAATTCAAAATAGGCCGTGGCGACATCGGCCGCCAGCGCGATTTTGGTCGCCTGCCAACCCAGACGCACGCTCTCCGCATCGGCCTTGGCCGCAGAAATGCCCTGGGCGCCGCGGCCGAACAGATCGACTTCCCACGCCGCGCGCAGGCCCAGCGATGTCCGTTCCATTTTAGGGCTTCCAGCACTGTCGCGTCCGCGCTGGGCACCGGCCATGGCATCCACCCGTGGACGACGGTCCGCCTCGGCTCCGTCCACCAGAGCACGGGCCTGCTCCAGACGGGCGGCCGCAATTTTCACATCCTGGTTGGCCGCCAGCGCCGAGATGATCAGCGCATCCAACACCGGATCACCAAACTGCTGCCACCAGGCGTCGCCCACAGTGCCGTGGACGACGGGAACAGCTCCCACCCAATGGGCGGGAACTGCCAAGTCCGGTGCGCTTGGCGTAGTGCCGGGCGCCATGCTGGCGCAACCACTCAATGCTGCCATCACGGCGAACAGAGGAAGGGAATTCAGAATTTTCATTGATACACCTTTTCAATTGACAACGGTTTTTCAAAACTATACTATACGTATAGTAAAGAATCAAATGAAAAGGAAATCAGCATGGCTATCTCGGAAAAACGGACCGGTCGCACCAGCAAACGCGACCAGCTGCTCGATGCTGCCGCCGCCATCGTCAGCAAGCACGGCGTTCAACAGCTCACCATCGATGCAGTGGCAATGGCCGCCAATGTCACCAAGGCCGGATTGATTTATCACTTCAAGACCCGCGACGAACTGCTGGGGGCACTGGTTGAGCGCATGGCGCAGGAATTCGATCTGCAGACCTTGCCTCAGGAAAGCCTGACCATGCGCTCCGCGCTGAGCCGGATGTCGCAGGAGACCTTCGAGATGACGCAGGAACAACGCCAGCTCATGGCCAATTTGCTGGCGGCCGTTTCGTCCTACCCGCAGCTGATCGCGCCGGTGCAGGCCTTGTACGCACGCAACTATGACTGGATGACCCAAAGTGGCGAACGCGCCGACCAAGCCATGATCCTGGCCGCCGCCCTGGACGGCATCGCCCTGCTCGAATTACTCAATTTGCATCAATTTACCCCCCAGCAGCGCGCAGCGATGCGCGCCGCTCTGGACAGCGCTATCCGCGCCCTGCCCTGAACCGTCTCATATCCGCATTTTTAAGGAAGATCCCATCATGCGTTCCCGTTCTCTCTGCGCTCTCAGCGCAGCCCTGCTATTGGCTGCCTGCGTTGAACACGCTCCCCCGCCTGCGCCGTCCGCAAAACCGGTAAAGATTGAAGTTGCCGGCGACAGCGCCAGCCATCCCGCCGACAGTTTTGTGGGCACCCTGCGCGCGCGCCAGCGCACCGACCTGAGTTTTGAAACGCCCGGCCGGCTGACCATCATGAAAGCCGACGTCGGCGATCAGGTGCGCGCCGGCCAGGTGCTGGCGCAACTTGACCCGGCACCGGCGCGCTGGCGCCTCGACAAGGCCATTGCCGACCGCAACGCGGCCAACGCCACGATGGCTGAACGCCAGACCTGGTTGCGCCAGCAGGAAGCCCTCGCACGCGACGGTATCATTTCGCCAGCCGCATTGCAGGCAGCGCAAGCGTCACACCAGCAGGCCGTAAGCCAGCAGGCCGCTGCCGAAGCGGCTGTGGCCACGACGCGCCGCGACCTGGAATTGACACGCATCACGGCACCGTTCGATGGCCAGGTTGTAGCCCGCTTGGCACAACCCTTCATCGATGTCGCGCCGGGCCAGGCTATCTTGCAGCTAGAGTCAGGCAATGCGCTGGAACTGGTCGCTCAACTTCCAGACTCGGTGGCGGCGCGCCTGAAACCCGGGATGACAGCCCATGCCCTCAGCGGCCATGAACGTGTGGCCGTCAAACTGGAACGTCTCTCCAGCCGCAGCGACAATGGCTCGCTGGCACAGGCCATTTTCCGCCTCGAACATGCGCCCGCGAGCATGCGCAGCGGCGCAGCCGTCGCGCTGGAACTGCCGCTTCAAGAGACGCAGTCCCTGACCCTGCCAGCGAGCGCCATCATCGCCGCCAATGACGCCAAGGGCGCCACTGTCTTCGTCGTCAAGGACGGCAGCCTGCAGCGCCGGGTGGTCGGCACGGATGGGCGACTGTTGCCCGCAGGGCGCGTGGCCATCAACAGCGGCGTGACTGCAGGCGACCAGGTGGTCGTGGCGGGCACCGCCTTCCTGACTGAAGGCCAGGCAGTCGTCGTGCACCGTTCGCAAACCCTGCTGCAAGGAGCACGCCAGTGAAGCTCACGTCTTCCGCGCTCAATTCGAGCCGGCTTACCTTCTTTGTCGCGCTGCTGATCCTCGTCACCGGCGCCTTTGCCTTCCTCACTTTCCCGTCCCAGGAAGAGCCTTCGGTGACCATGCGCGAGGGTGTCGTGTTCGTCGCCAATCCCGGCCTGCCGGCCGAACGCCTGGAGCAGTTGGTGGCGCGGCCGCTGGAGGAGCGCCTGCGCCAGCTTAACGAACTCAAGACCGTCACCAGTACCGTGCGGGCGGGCAGCGTACTGCTGCAAGTGAGCCTGCGCGACGATGTCCGCGATCTGGTGCCGGCATGGCAGCGCATGCGCGCCAAGGTGGACGAAGCCGTACCATACTTCCCCGCAGGCACCCTGCCGCCACAGGTGGACGATGATTTTGGCCGCGTCGCCATTGCCTCGATTGCCATCACGGCGCCCGGATTCTCGATGAGCGAAATGCGCGCGCCACTCAAGCAACTGCGTGAAGGCTTGCTGCGCGTGCCGGGCGTGCAAGGCGTAAGCTTCCACGGCCTGCAGGAAGAACGCGTGTACATCGAATTCGACCGCGCCCGCCTGGCTGCGCTGGGTTTGTCGAGCGCCAACGTACTGCAGCAATTACAGCAACAAAATATAGTCCAATCCGGCGGCCAGGCCGTCATTGCCGGTCTTAACAGCGCGGTGGTGGCATCGGGCGAAATACGCTCGCTGCCAGAACTGCAAGCCTTTCTGCTCAGCGTGCCGGGCACGGGCAAGTCCGCCGTGGCGGCCAATGTGCGCCTGGGCGACATCGCCCAGATTCAGGTAGCGAAAGCCGACCCTGTCGAAAGCGCCGCCATCTACCGCGGCGCGGATGCGGTGGTGCTGGGCGTCTCGATGCGTTCCGGCCAGAACATCAAGGCCGTGGGGAAGGCGCTGAGAGAACGCGTAAGCGAGCTGGAGCGCCAACTGCCGGCCGGCTTTACCCTCGACTATGCGACCTTCCAGCCCGATGTGGTGGCTGCCGAGATGGGCCACATGAACCAGGTGATGCTGGAGACGGTGGTGATCGTGATGATCGTGGTAGTGCTATTCCTCGGCTGGCGTGCCGGCGTGGTGGTCGGCAGCATCGTGCCGCTGACCATTCTCGCCACCCTGCTGTTGATGCGCTCGCTCGGCATCGAGTTGCACATCGTTTCCATGGCCGCCATCATCATTGCCCTTGGGCTGCTGGTCGACAACGGCATCGTCATCGCGGAAGACGTCGAGCGCCGCCTGGCAGCTGGCGAAGAACGGCGCCATGCCTGCGTCGAAGCCGGCCGCACGCTGGCCATCCCGCTGCTGGCTTCCTCGCTGGTGATTATCTTCGCGTTCTCGCCTTTCTACTTCGGCAACACCTCCACCAGCGAGTACCTGCGGCCGCTGGTCGTGGTGCTGACACTGGCCCTGCTCGGTTCCTGGCTGTTGTGCCTAACGGTCACGCCGCTGCTGTGCTACCACTTCCTGCAAACGGGTCATGGCCACGACGACATCCCCAAGCCGAGCCACTTCTACCAGGCCTACGCCAGCACGATCCGCCGCGTGCTCGATCACAAAGGCGTTTTCCTGGCCGTGATGTGCACCGTGCTGGTGCTCGCCCTGGCGGTGCTGGGCAGCCGCCCGGCGGGCTTCCTGCCGTCGTCCGACCGCCCCCAGTTCCAGGTCGAGCTCGAACTCCAGCCAGGAAGCGACGCCCGCCGCACGCAGGACGTGGTGCGCGGCTTGAGCAACTGGCTGGGCGATCGCAAGGCCAATCCGGACGTCACCACCAGCATCGGTTATGTGGCCGAAGGTGGTCCACGCGTGGTCCTCGTGCTGAATCCACCCCTGCCTGCCTCGAACATCGGCTACTTCACCGTCACCGTTGCCGACCCGAAGAAAATGGATGCGGTCATGGCGCGCACCCGGGTCTGGATGACGGAGCATCACCCCGACGTGCGCGTCGACGCCAAGCGCTTCTCCCGCACGAGCAATGACTCGGGCGCGGTGGCCTACCGCATCTCGGGCAACGATGAAACAGTCTTGCGCGCCATTGGCTTGCAGGTGGAAGCCGCGCTGCGCCCCCTGCCCGGCCTGGAACAGGTCAAGGATAACTGGGGACCGCGCCTGTCGCGCGTGGATATCGAGATTGACCAGAACAAAGCGCGCCGCCTTGGCATCAGCAGTGAAGAAATCGCCAGCGCACTGGCCACCCGCAATAGCGGCGCCGCAGTATCGGTGCTGCGCGACGGCGACACCCTGGTGCCGCTGGTGGTGCGCGCCAGCCAGGCCGAGCGCGCCCGTCCCGAAGACATGGCCAATACCTTGGTCCAGCCTGCGGCCGGCGGCGCTCCGGTGCCCTTGTCGGCCATCGCCACCGTGAAGCTGGGCTCGGAGCCTTCCACTATCCGCCGCCGCAACCTTGAACGGACGCTGACCGTCAGCGCACGCAACGCGCAAGGCACGGCGCAGCAAGCGGTCGACCTTGCCGCGCCAGCGATCGCCCGCATTGCGCTGCCACCGGGCTACCGCATTGAAATTGGCGCCGAACTGGAGGAAGCCGCCGAATCGAACGCAACTCTGGGCAAATACCTGCCGGCGGCCATGGTCGCGATGTTGATACTGTTCATCTGGCAATTCGGCTCCTTCCGCAAGCTGGCCCTGATCATCGGCATCATCCCGTTTGCCATGATCGGCGCCGGCCCGGCGCTGGTGATTGCCGGCGAACCGCTGGGATTCATGGCCAATTTCGGACTGCTGTCGCTGGCCGGCATCATCGTCAACAACGCCGTGTTGTTGCTCGAGCGCATAGAAGTGGAACTGGCGGCCGGCCTGCCGATGCGGGAAGCCGTGGTGGCCGCTGCCGTGGCGCGTCTGCGGCCGATCGTGATGACCAAACTGACGTGCATCGCCGGCCTGATTCCGCTGCTGCTGTTCGCAGGCACGCTGTGGACCGGCATGGCCGTCACCATCATGGGCGGCTTGTTGCTCGGTACGCTCATTACGCTGGGCCTGGTCCCGGTGCTGTACGAGCTATTGTTTGACGGCCGCATCGCCGCCTGGGCCGCGCGCCTCACTGGTTCGCAACGCCAGCCGACTCAACAGGCCGTCGGCTAAGTTCGGTTCCTCGTTTGGCAAGCCCCGGGGTGCGCCCCGGTGCTTGCCTTTTTTTATGCGATGAATACCCGCGCCCGACCAGATTACCCTCCGATCCGCCGTAACTGGAGCATCAGCAACGGCTGGCTACTTTTGCTCAATTCTCCCCCGTTTGCGCAAGCTGGTTCCGCTCAGGCTGCGCCTCGTCTATAAGGTTTGCGGTCTTTGCTCGTTCCAGCGCAGCCAGCTATGCGTACCACGGCGGAAACCTAGGACAATCGGCCAAATGAAATAGAGTATGATCGCGCAAGACACAACTTGGGCGGCCAAATGACAGATGCGATCGAAATCCTCCGGCACAACTACAACGGCGCCTACCTGCAAAGAAAATTCCTGTCCTATCGCGCCCAGACTTGCCTGATCATCCTGCTCACCGCCGTCATGGGCGTGAGCGGATGGATTGTCGATTACAACATCGATCCGGACGCCGCACCTGGCCTCGTATGGATGCGGCTGTGCTACGGGTGGCTGGTCATTCCCGCCTGGTACATCTGGCGCACCGAGAGTCATCGGCGGGCAGCACTGTGCGCGCTGGTCACACTAGTGTTAGCACAGGTGCATGATATTGCGATCCTGCACCGGCTGACGGGCGGACTGTCAAGCGCTGTCATGAGTTTTGTGTTCTACCCGCTGGTCGTCACTTTGCTCTGTCTTGGATTTTCCCTGTTCGTCAACTGGTTGGCGCTGGCGCTCGTGACACTCAGCCCGCTCGTGCTTGCCTCGACCGGCTGGCTGCGCGACTTTCCGGACAAGCTGTATAGCCTGATCATCTGGCCGACCTCGATTTTCCTCGCTTGCATTTGCGTGGCGTTTGCGATGGGCTACCACCGGCGCTATCTGCTCGAGCGCGCGCTGGAAGATGCCTCCAACACGGATCCATTATCGGGCGTCGCCAACCGCCGGCATTTTCAGTACCTGCTGCAGCGCGAAACTTCCCGTCTGCTGCGCCTGGCCCAGCCATGCTCGCTGCTGATGCTCGACATCGACCATTTCAAGCGCATCAACGACAACTACGGCCATCCCACCGGCGACCGGGCGATCAAGGCGCTGGCCCATGCCTGCACCCTGAACTCGCGCGATGTTGACGAGGTGGCGCGGCTGGGCGGCGAAGAATTCGCCATCATCCTGCCTGGTGCCAATGCGGAGGGAGCTTTCCAGTTGGCCGAGCGCATCAGGGCATATGTCGAAGCGATGCAGTTTGCCAGTGACGATGCACAGGCCATCCGCTGGACGGTGAGCATCGGCATTGCCAGCCTGGAAAACGGAGTGCAGGCGCAGGCTAGCGCCGAGTCCCTGGGCGAGCAACTGGTTGCCCGGTCCGATGCGGCTTTATACGAAGCCAAGAACGCCGGCCGCAATTGCGTGCGGGGGCCTTGATTTAGGCTATGTCACCGTCAGATGTGGGAATGCCCCCAGTGTTGCCTTCAATAATGTTTCCGGCGAACGGATGCGTCCGGCGTCGAGTATCCAGCGCCAGCCCAGGTAATTCGGCAGGTAACGGGACGCCACGCCATGAAAGGGCCGTAGCCAGTCCCGCAGGCGGCTGTGATATGCATTGACGTTCTGCACATGCACGGCGCCCTGCACGCGGATGCCTGCGCGCAAGTTGACGGCCTGGTGGCTGATGTCCGCTTCACGGGCAAAGGCGCGATAAGCGGCATGGCCATCGGTGACCAACAGAATATCCTTGTCGATCATGGGCAACAAATAATCGTGTACCTGCGCCTTCGTCAGCGCCCCTTTTCCCGTGACGAAATCGAGGGTCTGTCCAGTGCGGTCGCGCGCCACCAAGATGCAGACCTGCTCATCGGAAATGCCGCGTTTGCGGGCATGGCCGCCCCGGCGGCGGGCCGGACGCGTCATGTGCCGCGCGCCCTTTTCCGATTCGAGCACATATAGTTCGTCCGCTTCGGCGATGCCATGCAGGCAATGCGGCCGGTCCGTTTTTGCCAACGATAAAAACCGGTGGCGCCAGCGAAAGGTTGTGTTGCGGTGCACGCCCAGTTGTGACGCCGCCTTGCGCACGGAATCCGAGGCCAGCAAGCAATCGGCGTAATCGAGCCACAGTGATTTATGGCGCAAGCGCGCCAGCGGCGTGCCGCTCAACGCATTGAAGGTGCGGCCGCACGGCACGCACCGGTAGCGCTGCAGTCCATGTGCATGGCCATGCCGGTGAGCATGATTGCTATTGCAGGCAGGACAGTGCAATCGCTGCCGGGCCACGCTTTCAGCTAGTGCCGCGGCAGCACCCTGCGGTGCGCTGCCTCGCAGCAGAGCGATACCCACCAGGCGCTGGCGACGGTTCAGTGCGGCGAACTGGTCGATGAAGGTGTTCCATTGGCCTGTCTGCATGGAAGGCTCCCGTTTGTCTGCGATACACAGTCAGACAGCAGGGACACTGGAAGATTCCCGGATTTCCCCTACTTAGCGGGGACAGAGCCTTGATTTACGCCGACTGGCGCGGCGCTACGAAGGCCAGCGCCTCCTCAAAGCTCTGCAGGACCAGGTCCACATGGACGGCGACTTTGGCCGGTTCCACCGCCACCGCTTCGCGCGGGCGGATGGTTGCCACCGAAACGTCCGGGAGCGCGCTGCGCAGCTCGGTGACGACCTTGGCCCAGGCATCGATATCGCTCTCCAGCGGATAAGCGATAAACACGGTCGAGATCAGCTGATCCGCGCCCGGATCGCCTTCCGGCCCAGCGTCCAGCCTGAGCACGTAGCTGCGCGCATCCAGGCCCGCCTCGCGCAATACCAGCACCAGCAGTTCGCTCATGAACTCTTCCCGCATGCCCGGCAGTGCCGTCGACAGGATGACCGAACGGGCCGGCACGTCCAGCGAGCCCTGCCAGCGTCCCAGCCGTTCTTCGCGCCGTTGCCGCAAATGGGCACCGATGTTCTCGTTCAGCAGGGAGATACGGCGCGCACGCGCGCTGGCCTTGGCCTGCCCCGCCGCCAGCGTGTCGGCCACCATGGCGACGGTGGCGCGGAACTGTTCCTTTTGGCTGCCGAGCATACCGGAACTGGCCAGCGCCAGCCCGGGCAGCATGACCTTGTCGCAATAGTGCGCCAGCGTTGCCTTGCGCAGGAAGGCATGCGCATCGTCAATGATGGCGTCGGCCTCGCCGCTCAGCACGCGATGATGGAAACGCTGCGCCGCGTTGGTATGAGGCGCCTCGGCAAACAGGATGCAGATTGGCTCCAGGCTCTTGATGTAGCGCCCGGCCACAACGATGCACAACGTCAGAGGTGTCGACAGCAGCAGGCCAAGCGGTCCCCAGATTGCGCCCCAGAACAAGGCGGAGACGATGACCGCCAATGGCGACATGCCGACACTTTGTCCATAGACCCGCGGCTCGACCACGTGCGCAACCAGTAGCTCTAGCAGCAGAAACAGCACCATCGCATACACCGCCAGCGTCCACCCCGGATCGACCGCTGCCGAGAACAAGGCAATCGCCGCGCCTGCAATAAGGGCTCCGATATACGGTACAAAGCGCAGCGCGCCGCACAGGCTACCCCATAGTGCGGCGTGCGGAATGCCAATCAGCCATAGCGCCAGGCCGATCACCACGCCGAAAGTCACATTCAGGACCAGCTGTGTAAAGAAGAATCGGGAGACCCCTTCCGCAGCGTCCTCCAACCCTTGGATGGTGCGGCTGACGTCGCGCTGCCCAACCAGGCGCAGCACGCGGTCGCGCAAATTTTGCCGGTCCAGCAGAATGAAGATCAGGAGCACGAGAATCAGGAAGGCCTCGCCCAAGGGACCGGATACTACGCCGATGGCCTTGGCAATCGAGTCGCTGGTGCTGACCCGCTCGCGAATCTCGACCGGCAGCGGACGCGGCCCCGCCTCCGGCAGCGTCCCGGCAGGCTCGCTATCGATCAGCTGCGGCGCCAGGCGGGACAGCGGATGCTGGACCATCTGTTCCAGCCGCCGGGTCTTGGCACGAATCTCGGCGCTGTACTGCGGCAGGTCGGACGACAGCGCCATCACGTTCGCGCCCAGCACCGCAAAGGCGCCGACAAACGCCACGATCACCAGCCCCAGAGCGCCAAACGTCGCATGCACGTGCGACAATCCGAGCCGCCCCATCGCCCGGATCACCGGCGCCAGGGCCAAGCTCAGCACCAGCGCGGTCACGATAGGTTGCAGCACATCCTGGGAAAAATACAAAATCGCCAGCACGCACGCTGCCGTCAGTGCAAAGTTTGCTTTCATTACCGTTCCGTTAAATAAAAAAACCCAGCTGCCCCTCGGCCGCTGGGTGAAAGCCATCCCTGAGCGGACGGCGGAGACCACTAGCTTGAAGAGTGCGGCCTGCTCTGGAGGCGCTCCAGCGCGCAATAGGCGTGATGCAGGGAGAAGCCGAGGAAGGACCATGCAAGCAAGGCGAACGAATAGAAAATCACGTGATCGTCATCGCCGGGAATATGGTAGAAGTCGTAAATGCTCGCAATGGTCTGAGCGAACAGCATGGCCAGCACGACGCTCGCCGCTTGCAGCTTCTCGCCGGCGCGCGCCAGCCTGAAGGCAAAACCGAGGAGATAAACCGAAAACAGCGTCCACATCACCAGATAGAAATACGGCTTCGCTTCAATCAGGAAGTCAGCCTCCCATACAAACACGGTGACCACCAGGCCGGCGGCAAACAAGGTCACGTCCACGAACGTTGAGGGCTTGAACCGGTGTGTCACAGCCATCAGGCCCGCGATAGCGATCACCGGTATCCCGAAGGCGCGGGAAAAGGCATCGCAAAACAGCGAGATGTTGAGAAATTCTGGAACTTCGGTTAAGGCATTGATCAGTAAATTCGTCGCCGAGAACGCCACAACCAGCCACTCCCCCCCGAGCAGGAAATTGCGCTTCTTGAGGAACTTCACACCGTAGTTCAATGATGTCGCGATCAACACAGTATCAGCGAGACAATAAATATAGTACTTGAATTCCATGACGGTTCCTGGTGGCTATTTTCAAAGTAGGTACATCGTAACAAAGATAGGACAATAAACCAATTATATGGAGTAAAAAAAACGATAGGAAGGTCCTGTCGTTTCATCTCCGCCACAAGCGGCCATCAGCGGCCACGCCTCCGTGTCAAGGTTCGCCGGGCGAAACAGCGTTCCCGGCCCGCAGCGCCAGCGGCGTCGCGCCAAACCAGAGACGGCAGGCGCGCGTCAAAGCCGATTGCGCGGGAAAGCCCAGCATCAGTGAGACCTGGCCGATCGTCATCCGCGTGCCGCACAAATATTCCTGTGCGAGCTGCTTGCGGACTTCGTCCTTGATCGCGCCAAAACTGGTGCCCTCTTCCGCCAGCCTGCGCTGCAGTGTGCGCGGATGCAGGGCCAGCAACCCGGCGACATTGGACTTATCGCAGCTCGATGTACCCAGCGTGCGCCTCAACGCCAGGCGTACCCTCTCCGAAGCACTTTGCTCGGCCACACCGAAATTGCGGAAGATATAGTCCTCGGCGACCTGGCGAAACGAAGCGTTGGCGCCCTGCACATTGGCGCCAAACGTCTTGCGAGAAATGTAGAGAGTAGCGCCAGACGGTTCCGCCAACAGCCTGGCACCAAAGAAGCGCTCGTAGACCGCACGGCTGACGACAGGCTGGTGCGACAGCGAAACGGCACACAATTCGTAGTTATCGCCAGCAAACAGGCGTAGGAAATTATGCGCATCGGCCAGGCACAAGTCGCTATTCTGGCGAGTGACGATCGGGCCGGAGAGACGCACTTCCACCGAAACGGCCACCGTATTGGGCACGTTCGACGTGCGCTCATCGACCGAGACGACAATGCCTGGGCTTTGAACAAACAGGTAGCGAATCACATCATTAAGTGCATCGCGTACGGTCGGTGCATTGCGCATCACCAGGCTCAACGGTCCCAACACCTCGATGCTTTGATGCGACGACATGCGCAGCCCGAAGTCTCCCAGCCCGGTTACTTCGGCGCTCGCTTCCAGCAGATGCGTAGCGGCGCGCAACGAGATCAGTGCATCATCCGCGCTGAGTACCGATTCGTCGATGTGATAGCGGCGCATGAGCGGCGCGGGATCGTGGCCCATTTCGCGCATCAGCGCCTGGTAGCCATGCAATCCCCTTGCGTGTACATTGGGTTCCATGTCTCAGAATGTAAAAAAATAGTCTCGCCATGTCAAGCAGCGTTGCCACATGACCGCTACAGTTGGCGCTTGGAGCATATACATACATACAAGGGAGACATCCAATGAAGAGCCATTTTGATGTACTGATTATTGGCGCCGGCCTGTCCGGCATAGGCATGGCCTGTCATTTGGCGAAAGCGTGCCCGACCAAACGGGTGGCAATTCTGGAACGGCGGCAGGCAATTGGCGGCACCTGGGACCTGTTCCGTTACCCCGGCATCCGGTCGGACTCGGACATGGTCACTTTTGGCTATTCCTTCCGCCCGTGGCGCCAGAACAAGGTGCTGGCTGATGGCCCCGAGATCCGCCAGTACATAGAAGACGCGGCGCGCGAACACGGCGTTGACCGCTGGATACGCTACGGTACCATGATCGACGGCGCGAGCTGGTCGACCGAGCATCGTTGCTGGACTGTCGACGCGCACGACGAAGCGAGCGGCGAAAAGCTCAGCTTCACCTGCAAGCAGCTGGTGGCGTGTACCGGCTACTACAACCATGATCAAGGGTATCTGCCCAAGTTCCCCGGCGAAGAGCAATTCAACGGCTTGCGCATTCATCCACAACAGTGGCCGGAGGACCTCGATTACCGCGGCAAACGCATCGTGGTGATCGGCAGCGGCGCAACCGCCGTCACGCTCATTCCCGCCATGTGCGATAAGGCAAGCCATATCACGATGTTGCAGCGCTCGCCGAGTTATGTCATGACCGTGCCCGGCTACGACAAGGTTGCCGCCGCGCTCGGCTACGTGTTGCCGGCAAACTGGGTGTATGGCATGGCGCGCTGGCGCAATCTGCGTCTCCAACAAGGCGTGTACAAGGCGGCCAGGCGCTGGCCGCGCCAGGTCCGCTCGTGGCTGCTGAATCATGTGCAAAAACAGGTCGGCAACAAAGTCGACATGCAGCATTTCACACCCAAGTACAACCCCTGGGACGAGCGCCTGTGCGCCGTGCCGGACGGCGACCTGTTCAGGGTACTGCGCGAAGGCAAGGCTTCAGTGGTCACGGACCAGATCAAAACCTTCACGGAAAACGGTATCCTGCTGCAATCGGGACAACACCTGCAAGCCGACATCATCATCACCGCCACCGGCCTGCAACTGCAATCGCTCGGTGGCATGCGCCTGAGCGTGGATGGCGAAAAAGTTGAACCTGGCAAACTGATGAGCTACAAAGGTGTCCTGCTGCAAGACGTTCCGAACTTTGCCTACCTGTTCGGCTATACCAACGCCCCGTGGACGTTAAAGGTCGAAATGTCGGCGGACTATCTGTGCCGCCTGTGGCAGCATATGGATGCGGTCGGATCCGACGTGATGACCGCCCGCGCGCCGGCCGGCGAAAAACTGGACGAGTCTGTTCTGGGCTCGCTGCAATCGGGCTACGCCCAGCGCGGCCAAGCGCTGCTGCCGCGCCAGGGTCGCTCGCTGCCGTGGCGCGTGCTGAATAACCTGAAAGCGGATCGCACTATGCTGCTGCACGATGCCGTCACCGATGATGCTCTGGAGTTGCGCGGGCCAGGCCAGCTGAAGACCGCATCGTTCCCGCGTCGCGCAGCATGAAGGCGCACAGCATGGACTCGCATTTTCTGAGCGCGGGCGAAACCTGCGCCGGCACGCTGCTGCTGCCGGCGTCGGCGACGCGGCCGCCGGTAGTCATCATGGCAAACGGCTTCGGCGGCATCCGCAGCGCCGCGTTGCCGGAGATCGCACAGCATTTTGTGGACGATGGCTATGCGGTCTACCTGTTCGACTACCGCAACTTCGGCGATAGCGAGGGACAGCCAAGGCATTGGGTGAGTCCGCGACGACACCTGGCCGACTGGAAGGCGGCGCTCAGGCACGTGCGCGGCCTGGCCCGCATCGATCACGACAAGATCGTACTGTGGGGGACTTCGTTCTCAGGCGGCCACGTGATTGAAACGGCTGCACGCGACCCGGGCATCCGCACGGTCATTGCGCAGGTACCCCACGTCAGCGGCATCGCCAGCGTGCTGCAACTGCCGCTGCACATCAGCTTCTGCCTGATGCTGGCGGCGCTGCGCGATCAGCTTGGCCGTATCGTCGGCCGGCCGCATTACAGCCGCATCGTTGGCCGCTCCGGCGAAGTGGCAGCCCTGTGCAGCGCGGAATGCTGGGATGGTTATGCCCGCCTGATTCCACCGGGCGCAAGCTGGGACAATCGGGTGCTGTCGCGCATCTTTCTGGAACTGCCGTTCTACAGCCCTGCCCGTTCGGCGAGGAAGGTGAAGGCGGCGACCTTGATTATTGCCGGGAAGCGCGATTCGGTCACGCCCGCCGCTGCGGCGCAGCGGGCTGCCAAACGCATCCCGAACTGCGAGTTTCATCTATTGGATGGCAACCACTTCGAACTGCACCAGGCCAGCGAAGCTGTGTGCCAGCACAGCATCGCCTTGCAACTGGCTTTCCTGAAGCGGCAAATCGCAGCCTGAGAGTTATTTGGGGGAGCATGCCGGAACACGGCAAGCGCCTCGCTCAGTTCTGCGGTCAGGTCGGACAACGCCACCGTCGCAGCGGATACATCCTCGAGCAGCCCGGTATTGGGCTGCGTCATGCCACCACTCCCCTTGATTGCACGGCCAATCTGCTCAATGCCGCTGGCCTGGCGCTGCAATGCCACGCTGATTTCGCCCATGATGGTGTCCACTTTGCAGATCGAGGCGACGATCTGCCGCATAGTGCCACCGGCCTCGTCCACCAGCACACTGCCTGCCGCGACCTTGGCAGCGGAATCGCCGATCACCACCTTGATTTCCTTCGCGGTGGCAGCGCTACGCTGCGCCAGATTGCGCACCTCGCTGGCAACGAGCGCAAAACCACGTCCCTGCTCGCCTGCGCGTGCCGCCTCCACCGCCGCGTTCAGTCCAGGGATATTGGCCTGGAAAGCGATGCCGTCAATGACAGCGATGATCGCCGGCGCCGCGCCGTCCTCGGCCCGTGCGGCCGAGAACACCGGCGGCACATACAGCAGTGTCATGATTGTTGTCGTTTTAAAAATTTTTAAATGAAATAGTTGCAACTTGGCAAGCACTACTCAGCGCGCGACCAGCCCCGCCAGCGAGAGCAGAACGGGGGGAGTGGCGCCGGCGGCAAGGACGGCGGTCAGCGGTTCCCGTTCGGCCCGCTGGGCCAGCGTGAAGGTGGCGCCGCCATCGGTACTGCGCAGCACGGTCCCGGACATGCCCGCCACCAGCACGCTGCCATCGGCCTGCTGCGCGATGCCGGTCAATGACAAGGTGGTGTTCGAATGCAGTGCCTGCCAAGTCCTGCCATCGTCACGGCTGCGGTACAGATGGCCGCGCATGCCGCAGACCAGCAAGGTACCGTCGGCCAGCGCCGTTCCGTACCACAGCGAGCCCTTGCCGCCTGCAGCGGCCATGTTCCAGGTCGCGCCGCCGTCGGTCGAACGGTAGACGGCCCCGGCTTCGCCGGCGACCAGCAGCGTCCCGCGCTGCGAGACAAACACGTGGTAGAGATGGCGGTCGGCGTTGTCGCCGCTGCCGAGATGGCGTTCGGTCCAGCTGCGGCCGCCATCATGGGTTTCGATGGCCCAGCCATACAAACCGACCGCAAAGCCATGTTCCACGCTGTCAAAGTGCAGCGACAGGACCGGCTGCTCCAGGCCCGGGGTGGCGCGCAGCAAGGTCCAGTTGTCGCCGCCATCCTGCGTGCCCAGCACCACGCCGTCATGGCCTGCGGCGTAGCCGCGCCGTGCATCGAGGAACTGGACGCTGGTCAACATGGAGCGCACCGGCACAGCCTTGGCCTGGCGGAAGCGGACGCCGTCGTCGGACAGCAGCACCACGCCGTGGTCGCCTACCGCGACCACGCGCTGGCCCGCCAGGGCCGCTGCCAGCAACGGCGCCCCGGTTGCGTTGGGCACGCGCTGGGCTGGCAGCAAGGACGGCCAGCGTTGTGGTTCGGCTGCTGTCGCCTCGCAGGCGACCCGCAGAACGATCAGGATCAGAATGAAGTGTCTGAAAAAATACATGGCTGCCCTTCTAGTGTTGTAAGGCGGCCGGCATGCGCACCGGCCCGGTTCGGGGAATCACCCATTCCAGCACTGCAGCAACCGCAGGCAGCAGGGTAATCGCCATCACCATATTGACGAGGAACATGAATGTCAGCAGCGCGCCCATGTCAGCCTGGAATTTCAGGCTGGAGAAGGTCCACGTCGCGACGCCGACCGACAAGGTAATGGCGGTGAACACCGTGGCCAGGCCGGTTTCCGTCAGCGCCATTTCCAGCGCCTCGGTAAATGCGCGGCCATGCGACAGCTGGACCTGCAAGCGGTTATAGATGTAGAACGCATAGTCGACGCCAATGCCCACCGCCAGCACCATCACCGGCAGGGTCGCCACCGTCAGGCCGATTTCCAGTTCCTTCATGAACCAGTAACCTATCCAAGTGGCCACCGTCAGCGGCAGGCAGCAGACGATCATGGCGCGCCAGTCGCGATAGACGAGGAACACCAGCACCAGGATGGCGGCATACACGTACAGCATCATCGGCGTTTCCGATGCCTCCAGCACTTCGTTGGTGGCGGCCTGCACGCCGGCGTTGCCGCTGGCCAGACGCAGCTTGACGCCGTCCAGCGTATTGGTATCCCGGAACGTCTTCACCGCCTCGACCACGCTCTTGATGGTGGTGGCCTTATGGTCAGGCAGGTACAGATTGACGCCCTGCACCCGGCAATCGCCGGACGACAGGCCCGCAATCCGGTTGTTCACACCGGCGAACTGCGATCCCAGACCGCGCGGGTCGCGCGTCAGCGTGGCCAGCTTGGGATTGCCCTCGTTCAGGCCTGCGTTGTACAGCTTGAGCTGCCCGGCCAGCGAATCGGCCGACACCACGCCTGGTACGCTGCGCATCAGCCATGTGAACTCGTCGATGTACAGGAACTGGTCGGCGCGCGAACAGACTTCGCCCAGGCGCGCCGGCGTCGCCTCGAACACCACCGTCAGCCAGTCGAGACCAACGTCGAATCGGCCGACGATGGCAGCGGCATCGCGGTTGTAGCGCGACTCGGCGCGCAGCTCCGGCGCGCCAGGCTGCAGGCTGCCGATATGGCGGCCCTGGCTTTGCCAGAACGCCAGGCCGAAGATGCCCGCACCCAACAGCGTCACCAGCAGCGCATTGCGCGGTCGGGCGATACGCGCCACCGCCTGCAGCCAGCCGCTGTGCTTTTCGCGTCGCTCCAGCGCATCGCGGGCGAATGCCGGTGTAAAGCGGAAGAACGAGGCGGCAACCGGCAGCATCATCAGATTGGTCAGAATCTTGTAGCCCACGCCGATGGCCGCCGTGATGGCCAGCTCGCGTATCATCGGGATCGGAATCAGGATCAACGTGATAAAGCTGACCAGTGCCGTGATCAGCGCCAGCGATCCGGGGATCAGCAAGCCTGTAAAGCTGTGCCGCGCCGCTGCCGCCGGATCGGCGCCATGCGCCACTTCGCGGATGATGAAGTTGATTTGCTGGATGCCGTGCGACACGCCGATGGCAAACACCAGGAAAGGCACCAGGATCGCCAGCGGGTCCAGTCCGAAGCCCAGCAATTGCAGCGTGCCAAACTGCCACACCAGCGAGGTCAAGGAGCAGGCCAGCGGCAGCAGGGTCAGGCGGATCGAACGGCAATACCAGTAGACCGCCAGGCCGGTCAGCAGGAACGCCACGGCAAAGAACCGGGTCACCTCATCCGAGCGGTCGGCAATGTCACCGATCTGCTTGGCGAAACCGATGATCTGGATTTCCACCTTGGCGTTTTCAAACGGACGCCGGATCTTTTCCTCCAGCTGCCGGTTGAACTGGATGTAGTCCAGCTTCTTGCCAGTGCGCGGGTCGGTGTCGACCAGTTCGGCGGTGATCAGCGCGCTGCTCTGGTCACGCGCCACCAGGGTGCCAACATGGCCGCCCGCGATGGTGCGCTGGCGCATCTGCGCGATCACTTCACCGTTCAGCTTTTCCGGCACGATATCGCCGCCCGCCACCGGTTCGGCGCGGAAACCATCCTCCGTGATCTCGGTGAAGAACACGTTCGGCGTCCACAACGAGGTCACGCTGGTGCGTTCCACGCCAGGCAGATAGGTGACGGCATCGGTCACCTTCAGCAGCTGGGTGAGCGCCTCCGGGTTCCAGACGTCGCCCTGGCGCGCATGAACAGCGATGGTCAGCCGATTCGCGCCGAACAGCTGGTCACGATACTTTTCGAACGTCTCGATGTACTCGTGGCCCTGAGGCATTTGCTTTTCAAAGCCGGCCTCCAGGTGCAGCCTGGTGGCGAGCACGCCCATCAGGACGGTGAGCGCCGCCAGCGCCAGGAGGAAGATCCGCCGGTGCCCGAACAGGGCCGTTTCCAGACGGGTGATAAGATGGGAGAGCATTAGAATGACGACGCCAGGCTGATGGACATGAAATTACGGTCGCGCAGCAAATTGCTGGCACCACCGCCCCAGTTCTGCGTGAAATCGACGCGCAGCTTCAGCTCCGGCTTCACCTTGAAATCGATGGCGGCCCCCAGCACTGCGGCGCCCGCCCCCTTAATAAAACCCGGCAGCGCCGTCGCCGCTACGCCTGACAGACCTTGTGAGATCGCAATGTCCGGCGCCAGCGATGCGCGCGTGCCGAACACATTCGGGTACGTCACCGAAGCCGCCGCCACCATGCCCCACGAGGTCCGGGTCGGCAGTGTGTAGTCGGCCGTGACGGCATACGGCACGCTGCCGTCCAGCTTTAGGCCCGGATAATAGGCGACTGCAGTCTCCCCCGTGATGGTGCCCTCGCTGGCGCCCAGGGCGCGCAGCAGGCCACCCAGCGAACCCGATGGCGACAGAATGTGGATACCGGTCAGATGCAGTTGGTAATGCCGGGTGTCGACCCAGCCGCGGCAAAACGTCTCCACCGGCGCCACCGTGAAATCGGCCAGAGCGTTGCAATAATGTGCATTGCGCGGATCGATGACCGCACTCGGGTCGATGGCGACGCCGTCGCGCGGGCGGAACGACAGCTCGGTGCCGATGGCCCACTCGCCGGCCTGGAAGTTGTACGACACGCCAAACAGATTGCGGTGCGTGCCGTAGTCCAGCATGCCTTCCAGCCCAAACGGATTGGCCGTCGTGCCGGACACCCGGTAGCTGACAAACGGTACCTTGTCGTCGTAGCGCGTGAAGTACAGGCCCAGCTCATTGCCCGACTCAGGGAACTGGTAGCGCAGCGCAATGCCGCCCTGCCCGTTGTGCGGCGCGTGGTCGCCGGCGCGCGGGATGATGGTGCCGGTGCCGAGGATGGCGCCCGCCGGATTGGCCGCCGGGTCCGCCAGTTCGGCGGCGCTGAGACGGCGGTCGTACGGCGCGCCGGTGACGGGATTCGGCCCGGTGATGACGGTGGCCGTGTTGCCGACGCTCCCGGCAGGGAACGGGCCGATTCCGGCCGGCGCGGCCGCCGCATTGAGGAGCGAGGTCGGCAGATAGACTGCGCGCCCGCCCTTGCCGGCAACATTACTGGTCGAGAAGAAGGTGCCCGGCGCATCGAACACAAAGCTGTTCCACTTCCACTGATAGAACGCTTCCACGCCGAGGCCATGCGCCAGCGAACTGCTGAACGACAGCATGGGCGACGGAATGAACAGATTCTTGAGCGGTGTGCCCGGCTGGTGCGCAGCCGGAATATAGATCGGATTGATCGAGTTGACGCCACCGGTGATGTAAAGGTCCTCGCCCCAGCTCAAGACCTGGTTGCCGACGCGGACGCGAGCCTGCTGGGCGCCGATATCGAACTCCTTGGTCACGTAAGCGTCGAGCCAGCGCGGATTGCTGACGGCGAAATCCTTGGCCTCCCGGTCGAGCGGACCGTTTTTCGTGCGGTCGATGGCGAAGTCCTGGTTGACAACGCCTCGCAACAGGCCGCTCCAGCCGTCGCTGGCTTTCACATACAGGTCGGCCGAATATTGCAAGTTGGCCGATACCACCTGCCCTCGCTTGTAATGCAGATTGCCCAGGTCCTGATTCAGGCGCAGCGTATCCAGGTTGACCGAGTACGCCTCCGGATTGCCGGCCTGCAGCGGCGTGATCGCATCGCCCACGCAACCGCCGTTGTCGTTGCCGAGGTTGCGGCAGTTCGGCTGCGAGGTGCGCACTACCGCCCCCATCGACACCGTCGAATCCAGGTTCACCGTCCAGCCGTTGGCCAGCGGCCATTCCGCCGCCGCCACCGATCCGGCCATCGCCCACGCTCCCAGCACGGCCAGGCATGCTTGCGTCCGGACCATGCGCATCTTCACTTTATCTTGTGTTTTCATCTCCACCTCTCGTCATGGCGTTGGGAGCTTAGCGCGTGGTCGCGCGGCGCAGACCGTCGGGTTCGAAGGTGCCTGCCTTCATGCGGCCTTCGCGGCCAGCCAGCCAATCGGCCTCCTTGCCGCCGGCCTGCACCCGGTCGATCAGGACCCGGCCCGCCACGTGGTCGTAGCTGATGTTGGCTGACCATACGCATGCGGGCACTTCCCACGCCATATACGGGCCCATCTCGGTGGTGCGCCAGACCTTGCCTTGCGCGTCATACATATCCTCGACCAAAATGGTCCAGGTATCCTCGTCGATATAGAAGGTGCGCTTGGGGAACATGTGGCGCAGGCCGTCCTTGAGTGTCGCCTCGACCACCCACATGCGGTGCAGCTCGTAGCGGGTCAAGTCGCGGCTGAGGAATTTCGGCTTGACCACGTCCGCCACCTTGTTGGCCGGCGAATTCAGGCGATAGGTGTTATACGGGACGTACAGCTCCTTCTTGCCGGCGAGCTTCCAGTCATAACGGTCCAGCGGGCCGTTGTACTGCAAGTACTGGTCGACGATCTGCAGGTTTTCCGTATTCAGGACCGGCGCATCGTACTGGTAGGTCGGTGCGCGGCGCACGCGGCGCTGGCTGGTGAAATACAGCCAGACGTCGTTCGGCTTGCCGAAGTTGTACTGCGCCAGTGTCGCGTCGCCAGCAATCGATGGCGGGCCGGTGAACACATTGAGCAGTTGGTATTCAATGCCGCGTGCATCGGCGATACCCTTGTTCGATGGCGACCACATCGGCGCCAACGCCCATTCATCCTGCGCGATCGGTTCGCCGATGCTGTCGCTGCCCTTGGGCGGGATGTAGGTGGAAAAATGCGACTGGAAGCCTTCGCCGCGCCAGCTCAGCTTATGGTTCCAGATGGCTTCCGCGCCACTGCGCGGAATCGGGAACGGTACGGCGGCGCCAATGGCCTCAGCCATGTCGTAGCCATTGGGCGCCATTTTCGCGCTGGCCGCATTCTTCCGGGTACGCTCGTAGAAGAAGTCCGGGTAACCGCAGGAACGGTGCGTCGGGTAGACGTCCATTCGATAGCCTGGGATGGTCCTCACCATCTCCAGCTGGCCTGGCGCCAGCTTGTCCTTGTAGCGGTCGACGTTGGTGGCGTCGATCGAGAACGCGCGCTTGTCGCTGGCGTAGGGATCGGGGCGCACCGCCCCCGGTTTCCAGCCGGCCGGCGGCACCATGTCGCCGCCGGTCCACGCCGGGATCGTTCCGTCCTTGTTGCCCGCGCGTTCAGCACCCACCGGCGTCAACTCCTTGCCAAGCCGGGCGGCATCCTGCTCGCCTGCAGCTGCACTCAGCGCCGTACCAACCAAGAGCGCCGTACCGAAAAATGTCATCTTGATGCTCACCTTCGTCTCCCCATGAATGAGTGCCGGATAACAAGCCGGCCCTTGCTGTGTTATTGTTAGGTCATAATACTAACTATAGGTCAATGAGACAAACAAAGAAATAAAAAAATTACGGCGCTGTGGTATTTCCAGCGCCGTTGCTCAGCCGATCGCAAAGCAAAAAAAAACGACAGGAAAATCCTGTCGTTTCACATCCGCATCCGCGTCGCCGCGATTGTCAGCCGTTCGTTGTCAGTGGCGCCTTCAGCAGGGCCTCCACCGTCGCCATGAATTTTGCATCGAGGCCACGCGTGTAGTTGCGCTTGCGGCGGCCAGCGCCCAGTTGATAGTTCAGGCCATCGGTGATGGCAATCAGCAAGGTCGCGCGGTGCAGGCAATCGGCAAGGCTATAGTCGGGATAAGCACTACGGATCAGCTCGGCCGCCTCGCGCGTCAAGGTCTCGTACCAGTCGTCCAGCAGGCGCGAGCATTCCTCATCGATCATCGCAAACGAGACGAAATGCCACCACAGCGCCGACGCTTCGGGATTCTTCACCTCACGCAGCGATTGTTCAGCGAGCGCGACTATCCTTTCCAGCGGTGGCAGATTGCTGTTCAAGGTGCTGCGCATCTCGCGCAGATAAGTTTCGATCACGGGCTCGACAACGGCACGCAGTACCGCCAGCCGGGTCGGGAAATAATACTGGAGGTTGCTGATGCTGATGCCGGCACGGGCCGCCACCTCGCGCAGGGAGAATTCCAGCCCCCCGCCTTCGAGAAGCACCTTTTTTGCCACCTCCACAATCGCGTTACGGGTACGCACGCCCTGCGCCCGCAAACCACTCCGCGCAGTTTCGCCTGTCGCCAAACTCGCTGCCTCCCGCTTCTTGCGCACTGGCTTCTCATTGGATTCTTTTACGTTTGTCATCGTCGTAGGGATTAGGAAAACACCTGATTGTTTGGTATATATACCAAAAAGTCAAATCACCAGACGGATCGCTACGATCGATGCCGGAATCAGGCGGCCCTCGCCTTCCGGTTCACACGGCCATCCAGCATGCCCACCAAGCCTAGCGTCGCCCTGGTGGCGCACCATTGCAGCGGCTCCGGCAAAATCGGCGCGACCTTGCGCTGCAATGCCGTGAACAGGGGATGATCGGCGCCGAGCATGCGCTCAGCAATCAAGTGCCCGAGCAGCGACTGGGGCGCCAGGCCGTGGCCTGAGCATCCGGCGCTAAAGTAGATGTTCCGGTGCGCCCCCGTCACACCGACGATCGGCAGGGCATCGTTGGCGACACTGACATAACCGCTCCAGCAGGCCCGCACGGAGATGTCTTTCAAGGTCGGAAGGCGGTCGTGCAGTGCGACCCTGAGCTCGCCATACGAATCGTAGGCGGGCACGTTCGGCGTTTTCGCGCCATAGGGAGACTGCACGCGCTTGGTGGTCACCAGCAGCGTGTTATGCGGCGTCAGGCGGAAGCTTTCCATGATCCAGTGTGCCGTCATGATGCCTTCGCGTCCGTGCCAGCCCAGGGAATTCAGTTGCGCCGTCGACAGCGCTTCGGTCTCGATTGCCGAGACCCGCAGCACCACCACCTTGTCGGCAAGGAGTCCATTCTGAGGCGTATAGGCGTTGCTGGCAAAGAGCATGGCTGGCGCAGTGACGCTGCCGCGTGGCGTTTCAACCTTGACTACCGGGCCCTCGGTGTAGGAAAGCATCGGCGTGTTTTCATACAGCTTCACGCCGGCCAGGATCGCAGCACGGCGCAAGCCCATCACATACTTCCCCGGATGCAGGGTACCGCCATGCGCCGTGCATTCACCAAACAGGAAAGCTGGTGGAATGCCGCGCGCACGCATCGCGGCCGAGTCCAGGAAGGTCGACTTGAAGCCCAATTCGGCGCCGACCCGCATGCCCTTGCGCAACCGCTTTTCCTGGGATGGATGAATGGCTGCGCGGATGATGCCCGACTGCCTGTAATCACATTCGATACCATATTCCTTGAGCTTGCCCTCGACGAAGGTGACCGCGTCTTCGTAGAAGCGGACGATCTGGGCTCCCGTCTCCGGACCGACCTTTTTATGGAACAGTTCGTACTCTATGCCGATGGCGCCAGCCAGGTAGCCGGCATTGCGGCCGCTGGCGCCGAAGCCGGCAAACTCGCGTTCCAGGACAACCACCCTGACGCCCTTGCCCGCCAGCGCCAGCGCGGCGGAAAGGCCCGCGTAGCCGGCGCCGATGATGACCACGTCGGCGTTGACGTCGCCCTCCAGCGGCGCCTGCATGTCGCCGGGCTTTTCCACCCAGCCGCCCAGCGTACGGTACTTTTCAAGATCGGCTTTCACTTTGGCCTCATCGGCCGAGAAGGCGTAACTGCTTGTGTGCATGATGGTCTCCTTTTTAGCGGACGGTCGCATAGTGGCCTGCCAGGGTCGGCGCAGGTTTGCGCAGCAGGGTGACGCCGAACAGGAACAGCCACAGCGGATGGATCACCAGTGTGATCATCAGCATGGTTTCACCAAGCTCGTGCCAGCCGCCCAGATTGAACGCGAGCTCCAGCATAAACAGGCAGATATCGAGCGTGAGCAGGCGGCCAAAGCCCCACTTTTCGCCACGCAGGAACCGCGCAGCCACGATGCCCCACAACAGCAGGACCGGCGCCTCGGCGTTCCAGATGCCTTGTGCCGCGCGTTGCAAGGTGATCCACAGGGCGTCGGCCACCGGCTTCGCGCCGGGTGTGTTGGCGGCCAGTTCGGCCACTGCCGGCAGCGTGAGACTGAGCAAGCCGGCACCGGCGATCCCCAACACTGCGTAGACGATCAATCCGGCCAGCCCGATGTCAGCCAGGGCGCCCAACTTCTGGCGCATCGGCTGCCACAGGTAGCCGCCGACCGCCAGGAACGGCACATACCACCCCAGAATATCGGCCCACATCGACAAGCGATACAGATTTTGCGACTCTGCCGAGTACGCCAGCATCATGGTGGGATGTTCAAGGACCTCGAAATCAAAGCCGGCCGCCGCGCCGACCAGCACCGCCATACTCCAGGCAAGTACCGCGCCAATCACCGCCAGCCAGCCGACCACGGCGCGCGGGTCGTTCGAGTTATTTTTTTGTATCATGTCTCTACTCCTTTTTCTTTTATTAGCGGCTCGCGAGGAAATGCGCGAGGTCCTCAATGTCCCCAGGCGAAAGCGCATTGACGACCGCCGGCATCATGCCTGACGCATCCCGGCGCTTGCCGGTCTTGAAGTTGCTCAGTTGATCGACCAGGTAGTCGTAGCTCTGCCCGGCCAATCGCGGATAGGCGTCCTTGCCCTCCAGCTGCGGGCCGTGGCAGGCCGCACAATTGTTGGCCGTGGCCAGCGCTGCGCCACGCGCCGCCCGCGTCGGGTCGGCATGGAAGTCCGTATTTGGCTGCGCCTTCATCCGCGAAAAGTTCGTGACCATCGCCTCGAACTCCTTGTCAGTCAGGCTCAGCGCAAATGGCGTCATGGTCGGATCGTTGCGTTCGCCGCTGGCGAAGGCGTGCAGCTGCTTGCGCAGATAGGCTTCCTGCTGCCCAGCCAGGCGCGGATACAGCTGGGTGCGCGCCTGGCCTTGCGGACCATCGTGGCAATAGAAGCAGGAGTCGGTGGAGCGTGGCCACGGTCCCGCCATCTGTGCGTTTTCACGCGCAATGGTGTCGACCTCCTGACTCACCCGCAGCAGGCCATACAGTTCCGGTCCATAGCGCAAGCCTGCTACCAACAGCACGGCCAGCAACAGCCCGCCCGACAGCATGAAGAACTTGCGGCCGCGGCTACGCTTTTTCTCGTTACCCATCATGCCCTCCTTGCCGCGATGGCTTGCAGTGCCTGCAACGCCGCTTTATGGCCGGAACGTACAGCGCCATCCATATAGCCGGCCCAAATATCGGCCGTCTCCGTGCCCGACCAGATCAAGCGGCCCAGCGGGGGATGCAAGGCTGTGCCGTACTTGGTCAGAAAGCCCGGCGGCATCGGCGAGACGCAGCTCAGCGTCCAGGGATCGGCCTTGCGCCAGTCATGCTCGTGGTAGGACAGCGGATGCAGCGCTTCCTCGCCGAAGGCCTGGGCATAGATGCGCGACAGTTCGGCCTCGGCCGCCTTCTTATCGGACGGCAGCATGCTGATTTGCACGAAGGCGTTGATCACGCCAAACGAGAGGTCTTCCGGCGAATTGTCGTAAGCCCACAGCACAGCGCCGCCCGGCTGGAAGATCCAGCCGTTCAAGCCTTTCTCGCGCCAGAACGGCTTCTTGTAGACATGTGCCGTCTTGCGTCCCGGTGCAAAAGCGGGCCAGCGTCGCTGCATTTCGCGGCGCTGTTCGGGCAGTGGCGGGTCGTAAGTAATCTGCTGGCACAGCGCTGGCGACAGCGCCATGATGACGTGACGCGCGCGGATCACGCCTTGCGGTGTGTGAATCGCCACCGGGCCGTTCTGCCACTGCTCGATGCGTTGTACCGGGCTCGACAGACGAATCTTGTCGCCCAGCGCCTCGGCCATCTTGATCGACAGGATTTGCGAGCCGCCCGAGATGCGGGTTTGCTGGGCGCCGCCCTTGACCGCTTCGAGCCGGTCATAATTGCACTCGGCCGAATTGACCATCGATAGCCAGTGCAGCAGCGACAGCCGCGCTGGCGAAGCGCCGCCGGTGATCGCCAGGCCCGCCGACCAACCGACCTGGTCCGCCGGTTCGATGTTCCTTTTGGCAAGCCACTCGCCCACCGACATGCCGTCGAATTCGGCGGCACGCGGCGAGGTCCACGGCGCGCCACACGGTACGCTGCGCGCCAGTTTTTCGAGTTCGTGCGCGATGTTGGGATCGGTGCCGAACCCGCCCTCGGTATCAACCGCAGCGCGGGCGCCCTTGGCCAGCAGCGTGGACTTGCCCTGCCAGTAGGTGGGGAAAGTGCCAACACCGAGCTCGCGCGCCAGGTCGGCGACGGCGGTCTGGCCGGGGCCTATCCACTGGCCGCCCGCTTCCGAGAAATAGCCTTTGCCGAGATCATGGTTCAGCGTGCGGCCGCCGACGCGACCGCGCGCTTCCAGCACCACGAAAGATTCGCAGCCGGCGCGGCGCAGATCGCGCGCCGCCGTCAGGCCGGCCAGGCCGGCGCCGATGATGGCGACGTCGAGCACATCGCGCCCCTCGCTGGCGGCCACCGCGGCGCTGGCCGCCTCGGGCAAAACCGCTGCCGTGGCAGCGGCCGTCACCGATGCCGCCATGCCGAGAAAGCTGCGGCGGCTGAGCCGCCCCTGCCCCATGATTCCGTCTTGAATTGTTACGTCTTCGTCCATTACTTTTTCCTTATCGGCTCGCAATGAATTGCGCAAGGTCGTCGATATCCTGGCCCGACAGCGCCGCCACCACGGCGGGCATGGCGCCGCTGGCGTCGCGCCGCGCACCGCTCTTGAAGCGCGTCAGCTGGGTCTGCAGATAACCGTAGCCCTGCCCGGCCAGGCGCGGATAGGCGTCCTTGCCCTCCAGTTGCTGGCCATGGCAGGCTGCGCAGTTGTTGGCCTTGGCCAGCGCTTCGCCACGCTTCACCTGCGCTGGATCGGCATGGAAGGTCGCATTGCGCACGGGCGGCATCTTCGAAAAGTGCGCAGCCAGCCCGGCTAGCTCACGCTCCGACATGCTCAGCGCCATTGGCGTCATGGTCGGATCGCTGCGCTCGCCGCTGACGAAGGCCTGGAGCTGCTGCTTCAGATAGGCTTCCGGCTGTCCTGCCAGGCGCGGATAAGTCTGGGCACGCGCGTTGCCATTGACGCCGTGGCAGGACAGGCAGGCCTCGCTGGCGCGCGGCCATGGTCCGCCGGTGCGCGTGTTCTCGCTGGCGATTTCATCAATCTTCTTGCCCAGCTGGATCAGGCCCAGCAGTTGCGGACCGTAAAGGACGGCGGCGGCGGCGGTGGCCGCGAGCAACAGGCCGCCCGTCAGCAGCAGGATGCGTTTGCCGAGGCTGCGCGGTTTGGATGCCTTACCCATCATGCCCTCCTTCCTGCTACGGCTTGTAGCGCCTGCAAGGCTGCCTTGTGACCGGAGCGGATGGCGCCGTCCATGGTGGTGATCCAGATTTCGGCGGTTTCCGTGCCCGCCCATATCAGGCGGCCAATGGACGGGTGCAGCACATCACCGTACTTGGTGAGAAAACCGGGCGGTATCGGCGAGGTGCAGCTCAGCGACCATTGATCCGCCTTGCCCCAGTCGTGGTCGTGATAGGCGATCGGATGCAACGCTTCCTCACCGAAAGCCCTGGCATAGATGCCCGACAGCTCGGCCTCGGCCGCCTTCTTATCGGTCGGCAGCATACCGGGATTGATAAAGGCCGAGATCACGCCAAACGAGACGTCCTCCGGGGAGTTATCGAAAGCAAATTGAAGCGGACTGTTGAGTGGAATGACAGCACCGTTGTAGCCTTTTTCTCGCCAGAACGCCTTCTTGTAGACGTGCGCCGTCTTGCGCATCGGCGCAAACGCGGGCCAGCGGCGCTGCATTTCGCGGCGCTTTTCCGGCAGCGGAGGCTCGAAGCTTATCTGCTGGCACAGTGGCGGCCCGAGCGCCACGATCACGCTGCGTGCACGGATCACCCCTTTGGCCGTGTGGATGGTGGTCGGGCCGTTTTGCCAGTTCTCGATGCGCAGCACGGGGCTGGACAAGCGCAGCTTGTCTCTCAGCGCTTCGGCCATCTTGATGGACAGGATCTGCGACCCGCCCGCGATGCGGCTCTCCTGCGCGCCGTCCTTAATGGCCTCCAGCTTCCGGTAGTCGCAATCAGCAGAATTGATCAGTGAGAGATAGTGCAGCAAGGAGAGCTTGCTAGGCGTGGTGCCTGTCGTCAGTTGCGCGCCCAGCGCCCAGCCGAGCTGATCTTCCGCGCTGAGATTCTTTTTCGCGAGCCAGTCCGCCAATGACATGGAGTCGAACTCGGCTGCACGCGGCGAGGTCCACGGCGCAGCCGTTGGCACGCTGCGCGCCAAGTCTTCCAGTTCCTTGCGCAATTTCGGATCCGTGGACAAGCCGCCGTCGCATTCGACGGTGGCGCGCGCATCGCCCGCCAGCATGACGATCTTGCCTTGCCAGTAGGTCAAGAAGGTGCCGATGCCCAGCTCGCGCGCCAGATCGGCGACAGCCGTCTGGCCCGGGCCGATCCACTGCCCGCCAGCTTCCGAGAAATAGCCGTTGCCCAGGTCATGGTTCAGCGTGCGGCCGCCGACGCGGTCGCGCGCCTCCAGCACCACGAAGGATTCGCAGCCGGCGCGGCGCAGGTCGCGTGCCGCCGTCAGCCCGGCCAGCCCGGCGCCGATGATGGCGACATCGAGCACATCGCGCTCATCGCCCGCCGTTGCCAGTTTTGGCAGCGCCGCCACAGTCGCACCTGCCGTCACGGATGCGGCCATGCCGAGAAAACCACGACGCGAGAGCTTCGCCTGATCCGGCGCCTCATCCCGCTCAGTAGCAATGTCTTCCATATCATCTCCCAAGTAGTTATTAGTACAGACTACCAAACTTAGGTCAAGAAGACAAATAAACACTGAAAAATATTTTCTCCGGCTCTTTTCTGTCGTTTTTTAATAAAAGAGTGGCCCGCGCCGCCAAAATGAAAAAGGCCGTTGATGATGCAAACTGCATCATCAACGGCCTTCTATTTTTTGCTTAAAAATCAGCTAGTTATAGCGAACTCATCACTCCCACTCGATGGTCGCCGGCGGCTTGCCCGAAATATCGTAGACGACGCGGTTGATGCCGCGCACTTCATTGATGATGCGGTTCGACACCTTGCCCAGCAGGCTGTGCGGCAGGTGCGCCCAGTGGGCCGTCATGAAGTCCTGCGTCTGCACGGCGCGCAGGGCCACCACGTATTCGTAGGTGCGGCCATCGCCCATCACGCCTACCGATTTGACTGGCAGGAAGACGGCGAATGCCTGGCTGGTGGCTTCGTACCAGTTGGTTGGAACGCTATCTTGGTCGAAGCCGGGAACCACGACCGGCTCATACGGCGTGTTGCGCAGCTCTTCGATGAAGATGGCGTCGGCGCGGCGCAGCAGGTCGGCATAGTCTTTCTTGACTTCGCCAAGGATGCGCACGCCCAGGCCCGGGCCTGGGAACGGGTGGCGGTAGACCATGTCATGCGGCAAGCCCAGGGCCACGCCCAGTTTGCGCACTTCATCCTTGAACAGTTCGCGCAAGGGTTCCAGCAATTTCAGCTTCATGGTGTCCGGCAAGCCGCCCACGTTGTGGTGGCTCTTGATGGTCTGGCCTTTCTTGCCCTTGCCCGCCGATTCGATCACGTCCGGGTAGATCGTGCCTTGCGCCAGCCATTTGGCGTTGACCAGCTTGCCCGATTCCACCTGGAATACTTCGACGAATTCGCGGCCGATGATCTTGCGCTTCTGTTCAGGATCGGTAACGCCGGCCAGGTGCCCCATGAACTGGTCTTCCGCATCGACGCGGATGACTTTCACGCCCAGGTTCTTGGCGAACATGTCCATCACCATCTTGCCTTCGTCCAGGCGCAGCAGGCCGTGGTCGACGAAGACGCAGGTCAGCTGGTCGCCGATGGCGCGGTGGATCAGGGCAGCGGCCACGGACGAATCGACGCCGCCGGACAGGCCCAGGATGACGTCGTCCGTGCCGACTTGCGCGCGGATCTTTTCCACCGCTTCGCTGATGTAGTCGGGCATGTTCCAGTCAGACTTGCAGCCGCAGATTTCATGCACGAAACGACCGAGCATGGCCTTGCCCTGCACGGTGTGCGTCACTTCCGGGTGGAATTGCACGCCGTAGAACTGGCGCTCTTCATCGGCCATGGCGGCGATCGGGCAACTCGGGGTGTTGCCCATCAGCTTGAAGCCTGGCGGCATTTCCAGCACCTTGTCGCCATGGCTCATCCACACTTTCAGCATGCCGTGGCCTTCGTCGGTGACGAAGTCGGCGATACCGTTGAGCAACTTGGTGTGGCTGCGGGCGCGCACTTCGGCGTAGCCGAATTCGCGCACCAGGCCGTTTTCCACCTTGCCGCCCAGCTGAGCCGCCATGGTTTGCATGCCGTAGCAGATGCCCAGCACGGGCACGCCCAGCTCGAACACGGCTTGCGGCGCGCGCGGCGAGTCGCCGTCCAGCGTGGAATTGTGGCTGCCCGACAGGATCACGCCGGCGGCGCCATAGTTGCGCACGAATTCGTCGCTGACGTCATACGGGAAGACTTCGGAAAACACGCCGGAATCGCGCACGCGGCGGGCGATCAACTGGGTGACTTGGGAACCGAAATCGAGAATGAGGATTTTAGAATGCATGATGGGGACTTTATCTGAGGTCATTACAAAACCGGCGCACTAGGCGCCGGTCTGGTCTGTCGCTATTTACTCGGAACGGTAGTTCGGGGCTTCTTTCGTGATCTGCACATCATGGACATGCGACTCGCGCATGCCGGCCGAGGTGATTTCCACGAATTCCGCTTTCTCGCGCAGTTCGTCGATGGTCGCGCAACCGCAGTAACCCATCGATTGACGCACGCCGCCCACCAGCTGGAAGATGATCGCCAGCACGCTGCCCTTGTAGGCGACGCGGCCTTCGATACCTTCAGGCACGAACTTGTCGGCTTTCATGGTGGCGTCCTGGAAATAACGGTCAGCCGAACCATCGGACATCGCGCCCAGCGAACCCATGCCGCGGTACGATTTGTAGCTGCGGCCCTGATACAGGATCACTTCGCCTGGCGCTTCTTCCGTACCGGCAAACATGGAACCCATCATGACGGTCGAGGCGCCAGCGGCCAGCGCCTTGGAAATGTCGCCCGAGAAGCGGATACCGCCGTCGGCGATACATGGCACGCCCGTGCCTTCCAGTGCTTCGGCAACATTCGAGATGGCCGTGATTTGCGGCACGCCCACACCGGCGACGATACGCGTAGTGCAGATCGAGCCAGGCCCGATGCCGACCTTGACCGCATCGGCGCCGTATTCCACCAGCGCCTTGGCGGCAGCGGCGGTAGCGATGTTGCCGCCAATCACTTCGACTTGCGGATACTTGGTCTTGATCCAGCGTACGCGGTCCAGGATGCCTTGCGAGTGGCCGTGCGCCGTGTCGACCACCAGCACGTCGACGCCGGCAGCGACCAGCAGGTCGATGCGCTCTTCATCCTTGGCGCCTACGCCGACGGCAGCGCCGACCAGCAGTTTGCCCTGGCTGTCTTTCGACGCGAACGGGTGGGAAGTCGATTTCTGGATATCCTTGACAGTGATCAAACCGCGCAGCTCAAACGCGTCGTTGACGACCAGCACGCGCTCGAGGCGGTGCTTGTTCATCAGGCGCTTGGCTTCGGCCGTATCGGCGTCTTCCTTGACGACCACCAGCTTTTCGCGCGGGGTCATCTTGGCGGAAGCTTCCGCGTCGAGTTCCTGTTCAAAGCGCAAATCGCGGTTGGTGATGATGCCGACGACTTCCTTGCCCTTGACGACAGGGAAACCGCTGATGCCGTATTGTTCCGTCAGAGCGATCACGTCGCGGATTTTCATTTCCGGCGGAATCGTGATCGGATCGCGCAGCACACCTGCTTCGAAACGCTTTACGCGGGCCACTTCACGTGCCTGGTCCTTCGGATTCAAATTCTTGTGGATGATGCCGATGCCGCCTTCCTGGGCCATCGCGATCGCCAGACGGGCTTCCGTCACCGTATCCATGGCTGCGGACAGCAAGGGGATATTCAGGGTGATATTACGGGTCAGGCGAGTTTTGAGGGACGTATCGGCGGGCAGAACGTTGGAGTAGGCTGGGACGAGCAGCACGTCATCGAATGTGAGTGCTTTTTGAAGTAGACGCATAGCATTTCCTATTGGCGCAAAAGCAGATTATACAGAAAAAAGCGCCCTCCGTCCTTGCAGCATAGAAAAGATATTTGAAAATAGCAAAACTGCCGCCGCCCTGCCCGCGCCCTGGCCGCTCAGTCCTTGGCAGGTTTGCTGCCGGCGCGGCGCCGGCGCGCCTCTTTCGGATCGGCCTGAAGTGGGCGATACACCTCGATGCGGTCATGCTCGCGCAAGACCGTATCGAGCGGCTTCTTCTTGCCATAGATACCGACCATATTGACGGCCAGGTCGATGCTGGGGATTTCCTGCAGCAAGCCGCTCTGCGCCACCGCCTGCTCGATGGTGGTGCCCACTGGCACCGTCAAGGCGTGCAGGAAGCTGCTGTCGGGCAAGGCGTGGCAGACCTGCACGTGAATGCCAATCTCAGCCATACACGGTCTCCGCGCGCTTGCAGAAGGAATCGACCATGCTGTTGGCGATCATGCCGAAGACGGGGCCGATGATCTGTTCCAGTACGCGGCTGGAAAACTCGTAGTGCAGGTCCAGTTCGATCTTGCAGGCATCTTCGCGCAAGGCCTTGAAGGTCCACACGCCGTCGAGGGTCTTGAAAGGACCGTCCACCAGCTTCATCTTGATGGAAGTCGGCGGCACGTTCTCGTTGGACGTGGTGAAGCTTTGGCGCACGCCGTGGTAATGTATGCCCACGCTGGCGACAACCGTGTTCTCGCCCCGCTCGCGTATCTCGACCGCACCGCACCAAGGCAGGAATTTGGGATAATCCTCCACCGCCGCCACCAGCGCGAACATTTGTTCGGCGCTATAGCCGAGAAAAACTGATTTATGTACTACTGCCATTGAAGAACCATTTGCTATGATGTTGGATACATTTGATTTTATCGCGCTTGCGCGAGACAGTAGTTTAACCGACCCGCGCACATTTACCATCTCATGACCATAGCAGACAACAGAAAAGCCTTCCACGACTACTTTATCGAGGATCGCTACGAAGCCGGCATCGTGCTGGAAGGCTGGGAAGTCAAAGCCATCCGCGACGCCCGCGTACAAATCAAGGAAGCCTACGTCGTCGTCCGCGGCGATGAACTCTTCCTGTTCGGCGCGCATATCAGCGCCCTGCCGACCGCCTCCACCCATATCCATCCGGAAGCCGTGCGCACACGCAAGCTGCTGCTGCACCGCACGGAAATGGATAAACTGATCGGCAAGGTGGAACGCTCAGGCTACACCCTCGTGCCGCTCAACCTGCACTACAAGGGCGGCCGCGTGAAATGCGAAATCGGCCTGGCCAAAGGCAAGAAGCAGCACGACAAGCGGGCTGCGGAACGCGACCGCGATGGCGCGCGCGAAGTGCAAGCGGCAATGAAATCGCACCGCCGCTGATCCGGTACTGCGCGCAGCATGCTGCGGCCACACCGACAAACCCGGCTATATGCCGGGTTTTATTTTGCCGATTGCCTGCGACAAGCGGAAATGCACAGCCCACGGGATAAAAACAGGGAAAGGAAGAGATACGGCGGAAATAAGACTGGTATTGGCGAAAATACCGGGAAGATAATCAATGGAAATCAGCTTTGCCTGTCTGGCCAAAGACGATAAATCAGGAAAGTTCCGGATGCTTGCATGCTGTCTGGTATTACCCCTGCACTACTCCACAGGACAAGCATCCGAATGAATGGCGTATTACTACATTACACCTTCAGCAGATCGCGCGATTTGCCCGAATCGGTCCACTCTTTGACCCATTTCGGTTGACGGCCACGGCCAGTCCATTGCTGCGTCGCATCATCCGGATTGCGATAGCGTACTGCCACCGTGCCGGTTTTAGCGCGGATACCCGTACCAACCAGATCTTTGACGGAAACACCAACGCTCTGGGCGATCGCCAGGATTTGTTCGCGCGCTTTGGACAGATCGTCCTGTTCGCGTTTCTTCATTTGCTTCTTGATGTCGTCCTGCAAGGTGCGCAGTTCGGACAGGGATAAGCTGGACAGATCCATGATATTTCCTTGTGTGAGTTGAAAAATATAACTGAACAGTTAAATTCTATCCAATTGTAACGCGACTGAGGTGATTTTTCTGAAGATTTGATTGTTTTTTACAATTCTTTTACCAAAAATCCTACTTCCCCGGCTTTCAAGCGATGCGCGTCTTCAATCAAGGAGGCGGACATCGTACATGGACCATCTGCGCAAGTACCCCTGCTTTGCACGGCGGCGTTTGCATACAGCGCCATCGGCCATGTTTATTCTGCGGCACCATCATTGCAATTTATAGTAATTCAAAATTGCAATTAAAAAATATACATGGGACCAATATTGTCGTGCATCGTGCATCGCTGCCAAACGCCGCCCGTGCATCGGAGCAATCACCACCACCCACATGCGGCAGATTTTACGCCAATTAAAAAAAACAGCACCACACGACAGCACATAATCGCGAAAGTGCGCACAGCATAGCATGAGGAATATATTTTTCAACATTAAGCATTCACCCGCAGTTACTCCCCCCTGCTGCCTGCTGATAATCAAGACGGTACAAATGCAAACTGCCCGCTATACAGCGGGCAGCATTGACGACAAACTTGCTACGGACTTGCTATTCACCCAGCCAGCGCTAATCAGGGAATCGCCACGCCGCCTTTCGGCTTCTGGGTTTTCACCACCTGCATCGCCGTGGCGATCAAACCGCTCATATCACCGAGATTGGCCGGCACGATAATCGAGTTATTCGTTTTCGCCAATTGCGCGAAGGCGCCCACATACTGCTCGGCTACTTTCAGGTTGACGGCATCTTCGCCGCCCGGCTCGCGAATGGCGGCGCCCACCTGGCGCAGCGCCTCGGCACTGGCCTGCGCCAGCGCGACGATGGCTGTGGCCTGGCCTTCGGCACGGTTGATCGATGCCTGCTTCTCGCCTTCGGAGCGGGCAATATTCGCTTCGCGCTCGCCGCTGGCGATATTGATCTGCTCCTGCTTGCGCCCTTCCGAAGCGGCAATCAGCGCGCGCTTTTCACGCTCGGCCGTAATCTGCGCCTGCATCGCATGCAAGATCTCCTTGGGCGGAGTCAAATCCTTGATTTCATAGCGCAATACCTTCACGCCCCAATTCGCCGCCGATTCATCGATGGCATTCACGATGGCCGTATTGATATGGTCGCGTTCTTCAAATGTCTTGTCGAGTTCCATTTTACCGATCACCGAGCGCAAGGTCGTTTGCGCCAATTGCGTAATGGCGGCAATATAATTCGACGAGCCATACGAAGCGCGCATGGCATCGGTAATCTGGAAATACAGAATGCCATCGACCTGCAATTGCGTATTGTCGCGTGTAATGCACACCTGCGGCGGCACATCGAGTGGAATTTCCTTGAGCACATGCTTGTAGGCGATACGGTCAACAAAAGGCACGACAATATTCAGGCCAGGGCCCAATACCGCATGGAACTTGCCCAGACGTTCCACCACCCAGGCATGCTGTTGCGGCACGACATTGACCGTCTTGAAGACAAATACCAATGCCAGCAATAACAAGATCAGCGACATGCTTCCGATGCTTACTTCCATAATCTATTCTCCAGGTTATCCAACAATCAAACGGCTGCCGCGCACGGCGCGTATGGTGTAATGACCGGCCTGCGTATCGCTGCCGGGAATCAGTTCCACATCCCACAAGGCGCCGCGATACATGACACGCGCCGCACCATCGACCCAGTGCGCGACTGCCACGCTTTGGCCGATATCGAGATTCACATTCGGATCCTGGGCCGCATCGCGCCGCGCCGCCTTGCCAAAACGGCTGCGCCGCAATAACAGGGTAGCCGCCACGCCGACAATGGCGGCCGTCAGGGCCTGCCAGCCGCCATTTCCGCCCGCCAGCGCCACCAATCCTCCGGCACTGACGCCGATGGCGATCATCAGCAAATAAAACGTGCCTGTAAACAGCTCCAGGATCAATACCGCGCCAGCCGCGACAAACCAGCCTACCCATTCAGCCATGATGCCTCCATCCTTGTGAATCCGAAAATAAAAAACCCCGCAGCCTATATAAGCGACGGGGTTTAATGCGCTGTACTGCCTGATATTATTCTTGCCAAACACCTATATACAAGCAGTCTAACGCAATTCCGGATGGCGTCAATAGCCAGGGGCGAATTAGCGCCGCCGGAAAGAAATTTACTCCTCGAGCAGGCTGCGCAGCATCCACGCCGTCTTCTCATGCAAATCCAGGCGCTGCGTGATCAGGTCGGCCGTCGGCTGATCATTGGCTTTTTCCAGCAACGGGAACAGGCGGCGCGCCGTGCGTGCGGTCGCTTCCTGTGCCGATACCAGGTGACTGACCATCTCCAGCGCCGGCGGCACGCCGTCGATTTCCTTGATCGAAGCCAGCTTGACGAATTCCTTGTAGGTACCAGGCGCCGGATAGCCGAGGGCGCGGATGCGTTCGGCGATCAGGTCCAGCGCGGCCCACTGTTCCGTGTATTGCGTCATGAACATCAGGTGCAGCGTATTGAACATCGGCCCCTTGACGTTCCAGTGAAAATTATGGGTCATCAGGTACAAGGTGTAGCTGTCGGCCAGCAGGCCGGACAGGCCTTCCGCAATCTTCGCGCGGTCCGCCTCGGAAATGCCGATGTCGATCTTTGCAACTTTGCTCGGTTTCTTGCTTGCCATGTGAACTCCTGTTTCAATGTATTGGTGGAATCATTTTAGCTGATCTGGCGCAAGCCCATCGAATACTGCCGTGCGCCGCATGGCGGGCATAAAAAAACCCGCTGCCGGGTGAGCGGCAGCGGGTTTTCAGACGGAGATAAAGATGCTTACGCTTTCAGCGCAGCCAGCTTTTGCCAGGTATCGATCACCGAGTCGGGATTGAGCGACATCGATTCGATGCCCTGCTCCATCAGCCAGACGGCAAAGTCCGGATGGTCGGAAGGACCCTGGCCGCAAATGCCGATGTACTTGCCGCGTGCCAGGCAAGCCTTGATGGCCAGGGCCAGCAGGGCTTTCACGGCAGGATCGCGCTCGTCGAAGTCGGCGGCCAGCAATTCCATGCCGGAATCGCGGTCCAGGCCCAGGGTCAGCTGGGTCAGGTCGTTCGAACCGATCGAGAAGCCGTCGAAATGGTCGAGGAACTGGTCGGCCAGGATGGCGTTCGACGGCACTTCGCACATCATGATGACGCGCAAATCGTTTTCGCCGCGCTTCAGGCCATTCTTCGCCAGCAGGTCGATGACTTTCTCGGCCTGGCCCAGGGTGCGTACGAACGGCACCATGATTTCCACGTTCGTCAGGCCCATGTCATTGCGCACGCGCTTCATCGCTTCGCATTCCATGTTGAACGCTTCGGAGAAGTCGGCCGACAGGTAGCGCGCCGCGCCGCGGAAGCCCAGCATCGGGTTTTCCTCGTCCGGCTCGTAGCGCGAACCGCCGATCAGCTTCTTGTACTCGTTCGACTTGAAGTCGGACAGGCGCACGATGACTTTCTTCGGCCAGAACGCGGCGGCGATGGTGGCGATGCCTTCGGCCAGCTTGTCGATGTAGAACGCCTTCGGCGAAGCGTGGCCGCGCGCCACCGATTCCACGGCTTTTTTCAGGTCGGCGTCGATGTTCGGGTATTCCAGGATCGCGCGTGGATGCACACCAATATTGTTATTGATGATGAATTCCAGGCGCGCCAGGCCCACGCCCGCATTCGGCACGGACTGGAAGTCGAACGCCAGCTGCGGATTGCCCACGTTGAGCATGATCTTGGTGTCGAGCTTCGGCAATTCGCCGCGCGACACTTCCGATACTTCCGTTTCCAGCAAGCCGTCGTAGATCTTGCCTTCGTCGCCTTCGGAGCACACGACGGTGACGAACGTGCCGTCTTTCAGCACGTCGGTGGCATCGCCGCAGCCGACGACGGCAGGCACGCCCAGTTCACGGGCGATAATTGCAGCGTGGCAAGTACGGCCGCCACGGTTGGTGACGATGGCCGACGCGCGCTTCATGACCGGTTCCCAGTTCGGGTCCGTCATGTCGGCAACGAGCACGTCGCCTGGCTGCACGCGCTCCATGTCGGCCGGGTCGTGAATCACGCGCACGGGGCCGGCGCCGATCTTCTGGCCGATGGCGCGGCCGGACGTCAGCACGGTGCCAGTGCTTTTCAGCTTGAAGCGCTCCTGCACGTCGGTCGCCTTTTGCTGCGACTTGACGGTCTCGGGACGCGCCTGCAGGATGTACAACTTGCCGTCGCGGCCATCCTTGCCCCACTCGATGTCCATCGGACGACCGTAGTGGTTCTCGATGATGACGGCGTATTTTGCCAGTTCCACCACTTCGCTGTCGTTCAGCGAGTAGCGGTTGCGCATTTCGACGGGTACGTCGACGGTTTTCACGGAACGGCCAGCTTTCGCTTCGTTAGTGAATTCCATCTTCAGCAGCTTCGAGCCGATATTGCGGCGGATCACAGGCGACTTGCCTTTTTCCAGCATCGGCTTGTGCACATAGAATTCGTCGGGATTGACGGCGCCCTGCACCACGGTTTCACCGAGGCCATAGCTGGAAGTGACGAAGACCACGTCCTTGAAGCCCGATTCCGTATCGATGGTAAACATCACGCCGGCCGCGCCCAGGTCGGAGCGCACCATACGCTGCACGCCGGCCGACAGGGCCACTTCAGCGTGCGTAAAGCCTTTATGTACGCGGTAGGAGATGGCGCGGTCGTTATACAGCGACGCGAACACCTGCTTCATGGCGTCGAGCACGTTGTCGATGCCGACCACGTTCAGGAAGGTTTCTTGTTGACCAGCAAAAGAAGCGTCCGGCAAGTCTTCCGCCGTGGCGGAGGAACGCACGGCAAACGACATTTCCGTGTCGGAATCGGCTACCAGCTTGGCGTAGAACTGGTCGATTTCGGCGGCCAGGCGTGGCTGGAATGGCGTTTCCACGATCCATTGACGGATCTCGGCACCGGCTTGCGCCAGCGAGCGCACGTCATCGATGTCCAGCCCTTCGAGGCGCTGGGCGATGCGTTCGGCCAGCGGCAAGCCGCCATTGGCGCTATACGACAGGAAATCGCGGAATGCCTGCGCCGTGGTGGCAAAGCCACCGGGCACGCGCACGCCGGCTTCCGCCAGTTGGCTGATCATTTCGCCCAGGGAGGCGTTCTTGCCGCCGACGGATTCGACATCCGTCATGCGCAAATGCTCGAACGAGGCAACATACACCGCGTCCTTGTCTTCCTGCTGTTGCGATACTGCGTTGGTCATAATGACACCCTTACTGATGATAGAAATCTTTACGCGCGGCGCACAGACAGTCTTCTTGTTATTCTTGGCGTCGTGCAGCACAATCATACCGTTGCAGCCATTTTACCTTGTGCGGCGCAAATTGACGACGCACAATCTTGATCCGAAAACCCATGACACAAGAACCACGCCCTCCTCTGCCCTCCGCGGCCCGCACCGTCTTCTTCGTTTCCGACGGCACCGGCATCACCGCCGAGACGTTCGGCCACTCGGTGCTGACGCAGTTCGATCTGCGCTTCCGCCAGATCCGCCTGCCTTTCATCGACACCATGGACAAGGCCTACGAGGCGGCGCGCAAGATCAACGAAGCGTTTGCCACCGATGGCCAGCGCCCGATCATTTTCTCCACCCTGGTGAAAAACGACCTGTCGGCCGTGATCCGCAAGTCCAGCGGCATGCACATGGACCTGATCCAGACCTTTGTCGCCCCGCTGGAGCAGGAACTGGGCGTGATGTCGACCCATACCATCGGCCGCTCGCACAACATCGTCGACAGCGAGGAATACAAGAACCGCATCGAGGCGATCAACTATTCGCTGGCACACGACGACGGCCAGTCGCACAAGAACCTGTCCTCGGCCGATGTCATTCTGGTGGGTGTTTCGCGCTCTGGCAAGACCCCGACCAGCCTGTACCTGGCCATGCAATACGGTATCAAGGCGGCCAATTATCCGCTGATTCCCGACGATTTCGAGCGCGACAAGCTGCCATCGGCCTTGCTGGAATTTAAGAATAAAATTTTCGGATTAAGCATTACGCCCGAACGTTTGTCGGAAATACGCAACGAAAGACGCGCCGGAAGCAAGTATGCGGCCATTGAAAATTGCCGTTACGAGGTCAACGAGGCGGAAAAAATGATGAAACGCGAAGGAATACGCTGGCTGTCATCGACCACCAAGTCGATCGAGGAGATCTCCACGACGATCCTGCAGGAGATCAAGCCGAACCGCCGCGAATACTGAGAACGCCTGACCAAACCTGCTGCGCGTCGGTATAGGCGGCCTGCGATGCTCACCGTACTAGAAGTACGGTTGCGCTTCTCGGCCACCTCTCCCTTCCGCTCGCTACGGTTTTGTCAGGCGTTCGCCAGGCTGGAGTTCACCTCGCTGGACAGCACCGTCAGCGCGGCCACCAGTTGATCGAGTTCGGCGGTGGTGGTCGTAACGGCCACCGTGGCGCGCACGACATCGGCATCGCCGATATTGCGCTGCACGGTAAAGACGCCGAAGCGCTGCAGCAAGGCTTGCTGCAGGTCGCGCGCGCTCATGCCGTCGACGGCAAAGGCCACCAGTGCCGTGCCGCGCCTCGCATCGAGCGGCGACAACATGCGCACGCCGGGCAGTTGCGCGGCGCGGCTGATCCAGTAATCGCGCAGCCAGGCCAGGCGTTCGTTCTTGGCCGGCGTGCCGCCCAGGTGCGCATGGAAGTCCAGCGCGGCAGGCGCGGCCAGGATGGCGCCGATCGGCGGCATGCCCATGTGCAGGCGGCTGCGGATATCGTCAAGCGGATAATCGTCGTCGCCACAATGCGGCTCGATCTTGTGCAGCTGCGATGCGCGGATATACGCGACACCGAGTCCCGCCGGAGCCCCCAGCCATTTATGCAGATTAAAACCGGCGAAATCAACGCCCATGGCTTGCACGTCCACGTCGACCTGCCCCAGCGCATGGGCGCTGTCGAGCAACACGTCGATGCCGTATTCGCGCGCCAGCGCCATGATGTCCTGCAGCGGCAGTTGCTGGCCGTTGGCCGGCGTCACCTGCGACAGCAGTAGCAACTTGGGCTTGACGGCCTGGCGCATGGCTTGCGCGTAACGGGCGACGATTTCGTCATCGCTGATGGGCAAACTCAATTGAACTTGCGTGCTGGTGACGCCACGGCGCTGCGCCAGCCAGCGCATGGCCGTGCGCATGGCCGGATAATCGAGATTACTCCAGAGCACAGTATCGCCGGGCGCCAGGCCGTGATATTGCGTGATCAGCACCTGCATCGATTCGGTGCCGCTGCGGGTCAGCAGGATCTCGTGCGGCTGCGCGTGAATCAGCGCGGCGACGCGCTGGCGCAGGATATCCACGTGCGTACGCGTGAATTCGCCGCGCACGAAGGGACTCAGTTGCTCGTTGGTGTAGCGCACGGCCTGTTCGAACGCCGCGTGCACAGGGCTGGCCATGGCGCCGAAATAGCCATGCTCGAGATTGACGATGGCGTCCGGCGGCGCGGGATAAAATGCGGCGACCTGGCGCCACCAGGCTTCGTCACGTACGGCGCCATCGGCAAGCAAAGGGAAAGACATGGCTACCCTGTTCAGGACTGGCCCTGGCGCAGCTGCTCGAAGAAGCAGACGGCGGCGCAGGCGGCCACGTTCAGCGATTCGATCTGGCCCAAGTGGGGAATGACCACCTGGTGCGTTGCCATCGACAGCAGGTCGTCGGCGACGCCCTGCCCTTCATGGCCAAACAGCCAAGCGACGGGCTGGCGCAGGTCGACGTCGTACAGCTGCTTCGTGGCGTAGCCGCTGGTGGCCAGGGTCGCCACCTTGGCGCCGGCAACGAGCGCCGCCAGGTCGACGTTTTCAAAGATGTCGAGCACGAAGTGTGCGCCCATCGCCGCGCGCAGCACCTTCGGCGACCAGCAGAAGGCCGTGCCGGCGCTGCAGTAGACCTGCGTTATGCCGGCGGCGGCGGCGCTGCGCAAAATCGACCCCACGTTGCCCGGGTCTTGCAGGTTATCGAGCAGCACAGCCGATACGCTCAAGGGCTGCGTGACGGCCCGTTCCGGCGTCTCGATGAGGAACATCACACCCACGCCGTGTTCGACCTGGCTCACCGCGTTGTACAGCGCATCGGGCAAGCCCAGTACGTGCGCGCGCTGGCTTTCCAGCTGGCCGACGATGTCCGCCACTTCCGGGTTCCGCAAGGCGCTTTCGCTGACGATGCACTGCTCCGGCATGCCGCGCAGCTGCAGATACGACTGGCAAAGGTGCACGCCGTCGAGCAAGGTGCGGCCCGACTTGCGGCGCGCCTGCGAACTGCCCGCCAGTTTCAGCAAATCCTTGTATTGCGCGTTGTCGCGCGAGGTAATCGTCTTCATGCCGCCACCTCTTGTCCGCCAAACAGGGCGATCACGTTGCGCACGGGCGCGAACGAGCGGCGGTGCACGGGCGAGGCGCCGTGCAGGTGCAGGCGTTCCAGGTGCAGCTTGGTGCCATAACCCTTGTGCTGGTCGAAGCAGTATTCGGGATAGGCCGCATGCAGGTGCACGAGGGCCGCGTCGCGCGCCGTCTTGGCCAGGATCGAGGCGGCGGAAATCGAATCGACCTTGTCGTCGCCACCGACGATGGCCATGCCGCGTATCGGCATCACGGGACAGCGGTTGCCGTCGATCAGGGCCAGGGTCGGCACGGTCGCCAGGGCCTCGACGGCGCGGCGCATGGCCAGCATCGACGCCTGCAGAATGTTCAGGCGGTCGATCTCCTCTTCCGACGCTTCGGCGATGGCCCAGGCCAGGGCCTTGGCCTTGATCTGCGGCGCCAGCAGGTCGCGCTTGGCTTCGCTGAGTTTTTTCGAATCGCGCAAGCCGTCGATGGGCTGCTGCGGGTCGAGGATCACGGCGGCGGCGAACACGGGGCCGGCCAGCGGACCGCGGCCAGCCTCGTCGACGCCGCAGATGATTTCATCGAGCGAGAATGGCAAGTCGTCAAACAGGCCGGGATAGATATTTTTCACGTTGAATCTTTGGTAGGAACTGCGATTGAAACGGTGCTTACTTGCGGTTGGCGGCAATGACCTGCATGACGGCATTCGCGCTTTCCTGCGCGCTGTCGCGCAGCAGGCTGTGATGCATGTCCGTGAAGCGCTGCACCAGGCGCAAACGCCCGGGAACGTCGCTCAGCTGCTGCCACATGGCTTCGGCCAGTGCCTCGGGGCTGGCTGCGTTTTGCAGCAGCTCGGGCACCAGGTAGTCGCGCGCCAGGATGTTGGGCAAACCAATCCATGGCTGGTAGCCCATGTGGCGCATGATTTCCCACGAGGCGCGCATCATCTTGTAGGCGATGACCATGGGCTTCTTGTACAGCGCCACTTCCAGCGACGCCGTGCCGGAGGCCACCAGCACCGCATCGGCGGCGCAAATGGCCGTATGCGAGCCGCCGTCGGTCAGCAGTATCTCGACGTCCTGCAGGCCCGCTTCCGCAATCAGCTGCAGGAAGTACTGGCGCTGTTTTTCGCCGGCCATGGGCGCGACGAAACGCAAGGAGCGGTCGCGCGCCAGCAGCAGCTTGCACGCGCCGACAAAAGCCACCGTATTGTATTTGAGTTCGCCCATGCGGCTGCCCGGCATCAGGGTCACGACATTCGCGTCTTCCGGCAAGCCCAGGGTGCGCCGCGCGGCCGCTTCGTCGGGCTGCAGGGGGATCATTTCAGCCAGCGGATGGCCGACATAGGTAACGGGCACGCCCGCCTTGCGGTAGATCTCTTCCTCGAACGGGAAGATCACCAGCATGTGCGAGACGGCCTTGATAATTTTCTTGATGCGGCCGCCGCGCCAGGCCCAGATCTGCGGCCCGATGTAGTGCACGGTGGGGATGCCGCCTTCCTTCAGCTGCTGTTCCAGTCCCAGGTTAAAACCCGGATAGTCGGCGCCGATGAAGACGGCGGGACGCTCGGCCAGCAACTGGTCGCGCAGCGCGTTCTGGATGCCCTTGATCTCGCGGTAGCGGGGAATGATCTCGAACAGGCCGCGCACGGTCAGCTTGTCGAGCGGCCAGTCGGACACAAAACCCTGCTTGGCCATGTGCTCGCCGCCGATGCCATGGAAGCGCGCGCCGGGCAGCTGCGGCACGAGGCCGGACAGCAGCCGGCTGGCCAGCAGGTCGCCCGACACTTCGCCGGCGACGATGGCGACATTGGCGACCGGCTGGCCGCTGGACTGGTCAGCGGACGATGCCACGCGACGCCACTCCAAGGAATTCGCGCATGGCGCGAATGTGTTCCGCCACCTCGGGCGACGATGCCGCTTCTTCTTCGAACAGGGCAGCCTTGGATTCTTCCAGGGTCAGTCCCGCGCGGTAGATGAGTTTATACGCGGCGCGGATGCCGTTGATCTGCTCGCGCGTAAAACCGCGGCGTTTCAAGCCTTCGATATTGACGCCGTGGGCTTGTGCCGGATTGCCGTTCAGGAGCACGAAAGGCGGCACGTCCTGCGTCAGGCTGGTGCTCATGCCGACGAAGGCGTGCGCGCCGATCTTGCAGAACTGGTGCACATTGGCGAAGCCGCTCATGATGACCCAGTCGCCGATTTCCACGTGGCCCGCCAGCTGGGCATTGTTCGAAAAGATCGTGTTGTTGCCCACCAGGCAGTCGTGCGCCAGGTGCACATACGCCGAGATCCAGTTGTCATTGCCCAGGCGCGTGACGCCGCCGCCCTGCACGGTGCCCGTGTTGAAGGTGCAAAATTCGCGGATCGTGTTGCGGTCGCCGATTTCCAGGCGCGTCGCCTCGCCCGCCCATTTTTTATCCTGCGGCTGCGCGCCGATGGAAGAAAACTGGAACAGGTGGTTGTCGCTGCCGATCGTCGTGTGGCCGTCGATGACCACGTGCGGGCCAACCCTGGTGCCGGCGCCGATGCGCACGTGCGGACCGATGATGGTGTACGGACCCACCTCGACCGAGCTGTCGAGCTCGGCCTTCGGATCAATCACTGCCGTGGAGTGGATGGCCGCCATGTTACTGCCCCGCTGGCTGGCTCGCAGATTGGCTGGCATCCTGCGCGCTGCGGATGGTGCACATCAGTTCCGCTTCCACCGCCAGCTTGCCGTCGACCGTACCGACGGCCTTGTATTTCCAGATGCCGCGCGATACGCGCAGGATTTCCACGTCCATCTTCAGCTGGTCGCCCGGTTCGACTGGACGCTTGAAGCGCGCATTGTCGATGCCGACAAAGTACACGACCGAGTTCTCGTCCGGTTTCACGCCCATCGACAGGAACGACAGCAGGGCCGCCGTCTGCGCCAGCGCTTCGATCATCAGCACGCCGGGCATGACCGGCTTGTGCGGGAAATGGCCCTGGAAGAACTCTTCGTTGACCGTCACGTTCTTGATGGCGGTGATGGTTTTATCGGCTTCCCAGTCCAGCACGCGGTCAACCAGCAGCAGCGGGTAGCGGTGCGGCAGCAGCGATTTGATGGCGAGGATGTCGAGGGTCTTTTTTTCAGTAGTCATTTTTCGTCTTGGGTGGTCAGTGTTTTAATTGTTTTTTCAAGCGCGCGGATCTTCTCGCGCATGCTTGACAGGTTGCGCACGATGGCGGCGCTCTTTTCCCGGTCGGCGTTCATGGCCAGCGGACAGAAACCCGTGTACTGGCCCGGCTCCGCGCGATACGCACGCGCGGACCGATGCTGGTGTACGGCCCCACCTAGACCAATCTGTCGAGCTCAGCTTTCAGATCAACATTGGCTTAGAGTGGATGACCGCCCTATTACTACCCCGCCGGCTGGCTCGTATCCTGCGCACTGCGAATGGTACACATGATTTCCGTTTCCAGCGCCAACGTGCCGTCGACCGAAGCGACGGCCTTGTATTTCCAGAGGCCGCGCGACACGCGCAGGATTTCCACGTCCATCTTCAATTGGTCGCCCGGTTCGACGGGACGCTTGAAGCGCGTATTGTCGATGCCGACAAGGTACACGACCGAGTTCTCGTCCGGTTTCATGCCCATCGACAGGAACGACAGCAGGGCCGCCGTCTGCGCCAGCGCTTCGATCATCAGCACGCCGGGCATGACCGGCTTGTGCGGGAAATGGCCCTGGAAGAACTCTTCGTTGACCGTCACGTTCTTG